>NZ_CM182073.1:0-1347920 GCF_059417945.1 Candidatus Pelagibacter sp. PS_17
ATGACAAGCAACAACACAACACAAAGTACAAAAGATGTTTCATCTGAAGCTTTAGATTGGGCTTTAATTCAAAAGGATATGAAAAATAAGCTAGGTAGCGATATATATGAAAGCTGGCTTAGAAAGATAGACTTTGTTGAAGAGATGAATAGCTATGTCTTACTTTCGGTTTCTACTAGATTTATTCGAGACTGGATTACTTCAAGATATTTAGACCAAATTTTGCAAATAGTAAAAACGTATAAGAAAGATTTAACAAGAATAGAGTTTAAGATTATTGAAAAAAATTCTGAAAATGAGATAGAAAATAATTTTACTAAAAATGAAAATAATGAAAACGTATCATTCATTAAAGATACATACTTACAATATAACAGAATAGACCCAAATAAAAGATTTGATAATTTTATAACAGGAACAAGTAATAAACTTGCCTATGAAGCATCCATGAAAGTTTCAGAAAATATTTCTCATTATAATCCACTTTATATTTATGGAGGAGTTGGAATGGGAAAAACACATTTATTAAATTCAATTGGTCTTTCATTAAAAGAAAAAAACAAAGTTATGTTTATTTCTGCTGAGAGATTTATGTATCAGTTTGTAAAATCAATCAAATCTAATGATATGGTGAAGTTTAAAGAGTATTTTAGAAATACTGACATATTATTGATAGACGATATTCAATTCATGAATGGTAAAGAAGCAATGCAAGAAGAGTTTTTTCATACGTTTAATGCACTATTAGATAAAGGCTCACAAGTTATAATCTCTGCCGATAGAGCTCCGAACAAATTATCAAGAATCCAAGATAGAATTAAATCAAGATTTGCTGGAGGTCTTGTTGTGGATATACAAAAACCTGACTATGAACTTAGAAGTAAAATTGTTAAACAAAAAACAGAGGAACTAAACATTTTTTACTCAAATCAAGTAAATATTTCAGAAGAAATACAAAAGTTTATAAGCACAGAAATAACCACAAGTATTAGAGAGTTAGTAGGAGCAATTAATAGAGTTGTTTCTTTTTCAAGAATTTACAACAAAGTTCCAAATTTATCAGAGGTTAAAGTAGTTTTAAAAGATCTATTAAATATTGGAGAAAACAAAGTAACAATAGATTTAATACAATCAACCGTATGTAAGTTCTTCAAAATTAGTAAAAGTGAGATGCTTTCTTCAAGAAGATCTAGATATCTTGTAAGACCAAGACAAACAGCAATATATTTAACAAAAATTTTGACATCTAAGTCATTACCTGAAATTGGAAGAGAATTTTCTAATAGAGATCATACAACAATCATTCATTCAGTTAAAACCATTGAAAAATTGAAAGAAAAAGATCCAGAAATGACAAACAATATTAATAATCTAAAAAATCAGATATTGTATAATAAAGAAAATGAAATTTAACGTTAATCAACAAGATCTGCAACAAGCACTTAATTATTGCCAAGGCGTAATTGAAAAAAGAAGCACACTCCCTATTTTGTCAAATGTTTTATTAAATGCGAGTAATTCTAACCTAACAATTACAGCAACAGATTTAGATTTAATATTTATTCATCAAATTAACAATGTAGAAGTTATAGAAGAAGGAAACACAACTACCACGTCATCTATTATGTATGACATCATAAGAAAATTTTCGTCAGGAAAAAAAATTAATTTATCTTTAACAGACGTTAGCAAACTTCAAGTTGAGTCTGAAAAGTCTGTTTTTAATTTAAATTGTATTAGTGCATCTGAGTTTCCACTAACAGATGAAAACTTTAATCAAAATGAATTTTCTATAAAATCAAAACAATTATTGAAATTATTGAATAAATGTAAATTTTCAGTTTCAAATGATGAAACAAGACACTATTTAAGTGGAATTTTTTTTCATCAAACACAAACTGAAGATAAAAATTTTTTAACAGCAGCAGCTACAGACAGTCATAGAATGTCTATTTCAAAAATAAGATTAGACCAGCAAGTAGATTTTGAACCAATAATACTTCCTAAAAAAACAATTTTTCAACTATGCTCATTGTTAGAAAGTTATGATGGTGATGTTAAAATTTCAAATATTAAATCTAAAATAAAATTTGAATTAAATAATAGTATATTAATATCTAAGTTAATTGATGGAAAATTTCCAAATTATATTCAGGTAATACCTAAGAATAATCAAAAGAAGTTAGAAATAGATTTAAAATTATTTTTAGACTCTGTTGATCGAGTTGCTTCAGTTTCATTAGATAAAAAAGATGGAGTTAAATTTAGTTTGTCAAAAGACGTTTTAAACTTATCAGTTAACAACACAAATAGTGGTGATGGAAAAGAAAGTTTAACTGTAAAGTTTGATCATGATCTAGAAATAAGTTTTAATTCTAGATATTTAATTGATGTAGCAGCACAACTTGATGGAGATAAGATTGAAATTTTTTTCAATGATACTGGGTCTCCGGCATTAATTAAAGATCCAGGCGATTTTGACAGTATATTTGTTGTAATGCCTATGAAAGGCTAGCTTAAAGTATCAAGTTCAGTGTAAATAGTTTTTTCCAATTCTTTTGTAAAAATTTCCTTGCTTAGTCCAGGTTCAATAGGTTTTAAAATTGAAACAGTTAGAGTGGTATTAATTTTTTTCCAACCATGTTTTGGCCAGGTATTACCAGAATTGATTGCGATTGGTTGGCATGGAATATTTAATTCTTCATAAATTCTACCAGATCCTTTTTTAAAAGGAGTTCTATCTTCTGCAGAAAGTCTTGTTCCTTGTGGAAAAATTATTAAAGGTCTTTCAGATAATTTCACTTGTTTAGAAATATCATCGAAAAAACCTAAGTTTTCTTTAGAAATTTTATTTCTTTTAATTGAAATTGACCCTATTTTTTTTAAATACCAGCCAAATATAGGAATCATTAGCAATTCTTTTTTTAAAATAAAAACAGGAGAATTAAAGATAGTTTGTAAAAAAAAAGTTTCAAACATTGACTGGTGTGAAGCAGCTATAAAAAATTTTTTTCCTCTAATTATGTTTTCCCTACCTTTAATGATTATCTTTGTTGATAAAAATATTTTTAAACATAAAGAAGTCCAAAAGCCCATAATTTTTCCACCAAATAAAACTATTTTTTTTGGTAGTAAAATTGCTGGCAAGAAAATTATGGAAATTAAAACTATTCCTAAGAAAAAAAATAATGAAAATAAAAAATTTCTTATCATATTAATCAAAAACTAAATCAAATCTTTTAGTTTTTGTCTTTTTTTAATAATATTAATCTTTGATCCTTTAATTATTAATTCTGCTGGCTTTGGTCTTACATTGTAATTTGAGCTTAGTGACATTCCATAAGCTCCAACATCACACATTATCACAAGATCTTTTTCTTTTAATTTCTGAAAACCTTTTATAGTTGTAAATTTGTCTGTACTTTCACAAATTGGTCCTACAAATTCATAAGTTTTGTTTGAAATTCTATTATTTTTTACTACAGGTATAGTTTGGTGATTTGCACCATATAATGCAGGTCTCATAAGATCATTCATTGCAGCATCTAATATGATGAAATCTTTTTTAGTATTTTCTTTTATATAAATAACTTGAGAAATTAAAAATCCAATATTACCAACTATAGATCGACCAGGTTCAAATATTATTTTTGTTTTTTGGCCCTTTAAAAATTTTTGTATAGCAATGTTATATTTTTGATAGTTAAGTTTTTTACTATTTTTCTCATAAGAAATACCCATGCCCCCACCTAGATCAATAAATTCAAAGATATGACCACTTTTTTTTATTATTTTATTCACTACATTGAGCATTTTTTCATATGGTTTGTGATCTAAAATTTGACTACCAATATGAACACTTAAGCATTTAAGGTTAATATTTTTAGAATGATTTGTAAAATTTACTAATTCAAAAAAAGTTTTTTCATCTACACCAAATTTATTTTCTTTTTTTCCAGTTGAAATTTGTTTTAATGTCTTAGCATCTGTATTGGGATTAAGTCTAATACCTATATTAACTATTTTTTTTTTTGATTTTGCAATTTTTTCAATTTCAATAATTTCACTTTTAGACTCAGCATTTATTAATAAAATTTTTTTATCAATTGCATAACTTATTTCTTTTGAAGTTTTACCCACGCCCGAAAAAACAATTTTTTTTGGGTCTATATCTGCTTTTAGAGCCATCATTAACTCACCCATTGAAACAACATCAGCACCTAGCCCTAATTTTCTAATTTCTCTTATCAGATTTACATTAGTATTGGATTTGACAGCAAAACAAATCAATGGAGAAAAAGAGCTAAAATTTTTTTTAAAATTTTTTATATTTTCTGTTAGCCGTTTGTGTGAATAACAATAAGTTGGTGTACCAAACTTTTTTGCTATTTTTTGAACATTAACTTTTTCAATTGTTAAGTTTTTATTTATATATTTCATCGATCTACTGACTTTGGAAAAACCATTTCATTCCCCTCATATTGAGGATCTCCTTTTTTTCCACATGAAAACAAGAAAGAACAAATTATAAAAATTAAAATTAGTTTTTTTATCATTTTACATCTTTTTATATTTCATTATCATTTTTTTGATATTATCAAAAGACGTTCCACCATAAGATTTTTTAGAGTTAACAGAGTTTTTCACATTAAATATCTTTAAAACTTCAATTGTGAGCCTTGGTTCAATTTTCTTTAGTTCGTCAATATTTAATTCATTCAATTTTTTCTTTTTTTTCTCTGCATAATTCACAATAGAAGCTGTAGTTTGATACGCTTTTCTAAATGGCATTGAATGATTTTTAACAAGATAGTCAGCTAAGTCAGTAGCTGTAATATAGCCTGAGTTAGCAAGGTCTAACATTTGTTGTTTATTAGGCTTTAGATTTTTTAAAACCTCATTAAGAATAGCAATACTATTATTGAGGATTTCATTAGATTTGAAGAGTATTTCTTTGTCATCTTGAAGATCTTTAAAATAAGATATGGGAAGTCCTTTAAGAATTGTCAGCATTGAAAATAAATTTCCATAAACCATTCCAGTTTTCCCTCTTAAGTATTCTAACAAATCGGGATTCTTCTTTTGAGGCATTATCGAAGAACCAGTTACCACTTTATCTGAAAGTGCAATTAAGTTGAATCCATCAGAGTTCCAAATAATAAGCTCTTCAGCAATTCTTGAAATATGCATTGAACAAACAGAAGCGCTATATAAAAAATCTAGAACAAAATCTCTATCTGCAACAGTATCAATTGAATTATTTGTTGGTCTTTTAAAGCCTAGTTTTTTTGAAGTAAAATTTCTGTCAATATTAAAAGAAGTACCTGTTAAAGCAGCAACACCCAAAGGATTTTCTGATAAACTTTCTAAATTATAGGTAAATCTTTTTTTGTCCCTATTAAACATTTCTACATAAGACATTAAATAATGCGCAAAAGATACAGCTTGTGCATTTTTTAAATGAGTAAACCCAGGCATTATGGTTTCAATATTTTTTTCTGAAATTTTGAGAATGGTTTTAATAATATTGTCTAAATTCTTATTAATTTCTTTAGTTGCTGAAGTCGTCCACATTTTAAAATCAGTAATTACCTGATCATTTCTAGATCTAGCCGTGTGAACATATCCAGCCTCTTCTCCTATAATTTGAAATAATCTTTTTTCAATATTCATATGAATATCTTCATATTTTTTATTATATTCAAATTTATTTTTTAAAATTTCTTTCTCAATTTTATTAAGTCCAAAAATTATCTTATTCTTAATTTTAAAAGAAATAATTTTTTGTCTAAATAACATCTCAACATGTGCGATTGATCCTAAAATATCTTCTTGAAAAAGCTTTTTATCAATATCTATTGAATTACCAACTTTTTGGAACAAAGTTGAGGCATCTTTCTTTATTCTTGATCCCCATATTGCCATATTGTTTTTATTTTTTACCATGATAATTAATTATACATATTTAGCATGAAATTATTATTAATATTTATCTACCTAATAACTAGCAACATTAGTTATGCACTAGAAAAACCTAATATAAAAAATTTAGTTTTATCAAAAAATACAAAAATATATGAGGGAGTAGTTTTTAAAGACTCAAATAATTATGATGTAAATTTAGATGATTTTAAAGGAAAATTGTTAATATTGAATTTTTGGGCTACTTGGTGTGCTCCTTGCAGAGAGGAGATGCCATCTCTAGATGACTTACAGTCAAATAGTAATTTTGATAACTTAAAAATTTTTCCTATTAATATTGGCCAGGAAAATTTCTCTAAATCAGATTCTTTTTTTAGAGAACTAAATATTCAAAATCTAGAGATATATTTTGATGCGCCAATTACTTTGGCTAAAAAATTTTCTTTAAGGGGAGTTCCTACAACTATTTTATTTAATAAAAAAGGTGAAGAGTTTGGGCGTATTATGGGATCTATTGATTTTAATAATTTGGATTTTATTAATTGGCTAAAACAATACGATTAATCTTTAAAGAAATAAGCAAAACTAACCAATGCTACTATAGCAATGAATTGCAGCAACACTCTTAGCTGCATCAGTTTATTCGAATATTTTTTGCTAGTTTCGCCACCTTTGAACAAAGTTCCAATTCCTAAGATCAAGACGACTGCTACAACTATTAAAAGCACAATACCTAAAATTTTAACTAATGTTCCTGTTATCATGAAACTATTGTAGAATAATTTTTAATAAAAAAAACATAATAAAAACATCTATGACACTTTGTCTATCAACTACAATTATTAAGCCAGAAAAAGATATGCCAATTAAAAATGCTATTATTTTACTGCACGGTTATGGGGGTGATGGGAAAGACATAAGTATGTTGACCTTAAATTGGAAAAGATTTTTGCCTAATACTATTTTTTTATGTCCAGATGGTCATGAAGAATGTAAAATTAACCCAGCAGGTTTTCAATGGTTTGATTTAACTAAAGATGATCCAAGTTATATTCTAGAAGAATCTAAAAAAGCAGAAAATAAACTCCAAAAATATATTGAAGAAGTTAAAACTGAATATAATCTTAATAATTCTCAAATTTGCTTATCAGGATTTAGTCAAGGATGCATGATGTCTATTAATTTAGGTTTAACTAGCAATCAAAATTATAATTGTATTGTTGGTTTTTCTGGTAAGATAATTAATCAAGATGATCTTAGTATGAGAAAATCTTCTTCTACTAAAATGCTATTGATACATGGTGATCAAGACGCAGTTGTGTCACCAACATTTTTATTAGAGGCAAAAGATTTCCTAATTAGAAATAATATTGAAATTGAAACCAAAATGATAAAGAATTGTGAACATCATATTCCTATTGAGGCATCAAGCGCGGCTTTAAATTATATTAAAAATAACTTTCAAATATAATTAAATTCTATTTATTGATAAATTATTTTTTTTCAGTTAGAGTTTTTTATAATGATTTTTAACGATCAGAATTTGTCTTTAGAAAAATGTCCTGCGCTAGTGTTAAATGCAGATTATAGGCCTTTAAGTTATTATCCATTGTCTTTATGGAGCTGGCAAGATTCTATAAAATCTGTTTTTTTGGATAGAGTTGTTATAGTTAGTAATTATGACAGAGTTATTAGGAGCCCATCGTTTAATATGAGATTACCAAGTGTTATTGCATTAAAAAGTTTTATAAAACCACAGTCTAATCCTAGCTTCACAAGATTTAATGTTTTTTTAAGAGATAAATTTTCATGTCAATACTGTGGAAGTGGTGAAGATCTTACTTTTGATCATTTACTTCCAAGATCTAAAGGTGGACAAACCAACTGGGATAATGTTGTAACTGCTTGTTCTTCATGCAATGTAAAAAAAGGTGGAAGGTTATTAAAAAATTTGGATATGAGCTTAAATCAAAAGCCATATCAGCCATCTACAGAAGACCTACATAAAAATGGTAAAAATTTCCCACCAAATTTCCTACACAAGAGCTGGATGGATTATTTGTATTGGGATGTTGAGTTAGAAGCTTAATTAAATTTTCTCAGAAATATTAATAGCAATTTTTGATCCAGTTTTAATTAATTTATCCAGAATAGAATACATTCCTTTTTTAGTTGCACCTTCTTTATAGGCTATATCTTTATGATGCAGCTCATCTTCTCTAAATTTAATTATTTTTTCTTTTAATTTTTTCTCATCGTTTTCTAACTCATTAATTTGATTTAGATAATGTTCGTCAATTACTTCTTCCACTGAGGCAGTGCATAGCATAGCAGCTTTTTTCCCCAGCATTGTTGAGCCAAAACCAAGTCCTACACCAAGCAAATCCCATAAAGGTAAAAACTTTGTAGGTTTTATATTTCTTTTTTTAATTTCATTTTCAAAATATTCACAGTGTTCTTTTTCGTGAATTTTCATTTCTTCAATTTTCTTTTTAAGGTTTTCATCTTTAACAAATGTATTTAGAGCTAGTAATTGGCCTTCATAAATCTTTATTGCACCTCGTTCACCTGCGTGATCAACTCGAATAAATTCTTTTACTTTTTCTTTATTTGTTTTTTTCATAAGTTAAGAAAAGTTTTATAGTTATAGTTGTGATTATTAAAGAGATAAAAATATTTATTGTAGCAAGAGATAATCCTAAAATTTTAAACGTTGCATCTTTACAGCTAACTGTAACCTCTTTTAGCTGATTTAGAAGAGCTTCTTTAGTCAAATCTGCATTATTAGAATTTAGGTCACAAACTAAAGACTCTTTTATAAAGCCTTGCTCTATTCCAAAATGATAAAACGAAATAGAGAATGCTATAATAAATGTAATACTTAAAATTATTAAAAAAAATCTTTCAAACTTTTGAATAAAAATAAAAAGTAAAATTATAACTATTGAAACAACATAAGGTATTCTTTCAATTAAACAAAGATTGCACGGTTGATGACCCAAAATATGTTCAATAAAATAGGCTGTTAAAAGAGCAAAAATACTGAATAACAATATAAGATGAAGTGTAGTTTTTCGTTTAATCATGTTTGTGTTATTTAATTGCAAAATATATTAGGGTAAAAATTAATACAATTATAATACCTAAAATTGTAAACCATTTTGCAGCATCAGTTTTCATAAACTTGCTAAAAATATCACCAAATTTATATGATAGGTATGAGACGATAAAAAATCTCAACCCTCTAGAAAATAGACAAATAATGAAAAATATAGGCAAATTAAAACCAATCATACCACTTGTTATTGTGAATACTTTAAAGGGCAAAGGCGTAAACCCAGCAAGAAATAATGTAGCAAGCCACACATAAAGACCACTTCCCTCAGATAAGCTATTTTTAAGATTAATTACCTTTTCTTCATAATTATAAAATTCTACTACAATCATTCCAAGATCAAAAAAATAAGATCCAATGAAATATCCAAGGATACCCCCAAGTGAAGAAAACAAAGTAGCTATTAAAAAAATTTTTAAATAATCATTTTTTTTTGCAATAACCATTGGAGCAATCATAACGTCAGGTGGGATTGGAAAAAAAGAACTTTCAGTAAAAGATAAAATTGCAAGATAAGTATTTGACTTCTTGTGGGCAGCAAGTTTTAAAGTTTTTTGATATAATTCATTAAGCATTTTTTTGTTTTTAATATAAATTATGTTCTTATACTATTTAATTTTATAGTTATAATAAGGAAAACAAAGGGCGAGTGGCGGAACTGGTAGACGCGCACGACTCAAAATCGTGTTTCGCAAGAAGTGAGAGTTCGATTCTCTCTTCGCCCACCAATATATTATGGAAATAAACAAAATTAATAATTTATTAGAACTATTTTATAAACAGTATCTTACACAAGATAAAACAAGTGTGTTTTTACAATCCTTAAAAGAAGTTGAAAAAAAATATTCTTGGGAAGATGTATATTCAAATGTCATTAAACTTTCTGAGGAAATATCAAGATATATAAAAAAAGGTGATAGATGCTTGTTAATATCAGAAAATAGACCAGAGTGGATGATATCAGATTTATCTATTATGCTTTCGGAGGGCATAACAGTTCCGGCTTATACAACTTATGTAGAAAGAGACTATGAGTATATAATTGATGATTGCACTCCGACTGTTTTAATCATTTCTAATAAGACACAGTATTTAAAAGTAAAAAATATTATACCTAAAAAAAAATTTATAAAAAAAATTATTTTTTTTGATGTAATTGAAGAATTTGACCAAGAACTTCATGTAAGTATTAATCAAATTTTTGCTAATAAAAACTTTAATTCCTTAAATTTTTCTGAATTAAAAATTCAAAGAAAAGATATTGCTTGTATAATTTATACATCTGGTACCCAGGGAAATCCAAAAGGAGTTGTATTAAGCCATGGTGGAATTTTAAACAATTGTGAGGGAGCCCTTGGTTTATTAAAAGAGTTTGTCTCAAAAAAACCTAAATTTTTGACATGGCTACCCCTTTCTCATTCATATGAACATACAGTCCAATTTGTTCAAATAGTCGTGGGAGCACAGGTATTCTATGCTGAGAGTATAGAAAAACTTATAAAAAATATGGAAAATTGTTCACCTGAGATAATGACAGCAGTTCCTAGATTTTATCAAAATTTACATCAAAAAATAAATACTAATTTTAGTAAAGCTACAGGAATAAAAAAATTCTTAATCAATCAAACCATCAAACTTGGAAATAAGAAATTAAATAGAGTGCAATTTTCATTAATAGAAAGTTTAATAAATTTTGTTTGTGATCTTTTAGTACGAAAGAAAATCAAAGAACAATTTGGTGGAAATCTAAAGGCATTTATTTCAGGAGGAGGAGCGTTAGACAAAGAAGTGGGTTGCTTTTTAAATGCAATTGGTCTCCCAACGTTACAAGGGTACGGATTAACCGAAACATCTCCTGTAGTAAGCTGTAATTCTATTAATGAAATTAGGGTAGAAACTGTGGGCAAACCATTTAGGGGAAATTTAGTTAAAATTGCAAATGATGGTGAGATTCTGGTTAAAGGAGAAAATGTGATGTTGGGTTACTGGAATAATGAAGAAGAAACAAATAAAGTTTTAAAGAATGGATGGTTATCTACAGGTGACATTGGAGAGTTTGATGGCGAGTTTTTAAAAATAACAGATAGAAAAAAAGATATAATTATAACTCCAGGTGGAGATAATATTTCTCCAATCAAAATAGAGAGTGATTTAAATAAATCTAATTACATAGAGCAAAGTTTAGTTTATGGTGACAACAAACCTTATCTAGTTTGTTTAATTGTTTTAAGCTCAGAATATAAAAATATAAAGAATGAAGAAATTAAAATAGAAATAGAAAAAATAAATAAAAATTTAAGTAAAATAGAAAAAATAAAAAAGTTTTTTGTAATTAAAAATCAATTTACAATTGAAAACAATATGATGACCCCTACTTTAAAATTAAAAAGATATAAAATTATAAAAACTTATCAAAATGAGTTAGAAAAACTTTTTAATTAATTTTTATAAAAGACATTATAAGTCGCATAAACGTTAATGTTTTTTACATAACAAAAATTTTAAATAAAAATTTTTTTTAAAAAATAAATTTATAATTTGCCAATTAATTAATGAATTGACATCACTTGTATAAAAAAATAAAAATAAGTTAACAACGAATCACTTTGATTCGTTTAACTTAAACAGGGAGCTAAAGATGGCTACAAAGAAAAAAGCTAAAAAAGCTAAAAAGAAGACTAAGAAAAAAGCTAAAAAAGCTAAAAAAGCGAAGAAAAGAAAAAGATAGTATCTTAGACTTTTCAAAAAACGCTTCTCATAACGTTATGTGTGAGAGGCGTTTTTTTTTGCCCTAATTTTTAATCCTCAGTATCGGTAATTGGCTCTGAGTCTGTGTCAGATTCTGTGATAGGTTCTTTAATCTTAGTTGGTGCAGCCACAGCTTTTGCTTGGCCCTCCAAATTTCTCTTTAAAGCCTTATCTAATTTTTTCTGGGTATCTTCTAATGATACACCCATCACTATTTGAAATTCAGATAAAATTCTTTCATAAGCTTTTTCAAACAACTGTCTTTCACTGTATGATTGATCAACCATTAAGTCGTCACCTTTATTTAAATCTCTAACAACTTCTGCAAGCTCATAGATTTTGCCTGAAGAAATTTTTGCTTCATATTCCTGTGCTCTTCTACTCCACATAGATCTTTTAATTTTTGGCTTGCTTTTTAAAATAGATATACATTTATTGACCTGATTTATTGTTGCAAGAGGTCTAAGATGAGATTGCTTATTTACAGGAACCATACCATTGGCTTTGTCTTTTTCAAATTTAAGAACATAAGTTTCAACATCAATTCCACCAATGTTAATTTTTTTAAACTCTGTAATTTGGCCAACGCCATGTTTTGGATAAACAACGTAATCTTTAACTTTATATTCTCTTTTTTCTGTTTCTTGTTTTTTTACCTTTTTAATTTCAGGCTTAACTTCATTACTTTTTGAAATTCTTAAATTATCAGTTTTAATTTCTACTTTTTCTGGAACAGCTTTTTTAGAGACTGTTTTTAAATTTTTTTTAATTTTAGTTGGAGTTGCTTTTATTGTTTTAGTTTTTTTTACTGGAATTTTTTTTTTTACAACTTTAGCTTTAGGAAGCGTAGGCTTTTTTGCTACCTTTGCTTTAGTTTTTTTTTTTACTTTTTTCTCAGGAGTTTTTTTAAAGATTTTCGCTAAAATATTTGTCGTACTTGTTTTCTTCATTTTTATATTTTTCATTATCCTCTGGAGGATCTTTTTTAATAGTTATATTTGGCCAAATTTCAGAATACTTTGTATTTAGTTCAAGCCATTTTTCGCTCCCAGACTCAGTATCTGCTACTATCGCATCTACTGGACATTCTGGCTCGCAAACGCCACAATCTATACACTCCTCCGGTTTAATTACAAGCATATTTTTGCCTTCATAAAAGCAATCAACAGGACAGACTTCAACGCAGTCCATTAGTTTACACTTAATACATTTATCATTTACAACGTATGTCATTTTCCCAATTCACTTTTTACTTTTAACTTCAAGTCTCCCATTGTCTTGGCATCCACATATAGTAAACCTGAGAGTCTTCTCATTAAGTTTGTTTCATAAATGTCAGCACTATCGTTTGAATAGATTATTTTCCATAATGACTCAATTATTTTAATTTTATCAGAATCTGGAACATTTTTTACTTCTCTTGTAAAATCTAATATTTGATTTGAGTTATCTTCAACAATTATTGCTTCAGACATAATTTTATCTATCTCAGAGACCGGTGCGCCTAAATCAATAAGCGTTTCTTTAATAATATCTTCTTCTTTTTTTTCATAAGCCTCATCTATTTTTGCTGCATGAATTAGCAAGGCAGCAATTTTAGAATAAGAGTTATCCTGAGGTTCATTTTTTTCTTTATTTTTAAAAAAGCTAATCATTAATTCAAATTTAAGTTTTTCAATACTTTAAATGGGCTGTTTGAAGTATCTATTTTTTTAAAAGTTTTTTTAATTTGTTTTTTTGGATTATATCTAAAATACATATCATTGTCTTTTTCTAAAGTTTTATAATTCATTTTTTCAATCAATTTCTTAAAGTTATCTTTACTACATCCTAATAAATTAAGCATCTCTGGTACTAGTTTAATTTCTTTATCCTTTTCGGGGCTAGCGTTAATAATTAGCATAAATAATCTCTCTAAGATGTCAATTCTAACAAAATAATTATCAAAATTTTCAAATCCACATAAAAGCATAAATTTTTTATTTCTTTTATTTTTGTCATCTAAAAAATTTAAACCAAACGTAGGTGGCGTCAACTCAAAATACTTTTGGTTAAAATTTTTCCATAATAAAGTTCTTAAAGAAACTGCTTCAGGTTTTAATAGTTTGAATAAAAAAATATGATAACGCCCAAACTTCACCCCTAAGTCTCTTAAAATTTTTCTTTCATCTTGCCCAAGTTTTTTTAAGTATTCGGTAACCATTTCTCTTTTAACTACACCATTGCTTTCATACAATTGATAAGCTAAAGCTTTAATTGATGAGTTACTTTCTTTTAAATTTCTTAGATCAATTAAACTTTTTAGTATTAAATTAATTTTTTCATTAACCCATTTTTCAATAAATTCTGATAATTTTTGTTTGTCATTATTTTCTAAAAGATCATCTACTATTAAAAGTATATCTGGATTTAAATAATCTTTTCCGGTTACTAATTTTGCAATAGGAAAATTTTTCCAATAGATTTTAAAATCATCTTTTAATTCAATTAGACCTGTTTCTATGATTAACTGAACTCTTTTTTGAAGCTCGGGCCCCACAGTCTGTCTTGCTGCCTTTTTCAATGATTTAATGTCAGTTTCTAAAGCCCCAACTTTTAAGTCCATTTCAAATTTTAGACCTTTTAAATCACCAATAAATTGCTCATCAATTATTACTTTGTCGTTTTCCATTATTTCAGTTTTAAAATCCATATCTTGGTTTAAGCCTCTTGCAAGTACGCTGGCTCGTTTATCAATAAATGTTTTTGTAAGTTCTTCATGTAGTCTATCTGATAATCTATCTTCTAATAGTTTTGTTTTCTCTATCCAATAATCTTGGTTTTCAACCCAATTAATTTTATTGGAAACATAAGACCAAGTTCTAACATTTGCAATTCTATTTGACAAAGAATCTACATTTCCTTCTAATTTATCTAATTTCATCAACTGTAATCTCATATAATCATTGGTAATTTTACCATAATTACTATTTAAAAAATTGAATACCTTGCCAACAACTTCAATATGATTTCCATATGTTTTTTTCACAAAGTCTGGAATTTGACAACACTCCCAAAGTAATTCAAGTGTTTCTCTGTTGTTTTCAATTTTGTTACCTTCCATATCTTTTAAAAAATATTTTAATACTTTTTCATCTCCGCACTCGTGTATTTTCCTTAACCAATCTTTATTGGGTTTTTCTTCAAGTGATTTAATTAAACTTAAAGCGTTATTAAAATTTAAATTAGAATTTCTCCAAAATAACATTCTAATTTCTTCAAATTTATGATTTTCAAGTAATTCTACTTCCTCAGCTGAAATATCTTTGCAGTCTCCAGTCACTCCAAAACTACCATCATTTAAATATCTGCCTGCTCTTCCAGCAATTTGCCCAATCTCAGACATATTAAGACGTCTTAATTTTTTACCATCAAATTTTTTAAGGTTTGAAAAATATACATTTTCTAAATCCATATTAATTCCCATACCAATTGCATCTGTAGCAACTAGGAAATCAACATCCCCTGATTGATATAATTCAACCTGTGCATTTCTGGTTTTTGGACTTAGAGAGCCCATAACAATAGCTGCTCCACCTTTTTGTCTACGTACAAGTTCAGCAATTGCATAAACTTCTTCAGTTGAAAAAGCTATTATTGCAGTTTTTCTATTTATTCTTGATATTTTTTTATGCCCTACATAAGTAAGTTTTGAAAGTCTTTCTCTATTTATAAACTCAGTGTCTTCATTCAATTTATTAACTATATTTTTAATAGTGCTAGATCCCATAAACATCGTTAGTTTTTCGCCACGAAGATTTAACAATCTATCAGTAAAAATATGACCTCTCTCATGATCTGCACACATTTGTATTTCATCAATACCCACAAAATCTAAATGCTTATTGATTGGCATCGATTCTACTGTGCAAAGAAAATATTTTGCATTAGGAGGAATTATTTTTTCTTCACCCGTGATTAATGCAACTTTATCAGAGCTTATTTTTTTTATAATTTTGTCATATACCTCTCTTGCAAGTAAACGTAATGGAAATCCAATCATTCCCGAATCAAAAGAAAGCATTGTTTCTATTGCAAGATAGGTTTTGCCGGTATTTGTTGGACCAAGAACAGCTGTAATTTTATTTTTAGACATTTCTATTGATGGTACCTTAAATTTTTACTCCACCATATATTGTTGTCCATAAAGAACAAAAATAGGTTAAAACATGACCGAATCATTAGAGAAAAGTTCTCATTTTAAAGTTTATAAAATTATTAAAAATTAACCACCTGGACCTAAGTTAGAAGATTTTATTTTTAAAATTTTCCATATACCTGAAGCAGAGGTTATAATTTTATTGTTACATTTTAGTTCACAAAACAAAAATACTAGTGAATTTGTTTTTTTTAAAATTCTTGTAAAACCGGTGATTTCATCTCCCACTTTAGATGCACCAATAAATTTTAAGTCTAATGAAATGGTTACACAAGGTGCATTACCTGACGCTCTGTGTGCAGCAGTTCCTGCACCTGCATCAATTAAGGCTGATAAATAACCACCATGAGTTATTCCTGCATTATTCAAATGGTTTTCATTAATTATAGATTTAAACTCATATTCTGTTTCAGACATAGTTCTAAATAAAACACCACCATTGTGTTTCATAAAACCAGATTTAATACTTATTTGTTCAAATTCATTACTCATAATTTTTATAATATGAAGGTTAAAATTAATAAGATTATAAAAACAATTATAAAAAAATATATAACTGATTTTTGTAGAGATGATTTTAGTAGCCAATCTAACATTTTTTTATTTATCCTTTTTGGTGGACCGCCCAGAACTCGAATCTGGAATCTCCCGGTTCGTAGCCGAGCGCCTTATCCAATTTGGCCAGCGGTCCTTAATTAAATAATTTACTCAGTATATCAAAGTTTTTAATGTAATTTAACTTATAAAATATTATGTTGTATTAGCAATGACCAAAAAACTAGATGATGTAGTTATTACAGCTGCATTAAGAACACCTATAGGCACATATAAAGGATCTTTAAAAGATTTGAGTGCTGATAAATTAGGTGCATTAGCTATTAAAGAAGCTGTCTATAAATCAAAATTAAAATCAGACGATATTGATGAAGTGATTATGGGACATGTTTTAACTTCTGGACTAGGACAAAACCCAGCAAGACAAGCTTCTATTCATGCTGGAATTCCAGTTTCAAAACCTGCACATATAATCAATCAAGTATGTGGATCTGGATTAAGATCTGTAATTTCAGGATATCAGTCTATTAAACTAGGTGAAAATAAAATTATAGTTGCTGGTGGACAAGAAAATATGTCTAGAGCACCACATGCTATATTTTATCGAGAAGATAAAAGACTAGATGAAAATAAGTTAGTAGATACGATGATCAATGATGGATTAATAGACTCGTTTAACAATTATCACATGGGAATAACTGCTGAAAATGTTGCAGAAAAATATAAAATTTCTAGAGATGAACAAGATTTATTTGCATTAAATTCTCAAGAAAAAACTCAACAAGCTATAAATGAAAATAGATTCAAAAATGAGCTGATCAAATTAAAGATTGATACAGATAATAAAAATTTTCTTTTTGAAAAAGATGAACATCCAAGAAGCAATTTAAATTTAGAAGATCTAAAAAAACTAAAAACTGTTTTCAAAGAAAATGGAACAGTCACCGCAGGAAATTCATCAGGAATCAATGATGGTGCGGCAGCAACTATATTAATGTCTAGAGATGAAGCAGAACATAGAGACATAGAGCCTTTAGCTAAAGTAGTCTCTTGGGCAACTTGTGGTGTTGAACCCTCGTTGATGGGGTTAGGTCCAATTCAAGCTGTTAATATAGCTTTAGAAAAAGCTGAATGGAGGAGAGAAGATGTCGATTTATTTGAAATAAATGAAGCATTTGCAGCTCAAAGTATTGCTGTAATTAGAGATCTTAAAATTCCTAAAGAGATTGTAAATGTTAATGGTGGGGCAATTGCATTAGGACATCCAATTGGAGCTTCAGGAACCAGAATTTTAGTAACTCTTATTCATGAGATGATTAGACGAAATAAAAGCAAAGGTTGTGCCACCCTCTGTATTGGTGGTGGAATGGGAATAGCCATGTGCATTGAGAGAAATTAACTTCTTATTTATTTGTTAATTTTAAAGTTTTTTGTTCAATAAAAATACAGGTTTGCACAAAAAGGCTTATTATTGTGCTAAAATAACATGAGATATAGTTTTTTTTAAGTGTATAAATCGATTTAAAATAATGAGTGAAAAATTACTTGTTCCGGACATTGGTGAATTTGAAAAAGTTGAGGTCATTGAACTTTTAGTAAAAGTTGGAGATCAAATAAACTTAAATGATCCTGTTGTTACCATTGAGAGTGACAAATCTAGTGTTGAAATTCCATCAACAGTTTCTGGCAAGATAGAATCTGTAAATATTAAAGTGGGTGATAAAGTTTCTAAAGGAGACATATTATTAAGTATTGAGTCTTCAAAAGAAAGCCCTTCAGAAAAGCCAATTCCTAAAGATACAGAAAGTATTATTAAACAAGCAGAATCTGTTTTAAAGAATGAAAAAAAAGAAGAAGCTAGTCAACAAAGTCCAGCCCCAGAAAAAAAACAAACAATAATTCAAGTTACAAATGAAAATGATATTGATCCATTAGAGACACAAGATTGGTTAGAGTCTTTATCTGCAGTTGTTGAAAAAGATGGAAATCAAAGAGCTCATTTTTTGATAAAAGAATTAATCAACAAAGCATATCAAGAAGGTGCAAATATTCCTTATACACAACACACTCCTTACATAAATACAATCCCACCAGAGGCAGAAGTCAAGTCCAATGGAGATCAGAACATTGAAAGAAGAATTAGATCTTTAATTAGATGGAACGCAGCAGCCATGGTTGTGAGAGCAAATAAAAAATTTCCTGAATTAGGTGGTCATATAGGAACATTCGCATCTGCAGCAACACTTTATGATGTAGGAATGAATCATTTTTGGAGAGCTAAAAATAATAAATTTGGTGGTGATTTAGTTTATTTTCAAGGTCATAGTGCACCAGGCATCTATGCTAGAGCATTTTTAGAAGGCAGATTAAATGAAAAACAATTAGATAGTTTTAGACAAGAAGTAAAACCAGGGGGACTTTCTTCATATCCACACCCTTGGTTGATGCCAAAGTTTTGGCAGTTTCCAACTGTGTCAATGGGATTAGGACCTATGCTTGCAATTTACCAGGCGAGATATATGAAATATTTAATTAATAGAGGATTAATTAAAGATGAAGGTAGAAAAGTTTGGGCATTTCTTGGTGATGGAGAAATGGATGAGCCTGAGTCTTTAGGTGCTATAGGGTTAGCTTCTAGGGAAAAACTGGATAATTTAATATTTGTTATAAACTGTAATCTTCAAAGATTAGATGGACCTGTTAGAGGTAATGGAAAAATTATTCAAGAGCTAGAAGGAAGTTTTAGAGGAGCTGGTTGGAATGTAATTAAAGTAATTTGGGGTTCTTACTGGGACTCACTGATTGCTAATGATAAAACAGGTCATTTAGTTAAAGCTATGAACGAAACTGTTGATGGTGAGTATCAAGCAATGAAGGCTAGAGATGGAGCTTACGTTAGAGAAAAATTTTTTGGAAAATATCCAGAGACACAAGAGCTAGTTTCTAGTTTGTCAGATAAAGATATTTGGAGATTGAATAGAGGTGGTCATGATCCTCATAAAGTTTATGCAGCATATGATCAGGCATCAAAAAATCAAGGCAGCCCAACGGTTATAATCGCTAAAACCATTAAAGGTTATGGCATGGGAAAAACAGGCGAAAGTGTTAACACAACTCATCAAACTAAGAAATTAGACGTAGACGATTTATTATATTATAGAGATCGTTTTGATGTGCCCTTGACTGACGATCAAGTAAAAAATGTAGAGTATTTTAAGCCAGACGAAAAATCTCCTGAAATTAAATACATCAAAGAAAGAAGAATGAACCTTGGGGGTTCTTTGCCAGAGAGAACAACTTACGCAAAGCCAATTAAAGCACCAGCAAAAGATATTTTTGATTTTATGAAAGTATCAACAGGTGAAAAAGAAATGTCTACAACCATGGCATTAGTTAGAATGTTTACAAATTTGCTAAGAGACAAGAATGTTTCACCGAGGTTAGTCCCAATTATTCCTGATGAAGCAAGAACTTTTGGCATGGAAGGATTTTTTCAAAAAATAGGAATATATGCTCATGAAGGTCAAAAATATGAACCTGAAGACTCTGCACAGTTAAGCTCTTATA
Source organism: Candidatus Pelagibacter sp. PS_17 (assembly GCF_059417945.1). Lineage (NCBI taxonomy): Bacteria > Pseudomonadati > Pseudomonadota > Alphaproteobacteria > Candidatus Pelagibacterales > Candidatus Pelagibacteraceae > Candidatus Pelagibacter > Candidatus Pelagibacter sp. PS_17. The sequence goes on from NZ_CM182073.1 coordinate 20,106, forward strand.
GAGAAGATAAAAGTGGACAAGTATTAGAGGAAGGAATTAATGAAGCTGGAGCAATGTCATCATGGATTGCAGCTGCAACAGCTTACACGAATCATGATATTGAAATGATTCCAATTTATATTTTTTACTCAATGTTTGGTTTTCAAAGAATAGGAGATCTTGCATGGGCTGCTGGAGATAGTCAGGCCAGAGGTTTTTTAATTGGAGCAACAGCTGGAAGAACTACTTTGGCTGGTGAAGGATTACAACACCAAGATGGACACAGTCACTTGATAGCTTCAACGATACCAAATTGTGTAACATATGACCCAACTTTTCATTATGAGTTAGCTGTTATTTTTAGAGAAGGCTTGAGAAGAATGCATGAAAAAAATGAAAATGTTTTTTATTATATCACAACCATGAATGAAAACTATTCACATCCAGGAATGCCAAAAGATAAAAATTGTGAAGAAGGAATTCTTAAAGGAATGTACAAGATTAAAGAATTTAATAGGTATGGAAAAACAAAAATTCAACTTTTAGGCTCAGGTACAATATTGAGAGAAATGATGTCTGCAGCAGAAATTCTTCAAAATGAATATCAGATAGATAGTGAAATTTGGAGTGTTACTAGCTTTAATGAGTTGAGAAAAGATGGCATGGAAGTTGAAAGATATAATCTCTTAAACCCTGATAAAGAACAAAAAGTTTCATTTGTAGAACAGTGTTTAGGAAAAACTGAAGGACCGATTATGGCAGCCTCAGATTATATGAGAATGAATTCTGACCAAATTAGACCTTATACTAATAAAAGTTTTTATTCTTTAGGGACAGATGGTTATGGAAGAAGTGACACTAGAAAAAACCTTAGAAAATTTTTTGAAGTTGATAAAGAGCATATTGTTGCCTATGGACTGAGTGTGTTAGCAAAAGAGCAACTGATAGCTTCTAAATACGCTAAAGAAGCCATAAAGAAGTATAATATTGATGGCAGCAAACCAATGCCAACAAAACTATAAGATGTCAGATAAAGAGATTAAAGTACCAAATATTGGTGAATTTAAAGACGTTGAGGTAATTGAGGTGCTAGTTTCAAATGGCCAGTCAGTTTCTAAAAATGATCCACTTATTACAATTGAGAGTGACAAATCTAGTGTTGAAATACCAGCTTCTTTTGATGGAAAGGTTAAGTCTGTTAAAATTAAAGTGGGAGATAGGGTTTCAGAAGGTGATTTAATATTAACTATAGAACAGTCTGGAGAAGAAGAAAAAAAAATAGAACAAAAAACTATTAAAGAAGCAGAACAAGTTACAAATCAAAATCAAGTAGAAAAAATTGCAAAAGTCAATCCAGCACAAAATACAATAAAAAAAGATAATTCAGAAATTTCATCTGCAAGCCCAAAAGTACGTAAATTTGCTAGAGAACTTGGGGTTAATATTAATGAAATAGTTGGTAGTGAAAGACAGGGAAGAATTGTGGAAGATGATGTAAAAAATTTTATATCCTCTAGAATTAATAAAGCTCCAGATAAGACCGAAGTTCAACCAAAAAAAATTGTTAGTGAATATTCTCATTCTGATTTTGGTGAAATTGAAGTTAAAGATATGCCTAGAGTTAAAAAATTAGCCTCTACATATTTAGTTAATTCTTGGACTACAATACCTCATGTCACAAATCATGATGAAGCAGATATAACTGAAATGGAAGATTTTAGAACTTCACTTACTGACATGTATACAAGGGAAAGAAAAAAAATTACTCCATTAGCTTTTATTGTTAAAGCTTTAGTTGCATCTTTAAAAAAGTTTCCTAGTTTCAACTCTTCAATAGATGATATTGAAAATGGAAAAATTACAATGAAAAACTATTTTCATGTTGGGATTGCAGTGGATACTCCACATGGTTTAATGGTGCCAAAAATTAGAAATGCTGACAATAAAAGCATCTCATATATTAGCAATGAATTGAAAATAGTAAGTGACCAATGTAGAAATTTAAAAATAGATAAGAAAGAATTTTTTGGAGGATCTATGACTATTACGAGTCTTGGAGGAATTGGAGGTTCATTCTTTACACCAATAATAAATTATCCAGAAGTTGCTATATTAGGAGTAGGCAAGGCACAAAAAAAACAAATTTTTATTAATGGGAAATTTGAAACAAGAACAATGCTACCACTTTCTTTATCATATGATCACAGAATAATTGATGGAGCTGAAGCAGCTAGATTTAATAATGATCTAAAAGAAAATTTAGGCAAAAATTTTTCTTATAAATTAGCTGTATAGATATTAATGTCAAAAACATCATCATTATTTTGTGCATTATTATGTACATTCATATGGGGAACGACTTTTATAGCTCAAGATACTGGAATGGACGACATTGGCCCTTTCACTTTTAATGCTGTCAGGTTTTTTGTTGGTTTTTTAGTAGTAGCTCCATTAGCTTTTATTTTTGAAAGAAAAAAAATATCAAAATCAGTACAAAAAAATCAAAAAGAATTTATCAACTTGGCTATTTTAATAGGCCTATCTTTATTTTTGGGATCAGCACTTCAACAAGTAGCTTTACTCTATACAGATGTTGCTAATGCTGCATTCTTTACGATTTTTTATGTGCCAATGGTTCCGTTTATAATTTTTTTCATGTATAAAAAGCCAATTCACTGGAGTATTTGGCCTTCTGTTCTTCTTTGTGTGATGGGAGGTTATTTGTTAACTAATTTTTATAGCGCAACAGTTAGAAATGGTGATGCACTTATAATAATAGGCGCATTTTTCTGGAGTACACACATTATTTTTACTGGCAAAATTATAGAAAAATATAATCTTCCATTAACAATTGGTGCGATTCAAACTTTAATTGTTTCCTCGCTATCATTAATTATAGGATTAATTTTTGAAGATTTTATTTGGTCCAATATTCTTAAAGAAAAATTTCAAATCTTATATGCTGGAATTTTGTCTGGAGGTCTTGCATTTGTTTTACAAATATATGCACAAAAAAATATATCCCCTGCTCCCTCAGCAATAATCTTTTCTTTAGAGGGTGTTTTTGCGACAATTGCTGCTTGGATTTTATTAGATCAAATTTTAGATATAAATAATTTATTTGGATGTTTATTTATTTTATTTGGTGTTTTGTTTTCACAATTAGCACCAATATTAAAAAAAAATTAATTATATATTATTATAAACAGAATTATTGAAATAATTATTCTGTAAATAACAAAAACATTCAAAGAAAATTTGTTTATATAATCTAGGAAAAACTTAACTGTAAAATAAGAAAATAAAAAAGAAAGAGTGATTGATATTAGTACAAGATAGTTAAGCTCAAAGCTTTGACCAATGGCATTTTTTAACTGTAGCACACTTGCTCCAGCTATAGCAGGTATAGCTAGTAAAAAAGAAATTTTACTTGAATCAAATCTATTAAATCTAAAAAGTCTTGCAGCCGTTATTGTAATACCTGCCCTACTCACACCAGGTATTAAAGCAAGTATTTGGAACAAACCAATATATAGTATTGTTTTAAAATTTAAATTAGATGATATTTTTTTATCAAATTTACTTTTATCTGCGAGATATAAGATAATTCCAAAAATTAATGTTGTCCAAGCGATTATCTTTAAATTGTTTTCTAATAGGTTAACTAGACCTGTGGAGCTGATTACGTAGCCAGCTATTACAATTGGTATTGAGCCAATAATTAATAAAGATAATAACTTCTGATTATTTCTAAGGTCCAATAACTCTCTTCTAAAATAAAAGACTATTGCAAGTAAAGAGCCAAGATGGAGACTAACATCAATCATTAGTGAGTTAGAATTAAACTCAAATATTATCTCAACAATATTCAAGTGAGCTGATGAACTAATTGGTAAAAATTCTGATATTCCCTGAACTATTGATAAGATTATAATTTCAATAATATTTGAGAACATTTAATGCTTCGTAGCTTAAATATTCAATAATTTAAACAATTCCATTTTAACATATTAGATATGCATAAATTAAAATATTAAGATTTAATTGGATTTATTTCAAATTTAAGGTCATATATGCTGACCTTGTTTGTCTTTTATTACATAAAACCTTGATATATGCTAAATTTATTGAGGGTTAAATATGTCAGAAAATATGCTTAAATTTGTTAAAATAGGTCAACAAACTCCACCTAAAAGAGAAGTTGGAAATAGAAAAGAAGACTTTAATGAAATTTATAAGGAATTTATTAACGATAAAGCAAGCGAACAATCTAGCAGGTGTTCTCAATGTGGAGTTCCTTTTTGCCAGGTCCATTGTCCATTAAGTAATAATATTCCAGATTGGCTAAAATTAACCGCAGAAGGACGATTAAAAGAGGCTTACGAATTATCTCAAAGCACTAACAACATGCCAGAGGTGTGTGGAAGAATATGTCCACAAGATAGATTGTGTGAAGGAAATTGTGTAATTGAACAATCTGGACATGGAACTGTAACTATAGGTTCAGTTGAGAAGTATATTACTGATAATGCTTGGGAACAAGGATGGGTAAATCCAATAAAGGTTAAAAATGAAAAGAGTCAAAGTATTGGAATTATAGGAGCAGGCCCAGCTGGTCTAGCTGCTGCGGAGCAGTTACGTAAGTCAGGTTATCAAATTACAGTATACGATCGATATGATAGAGCTGGTGGTTTAATGATTTATGGCATTCCAAATTTTAAATTAGAAAAATTTGTTGTAGAGAGAAGAACCAAATTATTAGAAGAAGGTGGAATTAAATTTGTTCAAAATTTTGAAGTTGGAAAAGATGCTACATTAGAGCAATTAAGAAAAAAACATGATGCTCTTTTAATTGCAACTGGAGTTTATAAAGCTCGAGAAATAGATCTTCCAGGAAAAGATTTAGGAAATATATTTCCAGCCATGGAATTTTTAACAGCTTCAAATAAAAAAGGATTAGGAGACAAAGTAGAATTATTTGATAATGGAACTTTAAATGCTGAAGGAAAAAATATTGTAGTAATTGGAGGAGGTGACACTGCAATGGACTGTGTTAGAACTTCAATCAGACAAAAAGCAAAATCAGTTAAATGTCTTTACAGGAGAGACAAAGAAAATATGCCTGGATCTGCAAGAGAGGTAGCCAATGCAGAGGAAGAGGGAGTAGAGTTTGTATGGCTATCTAGTCCCAAAGAATTTATTGGAACAAATAAAGTTGAAGGTTTGATAGTGGATAAGATCAAACTTGGGGAACCTGATGACAGTGGAAGACGTAAACCAGAAATTCAGAATAATTCTCACTTTAATATTAAGGCAGACATAGTAATTAAGGCTCTTGGTTTTGATCCAGAAAATTTACCAAAACTATTTGGTTCTGAGGATCTACAAGTTACTAAATGGGGAACATTAAAAACCAATTTTGATACTATGGAGACAAATTTACCAGGTGTGTTTGCAGCTGGAGATATTATTAGGGGTGCATCTTTAGTTGTCTGGGCCATAAAAGACGGAAGAGATGTAGCAGTATCAATAAAAAATTTTTTAGAGACCAAAGAACTCAGTAAAGAGAAGGTTGCTTAATGAAAAATTATAAAAAAAATCTTAAAATTCTTGAGGATGGTCATGTTTATTCTAAAGAAATGGAGCATGACGCTTGTGGAGTAGGGTTAATTGCTTCTACAGAAGGTAAAAAATCAAGGAAAGTAGTAGAATATGGAATTAATGCCCTAAAAGCGGTTTGGCACAGAGGAGCAGTTGATGCTGATGGAAAAACAGGTGATGGAGCTGGAATCCATTTAGAAATTCCCTCAGACTTCTTTGCTGAAAAGATAGAAATCACAGGTCATGACCATGATGGTTCAGAAATTTGTGTGGGTATGATTTTTTTACCCAGAAACAATTATCAAGCACAAGAAAATGCAAGAACTTTAGTTGAAAGTGAATTAACAAAAAGTAATTTTAGTATTTATGGATGGAGACAGGTTCCAGTAAATCCAAAAGTTTTAGGTGAAAAGGCAAATCTTACAAGACCAGAAATTACTCAAGTATTATTTAAACATAATAATAAAGATTTAACAGAAAAAGAGTTAGAAAGAAAAATTTATGAATCAAGAAGAAAAATTGAAAAAGAAGCTATTAAAGATGCGATAGAAGGTTTTTATATTTGTTCAATAAGTTCTAAGTCAGTTATTTATAAGGGCATGTTTTTAGCGGAGTCTATTGCAGATTTTTATTTAGATTTAAAGGATGAGAGGTTTATATCTCGATTTGCAATATTTCATCAAAGATTTTCAACAAACACAGCACCTAGTTGGGATCTGGCACAACCTTTTAGAGCATTAGCTCATAATGGAGAAATAAATACATTCAAAGGAAATACAAACTGGATGAAAGTTCATGAGCAAGAAATGAATAGTCCATTATTTGATAATATGGAAAATTTAAAACCAGTTATACAACCAGGATCATCAGACTCTGCTGCGCTAGATAGTGTTTTTGAACTTTTAAATATTTCTGGCCAATCAGCACCCCTTGCAAAATTAATGTTAATTCCAGATGCATGGTCTAAAAAAAGTCAAACATTATCAAAAGATCACCAACAACTATTTAATTTTTTAAATAGTACAATGGAGCCATGGGATGGACCAGCTGCTATTGCAGCTACTGATAATGAATGGGCTATAGTAGCTGCTGATAGAAATGGGTTACGCCCAATGAGATATACTATTTCAAAAGATAAAATATTGTGTGCAGGATCAGAAACGGGAATGGTTGAAATCGATGAGAAGCAAATTCTTAAAAAGGGTAGATTAGGACCTGGAGAAATTCTTGGAGTTAGAATAGCTAAAGGTAAAGTATTTTCTAATGTTGAAATAAAAGACTATCTAGCAAAAGAGTTTAAACATTTTAACAATCAAATAATTGATTTAGAAAAGAAATTCCCAATAAAGAATGAAAAATCTACTTTTTCAGGTGATGAGCTAAAAAAAAGACAACATACATTTGGTTATAGTTTAGAAGATCTGGAGCTTATTCTTCATCCGATGGCAGAAGATGCAAAAGAAGCCATTGGTTCTATGGGTGATGACACTCCACTTGCAGTATTGTCTGACCGTTATAGACCGCTTTACCATTTTTTTAGACAAAATTTTAGTCAAGTTACAAATCCACCAATTGATTCTTTAAGAGAAAACAAGGTTATGAGTTTAAAAACTCGTTTTGGTAATCTTGGAAATATTTTAGATTTCACTAATTTAACAGAAGAAAACATATACGTTTTAGACAGCCCCATATTATCAAATTCTCAATTAGAAAAATTTATTAATTTTTTTGGGGAAAAATCAATAACAATTGATTGTACTTTTGATAAAAGTGAAAATCTTGAAACTTCTATTGAGAGAATTAGAAAAGAGTCTGAAATTGCAGTTCGACAAGGCCTTACGCAATTAGTTTTAAGTGATAAAAATATTTCTGAAAAAAGATTACCCATCCCAATGCTATTATGTGTTGGGGCAATAAATACTTATCTTATTAAAAAAAAATTAAGAGGCTATGCATCAATCAATGCTCAAACTGGAGAAGCATTAGACACGCATTCATTTGCAACACTTATAGGTGTTGGAGCAACTACTGTTAATCCTTATTTAGCAATGGATAGTTTATATCAAAGGTTTGAAAAAAAATTATTTGGAAAGTTTGAGTACGATGAATGCATAGCTAGATATATACAATCGGTAAATTATGGACTTCTGAAAATAATGTCAAAAATGGGAATTTCGGTCATAAGCTCTTATAGAGGTGGATGTAATTTCGAAACAGTTGGTTTGAGTAGAACAGTAGCATCAGAATACTTTCCAGGAATTTTATCAAAGATTTCAGGCATAGGGTTAAATGGAATAGAAAAAAAATTAAGAACTATTCACAAAGAAGCATTTGAAGGAACGGATGCAGTTTTACCAATTGGAGGAATTTATAGATATAGAAAGGATGGTGAAACTCATCAATATCAAGGTAAGCTCATTCATCTTTTGCAAAGTGCAGTTTCATCAAATTCTTTTGAAGCTTATAAAAAATATGCAGAAGGTATTTATAATCTTCCTCCTATACACCTTAGAGACTTGATTGGATTTAGAGATAAAAATTTAAACCCATCCTTAGATATTTCAGAAGTAGAACCAATCGAAAATATTTTAACAAGATTTGGAAGTGGAAGTATGTCTCATGGCGCATTATCGAAAGAAGCACACGAAACATTAGCTATAGGAATGAATAGAATTAAAGGAGCCTCTTGTAGTGGTGAAGGTGGAGAAGATGAAAAAAGATTTATTAAGATGGAAAACGGAGATAGTGCTAATTCTAGAGTTAAGCAAATAGCCTCAGCAAGATTTGGAGTAACACTTAAATATCTAAATAACTGTAACGAAATAGAGATTAAAATTGCACAAGGAGCAAAACCTGGTGAGGGAGGTCAATTACCAGGGTTTAAAGTTACAGAAGAAATTGCCAAATTAAGACATTCAACTCCGGGTGTAACCCTAATATCACCACCACCTCACCATGATATTTATTCTATCGAGGATTTAGCTCAATTAATTTACGATCTTAAACAAGCCAATCCAAAAGCAAGAGTTGGTGTAAAATTAGTAGCATCTTCTGGGATAGGAACAATCGCAGCTGGAGTAGCTAAAGCTAAAGCAGATATAATTTTAATTTCTGGACATAATGGAGGAACAGGAGCTACACCACAAACAAGTGTTAAATATGTGGGGATACCTTGGGAGATGGGATTAACTGAAGCTAATCAAGTTTTAACTTTAAATAATTTAAGGCATAAAGTTACTCTAAGAACAGATGGTGGAATTAAAACAGGAAGAGATGTTGTTATTGCAGCCATGATGGGAGCAGAAGAATATGGAGTAGCTACTACAGCTTTAGTAGCTATGGGATGTATAATGGTTAGACAGTGTCACTCAAACACATGTCCAGTTGGAGTTTGTACTCAAGATGAAAAACTAAGAGAAAAATTTTCTGGTACGCCAGAAAAGGTAGTCAATTTATTTAAATTTATAGCTGAGGAAGTAAGGGAAATTTTAGCACAAATAGGATTTAAATCATTAAATGAAATAATTGGTAGAACTGATTTATTAAGACAGGTAAGTAAAGCTTCACCAAACTTAGATGATTTAGATCTAAATCCTTTATTTGTTCAAACAGATGCTGGTGAGAACACAAGATACTGTACAGTTCCAGAAATAAATTCTGTTCCAGATACTTTGGATCAAGAAATTTTACCTGAAATTAAAGAACAAATTGGAAAAGTAAAAATTATTGAAAAGGAATATATTATTAAAAATACTCATAGGACAGTTGGAACAAGAATTTCTAATCATCTTTATGAAAAATATGGATCTGAAAAACTAGATGATGGCTTTTTATCTTTAAAGTTTAAAGGATCAGCTGGACAGTCATTTGGTGCATTTGCAATAAAAGGCTTAAAACTTATTTTAAAAGGTGATGCTAATGATTATGTTGGCAAAGGTTTATCAGGCGCAACAGTCGTAGTTAAACTTCCAGACGAAAGTAATCTAGTTTCACATGAGAATACCATAATAGGAAATACAGTTTTGTATGGAGCAACATCCGGAAAACTTTTTGCAGCAGGTCAAGCTGGAGAAAGGTATGCGGTAAGAAATTCAGGATCAATTTCAGTTATTGAAGGATGCGATTCTAATGCTTGTGAATATATGACTGGTGGTACAGTTGTAATTCTAGGCGATGTAGGAGACAATTTTGGAGCTGGAATGACTGGCGGAATGGCTTTTATTTACGATATAAATAAGAAATTTGATAAAAATGTAAACCCAGAGACTGTAGTATGGCAAACGCCTGAAACAGATTATTGGATAACTTATTTAAAAAATTTAGTTCAAGAACATCACCAAGAGACAAATTCAGATTTTTCTAAAAAGATCATAGAAAATTTTGATAGAGAAATTTCTAATTTTATTCAAGTTTGTCCAAAAGAAATGATTGATAAGCTAAAAAACCCAATAAGTTTAAAATCTATTATAAAAGAAGTTAGTTAAAATGAAGGATATAAATATTTTTTGTTTTGGTTTTGGCCAAGTAGCAAAAAATTTTATAAAGAAGCTTAGTGTTGAGCAGTATAATATCAATTTGTCAGCAACCTCTAGAAGTGAGTCTTCAAAAAAAACATTCAATGGTATTAATTATAATAGCTATCTATTTAATAGCGAAAAATTTGATCAAAATTTAGTTGTAAAATTAAAAGAAGCAGATCATATCTTAGTTTCTATACCACCAGAAAATCAAGAAGATTTAGTTATAAAAAATTTTTATAAATTTATAGAAAATTCCAAAGTAAAATGGATAACATACTTATCAGCGACTAGTATTTATGGTGATCATAAGGGAGAGTGGGTTAATGAAAATAGCAAAACAAACCCAATTTCAAATAATGGTATAGCAAGATTGAAAGCTGAAAATGCATGGTTTTCTTTAGAGAAAAATAAGAAAGTACCAATTCAGATATTTAGGTTATCTGGAATTTATTCTAATGAAAAAAATATTTTAATACGTCTAAAATCAGGAGGCGTGAAATTGATCAACAAAAAAAATCATTTTTTTTCTAGAATTCATGTAGATGATATTTCAAATATATTATTTAAATCTTTATCAAAATTTAAGTCAGGAGAAATATACAATCTATCTGATGATAAACCCTCTACATCTGAAGAGGTTACTTTATTTGGAGCAAAGATATTAAATATTGAAAATATCGAAAAAATTGAAGTTGACCAAATTAAAAGTGAGATGTTGAAAAATTTTTATAATGAGTCTAAAAAAGTTAGCAACAAAAAGATGAAAAGTTATTTTGATTATAATTTAAAATTTCCAAGCTATATCGAAGGATTAAACCATATTAGTTGTAATTTTATTTAGCTCTAAGAGTATTTTTTTTAAACCTCGTTTACTTGATAAGCTGTGATCACCATTTTTTATTATCACTAATTTTTTATTAGCTTTAGTAAATAACTTAAGAACTTTTCTAGAATAACTTATTGGAACAACTTCATCTTTACTTCCATGAATCATGGTTACATTGATTTTAGATTTAATCTTTTTATTCAAAATTTTATTTTTTCTACCATCTTTTATTAACTGATAAGTGATTGGATACTCATAATTACCATGTTTTAAATTATAAATTCCTTTTTTTATAGTTTCATTCTTCATTTTTTTTGTAAATTTTTTCCACATTAGATTTTGTAAAAACTCTGGAGCTGAACCGATTCCTAAAAAACCTTTAATTTGATCTTTAAAATATTTAAATTGATTTAAGGAGAGCCACGCTCCCATACTTGAACCGACTAAGATAAATTTATTTTTTTTAACTATTTTTTTTATTACTATTTCAACTTCTTTTGACCATTGTGTGATATTTCCCTTGGTAAATTTTCCTGAGGATTTTCCATGACCAGAATATTCAAGAGCAAGAAAACCAAGTTTATTTTTTTTTGCAAATTTTAGTATTGCTTGAGGTTTTTCACCTTCAATGCTTGACATAAAACCATGTAAAAAAATAATATAAAGATTATCTCTATAATCCTTACTTAAATATCTTATTTGCCTGTTATTAAGGATCTTAATGTATTTAAATTTATTCATATAAGTTTATTAGAATTAATTCTTAATATATAGTTCTATCAAATGTCTTCAGAATTAAAAGTACTGCAAGTAATTCCTAAACTTGGATACGGGGGTGCGGAAACAGGCTGTTACGATCTTGCACACTATTTACCAGAAAATAATTGTAGTTCTTATATAGTAACTAGTGGAGGAGAGTTATTAAAATTTATTGATAAAAAAAAAGTAAAAGTAATAAAACTTCCTGTCCATAGTAAAAATCCATTTTTAATGCTCTTTAATTCAATTGCTTTGATTTTTATTATTTTACTAAATAATATATCTATTGTTCATGCAAGAAGTCGTGCTCCAGCTTGGTCTTGTTTGTTTGCAACAAAAATTACAAGAAGAAAGTTTGTTACAACTTTTCATGGTACTTATAATTTTAAAAACTCAATTAAAAGATTCTATAATTCAGTAATGGTTAGATCAGATTTAATAATAGCAGGATCAAATTTTATTTTTTCACATATTAATCAAAATTATTCAAAATATTTAGATTTAAAAAAAAAATTCTTAGTAATTTTTAGGGGAATTAATGTCGATTATTTTGAATTATCAACAATTTTAGACAGTGAAGAAAACAGACTTATTTCAGATTGGGAAGTTGATAGAAATAAAAAAATGATCCTAATGCCAGGTCGGTTAACTGCTTGGAAAGGTCAGGAGACATTTATTGAGGCATTAAATCTTGTTAATAAAGAACTGGGGTATGAGTCTTTTAATGCTATTATTTTGGGTAGCGATCAAGGAAGAGACATTTATACCAAAAAAATTAAAAGATTGGCTGAGCAATATAGGCTAACTAGTCAGTTAAAATTTATAGAACATTGTAAAAATATGCCGTTAGCCTATAAAATATCACACATTGTTGTTTCAGCCTCAGTAGAACCTGAAGCTTTTGGAAGGGTTGCAGTTGAAGCTCAATCAATGGAAAAACCAATAATAGCAAGTGATATTGGGGGATCTAACGAAACTATTATTGATAACGTGACAGGTTTTTTATTTCAGTCTGGTAATGCAGAAGCTTTGAGTAAAAAAATAATAGAAGTCTTACAATTAGACGAATCTAGATTGAAATCTATTGGTATAGAAGGTAGAAAAAATATAATTAAAAAATTTAATGTTGAAAAAATGTGTTTTTCTACATATTCAGAATACAAAAGATTATTAAATTAAATGCCATTAATAACATTGCCAGATGGAAACACTATTGAATTTCGAAATAAAGTAACAGGACTTGAGGTTGCTGAAAAGATTAGTAAATCTTTATCAAAGCAGGCAACTATTATTAGTGTTAATGAAGAACTTAAGGATTTAAGTTTTGTTATAGATGAGGATTGCTCAGTTAAAATTTTTACTTCAAAAGATAAAGAAGGTTTAGAAACTATTCGTCATGACACAGCTCATATAACTGCAATGGCAGTTCAAGAACTCTTTCCGGGAACGCAAGTAACCATTGGTCCAATTATAGAAAATGGATTTTATTATGATTTTTCAAGAAAAGAACCCTTTACAGAAGATGATTTAAATAAAATTGAAAATAAAATGAAAGAAATCGTTGATAGAGATGTTCCAACTATAAGAGAAGTTTGGAAAAGAGATAAAGCCATATCTCATTTCAAAGATAAAGGAGAAATATACAAGGCTGAAATTATTGAAAGTATTCCACAGGGTGAAGATGTTTCTATATATTTTCATGGAGACTGGCATGATTTATGCAGAGGCCCTCATCTTTCTTCAACGGGAAAAATTGGTAAGTACTTTAAATTAACAAAGGTATCAGGGGCTTATTGGAGAGGTGACTCAAATAATGAAATGTTGCAAAGAATTTATGGAACAAGTTGGGCATCACAAAAAGATTTAGATGAATATTTAAAAAGAATAGAAGAAGCAGAAAAAAGAGACCACAGAAAACTTGGAAAAGAAATGGACTTATTTCACTTTAGGGAAGAAAGTCCAGGATCAGTATTTTGGCATGAAAAAGGTTGGAAGTTATTTCAAAAATTAGTTGCATATATGAGAGCTAGACAAGAAAAAGCTGGCTACAAAGAAGTGAATACTCCTGAAATTTTAGATAGATCTCTTTGGGAAAAATCTGGCCACTGGGAAAAATATGGAGAGCATATGTATACTTCTCAAACACCAGATGAAAAAATATTTGCAATAAAACCAATGAATTGTCCAGGTCACGTACAAGTTTTTAATCAAGGATTAAAAAGTTACCGAGATCTTCCTTTAAGAATTTCAGAATTTGGAAAAGTACATAGATATGAGCCTTCAGGTGCTTTACATGGACTTTTAAGAGTTAGAGCTTTTACTCAAGATGATGCTCATATTTTTTGCACAGAAGATCAAATTACATCAGAATGTTTGATTGTTACTAATTTAATTTTAGATATTTATAAAGATCTTGGATTTGAAGATGTAATATTAAAATACTCAGATAGACCAGACTTAAGAGTTGGTGATGATAATGTTTGGGACAAAGCTGAAAAAGCTTTATTAGATGCAGTTAAAGCTTCAAAGCTTCAATACACAATTAATAAAGGAGAGGGAGCATTCTATGGTCCAAAAATTGAATTTGTTTTACGAGATGCTATTGGTAGGGATTGGCAATGCGGAACTTTACAAGTAGACCTTAATTTACCAGGAAGATTAGATGCTTCTTTTGTTGATAAAGATGGAACTAAAAAAATTCCTGTAATGCTTCATAGGGCGTTATTTGGATCATTAGAAAGATTTATTGGAATTCTTATAGAAAATTATGCAGGCAAATTTCCATTTTGGATAGCTCCTTTACAAGCTGTTGTAATTCCAATTTCAGAGGAATTTGATTCTTATGCAAAAGAAGTAAATGAAAAAATTAATAATGCAGGCATAAGCTCTGAGGTAGATTTAAAAAACCATAACTTAAATTATAAAATTAGAGAACATTCACTATCAAAAATACCACTTTTATTGATTTGTGGAAAAAAAGAAGTTGACAGTAACTCAGTAACGATTAGAAGATTGGATACTAACAAACAAGAAAATATGGAATTAAACTTATTCTTAGAAACTTTCGCAGCTTTAAACAAAGCATCCTCAAACTAAGTGGCAGATTTTAAACAAAATTATTTTCAAAGAAGAACTAAAGACAAAGGTCCAAGATCTAACAATAGGATTTCTTCACCTGAGGTTCAAGTAATTGGAAGTGATGGTGAAAATATAGGAATCATAAATACAAATGAAGCCATATCAATGGCTAAAGAGCAAGGATTGGATTTAATTGAAATAGCTCCAAACGCAAAACCACCTGTATGTAAAATTATTGATATGGGTAAATTTAAATATGATGCTCAAAAAAAAGCAAATGTTGCTAAAAAGAAACAAAAAATAGTTTTATTAAAAGAAATTAAAATGAGACCAGTTACAGAAACGCATGATTATGATTTTAAAGTTAAAAATGCTAAAAAATTTATTGGAAAAGGTGACAAGGTAAAATTTACAATACGATTTAAGGGTAGAGAGCTACAACACTCACACCTAGGTAGAGAATTAATGGATAAAATAAAAGCTGATATGCAAGATATTGGCAAAGTTGAATTGCACCCAAAGTTTGATGGAAAGCAAATGATCATGGTTATTCAGCCTTTATAAGGCTTAATAGAGGTTGTAAATCCATTCCAATATTTGTATAAGTCCGCAGAATTATGCCAAAATTAAAAACTAAAAGTTCAGCAAAAAAAAGATTTAAAATCTCAGCTACAGGGAAAGTTATGATGGCTCAAGCTGGAAAGAGACATGGTATGATAAAAAGAACAAATTCACAAATTAGAAAATTAAGAGGCACGACTGCTATGTCAAAACAAGATGGCAAAATAGTTAAATCATACATGCCTTACAGTTTAAGAGGATAAAATGGCTAGAGTAAAAAGAGGCGTAACAAGTCACGCAAAACATAAAAAAGTTTTAAAAGCTGTCAAAGGTCAATGGGGCAGAAGAAAAAGTACCATAAGAGTTGCAAAGCAAGCTATGGAAAAAGCTATGCAATATGCATACAGAGATCGTAGAACTAAAAAAAGAGAATTTAAATCTTTATGGATACAAAGAATTAATGCAGGTGTTAGATCTGAAGGAATAACTTATTCAAAATTTATTAATGGTTTAACTAAATGTGGAATTAAGTTAGATAGAAAAATACTAGCTGAAATAGCATACGATAGCCCAGAAGCCTTTAAAACGATCGTTCAAAAAGCTCAATCGGCACTAAATTAATCTTCACTATTGTTTTTCTTCGGTGAAGAAATAATCTCTCAATATGTCTGATATTAAAAAAATAAAAGATGAATTTCTTTTAAAGTTAAAAGAAAATTTAGATTTAAATCAAGTTAATCAACTTAAAACAGAACTATTTGGTAAAACTGGGTTAATCAGCTCGCAATTTAAACAGCTTGGAAATTTAGCAGAAGAAGAAAGAAAAAAATTTGCATCAGATTTAAACTTAGTCAAAAGTGAACTTGAAAATTTAATTACTATAAAAATTGATGATATTGAAAAAAAAGAGATTAACAAAAAATTAGAAAAAGAAAAAATAGATATAACTTTACCAGAGAGACCTTTTGTTCAGGGAAAAATTCATCCTGTATCTCAAGTTATAGATGAAATTTCTTCAATTTTTTCAGAAATTGGTTTTAGTGTAGAAGAGGGACCAGATGTTGAAAATGAATATAATAATTTTACTGCGTTAAATACACCTGATAACCATCCTGCAAGAGATATGCATGATACTTTTTATCTAGATGATGCAAAAGAGCTACTTTTAAGAACACATACTTCACCAGTTCAAATTAGAACAATGCTTAATGATAAACCACCTTTTAAAATAATAGCACCAGGGCGAACATATAGATCTGACAGCGATCAAACTCATACTCCAATGTTTCATCAAGTTGAAGGGCTACATATTGATAAAAATATAAATATGGGGCATTTAAAAGGATGCTTAAATTATTTTATTAAAGAGTTTTTTGAGGTTGATAAAATTAAAATGAGATTTAGACCCAGTCATTTCCCATTTACAGAGCCATCTGCAGAAGTTGATATTGGTTATGAAATAAAAGATGGAAGAATAGTAATTGGGGAAGGTGATAAATGGCTAGAAGTTTTAGGTTGTGGAATGGTTCATCCCAATGTTTTAAAAAATGTTAAAGTAAACCCTGATGAATTCCAAGGTTATGCATTTGGAATAGGAATAGATAGGCTCGCAATGTTGAAATATGGCATTAATGATTTAAGAGCCTTTTTTGATTGTGACTATAGATGGCTAAATCATTTTGGATTTGATCCAATAGATGTCCCAACAAACTATAGGGGCTTAAGCCGATGAAGATTACAACAGAATGGCTCAAAGATCATCTAGATACCAAACTTAATGAAAATCAAATCATCGATAAACTTACAGATATTGGTTTAGAAGTAGAGGGTGTTGATAGTCAATCAGGAGAGCTTGATCAATTTGTAATTGCTAAAATTCTGAAGGCTGAAAAGCATCCTGATGCAGATAGGCTTAGAGTATGTGATGTTGATATAGGTTCGGGCAAACCAGTAAAAGTTGTTTGTGGAGCTCCAAATGCTAAAGAGGGTTTATTAACAATTTATGCTCCTCCTGGTGCTGTAGTGCCAAAAAGTCAAATGAAATTGGTGGTAAGTAAAATAAGAGGTGTAACCTCATATGGAATGCTTTGTTCAGAATCTGAACTTAACCTATCAAACGAAAGTGATGGCATAACAGAGCTTTTACCAGAAAAATATAACAAAAAAGTAGGAGAAAATTATTTTCCAAAAAAAAATTTAAATGTAATTGATATCTCTATTACACCAAATAGAGCAGATTGCTTAGGGGTTAGAGGAATAGCAAGAGATTTAGCTGCTGCAGGCGCGGGAAGATTAATAAATCAAAAAGAAAAAAAACTTGATAAAAAAAATAAACAAACAATTAGTGTAAAAATTGAAAATGAAAAAAATCAACCATGCATATCCTTTGGCAGTTGTTTAATTAAAGGAGTAAAAAATACTGAAAGTCCAGAGTGGCTAAAAGACAAAATAATTGCTATAGGCCAAAAACCTATTTCGGCAATAGTTGATATTACAAATTATGTAATGTTTGATTTGAATAGACCACTTCATGCATATGATGTTGATAAAATAGATAAAGGAATAGTTGTAAGAAATTCTAAAAAAGGTGAAACATTCGAAGCATTAGATAATAAGGAGTATAAATTAGAGGATGAGATGTGTGTCATATCAGATGGGTCAGGCGTATTAGGTCTTGGAGGCATAATAGGAGGCACAAGAACTGGAACTGAGCTGGACACAAAAAATGTGTTAATTGAGTCTGCTTACTTTAGTCCACGATCAATCAGAAAATCATCTAAAATCTTGAATATAGATACGGATGCAAAATTTAGATTTGAAAGAGGTATTGATCCATTATCAATTGATCAAGGACTTGAAAGAGCAGCTAATTTAATACAAGAAATATGTGGTGGTGAAGTTAGTGAATTTGATATTCAAAAAATTGAAGATGTTAAAAAAAAATCATTAAAATTTGACCCCTCTTTGTTTAAAAAAATTACTGGATTTAATATTGATATAAAAGAAATGATAAAAATCTTAGATAACCTAGGATTTGAAATTAAAGAAAACAAGGGAATGCTAGATGTCGTTATACCATCTTGGAGACCAGATATTTCACAAGAAGTTGATGTGGTAGAAGAACTTGTAAGAATTAAGGGTTATGATCAAATTAAAATTATTGAACCTGAAAAAATTAGAAAAAAGCAAACATTAAATTTAAAACAAAAATTATTTCATTTTTTACAAAGATCTATTGCTTCTAAGGGGTATTTTGAAGCTATCACATGGTCTTTTACTGATAGTAAAATTAATCAACTATTCATTGAAAATAACAAAGAAATTAAAATAATTAATCCTATAAGTTCTGATTTGAACGTTTTGCGAAATTCAATTTTTTCTAATTTGATAATTCATTTGAATAAGAATTTAGGAAGAGGATTTAAAGATTTGTCATTTTTTGAAATAGGTCCAACTTTTTTAGGATCTGAGCCAGGTGAGCAACAGACAGTAGCTACTGGATTAAGATCAGGAAAATTGGCTAGGCAGAGCTGGCTGGAAAAAGAAAGATTAATAGATGTGTTTGATGTTAAAAGTGATGTTATCAAAAGTTTAGTTGAAGCAGGTTATAATAAAGATAAGCTCTATATTGATGATGACACACCAAGCTATTATCACCCTGGAAAATCAGGAAGAATATTCCTTAACAAAGGAAAAGAAAAAGTAGTTGCTTTTTTTGGTGATATTCACCCAGGTATATTAAAAAAATTAGATATTAAAGTCGAGTCTTTAGTGGGTTTTGAAATATTTTTAGACAATTTAAAACAGCCAAAAAAATCATTAAAAGATCAAAAAACTCACTATAAATATTCAGATTTTCAAAAATCAGAAAGAGATTTTGCTTTTGTTTTAGAGAAAAATTTTAAAGTTCAAGAATTAATTGAAATCATCTCTAATGTAGACAAAGAGTTAATAAAATCTGTCAAAGTATTTGATGTTTATGAAGGAGCAAATATTCCTGAAGGTAAAAAATCAATTGCATTAAATGTAATTATTCAATCTTTAGAAAAAACTTTGGCTGAGGATGATTTAAACAAAATTAATCAACTTATTATTTCAGCTGTTGAATCTAAAACTGGTGCTAAGATTAGATCATAATCATGACAAAAATTGATCACATCAGAAACTTTGCAATCATTGCGCATATTGATCACGGTAAATCAACAATTGCAGATAGGATAATTCATAGTTGTGGTGGCCTAACTGAAAGAGAAATGAAGGCACAAGTTCTAGACTCAATGGATATTGAGAGAGAAAGAGGCATAACTATTAAAGCTCAAACAGTTAAACTTAATTATAAAGCAAAAGATGGTAAAGAGTACATTCTAAACATAATTGATACTCCAGGACACGTAGATTTTAGCTATGAAGTTAGTAGATCTCTGTATGCATGTGAGGGATCTATTTTAATTGTTGATAGTACCCAAGGAGTAGAGGCTCAAACATTGGCTAATGTTTATCAAGCTTTAGATACCAAGCACGAGATAGTACCTGTACTAAATAAAGTTGATTTACCTGCATCAGATTTAGAAAAAACAAAGAAGCAAATAGAAGAGGTCATTGGTATTGATACTGAAAATGCCATACCTTGCTCTGGAAAAACAGGTGAGGGTATAGAAGATATTCTAGAACAAATTATTGTGTCACTACCAGCTCCAGAAGGAGAAAAAGATGCTGATTTAAAATGCTTATTAGTTGACAGTTGGTATGACACTTACTTAGGGGTGGTTATTCTAGTTAGAGTTATTAATGGAAAAATTTCAAAAAATATGAAGATTAAAATGATGTCTACTGACCAAGAATATATAATTGAAAAAGTAGGTGTGTTTACTCCAAAAGCAACCGATGTTAATGAATTAAACGCAGGAGAAATTGGTTTTATAACAACAGGAATAAAGATTTTATCAGAAACAAAAGTGGGAGATACTATTTGTGATGCAACTAAACCACCTCAAGAAGCACTTCCTGGATTTAAACCTAGTAAGCCAGTTGTATTTTGTGGTTTGTTTCCTGTAGATAGCTCTGAATACCAAAAATTAAAAGATGGTTTAGGCAAACTTCAATTAAATGATGCTAGTTTTTCATATGAGGCAGAATCGTCATCTGCGTTAGGTCTTGGCTTTAGATGTGGTTTTTTAGGTCTCTTGCATTTAGAAATTATAACTGAAAGATTAGAAAGAGAATTTGATATAAATTTATTAACCACAACACCAGGGGTTGTTTATAAAGTTCATATGAACAAAGGAGACATAATAGAGTTACAAAATCCTTCAAGTTTACCAGAGCCTACTCTAATCAAATTTATTGAAGAGCCTTGGATTAAAGCAACAATTATTACACCAGATCAATATCTAGGTGCAATTATAAAGGTTTGTCAGGATAAAAGAGGAGTACAAACAAACCTAAGTTATTCGGGTAATAGAGCTGTTTTAAATTATGAAATCCCTCTAAACGAAGTTGTTTTTGATTTTAATGATAGACTTAAATCAATGACTAGTGGCTATGCAAGTTTTGACTATGAGATCATAGGTCATAGAGAGGGTGATTTAGTAAAATTAGGAATACTTGTTAATGCTGAGCCAGTAGACGCTTTATCAATGATGGTTCATAAAGATTTTGCACAAACTATTGGAAGAGAGGTATGTGAAAAATTAAAAGATTTAATCCCACGTCATAATTTTATGATTCCAGTACAGGCTGCTATTGGTGGAAAGATTATAGCAAGAGAAACCATTAAAGGTTTTAAAAAAGATGTTTTAACAAAAATTCATGGTGGTGGAGCTAGAGATAGAAAAAGAAAACTACTAGATAAGCAGAAAAAAGGAAAAGCTAGAGGTAAACAGTTTGGAAAAGTTGAAATACCACAAGAAGCCTTTATTGGTGTGCTTAAAATTAATAAAGAAAAATAAATGAGGATCTTTGATTGTTTTTTGTACAATGGAGAAAAAATTGTCTTAGATATAAGACTAAATACATTGTCAAAGTATATTGAAAAATTTATAATTGTTGAGTCAAAATATGATCATCAAGGAAACAAAAAAAAACTTACTTTTAAAATAGATGATTTTAAAAAATTTAAAGAAAAAATCATATATTTAATTATTGAAAAGTTTCCAGAAAAATTATCAAATTGGGAAAGAGAAAATTATCAGAGAAATTATTTAAATGAAGGGTTAGCACTAGCCAATGAAAATGATTATATAATTATCTCAGATGTAGATGAAATTCCAAATTTAACAAAAATTAAAGACTTAAAAAATTATAAATTTACGGTCTTTGAGCAAAAAATGTTTTATTATAAAATAAACCTTCATAATAAAACAGAGCCATTTTGGCATGGTAGTAGAATTTGTAAAAAAAAATATTTGAAATCACCACAGTGGTTGCGAAATCAAAAAATTAAAAACTATCCTTTTTGGCGGTTTGATAAAATTAAATGGAATATTATCAAAAATGGAGGATGGCATTTTTCATTTTTAATGAATCCTGATCAGATAAAAAGCAAAATAAAATCATTTGCACACGCAGAATATAATAATGAATATTATACAAATTTAGAAAAAATAGAAAGATCGATAGAAAATAAAATTGATTTATTTAATAGACCCTTATCATATAAAAAAGATAATATTGATGAAATGTTTCCTAAGTATATTATTGATAATAAAGAAAAATTTAAAGAATGGATTATATAACAAAGACTTTAAAGGGGAGAGATGGCCGAGCGGTTTAAGGCGCACGCTTGGAAAGTGTGTGTACTGTCAAAGGTACCCAGGGTTCGAATCCCTGTCTCTCCGTCATTAGATATTTTCGTATTAAAAACTTATTAGTAGTATAATAAAAAGATGATTAACATAATAAAAAAATTATTCAAATTTTTTAAAAAAGAAAAAGTATATAAAAATTATTTTTTGAAAGATAATTTAAAAAAAGAAATTGAAACTAATCTTGCAGAAGTAGGTAAATGGAGTTATGGTAATCCTAGTATTTATCGTTGGGATTGGAAATCTAGAGTTATAATAGGTAATTTTTGTTCTCTTGGCCCAGATATAAATTTTTATGTTGGTGGAGACCACAGAGCTGATTGGATAAGCACTTCACCATTACCAGCTAGTCAGTTCAACAAAACCTTCAAAAAAACAAAATCTATAAAAAATTTTGGCAAATCTAAAGGTGATATAGTTATTGGCCACGATGTTTGGATTGGTGGTAGATCTACAATTTTATCTGGTGTTACAATTGGTACTGGTGCAATAATTGCAGCGGGCTCTTTAGTGGTAAATGATGTTGAGCCTTATACTATTTCTGGTGGAAACCCAAATAGGGTAATTAAAAAAAGATTTGAAGACAGTATTATAAAAAAAATTCTAGATACAGAATGGTGGTTTTTAAAAGATGCAGAAATAGATGATTTATCAAAATTTTTACTATCAAGTGATACAGAAAACTTTTTCTCATATATAAACAGTATAAAAAAAAAGAATTAAACTAACTTAAAATTGCTATTTATCTAATATTTGGCCGTTTCCAAGACTTTTTTCCAAGATATGAATTGTAAAGCCCTGCAAATCTATTTTGGTATATTAAAAATTTTTTTTTATTTAGGAAATAATAAAACAAAAGTTTTATGAATGATTTAAATAATTGATAAATAGTTTCTTTAAGTCCCCGTATATAAGAATAGTTTTTTTTGTAATAGTAAAACTTTGACCACATATAATGCCAGTTTCTATTTAATTCTACTTCTGTATTATATTTTGTATCTATAGATGAATTTCCAATATGCTTAATATATAGATTTCTGCATAGTAATATTTTTTTATTATTTTTTAGACATCTAAAAAATAAATCATTTTCTTCAAAATATAGAAATATTTTTTCATCATAAAAGCCAATTTTATTTAATTCTCTCATATTGAATAATAATGCACAACCTTCAACAAATTGCATACTTGACACTTCTTGTGATTGATTTTTATCAATAAAGTGATTACTTTTATAAATATAATTTTCTAAATTAGGAGCTATAATTGCCCAGTCAGTATTAGCATTTGCAACTTCAACTAATTTATCAATAGTATTTTCATCAAATTCTGTATCTACATCTAAATATAGCGCATATCTTGTGTCAATTATCTCTAGGGCAAAATTTATCCCACCGCCATTTCCCAAATTGTTTTTTGGTATAATAACTTTTACGTTCTCAAATAAATTTTCAAGATCATTCTTTAAATTTTCAGTAATTGCATTATCGGTAACGATTATTTGGTATTTTTTTGGTATTATTTTGAGAATTTTTTTGATTATTTTGTCAGAATAAAAAGATACCATACAGATGGTAATCAATTCATTATATTCTTTCATCTAATAATTCTTTTAAATAATCAGAATATTTATTTTTTCCATAAAAATTTATTCTGGATCTTAATTGATTTTTATTTATCCATTTTTTTTTAAAAGCAATTTCTTCTATGCAGCCAATTTTTAAATTTTGTCTATCTTGTAATATTTCTACATAATTACTAGCTTTTAATATGTCTTCGCTAGTTCCTGTATCCAGCCACACAGATCCTCTACCCAACTCAGTAATTAAAAGTTTTTTTGATTTTAGATAAACTTTTAGTAAATCAACAATTTCTAACTCTCCTCTTTTAGAATATTTAAGTTTTTTACTAAATTTTGAAACTTCTCGATCAAAAAAATATAAACCTGTAATAGCTTTTTTGGATTTAGTTTTTTTAGGTTTTTCTGTTATTTTAATATTATTTTTTAAAGTTTCTATAACACCATAATCTTGAGGGTTTTTTACGTTATAAGAAAAAATATTAGCACCAGACTTAAATTTCAATGAGGTATTACTTAATAACTCAACTAAACTTTGACCATGAAAAAAGTTATCACCCAGTATCAAAGCAACAGAACTATTTTTTATAAATTTTTTTCCTAGTATAAATGCATCTGGTAATCCTTTTGGTTTATTTTGAGTTGCATAGGTAATTTTAATTCCAAAGCTTTTGCCGTTACCTAATAAGCTTTTAAAAGAAGGCTGATCTGATGGTTTTACAATAATCAAAATATCTTTAATATTTAGTAACATTAGAATAGATAAAGAATAAAATATAATTGGCTTGTCAGCTATAGGTATCAATTGCTTAGATATTGCTTTTGTACTTGGCCCAACTCTTGAGCCCATACCACCTGCTAATATAATTCCTTTTTTAATCATTAATAATCCCTAATCTCTTTACAATATCTTTTTTTTTTAAATTTTTATAGTAAGAATTATTGTCTAAATACCAATCGACAGTATCTTCTAAACCAGAAAAAAAATTTTTTTTAGCAGACCAGTTTAATTGTGTCTTAATTTTTTTACTGTTTATTGCATACCTTAAGTCATGGCCAGGTCTATCTTTTATAAATTGAATTTTAACCCTGGAACTTACTTTAATTTTTTTCTTCATTATTTTTAACAATGCCCCACATATTTGTATATTATTGAAATTTTTATTGGAGCCTATATTATAGAACTCACCAATTTTACCTTTTCTGAAAACTTTAATTAAGGCTTCACAATGATCTTTTACATAAATCCACTCTCTAGAATTCAAGCCATCACCATAAAGAGGTAGTTTTTTTTTATTTATTATATTGTAAATAATTTTAGGTATAAGCTTTTCAGGATGTTGTTTTGGACCAAAGTTATTTGAACAATTTGTTATTATTGCTGGAATATTATATGTTCTAATATAAGAATATACTAAGTGATCTGAAGAGGCTTTACTTGCTGCATAGGGTGAACTTGGTTTGTAAGCAGTTTTTTCGTCAGATCTACCACGTTTTATGTCACCAAAAACCTCATCTGTTGAAATGTGAATTAATTTTGATTTATTATATCTTTTTGAATACTTTTTGAAACTTTGTAGTAAATTATATACTCCAATAATATTGCTTTTGATAAAGTTTTCAGGATTATCTATGGATCGATCAACATGTGTTTCTGCTGCTAAATTAAAAATACAGTCAGGTTTAAATTTATTGATTATTGAGTCTAATTTTTTAAAATTATTTAAATCACATTTATAAAATTTATAATTTTTATTTTTTTTAAAATTTTTTGTGTTATAAAAATTTGATGAATAGGATATCTTATCAACATTTATTACTTGAAAATTTTTTTCTAACAGCAATTCTATTAAATTACTTCCTATAAAACCTAACCCACCAGTAACTATTACATTTTTTTTTAACATAAAGGTTTTATTATCATTTATTTATTGTTTTAATTGTGTAAATAATTTAGATAATCTACTTGTAAATAACTTATTTTCAAAATTTTATTATTAAATGTCTTTTAAAGAACTATCAATTATGTCTGATAAAAAAGGTACAGTCCTATTTTATCCCTATATACCCAAAAAAAGTCTTAAGATTTTAGAAAAAACATTATCAACAAGATGGATAGGACAAGGCCCAATGGTTGATAAATTTGAAAAAAAGTTTTCAGATCTTTTTTTAGGTGGAAAAGAATGTGTTTCTACAGGCTCTGGTACTGATGCCCTTCATTTAGCTTATCTATTAGCAGGAATAAAAAAAAATGATGAAGTAATAACTCCAGTTTTTACTTGCACAGCCACGAACATTCCATTGCTATATATAGGCGCAAAAATAAAATTTGCAGATGTTGATCCAAAAACAATGAATATCTGCATTGCTAGTTTAAAAAGACTTATCTCTAAAAAAACTAAAGCCATAGTCTGTGTTCATTATGGAGGCATTCCTTGTGATATGAGTGAAATAAGAAAACTCGCAAAAAAATATAAAGTAAAAGTTATTGAAGATGCTGCCCAGGCATTAGGTGCGGAGTATAATAATAAAAAAATTGGCGATATAAGTGATTTTACAACCTTTAGTTTTCAGGCAATTAAACATATTACAACGGGTGATGGTGGAATGTTATGTATAAAAGATTCAAAGTTAGTTGATGTTGCAAAAAGAATGAGATGGTTTGGTATAGATAGAAAAAAAAAGCAGCTAGGTGTTTGGGAAAATGACGTCAAAGAAATAGGATACAAATACCAACTAACAGATCTAGGGGCATCCATTGGATATCAAGGACTTCTTGATTTTAAAAAAATACTTTCCCATAGAATTAAAATAAATGAAATATACCTTAAAAACTTATCAAAAAATCCAAATATTATATGTATCCATGATCATGATAGAAAAAAAAAATCAGCTGCTTGGTTATTTACAATATTGACTAAAAAAAAAGATTACCTACAAAAAAAATTAAGGGAAAAAAATATAGAAACTAATCAAGTACATTTTAGAAATGATAAATATTCAATATTTAAAAAGTTTACTAAGAATCAAAATTATAAAAATATGGATAAGATTGAGGATCAATATTTAGTATTACCAATACACACAAAAGTGTCAGCAAAGGATGCTGAATATATTTGTAAATTGATTAATTCTTATATTTAAAAAAACATGCTATAAAATTGGCACCTCTAAAAATTACAAAGTTGTGAAAATTTACTGTCTATTCAAAAAAAATTAAAAACTATTTAAAAAAGCGATTCATTGATCCATTTTTTGTGGATTAGTCTAATTAATTTCCCTCTTTTTTTTATAAAAATGTTATAATTATTGTATTTTCAATACAAAAATATGAAAAACAACTCAACATATCAAGCAGACTCCATCAAAGTTTTAAAAGGTCTTGAAGCTGTTAGAAAAAGACCTGGAATGTATATTGGTGATACCGATGATGGAACAGGTTTGCATCATATGGTCTATGAGGTTGTTGATAACTCAATAGACGAAGCCTTAGCAGGACACTGTAAAAATATAGATGTTAAAATAAACTCTGACGGAACAATTACAGTTAGAGATGATGGTAGAGGAATACCAGTTGATATGCATAAGGGTGAAAAAATGTCTGCTGCAGAAGTTATTATGACTCAGCTTCATGCTGGAGGAAAATTTGATCATGATTCATACAAAGTATCGGGTGGTTTACATGGTGTTGGAGTTTCAGTTGTAAATGCATTATCAGAAAAATTAAAATTAGAAATCGATAGAGATGGAAATAGATATTTTATAGAATTTAAAGATGGAGCCTCAAAAGCACCTCTTAAAGTTATAGGAAAATCAAAAGAAACTGGAACACAAATAACTTTTTTACCATCAAAAGAAATATTTTCTTCAATTAAATTTACTCCAAGTATAATTATTAAAAGAATGCGTGAACTTGCATTCTTGAATAAGGGAATAAAAATAACTGTTAACGATTTAAATCAAAAAAAAGAAAAAATAATTGTATTTAAGTTTGATGGAGGAGTTTTAGAATTTGTTGATTTTTTAGACGAAAAAAGAGAAAAACTTGTAAATAAAACTGGTAATGATTTATTTAAGAAGCCTATTTATATTGAAGGAAAAAAAGACAATATTGAAATTGAATGTTCTTTAAAGTGGAATGCAAGTTACGGAGAAGACATCTATCCATATACAAATAACATTTATCAAAAGGATGGTGGTACCCATTTATTAGGATTTAGGAGTGCCCTTACTAGAGTCATTAATAAATATGCTACAGAACATAATTTATTAAAAAAAAATAAATTAACTATTTCAGGAGATGATATTAAAGAGGGTCTTACATGTGTAATTTCAGCAAAGATACCTGACCCTAAATTTTCTTCTCAAACAAAAGATAAGCTTGTTTCATCAGAAGTTAGAATGATTGTTGAAAGTATTGTTAGTGAAAAACTTTCAATATGGTTTGATCAAAACCCAACTTTATCTAAGATTATTTTAGCTAAAGTAATGCAGGCAGCTCTAGCAAGAGACGTTGCTAGAAAAGCTAGAGAAAATGTTAGACGTAAAGGTGCTTTAGAATTAAGTGGATTACCTGGAAAATTGGCAGATTGTCAAATAGGTAAACAAGAGGGAACAGAATTATTTATTGTTGAGGGAGATTCTGCAGGCGGTTCTGCTAAACAAGGAAGAAATAGGTCAAATCAAGCCGTTTTACCCCTTAGAGGTAAAATTCTTAATACCTATGTGGAAGAGATTGTTCTTAAAAAAAATAGCAATAGAGATGGAAGCGAACATAGAACAAAATCTTTATCAAAAATGATGTCATCTAATGAGGTTGTGACTTTAATTAACGCACTTGGCCTTGATCCAAAAGTTGAAGATATTGATTTGAAAGATTTAAGATATGGAAAAATTATTATCATGACTGATGCTGATGTTGATGGTTCTCATATACGAGCATTATTACTAACATTCTTTAACAATAAGCCATTTAATAAACTAATTGAAAATGGACATGTTTATCTTGCACAGCCACCTTTATTCAAGATCAATAAGGGAACAAAAGGCATTTATATAAAAGATGAAAAAGAGTTAGAAGATTATATTTTAAAGAATAATAAAGAATTACAAAAAATTAAAAAAGGAACAAAAGAATTCACTAAAGCTTATGAAGATGAAAAATCTAGAATGAGCATTCAAAGGTTTAAGGGATTAGGTGAGATGAACCCAGAAGAGCTATGGAATACTACGTTAGACCCTGAAACAAGAAATTTATTACAAGTACAATACTCAAAAGATATAAAAAAAGATCAAGATTTAATACACACATTAATGGGTAATGATGTTGCATTGAGAAAAGATTTTATTGTTTCAAATGCAATTAATGTTCAAAATCTAGATATCTAATAATGAAGTTTTTCGAAACTTCTAAATATTTTTCATTAAAAAAATCGACCTATATCAATCTAAGATGGATTGCTATTATTGGCCAACTTATAACAGTTAATGTTATTTATTTTGTTTTTGATTTTAGATTTAATCTAATTCTAGAAAATTCAATAATTTTGATTGGAGCGCTAAGCAATCTTTATTTAATCTATATTAACAAAAACACACAACTGTCAGATAAAACAGCATTTCTTTTTTTATCTATTGATATTTTACAACTGAGTTGTTTGATTTATTTAACAGGTGGAATTATAAATCCTTTTTCAATTTTTTTGATTATCCCAGCTATATTTTCCTCATCCAATTTAGGTTTTAGGAGTAATTTATTGTTAGTCAGCCTCACAGTTTTAGTGATTATTTTTCTTACTTTTTTTAATCAATCTTTGCCCTATCCAATTAAAGAACATTTTCACGTAGACAGCTATTATTACTATTCAATTCCAATCGCATTAATTATTGCTTTAATTTTTTTAAATTATTTTGCCTTAACCTTTGGATCAGAATCTAGAATAAGGAAAGAGGCACTAAATAAAATGGAAGAAATCATGTCAAAAGAACATGAGCTATTATCATTAGGAGGACAGGCCGCTGCCGCTGCACATTCATTAGGTACACCGTTTTCAACAATGAAGATTATCTCCACTGATTTATTGGAGCGATTTAAAGATAATGAAGATGTTAAAAAAGATATTGAGTTATTATCCAGTCAATTAGAGAGATGTAGTGAAATTTTAAAAAAATTAACATTAAACCCAATAATCGAAGATAATTTTATTGATCGTGATTTAACAATGGCAGAATACGTAAGTGAAATAGTCAAGTCATTCCAAGAAGCAAGTAAAAAAGATTTTATTGTAAATTATGATCAAAATTCAAATCCACTAAATATAACTAAATCAATAGAAATTGTTTATGGACTAAGAAATTTTATCGGTAATGCAAATAAGTTTTCTGAAAATAAGATTTTTATTAATATAAAAAGTGATAGTGATTTCACAGAAGTTATGATTGAAGATGATGGAGAGGGATACCCAAAAGATGTTTTGAGTAAAATTGGAGAGCCTTATATTAAATCTTTTAAGTCTTCAATAAAATCTAAATCTGGATTAGGTCTTGGAATTTTTATAGGCAAAACTTTACTTGAAAAAAATTATGCAAATATTTTATGCAGAAATTCCCAAACAAGAAGTGGGGCTGAAGTAAGTATTAAATGGAAAAATCAAGATCTTTTAAAACTTTAATGTAGTTTTTTTTTATTTTCAAATAAGCCACTCAATTGTGAAACCATAACATCTCCAAGTTCATGCACATCTGTTATTTTAATAGCTTTATTGTAATATCTAGAAACATCATGCCCAATACCGATAGCTAAAATTTCAACGTCACTCTTAGTTTCTATAAATTTAACCATTTTTTTTAAATGTTTTTCTAAAAAATCTCCTGAATTAACTGATAAAGTTGAGTCGTCAACTGGGGCACCATCTGAAATAACCATCAGTATTTTCCGTTCTTCTTTTCTTTTTTTAATTCTATTATAGGCCCACGAAATAGCTTCCCCATCAATATTTTCTTTTAATAATCCTTCTTTAAGCATTAAGCCTATATTGTTTTTCGCCTGCCTCCACTGAGTGTCTGCACCTTTATAAATTATATGTCTTAAATCATTTAATCTTCCAGGGTTTTTTGGCTTATCATTTTTAGTCCAAGCTTCTCTGCTTTTACCACCTTTCCAATTTTTTGTAGTAAAGCCTAAAACCTCTACTTTTACTGAGCATCTTTCTAAGGTTCTAGATAATATATCTGCACAAAGTGCAGCAATTGTTATTGGCCGACCTCTCATGGAACCAGAATTGTCTATTAACAAGGTTACGATTGTGTCCTTAAAATCAAGATCTTTTTCTTTCATAAAAGATAAAGAATTATAAGGATCCATAATTATTCTAGTTAATTTTGAGCTATCTAATAAACCTTCTTCTAAGTCAAACTCCCAAGCTCTATTTTGTTTTGCAAGGAGCTGCCTTTGTAGTTTGTTAGCAAGCTTAGTAATTAAATCTTGAAACCCGACAAGTTGTTGGTCTAAATTTTTTCTTAATTTTTGTGTTTCTTTTATATCTTCTAATATTTCAGCTTTTGCAATTTCATCAAATTCTGTGGTGAATACCTTGTAATCTAGATCAATATTATCAATATTTGTTTTTTGTAAAACACTTTCTGCGCTCTCTTTTAAAGAATCCGAGTCTTCTAATTGTTCTTCCATCTGCTGGTCGCTTAGATCAAAGCCAGCATCTAAACTAGTCTGGCTATCATCTTGATTATTTTCTTCCTCTTTGTCATCAGACTGGCCGTCATTATCGTTCTCTGATTTATTATCTTGCTCATTTTCTTGTTCATCGTTTTCTTCATTATTTTCTTCATTATTTGAAGCAAAGACATCCATATTCTCTAAAATTTCTGAAAATTTTAAACTATAATTATTTTGATCTTCCAAATTTTTACTTAAAAAATCAAAATGCTTATCAATAGATTCGTCAAATTCTTTCTTCCAAAAATCTAACATTTTTGTAGACACATCATTGAGTTCTAATTTAAAGAATTTGTTTAACATATATAATTCAAAAGCTTCATTCACAGGAACATCTTCTTTATTTTTTAATTGTTCTTTACCATTAGAAAGTATTTTTTGGTTATAATTTTCACTTAAATTTTTTCCAACTCCTTTAAGCATTTTGCCCCCAAGAAGTTCATACCTGATTTTTTCAGCAATATTATATAAAGATTTACAAGAAGGATTATTAGGTAGGTTTTTATTAAATATTTCTTTATTTGAAAATTTTTTCTTTAAGGCTCCAGAGTCAGTTTCTGCTCTTAGTTTAACAAAATCGTTTTTATTTGATAAATTGGTTACATCAAAAAAATCAGTTTTTTTATTACTTAAATCTTTATCTAATTTTTTAACATCTAATTTATAATCTTCAGAAATTACTTTAGCTGTAGAAATTAATGCTTGTTTAAATTGCTCTTTAAAATTGTTTTCTTTTGAGCTCATTTAGATCTGAATATTAACCATCGACTCTGGTAATTCTTCTCCAAAACATCTC
The DNA here is from genome assembly GCF_059417945.1 of Candidatus Pelagibacter sp. PS_17. Taxonomy (NCBI): domain Bacteria; kingdom Pseudomonadati; phylum Pseudomonadota; class Alphaproteobacteria; order Candidatus Pelagibacterales; family Candidatus Pelagibacteraceae; genus Candidatus Pelagibacter; species Candidatus Pelagibacter sp. PS_17. The sequence continues at coordinate 52,340 of NZ_CM182073.1, forward strand.
TGATAATATTCAGCTATTGTATTTTTTTCTATATCGTCACACTTATTCAAAAAAGTGACCCTAAAAGCATAACCTGTGTCTTTGAAAATTTCTGCATTTTCAGCCCAATGAAGTACCGTCCTTGGACTCATTACAGTTGATATATCTCCAGCTATAAAGCCCTTTCTAGTTAAAGATGCAACTTTAATCATGTTAGAGACTTTTTCTTTACCTTTTGGATTGTTTAAATTTTTATTTTTAGCAAGAACGATTTCCATTTCTCTATCAAGACTAAGATAGTTTAAAGATGTTACAATATTCCATCTATCCATCTGCCCTTGGTTAATTTGTTGAGTACCATGGTACAATCCTGTTGTATCCCCTAGACCAACTGTATTTGAAGTCGCAAATAATCTAAAAAATTTATTTTGTTTTATAACTTTATTTTTATCTAAAAGAGTGAAATTACCTTCAGCTTCCAACACCCTTTGAATAACAAACATCACGTCTGGTCTTCCTGCATCATACTCATCAAAAACAAGTGCAACAGGGTTTTGAATGGACCAAGGTAAAATACCTTCTTTAAACTCAGTAATCTGTTTTCCATCTTTTACAACAATTGCATCTTTTCCAATAAGATCAATTCTACTTACATGACTGTCTAAATTCACTCTAATACAAGGCCAGTTTAATCTAGCTGCGATTTGTTCAATGTGAGTAGACTTTCCTGTACCATGATAGCCTTGAACCAAGACACGTTTATTGAAAGCAAAACCTGATAAGATAGCAAGGGTAGTATCTCTATCAAACTTATAATTTTTATCTATTTCAGGAACGTATTCACTTCTTTTAGAGAAAGCGTCAACTTCCATATCTGAATCAATTCCAAAACTTTGCTTTAAAGACATTTTAATGTCTGGTTGTATGTTCAAATTAGGTGTCAATTTTTTCCTTATAAGTATTTTTTAGCTGAGTATAAGCCAAAGTAATTAATTTAAGTTTTTCTTCGTATTCTTTATTTCCCAAATTAATATCAGGGTGAAATTTTTTGACAAGAGTTTTGAACTGATCTTGTATTTGTCCCCATTTTTGGCCAACTGAAACACCCAGAATACTAAAAGCTTTAATATCATTAGCATCAAATTTGAATTGATTCATATGGTTATATTCACCTCTAAGTTTGGTTTTATCAAACTCATCTTTTAAAGTATTGTTCCATAGAACTTTAAAAAAATTATCTGAAGAGCTAAAGCTCTGAGTGGGTTTATGCCAGGTCATGTCAGACTTTAAAAAATCAAATACCTGCTCATCATCCATTCCTTTAAAATAATTCCAATTTTTATTGAATTCTTTAACATGAGCTAAGCAAAGCAATCTGTAGCGTTTGCTATTATCTTTCTCAATTGGTGCCTTATATTCACCAGTATCAAAGCAATTATTCCAATCACAAATATTTTTCATGCTGTATAGTAATAAATTATTATTTATGAATATAAACGAATTAATTAAAATTGTTAAAAATAAACTTGAAGCAAAAATTATTATACAAGATCTTAAAATTGAAGATAAAAGTTTTTTACATAAAAATCATAAAGGAAATCAAGAAGGAATGTTCCATCTAAAATTAATTATTAAATCTGAAGAGCTTAAAAAATTAAATAAGATAGTATCAACCAAGAAAATCTATAATATTTTAGATCATGAGTTGAAAGAACACATACATTCTATTCAAATACTACTTAGTTAATTCTTTTTTTAAAAAGAGATTAATAGTTTTTTCATTAAACTGTAATTTGTAAACTGGAGAACCTATTCTTTTAAGCAAAACCAGACTAATTTTTTTTGTATTATTTTTTTTATCTTTTTTCATAAAAGATAAAATTGTATTTAAATTTTTTATTGAAAAGAATTTATTAATATCACTTGGAAGATTTAGGTCATTTAAGTGACCATCAATTAATTCAAATTCTTTTTTATTTAAAATTTTATTTAATAAACTAAATCTAGCAGCAGTTTTAACACCGAGGATAACTGCTTCACCATGATTTAACTTTGCTGAATAACGCAGTGTTGCTTCAAAGGCATGAGCAAAGGTATGTCCAAAATTTAGTATTTTTCTTATACCTAATTCTTTTTCGTCAGCCTCAACTACTTTTTTTTTAATCAAGCAGCTTTGATGAATAGCTGTTTGTATAAAGGGACTTTTTAATTGGATAATTTTTTTTCCATTTTTATTTAAAAAATAAAAAAATTTTTTTCCATTAATAAGTGAGTGTTTTAAAATTTCACCATAGCCACATACAACTTCTCTTTTTGGTAAAGAGTTTAAAAAGTTAGTATCTGATATAACTAGACTAGGTTGATAAAATGAGCCAATTAAGTTTTTACCATATTTGGTGTTTACACCTGTTTTGCCTCCGATTGATGAGTCGACCTGTGAAAGTAGTGTAGTTGGTATATTTACAAACTTTAAGCCTCGCTTAAAAGTACTTGCTGCAAAGCCTGATACATCACCAGTAATACCACCACCAATAGAAATTAAACAATCATTTCTATTAAAACTTTTTTTTAAAAGAATTGATGTGATTTCATTGACACTTTTTAGATTTTTATTTTTTTCACTCGCATTAAAATAATGAATTGAAACAGATCCTTTTGGTAAAGATTTTAAAGTATCTTTTACTAAATTTTTTGGAATATTTTTGTCAATTACTAGAAGACATTGATTAAAATCAATAGAATTTTCTTTCAAAAATTTATTTACTTTTTTTAAAATATTATTTCCAATAATAATTGAATATTGTTGACTGTTGGTGTTAACTTTTAATTTAATTAAGCTCATATGTTTTTATTATTGTTTTAACTATTTCACTTTTTGTTAATTTATTACAGTTTATTTTAAAATTAGCTTTTGAATATACTTTCTTTCTTTTATTAATAATGGCTTTAATTTCAAGATCAGTTGAATTTGAGGCTAAGGGTCTTTTTTTGCTACCTTTAATTCTTTTAATTAAAACTACATCATCCCAATCGAGCCAAAAAGAAAAATGATTTTTTAAAATATCTTTTCTTATCTTGTCATTAATAAAACTACCTCCACCCAAAGAAACAACAACTTTTTTATTTTTTAAAGACTTAATAGTTATTTTTTCCTCTAAATTCCTAAAGTATGCCTCGCCATTTATTTTAAATATTTCTGAGATGGTCATACCAGCATGTTCTTCAATTAAATTGTCTATATCAATGAATGGAATATTTAATTGTTTGGAAACCATAGCTCCAATAGAAGATTTGCCTGACCCCATCATACCTAAAAAAACAAGGTTTTTATTTGAATTCATAAGCTTTCTTTATTGAAAAAACACAAATATGTCTTAATTTGAAATTACTAAAGAATATATGCAATTTTCAAAAAACACAAGTAATGGGAGTGGTAAAAGTTTATTAATCAAAATAGTATTTGTGCTAATTATTTTTATTGTAGCCATAGTACTACTTGGTAAAATTGAATTTCCATCTCCAAATAAAGACATTGAAAAAATCATCCCTAATGAAAAATTTAAAATTGTTAAGTAAGAACTATTTTTTAGTTATATTATTTTTCTTATTTTTTGGTTTTGCAACCAACTCACAAGAACCAGTGGATATCTGGGAAGTAGGAGAAAAAAAATCTAAAGAAAACATAATCTTAACCGAAGATGAAGCGGAAAAAAATATTCCACAGAATAGTATTTATGAAATGCAGTCCCAAAAAGAAGGGGAATTAAGTATAGAAGAAACACAAACTTTAATTTCAAAAGAAAAAAAATTAATTGGAATTTATGATCCTGCAGAAAATGGTTTGGATATTAATATGTGGTCTAATTCTAATGGAGATCAAATTTTAAATATCTTTAAAAGAATAGATAAATTGGAACTTTCAAGAGATGCTGCAGAGATTTTGGATGTTTTATTATTAACAAATGCACATTATCCAGAAATGAATATTTCAAAAGAACAGTTTTTAGAAATTAAATCAAAGTGGCTTATTAAACGCTCAAACTTTGACTTGATTGAAAAATATTTATTAAATAATGAGATTATTAATGAGCATCCAAAACTTACTAAACATTTAGTAGATCATTATTTGTCTCAATCAGATGTTAAAAAAGCTTGTGAAATTTTTTCTAAAATTAATGAACCGATACAAGATTTATATTTATCTAAATTCAATATTTATTGCTTAATTAATAATAATAAAAGAGATGAAGCTCAATTGCTTATCGATCTTCAATTAGAATTAGGCATTGCAGATAAGTTTTTTAATAAAAAAATTGATTATTTGATGGGGTATAAAACAGAACCAGCAACAGAAGTTTCAGAAAAAACAATTTTAGATTTCCATTTATCTCACAGAACGAACCCAGAATTTAAATTTGAACCAAAAAATACTACATCCAGGCAAATATGGAAATATCTATCAACTTCAAATCTATTAGATGATATCAGTGATATTGAGCTTACAGATATAGAGAAAATTACGAGTATTGAAAAAGCAACACATGAAGGAAATTATGCAGAAAAAGAATTATTTGAACTTTATAAGAGATTTCAATTTAATATTAATCAATTATTAAATATTAAAGAGTCAACAAAAGTACTCTCAAGAATAGAGACAAGAGCGCTAATTTATCAAGGAATTTTAATTACTACTGAAATTGAGAATAAGTTACAGTTAATGAATGCCCTCAAAAATTCTTTCAAGAATGACGGTATTGAGAATGCATTTAACATAGAATTAAAAAATTTTTTAAAAAATATAGAAGAGAACAAGGTACCTTCAAATTTTACAACATTTTATCAAGATAATTTAGGTAATGAAGAGACAGAACAAGCAAATATTAAAATAAATAATAAAATTTTACATCAATCAAAATTAATAAATTATTTAAAATTAGAAAAATCTAAAAATGATCCCACAAAAGATATAAATGATTTCTTAAAAAAGATAAAAAAAGATAAAAAATATTTTTTTTCTAAAAAAGATGTAATTTTAGTTGAGACCTTTAAGTCCGATGGTGTCAAGATTTTAGATAAGTATGATGATTTATACCAAATAAACGATTCAGAAATACCTTCTGATATTCAAATATTTGTTAACAGTGGTGATATGGCTGCTGCATTGCTTAGAATTGTTGAGGTTATAGGGCAGGACAGCTTAAATGCCATTGATGAAGATACGTTATACTTTATTATAAGCACACTTAATCAGCTAAATGCGGATCCACTAAGAAATAAAATACTCTTTAAAGTTCTTCCTTTAAAAGTTTAAAATTTATACTAAAATAATCAACCATAATGTCAGTTAAACCAATTTTAACAGAACCAAATAAACTATTAAGGCAGATTTCTAAACCAGTTGAAAATGTTGGTGATGAAGAAAGAAGACTTATGGATGATATGTTGGATACTATGTATGCAGCACCGGGAATAGGTCTTGCAGCAATTCAAATAGGGGTACCAAAAAGAATTATAGTAATGGATATAAGTAGAGATGAAGACAAAAAGGAGCCAAGATATTTTGTTAATCCAGTAATCAAAAATAAAAATGATATAACGTCAAAATATGAAGAGGGTTGTTTGTCAGTTCCTGATCAGTTTGCTGAAATAGAAAGACCAAATGAATGTGAAGTTGAATATTTAGATTACAATGGAAAAAAACAATTATTAAAAGCAGATGGATTATTGGCTACTTGTATTCAACATGAAATGGATCACTTAGAAGGAGTTTTGTTTATAGATTATTTATCTAAATTAAAAAAATCTATGATAATTAAAAAACTCTCTAAGATTAAGTCGAATAGAATAATCGTTTAAATGACAAAGAAAATTGTCTTCATGGGTACACCATTTTTTGCTGTACCAATTTTAAAATCTTTATATGAAAAAAATTATATAATACCTGCTGTATATACACAGCCACCAAAAAAATCTCAAAGAGGTCAAAAAATAAATAAGTCGCCAATACAAATTGTAGCAGAAGATTGTAATATAGATTGTAGAACACCAGACACATTAAAAGCAAATAAAGAAGAATATGAATATTTAAAACAATTAGATTTAGATTTAGTAATTGTTGTGGCCTATGGTCAAATAATACCCAAAGAATATTTAAATCTTGCCAAAAAAGGTTTTATAAATATTCACGCCTCCCTTCTGCCAAAGTGGAGAGGTGCTGCACCCATTCAAAGGTCTATTATGAATTTAGAGAAAGAAACAGGAATTAGTATTATGAAAATAGGAGAAAAACTTGATACTGGTCCAGTTGGCAATAGTTATAGAATAAAAATTAAAGATAGTGATAATGCAGAAACAATATCAACTAAACTTTCTATTTTAGCTTCAGAAAAAATCATAGAAAATGTAGAAAATATATTTGAAGATAAATTAACATTTAAAGAACAAGATGATACAAGCGCAACCTATGCTTCTAAAATTGAAAAATCAGAGGGTGAAATTAAGTGGAATGATAATGCAGAAAGTATTATTGGAAAAATAAACGGATTATACCCAAGCCCTGGGGCCTTTTTTATTTTTAAAGATGAAAGATACAAAATTTTAAAAGCAGAATTAGGAAATAAAAGTGGTGAGATAGGTGAAGTAATGTCCAATGATTTAGAAATTAGCTGCGGTAACCAAAAATCTATCAAAATTATTGAAATTCAAAGACAAGGAAAAAAGCCTCAAAATATTAATGAATTTGTTCTTGGTTCTCAAATTACAAAAGGCTCAAGAATAACAAATGTTTAGATATCAAGTCTTAATAGAATATATAGGAACTAATTTTGTTGGTTGGCAAATACAATCTAAAGGAAAATCAATTCAAAAAGAAATACAAGTCAAGTTATCAAAATTTTTAAAAGAAAAAGTGGTTTTGATAGGATCTGGAAGAACAGACGCAGGCGTTCATGCAATAGAGCAGTCAGCTCATTTTGATTGCAAAAAAGAAATTCAAAATTTAGATAAGTTATTAAAATCAATTAATCATTTTATAAATGATAAAGGTATTTCTGTTTTAGCAATTAAAAAAAGAAGTCTAAAATTTCATGCACGACATTCTGCCAAACAAAGAATTTATAAATATATAATTTTTAATAGATTAAGTAAGCCTTCTCTTGAAAAAGAAAGAGGTTGGCACATAATCAAAAAAATAGATATTGAGTTAATGAAAAAAGGGGCAAAAAAACTTTTAGGTACTAAAGATTTTTCTACTTTTAGAGCATCAAGCTGTAATGCAAAAAGTCCAATCAAAACTATGAAATCTGTTAAGATTAAATCAAAAGATGGAAGAATTGAAATACAATTTAAATCACAATCATTTTTACAACAACAAGTACGATCAATGGTAGGTAGTTTAAAATACTTAGCTGAAAATAAATGGGATTTAAAAAAATTTGAATTTGTTATTAAATCAAAAAAAAGAATTCTTTGTGCGCCACCAGCACCTGCTGAGGGATTATTTTTAGAAAAAGTTATTTACTAGTTTTTTGTCGACCAATGCTAAATTTTTTATTAATTCTCCATCTAGATTCTGCTCTAACAATATAACCACAACAATTTTTTGACTTACATTTGCATGGAAATTGTTTGTAATCTTCATCATAGCCAAAACCATAATCGGCTGTAATTTCTTCACCTTTTTTAATATCTTTTATAGCAACCACCCATAACTTTAAACCTGTCCCGTTATAATCACAATTATTAGAACAAGAGTGATTTATTAAACGTGCTGTGTTCCAAGAAACATCTCCATCTAAGTCATATTTTTTATTCAAATTAAATAAATATATGGGCTTTGCATTATCAAACTTTTGTGATTCTTCTGTTTGTTTCTTAGTGATAATTTTACCCACATAATCAATAATTCTAGTACCTTTTTTGATATCTTTTGTAGCATATAGGCCACGACCTTTTTTATCGATGTCAGATTTTTTAATTTTGTAAAGTTTCATTGTGAGTTCTTTAATGCGTATTGAGAAATTATCAATTAAATTCTAGTAAAGCTTTTACATGCAACTCAGTGCTTTCTTGAAGTGCTTGTAGATCGTATCCACCTTCTAAAATTGACACTACTTTTCCATCACAATATTGTTTTGATAACTCGAGTGTTCTTTTGGTAATACTATAAAAATCTTTTGACTCTAATTGAAGTTGTGCCAATGGATCATCTTTATGAGCATCAAACCCTGCAGAAAGCAAGATAAATTCAGGTTTAAACTCTTTAATTTTATTAAGTACAAATTCATAAGCATTTAAATACTCTTCAGAAGTTGTTCCTGCTGGTAAAGGAATATTTAATATATTGTTATGTTTTCCTTTTTCATCTTTAGTGCCTGAGCCTGGGTAATAAGGGTATTGATGAGTAGAAATATATAAAACTTTTTCATTATCATAAAAAATATCTTGAGTGCCGTTTCCATGATGCACATCAAAATCAATAATTGCTATTTTTTTAAGTTTATATTTATTTATAAGATAATTGGCTCCAACAGCGACATTATTATAAATACAAAAACCCATAGCTTTATTTTTCTCTGCATGATGCCCTGGAGGTCTAACAGCACAAAAAGCATTTTTAAAATCTTTATTTTGAACACCATCAATAGCTGTTATAATTGAACCTACAGCATCTGAGGTCGCATCCTTACTCCCAGGGGAGACTATTGTATCTCCATCTAAAAAAGATAATCCTTTTTCAGGAAAAGATTTTTCTACAAAATTTATATAATCAGAATTGTGCGTTATTTCTAAAAGTGATCGGTCAAATTTTGAAGGTTTTTTCCAAACTAAATCTTTATTATCTAACTTTTTAAAGTTATCGATAACTACTGTAACTCTATCAATTTTCTCTGGATGACCGTCGCCTGTATTATGATTTTGATAAGTGCCAGAGGTTATTAAACCAGTTTTCATTTAAAATAATTTTCTAAAATATTATAATATATTTTAGTCAATTTTTTTAGATCTGAAATAGATACTGCCTCATCTACTTTGTGCATTGTTTTACCTACTAGACCAAATTCTAAACATGGAGCAATTTTTCTAATAAATCTTGCATCAGAAGTTCCACCGGTTGTAGACAATTGAGGTTTAATTTTTGTAATTTTTTTTATTACATCTTGAATCATATAAGTTGTTTTATTAGGCTTAGTTAAAAAAGCTTCACCTGATACACGATATTCAACTTTAAAATTAGATTTATCGTTTTTAGTAATTTTTTTGAAAATTTTATTCAATCTATTCTTTAAGCTAGAAGACTTATGTTTATTATTAAATCTTATGTTAAAGGTAGCTCTTGCAAGGCCTGGAATAACATTATCAGCTGTATTATTGATATTAATTTTAGTTACCTCTAAATTTGTAGGCTGAAAGTCTTTTGTTCCTTTATCAAATTTTATTTCTTTTATTTCACTTAGTATTTTTATTAATGAAGTCGATGGATTTTTAGCACGATGAGGATATGCAACATGACCTTGAGTTCCAATTATCGTTAATTCAACATTAATACTTCCTCTTCTACCTATTTTAATCATTTCACCAAGTTTATTAGGGTTTGTTGGCTCACCAACTAAGCAAAAATCTATTTTTTCTTTTTTCTTTTTTAAGTAATCAACTACTTTTTTAGTACCATTAATTGCAACACCTTCTTCATCACCAGTAATTAATAAACTAATTGATCCATTAATTTTTTTATTAGTTAATACATAGTTGTTTACAGCAACAACCCAGCTTGCAATTGCACTTTTCATATCATTAGCACCTCTACCAATAAGATGATTTTTTTTAATAGTTGGACTAAAAGGTTTAATCGTCCAATCTTGTATATTTCCGGGAGGCACTACATCCAAATGACCAGCAAACATAAAGTTTGGTTGAGTATTACCCAATCTTGCATATAGGTTTTTAACTGGTTTAGAGTTTTTATCTTTAAACTCTAAAATCTTACATTTAAATCCAATAGTAGTTAATTTTTTAGCTAAGAATTTCATTACCCCAGCATCAATTGGTGTAATGCTTGGAAATCTTATTAGCTCTTTAGCTAATGTGATTTCATTATAAGTTGGCATTTAGTCTCTTAATAAGTCGTTAATAGAAGTTTTAGATCTAGTTTTTTCATCAACTTGTTTAATAATTACCGCACAATATAAAGCAGGACCTTTACCATCTTTACTAGGAATGCTACCTGGAACTATTACTGAGTATGGTGGAATTTTTCCATAGATTACTTCACCAGTTTCTCGATAAACAATTTTTGTAGATTGACCAATAAATACACCCATAGATAATACAGATCCTTCTCCAACAATTACTCCTTCAACTATTTCTGAACGAGCTCCAATAAAGCAATTGTCTTCGATGATAGTAGGGTTAGCTTGCATTGGCTCTAATACACCTCCAATTCCAGCACCACCTGATATGTGACAGTTCTTTCCTATTTGTGCACAAGACCCTACAGAAGCCCAAGTGTCCACCATAGTTCCTTCATCTACATAAGCTCCAATATTTACAAAGCAAGGCATAAGCACTGCATTCTTTCCAATAAAAGATCCTTTTCTAACTGGAGAATTTGGAACCATTCTAAAACCAGCTTTTATATGATCTTCCTTAGTCCAATTTGCTGTTTTACCTTTTAATAAATGAGATTTATCATACCAACTACTATACGGGCCGCTTAATGAATCCATATCATGAGTTCTAAAACTTAACATTATTGCTTTTTTAACCCACTGATTAACTACCCACTCATTGCCATTTTTTTCAGCAACTCTTAGCTCACCTTTATCAACAAGTTCAATTGTTTGGTTGATAGCATCTAATATAGATTTATCTGATTGACCATTTATGGAATCTTTATTTTCCCAAGCTGTATTAATAATGCTTTCAAATTCTTTCATAATTTTATCTTATCTTTAGTAGGTTAGTTTTATTGTGCTTTTAATATATTAATTTCTTGAAGAAAAGAAGGCAAGTTCTTAATCTTATAATCAATATATGGTTTATCGGCATCTTTTTTTGCAAATACTTCATCATTCTCAAGCCAACAAGTTTTCATTCCTAAATTTTTCGCTTGTTCTAAATTATGAGCAATATCTTCGATTAATATTGATTTTGTTGGATCAAGCTCAAATTTTTCTACTATCTTTTTATAAGGTTCAATTTTTGGTTTTGGAATAAAATTAGCATCAACAATATCAAACGCTCCATCAAACAAACCATCTATACCTAGTTGTTTAGTTACATTTTCAACATGAGCGTGAGAACCATTAGTAAAAATATATTTCTTATCTTTTATTTTAATTAATTCTTCTCTTAATATCTCATCTTTAGGAAGCCAGCTAATATCAATATCATGAACAAATTCCAAAAATTCATGTGGATCAATTTTATCGTGACTCATTAATCCAGATAATGTCGTTCCATATTCATAGAAGTATTTTTTTTGAATTTCTCTTGCTTTAATTAAATTGACATTAAATTTCTTTGAAATAAAAGAAGACATCTTTTTATCAACTTCAGAAAAAACCTTTGTTTGTCCAGAATACAAAGTATTATCTAAGTCGAATATCCAGTATTTAGTATCAATTAAATTTTTCATTCTCTAATTAAAGTTCCTGAACCTTTATCAGATAATAGTTCAAAAAGGAGTGAGTGATTTTTTCTTCCATCAATTATTACAACTGCCTTAACTCCATTACTTGCAACATCTAGACAATTCTTAATTTTAGGTATCATTCCACCAGAAATTACTTCTTGATCAATTAATTCATTAGCTTTTTTAGAATTAATTTCAGGGATTAGTTTTTTTTCACTGTCTAATACGCCCTCAACATCACTAATAATCATTAATCTTCTAGCTTTTAGTTCAATTGCAATCGATCCTGCAGTAGTATCTGCATTTATATTAAAGGTCTGATTATCTTTATCCAAACCTAAGGGTGCAATGACTGGTACTTTGTTTGCTTTTATTATTTCAGTTAAGAACTCTTTGTTAATCCCAGTAGGCCTTCCCACAAATCCAAGGTCTTTGTTTTCTTGTACGACAGTAATTATATTATTTTCTTTTGAGGTAATTCTTTTTGCTTTGCAATCTAACTCATTTAAAGCTTCAACAATCTCTTTATTAAATTCGATTAATACATCCTCAACTATGTTGATCGTATCTTTATCAGTAACTCTTAGTCCGTTAATAAAATTGCTTTTAATATTAACTTCTAAAAGCTTACTATTAATTCTTTTTCCACCTCCATGAACAATTATAGGATTGAAACCAAGTTTTTTTAAAACGACTACATCTTCAATAAAAACTTTAAATAATTTTGGATCAACTAAAACACTGCCACCACACTTAATGATAATAAATTCATCATTATATTTTTCTAAATATTTTTTTACTTCTTCAACTGTTGGGCCATCTTTGGGTAGGATATTTATTAATTCTTCTTCTCTTAACGATGACATTTATGTTGTTTTGATAGTCATTTTTCTTTGAACAATATATTGTTGTATCATTGTGAAGATGTTGTTGAAGCTCCAGTAGATAACAAGACCTGCAGGAAATGGTGCAAGAATTACAGTTAAAAATACTGGAAAGAACATAAATATTTTAGCCTGTATAGGATCTGGTGGCGTTGGGTTAAGCTTTTGCTGTATCCACATTGTGATACCCATAATAATAGGCCACGCACCTATTAATAAGAAAGAAGGTGGATCCCAAGGAATTAAACCAAAAACATTGAATAAAGATGTTGGATCTCTATCACTTAAGTCATGTATCCATCCATAAAATGGCATGTGTCTCATTTCAATGGTTACAAATAATACTTTATATAGTGCAAAGAAAACAGGAATCTGAACCAGAATAGGCAGACAACCGCTCATAGGATTAACTTTTTCTTTTTTATAAAGAGCCATCATTGCTTGTTGTAATTTCATTTTGTCATCCTTGTGCAATTCTTTCAGACGAGCCATTTCAGGTGCTAATAACTTCATTTTACCCATAGACTTAAAACTAAAGTTGGCAAGAGGAAAGAAAGCCAATCTAATGCAAATAGTGACAGCAATAATTGCTAAACCGTAATTACCAAGCAATTTAAAGAAGTAATCTAATACAAAGAATAAAGGTTTTGTGATGAAATACATAAAACCCCAATCAATCGCTAGATCAAATTTGTTGATATTTAAATTTTCAGCATAACCATCAATGACGTTTACTCTTTTAGCAGCAACTATAATTTGAATTTTTTCTTCTATAGAGCTGTTTGCTTTAACTTCAATACCTTTGGTAGATATGTAATTTGCTCTGAATTTATTTTTATAGTCAAAAGTTGTTTTAAACTCTTTACCCTTTGGTGGTATAACTGATGTAACCCAAAACTTGTCTGAAATAGCAACAAATCCATCTTGTGCGATTTGAGTAAATTTTTTATCCTGGATATCGTCGTAATCTTCCTCAATTAATTCATCATCAAGTACAGATAAAAACCCTTCATGCAAAATATAAAAACCAGATATTTCTGGTAATTCGTTTCTAATTATTTGCCCATAGGAGTAAAAATTATAAGATTTATCTGATGAGTTAATTATTTTTTCTTTTACAGTAAATAAAAATTGATCATCTAGACTTATATGTTTTTCAAATGTAATCCCTTGAGTATTACTCCATGTTAGCTTTACAGGATTATTATTAGTTAATTTGTTATTTCCTGAAACTTCCCAGACGGTAGAAGCATCAGGTATATCTATATTTTTATTAGTGCTTACAAAGCCACTTTCAATTAAATAACCATCTTCAACATTTCTTGGGCTTAATAAGGTTATTTTTTCATTTCTATTAAGTTCAATATTGTACTCTTTAAAAGTCAGATCATCTATCGCCGCACCCTTTAAAGAAATTGACCCAACAACACTTCCATTTTCAAATTGAATTCTATCATTTTCTTTTAAAGCATCTGCTCTTGAAAGTTTTGAAAAATTTTCATTTTTATCTAAGCTAGGAGTGTCTTCATTATTTTCAATTTTATTTTGTTCAGCTAGATTTTTTTTAATAGTTGCAGGGTCAGGCTGAAAAAAAAGAGAGTATAAAATAATTACCGCTGCTGATAAGGATATTGCTGCGATTACGTTTCTAGTATCCATTATTTCTTAGCCTTGAATTCTTTATTTACTGGATCAAATCCTTCACCACCACCCAATATCTTAATAGGATGACATGAAAATATTCTTTTAGTACTTTTTGAGATTGCCTTAACAAGCCCATATGTTCTTAAACATTCAATTGTATATTCTGAGCAAGTTGGAAGATATCTGCACGAAGGAGTTAAGTAGGGGCTAATAACCATTTTATAAAATTTGATCAGGCCAATTAAAATGTTTGATATAATATTCATTACTTAATCTTTTCTATGTCTTGGAATAAAGTATCTTTTATTATCGCATATTCATTGTTTAGCATAGTTATTTTCGCAATCACAAGGTAAGAATAATTAAAGTTTATAGACACTTTTTTTATAGCTTCGTTCATTATATTTCTTAATCTTCTTTTAATTTTATTTCTCTTTACAGCACTACGGATTAGTTTTTTTTTAGCTACAAAGCTAATATTTAATTTTTTATTATCTTTATCTGCAAGAGGACCAAAAAAGAGAGTGATATATTTATTTGAGATTTTTTTTTTCTTAAGTAAATTTTTAAAATCTTCGTTTTTAGAAAGAGCAACAATTTTGCTTTTCATTTATTTTGAACTATTTACCCTGAGGTTTTTTTTGAGTGGATGACACTGTAAGGTTTTTACGTCCCTTATCACGTCTTCTCTTAATAAGTTTCTTCCCACCTTTAGTTGCCATCTTTGATCTGAAGCCATGCTTCTTAAGACGTTTTCCAACTTTGGGCTGATATGTTCTTTTCATAGGATTTATTTAAGTTTTTTTAAATTTCGCCCTTTATAGTAATTATATGTATAAATAGCAAATAGAAGATTTTATAATACGACCAATAAATTATGGAAAAATCAAAAAAAGTTAAGATAACTTTAGGTTTATTTTATCTTCTAGTTGTTTCATCATTTTTATACTTTTTTTTATCAAAATTCACCCTCGAAGAATTAACAAGCTATGAATTTATTAAAAACAATAGAGATTATTTTTTTGGATTAAAACAAACTAATTTATTTTTAATTTCTTTAATATTTTTAACAGCCACAATTATCTGGGTTGTGATGGCTGGATTTGGTTTGCCAGTTGCACTCTTAGCAGGGTTTATTTTTGGCAAGTGGCTTGGAACGATTATTCTAATAATTGGAATGACTATTGGTGCAACAATTTTATACATCATTGGAAATTATTTTTTTAAAGAAATTATTAAAGAAAAGTTTTTAAATAGATTTAAAAATTTAGAAGTAAAATTTAAAAAATCAGAATTTATTTATCTTTTAGCTTATAGATTTATTGGAGGCATTCCTTTTGCATTATCAAATGTGTTACCTTGTATTTTTAATGTTAGAGTGAGTAATTTTTTTTGGGCAACATTAATAGGATTAACTCCACCACTATTTTTAGTTGTTTCAATTGGAAGTGGACTTGAAAAAATCATAGAACAAAACTTAGAAGCTCCTAGAATCATTGATTTGATATATTCACCAGATATCTACATTCCAATGATTGCTTTTGGAGCTTTATTAGTAGCTGCAATTGTTGCTAGAAAAATATTCTACAAAAAATAATTTGGTGCCCCCACCAAGAATCGAACTTGAAATTTATCCTTACCATGGACATGTTATGCCATTTAACTATAGGGGCTAATTTGTTATTTTATTGAAGTATTTCTATAATAAATCATTTTTTCAAAAAATTGCCTTAATTTTTTTCATATAATGATTTATACCTACGGAGGAAATTTTATGGGCATTCATTACGATTATAAATCTACTAAAGGCAATAAGCTTATGGAGAAGCAGGCAAAGAGAGAAAAAAAGCTTGCTGAAAAAAAAGCAAAACGTGAAGCTAAAGAAGGACCAAAAGTTCAAGAAGAACCAGAGAAAACTTTAGATGCATCAAAGCCTATCACTTTAGATTTTTTAACTAATCCAGACAAATAATGAATGATAAAGAAAAAAATGAGAAGTTAAGTCTGGCTCTTAGAAAAAATTTAAAAAAAAGAAAAATTTTTCAAAAAAAAAATAAGAAGAAAAGTAAATAATGTCAGTACTTTCTGATAAATCTATAAGGAAGTTAGCAGTTGAGCAGTCAATGATTTCTCCTTTTATAGATAAGCAAGTCAGGGATGGTAAAATTTCTTATGGACTTAGTTCATTTGGCTATGATGCAAGAGTAGGAGATGAATTTAAGATATTTCATAATGTTAATTCTTCTATCGTTGACCCTAAGGAGTTTAGTTCAGATAATTTTGTAACCAAAAAAAGCTCTGATTATATTATCATTCCTCCTAATTCTTTCGCTCTTGGAACTACTATTGAAGTCTTTAAAATACCAAGAGATATTATGTGTATTGTTGTTGGTAAGAGCACATATGCAAGAACAGGAATCATAGTTAATGTAACTCCAATTGAATCTGAGTTTTTTGGAACAGTTACTCTTGAGTTTTCTAATACCACACCGCTACCTGCAAAAATTTATGCAAATGAAGGTGTTGCACAATTTTTATTTCTAAAAGGAGATCAGTCTCCAGAAACTTCATACGCTGACCGTAAAGGAAAATATATGGGTCAAACTGGAGTAACTTTACCAAAAGTATAATCATGAAAAAATTGGAAGTCTTTGGGGCAGCAAAGCTCAAGGGACAAATTAGAATTTCAGGTTCTAAAAATGCATCCCTTCCTATTTTAGCTGCAACATTATTATCAAATAAAAAGATATCTTTAGCAAACCTCCCACGGGTAAAAGATATTGAAACAATGATACTTTTATTAAAGTCATTAGGTTCAATTATTGAAGATAATAAAAAAGAATTGATTATCAAAAATACCAAGCAAACAAAAACTTTTGCAGCTTATAGTTTGGTTAAAACTATGAGAGCAGGAATATTAGTTTTAGGACCATTACTTGCTAAATTTGGTAAAGCAAAAGTTTCATTACCTGGCGGCTGCGCAATAGGGACAAGACCTGTTGATATTCATTTGCAAGCTCTATCAAAACTTGGAGTTAAATATAAAATTATCCAAGGTTATGTGCATGCTAATGCACCCAAAGGATTAATAGGAGCAAATATAAAATTTCCTAAAGTTTCAGTTGGTGCTACAGAAAATTTAATTATAGCCGCATGTTTAGCTAAAGGAAAAACAACTTTATCAAATTGTGCGATTGAACCTGAGATTAAAGATTTAGTTAATTTTTTAATTAATATGGGGTGTAATATTAAGTGGACTGCAAAGAGAACGGTTAGAATTGAAGGAGTGAACAATCTTAAAGAATTAGATTACTCAGTAATGCCGGATAGAATAGAGGCTGGAACTTATTTAATAGCTGCAGCATTAACTGAAGGAAATTTGAAAATTACTGGAATTGATCCTAAGATAATAAGTACAGAAATTAATATCTTAAAAAAAGTAGGATCAAAAATTACTTTAAAAAAAAATGAAATCCTTATTCAAGGAAGTAAAAAGATTAAAAATATAAATATTAAAACATCTCCTTATCCAGGGTTTCCAACAGATTTGCAGGCACAAATGATGGTATTATTATGTAAGGCTAATAAAAGATCTCATATTAAAGAAGAAATATTTGAAAATAGGTTTATGCACGTTGCAGAGCTTAATAGAATGGGAGCTAAAATTTCTATTAATGGAAATCAAGCAAGCATAGAAGGAAATATCAAATTTGAAGCAGCAGAATTAATGGCCACAGATTTAAGAGCCTCTGTATCTTTAATTCTTGCAGCTCTTGCAGCTAAAGGAAAATCAGTAATTAATAGAATATATCACCTTGATAGGGGCTATGAAGATATAGAGAAGAAATTAAAAAAAGTAGGGGCTAAAATTAAGAGAATTAATTAATGGATAAAAAATATTTATCAAAAATTATAGCTACAGATAATGAGGGATTACAAGTAATCTCAGCATGTTGCTCTGGAGCTGAAGTTAAAGTTAATGAAATTAAGTATCTTCAGAAAAACAAAGTTTTTCTATTATCATTAAAAAGATCTAAAGTAGAAACGGAAGAACAAGATAAAAAAATTATTAGTATTTGCAAATTTGAATTTGTAGATAGAGTTAAATCTAAAAATATTAAACAAAACGACCCTGAGGAAAAATTAGAGTTAATTGGGATGGATTATTTAAAAAATAATGACAATTATGAGATAAACTTAATGTTTACAAACAATGCATATATTACATTATCGACAGAAATAATTGAAGTAACTTTAGATGACCAAAACAAAGCTGATTAATGATTAAGATATTAGATAGTAAAAATAAAAACTTTGATAAAACTTTAGACGCATTACTGTCTAAACGAAAAAATAAAGTCCAACTTAATTCAGTTTCAGTTATTAAAATTATTAAAGATGTTAAGAAAAATGGAGATAAAGCTATTTTAAAGTATGAAAAGAGATTTAATAAAAATAGTATTATTGCCCCAAGCATAAAACAAATTAATAGAGCTATTCAGTCTTTAGATCAAAAAGTTAAAAAGGCAATCGATCTTGCTTATGATAGAATTTATAAATTCCATTCATTACAAAAATTTAAAAACATTTCTTATACAGACAAACTAAAAAATAAATTAGAGTATAAATACGTACCTATTGAATCAGTTGCAATTTATGTACCTGGTTCAACAGCTTCATATCCTTCCAGTGTTTTAATGAATGCAGTACCTGCAATTGTTGCTGGAGTGAAAAGACTAGTTATGGTTAATCCAGGTCAAAAAGGTAAACAAAATCCTGCGGTATTATATGCTGCTAAAAAATGTAAGATTAAAGAGATTTATTCAATTGGAGGACCATCTGCTATTGCAGCTGTTGCATATGGTACTAAGAAAATCAAAAAAGTTGACAAAATTATTGGCCCTGGAAATTCTTATGTAGCTGCAGCAAAAAAAGAAGTATTTGGAGATGTTGGAATTGAAGGAATGATTGCAGGTCCTTCTGAAGTGACAATTGTTTGTGATAAGTTTTCAAATCCTGAATGGATAGCGAGCGATCTAATAGGTCAAGCAGAACACGATAACCTTGCTCAATGTATTTTAATTTCAAAAGACAAATCAATTATTAAAAAAGTTAATTATGAAATTATCAATCAATTAAAAGAATTGCCTAGAGCAGTGATTGCAAAAAATAGTCTACTTAATAATGGAATTTTAATTCATATGCCGTCTGACCAAAAAATTATTAACACAGTAAATAAAATTGCTCCTGAGCACTTAGAGCTTAATACTAAGAACTATAAAAAGGTAGTGGGTAAGATTAAAAATGCAGGATCTATCTGTTTAGGAAAATATGCTGTAATGGCAATGACAGATTATAATGTTGGCTCTAATCATGTATTGCCAACCAATTCCTCAGCAAGATATTCAAGTGGAGTTAGTGTTAATGAATTTTATAAAAGAATTTCATATATAAACCTATCAAAAAAAGGGATTGAAACCCTTGGTCCATCAGTTATAACACTTGCAAACTACGAGGGTTTAGTGGGACACGCTAAGTCGGTAGAAAAAAGAATTAGGAGAAAATAAATTTGTCAAAACAAGAAATGCTGTCGTTCTCAGGAATTGTTGAGGATTTATTACCAAATGCAATGTTTAGAGTAAAATTAGAAAACGGCCATATTGTTACAGCTCATGCTGCAGGCAAATTGCGTAAGAACAGAATTAGAGTACTTCAAGGTGATAAGGTTCAAGTCGAAATGACACCTTACGATTTGACCAAAGGTCGTATCACTTTTAGAGGTTAATATGGGGCCCTGTAGCTCAGTTGGTAGAGCATCGGATTGAAAATCCGTGTGTCACTGGTTCGAGTCCAGTTGGGGCCACCACCACCTCCCTTAAAAATCTAAAAAATTATTGAAAAAATAAAAGAAATAAAATAACTTTTTTATATAAATAATAAAAGGATGAGTAAAAATGAGCACACTAAAAGGAACAGTAAAGTGGTTTAACGGTAAAAAAGGTTTTGGCTTTATTGAAAGAGAAGATAAAGAAAAAGATGCATTCGTTCACGCATCAGCAGTAAAAACTGCAGGTATGCGTTTTTTAAACGAAGGTGATAAACTAGAATTTGAGATGGAGGATGGCCCGAAAGGCCCTTCAGCTGTAAATTTAAAAAAAATAGACTAGTTCTTAAACTTCAAAAATCTAAAAGGGCGTTTAATCCTTAAAAATAAGGTTAACGTCCTTTTATATTTAGGTGTTGAAAATTATTCTTAATTGTCTAAAAGACTGATCATGATTATAAATATTACATACAGAGAGACTTCAAGAAGTACTCACAGACTTTGTTTCCATAGCCTTTAGGCTATTTATTTATAATATAATTTTAAATCCACACAAAAATAATATAAACACAAGGAATGCCTGCGTAGTATAACGGTTAGTACGATAGTTTGTGGAACTATAGGATTTGGTTCGATTCCAAGCGCGGGTACCAAAAAGATGAATAAAGAAAATAAACTAATTCCTGGGTTACCCTCAGGATTTGAAGATCGATGGGGCAAAAAATTAATTCTCAAGAAAAAGTTAATTAATACTATTGAAGCTAATTTTGTAAAATTTGGTTTTGGTGCTCTTGAAACGCCTTCATTTGAAATTTCAGAGAACATAGGATCATTTCTTGCAGATGATGATAGTAATCCTATGTCTGACGTATTCTCATTCAAAGATGGGGAGAAAAATATTACACTTAGATATGATTTATCAAGTCCACTAGCTAGATTTGTTGCTCAAAATAATCAGGAATTACCCTTACCTTATAAAAGATATCAAATGGGTGATGTCTGGAGAAACGAAAAAGCGGGTAATGCTCGTTATAGAAGCTTTTTACAATGTGATGCTGATATAGTTGGTAACGTTAACCCAGCCCAAGCAAATGCTGAACTATGTAATTTGATTGCAAGTACACTTCTTGCCTGTGGTTTAAAAAAAGATCAGTTCGTTGTTAACATTAGTAATAGAAAAATTGTTCAAGGTTTAATTGAAGACCTTAAAATATCCGATGATAAGAAGATAAAGGTTATGAGAGCAATAGATAAATTAGATAAGCCTGGCTTTGGTTTAAGAGGAGTTGAAGATTTATTAAAAGAAGAAAGAGTAGATGCAAGTGGAGCTGTTACAAAGGGTGCTAACTTAACAGATGATCAAGCTTCACAAATAATCAATTTCTTAAAAGTAAAAGATTTAAAAGAATTAAAAGAAAATTTAAAAAATCCTTTATCTCAAGAAGGAATTAAAGAATTAGAAGATTTATTAGAAATAGTAAGTTATGGAGATTATTTAGATCAAATAAAGACAAACTTTACAATTGTAAGAGGGCTTGCTTATTATGATGGGTTTTGTGTTGAAACCAATTTAAATTTCAAAGCAAAAAACAGCAAAGGTAAAGAAGTTGATATAGGAAGTATTTGTTCAGGTGGACAATATAATAAATTAATTTCAAGATTTAAGGGAGTTGATATTCCAGGAACTGGAATGAGCTTTGGTGTTGACCGATTATTATTTGCAATGATGCAACTTGATCAAATTGAAGTGGATGAAAAAAAACCAGTCATTATTTGTGTAATGGACGAAAAGTATTTAAAAAATTATTATGAGATTTTAAAAGTTTTAAGAGATAATAATATTAACTCTGAAATATTTTTAGATAGTAAAAAAAATTTAGGCAAACAATTAACGTACGCAAATAAAAAACAATGCCCGGTAGCTGTTATTTGTGGTGAAAATGAATTTAAAGATAATACGATTACTTTAAAAAACCTTTTAGGAGTTAAAGGTGAAAACAATCAGTTAACGTTCCCAAAAGAAAATTTAATTAATGAAATCAAAAAATTTATCTGAAAAAATTCTTAGATCGGTTAAATCTAAAGGATTTAAATATATTGATTTACCTTCAGTAATTGAGGCCAATCATATCGTTCAACGATCTGGGGAAAATTTTAGAAAGTTTATTTTTTCATTTACTGATCAAAATGGTAGTGAGCTTTGTCTTAGACCCGATCTAACTATTGCATCATGTTTAAGATACTTAGAAAATAATCTTAAAGGAAAAGAGAAAATATTTTATAGCGGTCAGGCCTATAGAAAATCAAATAATAAAAGAGATTCTATTATTAGAGACCAAGTTGGCTTTGAGATTATTGGCTCTAAAGATGAAAAGAAAGATGATAAGGAAATTATTAATACAGCCTTAAAATCTCTATCTAATTTACAATATTCATCAGGAACTTTAAAAATTGGTAACGTTGAGATTTTCAATTTATTAATTTCAAAGCTAGATATCCCAAAAAGATGGAAATTAAGACTTTCAAGACATTTTTGGAGAGAAGAATACTTCAATGACTTATTAAAAAGATTAGAGACAAACTCTGATGTAGACCCAACGATTGTTGAAGTTGATAAAAAGAGATATTTAAAAATGTTAAAAGATAATCAGCAAACAATAGTTGCTGGACGATCAATTGAAGAGATTTTAAAGAGATTTGATAACAAGATTAAAGATCCAAGAAGAGCTAGTAGAGGTAAAAACGTTTCAAAAATTATTAAAGAGTTTTTAAAAATTAACTGTCCAATAGGACAAGCTGCTGAAAACCTTAATATTTTTTTTAAAAAAAATAAAATTAATTTAGTTGTGGATCAAAAATATTTCCCAACTTCATTAAATAAAATTCAAAAATTAAATGTAGAGTTCTCAGCGTCTTTTGGGCGTCAATTAGAATATTATACAGGCATGGTATTTAAAATCGATATTAAATCTAAATCTAAAAATATTAATGTAATCAATGGTGGAAGATACGACAAACTAATTTCAGACCTTGGATCTAAAAAACAAGTTCCAGCAGTAGGAGCTGCTTTAAATTTAAACTACTAATGACAAAAAATATTATTAATATTGGAATTCCAAGTAAAGGTAGATTAAGAGCTGATATCTTAAAGATATTTAAAAAAAATAAATTAAATTTAGTCTCAGAAAGAGGTGAAAGAGATTTATTAGGATCTATTAAAAACTTAAATAATGTTAAAGTATTATATCTTCATGCAAGAGAGATAGTTGAAAGACTTGGAGATGGCTCTTTAGATCTTGGCTTTTCTGGATTTGATTTATTAAAAGAAAGTGAAGTAAATATTCAAAAAAAGATAAGTGTTGTTAAGAATTATGGATTTGGTAAAGCAACATTGGTTGTTGCTATCCCAGACCCTTGGATTGATGTTCAAACAGTTGCTGATTTAGAAGAAATTGCTTTTGAATTTAAAGATAAAAAGAAAAAAAGATTAAGAGTGGCAACGAAATATCCTAATTTAACAAGAGAGTTTTTGTTTTCAAAAGGAGTTACTCAATTTAAGTTAGTTAGTAGTTTAGGTGCAACTGAAGCATATCCTTTTACAGGGTCATCTGAAATTATAACCGATATTACTTCATCTGGTGAAACTCTGAGAGCGAATAATCTTAGAATTCTTAAAGATGGCGAAATTTTAAAGTCAGAAGCCTGCATGATGGCTTCAAAATCTTCTTTAAAAAATAGTCTAGTTAAAAAATTAGTTAAGCTACTTTCTAAGTAGAGTATCCTTAACGTAAATTAAAATAATCTTAATAATATCAAGGTTTCTAAGTACTGCATAAGCCGTAACTATAGTTCCTGTAATAAGTAGTATTTTTAATACTAAGATTAATTCCATAGAGACAGTTTTAAATAATTACATATATAAATCAAATTTTTACTATAAAATATCTCATAGAATCATGGACATAATTTTATTAACAGTTTTAGTCTTATTACTAGGAGTTGCTTTAGCAATCCTTTATCTGAACTTAAGATCTAAGCCAAAAGATGAGAGCGAAAATAAAGAAGCTGAAGAGATGGCCAATTTAAAGACAGAAATTACTTCATTAAAAGATACCTTAAATACTACTATTAATACTTCACTTGGTTCAATGTCGACTTCATTTACCGCTCTATCAACTGGGGTGACTAAAGATATGACAGAAGCTTTAACAAAAGTTGATGAAAAAGTAGGAAACTTCAACAGTCAGGTCGAATTATTAAATAAAAGCCAAGAAGGTATAACAAAAATTTTAGCTGGAGTTAAAAAATATGGAACTCTTGCGGAGTTTTCATTAGATGCACTGATTAAAGACTTATTACCTGCTTCTCAATTCATGACTAACGTTAAGATGAAAGAGGACACAAGTGAAAATGTTGAATTTGCAATTAAGCTTCAGGGTGATGTTTTAGTACCAGTAGATTCTCACTTTCCAGTAGAAAAATTTAAAGCTATTACCGATGGTTATGACGCGGATGATAAAAGAGCTGTTGCAGATGCAAGAGCAAAATTAGCGACTGCATTTAAAGCTAAAGCTAAAAGTGTTAATGAAAAATATATTGTTCCACCAAAGACAACAGATTTTGCAATAGTTTATGCACCGACTGAAAGTTTATATAAAGAGCTAACTGAATACCAAGATCCAACTACTAAAGAGTTATTAACTCAAGAATTAATGAAAAAACATAAAGTTGTAATCTGTGGTCCAAATACTCTTTCTGCTTATTTACAATCATTACACATGGGCTTTCAATCTCTAAAAGTTCAAAAGGGCGCAACTGAAATTTACGATCATCTAAAAACAATTAGCTCAAGATTTGGAAAACACTTTGATAATATAATTGCTCTTAGAAAAAAATTAGAAGAAGCAATGATTGTTGTTGATAAGTTTGGAACAGATGCAAGATCGATCAGCAGAAGCCTAGAAAATATTAAAGATCCCGAACAAGTTGATAAAGCTGTTCAAACAGAAAATGTAGAAAAATTTGTTGACCATTCAAAACAAGCCAAAAATTAATTTCATTTTTCCTTCAATACCCCTTATAACAAACTATATGCAGTGGAATAATAAATTTACTTATCCAAAATCTATGAGATCAATGGTTAGTGGCTCAAGAATGTATGCTGTAAATCAAGAAAAACTTCCATCAGTAACTTCCATATTACAAGCAACACAAAGTGAAGAAAAAAAAGCATCTCTTGCAAATTGGAAAGCAAGAGTGGGCGCTGCTGAAGCTAATAGAATTAAAAATGATGCTTCAAGTAGAGGAACATCGATGCATTCTCATTTAGAAAAATATTTATTAGGTCAATTAAATTTAGAGCTATTAGAAGAAGAGGCTAGTAAATCCAAAAAAATGGCAGATGAAATTATTGAACAAGGTATAAAAGGAAAATTGTCAGAAATTTATGGTACTGAAGCAACATTATATTATCCAGGAAAATATGCGGGTACATGTGATGCTTGTGGAGTGTACGAGGGACAAGAAACTATCATTGATTTTAAACAGTCCAACAAACCGAAAAAAGAAGAGTGGATTGAGGACTATTACCTTCAATTAGGGGCTTATTCATTAGCTCATAACGTTGTTCATAACTCAAATATCACTCAAGGAATTGTCCTGCTATGTACGGTTGATAATTTATTCCAAGATTTTAGAATTCAAGGTGTTAAACTAGAAGAATATCAAAATAAGTTTTTAGAAAAAGTCGAACAATACTATCACCAAAGGAATATGAACTAATATGAACCTTGCAATATGGGATATCGAATCTAGTAGCGCTAATACTTCATGGGGAAGCATTATTGAAGTAGGTGGCATTTTAGTTGACCCAAATTTTAAAGAATTAGATCGTTTTAATTTTAGATGTAGATTGCCAGAAGGAGAAGTTCCTCAAGCAATGGCTTTAATAGTTAACAAAACTAGCGTTGATTTATTAACCAAAGGAAATTTAAGTCACTACCAAATGTTATCTCAGTTAGAAGCAACATTTAAAAAATGGAGCCCAGCAATGTTTATGGGTTGGTCAAATATTGGCTTTGATGATGAAATGATAAGAAATGAATTCTTTAGAGGAATTAGATATCCTTATATCACTAACGCAACTCCTAACAAAAGACATGATGGTTTAAACATTGCAAGAGGCGCTCATGCAGTAGATGAAAGTGTTGTAAAAACTGAAATAAATGCAAAAGGGAATGCGGTCATGAAACTAGAATCGTTAGCTAGAATGAATGGTTTTGAATCAAGTGGTGCTCACTCAGCTTTATTTGATGCAGAACTAACCGTTAAGGTTTTAGGATTAATTAAAAAAAATCAGCCTCAAACTTGGGATACATTTTTAAGAACAGCAAACAAGAGCGATACAGAAACAATATTTAAAACAGAAAAAATGTTTACATTAGCTGAATATCATTTTGGTAAAAATTATAGATTTGTAGTTGCACCACTTCACCCAAAACATTGTATTCACCCAATCTATCAATGGGGCCAAGCTTTTGACCTTAAAATTGATCCTATTCCATTATTTGATATGTCAATTTCTGAACTTAAAAGTGCTATTAAAAAATTAAAGTTTTTAAGAACTATACGATCAAATAAAGCTCCTATAATTCTAGACGCAAGTTATGGACTACAAGTTGAACCATATAGTAATCTTGATCCTGATCTAATTAAAGAGCGTGCAAAATTAGTAAACAGTAATGAGAGATTTTCTCAAAATGTTTTAACCGCATTACGAGAAACAGCTGAAGAAAAAGCACAATTCGATTCACAAGTTGATTTACTGGCAGAAGAGACAATTTATAAAAAATTTACTCCTCAAAAAGATACAGCTTTATTTCCAAAATGGCATGCAGCTTCTTGGAAAGATAAATTAATATTATTAGATAAATTTGAAGACGAGAGAATGGTAAGCTTTGGAAAAAAGATAATATATCAAGAATCACCTGAGACACTTCCACCTGATATGTTTAAGACTATTAAGCGTGGAATAGCCGAAAGAATATTAAGTGATGAAAAAGAAAAATGGTGGACATGCAAAGAATTTTATTTTGAGTGTGATAATTTAAGAGATAGATATACAAACGAAAAAGATGAGAAAAAGCTGAAGTTTCTAGACGAAATTAATGAGTTCGTAGAAGGTATTCAAAAAAAATACGAACAAGCATAATAAGTCTCTGTTAATTAACTAAAAAAATCATTTTTTACATATTGAATAAATCTAATAAGAATTTATATATGAATCATGCTTATTGATTTTAAAGACGAAGAATTTGAAACAAAAATTAAGAATGAAGATATCTCTGTAGTTCAATTTTCTGCAGAATGGTGTGCTCCGTGCAAGAGCCTTAAACCCATCATGGATAAGTTTTCAGATAGCTACAAAGATAAAGCAAACTTTTATTATGCTGACATAGAAAATGGTGGAATTAACACAGGTTCAGCTGCTGGTGTAAGAGGTGTACCTACTGTTATTGTTTACAAAAAAGGTGTTGAAGTAGACAGAAAAGTTGGTGGAGTTGCTGAAAGTCAAATGAAAGAATTTCTAGATAAGAATATCTAGTTTAAGTTTAAAACTTCTCCTGCAAGATACAAAGAACCTGTAATTAAAATAATATCATTTTCTTGAAGATCAATTGAGCTAATTGCTTCCTCAATAGAATTTTTATAATTAATATTTTCAAAATTTTTAATTTTCTCTTTAAGTTCACTTCCCTTAATAGCATTGGGTTGATTTGGAATGTCAATTGTTGTTAATGATTTAATATCTTTAAAGTAACTCATATATTCATTGTGGTCTTTGTTGGCCATCATCCCTAAAATAATATGTTTGTTACAATTTAGACTTTGAAGATATTCATTTAATACCTTTGCGCCAAGTGGGTTATGAGATCCATCAACAAATAATAAATTATTACTAGTTAAATCTTTTAATTTTCCAGATTTTAATTCTTGTAGTCGTGCGATACTTTCTATTTTAGTAATACCACTCTTAATATGTTCATCAGTTATTTTATAGTCTGTTAATTGTCTAACAGTTGCAATTGCCGTAGAGACATTTTCTAATTGAAATTCTCCAGGCAAATTAGGTTTTGGAAGTTTAAGAGCACCAAATTCATCCTCAAAATAAAAAAAATCATTTTCTTTTAATGTAAAATTATAATTTTTATTAAAGATTATTTTTTTAGAAGTATTGTCTTTAATTGTATTTTCAATACTTTTGCTTATTTCATTTGAACTTTGTTTTGCAACTACGATTTTAGAGTTTAACAAAGTGGATGTTTTCTCAAATATTATTTTTTCAACTGTTTGCTCTTCTTTTGGAAGCCAGTCTAAGTGATCCAGACCAATAGCTGTTACAATACTAGCTAAGTTTTTTTTTAAAATATTGGTTGCATCAAATCTATGAAATAGACCTGACTCAATTAAGTTAATGTTTTCAGGGTATTTCTTTGCATAATGAAAATAAGCAACCGTTAAAATTTCAAAGAAAGTGATTTGTGTTTGATTATTAGCTTCTTCTACTTCAGAAAAAAGATTGGCTAATTCATCATCTGTTAGAGGCTTATTGTTAAAGACAAATCTCTCATTAATTTTTTGAATGTGAGGACTGGTATAAATATTACATTTATAATCAGCCTCTTTTAAAATTGCATAAAGTGCCTGGATAGTTGAAAATTTTCCGTTCGTGCCAACAATAGAAATGCAGTTAATTTGATCTTGAGGATTGCCTAATTTTTCTAAAAGATTTTTAGTTCGATCTAGACTTAGATCAATCTCTTTAGGATGCAGCTTTTGTAAGCGCTCTACTATCTTCTGAAGTTTCATTTTCTGATGAATTTATAGCAGAATTTTTCTTTAACAATATTGATAATAATGATCCAATTTTTTCTCTTAAGTCTTTTCTCTCTACAATTAAATCTACAAAGCCAGTTTTTTCTACATACTCACTTCTTTGAAAGCCTTCTGGTAACTCTTCTCTTACAGTGCCTTGAATTACTCTTGCTCCTGCAAAAGCTATAAGAGCTCCTGGTTCTGCTAAGTGCAGATCACCTAACATTGCATATGATGCTGTAATACCACCAGCAGTTGGATCAGTTAGAACAACAATATAGGGTAAATTATTTTTCTTTAGTTCGTTAATTGCAAGTGTCGTCCTTGTCATTTGACTTAAAGATATAAGACTTTCCATCATTCTCATTCCGCCACCAGAAGTAAACACTACAAAAGGTTGTTCATTTTCTATTGCATGTTGAATTCCGTATAAAAAAGCTTCACCTTCTGCAGCACCAATTGAGCCACCTACAAAATCAAAATCAGATGCAATCGCTGTGATTTTTAAATTTAGAATATTAGTATTAACAACCATCATTCCACAATCCATGCCAGTTTTTTTTCTAGCAGCTTTTAATCTATCTTTATAAGGTTTTGCATCATTCCAATTTAAAGGGTCATCTTGAGGAATTGGAGTTTTTAAAACTTCATAATTATTTTTGCCAAATATAATGTCAAATCTCTGACGTGGGCTTATTCTGTGGTGTTTGTTACAAGATGGGCAAACCCATAAGTTTTCTTCTAAATCTTTTTTTAAGATTGGCCCTTTACAACATGAGGTCCAGTCACTATTAGCTATCTCTGTTTTGGTTGCACGTGCTTTAATGATGGTTTTAATCTTTTCACCAAATCTTAAAGTTTTTTTAATCCAATTCATGCTATTTTTTTTCTTAACTTTAACACAATATTAGTTACATTTGTGACAGGATTTTGGCGTTTTTTAATAGAATTTGATATTTCTTTACATAAAGCACTGCCAACCACTAATCCATCAGCCTTTCTTAAAGATGCTATGGTTTTTTCAGTGATCCCAAAGCCTATTACAATATTTTTATTCTTGTTAAGTTTTTTAATTTTACTATAACGCTCTAAAATTTTTTTAGGCGAAACCTTTAGCTTGCCACCAGTTGTTGAGAGCATACTGATATAATAGACCATATCATGTGAGTCTCTTATAATTTTTTTCATTCTATCTAGAGACGTAGTAGGAGATACTAATTGAATAAAACTAATATCTTTTTTCTTACATTTTTTTGCAAATTCTTTATTTTCTGGATAAGGAAGGTCAACAACAATTAATCCATCTACTCCTACTTTTTTACAAATATTTATAAAGTTATTATCTCCATATTGATAAATCATATTATAATAACCCATCAATATTACGGGTTTTGATTGTTTTGATTTTTTAAAATTTTTAACTATTGAAAAAACATCTTTAATTTTGATACCATTTTTCAAAGCTCTATAAGCGCTTGATTGAATCTGTCCACCATCTGCAATTGGAGTGTTATGAGGAAATCCTATTTCGCAAATGTCAGCATATTTTGCAATTGATTTTAATATCTCAAGAGACTTCTTTTTAGTACTATCTCCAGCTACCGTGTAAGTTAGTAATGCAGGTCTCTTTTCAGTTTTTACTTTTTTAAATGCTAAGTTGATTAATGACATCTTAGTTAATTTTTCCCAATCTTTCTTTTAAAATATCACGATCCTTTTTGGCATCACCACAAGAATTAACAATAATGATAGTATCTTTGTTTAATTTTGGAGCAATTTTTATAGCTTCAGCAAAAGCATGACTAGGTTCAAGACTTGGGTTTATTTTTTCAAGTTTTGTAACTAGTTTGTATGCATTTAAAGCCGCCTCATCAGTTGCAGATGTATATCTTGCTCTTTTAGTATCTTTTAAGAAGCAGTGAATAGGGGATACCCCAGGATAATCTAATCCAGCAGAAATAGAAGCGGTATCGTTAATTTGTCCTTCACTATTTTGACAAACATAAGCTGCAGCTCCATGCAATATCCCAAGTTTAGCTCCATTAGTTAGAGGTGCTGCATGTAGTTTTGAATTTTTTGGTCCACCAGCTTCAACACCAATTAATTCAATCTGTTTTTTGTCATAATCAATAAACTCACTCCAAAACCCATAAGCTGAACTTCCACCTCCAACACAATTAATGAGTTTAATTTTTTTAGGCATCTTTTTAAATTCTGACTGAATTTGAACTTTTAATTCTCTTGAAATTTGAGCTGTACTCCAGCCACAAATTTTAACAAATATATTAGGGCCTACTGTTGATCCAACACACATATGGGTGTTATCGCAATTTGAAACCCAATAACGCATGCATTCACTAACAGCATCTACTAATGTTTGGCTTCCTGAATAAACGGGTACAACTTCTGCACCATTCTTTTTCATCGCATCTACATTAGGCTTTTGTCTTTTAATATCCTTTGCACCCATGAATATTTTGCATTTAAGGCCAAATTTTTTAGCAGCCATACTCAGCATCTTTCCAGCATAACCTGCGCCCGTATCACCAACGACATATTTTTTCCCTGCTTTTTTAGCAATAAGGCAATGAACTGTTGCATTATAAATTTTATGAGCTCCTCCGTTCGCTTCTGACACCATTTTGGCATATATTTGAGCTCCACTTAAGTGATCTGATAGGTTTTGAAGTTTAACAAATGAAGTAGGAGAGCCTATATAATTCTTGAAATAATAGTCTCTTTCTTTAAGAAATTTCTTATCGTATCTAAGTTTTTCAAAAAGTTCAGTTAAATCTTCAATAGGCTTTTTTAAAGTTTCAGGTATAAAATTACCACCAAATTTACCACCCCAAAATCCATTTTTGTTGTGCTGATCGATTAAAGGAATCTTTTTTTTAAGTTTCATTGTTAATTAATTTAATTTTATTTAAAAAAATATTTATTTTTGAAATATCTTTTAATCCAGATGTTTCTAGACCTCCAGAAATATCTATAATGTCTGCTATTTCTTTATAATTTTCAAGGTTATCTTCAATTTGAATATTCCCAGCAAGCATCAATTCTTTATTAATTTTAATATTTTTAATCAATTGATGATCAAAGGACATGCTTTTTTCATAACCTTTACTGTCGAATAATATTATATCTGCAAGCT
This sequence comes from Candidatus Pelagibacter sp. PS_17, assembly GCF_059417945.1. Classification (NCBI taxonomy): domain Bacteria; kingdom Pseudomonadati; phylum Pseudomonadota; class Alphaproteobacteria; order Candidatus Pelagibacterales; family Candidatus Pelagibacteraceae; genus Candidatus Pelagibacter; species Candidatus Pelagibacter sp. PS_17. The sequence continues at coordinate 84,331 of NZ_CM182073.1, forward strand.
CATTATATTCTAAATATTTAACTGTGTCATTTTGATCTTTTACAGTTATCGCAACGATAATTTTCTTATTATATTTTTCTTTAACTGATTTAACTTCAGTAGGTGTACAATCATAAAGTTGATAATAATCGAATGGTAAATCCTTTATTTTTTCTAATATATCTTCATTAGGTTTAACTAATACAGCAACATATTCTGATTTTTTTTTATCAACTTTTAATAGCTTTTTAAGCTTGTTGTGTTCAACAAATCTTTTTGATTTAGGCCAATTACAAATAAACCCTATCATCTTAGGTGGAGTAGGATGGGAAGTTAAAAATTCTAAAGTTTTAGAGTCGGAGATCCCACAAATCTTGCAGGGTTGGATCATTGATTTAAGTGATTAATTAATCTTTTAATATTGTTTTTGATATTACCCTTTATTAATGACCTTCCCATTACAATACCAGAAACTTTATTTTTAAAAGCATCATTAGGAGTCGTTACTCTAGATTGATCATTTGCATCATCTCCAGGTAGCCTTATTCCTGGCGTAACAATAAATAAATTTTTGTATTTTTTCCTAACTATTTTTGCTTCTTGTGCAGAACACACAATTCCAGCTGCACCTGATTTTTTTATAAGACCAGCTTGTTTTAATACTAACTGCTCTACGGTCTTGGTGTGACCAATTTCTTCAAGAGATTTTTTGTTAAGGCTTGTTAAAATTGTAACTCCTAATACTTTTAAATTTTTGTTAATTGATTTAGCTTTTTTTGTAATAGCTTTAAGCATTTCAAGGCCACCGCTTACATGAACTGTAATATACTTACATCTCTTTAAATCTTTTAAACTATCCATTGCAGATAAAGCAGTTTGTGGAATATCATTTATTTTTAAATCTAAGAAATAATCTCTCTTAAAATTTTGAAGAAAAGCTCTCCCACTTTTTGAATAAAAGAACTGTAAGCCAAATTTTGGAATTATTTGAAGTTTATTAGTTTTCGTATCGCTAATTATTTTTTGTATTTCTTTTAAGCTTGATGTATCACAAGCAACAAAGATATTTTTATTCATCATTGTTTAATTTTTTAAACATTTCCTTAGACATTTTAAAGTGAATTGTTTTTTTTTCAGGTGTATTCACTTTCTCTCCCGTTTTGGGATTTCTTGATATTCTTGCTTTTTGAATATTAGTAGAGAACATTCCAAAACCTCTTAATTCAACACGATCTCCTCGTTTAAGGGCCTGCTTTATTTCAGTAAGAATAATATCAGTAAACTTTTCTAGGTCTTTTTTTAAAAAATTTGGGTAGTTATTAGCGAGTTGTTTTAGAAGCTTTGATTTTACAATAGCCAATTTTTATTCGTCTTCTTTTTTCTTTTTCTCTAAATCATCAGATAATGATGAGAAAGGTAAGTTTTTACCACTTGCTTCAGAACCATAAGTATCTAGTGCAACTTTACGCTCAATTTCTTCTAAAAGTTTAATACTTAATGTTGCTTTTCTTTTATCTATATCTAACTCTTGAATAGCACAGTCAATTCTTTCTCCACCTGTAAATCTAGCAGGTCTTGCATCAGCAGCATTAATAGCTATTGCAGATTTTTTAATAATGAAGTCCATTTCACAGCCTTCAGGTCTTACAACAAGACCTTTGTTGTCAGTTGAAATAATCTTAACAGTGATAGTTTGTTTAACCTTTTTATCATTAAACCAATCAAAAGGGTCTGGTTGAGTTTGACGTAAACCAACTCTAACTTTTTGTTCTGCTGCTTTTACTTCTAATACTTTAACTTTTAATTTATCGCCAATTTTATATTTAGCTAATTCTTCTTCACCATTATTTAGGTAAGTTAAATCATTACAATGCAAGAAAGCATCAATATCTAAGCCATCAACTTTTAAGAAAATAGAATATTCATTTTTACTTGCAACTTCACCCTCAACCTCAGATCCAATTGGGTAAGTTTTTTCAAATGTTTCAAAAGGGTTATCAGTTGTTAAACGGTGAGATATTGCCACTCTTCTTTTTTCTTTATCAATTTCAGTGATTACACAATCAATTTCATCTCCAACTTTAAACATTTTTTTTGCAGAAATATTTTTTTTAGTCCAACTTAATTCACTTGAGTGCAATAAAGTTGATAATCCTTTTTCAAGCTCACAAAAAGCTCCAAAGTCCATAAGCTTAACTACTTTTACTTTATAGATTTTGTTTAGTTCATAATTTGAAATGTTTTCAAAAGGGTCTGGTGTAAGCTGTTTTACCGAACAACCAACCTGAAGCTTTTCAAGATCAACACTGATTACTTTAAGGTCATGTTTCTCGCCGATTGTAAAAACTTCATCAGGGTGATTAACTCTTGAATAAGAAATTTCTTGTAAGTGAACTAAAACATCAAGCTCACCATTAACACTAAAAAAACAACCAAATGAACTGTAGCCTTTTACTTCAGCACCTTTAATTATATCTCCAACTTTGAATTTTTCGACAATTTTAATTTTATCTTCTTTTTTAAATGAAGAGATTATTTCTCTTCTAGAAACACATGCGTTTCCTCTAACTTTATCTAATTTTATTAGAGCAAATTTTTGAGGCTCATTCATTAAATGACTAATGTCTTTTAATGGTTTATCTGAAATTTGAGATCCAGGTAAAAACATTAAAGAACCAGTATCGATGTGTTCAACTATGCATCCACCTTTAACACGACCAGTAATTTTACCCATGATAGGTTCATTTTTTTCATACGCCTCAACAAGTTTGTCCCAACCTTGAATTTTTTGAGCTTTTGAAGCTGATACTAGTACTTCACCTTTTTTATCTTCTAACCTTTCAAGAAGAACAGAAATTTTTTCACCCACTTTTGCTTTATCAAGCATACCCATGCTTTTTAATTCATTAATATCCAAGATAGGCTCTGATTTTAAACCAGGTACTTCAAGAAATACAAAGTTATCCGTAACTTTGTTTACTACACCAGTAATAATTTTTCCTTCTTCAAGATTTGCTGTTTTAGTAAACTGTGAATTTAGTAATTGTTCGAATTCTTTAGAGGCAGGGTTTGAAAGGTCTTTATAAATTTCCATTAAGCTTTTAGTTTCCTATCCATAATTTGTTTAATTTTTAAAAAGCATGATCTTTTAGTTAAATTCGTGGTATTAATCAAGACCGAATCTCGAGTTCTCATAAGAGGTGAAACTTTTCTATTATAGTCACTTTTGTCACGGTTTTTGATACTTTTTAGGACTTCATTAAAAGATATTTTCTTATTTAGTCCTTTTAACTCTTTATACCTTCTTAAAGCTCTAGTCTTAGTATTTGCTGTTATAAAAAATTTAAAATCAGCATCAGGAATTATCTTATAAGTTATGTCTCTTCCATCTAAACAAGATCCATTATACTTTTTGGGAGGATGATAAGCGCTTTTAATTTGAAATGCATGAACAAGTTTTCTTATGTTTTTATCTTTTGATATAATTGATGCCATTGTTCCAACTTCATCTGATAATAATTTTTTATTTTGCAGATCTTTCATAGTTAATTTGAGCATCTTTTTTTTTATTAAACTATGACTATACTTATTTGGTTGAGTAAGTTTAATATTTGCAATTAATCTATAAATTTTTCCTGTATCTAAATAAAATAAGTTAAAATGTTTAGAAATTAATTTTGCTTGAGTGCCGGCACCAGCAGCAGCAGGCGAGTCTATTGCGATTTTAATTTTTTTTTTAAGCTTCATAGTGATGAATGGTTTATATTTTTAATTATCTTCAAAAAAGATGGAAAGGAAGTGTTGATAGAATCTTTATTGTGAATTTTCCATTTTCCACCAAAGGTTAAGGCAGCAATTGTACTCATCATAAAAACTCTATGATCTTTTAGATAGTTTTTAACAGTTATTGGTTTTTTTATTTCTAAATCAGGCTGTCCATAAATCTTAATAGAATCGTTTGTTAAATCTGTTTTTATACCCATCATATTTAAAATTTTCGAACCCCAAATTAATCTCGGACTTTCTTTTTGGTTTAGTTCTGAAAGGTCTTTAAAATAAGAAATACCTTTTGCTTTTGCGGCAATTAAAAAAATAACCAAAAATTCATCAATGGCACTACTATTTAATTCTACTGGACAATTAATAGCTTTAAGTTTTTTTGAACTTTTTATTAAAATATTAGAAATTTTTTCTCCTCTATAATTTTTTTGGTTTTCAAGTGTTATTTTGGCTCCCATTTTTTTTAAGATTGTAATAACTCCCACTCTAGAAGGATTGATATTTACATTCTTAATTAAAAGTTTTGAATTATCAGCAAGCGTTGTTAGTACCATAAAAAAAGCACTGGAACTTATGTCTCCTGGAATTTGATAATTGAAGGCATTAATTTTTTTTGGTTTTTTAATATCTATAAAATCAAACTTTTTAGTCTCTCTTACCTTGATTGGAATTTTTAAATATTTAAAAAGTAATTCTGTGTGATTTCTTGATTTCTTTGCTTTAATAGAGGTTGTTCCTGATGCATTTAGTGCTGCAAGCATTACACTACTTTTGCATTGAGCTGAACCTTTGTTCTCAAAATATTTAATACCTTTTGCTGATTGTGTGCCAAGAATTGTTAAAGGTAGTTTATTCTTTATTTTATAATAAAATTTAACCCCAAATTTTCTTAGAGGTGTAGTTACTCTTGAAAAATCTCTTTTAGATAAACTTTTGTCACCAATTATCTTTATTTTTTTTGTAGATTTAATTAAAAGACCTAAAATTAATCTACCAAGTGTTCCAGAATTTTTAGCATCTATTGTTAAATTTTTATTGTATTTAAAGCCATTAATCCCATTGCCTACTATTTCACAGTAATTTTTTTGTATCCACACTTTTATGCCAAGTTTTTTGATGCTATCAATTGCAGCTAATACATCTTCTGACATTAAAAGGTTGTAACCTTTTGATTTTCCAATTGCTTGAGAAGCTAAAAGAACCCATCTTATGCTTAAACTCTTATCTCCACTAACTCGTATCTGTTTATTAAATTTTTTTATTTTATCTTTAATTATGAGTGTTTTTGACATGCTTTAATTAAATTTAAAAGAGTCACCAAAATAAGCATTTTTGGCCTCAGTGTTATTAATCAATTCATTAGGAGATCCTTGCGCTACAATCTTACAGTTTGATAAAATGACTGCTACATCTACACAAGAAAGAAGATCTCGCGCTTGGTGATCACAAATACAAATAGTTATGTTGCTTTCTGTTTGTAAATTAACAATGATTTCCTGTAGCATCTTAATAGTCAGAACATCTAGTGCTGCAAAACACTCATCAAGTAAAAGCACCTTTGGGTCACTTAATAAGGCAAGAGCAATTACTAGCTTCTTTTTTTGTCCACCAGATAGAAACTTTGCTTTTATATCTCTGATAGCGTCTAATTCAAATTTAGCTATAAGCATATCAATCTTATGATGAATTAAATTTTTATCGTCGATTACGATTTCAGCTATTGCTTTTAAATTTTCTAACAAAGTAAGATCACTAAAATAACCACCATATTGAGGAACATACCCAATTCTAAATTTTGTTGTTCTCAAATAAATTGGGTAATCAACAACATCAATCCCCTCAAATTTAATTTTACCAAAGTCAGGTTTAATTAAACCTGTGATTAAATTAAAAATTGTTGATTTTCCAACTCCATTTGGTCCTAACATTCCTAAAATTTGTCCATGATTAATCTTAAAGCTTACGTTGTCTAAAATTTTTCTTTTGCCAAATGATAAAGATATATTTTCTAGAGAGATAAAGGGCTGAGGGTTTTTAAAAGATTTAATTCTAAATTTTTTTATTACACCCATCTTATTTAGTTCCTTCGATTAATACTTTTTTTCCAGTATCATTCATAAAAATTTTAGTGTCTTTGGTAGTAAGATTCATTTCAATTTTATCAGCAAATAAATTTGTTTTTTCTCCAGTATAAACGACATTTTCAGTAAATGTCCCAAGATTACTTAAAAAGGAAAAATCCAAGTATTCTCCTGATATCTTATGTCTTGGGTAAATAACTATTACATTTTGAGAAAAAATAGTATCATAATTTTTTGAATTATATTTGCCAAAATTAGAAGTAATTTTAACTGTGTCTGAATCTTTTATAAAAATAAAAGCTACAACGTCTCTTAAAAACATAACATCAGAATTTTCAACTTTAATTTCAGCTTGTTTTGCAGTGATCTGATATTTATTACCTTTAGCATCAGTAGAAACATAATTAATATCATTAATATAGGTTGAGTTGCTATTTTGATTTTCATCAATTTTTTCTCTAACTTGAGTTTCCTTTACATCTTCAAAATACTTAGTGAAATATTTTAAATAAAACCACAATGAAATAAGGATAATAATAAGAACCATTACAACTTGTAGGCCTGTCTTTTTGTTCATTTAGTGAATGTTTGACTGAAGTATGTTGTGAATATGCAGAATACCAACAGTCTTTTTTTTGTTTTTATCTTTGTGAACACATAATGAAGTGATTTTCTTTGCATTCATTATAGATAAAGCTTTTTCAGCAAGAGTGTCTAGATTGATGCTTATAGGGTTTTTGGTCATAACTTTTTTGACAGATAGATCTTGGAGATTATTGCTCATTGCATTAACTCTTCTAATTTGGCCATCAGTAATTATTCCTGTAGTGATTTTCTTATTATTTTGAACAATTAAAGTACCAAGTTTTTTATTTGAAATAATTTGTAAAGCTTTTTTCATATTCAAGCTTTCATTTACGAATGGAATTTTGTTTCCTGTGATCATTAATTCTTCAACAGTTCTAAGTTGTGCACCAAGATTTCCAGAGGGATGAAATTTTTTAAAATCTTTTTTATTAATATTTTTTTTATTTAAAACTGCTACTGCCAACGCATCACCTATGCTCAATTGATTAATTGTGCTTGAAGTTGGAACGATACCAAGACCTGCCTCAGTTACTTCTGGAATGAGTATTTTGATATCAGACGCTTTGTATAATATCGAATTTTTTTTAGACATTATTCCTATTAGAGTGATTTTATTTCGATTTGCATATTTAATAATATTTTTTAACTCTTCTGTGGAACCAGAATAACTTATCAAAATTAAAATATCTTTTTTTGAAATACTACCAAGATCACCATGAGAACAGTCATTTGCAGATAGTGAAAATGAAGGTGTGCCAACAGAGGAAAGTGTTGCTGAAATTTTTGCTGCTATTAATCCACTTTTGCCCACCCCACATAATATCACTTTTGATTGACAGTTTGCCAACGATTCTACCGCCTCACTAAAAGAATTATTAATTGAATTTTTTAGTTTTTTTAAAGCTTTGATTTCAAGATCAATTACACTCTTTGCAATTTTTTTATAATTTCTTTTTTTCATTTAATGAGACCATATATCGTCTTTAAATAAAGCCAAATCAAGATCAACTCTAGTTTTTAAAAATGCTAAACAGCTCTTATATAAATCAATTCGCTTTTCTCTTACTAGAATTTTATTTAATTCTTCATGAATTTTATGCAAATAAATAACATCATTAGCACAATATTTTAATTGTGCTGGAGATAGCTCTCCTCCAAAGTCTGAACTTTGAAATTGTTTACTTACATCTACGTTCATAAATTCTTTAATTAATGTTTTTAGGGAGTGACTATCAGAATAGGATCTAGCTAATTTTGAAGCTATTTTTGTATCAAGAATATTATTAGTTTCTGTTTTCAGGTAATGCTTAATGTGAGCCATGTCCGCCCTACCATAATGAAATATTTTTATGATTGATGCGTCAGAAAGAACTTTATTTAAGTTTGGAGCATCATATTTTTCCCTATCAAGCTGGATAATATGAGCATCAGAATTACCAGTTGATATTTGAATAAGGCACAAAGGATCACGCTTAACATTGAGACCCATAAACTCTCCATCAACCGCTATAATATTGCCTAAATCTAAATCTTCTGGTAGATCATTCTTGTGAAGTTTAATATCAATATTCATTTTTAATTATATATATATGAAAGCAAAAAATTGTCTAATTTTTGGCGGTAGTGGTCAAATAGGTCGTCATTTAATAAGAAAGCTTACTAAAAATAATTATAAAGTAACTGTGGTTACTAGAAACCTTCATCAAAAAGGATATGCAATAAAAACTCAAGCTAATGCAGGTTACATAGACATTGTTGAAGCTAATATCTTTGATGAAAAAAAAATTAGAAAGCTTTTCTCTCAAACTGATATTTGTATAAATTTAATTGGTATTTTATATGAAAGTGGCAAGGGCAATACTTTCAAAAATATTCACTCTATTTTTCCATCTATTTTATCTAAACTTTGTAAGGAATATAAAGTTCAGCAATTTATTCATTTGTCAGCATTAGGGATAAATGATGCACCAGACTCAGAGTATGCAAAAAGTAAATTAGATGGCGAACTTAATATTCAAAAAAATTTTCCTTTAGCAACAATATTAAGGCCTTCTGTAGTTTATTCAGTTGATGATAATTTTACTTCGTCTTTTATGACTTTACTCAGTAGACTTCCATTTTTCCCTCTTTATTATAATGGATCAACTAAATTTGCTCCAATACATTGTTCGGATTTAACTGATACCATTTATCATGTTGTCTCTAAAAGTATTTACTCGAAAATTATAGAGTGTGTTGGGCCTGACATCTTATCCTTAAAAGAAATTTTAAAAAAATTATTACATTTAATAGATAAAAAAAGATTATTAGTACCATTACCTCTTTTTGTAGCAACTATGTCTGCTAAAGTTTTTCAATTATTTCCAAAACCACTCCTAACAATAGATCAGCTTACGCTTTTAAAATATGATAATGTTCCTTCAGGTAAATATCAAACTAATGCTGATATTGGGGTTCCAAGCACAAGAGTATTTGATAATGAAGTAGAAAAATATAGCTATATGTGGAGAGAAGGTGGGCAATTTTCTACAAAAAAATATAACCCTGCTAATTCTTAATAGAATTTCCTATACTAAAATTGTATGATTATTTATGATAATTAATATTATTTATTTTTTAATATTCTCAATTTTCTCTTATCTAATTTATCTAATCATAAAATCTCTGATTAGAGGGTTTAATGGGAAGAATAAGAAATAAAAAATTAAGATTAATTAAATTAATAATTATTAAGCAGTATTAATTTTTTTATCAATATACTGAGGTGTCTCTTCATCTTTATCAGCTACAGGCTCTTCTTTTCTTCCTTTTGGCTGATAGGCATATAGCAAATGAAGTTTGCAATATGAAAAATCTTTTAAAGACGATCGCCCACAAAAATAAAATGATTGTTCTTCAGGATGACCTATAGGCCATTTACAAGAGCTCTCGTCTAGTTCTTCTAATTTCTTAGGATTTTCTGGTTCAAAATCTTTTTCAATAATTAAGGATTGAAACTTACTTTTTCGGCCTCTTTTTTGCTTAGAAGAATTTTCTTCTGAACTATTATCAAAATTTTGGCTTGAAGATGCATTTCTAGTTTTAATTTTTGATGATAAATTTAATCTATGAGCTTTACCAATTACTGCATTTCTACTAATACCACCGATTATTTCAGCTATTTGGCTTGCAGTGCTTCCTTTGCCCCAAAGTTCTTTTAACTTTTCTACTTTTTCTTCGTTCCAGCTCATATTCTATATTTAGTATGTTAATTAATTTTTATAACTATATACAGATCACACAAGATTAAAAAAAAGACAACGGATTTTTCTGTTTTATACACATCTTTTTTTAAAATTTATATATGATTACTTATGGTTGAATTGGATAAAAAATATCATATCGGAGTTAAAAAGTTTGGCTTTGTAAATTGGATTGGCTTTAAAAGTCTATGGCTTAAAGAGTGTAACAGGTTCATGGCAGTTTGGCAGCAAACTTTGTTATCTCCACTTGTTTCAAGTTTATTATTTTTATCAGTTCTATCCCTAGCTTTAGGCAATAATAGAGGAGATGTACTTGGCTATTCTTTTATAAATTTTTTAGCTCCTGGTTTAATTGCGATGAGCATCTTAACACAATCATTTAGTCACTCTGTTTCTTCACTAATGATAGGAAAAATTCAAGGAAATATTGTTGATATGCTCTATGCACCATTATCAGCCCTTGAAGTATCAATGGCAATAATATTGGCTGCCTTAACAAGAAGTTTTTTAATAGCTATAATTTCAATAGCTGTCTTTTCATTAATAGTTGATATCACAATTTATAATATCTTTTATATTTTTGTCTTTGGTTTTTTAGGAGCATTTATTTTGGGAAGCTTAGGTTTTATCACCGGTCTTTGGGCTGAAAAATTTGATCATACAGCAACTGTAACAAATTTTATAATAACTCCATTAAGTTTTTTATCTGGAGTATTTTATTCAATAGATAAACTTCCACAATTTTTTCAAACGATAAGTCATATTAATCCATTTTTTTATATGATCGATGGGTTTAGATATGGCTTCTTAGGAAAATCAGATGGATCGATAACAGTAGGCTTAATCTATCTAATTATATTAAGTGTTCTCATGTGGTATGTTGCTTTTCTTCTTTACAAAAAAGGTTATAAAATTAAATCTTAGTTAATGAGCGCTTTAGCAAAAAATTATAATAGAAAAAAAATCTCTTTTAAATATGGTAAGGGAAGTTTTTTATATTCTACTAATGGAAAAAAATATTTAGACTTTGTTCAGGGAATAGCAGTAAATTCCTTGGGGCATGCAAACCCAAATTTAATAAAAGCAGTTAACAAACAATCTAAAAAACTTTGGCATGTTTCTAATGCATTTATCATTCCAGAGGGAGAAAAATTGGCTAAAAGATTGGCAAAAAAAACTTTTGCAGATTTTATTATTTTCCAAAATAGTGGAGCAGAAGCCACAGAAGCAGCAATTAAAGTTGCTAGAAGGTATTTTTATTCGATAGGACAACCTTCAAAAAATAGAATTCTTTGTGTTAAAAATTCATTTCATGGAAGAACATTAGCTACAATTTATGCTAGTGGATCAAAGAAGATGACGGAGGGCTTTGGACCGAAAGTTGATGGATTTGACCATTTTGAATTTGGAAATCATAAAGATTTTAAAAAAAAAATAACAAAAAAAACGGCTGCTATTATGGTTGAAACTGTGATGGGAGAAGGAGGAATTAAAGTTATACCCAATTGGTGTTTAAAAGAATTAAGAAAAATTTGTGATAAGAAAAAAATTTTATTAATTTTAGATGAAGTCCAGTGTGGAATTGGAAGAAGTGGAAATTTTTTTGCATTTGAAAATTCGAAAATTAAGCCCGATATTGTTCCAATAGCAAAAGGAATTGGAGGTGGGTTTCCGTTAGGTGCAGTTTTAATGAATAAAAAGGTAGCATCAGGAATGACAGCTGGAACTCATGGGTCAACATTTGGTGGCAACCCACTAGCTATGTCTGTTGGAAATGCAGTTTTAGATCAAATATCAAAAAAAGGATTTCTTTCAAATGTTAAAAAATTATCAAAATACTTTCATTCAGAATTAAATATATTGAGAAAAAAGTTTCCTAAAATAATTAAAGAAGTAAGAGGTGTTGGTTTATTAATAGGATTACAACTTCATAATGATCAAACAAAATTTATACAGAAACTAATGGATAATAAATTATTAACAATTAGAGCGGCTGAAAATGTTATTAGAATATTACCTCCTCTTAATGTTAAAAAAGAAGAAATAAAAATAGCAATAAATATTATTGAAAAAGTGTGTTCTACTTATAAATAAATATGAAACATTTCATCAACCTTAAAGATATACCTTCAGCAGATCTTAAAAAAATCATCATTGATGCAAAGAACAGAAAACAAAAAAGAAAAAATTATAACACTTTAGAAGTTGATAAAGATAAACCTTTAAAAGGCAAGTTACTCATTCAAATGTTTGAAAAAGCAAGTTCGAGAACGCGATTAAGTTTTTACCTTGCAATAAAACAACTAGGTGGAGGAACTATAACACTTAGAGCTAATGAATTACACCTAGGAAAAGGTGGGGAAAGTCTAGCAGATACTGCTAAAATTTTATCAACTTATGGGGATGGTTTTATGCTGAGAACTGACAGTGATAAAAAAATAGAAGAATTTAGCAGATACTTAAAGATACCAGTAATAAATGGTCTAAGTCCATCGTCTCATCCAACACAAGTGCTATCAGATATTTTCACAGTTGAAGAAATTAAAAAAAAATCTATTTCCAAATTAAATATTTGTTGGATTGGAGATTCTAATAATGTTCTAAATAGTTTGATTGCTGCTTCAGTTAAATTTTCTTTCAACTTAAATATTGGTTGTCCCAAGAATTATGGGCCTAAAAAATTTGTATTAGATTGGGTAAAAAAAAATAAAAGAAAAATTCACATCTTTTATGATGCTAAAAAAGCAGTTAAAAATGCTGATGTAATTTTTTCAGATAAAGTAATTTCATTGAACGATAAAGTTAATAAAAATAAAAAAATTAAAGATTTTAGAAACTTTCAAATCAATTCAAAATTGATGAGTTTTGCTAAAAAAGATACAACTTTTTTACACTGTCTTCCAAGGGGAGAAGAGGTTGCAGCAGATGTTTTTTTGGGAAAAAATTCTGAAGTATGGCTGCAGGCTCTAAATAGAGTGCATGTTCAAAAAAGTATTTTATTATATTGTTTTGGTAAATTAAGGTAGCTGTTTAGGGCTATCACTATTTTGATTTAGGTACTTAATAATCGAGGCTCTATCTGCTTCTTTTCTCAAGCCAGCGTAAGACATTTTTGTTCCTTTCAAATATGAGCTAGGTTTTGTTAAAAAACCATTGAGTTCTTCAAAAGTCCAGTCTTTACCATATGAGGCTAAAGTTTTAGAATATTTGTAGTCTTCTACAGCACCTACTTTACTGCCCACTACGTTATAAAGAGCAGGACCAATTTTATTTGGACCACCTTTTTCAATAGAGTGACATGCTGCACATTTTTTAAAAATTTTTTCACCTAAAGTTACATCGCCTAGAGCCATTATAGCGGCAATGTCTACTTTTTGCTCAACTTCAGCAACTTGAGATACTGTGGAAGCTGGTTGTCCTTCTACTTCAACTTGATACCCTGGATTTTCTGGTTTATTTACATGAAAGACACCGTCGGCAACTTTTCCTAAACCAATTACAAGAAGTGCAACCATTAAAATAGCAGCAATAATTTTATTAAGCTCGAACGAATCCATATAAATTTTATTATTTTGCAGATATAACATGATAATTAAAAAAATACTTAATTTTTAATTTTTAATTTTGCGTCTGTTAGACGCACAAATTGGTAAATTTATAATGGCTAAAACATTAATATTAATTCCATCAAGAATGTCAGCAAGTAGATTGCCAGGTAAACCGCTTTTAACAATTAATAATTTATCAATAATTTCTCATGTTTTTAAAAGGGCAGAAGAAACAAATATTGGCGAGGTAGTAGTAGCAACCGAAGATCAAGAAATACTCGATGATGTTGAAAAAAATGGTGGTAGAGCTGTTTTGACGAGTAACACTCACAAAACTGGCACAGATAGAATTTTTGAGGCTTACGAAAAGCTTAATATTAAAGACATTGATTTTATATTAAACCTGCAAGGGGATGAACCAAATATCAATAAAAATGATATTATAAATTTAAATAACTTTATGATTAATAGTAATTCTGGAATTGGAACGCTAGCAGCAGAAATTAAAAATGATAAAATGTTAATTGATCAAAATATAGTTAAGGTTATTACAGAAACAAAATTAGAAAAGAATAATTTTCCAATAGCATTAAATTTTACTAGAGATGGTTTTTCAAGAAATGATCAAAATATTTATCATCATATTGGAATCTATTCGTATAAAACAAGTACATTAAAAAAATTTGTTAGTCTGGACCAAACATTTAAAGAAAAAAAAAATAGATTAGAACAGTTAAGAGCATTAGATAATGATCTGAAAATCAACGTTGCTTTGGCAAACTTTTCTCCCATTGGTGTAGATACAAAAGAAGATTATCTAGCTATAAAAAAAATTATGGAATATAAATCCTAAAATGACCAAAATTTATTTTCAAGGAACGTTCGGTGCTTATTCACATTTAGCAGCTCTAGAAATAGATCCTAAAGCAGAAATAATTCCATGTAAGACATTTGATGAATGTTTTTTAAAAACATCTCAAGATAAAAATTCGAGAATGGTAATTCCAGAATCAAATCGAATTACAGGAAATATTGGAATCGAATATCTTATTTTTAAGTATAGACTTAATATTTATGCGGAACATTTTCAGAAAATTGAACATAATTTATTAGGACAGCCAGATAGCAATTTAAGTGATATCAAAGATGTTTATTCTCACGCTCAAGCTTTATCACAATGCTCTAAATTTATTAAAAAAAATAATTTAGTTGAACATATTCGTGCAGATACTGCTGGTTCAGCTGAGACAATTTCAAAGTCTAAAATTAAAACAGAAGCTGCAATTGCCTCTACTTTAAGTGCTGAAATTTATGATCTAAAAATACTTTCAAAAAATATTGAAAATGAAAAAGGAAATGCTACGAGGTTTTTGGTAATGGGTAATGAAGTTTTACAGCCTGATTTTGGTGATAAAAAATACATAACTTCTTTTCTATTTAAGTTAAAAAGTAAGCCTGCAGCTCTCTATCAATCATTAGGTGGCTTTGCGATCAATGGAGTTAACCTTACAAAACTTCAAAGCTATCCAGAGCAAAATTCCTTTGAGTCATATTTTTTCTTATGTGATTTAGAGGGACACATAGACAATTCAAAAGTACAAAAGTCTTTAGAAGAATTAGGACTTCATTGCCAAGATTTTCACGTACTAGGTGTTTTTGAGGCTGATAAGTTTAGAGAAAAATAACTTAGAAACTTTTCTTGTAGAATAGAAAACATTACTGTTATAATAGTTTTGGAGGCTAGAGGTGGATACTGCTTGAACCCGACCAGATCTTAACGGAAGCAGTCGTAGAGACAGTTATTCAGGTTCTAGTCTCCTTTATATAAAATGAATAAAAATACAAAAGTTTTAGCTTTAAAGTACAGACCTCAGACATTTAATGATCTTATAGGGCAAGATGTTGTTGCGGAAACAATTTCTAATTCTATTAAGGCTAATAAAGTGCCTAATGCCTATCTTTTTACTGGAATTAGAGGAATAGGAAAAACGACAACAGCAAGGATTGTTGCAAAATCTCTAAATTGTTCAAATGGAATAGATAATTTGTGTAAAGAGGAACTTTGTGAAAATTGTAATGCCATTTCTAACTCAAATCATATTGATGTATTGGAAATGGATGCAGCAAGTAAAACAGGGGTGGACGATGTAAGAGACCTTATTGAATTTTCTAGATATGGCCCAACTACTGCTAAATATAAAATATTTATAATTGATGAAGTTCACATGCTTAGCAAACAAGCATTCAATGCATTATTAAAAACCTTAGAGGAGCCGCCAGAATATTTAAAATTTATCTTTGCAACAACAGAAATAAAAAAAATTCCAATTACAGTAGTCTCACGTTGTCAAAGATTTGATTTATCTAGAATTAAATCTTTAGAGTTGTTTGATTTTATTAAGAAAATTAAAGAAAAAGAAAATGGTAACGCATCAGATGATGCTCTTAAATTAATTGTTAAAATTTCTGAGGGTTCAGTTAGGGATGCGCTATCGTTACTTGATAGAGCTCTACTTACTTTGGATAAAGACAAAGAATTAGATCTTGCAGCAGCACAAAAAATATTTGGTTATTTTGATAAGTCTCAATTAATTGATTTATTTGAATTAATATTTGAAGGTAAAGAAACTGAAGTTCTCAACACTTACAGAGAAATATATAACCAAGGTGTTGAACCAAAAATTTTTATTAATGATTTCTTAGAGCTCTTATATTATTTTAAAAATATTGATTCACTAAATTTGGATGGTAATAATTTTTTATTGAATGATGAAGAGTTTAATAAAATTAAAGATCTTTCAGAAAAAGTTAACAATGAGACCCTAATATTATTTTGGCAATTTACTATTAAAACACTTGAGGAGCTTGATATTGTTTCTAATCAACATTTATCAATGGAAATGTTCTTAATTAGATTAATTCATTTAAAAAGTATTAAACAGGAAAGTGAAAAATATAAAGAAGATAGCAAACTATTATCTGAAAGTGAAAACCAAACATCTTTTTCCCCAAAAAAAACAAACGAAGATATCTTTGGAATAAAAGATAAATCTGAAACAATAGGGCAAATGAAAAATATTGTTCAGGAAAAAGATATCAAAGAAAAAGAAAATAATAACATTGAAATAAATACCAGTCTTATAAATTCATTTGATGATCTATTAAAAGCATGCTCTTCTAAAAAAGAGATTAAATTAAAATATGAATTAGAAAAAAATGTTAACCTTGTAAGTTTTGAGAACAAAAGAATTGAAATTTCATTTAATGAAGATTTAGATAAAGATTTTATTAAAGATCTTTCAACAAAACTTTTTGAATGGACCAATGAAAGATGGATTATAAGTCTAAGCAAAACTAAAGGACAGCCATCTAAAAAAGAAGAAGAAATCAATCAAAAAAAAGAACTGATAGAAAGTGTAAAGAACTCCTCAATTTATAAAGATATTTTAAAAAGTTTCCCTGACGCAGAACTTATTGATGTTAAACCTAGAAAAGAAGATTAAAGAATGACTGATTTTACAAAAATTTTAGATAAAGCAAAAGAATTAGAGGCTAAAATGAAAGAGAGCCAAGAAAAAATAAAGAACATTCAGGTAGAAGGAACGTCTGGTTCAAATTCTGTAAAGGTTACTTTAAATGGTGAAAATGAAATGATCAAAATTGATCTTTCAGACGAAATATTAAAGGAAAATAAAATTATAATCGAAGATTTGATAGTGGCTGCCCATAATAATGCAAAATCAGAATTAAAATCTAAGACATCTGAAGAAATTTCTAAGTCTACAAGTGGATTAGGTATTCCTGGTTTTAAATGGCCACTTTAAGAATATGCAAAATATTAATGAGATAGAAGAGTTAATTAAATTAATTTCTAAACTTCCTGGCTTAGGTCCTAAATCTGCAAAAAGAATTGTATTAAAACTTATTAATAATAGGGATGAACTTGTAAAGCCAATGGCAAACACGTTGGCACAAGTTTATAAAAATGTTATTAGGTGTCAATCTTGTGGTACTTTAAAATCTAATTCATTAGGCTGTAACAATTGTGAAAATTCAAAAGAAAAATATAATAAAATATGTGTAGTTGAAGACATTGCAGATCAATGGTCAATTGAAAATTCAAATATCTATAAAGGCTACTTTCATATTCTTGGTGGCACTATTTCTTCTGCCGGCCAGAGAAAAGAGGATCTTTTGATTAATTCATTAGTAGAAAGAGTTTCAAGAGAAAATATTGAAGAAGTTATACTAGCAACAAGTGCAACAGTAGAAGGTCAAACTACTGCTTATTACATAGAGGATAGTTTAAAAAAAACTTCTACTAAGGTTACAAAACTTGCTCAAGGACTTCCTGTTGGTGGTGAAATAGAAAGTCTCGATGATGGAACTTTATATTCAGCTTTTAAAAACAGAACTGGAATTAAAACTAATTCTGACTAGATTTCTTTATTAATCGATTTAGATGTAATAACGGTTCTGTGTAACCCGAAGGTTGCTCTTTACCTTTAAAGATTAAATCACAAGCTGTCTTAAAAGCAATTGATTGCTCAAAATTTTCAGACATCATTTCGTAGCTTCCTCTTCCGGAGCGAGTATAGGCACCATCATTTTTATTTTGATCATCAACAATTTTTGCCATTTTTTTCATTACTTCCATAACTTGTGATTTTGTACAAATATCGTGATGTATCCAATTAGCTATATGTTGAGAAGAAATTCTTAAAGTGGCTCTATCCTCCATCAAACCAACATTATTAATATCAGGTACCTTTGAACAGCCAACTCCATGATCTATCCATCTGACGACATACCCTAAAAGAGTTTGTGCAGAATTGGAAATTTCGGAGTTAATTTCTTCCATTGACCAGTTTGGTCTGTCTGCTACAGGAATTGTTAACAAATCATCCAGTTTTGCAGATTCTCTTTTTTGAATTTCTTTCTGTTTCTCAAAAATATTTATTTCATGATAATGAAGAGCATGAAGAGCTGCCGCTGTAGGTGAGGGAACCCAAGCACAATTTGCACCAGCATTTAGATGCCCAGTTTTTTGTTCCATCATCTCTTTCATTTTGTCCGGCATAGCCCACATTCCTTTGCCAATTTGAGCCTTACCAGAAAGACCACATTGAAGACCTATGTCTACATTGTTATTTTCATATGCCCCAATCCATTTAGAAGATTTCATGTCTCCTTTTTTAATCATAGGACCAGCTTCCATTGAAGTATGCATTTCATCACCAGTACGATCTAAAAAACCAGTATTAATAAAAAATACTCTATTTTGCAGTGTTCTAATACACTCTTTTAAATTTGATGAGGTTCTTCTCTCTTCATCCATAATTCCAATTTTACAAGTGTATTTTTCCAATCCTAAAACTTCTTCAACTTTAGTAAAAATTAAATCAGTAAATGAGGTTTCATCAGGGCCATGCATTTTTGGTTTAACAATATAAATGGAACCAGTTCTAGAATTACCTTTTTTTTTAATATCATGAAGGCAAGCTGCTGAAGTTATAAAGGCATCCATAATACCTTCTGGTATTTCAGAACCATCTTTTAAAGTGATTGCTGAGTTAGTCATAAGGTGTCCAACATTCCTTACCAATAATAAACTTCTTCCATGTAGCTTTAATCCTTTTCCATCTTTAGAAACATAACTTCTGTCGGGATTTAATTTACGCTCATAAGTCTTTCCATTTTTTTCAAAAGTTGATTTCAAATCACCTTTCATAAGTCCAAGCCAATTACGATAACAAATAACTTTGTCATCAGCATCTACTGCAGCAACACTATCTTCATTATCACAAATAGTTGAAACTGCAGCTTCAACAATAATATCACTAATTTTAGCAGGATCTTGTTGAGCGCTAAAAGCATTTGGGTCTATAATTATTTCTATATGAAGATTATTATTTTTTAAAATTATTGCTGATGGATCATTGGCCTCTCCTCTATGACCAATATATTTATCTTTATTTTTTAAAGATGATTTATTACTATCTTTTAATACTGTTAAAGAGCCATTATCAATTTTAAAGCCTGTAATATTATGCCATTCAAAATTTTCTAGAGGAAAATATTTTTCTAAAAAGTCTCTTCCATATTTTATAACCATTTCTCCTCTTAAAGGATCGTATCTTTGAGTGGCACTATCCTCAGATTGATCGATTACATCTGTACCATATAAACTGTCATATAAACTCATCCATCTAGCATTAGCTGCATTCAGTGCATACCTTTCATTCATGATTGGAACTACTAATTGAGGTCCAGCAATACTAGTTATTTCTTCATCAACATTATTTGTTTTGATCTTAAAATCAGGGCCTACTTCTTTTAAATAATCAATTTCTTTTAAAAATTTTTTATACTCTTCAAGATTAATTTCATTACCTTTATTAGCAATATGCCAATCGTCTATTTTTTTTTGTAAATCTTCTCTTATTTTTAATAGCTCTTTATTTTTTGGGGCTAGCTCATGAACTACTTGGTCGAAGCCTTCCCAGAATTTTTCAGAAGAAATATTTGTATCTTTAAGCAATTCTTCATTAACGAAGTTAAGCAATTTATTAGAAACTGATAGATTGTGTATTTTTGTATATTGTTCTTTCATAGCACCCATTTTACCCCATCTGTATTTTTGCCTGAGAGTTTTGCTCCATCGGCGAGATAAATCTCTTTCCAGAGTGTTATGTTTGTTATCGGTCCATTTGCCTGAGAGTTTCCGGGGTGGTTGCTCCTTCGGCGCTATTATCTAATAGTCTCTCCCGATATCAATTAAGAGTACCCTTTAATAGAATTATGTCAAATATAAATTATTTAAAACATTTTATTGCCTTTTTTCTCAATTAATTAATAATTAAACAATCATATGAAAAATTATTTAAATTTTGAAACAGATATTAAAAATTTAGAGATAGAAATAGACAAACTTAAAGACCCTTATAATCAAGATGGTCTTTCGGAAGTAGATACCAAAAAAATATCTGAGTCTCAAAAAGAGATAGATAATAAGCTACAAGAGATTTACTCTAACTTAGACCCCTGGCAAACGACTCTAGTTGCAAGACATGAAGACAGACCTAAAGCAAAATTTTTTATCGATAATTTATTTGAGGATTTTATCCCATTGTCAGGTGATAGATATTATGGAGAAGACAAATCCGTATTAGCAGGATTTGCAAAATTTGATGAAAAATCTGTCTTAGTTATTGGTCAAGAAAAAGGGGACAGCCTTGAAAGTAGAATTGAAAGAAATTTTGGAATGATGAGACCTGAAGGTTACAGAAAAACAATTAGATTAATGAAATTAGCAAATAAATTTAACATTCCGATAATTTCTTTTATAGACACACCCGGAGCCTACCCTGGTGTAGGAGCAGAAGAAAGAGGTCAAGCAGAGGCAATTGCAAAATCAATTGAGTGCTGCATGTCTTTAAACGTCCCAACTCTTGCAATTGTTATTGGAGAAGGTGGATCAGGAGGGGCAATAGCACTTGCTTCATCTAACAAGGTAATCATGTTAGAAAATGCAATTTACTCAGTAATATCTCCAGAGGGCTGTGCCACCATTTTATGGAGAGACCCTAAAAGAACTTTAGAAGCAGCAAAAGCTATGAAATTGTCTTCAAAAGACCTTTTAGAACTAAAAGTAATTGATGAAATTATTCCAGAGCCAATTGGTGGTGCCCACAGAGATAGAGACCTAATATTAGATAACGTAAGAAAATCGATTGAAAAAAATTTGAATGAATTTTTTAACATGAGTGGAGAAGAAATTTTTAATCATAGAAAAAATAAATTTTTAACTATTGGAAGATCTAAAGGTTTCGTAAATCAACTAGACGATCTAAGTACACTCAGCATGAAAGAGAGTAAGGTTAATTTATTTATTAAAAACTTCTTTAAATCAAAGTTAAATTTAGCAGTTTTATTTGGAGTAATAGTTTTATTGGGCTATTTTATATTTTCTTTATAAGGCCCCACAACAGTTTTTAAACTTTTTACCTGTAGCTTCACATTTCTCATTTCTTGAAATTTTTTCATTTTTTCTTTTTATTAGTAAACATTTTGGATCGTTAGATGTTTCTTTTTTTAATGGTCTTGAAATACTTTCACTAGGTTCTTGAACTATTTTTAAATTTATTAAAATTGTAACAAAATCCATTTTCAATTTATTCAATAAGTTTTCGAAAAGAAAAAAGGCTTCTTTTTTATACTCAACTAATGGATCTCTTTGACCATAAGATCTTAGGCCAATAACTTGTCTTAGTTGTTCAAGATATTGAATATGTGACTTCCAGTTTAAATCTATACACTGAAGAAAAATTCTTTTTTCAACTTCTTTTGCTTTTTCTTCATCCAACATTTTAATTCTTTCATTTCTTGCTTCTAAAAATTTAGAATTAATTTTATTTTTGAACTCTTCATCTTTTAATTCAGTAACATTTTTAAATTCATTATCATCAACACTTTTTCCTAGTAAAGTTTTTAACTGATTATTAAATTCATTATTTTTAGTTGTTGATAGTTTCTGTGTTTTTAAGCTGATTAGATGACTAATAATTTCAGATAAGAATTCATCTGAATAATCAAAAACTTTTTCACTATTCATCACACCGTTTCTTTGTGAAAATATTACATGTCTTTGATCATTTAACACGTCATCAAATTTTAATAAATTTTTTCTTATATCAAAATTTCTAGCCTCAACTTTTTGTTGTGCCCTTTCAAGTGCTTTATTAATCCAGGGGTGATCAATACTTTCTCCATCTTTTAAGCCTAATTTTTGAAGAATATTATTCATAGATTCTGAACCAAAAATTCTCATTAAGTCATCTTCTAAACTAACATAAAAAATTGAACTTCCTTCATCGCCCTGTCTACCAGCTCTTCCTCTGGCTTGGTTATCAACTCTTCTAGATTCCATTCTTTCTGTACCAATAACAAATAGTCCACCGAGTGATTTTATTTTATTTTTATTTTCTAAAAGTTCATCATCAGGTTGACTTCCTTTTTTTCCACCTAACTGGATATCAACACCTCTACCCGAGATACTTGTTGTGATTATAACTGAATTCATTTTTCCAGCATTTGCAATGATTTCAGCTTCATTTTCATGATTTTTTGCATTTAAAACTACATGTTTAATTTTTTCATCATTAAGTAATTTTGAATAAATTTCTGATTTATTAATGCTAGAAGTGAAAACCAATATAGGCTGACCTTGCTTGTGACACTCTAGAACTTTTTCAATGATGGCTTTATTTTTTTCTTCTTCAGTTCTAAAAATTTGATCATTCCAATCTTTTCTAATCATTTCTTTATTTGTAGGAATGATAACCACAATTAAATTATATATTTCATAAAACTCCTGAGATTCAGTTGCTGCAGTTCCAGTACATCCTGAAATTTTATTATAAAGTTTGAAGTAATTTTGATAAGTTATCGATGCTAGAGTTTGATTTTCAGCTTGAACATCTATTCTTTCTTTGGCTTCAAGTGCTTGGTGTAGGCCATCTCCAAATCTTCTTCCCTCTAATATTCTACCAGTAAGTTCGTCAATAATTTTTAATGTTTCATCTTTAACAATATAGTCTCTTCCTTTTTCAAATAGATGATGAGCTCTTAAAGATTGATTTACATGATGAACTAAACTTAAGTTTTCAGGGTCATAAAAGTTATTATTTTTTAGAATTCCAGCATCAGAGAATATTTTTTCCACATTATTTATTCCCTCATTCGTAAGCAATATATTTTTATCTTTTTCATCAATCTCATAATGTTCTGGTAATAATCTTTTTATAAGTTTGTCAATTGCAAGATATTGTTCTGTTTTGTCTTCAGCAGCTCCCGATATTACAAGTGGCGTTCTAGCCTCATCAATTAAACAAGAATCTATTTCATCAACAATAGTATAAACATGTCCTCTTTGAACCATTTGTTCTTTTGAAAATTTCATATTATCTCTAAGATAATCAAACCCTAATTCACTATTAGTTGCATATGTAATATCAAAATTATAATTTTTTTTTCTTTCAAAATCATCTTGGTCATTATTTATAAAACCAAAGGTTAATCCTAAAAATTTATATATCTCCCCCATTTCTTGAGAGTCTCTTTTTGCAAGATAGTCATTTACAGTAACTATATGCACTCCTTTTTCTGTCAGAGCATTTAAATAAGCTGCAAGACTTATTGTTAAAGTTTTACCTTCACCAGTTCTCATTTCTGCAATTTTGCCCTCGTGAAGCACAACACCTCCAAGTATTTGAACATCATGATGCCTCTCATTTCTTGTTCTCTTAGAAGCCTCTCTCACAAGTGCAAAAGCTTCAGGCAATAGAGTGTTTAAATTTTCACCATTTTTAAGTCTATCTTTCAATTCTGTAGTTTTTTTAGGAAAGTCTTCGTCACTAAGGTTTTTAACAGATGCTTCCAAGGAGTTAACTTTTACAACTATTTTGTTTATTCTATCGAGCTCTTTTTGATTGCTAGATTTAATAAACTTTGTGATAAAATTTAAGGGATTAAGCATTTAATTTTCTGGTATATAATTAATTATAACTTTTAATATAAGTATTAAATAAATATTTTAAACACATGCCAATAAACGTTAAAAACTTTATAAACTCACTAAATTTAAAGTCAAAAAATAGTGACTTTCAAGATTTAGAACATCTAGATGGAGTTTCAATATCCACAGTTTGTGCAAATTTATACAGCAAACCTAGGGATGATTTGGTTATGTTTTATTTTAGAGACGGGGCAAACTATGCGTCTGTTTATACACAATCAAAAATAGTTTCAGAGAACATTAAGTGGAATTTAAATATTAAAAGTAAAAAAATAAGCTCTCTGATTATTAATACTAGAAATGCTAATGCATTTACAGGATCAGATGGTTACCAAGGTTTAAAAGAAATAGCAGAAGAAGCAGCATTACAATTAACAAAAAAACAAACTGAAGATGAAGATTTTCCAAAGAAGATATCATCAAATCAAGTTCTTTTTGGATGCACAGGAACAATTGGAGAAAAATATCCAACTGAAAAAATTAAAAAGAATATTCCAGAATTAATCAAAAAAATTAAATATACACAAAATAAATTTACCTGGATGAAAGCTGCATTAGGCATAATGACAACAGACCTACAGCCAAAAATTACCATGGAGGAATGCAAAATAGGAAATAAAAAAGTTAAGATCTATGGAATTGCCAAAGGATCAGGAATGATTTTTCCAAACATGGCGACCACATTAGGTTACGTTTTCACTGATGCAGATCTTTCAAACGATGTTTTAAAAAAACTATTAAAGAAAAATATTAATACAACCTTTAATGCAATCAGTTGTGATGGCGATACTAGTACAAATGATATGGTTTCTATTTTTTCAACAGGAAAAGTAAAAAACCCAATCATTAATAATATTAATGATAAAAAGATATTTAGTTTTGATAAAGCACTGCATTCAGTATTATTAAATTTGTCAAAAAGAGTGGTTAAGGATGGTGAAGGAGCTACTAAATTTATTACAATCAATATAGCTAAATCAAAAAGTGAGAAAGAAGCAAGAGTAATAGCTTTTTCTATTGCGAATTCAAATCTTGTTAAAACAGCCATCGCAGGAGAAGATCCAAATTGGGGTAGAATAATAATGGCCATAGGAAAATCTGGAGTGAAAATAGATTTAAAAAAATTAGCAATAAACTTTGGTGGTATTAAGATTATAGAAAAAGGACAAATTTTTAAATATTACAAAGAAAATGAAGTGGCTAACTATATGAAAAGTCAATCAATAGATATTTCAGTAAATTTAAATATGGGATCAAAAAGTTTTACTGCTTACACAATGGATTTAACAAAAAAATATATTGAGATTAATGCTGATTATAGAAGCTAATTTGATATTGAATTAACTTTATTAATTATTAACTATAAACCATGATCAAATACAAGCTCATATGTAAAGATTGTGAAACTACTTTTGATAGTTGGTTTTCATCGTCTAAGGAATATGAAAAACTTAAAAAGAAAAAATTCTTAAATTGTCATTTTTGTAATTCTTTAAATGTTGGAAAGGGCTTGATGTCTCCTAATGTGAGTACTTCAAAAAATATTTTAACAGAGATTGATTCATCCAGTGAAAAATATAAAGAAATAAAAAAAACAATTTATAAATATCAAGAATTTATAAAAAAAAATTTTGAATATGTGGGAGAAAATTTTGCTTATGAGGCAAGGTCTCTACATTATAAAGACAAAAAAAAAGCTAAAGGTATTTATGGTACCGCAACAAAAAAAGATCTTAACGAATTAAAGGAAGAGGGTATAAAAGCAGAAATACTGCCTTGGATAAAAGATACTACGAACTAATTTTTTATAAATTTTGTAATATAATTAACAGAAGTATCATTTGTTACTTTCCAGCTATTATCTAATATATTAAAATTCATTCCATCTAATTTTTTAAGAGATAGATTGTTTTTTTTACTTATATCTATTAGCTCACTTGGTTTAACAAATTTTTCCCAATCATGTGTTCCAATTGGAAGCCATTTTAAAATATATTCAGCACCCACTATTGCAAATACATAAGATTTTAATGTTTTGTTAAGGGTTGCGATAAACATTATTCCATTTTTTTTCAATAATTTTGAACTTTCTTTAATAAAAAAGTCTATATCATTAACATGTTCAACTATTTCCATGTTCAAAATTACATCAAATTTTTTTTTATCTTTTAACATCTCTGGAGATGCAACTTTATAGTCAATCTTAAGTTTATTTTTTTTTGCATGAAATTTTGCAACTTCAATATTTTTCTTTGATGCATCAATGCCAACAACACTTGCTCCTAGTCTGCACATTGGTTCAGATAATAACCCTCCACCACAACCAATATCAAGTAATTTAATATTTTTTAACGGCTTATCAGATGATCTAATTTTAAAATCTTTGATAATATTTTCTTTTATATATCTAATTCTTATTGGATTAAAATTATGCAATGGTTTGAATTTACCATTAGGATCCCACCATTCTTCAGCAATTTTGGAAAATTTGTCAATTTCTTTTTTATTTATTGAATTCATAATAGATAACTTGTGGACATAACAATTAAGATGTATTTTATCAAATATAAATTACAAAATTATCAATGAAAACTGTTGTATTAAAGTTCGGTGGAACCTCCGTTGGAAGTATAGATAGAATAAAGAGCGTAGCAAAAATTATTTCCTCTTACAAAAAGAAGAAAATGGGTGTCATTGTGGTTTCATCTGCAATGAGTGGCACAACCAATGAATTAATAAAAAAAACAAAAGAATTAAGTAATACCTTTGATGCAGCAGAATATGATGTTTTGTTAGCAACAGGAGAGCAAGCAACTTGTGCATTAATTGCTGGTAGATTAAAACACCTTGGTTTTAAAGCTAGATCATGGATGTCTTGGCAGCTACCAATTATTACAGAAGGACCTTATAGCTCTTCAAGAATTAGCAAAATCAATAAAGGAAAAATACTTAGTTTCATGAAATCAGGTGGAATACCTATCATAACTGGTTTTCAAGGCATTAACTCAGAAAATAGACTTACAACACTGGGCAGAGGTGGAACTGATGCATCAGCAATAATGCTTGCAAAATTTTTTAATACTGATGCGTGTGATATCTACACTGATGTAGATGGTGTTTATACTACAGATCCAAGAAATCATTCTAAAGCCAAGAAAATTCATAAAATTTCCTACGATGAAATGTTAGAGATGGCATCATTAGGCGCAAAGGTTATGCAACCTACATCTGTGCAAGATGCAAAACTAAATAATATTAATTTTTCAGTTAAATCTTCATTTCAAAAAAAGAAAGGCACATTAATAACTGGTACAAAAAAAACCTTCAGTAATCAAATAATAACTGGAATTACTTCTACAAAAAATGATTCTAAAGTTACGATTGTAGGTGTTAAGGACAGACCAGGAGTAGCAGCTGCTGTTTTTAAACCATTATCACTTAATCAAATTAATGTTGATATGGTAGTTCAAAATATTTCTTTAAATGGAAAAGAAACAGACTTAACTTTTACAATTAAATCTGAGGATGTAAAAAAAACAGAAAAAATAATTAAACAAAATAAAAGAATTTCATTTAGAAAACTTACGTATGACAATAATGTTTCAAAAGTATCTATTATTGGTGTGGGTATGATTACAACACCAGGAATTACCTATAGAATGTTCCAAGCTTTGGCTTCAAAAAAGATTAACATAATGGTTATTTCAACTTCTGAAATTAAAATTTCAGTTTTAATTTCAAATAAACAGATAAAAAAAGCAGTAGCAGTGCTTCACAAAGAATTTAAGTTAGATTAACTTATGAGCTTAAGACCATTTAGAGACATTCATAGAAAAAAAACAAAAGTAATAAATGTTGGTGATGTAAAAATAGGTGGTGACAATCCTATTTCTGTTCAATCAATGACCAATACCTTAACAACCGATATTCAGGCCACAATAAAACAAATTAATGATATTCATGAAGAGGGTGCAGATTTGGTTAGAGTTTCTTGCCCAGATGAAGAGTCTTCATTAGCTCTTAAAGAAATTACAAAACATGTATCTGTTCCAATAATTGCTGATATTCATTTTCATTATAAAAGAGCAATAGAGGCAGCTGAAAATGGAGCAAAATGTTTAAGAATTAATCCAGGAAATATTGGTGATAAATTAAAAATACACGATGTACTTAGTGCTGCTAAAAATAATGATTGTTCTATTAGAATAGGTGTTAACGCTGGCTCTCTTGAAAAAGATATTTTAGAAAAATATAAAGAGCCATGCCCAGAAGCTTTAGTTGAAAGCGCACAAAGGAATATTAAGATTTTAGAAGATCAAGATTTTTTTAATTTTAAGATAAGTGTAAAATCTTCAGATATATTTTTATCTATTGCAGCGTATCGTCAACTATCAAAAGTTACAGATTATCCATTACACCTAGGGATCACAGAAGCTGGAGGTTTTGTATCGGGTAGTGTTAAGTCATCAATAGGTCTTGGCTCACTTTTAATGGATGGAATAGGTGATACTATAAGAATTTCTTTGTCTGATGATCCTGTTAAAGAAATTAAAATTGGTAATGAAATATTAAAGTCACTTAATTTAAGAAATAGAGGTGTAAAAATTATATCTTGTCCATCATGTGCAAGACAAGCATTCCAAGTAATTGATACGGTAAAAATATTAGAAGATAAACTTTCTCACATCAAAACCCCTTTAACATTATCGATTATTGGCTGTGTAGTTAATGGACCTGGAGAAGCAGCGATGACAGATATAGGAATTACTGGAGGCGGTAAGGGTAATAATATGCTTTATTTATCTGGCATTCAAAGTGAAAAAGTTTTATCAGAAGATATAATATCAAGAGTTGTAAGTGAAGTTGAAAAAAAAGCTGCTGAACTTGATAAAAAATTATAAATACAATGATACCTCTAAAAACTATTGAAGATTTAATATCTAAGCATTCTGTTTTAGAGAAAGAATTATCATCAGGTGAAGTGGATAAAAAACTTTTTGCTGAAAAATCAAAAGAATACTCGGATTTAAACGAGGTAATTGATGATGCTAGAAAATATTTTTCTTATGAGGGAGAAAAAAAAGATCTAGAAAAAATATTAAGCGATTCTAGTAGTGATAATGAGTTTAAAGAAATGGCTGAAGTAGAATTAAAAGATTTAAAATTAGAAAACGAAACTATAGAAAAAAAATTAAAACTATTTTTATTACCAAAAGATGAAGCAGATAAAAAAAATGCAATTATAGAAATTAGAGCAGGCACAGGAGGATTGGAGGCAAGTTTATTTGCTGCGGATCTCTTTAAGATGTATGAAAAAGTTAGTCATCAAAAAAAATGGGAATTAGAATTAATAAGTATGTCTCAGAGTGAGGCGGGGGGGCTGAAAGAAGTTATTGCATCAATTAGGGGGAAAAATATTTATTCAACATTAAAGTATGAAAGTGGAGTTCATCGCGTTCAAAGAGTTCCAGATACAGAAACTCAAGGGAGAGTTCACACTTCTGCAGCAACTGTGGCCGTACTACCAGAAGCAGAAGAGGTTGATATAAAAATAAATGATTCAGACTTAAGAATTGATGTGTTTAGAGCTGGTGGTCCAGGTGGACAATCTGTTAATACAACTGATAGTGCTGTGAGGATTACTCATATTCCAACAGGATTATCTGTATCTCAACAAGATCAAAAATCACAACACAAAAATAAAGCAAAAGGGATGTTAATTTTAAGATCAAGACTTTATGAATTAGAAAGATCAAGAATAGAAGGGGAAAGATCAGAGGATAGAAAAAGCAAAATAGGAACTGGAGACCGCTCTGAAAGAATTAGAACATATAATTTTCCACAAGGAAGAGTAACAGACCATCGTATTAATCTAACCTTACACAAACTTGAAGCTTTTTTAGAAGGTGAAGCCTTTGATGAAATGGTAGAAAGCTTAACGCTGCAAGCACAAGAAGAAAAATTGAGCAATCTTAATTAAAATGAATATAGAAAACATTCTGAATGAAGGGATCAAAATCCTGCAAAAAAATAAGATAGCTAATCCTCAACTTGATAGTGAGATATTATTATCCAACTCGATTAAAAGAGATAAAAAGCATATTATTTTAAATCCTAAAGAAGTTTTGAACTCAGAGCAATTAGGAAAATTTAAAAATTTAATTGATAGAAGAAAAAAAGGTGAACCAATTGCTTATTTAATAAATAAAAAAGAGTTTTGGAAAGATGAATTTTTTGTCAATAAAGATGTGCTAATTCCAAGACCTGATAGTGAACTAATAATAGAACAGGTTTTAAAAATTTATTCAAAAGATGATCAACTACAAATTCTTGATATTGGAACTGGATCTGGATGCATTCTTTTATCTATATTAAAAGAGAGATCTAATTTTTATGGAACTGGAATAGATATTTCTAAAAAAAGTATAAATGTAAGCAAATTTAACGCAAAACAACTAAACTTAACTAATCGAGTAAAGTTTTTTCACTCAAGTGTTGACAATTTTAATAATGGCAAATATGATGTCATTGTTTCGAACCCTCCATATATTGAACAGTTAAGTTTAAAATATTTGGAAAAAGATGTAGTTAATTTTGAGCCAAAGTTAGCTTTAAGTGGTGGGTTTGATGGTTTTTCAAAAATCAGAAAAGTAATCAATAAGACAAATAATCTGATTAAGAAAAATGGTAAATTTATTTTAGAGATTGGTTTTAATCAAAAAAATAAAGTTATAAAAATATTAAAAGAAGAAGGTTTTTACGTTAACAAAGCCATAAAAGATTATGGCAACAATGATCGCTGTATAATCAGCACTAAAATTTAAATTGAAAATATTATGGTAACATTTAGAAGTAATAACAGTAATAACAATAGAAGACCTCCATTTAGAAGCAATAATAATAGAAGACCTCCATTTAGAAGCAATAATGAAGGGTCAAAATTTTCTAATAATGATAATTTTCAAAGAAAAGTTCCAGGTAGAAATAATCATAATGCCGTTAAACTTATTGAAAAATACAATGATTTAGCGAGAGAGGCTTTAGCTAATGAAGATAAAATTTTATCTGAAAATTATTTTCAACATGCGGATCACTTTACAAGAGTCCAAAACGAGCAAGAAAGCCTTAGAATGGCTAGAGTAAATTCATCTGCAACTGCAATTATTAAGCCAGCGGGTTCAGACAAAAAGGTTGAAGAAACTATTAAAACTGAAGCTGAAACGGTTAAAAAAGAAGTAACTGAACCTGAAGTTAAAAAAGTTGTAAAAAGTGTAGATAAAAAAGTGGTTGAAAAGAAAGTCGCTGCTAGTTAATTTTATCCAATAATTAATTCTGATTTTAAAACATCTAATTTAATTTTTTCTACCTCAAATATTTCTCTTTCTTTTCCTTTAAGAGTTTTGCCAGAAGGCAACTTTAATTTTTGAGAGTTAACTTTTTTTCCATTTACAACTACCTCATAGTGTAGATGTGGACCTGTAGATTTTCCAGTCGACCCGACATAACCAATTATCTGACCCTGTTTTACTCTTATTCCCTCTTTTATTCCTCTAGCAAAATTTTTCATATGAGCATAAATAGTTTCATAAGTTGAATTATGTTTTATTTTAATACAATTCCCACCACCACCACACCATCTTGCTCTAGTTATCAGTCCACTTCCAGATGCCATAATAGGAGTGCCCATTGGGGCTGCAAAGTCAGTTCCTCTATGCATTTTATTAAAACCATCTATAGGATGTTTTCTCATGCCAAAAGCAGAAGAAAGTCTTGCACCATTAATAGGAGTTTTCATCAATGCTTTTTCAACACTCTTACCATTTTCATCATAGTGTCCTTCACTTCCTTTTTTTTCAAAATAATATAATGCATTATTTTTTCCACTTAGCCTTAGATCTGCAAAAATTATATTACCTGTTTCAAATATTTTACCATCATCATCTTCAAACACTTCATACATGATTTGAAAATTATCATTTTTTCTAATATCTCTTTGAAAATCAACTTGGAATCCATAAATTCTTGCAAACTCAATAATCAAATTTGGCTGAACTTTCAAATTAATAGCTGTTTTATATAAACTTTGTGTAATTTTCCCTTCCTTAAAAACAATTTTTTTATTTAAATTTGTAATAATTGTTTTTTTTTCAAAAAGGTTATTATCTAGATTTCTTGTTAATTGAATTTTTTCTGTTCTAGAAACTGGAAATAAAAAAGAAGTAATTTTTTTATTATTTGATTGGTCAATAGTAATTTTTATTTCAAGATTTGGCTGAAGATTATTTATATTATAATCCGAATTTAATTTTTTTTTGATCTGATTAATTTCTTCATTTGGTATTGAATAATTATTCAAAATTTTATCAAAGGTTTCACCATTAGAAATTTTGTGATCAATATTTTTATATCTTGGAACTAGATTGTCAAAAATTTGGTTAATACTTTTTTGGAAATAAATATTATTTATTAAATTTTTGTAGTTTTCATCTATTAATAATTTTTTTTCGTTATAAATACTGGTGCTTGAAATCGTAATTAACAACAGCAAGAAAAGAAAAGCAATCTCAATGTTTTTTTTTATTATTTTTA
The DNA here is from genome assembly GCF_059417945.1 of Candidatus Pelagibacter sp. PS_17. Taxonomy (NCBI): domain Bacteria; kingdom Pseudomonadati; phylum Pseudomonadota; class Alphaproteobacteria; order Candidatus Pelagibacterales; family Candidatus Pelagibacteraceae; genus Candidatus Pelagibacter; species Candidatus Pelagibacter sp. PS_17. The sequence continues at coordinate 116,714 of NZ_CM182073.1, forward strand.
TTATTTTATTTGAACTAAATATCATCTTGAACTTTGAATTATTAATTTAGTAATGACTAAAAATCAAAAAAAACCTAGTATTTATTGATATATTTGAGCATTTATTTAAATGCTAAATGCTTGATTTACTTTTATTTTAGCTTATAAGCAGCACACTTTCTCAGTAAAATTATTGTTTACTCAATAGATTAGTGAGGATTATTGGGCGTTTTAGACTCAATTAGCTATTTAAAAAGTAAAAATTTAAGAAGAGAAGTGTGGACGGTTAAGGTTACCAAAATTTGTCGTACACACTTCAAAATCGTATGGATTGTATTCTTACAATTTATATATGAAGCTAGTGTGCGCCGTTTTTTAACTTGAGAGTTTGATCATGGCTCAGAACGTACGCTGGCGGCACGCCTAACACATGCAAGTCGAACGAAGTAGCAATACTTAGTGGCAGACGGGTGAGTAACATGTGGGTATCTACCCTTTGGCCTGGAATAACACGAGGAAACTTGTGCTAATACCGGATAAGTCTTTACGGAGAAAGCTTTATGCACCATTGGATGAGCCCGCACTTGATTAGTTTGTTGGTAGGGTAATGGCCTACCAAGACTATGATCAATAGCTGATTTGAGAGGATGATCAGCCACATTGGGACTGAGACACGGCCCAAACTCCTACGGGAGGCAGCAGTGGGGAATCTTGCACAATGGAGGAAACTCTGATGCAGCGATGCCGCGTGAGTGAAGAAGGCCTTTGGGTTGTAAAGCTCTTTCGTCGGGGAAGAAAATGACTGTACCCGAATAAGAAGGTCCGGCTAACTTCGTGCCAGCAGCCGCGGTAATACGAAGGGACCTAGCGTAGTTCGGAATTACTGGGCTTAAAGAGTTCGTAGGTGGTTGAAAAAGTTGGTGGTGAAATCCCAGAGCTTAACTCTGGAACTGCCATCAAAACTTTTCAGCTAGAGTATGATAGAGGAAAGCAGAATTTCTAGTGTAGAGGTGAAATTCGTAGATATTAGAAAGAATACCAATTGCGAAGGCAGCTTTCTGGATCATTACTGACACTGAGGAACGAAAGCATGGGTAGCGAAGAGGATTAGATACCCTCGTAGTCCATGCCGTAAACGATGTGTGTTAGACGTTGGAAATTTATTTTCAGTGTCGCAGGGAAACCGATAAACACACCGCCTGGGGAGTACGACCGCAAGGTTAAAACTCAAATGAATTGACGGGGACCCGCACAAGTAGTGGAGCATGTGGTTTAATTCGAAGATACGCGCAGAACCTTACCAACACTTGACATGTTCGTCGCGACTCTAAGAGATTAGAGTTTTCGGTTCGGCCGGACGAAACACAGGTGCTGCATGGCTGTCGTCAGCTCGTGTCGTGAGATGTTGGGTTAAGTCCCGCAACGAGCGCAACCCTCACTTTTAGTTGCCATCATTAAGTTGGGCACTCTGAAAGAACTGCCAGTGATAAGCTGGAGGAAGGTGGGGATGACGTCAAGTCCTCATGGCCCTTACGTGTTGGGCTACACACGTGCTACAATGGCATCTACAACAGGAAGCAAAACGGCAACGTTAAGCAAATCCCGAAAAGATGCCTCAGTTCGGATTGCACTCTGCAACTCGAGTGCATGAAGCTGGAATTACTAGTAATCGTGGATCAGCGTGCCACGGTGAATGCGTTCCCGGGTCTTGTACACACCGCCCGTCACACCATGGGAGTTGGTTCTACCTTAAGGCAAGGTTTTAAACCCTTGACCACGGTATAGTCAGCGACTGGGGTGAAGTCGTAACAAGGTAGCCGTAGGGGAACCTGCGGCTGGATTACCTCCTTTCTAAGGATGAGTGAAAGTAAAATTTCACTCTAAATAATATACACGGTAATGTTGACCGTCCTCATTTCTCTTCTTAAAGTAATGTTTCCTTCTTGTAGGGCCGGTAGCTCAGTTGGTTAGAGCACACCCTTGATAAGGGTGGGGTCGAAAGTTCGAGTCTTTCTCGGCCCACCAAAAACCTAAATGGGGGATTAGCTCATCTGGGAGAGCGCCTGATTTGCATTCAGGAGGTAGCAGGTTCGATCCCTGTATCCTCCACCAGGAAACATTTAGTTATTAAAACTGTAAATAAAAATAATTTATATCAATATCTATATCCGAACATTAAAAGTTATTATTTAATGTTCAAAATAAAAATTTGATCACAACATAGATAAATTTTCTGTTAAAAGAATTTTTTTCTGTGCATAAATCAAGCGTTTAAGGGCGTGTAGTGGATGCCTTGGCACTGAAAGCCGATGAAGGACGTGATATACTGCGATAAGTTTCGGGGAGCTGTATGTAAGCTTTGATCCGAAAATTTCCGAATGGGGAAACCCACCACTTTATGTGGTACTTTAAACTGAATACATAGGTTTAAAGAGACAACCTGGAGAACTGAAACATCTAAGTAACCAGAGGAAAAGAAATCAATTGAGATTCCGTTAGTAGTGGCGAGCGAACGCGGAGTAGGCCAGTAGTTTTGTTAGAAAAATTTGAATAGTTTGGAAATGCTAACCATAGAGGGTGATAGTCCCGTATGAGTAATGTCTAACAAAATTCTTGAGTAAAGCGGGACACGAGAAATCCTGCTCGAATATAGGGGGACCACCCTCTAAGCCTAAATACTCTTCAGTGACCGATAGTGAACTAGTACCGTGAGGGAAAGGTGAAAAGAACCCCTATTAGGGGAGTGAAATAGAACCTGAAACTGCATGCCTACAATCAGTCCGAGCCCTTTTTAGGGTGAGGGCGTACCTTTTGTATAATGGGTCAGTGACTTAATTTATTAAGCAAGCTTAAGCCATCTAGGTGTAGGCGCAGCGAAAGCAAGTCTTAATAGGGCGATTAGTTTAATGAATTAGACCCGAAAACGAATGAGCTTACCATGAGCAGGTTGAAAGTTGGGTAACACCAACCGGAGGACCGAACCAGTTGACGTTGAAAAGTCTTTGGATGACTTGTGGTAAGGGGTGAAAGGCCAACCAAATTCGTAGATAGCTGGTTTTCCGCGAAAACTATTTAGGTAGTGCGTCGAATAAATAGATGTTTAGAGGTAGAGCACTAAATGGGCTAGGGGGAAGAGATTCTTACCAAACCTAATAAAACTCCGAATGCTAGACATTGTTCTTCGGCAGACAGACTGTGGGTGCTAAGGTCCATGGTCGAGAGGGAAAGAGCCCAGACCACCAGATAAGGTCCCAAAATCATGATTAAGTGTGAAAGGATGTGGAAATTCCTTAACAGCCGGGAGGTTGGCTTAGAAGCAGCCATCCTTTAAAGATAGCGTAACAGCTCACCGGTCTAATAGAGTTTCTGCGCCGAAGATGTAACGGGGCTAAAATCATGTACCGAATCTGTGGCTTTGCAAAGTTTTCGAACTTTGTAAGGGGTAGCGGAACGTTCTGTAAGCCTGCGAAGGGATACCCGTGAGGGATCCTGGAGGTATCAGAAGTGCGAATGCTGACATAAGTAACGATAAACGAAGTGAAAAACTTCGTCGCCGAAAATCTAAGGGTTTCTATGCAAGGTTAATCCGCGTAGAGTTAGTCGGCACCTAAGGCGAGGGCGAAAGCCGTAGTCGATGGAAACAAGGTTAATATTCCTTGACCTGATGGTAGTGACGGATTTCGTAAGTTGTGAGTTCTTAATGGATTGAACTTGCCGCGAAGAGGTCCCAAGAAATAGCTCCATCATGAAGACCGTACCCGAAACCGACACAGGTAGATTAATAGAGTATATTTAGGCGCTTGAGAGAATGATGTTGAAGGAACTCGGCAAAATGCTTCCGTAACTTCGGGATAAGGAAGACCCTTTTGTAGGCAACTATGGAAGGGTGGCACAAGCCAGGGAGAAGCGACTGTTTATCAAAAACACAGGGCTCTGCTAACACGTAAGTGGATGTATAGGGTCTGACGCCTGCCCGGTGCTGGAAGGTTAATGCGGTTGGTGCAAGCTAACTTCTGAAGCCCCAGTAAACGGCGGCCGTAACTATAACGGTCCTAAGGTAGCGAAATTCCTTGTCGGGTAAGTTCCGACCTGCATGAATGGCGTAACGATTTCTCCGCTGTCTCCAACATCAACTCAGTGAAATTGAATTCTCCGTGAAGATGCGGAGTTCGCGTAGTTAGACGGAAAGACCCCGTGCACCTTTACTGCAACTTTACATTGGTGTTAGGAAAAACATATTTAGCATAGGAGGGAGACTTTGAAGCAAAGGCGTCAGCTTTTGTGGAGTCACCAGTGAAATACCTCTTTTGTTTTTCTTGACATCTAACCGCTAGCCGTCATCCGGCAGCGAGACATTGTATGGTGGGTAGTTTGACTGGGGCGGTCGCCTCCCAAATAGTAACGGAGGCGTGCGAAGGTAGGCTCAGAACGGTCAGAAATCGTTCGTAGAGTGCAATGGCATAAGCCTGCCTGACTGTGAGACTGACAAGTCGAGCAGAGACGAAAGTCGGTCATAGTGATCCGGTGCTTCTGAGTGGAAGGGGCATCGCTCAACGGATAAAAGGTACGCCGGGGATAACAGGCTGATACTGCCCAAGAGCTCATATCGACGGCAGTGTTTGGCACCTCGATGTCGGCTCATCACATCCTGGGGCTGGAGCAGGTCCCAAGGGTTTGGCTGTTCGCCAATTAAAGTGGTACGTGAGCTGGGTTCAGAACGTCGTGAGACAGTTCGGTCCCTATCTGCTATGCGTGTAGAAGAATTGAGAGGAGTTGACCCTAGTACGAGAGGACCGGGTTGAACATACCACTGGTGGACCTGTTGTGGCGCCAGCCGCAGTGCAGGGTAGCTAAGTATGGAAGAGATAACTGCTGAAAGCATCTAAGCGGGAAACTCACCTCAAAACTAGTTCTTCCTATAGAGCCGTGGTAGACCACCACGTTGATAGGCTGGATGTGGAAGCGCAGTAATGCGTGTAGCTGACCAGTACTAATAGCTCAATTGGCTTGATTTATGCACTGAAAAAAATTTTTAAGATATTGCAAAAAAAATTATAAAACTTTTATATTTATTTAGTTAAACTTAAGTAATTTGAAAAAAATTGAAAAAAAAATAATTGCCATTATTCCTGCTAGAAAAGGATCAAAAAGTATTAAAGGTAAAAATATAATTCCATTTAAAGGTAGGCCATTATTATATTACAGTATCAGGGTAGCTTTAAAATCTAAGTTGATAGATGAAGTTATTGTATCAACAGACTCCAAAAAATATAAAAAAATTGCTATTAAATATGGTGCTAAAGTACCTTATTTGAGACCAAAAAAGTATAGTTCAGATAAATCTCTAGATATTGATTTTATGAGACATGCCGCAAGGTATTTTATTAAAAGATATGATCAGAACTCATTTTTTTTTGTTTTGTTAAGACCAACAACTCCAATGAGAGATTACAAGATCGTTGATTTAGGGATAAAAAAATTTATGAAAAATTTTAATAGATATGACTCAATGAGATCTGTATCAAGATTTAACCAACCACCACAAAAAATGTTTTATATAAAAAAAAAAACCCTGATGGGATATTTTGATGATAAATATAAATTTGAATATCACAGTTATCCAAGGCAAAGCTTTTTTCAAAGTTATCTTCCGAATGGATATATAGATATTTTAAAACCATCTTATTTTCTTAATTCAAAAAAAAAACTTTTTGGAAAAATTTATCCATTTATTACAAAAGAAATTTTAGATATTGATGAAAAAAAAGATTTGTTAAAATGAATATAGGAATTGTTCAAGGCAGATTAACAGATTCTAAGAAACTTCAAAATTTTCCAAAAGATTGGAAGAAAGAATATATCGTTTCAAAATTTATTGGTTATTCATATATTGAAGGATTTTTAATAGACAGTTCTTTTAATAATAAGTTTTTGAATATTAAAAATTTAAATTTTATAAAAAAAAATAATTTTCAATTAAGTAAAAATGATGAAATAATTTTGTGTGACAACTATTCAATAAAAGCAAATTTATTTTCAGAAAACATTTTTAAATATTATGAAAATATATTTAATAAACTTGATAAAAAGTTTAAAAAGAAAAAATTAATAATCCCAATAGCAAATAAGTATTTCAATAATTTAGAATTTTTAGCGTTGTTTTTAAAAAAAATCATAAAGAGCACAGATAGTTTTACAACAATATCCATTGAAGCAAACCCTGATCCAAAAAGAATAAATGAATTATTCAGAAAAATTAATACAAAAAAATTAGGCTTTACATTTGATACAGGAAATATATTTAATTCAGGTTATGATCTTATAAAGTATTATCATCAAATTAAACATCATGTAGATCATATTCACATTAAAGATAGAGACAAAAAAGGAAAAAACGTCTCTCTTGGAACAGGCTTAATTAATTTTAAAAAAATTTTTAAATTAATTAGAAAGAATAAAGAAATTACCAATGTTACTTTAGAAACATTTAGGGAAAAAAATTCAATAGTTGAAGCTTATTATAATTTAAGATTTATTAAAAAGTTTATTTAAATTAATAATTTTTTTTTTCTTTAGTGACTCTTTTATTTTCAATATAAGAATTAAGTTATTCATAGCATTTTCAAAAGTATTTTTTGAATTTTTTTGTTTTCTAAAATTATGTATAACTTTACTTAACATTATTTCAAATAAATTATCTCGTGTAAGATTAGGAGTTTTTTTATGAACTAAACCATCTTTAAATATTTTTTTTTTATCCAAATCCCAAGTTATGTTCGCTCTTTCAAATTGAATTTCACAAACTCTTTCTTGTTTTTTTCTTAAAAAATCAAGGGAAAAATTTACGTTAACATTTTTATTAAACTCCAAGCTAAATCCTACTGCTGTTTCAACATTAATTTTTAAGGCAGAACCGTTGTTAATAAAATTTGGGAATATTTTTTTTGGTTTACCAAAAAGAAAGAAAGCATAATCCATTTCATGAGAAAAACACAACAAAACACCACCACCAAGTTCTTTTTTTGCAGCATAACTTATTTTATAGTTTTCGTATTTATGATGATATGGCAAATATGAATTGTGATTTATATTTACATTTACAATTTTTCCAAATTTTTTTGAATTAATAATTTTTTTTAATTCACTCAAAAGTGGATCATATCTAGTCTGAAAACCAATTTCACAATTTATTTTTCTTTTTATTATCATCTTGTTTAAAACAGCTACACCCTTCATTGAGTTGGAGAGTGGTTTTTCAATAAAGATATTACAATTTTTTTTTACTAAGTAGTTTGCTGTTTCTACATGTAAGCTTGTTGGGTTTGTAATAAATGCCAAGTCAATATTTTTTTGATGAATTTGATTTTGATTTATCAAACTAATTTTTAAATCTTTACAATTTAATTTCGAGTCTATTACTTGATTCCTTTTATCTAATTTTGGAGATCTAAATTTTTTTCTTATTGCAAAAAAGTTTAATTTTTTATCTATTTTTTTTAAATTTCTATAGTGTCTTTGACCAATTGAGCCCAACCCAACTATCAAAATATTTTTCATTTATTTAACAATATATGCTGTAGGTTTTTTTCCAAACTCAGTTTTAATGATTTTATATTTCTTTTCTTGAAAATATTCATCAACCGCATCACTTTCCCCCCAACCTCTACTTCCATACTCATCAAAAACTACAATTCCTCCCTTAGAAACTAGAGGAAAAAAATTTTCTAAAGCATGTTTGGTTCCATTGTATGTATCTAGATCAATGTGTAATAAAGAAATTCTAAAACCTTTATGATTTTTGACATAATTTTTAGAAGTTTTAATTATATCGCCTTTAATTAGTTGAGATCTATTACCAAGTTTTGCTTCTTTGATTTTTTTTTTAACATCAAAGTAAATATTTTTTTTTGTAAACTTTGATTCTTTATGAAATTTTCTAACTGATTTTTTTTCAAATTTTAGTGTCGAATTTGGAAAGTCACCAAAAGTATCGAAACCAATAACTTTTTTTAGTGAAGTTGGCTCGAAAATATTTAGTAGTTTTAACCAAAAAATTAAGCTTGTACCTTTAAATACTCCACATTCAAAAATGTCACCTGCTACATTAATGGTTTTTTTATAAAGTTCGTACCGAATTAATATTTTTTCTATTCGGTCAGTATTGTCAGACTCTATTAAAAGATTATAAGCTTTAAATATGTCTTTATTATTCATTGTTCTATTTTCTCATCTCAGCATATAACATCACTTCCCGTGAAAATCTTATTAAAGTGTTTATTTTTTCGGGAAACTTTATGTAAGTGAGCTGTTCATACATTGGCATGTAAGGTAATTTTAAGAAAGAAATTAATTTTGGGACAATTTCAAGTTTTTTATTTTTCCAAGTAAATGGTAATTGATAAAAATAATTTACTTTTACATCTTTAAAACCTGCTAACAATCCAAGATCTCTAAGAGATTGCAGAGTGAATGGTGTTACATGTGTGAAGTCTAAATAAAAGGGGCCAAATTTATGATGATACCATGAAGGTGTCATTAATACAAAAACTCCGTCTTTTTTTTTTAATAAGTCTTTACAATTTTTTACAAATTTTAGAGGAGATCTAAGATGTTCAATTAAAGATTTTGATACAATGATATCATAATATTCTTCTCTATTGATTATCTTTTCATATTCTAAGTTTTGATGATGAACTTTTATCGGTTTTAATATTTTTTGACTTTCACTTGATAAGTCTGCACCTTCTACAATATGGCCAAGGTTATTAAATGCTTTTAGTAAATCACCTCTCCCACAACCAACTTCAAGTAAATTTAATTTTTTTTCCAATTTATTTCTTTTTAAAATTTCTTTGGCAAGATGAAGTGGGTAAGGAGTTACTGGTCTTCTAATTTCAGAATAGATTTCTGATAAATATGTGTTACCCTGTTTATCTTTTTCAAGATTCTTATTAATCATAAGTTTAAATTATATTGTAATAAGTTTATTTTATACTAATAAATAACTTATGAAACAATTTTCTTTAGTTACAGGTGCTGCTGGATTGTTAGGTGAATATCATTCTCAAGCATTAGTTAATTTGGGTCATAATGTATTGATGACTGATATTGATAAAGAATTATTAAATACAAAATTAAAAAACATTAAAAAAAAAAATAATAAACAAATAATATTATCCAAAAAATTAGACGTAACTTCAGAAAAATCTTTACTTAATTTAATTAAATATATGAAAAAAAAAAATTTATAATTAATATATTAATAAATAATGCTGCAATAGACGCTAAAGTTTCAAAAAAAAATAAAGAAAAAAACTTTTTTGAAAATTTTAATTTAAAAAACTGGAACAAAGAAATTGAAGTTGGATTAACTGGAGCAATGTTGTGTAGTAAAATTATAGGTAGTGAAATTGTAAAAGCAAAAGTAAAAGGAATAATTTTGAATATAGCTTCTGATTTATCTATAATTGCTCCAAATCAAAACTTATACAAAAATAAAAAATTTATTTACAAAAAGCCTGTATCATACTCTGTTATTAAACATGGCATAATTGGATTAACAAAGTATTTGGCGACATATTGGTGTAATAATAACATAAGAGTAAATGCTCTTTCGCCTGGATCAGTTTTAAACAATCAATCTTATTCTTTTCAAAAAAAAATTAAAAAATTAATTCCTTTGAACAGAATGGCAAATAAAGAAGAATATATTGGAACAATAATGTATTTGTGCTCTGATGCATCTAGTTATATGACTGGACAAAATATAATCGTTGATGGTGGAAGAAGCATATGGTAAAATTTTTTCTGTGCATAAAAGCCCTTTTTTAATAGCAGAAATAGGAATAAACCATAATGGTGATATTCAAATAGCAAAAGAGTTAATCATTAATGCTAAAAAGGCAAAATTTGATGCTGTAAAGTTTCAAAAAAGAACTATTGAATTAGTTTATTCCAAAGACATTTTAGATTCTGCTAGAGAAAGTCCTTGGGGAAAAACTACTAGTGACCAGAAATATGGGCTCGAATTTTCTGAGAATGATTATGATGAAATTAATGAATTTTGTAAGATTCAAGATATAGAGTGGTTTGCATCTGCATGGGATATTCCAAGCCTATTTTTTTTGGATAAATATAATTTAAAGTTTAATAAAATTGCATCTGCTATGATTATTGACAAAATTTTTTTGCTGGAGGCTGCTAAGAGAGGCAAACATACATTTATATCAACTGGAATGTCTACAATTGAAGATATTGATAATGCTGTTGACATATTCAAAAAAAATAATTGTAGTTTTGAATTAATGCATTGTGTATCAACATATCCTATGAAAGTGGAGGATGCAAATTTGATAACAATTAATTCTTTAAGAGAAAAATATAAATGCAATGTTGGTTATAGTGGTCATGAAAATGGTATTGTTGTTTCGCTTGCAGCTCTACAATTTAATATTTCATCTCTAGAAAGACATATTACTTTAGATAGAACAATGTATGGATCGGATCAAGTTGCATCATTGGAGTTTAAAGGAATGATGCAGCTAACAGATTCCATTCAAAAATATATGAAAGCAATTGGAGAACCTTCTCTTGGAAAGATTATTGATGCAGAGGTTCAAATTGCAAAAAAACTAAGAGCACACATCAAAATATAATTTAATATTTATGCTTATAAAAAAAAAATTTGAAACTGATTTAAATGAGAATATATCAACTCATTTTAGTTTATTACAGTCAATTAATGAAATAGAAAAAATAATAAACAAATTAAAAATATGCATATCTCAAGGTGGAAAAATATTATTTTGTGGAAATGGTGGATCCGCTGCAGATGCACAACATTTAGCTGCAGAATTTCTAGTTAGATTAAAACCAGGTGTTAATAGAAAACCGATAGCCGCATTGTCTTTAGTCCAAGATGTTTCCACAATAACAGCCTGTGGAAATGACTATAATTTTGATGAACTTTTTCAGAGAAATTTACAGGCATTGGGATCTAAAAAGGATGTGTTAGTTTGTATTTCTACATCGGGAAATTCAAAAAATATCTTAAAAGTTTTGAAAGAGGCTAATAAAAGAAAGATTTATTCAGTAGGATTTTTAGGTAACAAAGGTGGTAAGGCAAAAAAATATTGTGATAGTAAGCTAGTTGTAAATTCAAATAACACTGCAAGAATACAGGAATGTCATATTTTTTTAGGTCATTTTATTTTAGAAGCTGTTGAGAAAAAATTATTAAATAATAATAAATTTAAAAAATAATGCTTTTTATTAAATCTTTTAATATTTTTAAAATTAATTTAGTTCTAAAACATAGAGATTCTTTGTTAGGTTATTTTTGGACAATAATAAATCCATTATCTTTTTCAATAATTCTAATAGCATCAAATTTTTTTAACTTAATAAATCAAAATACCAATAATCAAGATTATTTCATATATGTATTTTCTGGATTAACAATATGGTCAATTTTTTCTGATACCGTAAAAATAAATAACAATAATTTTTCTATGTTAAAAAATATATTTGGCAAATTAAGAATAGATTTTAAAACAATTTTTATTTGTTCGTTTTATGAAGTTTTATTAAACTTTATTCTTAGATTTTTAGTATTTTTAATAATTCTTTCTATTTTTTTACCAAATTTTAATTTCTTTGCTTTAATATTCAATATTTTTATAATATTTATTACTTTAATTCCCTTAGGAATTTTATTTTATTTATTATTTTTTCCTTTATTTTTTTTATTTCAAGACTCAGGAAAAATTTTGTCACCATTAATTTCTTTTTTATTTATATCTTCCTCTGCTGTAATTTACTCATCCACAAATAAAATTTTTGAAATTTTTCATACTTATAATCCAATTGCATATCTTTTGGTTATTTTAAGATCATCAATTAATAAAGAAATGATTGAATTTTCAAGTTATATAAATTTATTTATTTTTTTAATTGTTTTTACCTCGCTGAGTTTTCTTTTTTATAAAATTTTAGTAAAAAAAATTTCAATTCTAATCGACAGGGGCTCAAATTAAGAAAATGGAAACAGAAAATTTAATCAAATTTAGTAATGTATCAAAATTTTATTATAAAAATTTTAGAAAATCACAACTAGATTCTTTTTTAGATTATTATAATCCTTTTTTTTCAAATATGACTTTAAGAAAAGGTCAGTTTGAGTGTATAAAAAATATTTCATTTCAAGTTAAAAGAGGAGAAACTCTAGGTATCATAGGAGAGAATGGATCTGGTAAATCAACAATTTTAAAACTTATTTTGGGAAATATTAAATGCAATAAGGGCTATATTTATACAAGCGGAAATGTAGTTCCCTTAATAAATCTTGGATTTAGTTTATTCCCAATGTTAAATATTATTGAAAATATCAGATATAATTTAAATTTATTAAATTATGATAAAAATCAAATTGATGAGAAAATTCAAAAAATTTTAAACTTTTCAGAAATACCAAAACATTATTTCAGTCAGATAATTAGAAACTATAGTACTGGTATGAAAATGAGATTAGCATTTTCCATAGCGATTTTTTCAGATCCAGATATATTATTAGTTGATGAGGTTTTTTCTGTAGGAGATTTTAATTTTACTAAAAAGGTTAGAAGACATATCTCAGAAATAAAAAAAAAAATTGCTATGGTTATTGTTAGCCATAATTCTCATATAATAAATGATTATGCTGACAATTGCATTGTATTAACGAACGGCGTTGGAAAATTTTTTAACAAAAGTATTGATGGAATTAAATTTTATGAAAATTCTTATAATAAAAAAAAAGTATTAGAAAAAATTAAAAAACCATTAAAAAAAATTAATCAATTTGATGATATCAAGATTTTTCTTGATAATAAAAATAAAATTCAAAAACAAAATATTTTAATAAATTTAAATATATTTTCAAAAACTAAAATAGAAATTAAAAATATAAGATTTTACATTAAAGATTATTCTGGGTTATTACTTTTTAGAAATTCTATCCCAAATAAAAAAAAAGAAAACATTATTTTAAGCAAAGGTAATAATAGATTAATTTTTAAAATATCAAACTGTAGTTTGGCAAGTGGAAGTTATACTTGTCATATTGCTGTAAAAAAAGATAGTATACAAATTTTAAGTCATTTAGATTTTGATTTTAAATTTATTAATATTAATGAAAAAAAGAATTTAGAAAAAGGAAACTCAATTTTATTTCAAAATTTTATATGGAGATTGCTTAAAAAAAATGACTAATTATTTTTCTCGTAAAGATGTCAGAAATTATCTAGAGGAAAAGATTTTAAATTCACAAATTGAAAATGAATATTTCCCATTCATTAATATAAAAAATTTTTTGCCAGATAGACTATATCAGCAAGTATTATTACATAATCCTTTTAAAATAATTGAGGGTGAAAAATGGAATAATAGTTTAGCGAAATATTTGAATTATAGTGAAAAAACTAAGTATGAAAATCGTTATCAATTTGACTTGAAAAAATTAGATGGTGAAAATACACATGAATTCTATAAATTTTGGAGAGATTACTATTTATTATTTAGTGATCAAGATTGGTTTTTAAAATTAATACAAGCAAAATTTTACTCTTTCTTTAAATTTAAATATGGTCATTTTTTTAATGATGAAAATTATAATTTTTTTGAAAGTAAGTATTTTTTACAAAGGCATAAAAAGGGTTATGAATTAAGTGTTCATACAGATGTTCCACAAAGAACATTAACAGCTTTATTCTCTTTTCCATCAAAAAAAGGATTTGAAGAGTATGGTACAAATATACTAGTACCATTAAAAAAAAATCAAAGATGTATGGGTTTTAAACATCATAATGAAAGAAATTTTAAAGTAGTTAAGAAAATAGATTACTCACCAAATAATTTTTTTCTTTTTTTTAATACGGAATTTAGTTTTCACAGTGTGGGTAAATTTGAAAAAGAAATAATTGATGATAGGTTTGGAATGCAAATTCAATTTTTTGAAAAGGATAATATTTTTGAATATATTAGCTCAAGAGAAATGAAAACAAGTAAAAATACTTTTGGTAAATTTTTAAAAAAACTCTCTAAATAAAATGAGTTTTGAAATTAAAAAAGTAATTTCAAATAATTTATGTATTGGCTGTGGTGTTTGTAGTATTTATGGTACAAAGTTAAAATTAAATGCTGAAAAATTAGAAACTCCTACACTAAAAAGTTTAGAAAATTTAAGTTATAAAAATCAATACAAAGCAAATTATGTATGTCCTTTTACTAGTAGTGGACCTGACGAAAATCAGATAAATAAAAAATACTACTCAAATACAAAAAATTTTAACAAATTGACGGGATATTATGATGATATTTACGTGGGTCATGTAGCAAAAACAAAAATGAGAATGAATAGCAGTTCCGGTGGGCTATCTACATGGTTGGCGCAAAAACTTTTTGAATTAGGTGAAATAGATGGGGTTATACATATTAAAAAAAAAAATCAAAAATTTTGTTTTACAATATCTAATAATCTTAAAAGTATAAAAGAAGGTGCCAAGACAAGATATTATTCTGCGAGTTATTCCGAAGTTATTAAAAAAATACAAAAACTGAAATTAAAAAAACTTATTATTTTTGGAGTGCCATGTTACATAAAAGCTCTTAGAAGACTTGAAAATCAAGATCAAAATAGAGTTAGCAATATTAAATATTATTTTGGGATTTTATGTGGACATATGAAAACACCTGGTTATTTAAAAATGCTCAAACTGCAGATGATTAAATCAAAGAAATTTAATGATTTTGATTTTAGAAAAAAAATTAACAATGGTGATGCACATAATTATGGAGTTCAAATTAAATACGATAATTATAAAAAAAAAACATCATTGGCAGCTGAATTATTTGGCTCGAACTGGTCTGATGGTTTATTTAAAGCCAATAGCTGCAATGTTTGTGATGATGTTAGTGCTGAAACCGCAGACGTTGTTTTTGGGGATGCATGGTTCCCACCATTTGATAAGGACTGGAGAGGAAATAATGTTATTATATCTAGAAGCCCAAAAATTACAAATATAATTAATTTAGGAAAAAAAAATAATGAAATAAACTTAAAAAAAATAAGTGATCAAGATTTTATAAAATCACAATGGGGTGGTTTTGTAGATAGAAAAGAAAGAATAAGAAATAGAATGATTATCAAAATACTTTCTGGAGAATGGGTTCCTAAAAAAAGAATGTCTGCGAATTATATGATTATTTTTAAGTACTATGTTTTAAGGTTTTTAAGGAAATTAAAATTAATTAATAATTTAGAAAAAAAACTATCTGAAGATATTCATGAATTTAATTATACTATTTATAAGTTCAAATTATCTGAATATTCAAGAAGTTTAATAAATGAAAACTACAATAATTTTAAAACTAAAATAAACTTATTTAAAAAAGAAAATTCAAATAAAAATTTTCTAAAAGATTTTTTGCCATAGAAATCCTTATTGTGACATGAATTTTATAAAAAAAAATTATCTAAAATTTATATTAATGATCAAGTTTATATATTATTTTTTAATACATAAAAAAAATATTTTGTTTGATTTTTTTTTAAGAAATTTTGTTCAATTTAAATTTATAAATTTCAATAATATTTTTTTAAAAATAAAAAAAAATAATAAACTAAGGAAACATAAAAAATTTAGATATAAAAAAATATATATTTTAGGAAGTGCAAACTCAATTTTAAAACTCAACAATATTCAAAAAAAAGAAATTAGTAAATACCCAACCATATCAATAAACGGATATCTTTTGTTTTGGGAAAAAGTTGGCCTTTGGCCAGATTATCATTTTCAATCAGATTTTGACTTCAATGGACCAAAAGTACTTGATGCTACAATAAAAAAAATTGTAACTATGAAAAAAAAAATTCCAATATTTATAATTAATAAAGTTTATAGATATTTTTTACCATACGGTTTTGATAAGATTTATTTTAAATATTTTAGAAAAAATTTAAAAATAGCAAAAAAATTTGATGAAGATCAATTTGGATGTCATGGAAGTCTCTCTACATTAATTAATATTCTTGTATTACTTAAGCTATCAAAAAAAATATACTTAGTGGGCATTGAGTTAAATAAAGCCGGAAGGTTTTTTGATAAGGAATTAAAAAAAAATGGGATGTATAACTGGGAAGTAGATAAACCAGCATTTGATAAAAACTTACACGCAACATTAAAAAAAGGACCAGATGGTACTAACATCCTTACGAATTGGCATATTTTGGATCAGCATCTTAAAAAAAATAAAATAAAATTATATTCTTTAAGTAAAACAAGTGAGTTTGTAAAATCTAATTATGCCGAATTCAAATTTAAATAAAATAAAGTTAATTTTAAGGTTTATAAAATTAAATCTAAACCCATTATTATTATTTGTACCAGGATCTCAATTTGCAACTAATTATGGTCAATTTTATAAAAATAAAAAATTATTATTTTGTTTTTATCTTTTTATTAAAAAAATTACTTATATTTTAATCTTTAAACCAAAAGAAATTAATTTTGTTTATAATTTAAATATTTTACCCTTTACGCATGCTGATATAATGAACTTTTATTCTTCAACGAGATTGTTGAAATTAAACTTTGATATAGAAACTATAAATTTAATTTTTTATTATGACAACAACTTTAAAAGAAAAAAGTTAAAAACGTTTATTAACCCTTTGGAAATTAAAAAAAATAAAAACCCAAAGTTCTATAAAAAAAAAAGAAAGAAAGAATTAGTTAATATAATAAAATTTTTAAGAGATTTTGATTTAGGTATCAACATAAATATAATTAATAAAAAAAAAGAATTTCAAAAAATTTTAGATCAAAAAAATATTTTTAATAAAAAATTGATTATTTCAAATTTTCCAATTCATAGAATAATACATAATATAAATAATTATTTTTTTATTTTTTTAAAAAAACATAAAAAAAAGAATTTTTTAATTAGAATAAAAAATTTCAAAAATGTTAAGTTAAAAAAAAAATTACCTAAGAAATTTATTTCAATTGGCGTAAGATCTTCAAAAGTTGATGTGACCAGGAATAATTCATTAAATGAAATAAAATATTTAGTTTATAATATTTCTAAAAAATATAAAAAAAAAAAGATTTTAATTTTATCTGATAGAAAAAATTTGGAAAATATAAAAAAAAAATTAAAAAAAAAGATACTTTATTCATGCGATTATATAAATCCTAATTATTTTAATAATGGATATTTAATTATGCGCAGTAAAAAATATTTTCAATATAGGGGAGGTGGCCTTAGTTGGTTTGCAGAAAATTCTAAAATTCCTTATGATTTATCTCACGAAAAGCGAACACATGAGAAATTTGATAGTGAGGTACTAATTAAAATAAAAAACAAGTTAATAAGAAATGCTTGGCAAAATCAAAATCAAAAATTTGAATATATTGAAAATATATATACCAAAAAGAATATATAGAATTTTATATGACTAATATTATTAATTTTACATTTTATTTTTTTTTTAAGTTAGTAAGAAAAATAAGAAACATATGTTTAAAAATTTTTTATCAATCTTTAGATACATATTATTTAATTATACGTTACATGAGATTTATAATAACAAAATCAAAAATAATTTTCTTAAAAAAAAAAAATTGTTGTAATTGGTGATTTATCATTATCACCTAGTTATGGTGGAGTTTTAACATCTTATGGTCTATTTAATTTTTTACGCAAATTAAAGAATTATAAAAAATATATAATTGAAACAATACCATTTTATTCATTTAGCTTGAACTCGCCCTTGTATGGATTTGATAATTTGTCATATATTGAGCGTTTTTTTTTTAAAAAAAATATATATCCCTTTAATTTTAAGAAAAATATTAGTTACTTACCTGATAATTTTTATGAGTTTTCAAAAGTTTATAAGAAGATCTTACAAAAAAAAATTTTTATCGATGAACTTATTAAAATTAAATCAGCAGATTTAATATTGATAAATGCAGAAGGAGCACTTGTAGAAAATTATGAAAACCCCAGAAGTATAAAAAAAAGTACATTGTATTATTTGTTTTTATTATATCTTTTAAAAAAATTTAATAAAATTAAAGCTAACAAAGATATCATAATTTTAAATCATTGTTTTTTTCCACCAAAAAAATTAGAGGATAAATTTATCTCATATTACTCGATATTAAATAAAATAATAGTTAGAGACAAAATGTCATTAAATAAAATTAATAATAAAGATTTTAAACTAAAACCTATTTTTTTTCCGGATTTTATTTTTCACAATAAGCAAATTGTAAATTATTCCAACCACTTTAAGTACAAAAAATTTTGTGAAAAACATAAAAATAATTATATAATTTTAAGTGACTCAGCACATATGAATAGACCAAATGTAAAATTAAACTACAGAAAATTTTATACTAATCTTCTTAAAATTTTAAAAAAAAAAAATATAAAAGTTATATTTTTAAATGGTAATAATCCAACTATGCAAAATTATATTTCTGAATTAACACATGCAAATAATATTATAGAAATAAGAATGGACAATACTTTGCCCGAAGATTTAATTTTTTTGATAAAAAATTGTAAATTCATGATTTCTGGAAGATGGCATTTTTCACTATTATCCTTTAGATTTTGCAAACCACTAATTTTATTTGATACAGACTCACCAAAAACAAAAGCTTTGTCAAAAGAAATTTATAATAATAATAAATTTTATTTAACAAGCAAAGATTTTAATTCTTCAAAAGAAAATTTACAAAAAAAAATAAATATATTTCTTCAATCAAGTAAAGTAATTAAAAGATTATTTAAATTAAAAAATACGAATTTAGATAAGAAATTAAAGGAGCAAGAAGTTTTTTTTAATAAGCTAATTTTATAAAAATTTGAGTCTAGATTGTTTTCAATAACATATATAAGAAATTTCTAATTACAATTTTAGAATATATAAAAATGATTAATAATTGCTATTAGGAAAATCTGCTTCAGGGAAAACAATTTTTTTTAATTTATTGTTTGGCATTTTAAAGCCAAATCAAGATTACATAAAATTTGATAATTTAAATTTAAATAGCAACCAAGTTAAAATACTCAAAAACACTGGATATGCTCCTCAATCTAGTTATTTGTTTGAAGATAGTTTGATGGAAAATATAACTTTAGATAAAAATTTATAAAAAATTAACTAGTATAGCTGTTTCTCATCGACCAAATAAAAGATATTTTTTTAAAAAGCTTTTCATTCAATAACATTATCATCTAATTAAATTATTTTTTCTAAAAAAAATTTTGAAGTACCTCTCAAAATAGAATAATTCATAAATTTAAATTTAATTTTATTTTTTTCAAAATATTCTTTAACTTCAAATTGGTTAGAATTTTTTTTTTCTATTATTTCTTTTGTTGCTTCTAATATTTCTTGATCATTATTGTCTAAAATTTGAACATTCAAATTTTTAAGAGTAGCTTGATCCCAAATACATTGATAATTATTATTAAAAATTTCATTTAGCTTCATTTGTATTCCATTCTTAATATATTTTTTAGTTATTACGGTAAAATTTTTTGATATTAATAGATGATTAAATACGATCAAATCTGTGATTATTAATTTTTTATCTAAAAAGTTTGCAATAGAAAAAGGGCCACTAATTTGCCCAAAGTAAAGTTCTGAATTTATTAAATAGTAGATTTGTTTATTTTTATTCTCTTCAATATTTAAATCAAAATATTGGAATCCATTTAAATTTAGTTTTGGATTAAATTTACTAAAAAAAATGACTTTATAGCCATTTTTAATTAAATACTTAATTGAAGGTAAGTATTTATCAAAATTACTATTTCTTAAAACATAATTTGTTTCAAATCTTATATGTAAAAAACAAATTTTTTTAATTTCATTTTTATTCAAATAATAATTATACTGTTTTTCAAGCTCTCTATATTTTAATACATTACTTCTGGCTGCTACATATCTGGCATGAAATAAAATTTCATGATCAAAATTTAATTTCTCTTTTTCTTGATTATTTGAATGATAAAATTGTCTTTGAAAATATAATTTATTATTTCGATAATAGGCATCAACACTAATAAATTTAATATATGTAAAAGGTAATAAAATAATACAGATTAAATTTGAAGTAATTTTAAAAACTAAATTATGATAAAATATATCTACGAAATATTTATTGGCAGAATAACTTTTAGGTTCAAGAAGTATTAGTTTTTTTTTATCTTTTTTATTTTTTATTAAGATTGTCTCAAGTTCTTCAGAGTAAGTTCCTATTGAATAAGGATAAGTACATATGAACTTATAATTTAAGAAGTATAAAATTACAGCAGGCGGAATATAGGCATAAGAAATAATTTCAAAAAATAATTCTCTTAAATTAAAAAAAAATTGATATTTGTTTTTACTTTTTATAAATAACTTTAAGGTATCTAACAATTTTTTTTTTCTGTAAGAAAATTTTCTTTTATGAATAAATATTGTATTATGATTAAAAAAAAGTAACTTTAAAAATTTATTCAAAACAATTTATTAATTTAATATTTAATTAATTTTAATAATAATTATAATATTAATTTTACAAATTAATGTAAGAAAAATATTTCTTGCCGGTTGAACTAGAAATTTTATTATGTTTAAGGTGCTTCTTCAGCATAAATCTTAAATCCAAAGATATTCTTGGTGAATTATAATTATTTACTCCATTACCATGAATTAAGTTGCCATCAAATATCATGATTTTATCTTTTTCAAATAATTTTTCTAATTTAAATTTTTTCAAAAAATGTATATGTTTTTCATTATAAAGCATCCCAATTTTGTGACAATATGATTTTTTTTTATATTTGGTATTTTTTTCTTCAATAATGAAATCTCTATTTAAAATTAATTTGTTAGAATTTTTAATATAATTTATAGAATTTGATTTAAAATTATTTCTGATTGGTATCCAAAGATTATAAATATTATCCCATGATTCATCACCATAAAATTTTTCTTGGTGAAGTATAATTGGTTTCATGACTTTATCTTTTTGCACATATCTTAAAATAAAATCACTTACTACAAATTTTGAAGACTTAAATTCTTTAATTAACTCTTTTTTTATCAACTTAAAGATTATTAATTTCTTTTTTTTAAGATTAATTTCTTTTTGACATTTATAAACATATTTTGGTAAATCTTTATTTTTAATTTTTTTGGTTTTTGGAATATGACTATCAATTATCGAGTTTATGTCACCAATATATTTATCAATATTCTTGTTTATCTTAATTGTAAATAAATTTCTTTGTTTGGATTTTTTCATTAGGAATGTTATATGATCTATTGTTCTATAAATTTCAATAAAAATGAAAATATATATTTATAAAGAAATAATCAACCTATATAATAATAATCTACTAGATAAACTTAGAGATTTCAAAGTTGATGATAATTTATCTGTTTGGGTTCCCCATGAAGATATAACCTTAAGTTTACTAAATTTATTTGACGCAAGTGAAGAAAGTAAAATCCAGATAAAATTTGATGAAAATCAATTTAAATTAATAAATTTTAATAAAATTAAAGATAATCTTATTAACGAAGGAAATTTTGCTATTGATGAGATTTCAAATTCAGTAATTTTTCAAAGAACTTCAGAGTTAAATGAAATAAAAATTGTCCCTAATTTAAAAAAAAAGATATATCCAAAAAAAAAAACTGAATATAAAAATGCTGACAAAAAAGATAATCAACTTATAAAAGATGAATATCTTTTAAATTTGAAGAAAATTAGTTTTTCTAGAAATTTTGAAAAAAAAATAAATCCATCATCTGTATCAACAATATCATATTCTGATGATATATGTGAATTAGAAATTTTAATTAATCCAATGAATCATATTATTTTGGATTGTTATTTTTTAAATAAAAACGTTAATGCAACTTATAAATTATTTGGAATAATTTTACTTAATCAAATGGTGGGTCTGCCAATCCAAGAAATTAAAGATCATTTAATGACCAAATTTGAGTATAAAATTAGAACAAGAAAAATTGAAAGTCACGTTGGGATTATATTAAAGCATAAAGGCGGAACAATATTTGGTTATTTTCAAGAAATAATTAATAAAGTTTATTTTGACTATACTAATAAAAATAATATTAAACTTGGTCCTAATTTTTATAATACTTCAACTCCTGATTTTTGGAAAAATATTGATAAAGAGGAAAAATCCTTGAAAATAATTGAAATTATTAAAAAGTTTAATGAAATTAATGCATCAAGTATAAATAAAAAATTTGAATTATCTCATTTAGCTGGTGAAAATAGAGTTTTTTTAAAAACAAAAGAGCTATTTATAGACAATAAAGATAACTATCTTTTTTTTGAAATTGAAAATTTTTTAAATAAAGGTTTAGATATGAAATTTGAAGTGTATTATGTTAATAGAGAAGATGAAAACAAAATGAGGAAAAAATGAAAGATTTTCAAGATTTAATTTTAGATGGTACAAAAATAAAATGGCATGCTGAAAGAATTAAGGCATGGGAAAATGGTGAAAAAATTGCTCCAATAACAATAGACATGGCTTTAACAAGAGCTTGTAATTATTCATGTGGTTTTTGTTACGCAATGTTGCAAGAAAATGAGAGAAAAGTAATAAATAAAAAAAATATTTTTGAATTTTTAGAAGATTGTGCTGAGATTGGAGTAAAGGGAATTAGTTTTGTTTCTGATGGAGAAAGCACAATTTCACCTGTGTTTACGGAAGCATGTAAATATGGTTATGAGTTAGGTTTATCAATGGCAGTGGGTACAAATGGATTTGTTTTAACAAAAAAAAAATCTGCAGAAATTCTTCCATACCTAACATATTTGAGAATTAATTTTTCAGCTGGAGAGAGAAAAAGATATGCTGAAATTATGGGAACCAAAGAAAAATCTTTTGATAGAGTTTGCCAAAATATAAGAGATATGATGGAAATAAAAAAGAAAAATAACCTCAATTGCACTGTAGGTATGCAAATGGTTTTAATGCCCAAAGATGAAGATCAAATAATACCGTTAGCTAAATTAGGAAAAGAGCTTAGACCTGATTATGCAATAATTAAACATTGTTCTGATAATGAGGACGGTGATTTAGGTATTGATTATGAAGCTTATGAAAAGCTTTATGACAAATTGAGAAAAGCTGAGTCTTATTCTGACGAGGAATATAAAGTTGTAATAAAGTGGTCAAAAATAGGAGACAAAGGTACAAGAAGTTATCAAAGGTGTTATGGTGCTCCATTTATGCTCCAAATTTCTGGATCTGGTCTAATTGCACCATGTGGCATGTTGTTCAATGATAGATATAAAAAATTTCATATTGGAAACATTGCAGAAGAAAGATTTAAAAATATTTGGAATTCAGATAGATATTGGGAAGTTATGAGATATTTATCATCTCCAGAATTTAATGCTCAAAAAATGTGTGGATCATTATGTCTTCAGCACAAGGTTAATGAAACTCTAGATAAATATGTAAAAGGTGAAGTGAAAATTCAAAAACCAACTGGAGAAGATCCTCCTCATGTTGATTTTATATAATTTACAATTATATTGAAAGATATGGATATTAAATTTGATTTAGAGAAAGATGGAGTAACTTTTTTAAAGAATGTTTGGGAAAAAAACGAACTTACAAATTTAATAAAAGAGTATGATGATTTGGATTGCAATCTTACTAATACAGACATTCCAAAAAACGAACCAATTATTGTTTTTTGGTAACATGTATTGGGTGAACAAAAAAGAATATGCACGTTTAAGGAATTTCCAGCTATGTGGACTCACATAAATAAAAATATAGTTCCAATAGTAAGAAAAATTTTAAAAGGTAAAGTAAAAAAACTACAATTATTAGAGACAATTATTTTCAACAAACCTTTTGAAAAAAGCAATACATTGCACTGGCATCAAGATGTTGCATATTTTCCTTTAAAACCTAACAATCAAGTAGCGGTGTGGTTTCCACTTGAAGCTGTTGATGAGCAGGCAGGAGCACTTAATTATGCAATTGGCTCACATAAAGAAGGAATAAAAGGTTCGACTAGTCTTCATGATAGAAAACCTTTTGATGGTGAAGATAGAGACTTAATACCTAAAGATCCATCAGAAGCTGGATATGATGTGGTTTGCATGGAAATGGATAATACCGATATTGTTTGTCATAATGGTTATACTTGGCATTATTCAGGACCCAATAAAAAACCTAATTATACTCGAAAAGGTGTATCCGTTAGGTTTGTAATTGAAGATTGTGTTTTTGATCCAAGACCAGGTCAAGGTGCAGCATTTACAAAACAAATAGAATTAAAAAAAGGAGATAAATTTGAAGGAGCTCCTTTTCCACTTCTATGATCAAGTCTGTAGCTGGCATTGTTTATATAAAGAATAAATATTTGTTTCAAGTAAGAGACAAAAAACCAAGCATTTGGTTTCCTGGTTTTCATGGCTTCTTTGGAGGATTAGTAGACAAAGGTGAGACACCAAATCAAGCTATTAAAAGGGAGATTTTAGAAGAATTAAATGTTTCAATTACAAAATCAGAATTGCTAATAAATTTGAATTTTCAAACAAAAAAATTAAAAGAAAAAAGAGACAGATATTACTATATTCTAAACTTAAAGAAAAACTTTGAAAAAAAATTAATCATCAGTGAAGGAGCAGGATTTAAATTTTTCTCTATTGATCAAATAAAACTTAGCAATATGATCCCCTGGGATATTACAGCTATATATTATCATCAACTTTTAATTAAAAAAAAAGAATTTAGACCAAAATAAACTTTATTTAAGAATCAGATCTAAAGATTTAAAAAGAGTTCTTAAATCAAATACTTTATCATTACCAATATTATTTGCATGAAGACCAGCAGCAATATGACATATTAAACATATTTCTTTATCAGTAAATTTTTTTGAAATCTTTAGAGCAATATAAATTGAAAAGAAAACATCACCACTACCTGTAGTATCTTTAAATGTAGAGTAAACAGTAGGGCTAAAAGTTATCAATTTTTTTGTAATATGATAACAGCCAAACTTACCCATTGTGATAATAAAGTTTTCAAATTTTTTAATAAAATCTTTATTTATATTTATTAGTTTTTTTATTGAGGTGTTTTTATCTTGAACCGACAACCTAAATTCTTGTTCATCCATTGAGATTGTATTAGCCTTAGAATATTTATTAACTAAATTAAATCCAAAATTTGATGAATTGCTCTGGCAATTAATAAAGGTTTTTTTATTTAATTTTCCTAAAGTTTTAACCACATCATCATTTATTAGATTATGTCCAAAATCAAACACAACAATGTAATCATAATCTTTATGATTTTTTTTTATAAACTCATTTATTTTTGAACCAGCTTTGTCTATAAGTGAGTAATCATCATTATAATTTATTTGATATAATCTATTATTTGAGTATTTATCTATAAATCTTTTTTTAATTATAAATTTACAATCTTTATCTTTAATTTTTTTTAATTTAATTTTTTTATCAATTAAAAATTTGTTAGTATATTTTTTATTATGATTATTATAAAACGTAACAAAATCTATTTTATTCATAAATTCTTTTAAAACATTTGTTACCAAAATAGTTCCACCACCAAATGAAATAGTATTAAGGTGTTTTGAAGAAAGAATATTATTTTTTGAAGATTTTCCTTGAATTTGTACATAATTATAAACATCAATTATTGGCTCTCCAATAACCAAGATTCTTTTATTCAATCTTTTTTTAAGAAAAGATAGATATTTATTTTTTAAATTATCTTTATCGATGTCTTTTAGGTATTCTTTAACTTCATCAGATAAAAAATTTGTTTCATTATTTATGATTTTAGTTGAAGAATGCATAGGTGTGTTAGCTACTATGAATTTACCACCAACTGATTTTATAGCTTTAATTTCTTTATAAATATTTTTTGTAATATCATTTTTTTTATTTTTATAATCTTGTCCCTTTGCATAATAATTTGGTTTAATTACTTTAATTATTCTTTCTGCTGTTTCAGATTTACTAACTGTTATAAAATCAACAAGATCAAGCTTGCTCAACATCTTTATTCTTTCCTTGATCTTAAACATTGGTCTTCCAGGACCTTTGTTCACAAATTCATCATCTGTAAGTGATATAATTAACTTGTCAGCTTGTTTTTTGATATCTTCAAAATAGCTTATATGGCCTACGTGAAGAACATCGAAGACCCCATGTAACAACGCGACAGTCTGTTTCTTTTTTTTAATCTTCTTAATTATTTCTGCTAATTCATTATTTAGAAATATTTTATTCATCTTTTAGATATTTAAACCAGTCTTTTGTTGCTGTTTTAATCTTATTTTTAGTCCAAAGTGGAGCATCTTTCCAGTATTCTATATTTTTTTTCATTTCTTCCACTCCTTTACTTATACTAACTTTTGCCTTCCATTTTATTTCCTTTTCTATTTTTTTAATTGACCCAAGTGTTTTATCTGGTTCTCCCGGTCTTACAGGCAGCCTTATTCTTTTTTTATATTTTAATAACTCTATTATTTTATTAATTGATGAAGCTTTACCTGTTCCTAAATTAAATATTTCACCACTTTTACCTTTTAAAAATACTTTATACATACCCTCAACTACATCAGTAACATAGGTAAAATCTCTTGATTGTTTTCCATCACCGACCACTGTAAGTGGAAAATTTTTTAAAATTTGTGCTAAAAAAACTCCAAAAACTGCCCCATAAGCACCTGACGTTCTTGATCTTGGACCATAAACATTAAACAATCTTATTGAGTTACAATTCATTTTGTAAATTTTTTTCCAATGCATAACAACTTGTTCGCCTAAATTTTTACTTAAGGCGTATGGATATTCACATTTTATTTCTGAGTTTTCTTTTGTGGGATATTTTTTTGGAATTCCGTAACATGATGAAGATGCTATATAAATAAATTTCTTAATTTTTTTCTCTCTGGCTATTTCTAATATTTTTGTTGTGCCCATTACATTAGTTTCCATATATTTTATAGGGTCAATTATTGATGGAACAATATCAGCCATAGCAGCTAAATGAAAAATTCCATAAATTTTTTTATTCTTTAATTTGGTTAAAATTTTTTTTTTATTTAAAATACTTTCTTGAATGAGAATTATGTTTTTAGATTTAACTAGATTTGATTTTTTTCCAGAAAATAGGTTATCTATTACAAAAACTTTAAATCCTTTTTTTACCAAAAGTTCTGACAAATGACTGCCAATAAAACCACATCCACCAGTTACAATGATATTTTTCACTTAATTAAATTAAACCTAGAGTTTTTGCTGTAGAAAAATAATAGTCACCTTTATAGCCAATAAATTTAAAAAGTTTTAACCATTCTTTTTTACTTAGAATAGTAGTACCAATTACTGTCCAATTTAAAAAAGCATTTTTTTCTTTTTCATTTTCATATGATGCAACAACAACATAGTTTTTTTTCCCTACTCTTTGCATTTCTTTAAGAGAACTAACTGTATGTCTTAAGTTATGTGTGTAAATTGAATTAAATGCAAAAATAAAATCTATTTCTTTATTTTTAAAAGGTAATTTATAATACTCTGAATATTTAATATTCTTTTTTACATGTGGATGTGCATTTTTAATTGCATAATGATGATCTTCAACCCCATAAACTTTTATTCCTGGTAATAAATCCTGAAGATCTTTCATAAAAAACCCTTTTTTACACCCTAGGTCTAGCACTTTTGAATTTTTTGTTAATTTGTATCTTTTTATTATTTTTGGAAGGAATTTTTTCCATCTTCCGTCATAATTATAACCACCATAACCATTAATTCTTTCTCCATCATAATATGCCTTATCTAATCCCCACGCTATTATACGATTTGTAATATCTCTTTTTTTTGATATAAGCTTTCGCTTACTAATCTTTTTTTTAAAATAACCAGTATCAAAATGTTTCATAACGTTTTATTAACCCTTAAATTCTGATAAGTAAATAATATTAAATGTTAAAAAATATTTTAATTACAGGTGGTGCCGGATATGTGGGGACGATGTTGGCACATAGACTATTATCAGAAAACAAAAATGTGACTGTTTATGACACCTTTTGGTATGGTGAAGCAAAAAATTTATTTGATTCAAATTTAGATAAAATTAATATAATTAAGGCAGATATAAGAGACCCAGAAAAATTTAAAAGTGCTGTTGTAGAAAAAAATATAGATTGTGTAATTCATTTAGCTTGTGTGTCCAATGACCCTTCCTACGAACTTAATCCAGATTTAGGAAAATCTATTAATTATGACTGTTTTGAAAATTTAGTAAAAATTTCAAAAGATAACGGTGTTAAAAGATTTATCTATGCATCTTCTTCCAGTGTTTACGGTGTAAAAAAAGAAGAACAGGTTACCGAAGAGTTATCATTAGAACCTTTGACTGATTATTCTAAATATAAAGCTCTATGTGAAGAAATATTAATAAAATATGTAGATAAAAGTTTCACAGGAACTGTTGTAAGACCAGCTACTGTATGTGGATATTCTAAAAGATTAAGATTAGATTTAAGTGTTAATATTTTAACTACACATGCTTATTTTAAAAATAAAATAACAATATTTGGTGGGGAGCAATATAGACCAAATTTAAATATCTTAGATATGATTGAATTTTATGTTGAGGCTCTAAAATATGACTCTGATTTAATCAATGGAGAGATATTCAATGTAGGTTATGAAAATTTAAAAATTAAAGATATTGGTTTCTTAGTAAAAAAGATTGTAAAAAAAGATTTTGCTATTGAAACAACGCCTTCTAATGATAACAGGTCTTATAGAATTACATCAAAAAAAATAGAGGATAAGCTTGGTTTTACACCAAAAAATTCTGTTGAAGATGCAATAATAAGTTTATACCAAAATTTTGAAAACCAGAATGTAAAAAATCCTTTTGATAGTGAATTATTCTATAATGTTCAGGTGATGAAAAAAATTTATGAAAATAATTAATTCAAAATTAAAAAACCTTTATGAATTAACTAAAATAAGAATAATTGAAGAGGAAATTGCTAAGGAGTACAAAAACCAAGAGATGAGATGCCCTGTGCATTTATCTATTGGGCAAGAGGCTATACCAGTAGGAGTTAGTAGTGTACTGACAAAAAAAGATTACATAGTCAGCACGCATAGATGTCATGCGCATTATATTGCAAAAGGAGGGTCCATTGATTCATTGATTGGAGAGTTATATGGGAAGGAAACTGGTACCTGCAAAGGTATAGGTGGATCCATGCACATGTATGATAAAAGTGTAAATCATCTTGCGTCAGTTCCAATTGTAGGTGGATCAATACCAATAGGTGTAGGAATTGGCTATGGAATAAAACTTAATAAAACTAAACAGGTATCTGTAATATATTTTGGAGATGCAGCAACAGAGGAAGGTGTTTTTTTTGAAAGTTTACACTTTGCAGCGTTAAAAAAATTGCCAGTTATTTTTGTTTGTGAGGATAATAAATACTCGGTTTATACCTCAAGATATGAGAGACATGGAAATAGAGATATTAAAAAAATGATAAAATCAATGGATGTTAAATATATTGAAACAAAAAAAAATGATGTGAATGATATTCAAAAAAAGGCCACGATAGCCAAGAAACATGCTATTTCTCAAGGTCCAGTTTTTCTTTATTCCAAAACATATCGACATCTTGAACATTGTGGACCTAATAATGATGATAGTCTCAATTATAGGCCCAAGGAAGAAGTAAAATATTGGTTAAAAAAAGATCCAATTGATTTGGAAATTAAAAAATTAAAAAAAGAGAAAAAATTTAATCAAGAGAATTATATTGATTTCTGTAATTCAATAAGAAAAGACTTTATCTATTCATTAATTAAAACAAAAAAAGCAAAAGCCTTTTCATCAAAAAAATTAAACAGTTTAGAGTATGCAGAATAAAAAAAATTTATTTACTGATGCTATGAGTGAGGCACTCGTACAATCTATGCAAAAAGATAAAAATGTTGTTATACTTGGAGAGGGTGTAACTGATGTAAAAGGAATATTTAATACTACAAATTTGGCTTTAAAAAAGTTTGGCCCCAATAGAGTTATCGAGACACCTGTCTCAGAAAATGCCGTAACAGGAATTCAGTTAGGCATGTCTCTGTTAGGTAAAAAACCAATTTTGATGCATGCAAGAGTTGATTTTTCTTTGCTTGGGTTTGACCAGTTGTTAAATAATGCTGCTAAATGGCATTATATGTTTGGTGGTACGATGAATGTACCTATTGTAATTAGATTAATAATAGGAAGAGGATGGGGTCAAGGACCACAGCACTCTCAAAGTTTAGAAAGTGTATTCTCGCACTTTCCAGGATTGAAAGTTGTTGTTCCTTCTACAGCAAGTGATTGCAAAGGGTTAATGGCAGCAAGTATTTTTGATAAGAACCCTGTGGTTTTTATTGAACATAGGTGGTTACATTATTACTCATCTAATTATAAAAAAAATCTTTATAAGATCAATCTTAATGAAAGTATTGATGTTAAAAAAAAAGGTAAGGATTTAACAATATTATCATCTTCTATTATGCTTATTGAAAGTTTGAAGTCTGCAAAAATATTAAAAAAATATGGAATTGATATTGAAGTTCTTGATTTAAGAGTTTTAAGGCCATTAAATTTGAATAAACTTTATTCCTCTTTAAGAAAAACAAAGAAATTTATTTTTGTTGATAATGGTTGGAAAACTTTTGGCGTTGGTGCTGAAATTTTTGCTAATATTCTTGAGAAAAACATAAAATTAAAAAATGTTCCTTCTCGTTTAGCTTGTAAAAATTATCCCACACCTAGCTCACCTCATTTGAATAGCGATTATTATGTGACTATTAAAGATATTTGTGATGAAGTGTGTAAATGCCTTGCAATAAAAAAAGATACTAAATATAAAATTCATAAAGAATGTGAGGATATTATGTCTAAAGTTCCACACGATTTACCAAATTTAAACTTTAAAGGTCCCTTTTAATTATGAAAAATCCAAAAGTTAGATACTCATATTTGCCACAGCAATTTAAAAAAATTGATCATATTTTAAAAAAAGTAAAAAAAGTAATCCAGTCTGGTGATTTTACTCTTGGTAAAGAGTTAGGAATTTTTGAAAAAAAATTTGCTAACTTAATAGGAACAAAATATGCTGTTGGAGTTAATTCTGGCACAGATGCAATCAAACTTTCGTTGGCAGCTGTTGGTATAAAAAAGGGAGATGAGGTAATAACAGCTGCAAATACATTTGTTGCTACAGTCGGTGGTATATGTGAGTTAGGTGCAAAACCAGTTTTTGTTGATGTGCTCGAGAATTATTGTATGGACGCAGATTTAATCGAAGCAAAAATAACAAAAAAGACAAAAGCTATACTTCCTGTACATTTCACTGGTTACACACCAAACATGTCTAAAATTATGTCTTTATCAAAAAAATATAAAATCCCAGTAATCGAAGACGCTTGCCAAGGGATATTATCTAGCTTCAATAAAAAAAATTCAGGAACATGGGGCATCACTGGTTGTTTTTCCCTTCATCCATTAAAAAATTTAAACGTATGGTCTGATGGTGGGGTAATAACTACAAATAACAAAAAAATATATAATAGATTACGATTATTAAGAAATCATGGATTGATAAATAGAGATGAATTTATCATAACTGGATACAATTCAAGACTTGATACAATTCAAGCAGCAGTAGGTAATTGTTTAATAAAAGATGTTAAAAAATTAACAAATCAAAGAATATTAAACGCTAAATTTTATGATAAAGAATTTAAAAAAGTTAAAGAATTAAAGATACCTAAAAGAGAAAAAAATAATAGAAACGTATTTCATTTATACGTAATTTTTGCGAAAAAAAGAAATCAATTGCTTAAATATTGTTTAGAAAAAGGTATAGAGTGTAAAATTCACTACCCTAAAGAATTGTATCTACAAAAGGGTTTAAAATTTTTAAATCACAAAAGAGGCGACTTTCCTGTAACAGATTGGCAATGTAAGAATATAATTTCATTTCCTGTTGATCAATACCTTTCTAAAAAACAACTTTCTTACGTAACGAAAACAGTTATTAATTTTTATAATAAATAGATGCAAATTCCTTTTGTTAATCTAAAAAAACAATCTGAATTAGAAAAAAATATAATAATTAAATCAGTTAAAAAAGTTTTAAAGAAGAGTAGTTTTATATTAGGTGATGACAATAGAATATTAGAGAAAAAAATTGAAAAATACACAAAAGCTAAATATTGTGCCCTCTTAAACTCAGGAACAGATGCATTAACCCTAGCATTACATGTTGTTGGTGTAAAAAGAGGAGATGAAGTAATTACTTGCTCAAATTCATTCATAGCATCGGCAGCTGCAATAGTTCACTTGGGGGCTAAACCAATTTTTATTGATGTTAAAGATGATCAAAATATGGATCCAAAATTAATTGAAAAAAAAATTACAAAAAAAACAAAGGCAATTATGCCTGTTCATTTAACAGGGAGAGTTTGTGATATGACTCCAATTATTAGAATTGCAAAAAAATATAATTTAAAGATAGTTGAAGACGCAGCACAATCTTTTGGCTCAAAATATAAAGAAAAATTTTCAGGAACTTTTGGAGATATTGGTTGTATCTCACTTCATCCATTAAAAAATTTCAATGGAGTAGGAGATGGAGGATTAATTTTAACTAATTCAAAGAAATACTATGAAAGAATTGTTAGTTTAAGAAATCACGGAATTAAAGATAGAAATTTTGTTGATGAATTTGGATATGTATCAAGATATGACTCTTTAAAAGCAGCAATTTTAATTAATAGATTTAGAAGCTTAAAAAAAATAATTAACAATAGAAGAAAAAATGCTAAACTTTATCAAAAATTGCTAAATACAAAAAAAATATTTATACCAGTAGAAACTAAGAATGAATTCAATACGTACCATACTTTTGTAATTCAGGTTGAAAATAGAGAGAAATTAATTGATTATTTAAAAAGAAAAAAAATATCAACAGCTATTCATTATCCTATACCTATTCATATGCAAAAAGCTTATAAGAGAATAAACAATTTTAAAGTTTATCTGCCTAAAACAATGGCACAATCTAAAAGAATTTTATCTTTACCAATCAACGATTATTTAAGCAAAAGAGAAATCATATATATTTCAAAGAATATTAATAAATTTTATAATTGATGAAAATTTTAGTAATTGGGAGCAATTCTTTTAGTGGGTCAAATCTTATAAATTTATTTTTAAACCAAGGTTATGAAGTTTTTGGCATTAGTAGGTCTAATGAATATCCAAGTATTTTTTTACCTTATAAAAATAATGCTAATCTAAAAAATTTCAAATTTTATAAATTAAATCTTAATTTTGATAATATAAAAATAGCTAATTTAATAAAAAAAGAGAAAATTAAAAATATATTTAATTTTGCAGCACAAGGTGAGGTTAGATCAAGTTTTTATTTTCCCCTTGATCATTATCAAACCAATCTCATGGCACATGTAAACTTTCTTGAAAAAATTAAAAAATTTAATTTTATTGAAAATTATATTCAAATTTCAACACCAGAAGTATATGGAACAAATAAAGAATTTGTTTTTGAAAGTTTTAATCTAAACCCTTCCTCACCTTATGCATCATCAAAAGCTGCATTAGATCTTTATTTATTAACTTTATATAAAACTTTTGGATTTCCTGTCAAATTTATAAGATCCTCAAATGTCTATGGCCCATGCCAACAATTGTATAGAATAATACCTAAATCTTTTATCTTATTTAATCAAAACAAAAAAATTAGCCTAGATGGAGGAGGTAAAGCAAAAAAAACTTATACATATATTGATGATATTTCAGAGGGTGAGATGTTAGTTATGAAAAAAGGAAAGATAGGTGAGGTTTATCATTTATCCTCAAATAAATTAATAAGTATTAAAAATGTTGTTCAAAAAATAGCAAAGTATAGCAACAAAAAATTTTCAAACTGTGTAAAAATAAGTGAAGAAAGAATTGGTCAAGATAGATATTATAATATTTCTTCAGAAAAAATAAAAAAAGAGTTAAAGTGGAAAGCAAAAACTGATTTTGATTTAGGCCTCATGATGACATACAAGTGGATACAAGATAACTTTGACTATCTAAAAAAAAAGAAATTATTTTATCAACACCAAAAATAATATTTTGAAAATTAACTATTATTCGCTTTGTTGGAGCAAAGATTACTTAAATCTTTTATTTAAATTTTCATTAAAAAGTTTCTTTTCTTCAAAGTTTAAAGATAAAAACAATTCACATAAATTATTTATTTATACAGATGAATTTTCAGTAATTAATAAAAAATATAAAAAAGATATTAATTATTTAAGAAAAAAGAATATTCAGATTAAGTTAGTAAATTATAAAAAAAAAATTGATGATTTTAAAAAATTAAAAAGACTAAGTGTCTGGAGATTTTTAGGGAAATATCAAAAAAATGTTTTAATGCATGCCAAAAAAAATGGTGCCATGTGTTGCTTTATTTATCCTGATGAAATTCATTCAGAAAAATTATCTAATAAAATTTTAGAAAAAATAAAATATTACGATTATGTGTTCACACCATCAAATGAGATTTTTTTAAAAGACTTTAAAATTTCGTCAATTAAAAAATTAACCGAAAAAAAATTAATTAGAATTAAATATAAAAGTATAGAGAAATATAATAAGAAAGACTTTTTTAATAATAAATTTTACACATCTCACCAACCAAGATACTATTTTAAAACTCAAAATGTTATTTCATATAAATCTTTACATTTATCACCAATAATTATGAATCCAACAAAAGTTAAGGATATTAAAAATATCTACACATTAGATACATCACTAAATTATCAAGGAAGAAAGGGTTATATTTTAAGTCCAAAAGATGGTTTGTTGTTGTCTTTAGAGAAAAATTTAGAAAGCAGTCTAGTACACAAATACAATAAAAATTTATTTTTATTATTTTTAAATAGAATAGTTTTACATATTATTTTTAATTATAAAAATATAGATGGAATTAACCCCTATAGTTACTTAAAGACCTTCACTGTTACACTGAATAAAAAAAAATCTTTTAGTTTAAAAAAAATGATAGTTTTTGATTTATTTTCTTTAATATTATTTTTAATTTCTTCTCTTTTTAAATTTATTTTTTTATTTAAAAAATATTTAAAATTGTAAATATTTAATTTAAAGTACTATATAAAATCAAGGAATTTACAAATTTTAAAAATTATTTGTTATCATTAATTTTTTAATAATAATTAATAATTTTATTTTGACTTCTTTCTATTTTCATGGTGGCATTTAAAATTTCATTTGAAGTATTATCAAAAAATATTTTTTTTCTATAATTAATTCTTTTAAAAATTATTGAGTCCTTCTTTTTTGAAACCAATCTTGATTTTTTAGTTACACTGTTTGTTAGTAAAAAAGGTGTATCAATTATTGATGCATATCCTGCTGGACCACTTTGGGTAACTATACAAAATTTTGCAAACTTATATAGTAATATCTGTAAATATAAATTTATTTCTGAATTTGAAATTTCCAAATAGTGTTTATTGTTAATATTAAGCTTTAAATCTTTTTCATCCATTAGCCTTATTACTTGATATTTTTTTTTTAACAAAAATTTGACTGTTTTTTTATAATTAATTACTTTTGCATTTCTTTTAGAGTAATAATTTTGGTTATCTCTTATATTTAAAATTATATATTTTTCCAATTTAATATTTTTATTAATTCTTTTTAGTAATTTTTTATCTTTTTTCTTAAATAAAAATATTTCATTTCTATTATTTATATCTTCATATAGACCATGAATTAAATTATATTTTGTTTTCTCGTGTGAAGTGTCTGCAATATATGGCATTAAAGTAATTTGTTTAATATTTAGTAAAGGTAAAAAGAATAAATATAAAAAAAAATTTTCTATTATTATTATTTTTGGTTTATAAAATTTATTAGCTTCATAAGTATTTGATATAAGTTTTGGGTTTAAACAAATAATTCTTTTAGTATTAAAATTAGATAATTTTAAATATTTATATAGTGTTCCAATTTGCTGTGGAGGCGCTCCTATTTGCCAAAAATTGATATAAATTAATTTATATTTAAAAAAGAATAAAATTATTGCTACAGGAATAAAAATTATAGAAATTAGATTTATTGATATGTGTTTAAAAATTAAGAGAAACTGAGATTTATTACCTTTTAGCAATAATTCAAACCTTTTATAAAGAGAAAATTTATTAACAGAATGTCCATTTTCTACGTCAACAGGATTAAGTGGTTTAAAAATTAAAAATATAATTCTTTTAAAAAACTTCATAGTAATGATAAACACTATTAAATGAAAACAAAAGCAGCAATATTATTATCTAAAGAGAAAATCAAGATAATTGACGTTGAAATCCCCAACCCAAAGGATTATCAAGTTTTGACTAAGAATATCTATTCTTCCATTTGCCACACACAACTAGGGGAATATTCAATGTCTAGAGGAAAGGATAACTACCTTCCCCATTGTATGGGGCATGAAGGAGTTGCTCAAGTAGTTGCGGTTGGTTCAAAAGTCAAAAAGTTAAAAAAAAATGACTTTGTTGTTATGAGTTGGATTAAGGGAAATGGTGGTGAATTTAGGGGAACTATCTACATATCAAGAAAATATGGAAATATAAATGCAGGCCCAGTAAATACATTTTCTAATTATTCGTTAATATCTGAAAATAGACTGTATAAGATAAATCAAATTCAAAATATTAAAAAATTAACCTTAATGGGTTGTGCTATACCGACGGCATTTAACTCTGTTTATAATGCTTTAAAAGTAAAAAAAAATTCAAAAGTGCTTGTTGTGGGAATGGGTGGTCTTGGAATTTCCTGTTTGCAAGCATTAATTAATGTTGGTTGTAAAAAAATTGTATGTGTAGATATCAATAAAGAAAAATTACTTAAAATTAAAAAACTAAAAAATGTTGAAATTATTTGCAATAAAAATAAAGACTTAAAGACAATCTTATATAAAAAACTTAACAAATTTGATTACTCAATCGATTGCACTGGCAATTTAAAAATAATCAAAGATTTAATGGATTTAACAAAATATTTTGGTGGAAAATGTCTTATAATAGGAAATCCAAAGCCAAAAAAAAAAATATTATTAGATCCATGGCAATTTATACTTGGAAAAACAATGTTAGGAGCTTGGAATGATAATGGTAGTTTTGAAAAAAAATTTTATAAATTTTTAAAATTATTTTTGAAGTCTAATATAGACAGATATTTGATTGGAAAAACTTATAAATTAACTGAAATTAATAAAGCATTTAAGGATTTTAGGTCTGGTAAGGTCTTGCGTCCCGTTATAAAATTTTAATTTAATAAAAATTATAACTCCATTTTTTTGGATAAATTTTTATTGTATCAAAGGATATATTTTCATTTGCACTTGAAAGCATTAAGCAAACTTTAGCTATATCCTCAGGTTGTAAAATATTTTTTTTATTTTCTTTTTTATTCTTTCTCATTCTTGTATTAATTGGACCAGGGGCTATTTCGGTAAAACTTATCTTGTTTTTTTGATAAGTTTTTTTATATAGTTTTATCAAAGTAGAGATACTAGATTTTCCTATACTATATTTATAAGAATTAATATTTGGAAAAATTGAATCCATAGAAGTTATAGTAATTATATTCAAATTAATTTTTCTTTTAATCAACAGATTTGTGATTACTTCAAAAATATTTTTCGTTATAATAAAATCCTCTGATTTATCTTTATCATAATTATTTTTAGATCTTTTAAATGATCCAACTAATATAATTATAGATTTGATATTGTTTTCTTTAATTAAAACTTCTTTAGTTTTTAAAAGTATATTTTTTTTACTCTGAAAATTACATTTTATATTTTTAAATGTTCTATTATTTGTATTTCTTGAATAACCAATTAAATCATATTTTTCCTTAAAAATATCAAATATAGATTTAGCTAAATCACTATCTGAACCAAAAATTAAAATTTTATCTTTTTTTAAATAAGTAGTCATTACTTGATAATTTTTCTAGAAAACTATAATTATTTTTTTTCAATACTTTACTAGTTTCTTTTATATTGTTAGTTTCAATACAAATAAATTTTATATTAATTTCTTTAAGTTTCAAACCTTTTAAAAGTAATAACTCAGAGCCCTCAACATCTATTATTGCTAGATCGATATTTTTAAATCTATATTTTAATAGTATATTAGTAAGAGTGTTATTAGGAATTAATTCCACTTTTTTATTTCCCAGTAAAAGTCTGTTAGCTTCTTTACTATGTTTTTTTTTATTTAGTTGAAGTTTTTTTTTATTATTTAGAAATGACATTCTGCCAAGATTATTCAATTCTATAGTTTTATTTTTATCACTTTCAGTACAAGCAGAGTGAACACATATATTTTTATCTCCTCTGAACTGTTTTAATTTTTCGTACCGACTTTTTAATGGTTCAATCAAGATACCAGACCAATTTAACATGTTTTCAAATCTTAAACTTACTGATCCTATCAATCCATCAAAAGCACCTATTTCCAAATATACCCCATTTCTTTTTTTGATATATTTCATAATTTTTAAATCTAAATCATTCTGACAAAAATAATATGATTGATATTTAAACAACAGTTTTTGATAAGAAAAAAATACATAATCTGAAAATTTACTTGGTAAAATATATAAAAATTTTTTTAACATGATGCTTGAGATGCTTTAATTAATTATTATTGATTAGATTTTTTATATCTTTCATATATATCTACAATAAATCCAGATGAAAAAAATATCTAATTTATATTGTGTATTTTATCCTTTTTTAAATCTAAAAAATAAAGATAAATCAATATTTTTTTTAATAGTTTTATTTTCACTGTTTGTAATATTTTTTGATATGGCAACCTTGTCCATATTGACACTAATATTTTTTGAAAGCGAAAATCAAATATCATCAAAAACTAACGACATTTTAGAAATTCTTTTAAACAAAAGTAACTTGTCAATTTCATATTTTCACTTTCAGATATTAATGATTGCTCTAAGCTTGTTGTTTAGAAATGTTTTTTACTTAATGCAGGACTACTTAATAAAATCTTTTATTTTCAGTCAATATAATACTAATTCAAAGAAACTTTTTAAATTATATGCATCGTCTGAGTTAATAAAATTTTATAAACGAGGAATAGATTATTACTTAAAAAATCTTAATAAAGAAACTTGGTATTGTTATTTAGGAATTTTATATGGATTGTTATATGTCTCTATAGATACCGTATACTTTTTGATGATAGTTTTTACGGGCATATATTTAATTGATATTGATTTTTCAATAAATTTAATATTTGTCATTTTTGTTTTCATTTTTTTTATTTCCATATTACTCATAAAATTAAAAAAGAAGGGTGTTGATAGGGTGAATTACGAACAAAAATATTACAGAGATACTCTAAATATTTTAAAAAGTTACCTCGAAATTAAGGTATATAAAAAAATTAAGTTTTTTACAGATAGTTACTCAACCTATTTAAAAAATTTTTCTAAAGCAATGGTTTTTCAGGGAGTTTCAAATTTATTACCAAAAGCAATTATCGAATTTTTGACTGCAACTGTTTTGGTATATTATCTAATTTATAATGATCTTGGACTAAATTTAGAATTGTTCACGTTAATAGGTTTTGTATTATTTAGAATTGCTCCTGTTCTTGCTAGAGTTCTGCAAAATATAAATTTAATTACATTTTACTTTCCCTCAAGTAAGATTTTAATTAATGAAAATAAGTATTATTCTTCAAATGTTAGCCCTAATACTAAAATTATTATAAATGAAAATATAGAGTCATTAATGCTTATGAATGCAAATTTTTCTTATAGTGATAAGAAAATTATTAGAAATTTTAATTATAAATTTACTACTAACAAAATATATGGCATGTATGGTGAAAGTGGAAAAGGCAAAACAACCCTTTTAATGCTTCTTTCAGGTTTAGTTAGATTAGATAGTGGAAAATTTAAAATTAATAAGATTAATTATGCTGATAAAGAAATTGATTGGGGTAAAAAATTAGGTTTCATGTCACAAAATAATATTCTAATTGATGATAGCTTGAGTAATAGTTTATTTTTAGATAAAAATTTTGATACAAAATTACTTGGAAAAGCAAAAAAATATCTAACAATATTTAAATTGAGAAAATTAATAAAGCTATTAAATAAAAAATATGATGGAAATTATTCTCTAAATGGTATGTTATCTGGAGGTGAAAAGCAAAGGATTTCCATAATTAGAACAATTCTCTTAGGTGGAGATATTTTGTTTTTTGACGAACCTACATCATCTTTAGATCGTAAAAATGAAAATATTGCAATGAAAGAAATTCAAAAACTTAAAAAAAATAAGATAATTATTATATCAACACATAAAAAAAATCTTCGAAATTTTTTTGATAAAACAATATACCTCTAGTATAAATATAAATTATGATGAAAATACAAAATTTTGAAAATTTCTTTAATGATTACAATGATAGATTACAAGATGTTTTAAAAAATTTAGATAAAAAAAAAGTTTTTCAGCTTACAAAACTTTTAGAGGATACAATAAAAAAAGATAAAACAATTTTTGTTTGTGGCAATGGTGGATCGCATGCTATTGCAAATCATTATGTTTGTGATTATTTTAAAGTTTTATCTCAAGAAACAAATCTTAAAGTTAAAATAAAAAGTTTATGCTCAGATAATGCATTGATTTCTGCTATATCAAATGATTTTTCTTACGATGAAATTTTTTTATATCAAGCCGAACGACTAATGAAAAAAGGTGATATTTTAATACTAATTAGCTCGTCTGGAAATTCTTCGAATATAAAAAAAGTTTTGGATTTTGCTAATCTAAATAAAATTAAGACTATTGGTCTTTGTGGCTTTACAGGAGGATATTTAAAGAGGAAGTGCACAATACCCATCTATTCAAAGATAAACAATTATGGAATAAGTGAAGATGTTAACCATATAATTATGCATCTTGTTATGCAGTATATAAAGATTGGTAATTTAACCAAAAATATTAAAAATCCTATTTTATAAAAATTTTAAAAAGGGCTTTTGGTTTTTCTATCGTATTCCCCAAATCTATTGAGAATAAAATCTCTCCAAGCCAAAAATACTGGCCCTAGTTTGTATCGATGTTTTTTTTTAAATGAAAATATTACGTATAATAAAGACTTAACGAATGACCAGGTGTATCCAACAAATTTATCCATAAATGAGCCAATTTTTTTAATCAAAAGTAGCCTATATTTATATTCATAATAAATTTTTCTCTTATTTAAATTAACAAAGCTTTGAGTAATAGAATGATAAATTTTGATATTTCTATCTACTATTAAGCTTCCTTTAATTGTAAAAATTCTTTTAGAAAATTCAACATCTTCTGGGCCGTAAAAAAAATCTTTATCTGATAGTCCTATTTTTGTTAATCTTGAAGATCGCATTATTGAAGCACATCCTGCTATAGCATCTGTTTCAACAAGTCCGGTGTATCGTTTATTATCTTTCAGACCATGGGGATAGTCCCTCATATGTCCATCAAACTTTAGACTATTACCAATTTTTGCTCCCATCCACCAAATCATTTTAGGATTACTTGTGTATAATATTTTTGGGCTGATAGCCTCAATTTTTTTATTAGAAAAATTTTTTAAAATATGTTTAAAAAAATTACTAGGTACAATCATATCGTTGTCTATTCTTGCTATAAATTCAAACCCATTTTTTATGGCAAGTTTATAACCTGTATTATGGCCAAAACCACAACCTAAATTTTTTTTATTTTTTATCACAAAAATAGATTTTGTTAATAAATTTAAATTTGAA
The DNA here is from genome assembly GCF_059417945.1 of Candidatus Pelagibacter sp. PS_17. NCBI lineage: Bacteria > Pseudomonadati > Pseudomonadota > Alphaproteobacteria > Candidatus Pelagibacterales > Candidatus Pelagibacteraceae > Candidatus Pelagibacter > Candidatus Pelagibacter sp. PS_17. The sequence goes on from NZ_CM182073.1 coordinate 158,744, forward strand.
ATTTTACCAATTCTTTTAAAAACTTTATTACAAAATTTTTGATTATAATTTTTTTTGATCCATTCAATTGTTTTATCGAAAATAATTTTAGAGCTATTATTATCAACTAAAAAAATTTTTTTATCATTTCCAAGTTGATTGATAATACTTTTTAAGCATTTAACTGTGTTTTTGTAATCATTCCAAGTTAAAATTACAATCGCTAGTTTTTTTTTCATATATTAATATATATATATAATTATAAAATATTTTATAGTAATGAAAATTAAAAATCCTAAAGAAGACAATATTTTTATTTGGTCACCTATGATCAGTCATGTAGGCACAATAAGAGCCGCAATTGGTATGGGCAACTCATTTATTAAGCATGGAAATAAAAAAGTATTTCTTTTAAATATTTTTGGTGAATTTAACAATTATAAAGATAAAAATAATTTTATCTTACTTAATGTCTTTAACAATTTTCCATTTTATAAAACTGGAATTATTTCAAAAATTTTGATTTATTTTTTTACTCTTCTTGCCATACCTAGTTTATTTTATTTTACCATCAAGTATAAGCCTAAATTAATTATAACCTGTCTGGTAGGATATATACCCTGTATTTTAAAGAATTTTTTTTCAAATATTATTATAATCAATAGTATTCAGGGATACCCAAAAATTAATTTTTTTAGAAAATTTATTTGGGAAAAAACATATTCTAAGTCAGATCATATAATAACCATGACAAATATTACTAAATCCTCACTATGCGCTGATTTCCAGTTAGATAAATCAAAAGTAACAAAAATAGATAACCCAATTATATTTAGTGACATTAAATTAATGGCTAATGAGAAAATTGATAATGAAGATTTAGAGATTTTTAAAAAAAAAGTTTTTTGTTCAATTGGTAGGCTTACTAGACAAAAGAATTATTTTGAATTGCTTAAAGGGTTTAAACTTTATTCAACTCAAGTAAATGATAACGTTAATTTGATAATTATTGGAGATGGGGAAGAAAAAAATGCATTAAATAAATTTATTAAAAAAGAAAAAATTAAAAATTGTTATTTGTTAGGCTTTAAGAAAAACCCCTATAAGTATCTTGCTAAATCTAGTTTATTTATCTCCACATCATCTTGGGAAGAGCCTGGGCACACAATGATCGAAGCAGGATATTTAAATATACCAGTTTTAACTAGTGACTGCCCTAACGGACCACGTGAAATAATTAAAGATTCTATAAACGGTTTTAAATATAAACTAAATGATCTGAACAGCCTTGTTGCAAAAATAGCTTATGTTGACCTGATGAGTAAAAAGGATTTATATAAAGTAAAAACTAATATGAAAAAAATAACTTCAAATTTCACAGAATTTAAATTCTATAAAAAAATTATTTCACTATAAAATTTATTTTTTTTCAAAAATAAAAATTACCTCATAGACAAAAAGACCAGGTAAAAATTTTGATAGGAATTTTTCCAAAAAATAAGTAACAAAATTTTTTTTTCTATCTGCTATAAAATTATATTTTTCTTGTATCCAGCCATCAGGCTTATTTTCTTTGATAAAGTTTAAGATTGTTGGGTAATTAGGTATCCATCGGTGTCTATCATAAACTTTTTTTTTGTGAAAAATATATTTTCCACTTATTTCTCCTTGAAACAAAAATTTTAATCTAAATTTATAGTATCCCATATTTGGAAGGGCAATAATAACTTTTTTATTAGATTTCACAAATAGCTCTCCAAACAATTGGTGAATATTTTCAAGGTGTTCAAGAACGTCTAGTGCATTAATAACATCATATTGTTTTCCATCAGGTAGGCCAAGTTCAAGATTATGATTGATTAATTTTGGTTGATTATTTTCTTGATGAGAAAAATTTGGATTATAGTCAATACCAGTGTATTCAAAAATACCTTTTATATATTTTTTAAAAACTTGATCTCGACAACCAATATCTAAAACTTTATCACCATTGAGTTCACCTAATTTATTTGCTACATATTTGTTTCTATTGTATGAAAAATTCATTATATAAAAAATATACATTAATTTTAAAATTAACACTAAAAAATTATTCGTTACTACGAATTTTTCAAATTCTTGAAATTCTTCAATTAGATTTAAAAGGAACAGTATTAGATTTAGGTTCAAGTCCATCTACAACAAATGTTTCTAATTACTTGAACAATACGGAAAATAGAGTTTATGCTAATTTTACTGGCAATGAATCCATCCAAATTAATTTAGAAAATTATCCAAATAAAATAAATCAATATTTCGATAATATATTGTTAATGAATGTTCTAGAACATATAAAAAACCATCAAAATTGTTTACTCAACATTAAAGCTCTTTTAAAGAATAAAGGTATTTTATATGGATCTACACCTTTCATGTATTCCATTCACCAATCTCCAAATGATTATTTAAGATACACAAAACAATTCCTTGAAGAACATATTTTTGAAAATGGATTTGAAAATGTAGAAGTTAAAACACTTGGAGCAGGTATTTTTTGCTGTATATATTCCTTAATATTCAATTGGACAAAAAAAATTCCATTATTAAACTTAATTATATTACCAGTATTTTTAGTATTAGATAATTTTGTTAACTTATTTTCAAAAAATATAAAAAGCAATAATCCTTTAGGCTATTTTTTCATAGCAAAGAAAAACTAAATAAATTTATTCAAAAAATACTCATATTTTTTACATTGCTGGGTGTAATCAAATCTACCTAATCTTTTATACCCAAGTTCGGCTTTTTTTTTTGCTTCAGTGTAATTATTAAAGATATAAATTATTTTTTTAGCCAATTTTTCTTCATCATTAGTGGGTGAAAGATAACCTAGTTTACCATATTGAAGTATTTCATCAGGCCCACTTAAGCAATTTGAAGAAAGTATAGGAGTTTTATTCATTTGTGTCTCAATCAATATATTGGGCAACCCCTCCCATAACGAATTTAACACAAATAGTTTTGACGAATTAATTAGTTTACTGGCATTTTGATATTTTTTAAAAATTACTATATTTGATATTTTTAATTGATGTGTAAGTCTTTTTAAATATTTTTTTTCACTACCACTCCCCACAATGATTAATTTTATATTGTTTAAACTATTTGAAACTATTTTGAAGGCTTTAATTAAACCTGAAAAATTTTTTTGATTTTGTAATCTACCAACTGATATTATAAAATTATTCTTCATAACATAGTTTGTTTTAATTTTTATCAATTGAATAGGATTGTAAATATTTATAATTTTTTTATTTTTATATATCTTTTTAAAAAATAATGTTGATGCTTTAGAATTACATATAATCCCTGAAGCAAAAAAATAGAATATTTTTTTTATGTTAATTTTAATAAAAAAAATTAAATTATTATTAAAATACTTTAATGAGCCTAATGGGTGATTTGCTATGCGTAAAACACAAGGAATTTTTTTTAATTTAGAAATTAATATTGAAAAAGGATGGTCTTGAAAAGATAAAATAAGTTGTTTATTTTTAAATTTATAACTTATTAAAAGATATAAAAAACAGTTAATAGTATTTATAAGTCTGTTTGAAAGAAATGTAGTTTTAATAAATTTTTTACTTTTAATTAAAATTATTTTTTTATTAATCTTATTTTTAATTTCAGGAGAAATTTTTCCACAAATTATTTCTACGTTATAATTTTTTTTAAAAAAATAATTTGATAAAATAACTAAATTTTTTTCAATTCCACCACGTTCTATGTTTGGAATAAAGAGTAAAACATTTTGCATTATTGCTTAAATTCATATTAAGTTGTAAAAATAGTAAATGTATTTATCAGTAATAATTCCTTATTTCAATGATGCTAAAAACATCAAGGACGCAGTGCTGAGTGCTTTAGGACAAACTTATAAAAATATTGAGATCATAATAGTTGATGACGAAAATACAATTAACTCAAAAAAAATACTAAATAAAATCAAAAAAATTGATAATAAAATTAAGATTATTAGAAATAAAAAAAATCTGGGCGTTTCAGCAGCAAGAAATAAGGGAATTAAATACTCAAAGGGTGATCTAATAGCTTTTTTAGACAGTGATGATTTATGGAAAAAAAATAAGATTAGTTTACAGCTTAAAGTTATTAAAAAATACAATGCTGATATTTGCTATACAAGTTATTTAGGGATAACTAATAAACGCATACTTTACAAAATTAAATCACCCAAAACAGTTTCATACGCCTCTTTATTAAAGGAATGCCCGATCTGCTGCTCGTCTGTAGTAATTAAAAGAAAAATATTTGAAAAAATTAAATTTAAAAATTTAAAAACAAAAGAAGATTATATGCTATGGTTAGATTTTTCAAAAAGAGGCTATAAATTTATCGGTTTAAATAAATTTCTATCATTCTATCAGATTAGAAACAATTCACTTTCAAGTCTACATATAAATAAAATTTTGTCAGCATTTAAGATATACTCATATTATTTGAATTATAATTTTTTGTTATCTGTCTTTTTTGTTTTTAGGCTTTATATAAATGCATTTACTAAAAAATTTATTTACTGATAAAATTTATTTTAATTATTATATTAGTGTATATAAACTATGAAATTAGATAATATATGATTTTAGTTACAGGTTGTGCAGGATTTATTGGTTTTCATCTTACAAAAAAATTACTTCTAAATAACAAAAAAGTAATTGGTTTAGATTGTATTAGTAATTATTATTCAATGTCTAAGAAACATCAAAGATTAGAAATTATAAAAAAAGAAAAAAACTTTAAATTCTTAAAAATAGATTTAAATGATTATAAAAAAACTTATCAAAAATTAAAAAAATATAAAATTGATAAGGTTATTCACCTTGCGGCACAACCAGGTGTCCGTATTTCTATCAAATATCCTCACAACACACTTAAGCAAAATCTTATTTCTTTTTTAAATATTATTGAAATTAGTAGAGTTAAAAAAGTAAAAAAATTTATTTATGCTTCATCAAGCTCTGTATATGGTGATTCAAAAATTTATCCATTTAATGAAAAAGACTTTCAGAATATTCCAGTATCAGTTTATGGAGCCACAAAATTATCTAATGAAATTATAGCAGAGTCATATGCGAGAAATTTTAAATTAGATTGCGTTGGATTACGTTTTTTTACAGTTTATGGACCATATGGGAGGCCCGACATGGCTTACTATAGTTTTTTAGATAATTTGAGAAGCAAAAAATCAATTACTGTATTTAATAAAGGTAATATGTTGAGAGATTTCACATATATAGATGATGTTATAGATGGCATTGTTAGTGTAATTAAAAAAAAATTTACAAATAAGCATGAAGTTTTAAATATTGGAAAAGGTAAACCTGACAAGCTAATGGACTTAATTAATTTATTAGAAAAAAATTATGAGAAAAAATTTAAAATCATATTTACTAAAACTATTCCTTTAGGAGATATTAAAAAAACTTACTCTAATACCGGTAGGGCTAAAAAATTAATTAACTGGAACCCAAAAGTCAATTTAGCAAAAGGATTAAAAAAGTTTGTTGAATGGTATAAAGTAGATAATGCATAATATCGCCAAAAAAAACTTTAACTTATTTCTAGAATCAATAATAATCATTCTTCCAATTGCACTTTTATTTAGTGTTTTAATTGCAGAAACTTTAATTTTAATAATAATTATTTTTTTTTTTATAATGTTACCAAAAAAGAAATAAAGCTAATTGTTTGTGATAAGATATTTATTACTTTATTTATACTTACTTTATTTTTTATAATAAATTATTTTATAAATATTTCAAAGGATCCCAGTATTACTAGGTCATTTTTCTTTATCAGATTTCCACTTTATGTGATCAGTTTGAGTTATTTTTTGAATAAAAATTATATAGATATAAAAAAAATATTTTTTATATGGAGTTATATTCTAATTATAATTTGTTTAGATTTACAATTACAAAATATAACAGGTAAAAATATTCTAGGTTATCAGGCTATTGCGCAGGGTGGATTCTATAGATTAGGAGGTTTCTTAGATGACGAGCTTAAGATTGCACACTTAATTAATTGTTTTTTTGTAATGTGCTTAGGGTTTATCACTTTTTACTATAAAAAAGATATCATTAAGACTCTAATAATAATCGTACCTTTAACATTGCTGACCATATACAGCGTCTATATTACAGGAGAGCGATCTAATTTTATCTCTTTATTGTTATTTTCAATAATTTTTTTTTTGTTCTCAAATTTAAAAAAATACATCTTACCAATCCTGGGAATTCTAATTTTAGGATTAATGTTCAATTTTTCGCAGTTAGAAAAAAATTATAAATTTCAACGTATGATAGTAAAAAATAATGATATTATAAAAAAATTAATCATAACAGAAAAAAAAGAAGAATTTTTAAATAAAGAAAATCATTATTTTTCTCATTATTCTACGGCATTTCAAATTTTTAAAGAAAACCCATTAATGGGTGTAGGGCTTAAAAATTTTAGAAATTATTGTAATGACCCAAAATATGATGAAAAAATTTATCCAACGTTAAGAAAAAAAAATTGCACAACGCATCCACACAATCTATTATTTGAAATACTATCAGAATTGGGTGGAATAGGGGTTATTTTATTTTTTTGTTCTTTTTTCTATATTTTTTATCTTTTTATAAAAGATAGTATTATAAAGAAAAATATTTTTTTATTTAGTAATACTATTTTTTTAATGATTTATTTTATACCGTTTCTTCCCAAGGGAAGTTTTTTTACAAATTGGAACGCCATAATGTTTTGGACTATTTTTGCAATTAACTGTTATTTGGTAAGGATGAAAAACAATAAAATTACATGATTAAATGTGTTTTTTTTGATAGAGACGGTGTTTTAATAAAAAATTATGGATATGTTTACAAAAATAAAAATTTAAAGTGGTTGAAGGGATCACGTGAGGCAATCAAATTTTTAAATCAATTAAATATAAAGGTTATTGTAATTACAAATCAATCAGGCATCGCTCGAGGATACTTTTCTGAATATGATATGAAAAAGTTTCATAAATTCATGAATAAAACATTATCAAAAAAAGAAACTAAAATTGATGATTTTTTTTATTGTCCTTATCATCCTAGTGGAAATATAAAAAAATATAAAAAGATAAGCAATTTTAGAAAACCAGGAAATGGCATGCTATTAAAAGCAATAAAAGAGTATAAATTTAAAACTGCAGAATGCTTTATGATAGGTGATCAGAAAGAAGATTTTTTATCTGCTAAAAAAACAAAAATTTTATTTGAATATAAGAAAAAAATACCCTTAGATAAACAGGTTAAAAGCATAATTGAAAGAATGAATGGAATTTGAAATCTTAATAATGGTTTTTTTTTCTTTGATTTTATACTTAATCAATTTTTTTTTAAAAAAGAAAAAAATACTTATTGATAATATAAAGCATTATGAAGATCATAAAAAATTATTAAGTTTAAATAAATCTACACCATTGTCTGGCAGTTTATATTTCTGTAGTTTGGTAATATTTTTATTTTATGCGTATGAGCCAATTCTTACAATTGCTTTTAGTTTTTTTATTTTATTGGGCATGTCCTCTGATTTAAAAATAATTGTCTCACCTAAGATGAGATTAGTACTTCAATTATTAATATTATTATTTTTCATATCGCTTACACCTAGTATTACGATTGATACACGAATCAATGGGCTAAATGATATGATGCAAAATACCTTTTTAAAACTTTTTATAATATCATTTTTCTTCTTAGTTTTGATTAATGGCTTTAATTTTATTGATGGTGTTAATAATCTAAGTTGTTTAAATTTTTTAGTAATATTAATTTTTATATATTTATTACTTGAGGGCAATGATTCATTGTTATTAAAAAATAAAATATTGATATTAATGTTAAGCATGATTGTTTTTACAATATATAATTCATTTGGAAAAAATTTTATGGGGGATGGTGCCATATACGGAGTAAGTTTTTTAATTGGATATATTTTAGTTAAATTATCATCACTTAATTATTCTATATCTCCTTATTTCATTGCAAATTTGTTATGGTACCCAGCTTTTGAAAATTTATTCACCATCATTAGGCGTTTATTCAATAAAAAAAAAAATTATTTACCAGACAATGGTCATTTACATCAAATATTGTTTAAATTTTTAGATAAAAAAAAAATTATTAAAAAAAAATATTTACTTAGTACTTTTGTTGGTATCTCAATAAATTTACTTCTAACCATTTTTTATACAATCGGCTACATGCATAATGATAAAACTAACATACAAATATACTTGATATTTATAGGTATCTTAATATATTTATTTATATTTTTTCGGCTAAAGAAGTTTTCTTAAATGCAGAATTCTTTTATTTTCATCATATTTTTTTATTTTTTATTAATTTCTGTTATTGGGTATGGTGGATTGTTTAAAAAAATATGTTTTAGAGAATCATATAACGAAAAAAATAGCTCTATTTATACAGGTTTCTATGGACTAATGTTCATTACATTGATTTCTTTATTCACTAGTATTTTTGTAGCGCATAATTTTTATCATAATATCACAATACACAGTTTAGGTTTTTTTTATTTTTTTTTCAATTTCAATAAACAAAAAAGAATTTATTTAAAACATCTTTTTTATATTTCTCTACTAACAATTTCTGCTTTAATTATTTCTAAAACAAATGATGATTTTTCATATTATCATTTTCCATTTACAAAATACCTTACAGAACAAAAAATAATTTTTGGTATGGGGCATCTTAACCATGGCTATAATTTATTATCTTCTTTATTTTTCTTAAACTCAACTTTTTATCTTCCGTTTATAAAGTTTTTTTCATTCCACTTTAGTCTTTTATTTTTTTTAATTTTTTTCAATTATTTTGTATTAAAAGAAATTTTTACTAAAAAAAAAACAAGATTATAAAATATTTATACCTATTTTCATTTTTATTTTTTAATCTTTCTTTTAATCGTATAGCTGAATATGGAACTGATAAAGTAGGCCAATTATTAATTGTAGTTCTTATAATAAAACTATTTGAACTGGTATGCTTTAGTGAAAAAAAAAATTTAGAGAACACACTATATTTACTTCCTTTATTTGGTTTCTGTATAACTTTAAAGACTTATTTTTTACCCTATGTGCTTTTAGGTTTAGTTTTAATATTTGTAAATAATCACATTAAAAAAAACTTTTCCTATGTTTTGCTTTCTAAGTCTTTTTTATTTTTATTATCATTATTATTTTTAATATTTGTGCATCATTTTATCTCTACAGGATGTTTAATATCACCTATTGTTTTCACATGTTTTGGTGATTCAACTTTGTGGGGAAGGGAGACCAGTGATATAAATAATCTTTCAATATGGCTTGAACAATGGGCAAAAGCAGGTGCAGGACCAGGTTATAGAACTAATAATCCCACATTTTATATTCAGGGTTTTAATTGGGTAAATAATTGGATTGAAAGATATTTTATTGGAAAGTTTTCTGATCAAATAGGAATACTTTTTTCATCGTACTTAGTTATTTTTTTCTTATTTAAGAAAACAAAGTTTGATGAGTATAAAATTACAAATATAAAAAAAATCATATACTTTTATTCAATATTAATAATAATATTTAGTGTGTGGTTTTTTAACCACCCGACTCTTAGATATGGTGGATATTCAATATTTTTTTTAATATTATCCTTCCCATTATCCTTAATTTTTTCTTATTTTAAAGAATGTAAAAAGTTTGATAGAAACTTAAATTTTTTAATAATTTTTGTCATTATTGTTTTTAATTTAAAAAATTTTGATAGAATTAATAAAGAATTCAATAGAAATGATATTTTTAAGTTTAGAAATTTCCCTTTTTTTGTTATCAAAAATAAAGAGTTTACTCGAACTAAATTAGACAGTGGGTTGAACATTTATACTCAGGATAGTGGTCATTGTTGGGGCATACCAACTCCATGTGCAGGAGGTGGAGGAGATAACCTTTTTTCAATTAAAAAAAATGGATACTATTTTATTAAAAGAAAATTAAATAAATGATATTAAAAAAATAATCTATGAACTTTATCTCAACTATTAGAAAGATATTAAATATATTTGATTCATTTCAACAAAAAAAAATTATTAATATATTAAAAAAAAATTGTGGAAGTGATTTAATTATTTTTGATGTAGGGTCTCATTTGGGAGAAACTGTTCAATTATTTAACAAAAATTTTAATATTAAAAAAATTCATTGTTTTGAAGCAAGTAACATAAATTTTATAACATTAAAAGATAACCTAATTAAAAATAAATTAACGGATATTTGTGTACTCAATAACGTTGGTATTGGTGATATAGAGGGCAAAAATTTTTTAAATCAAACAGAGGAGTCTTCTTCTTCCACAATTAATGAATTTAATGAACATTCCAACTACTTAAAAAGAAAATTAAAGATTTTAAATATTAAAAAAATAGATAATTTTTACCAAAAGATAACAATTAATATTATAAAATTAAGTACTTATATAAAAAAAAATAAGATTACAAATATTGATATTTTAAAAATTGATACAGAAGGCTTTGAATTAAATGTTGTTAAAAGTTTAGAAGAATTCAGTAATATTGTAAAATATATCTACTTCGAACATCATTACGATGATATGATAAAAAAGAATTACACATACTCAGATATTAATCGAATACTTATAAATTTAGGCTTTAAAAAAATTTATAAGTCTAAAATGGTTTTTAGAAAATCTTTTGAATATATATATAGAAATACTAATATATAAAAATTTTTAAAAAAAAAACAGTAATAAGCCTGTCAAAAACATTATTTCTACCTGAATTTCTTTTTGTCATATTGTGCTGTTCAAGTCTTCTTAACCAATATATTTTACTAAAATAATTTGAATATACTTTGTCCAAGTTGTTAATATTTTCTCTTTTTAAAGTTAAAACTTTATTTAAGAAAACAAATTTATTTCTATAATAAAAATATAAAACTAGTTGGACATCTATTGCTAAATATTTCCATCGATACGGATTAGTTGTTCTATAAAATTTTTTTAATGTTTTTGAAGATAGTAAGATTGAGCTAGTATTAATTTTTTCAGGCCAGTCATTAAATAAAAGTTTGTATATGAATAATTTTTTGTATTTTTTATGATTTGCAGAATTAGTTAAAGTTTTTCCTGTTATTATTTTATGATCATGTAAGTATATCCTATCTTTATTTAGATCTAAATTTTGTAAAGTATTTAATTTTTTTTTTAAAAATAAGTCGTCCCCATCCAATAATAACACCCATTCGTCTTTAAGAAATTTCGTAGCCATTTCAATTTTATAAAGTTGATCATTTGTAGGTGATATTTTTTTAAGAGGACATTTTAAAAATAATAAATTTTTTAGATGTGGAAAACTACTCTTGACTAATTTCTCATTATTTAATTTTGAGTAAACTACTATAATCCTTGATTTTTTTACTAAACTTTGCTCTAAACAAGACTTAATTGTTTCCAAAATATATTTTTCTTTTTTTTCTGCTGTAATTATTATTGTAAATTTTATAGACAATTTGTGATAACCAGTTATTTAAGTAACAAATTTATAACCTTTGTTAAATAATGCAAGATCTTACATTAGTAATCCCTGCAAAGCACGAAAGTGAATCTTTGCCAATTTTTTTAAAAGAAATTAATCAGCTTCCCTGTAAAAAAATTATCGTATTGGATGAGAATGACTTTAAAACTGTTGATGCAATTAAAAAATTTGATGATATTGAAATCTTGTATCAAAAAAAAATAGGATATGGTTCAGCCTTAATCGAAGGAATTAATTCTGTTAACACCACCTTTTTTTGTATAATTAATGCTGATGGCTCCATGAATCCCTCATACTTATTTAGTATGTTAGAAAAAGTAAAAAATGATAATTTAGATTTTTTATTCGCAAGTAGATATGAAAAGCCAAATGGAGGCAGTGATGATGACAATTTTATAACATTAATAGGTAATTTTTTTTTTACCAATATTGGAAATTTATTTTTTTCTTTAAATATTTCTGATATTTTGTTCACTTATGTTTTAGGAAAAAAAGAAACTTTTAAAAATCTTAAAATAACTTCAGAAGATTTTACTTTTTGTGTTGAACTACCTATTAAAGCTAAAAGGCACAGAGCAAAATATCAGACTATGCCATCATATGAAAGAAATAGAATTGGTGGCTTGAAAAAAGTTAATGCATTAAAAGATGGACTATTAATTTTATTCAAGATGGTTAAAATGTTTTTTATAAAATGAAAAAGAAAATTGCTTTAATTTTTGGCATCACAGGGCAAGATGGTTCTTACCTTGCTGAATTATTAATTGATAAAGGATATATTGTTCATGGTGTTAAAAGAAGGTCATCATCGTTCAATACAGGAAGAATAGATCATTTATATCAAGAGCCTCAAGTAAAAAATAGAAATTTTATCTTACATTATGGAGATATCACAGATTCACTTTCTGTTTCAACAATGATTAAAAATATAAAACCAAATGAAATTTATAATCTAGCTGCACAATCACACGTGGCCGTCTCCTTTGAGGTTCCTGAATATACAGCAAATGCAGATGCTATTGGGGCATTAAGAATATTAGAGGCTATTAAGTTTCATGGGTTTCAAAAAAACACAAAATTCTATCAAGCAGGAACTTCTGAAATGTTTGGTAAAGTACAGCAGGTTCCACAATCTGAAAATACACCCTTTTATCCAAGAAGCCCGTATGGAGTTGCTAAAGTTTATGCCCACTGGATAACGGTAAACTATAGAGAGGCCTACAATATATTTGCGTGTAATGGAATTTTATTTAATCATGAAAGCCCAGTCAGAGGTGAAACATTTGTAACAAGAAAAATAGTTGCAGCCTTGTGTAAAATCAAATTAGGATTTAAAAAAAAACTATACCTAGGAAATATAGAGGCAAAACGTGATTGGGGACATGCCAAAGATTATGTAGAGGCTATGTGGAAGATGATGCAAAAGAAAAAAGCTTCCGATTATGTAATTGCTACTGGAAAGCAATATACTGTTAAACAATTCGTAGATTTAACTCTTAATCAGTTAGGAATAGAATATTATTGGAAAGGGTCAGGGGTAAATACAAAATGCTTTGATATGAGTGGAAGATGCATAATCCAATGTGATAAAGAATATTTCAGACCTTTAGAGGTAGACACATTACTTGGTAATCCCACTAAAGCTAAAAAAGAACTTAATTGGAAACCAAAGATAAGTATAAATATGCTTATAAAAGAAATGGTTGATTCTGAGATTTCCAAACTAAAAAATGATTAGTCTAAAATCAAAGATATATGTTGCTGGTCATAAGGGCTTAGTTGGAAGTGCAATTATAAGAAAACTAAAACAAAAAGGCTATAAAAATATTATTTTTAGATCCAAAAAACAATTGGATTTAAGAAATCAAAAAAAGGTTCATAGTTTTTTAAAAAAAAACAAACCTGATTTTATCTTCATTGCTGCTGCAAAAGTAGGGGGAATTTACTCAAATGACAAGTATAGAGCAGAATTCATTTTTAATAATCTGTCTATTCAAACTAATTTAATTAACTCTGCATATTTATGTGGAATAAAAAATCTAATTTTTCTTGGATCTAGTTGTGTTTACCCCAGAAACTGTAAGCAACCTATTCAAGAAAGTGATTTATTAACTGGAGAGCTTGAAAAAACTAACGATGCGTATGCTATTGCTAAAATTGCAGGAATTAAAATGTGTGAGAGTTATAATATTCAGTATAAAACAAACTATAAGTGTTTAATGCCAACAAATACATTTGGACCAAATGATAATTATAATGCTTTAAATTCTCATTTTATACCCGCATTAATTAAAAAAATACATGATTTAAAATTAAATAATAAAAAAGAATTAACACTTTGGGGGAATGGCCTCGCTAAAAGAGAAGTTATTTATGTCGATGATTTAGCTGATGCGTGCATTTTTTTTATGAAAAAGAGATTTTTTGAAACAGTGCTTAATATTGGCACAGGAAAAGATTTTTCAATTAAACAATATGCAAAAATGATCATAAATCATGTTATGCCAAAAAATAAGATTAAAATAAAATATGATTTATCAAAACCAAATGGAACACCAAGAAAAGTTTTAGATATTAAATTAGCAAGTAAATATGGCTGGAAAACCAAAACAAAGTTAGATGACGCAATAACAAAAACTTATAAAAGTTTTTTAAAAAATAATAAAAATGTATAATAAAAAAAAAATAATAGTAGTTACTGGGGGAGCTGGTTTTGTTGGTTCTAATTTAATTAAATATTTATTAAAAAAAACAAACTTTGATATAATAAGTTTAGATAATTATTCAACTGGAAAAAAAATAAACCATATCAAAAATAATAGAGTAAAATATATAAAATCACATACAAAAAATATTTCAAAAAGTTTAGAACAATTTAAAAAAAATATTTATTCACTATTTCATTTTGGTGAGTTTTCTCGAATATATCAAAGTTTTTTAAAAATGACTGATTGTATTGACTCAAATACAATTGGTTCAAATGAAGTATTTAATTTTTGTCTTACTAATAAAATAAAACTTATATATTCAGCAACATCAGCAAGTATTGGTAATAAAGGAAATGATAAAAATTTATCTCCATATTCATTTACTAAAGCTAAAAATTTAGAATTATTGGAGAACTTAAAAAAATGGTTTAATTTTAAATTTGAAATATTGTATTTTTATAATGTTTATGGACCAGGTCAAATAGAAACAGGACCAATGTCTACAGTAATAGGAATATTTGAAAATCAGTTTAAAAGAAAATTACCATTAACAGTTGTTAGGCCAGGGTCTCAATCTCGAAGATTTACACATATTAACGATACTGTTCAAGCCTGTTATTATGTATGGAAAAAAAATCAGTGTAATCACTATAGTATATCTAATAAAAAAAGTTATACAATTATGGAAGTTGCAAAATTATTTAATGTTAAAATTAAATTACTACCATCCAGAAAAGGTGAAAGATACGCCTCAGCTTTAACAAGCATGAATTTATCAAATAAAGTTCATAAATTGTTTGGAAAAATTAACCTTGAGGATTATGTGAAGAATATTGTTAAAAATGACAAAAAAAAATTATAATTCCTTGTTTACAATATATTTATTTTAGATATAACTCTGAGGCCGGTGATTATTGCGAAGGGGTAATACCCGATCCCATTCCGAACTCGGAAGTCAAGCCCTTCAGCGCCAATGGTACTTTGTCTTAAGACACGGAAGAGTAGGACATTGCCGGCTATAAAATAATATTATGAAAATTAAAAGCTCGTTAAAATCACTGAAAAAAAGAGACCTTAATTCTAAGTTAGTTAGAAGAAGGGGTAGAGTTTATATAATTAATAAAACAAACCCAAAATTTAAAGCAAGACAGAAGTAATTTTTATGGACAATCAAGACCATAAGAATACATGGAATAATTTCACAAAATTTGTGTTGTGGGGAACTGTCGCTGTTATAGGTGTTTTAGTTTTAATGGCAATATTCTTGCTGTAGAGTTCTCATATGAGAATTGTTTCAATCTTAGAAAATCGATTAATAGAGAAAAGAATTGCAATCACTCCCGAGATTGCAAAAAAATATATAGCTCTTGGTTTTGAAATTTCCATAGTTGAAAAATATGGTGAACACTTAGGATTTAAAGATAGTAACTACAGAGAGTTAGGTGTTGAAATCTCTTCTAACGAAACAGAAATATTAAGTAAAGCTAATATTATTATTCAGTTAGGTTTATTGTCTGATGCAAATCTTTCAAATTTAAAAGAAAGTCAAACAGTTATTGGAGTATTTAATCCGTATACAAATAAAGAAAAAATAGAAAATTTATGTAAAAAAAATATTAATGTTTTTTCTTTAGAAATGTTACCAAGAATTACTAGAGCTCAATCAATGGATATTCTTTCTTCACAAGCCAATCTTGCTGGTTATAAAGCAGTAATTGAGTCGTTTGCAAATTTTGAAAAAGCAATACCAATGATGATGACAGCAGCAGGCACAATTCCAGCAGCTAAAGTATTGGTGGTTGGTGCGGGTGTGGCAGGTCTTCAAGCAATTGCAACAGCAAGAAGAATGGGTGCAATAGTTTTTGCAACAGATGTTAGAATGGCATCAAAAGAACAAGTTGAAAGTTTAGGGGGAAAATTTTTAACTGTTGAGGGTTCAGAAAATTTAGAGACAGAGGGGGGCTATGCAAAAGAAGCATCTGAAGAATTTAAAAAAAAACAAGAAGATCTTTTAGCTGAAACTTTAAAGAAAATTGACATTGTAATATGTACAGCTTTAATTCCAGGCAAAAAAGCTCCATTAATTATTAAAGGCTCTATGATTGAAAATATGCAATCAGGCTCTGTTATTTATGATTTAGCTGCTATTCAAGGTGGTAATTCAGAGTTTACTGAGGTTGATAAAATTGTGGTTAAATATGGAGTAAAGATTATGGGTGAAACAAATATTTTAAATAAGCTTCCCGTTTCAGCTTCAAATCTATATTCAAAAAATGTGTTTAATTTTGTTTCAAATTTATATGATAAAGAAAATAATAAGATTAATATTAATTTAGAAGATGAGATAATTAAAAAAACTTTAATAAAATAGATTTATGGAAATAGACCCTTTTATATTCAGATTAAGCATATTCATTTTATCAATTTTTATTGGTTATTATGTAGTGTGGAGTGTAACACCTTCTTTACATACACCATTAATGTCAGTTACTAATGCCATATCCTCAGTAATTATTGTTGGTGCAATAATTGCAGGATTAGCAGGAAGCACAGACAATGTTTTTACAATCTCAAACATTCTTGGTTTTTTAGCAATTTCTCTTGCTGCTATTAATATATTTGGAGGATTTTTGGTCACCCAAAGAATGCTTCAAATGTATAAAAAAAAGAAGAAAGATAAATAATTATGTCAGCAAATTTATCAGCAATATTTTATTTAGTTTCAGGAGTTCTATTTATATTGGCATTAAGAGGTCTTTCATCGCCAGAGACATCAAGACAGGGTAATTTTTTTGGAATTTTAGGGATGGTGATAGCCATCACGGTTACATTTTTATCAGTTGGAAATTTTTCTAGTGGGCTAATTTATGTATTAATTTTTTTACTAGTAGGTGGTCTTATAGGGGCATTCATAGCTTACAAGATACCAATGACGGCTATGCCAGAATTAGTAGCAGGGTTTCACAGCTTAGTCGGATTATCAGCAGTTTTTGTTGCAATATCAGCTTTCTTAAATCCAGAAGCATTTAATCTAGGATCAGTAGGTGCCATCAAACTTGCAAGTTTAATTGAAATGTCAATTGGAGCTGCAGTTGGTGCCATAACATTCTCAGGCTCAATAATTGCTTTTTTAAAACTTCAAGGAATTATGTCAGGGTCACCAATTACTTTTAAGGGACAACATTTTCTTAATGCTTTATTATTAATTTCAATTCTAGTTTTAACTTATTTACTCTGTTCATCGCAGTCATCTAACTTTTTTTGGATATTGATTGCAGTTTCATTTCTGATAGGATTTTTATTAATTATCCCAATTGGTGGAGCAGATATGCCTGTGGTAATTTCAATGTTAAACTCGTACTCTGGTTGGGCTGCAGCAGGAATTGGTTTTACTTTGGAAAATACGGCATTAATTATAACAGGTGCCCTTGTTGGATCTTCAGGTGCAATTTTATCCTACATAATGTGCAAAGGTATGAACCGTTCTTTCTTTAATGTAATTTTAGGAGGATTTGGTGCAACAGAACAGTCTGCATCAACTGGAAATAAAGAACAAAGACCAGTTAAAAGTGGTAATGCTGAAGATGCAGCTTTCTTAATGAAAAATGCCTCATCAGTTATAATTGTTCCAGGTTATGGTATGGCAGTAGCTCAAGCACAACACGCATTAAGAGAAATGGTAGATACATTAAAGAAAAACGATATTAAGGTTACTTATGCAATTCATCCTGTTGCAGGAAGAATGCCAGGGCATATGAACGTATTATTAGCTGAAGCTAATGTTCCCTATGATGAGGTTTTTGAACTTGAAGAAATTAATAATGATTTTGCTAACGCAGACGTTGCATTTGTAATTGGAGCAAATGATGTAACAAATCCAGTTGCAAAAACAGATCCACAAAGTCCGATCTATGGAATGCCAGTACTAGATGTTGAAAAGTGTAAATCAGTATTATTTGTAAAAAGAAGTTTGTCACCTGGGTATGCTGGAATTGACAATGAATTATTTTATAAAGATAATACGCTAATGTTATTTGCAGATGCTAAAAAAATGACTGAGGATATAACTAAAAATCTTTAAAAATTAATGACAACAAAAATATTTTGTGACATTGCAGAATTAGATTTAATAAAGAAGTTCAATAAGAAAAAGATAGTTAAAGGCTTTACAACTAATCCTAGCTTAATGAGAAAAGCTGGAGCAAAAGATTACAAATCCTATTCAAAGAAAATATTAAAAATTTGTAATAATAAACCTGTTTCATTAGAGGTATTTGCTGACGAATACAAAGAGATGAAAAAACAAGCTCTTCAGATTAATACTTGGGGCAAGAATGTTTATGTAAAAGTTCCAGTTGCTAATTCTAAAGGTGTTTTTATGGGTAAAATTATTAAAGAACTTAATAATTTAAATATTAAAATTAATATCACAGCAATTTATAGTGCAAAACAAACTGAAAAAATTCTTAAATTAATCAATAAGAAAACAAAAGTTATAATTTCAATATTTGCTGGTAGAGCAGGGGATACTGGTAAAGATCCAGTTCCAGAGTTTAAAAAAAGTATAGCAATCACAAAAAAATTTAAAAATGTAGAGATACTTTGGGCTAGTGTTAGAGAGCCCTATAATTATTTACAAGCAAAACAATTGGGATGTCATATTATTACTATTCCACCAGTGACTATTGAAAAAATTGAAAACTTTGGCAAAACTTTTGATCAACTTACAAAAGAAACTGTTAAAGCATTTTTAGTTGATAGTAAAAAATCTAGGTTTAAAATTTAATTAATTTGTCGAGAGAATTGGTTGCGGGGGACGGATTTGAACCGCCGACCTTCAGGTTATGAGCCTGACGAGCTACCAGACTGCTCCACCCCGCGGTATATTTAAATTCTATTTTTAAGCTTATTAAGTTTTTTTACTCTTTTAATATTTTCTTGTAAAATTCTTTTTTTCTTTTCAGAAGGCTTTTCGTAAACACTTTTTAATTTTACTACTTTAAAAAAACCATCTCTTTGTAACTTTCTTTTAAGAACTCTAAGAGCTTGTTCAATATTATTATCTTTAACTTCTATTTTCATAAATATTTTTTAAGAATGTTTAACTACCATTATATAATTTTGGTGTCTATTAAAATTATTCAATGTTTGAAACTTCTCTTGTTAGTTTTGCTTTCTCTTTTTCTTTTTTTTCTCTTTTTATTCTTCTTTCAGCTTTTTCAATAGCCTCAATTAGATCTTTTTGAGAGAACAACCCTAATGCTACAGGGTCTTTAGGATTTAAATTATTATAATTCCAATAACTTTTATTTTTAATTGCAGTAACAGAAGCTTTAGTTATTCCAACTAGTTTTGCTATTTGTGAATCTTTTAGCAACGAATGATGTTTGATTAGCCATAAAGCTGAATCTGGTTTGTCTTGTCTTTTAGATAAAGGAATATATTTTTTAATTTTTTTATCTTCAGTTGAAATTTCAATATCAGTATTTTTTATCTGTAATTCTTTATTTTCATCTTTTGAAGCTAACTCAATTTCTTCTCTAGTAAGTTGACCTGATATAATGGGGTTGTAAGCCATTATTCCTTTTGCAACTTCACCATCTGCAATACCTTGCACTTCAACCTCATGTAAATTACAGAACTTTGAAATTTGTTTGAAAGTAAGTGTTGTATTTTCTACTAACCAAACAGCAGTTGCCATTGGCATTAATGGTACGTTTGACATTTAATCTTTCTTTTCTGATCTGAAATTTTGGAATTTTTTATTGAATTTGCTCACACGACCCTTATCCATTAGTTTTTGTTTTCCACCTGTCCAAGCAGCATGAGATTTTGGATCGATCTCTAATTTTAAAACCTCTCCTTCTTTCCCCCAAGTTGATCTTGTCTCAAATTGAGTTCCATCAGTCATTTCTACTTTAATTGTGTGGTAGTCAGGGTGTATGTCTTTTTTCATATCGAGACTTATAGCAAAAGAATTTTATAAAACAATTAAAAGTTCTTTAATTTTTCAAGCATTTTGTCATTAATTGCCATACTAGAAGCTCTTATTTTGATGTTTTTATTTTGTGAGAGGTCAATTTCATTAATTAAGCCACCTGCTTCTTTTACCAATATTATACCAGCAGCTATATCCCACAAATTTAAATCATTTTGAAAATAACCATCGTATCTACCTGCTGCAACATAGGCAATATCAAGTGCTGCACTTCCAGATTTTCTCAAAGGCAAATCAACTTCATTTTTAGCTATGCCGCCTGTAGCAAACAAGCAACTATTAAGCTCTCTTTTTTTTGATACTCTAATTCTTTGATTGTTAAAGAACGCTCCACTTTCTTTTTCAGCATAAAACATTTCGTCTTTTATAGGATCATAAATTAATCCTGAAACTATTTCATCACCAGATTTTAAAGCAATTGAAATTGCAAAGTGAGGAACACCATGCAAAAAATTAGTAGTGCCATCTATAGGGTCTATTATCCATGTATGTTCTTTATCTTTATTAGTTTCAGAACCTTCTTCTTCACTAATAATAGAATAGTAGGGTCTTGCTTTTTTTAACTCTTCTATAATTATTTTCTCAGCTTTTAAATCAGCATTTGATACAAAATCAGTAGGTCCTTTGATTGAAACTTGTAGTTTTTCTATTTCTCCAAAATCTCTAATTAAAGCTCTAGACGCTTTTTCTGCAGCCTTTATCATAACATTTAGATTGGCTGATATTGATTGCATATAATTTATATTTTTTTGACATATTCCATAGTTCTCGTATCGACTATGATTTTATCTCCGCTTTCAATAAATGGAGGGACTTGAATATTTACACCATTATCTAAAGTTGCGGGTTTATAAGAAGAGGAAACTGTTTGCCCCTTTAAAGCAACATCAGTTGTATCAACTGTGCACGTTACCTGATTAGGCAATTCAACTGTTAAAGGTTTTTCATTATAAAAACTTATACTGACTTCTAAGTTTTCAGTTAACATTTTACCTTTTTCTCCAATTGTTTCTTTTTTAATATTTATTTGTTCATAAGATTTTGGATCCATGAAATAATAATCAATTTCATCGCTATAAAGATAATTAAATTTTGTTTCATCTAATGAAGCTTTTTCAACAGACTCACTTGATCTAAATCTTTCATTTAATTTTGTATTTTTGTTAACACTTTTCATCTCAACTTGGGCAAAAGCACCACCTTTGCCAGGTTTTACATGTTGTGTCTTTAAAACTTGCCAAAGATCATTCTTATATTCAATTAACATTCCAACTCTAATTTCACTTGCGTATAATTTCATTTTAATTTTCTAATAGCTTCTAATGGTTTGTATTTTTTATTATTCCAAATGTAGCCTGAAATAGCCAAAAAGTTAGCTTTATTCAATAAAAGTTTTTTATAATTATTTAGTTTTATACCTCCAATAGCTACAATTGGTAAGGAGGTTATTTTTTTAATAGATTTTAATACAGTTAAACTGGCTCTATATTTAACTGTTTTAGTTTTAGTTGCATAAAATGCACCAAAAGCTAAATAATCAGCACCATCATTAATTGCTTTTTTTGCTAGATTTATAGAATTATGACAGGTCACACCAATAATTTTGTTCTTTAATATTTTTCTAGCTTTTATTAAGTCCATATCTTTTTGACCTAAATGACAACCGTCTGCATTTAGTTTTTTAGCAAGCAGAGGGTGATCGTTGATTAAAAATTTAACTTTGTACTTATTACAAATTTTTTTAATTTTTTTTCCAATAATTAGTTTATTTAAATTTGTTTCTTTTTTAAGTCTTAGTTGAAAAAAACTTATTTTTTTTGAACTTAATACAAGAGCTAAATCATCGTAAAAATTTATATTAGGTATTTTATTTGGAGAAATTAGATAAACAAATTTCTTATTTATTTTATTCTGCTTCAAGTTCTTTTGACCATTTACCTTGAGCTGCAAGTGTGCACATATTTGCTCTGTGGTTAAAGACTTTTTGAGTGCCACTAGTATTGTTAATATCTTTTGACCAAAATTTAAGTGCGCTTTGTTGTAAGGCTCTACCATACGAATAAGTCATAATAAAATTTGTGTCATTATACTTATTAATTAAATTTAAATTCTCTGTTGCTTCTACTTCTGTTTGCCCACCAGATAAAAAAGCAATTCCTGGTACGTCAGTTGGTACATTTTCTTTTAAGCACTTTAGGGTAAGCTTTGCAACTTCTTCACTTGATATTTTTTTATCAGAAGTAGTTCCTGCTAAAATCATATTAGGCTTTAAAATTATTCCACTTAAATCTATTTTATTAATCATTAATTCTTCAAAGCATTTTTTAATAACTTTAGAAGTTTTATTAAAACAAGTTTCGGCAGAATGATTTCCATCCATTAACACTTCTGGTTCTACAATTGGAACCATTCCACATTCTTGGACTAAAGCTGAATATCTTGCCAGTGCATGAGCATTAGAGTGCACGGATAATTTACTTGGATATTTATCTGAAATATTAAAAACACCTCTCCATTTTGTAAATCTTGCTCCAAGCTTGTAATAGCTTTGTAGTCTTTCTCTTAAGCCATCCAGGCCTTCTGTAATTTTTTCTTCATTAGAGCCTGCTAGAATTTTTGCACCTGTATCAACTTTAATTCCTGGAACTGCTCCAGACTTAGAAATTAATTCTGGAATAGTCTGCTTAGAGTTCGATATTTGGTTAATCGTTTCATCATACAAAATAACACCACCAATAAAATCTTTCATCCCACTTGATGAAAAGAGAGTTTCTCTAAATAAAAGTCTATTTTCTGGGCTGGAGGGAACATTAACGGATTCTAATCTTTTAGTCATGGTTCCATTACTTTCGTCTGCTGCAAGTATTCCCTTGCCATTAGACAATATTTTTAATGCAATTTTGTTAAGTTCTGACATGTTAATTAAGAGCCTTTATACCAGGAAGTTCTTTTCCTTCAAGATATTCTAAAAAAGCACCACCCGCGGTTGAAACAAAATTAAAATTATTAGTTGCTCCAATACCATTTAAAAGAGAAGCGGTATCACCACCACCTGCAACTGAGTAAATTGTATTACTCTTGTTTTTTTCAATAATTTTTTTTGCTATTTCAATACTACCTCTAGCAAAGTTAGGATTTTCAAAGTAACCTGCAGGCCCATTCCATAAGATAGTATTACTTTCTTCAATTAATGAATTAATAGCTTTGATTGTATTGGGACCAATATCTAAAATTAACTCGTCTTTAGAAATATTATTTAGTTCCTTTATTTCAGCTGATCCATCTAAGTTTTTCCCTACAGCAACATCTTCAGGGTAAATTATCTTACAGCCTTCTTTTTTTGATAAAGAAAATATTTCTTCAATAATTTTATCACAATTATCTTCTTGAATAGATTTTCCAATTTTGTATCCTTTATATCTAAGTAAATTATTAGCCATTCCACCAACTATTATAATATTATCAAATTTAGCAATTAAATTTTTAATGATATTAATTTTAGATGATATTTTAGAACCCCCTATGATGCATGTTATAGGTCTTTGAATTTCAGATGTAATTTTAGTTAGTGCATCAATTTCTAAATTTAATTGAAGGCCAGCGTATGAAGGAATAAATTTAGTAATTTCAAAAATTGAAGCATGAGCTCTATGCGAACAAGAGAAAGCATCATTAACATAAATATCTGCTAGACTTGCTAAATGCTTTGCAAAACCATTATCATTTTTTTCTTCCTCTTCATAAAATCTAAGATTTTCAAGTATTACAATTTTTTCATCATATTCATTAAACAAATCAGTGGATTTAATTTCTTTTATATTTTTTGAAACTAATTTTATATTTTGGTTTAGTTTATTTTTTAGATCTTCACATATTGGTTTAAGGGAGAGTTCACTTACAACTTTGCCCTTAGGCCTACCTACATGAGATAGTATTATTATCTTTGCTTCATTTTCTAATAAAAAATTAATTGTAGGTAAAATTTTATCTATTCGAGTGGTGTCAGTAATTTTTCCATTATCTAATGGAACATTTAAATCCAACCTAAGTAATACTTTTTTTTGATTAAGATTAGTCTCGTCTTGAATATTTCTCATTAAGAGACTTGATGAAGATGTTCTGCTATGTCACACATTCTATTTGAAAAGCCCCATTCGTTATCATACCACGCTGAAATTTTTCCCATATTTTTACCAACTACATTAGTTAAAGACAAATCGACAATTGCTGAAGCTGAATTATGATTAAAATCGATTGAAACTAATTTTTCTAAAGTAACTTCTAAAACTTTCTTTGATTTTTCTTTAGAGGCGATAGTAAATGCCTCATTAATTGTCTCTTTGCTTATCTCTTTTTTTGTACAAAAAACTAGTTCTATAAGGGAAACATTAGGAGTTGGCACTCTCATTGCAATGCCTTCAAGTTTTCCTTTTAATGAAGGTATAATCTCACCGATTGCTTTTGAAGCACCAGTAGAAGTTGGCACAATAGATTGACTGGCAGATCTTGCTCTTCTAGGATCTTTATGGGAATTATCTAAAATTCTTTGGTCACTGGTGAAAGCATGAATAGTTGTCATAAACCCTTTTTCAATTTCAAAAGTTTCATTTAAAATGTTAGCAACAGGTGCAAGACAGTTAGTTGTACAAGAGGCTGCAGAAATAATTTGATCATCTTTTGTCAAAATATTTTCATTTACGCCATAGACAATTGTTTTATCTGCATTTTTGCATGGAGCTGAAACTATAACTTTTTTGGCACCATTTTCTATATGAGCTAATAATTTTTCTTTTGAATTAAATTTTCCAGTGCATTCAAAAACATAATCAACATCAAATTTTTTCCAATTAATATCTTCAATATTAGATTCTTGTGAAAATGTTATTTTATTATTATTAATAATTAAATGTTTTTCATCATAATTTAAATCTGCATTAAATTTACCATGAATAGAATCATACTTAATTAAAGAACAGCTAGCTTCAGAATTTGATCTGTTATTGATGTGTTTGATTTTTATGTTTTTGTTTTGGCTTTCAATGATAGCTCTAATTACCATTCTACCAATTCTTCCCATTCCATTGATACCAACTTTTATTGTCATATTTAACTCTTTATTAGTTTTTTTGCTTTTTGTGAAATATTTTGAACTGTTAATCCAAAATATTTATAAATTTCTTTGTAGGGTGCACTTTTACCGAATGTATCAATTCCAAAAGCTAAACCCTCAGTTCCAATATATTTTTTCCAACAATCAGTTGAAGCTGCTTCAATAGATATTTTAAATTTTGCTTCATTAAGAATTTTTTTCCTATATGCTTTTGACTGCAAATCAAAAATATCTTGGCATGGTACTGATATAACTTTAGAATATATTTTATCTTTGGCTAATTTATGGCTAGTTTCAATTGCTAAATTAACCTCAGAACCACTAGCAAATATTATTAAATTAATTTTTTTATTTGTTCTTAAAACCTCATAAGCACCTAAAGAACATTTGTTTATATTTGAATATTTTTTTCTAATAGGTTCAAGATTTTGTCTGGTTAAAGATAACACACTTGGTGTCTTCGAATTTTTTAATGCTAGTTCCCAACACTCGATAGTTTCCATTCTGTCTGCTGGTCTAAAAACATTTAAATTAGGAATAGATCTTAATCCAGACAGTTGTTCTATAGGTTGGTGTGTTGGTCCATCTTCCCCTAAGCCAATTGAGTCGTGGGTCATTACATAAATAACTCGCTGTTGCATCAAAGCAGATAAACGAATGGAAGGTTTGCAATAATCAGAAAATATTAAAAAAGTTCCCCCATATGGAATAAATTTACTATGAAGTGCTAAACCATTCATTATTCCAGCCATGGCGTGCTCCCTAACACCATAGTGAATATAATCACCATTAAAATTAACAGAATTAATAGCGTTATGATATTTGGTTTTAGTGTTATTAGATCCCGCTAAGTCAGCTGAACCACCAATTAACGTATTATTTTCTCTCGTAAGAGCATTAAGAGTTAACTCAGAAGCTTTTCTTGAGGCTAGACTTTTGTTTTCCTTAAGAGAATTTTGTTTTTCATTTTTTAAAGCTTTAGAGAAATTATTTTTAAAGACTTTATCTACTAAATTTTTTTTTCTTTTATAAATTTTATTCCATGCAGAATTAAGTTTTGCACCCTTATTACCAATTTTTCTCCATTCATTCAAAATACTTTTAGGAATTTCAAAAGGTCTGTGTTTCCAATCTAATGCTTTTCTAACTAATTTGATTTCATCTAAACCAATTGGACTACCGTGCGAAGAGGCTTTACCAGATTTATTAGGTGAGCCATAGCCAATTTTTGTTTTGCATGAAATAACAGTTGGTCTTTTAGCATTTTGAACTTTTTTTAATGCTGAAAAAATTTCTCTTTCGTTATGACCATTGATTAGTATGTAATCCCAACCATAACTTTCAAATCTCTTTTTGAAATTATCTGAAACTGCCAAGCTAGTTGGTCCATCAATAGATATTGAATTATTATCAAAAAGCATAACTAGATTTTTTAACTTTAAGTGTCCTGCTAAACTCATTGCTTCATGGCTAATGCCTTCCATTAAACATCCATCTCCAGCTAAAACATAAGTTTTATGGTTTATTATTTCTTTACCAAGTTTTTCCTTCAAAATTTCCTCTGCAATAGCGAAACCAACTGAATTAGCAATTCCTTGTCCAAGAGGACCTGTCGTAGTTTCAATGCCAGTGCCAGGGTGATACTCAGGATGACCCGCACAAATAGATTTTAATTGTCTAAAATTTTTAATATCATTCAAAGAAATACTTTTGTACCCAGTTAAATGTAATAAAGAGTAAAGAAGCATAGATCCATGACCAGCAGATAAAACAAATCTGTCTCTATTTATCCAGTTAGGATTTTTTGGATTAAATCTAAGAAAGTTTTTAAACAGAACTGTTGCTACGTCTGCCATACCCATTGGCATTCCAGGATGACCCGAATTTGCCTTTTGCACAGCATCTATAGATAAAAACCTTATTGTGTTTGATAAATCTTTATGTAATTTGTTCAAAAATATCCTATCTAGACTTAGAAGACTCAATTTAATAATATAAATATATATATATGAAAACAGACAGTGAAAAAGAAAAAAAGCTCAGTTTTGCACTTAATAAATTGAAGAGTTTGAATTTACAAAACCCAACGCTAAAGTCAAATTTAGAAAACTTAAACATTCAAAAAAATCAATTAGAAATTGAAAAAAAACAAATAGAAGAAAAATATCAAAATTTAGAAAGTGAATTTAAAGCTCTTAATCAAAAATTAGAAGATATTAACCAGCAAAAAATAGAAGAACAAAAAAAAGAGACAGAATTTTCAGAAAAAATAGATGAATTAAATCAAGAAACAGATACTTTATTAGAAGAAATAGACAAATGGCAAATGTAAATATTAAATTTAATGGCAAAGAGTTTCTTCTATCTTGTGATGATGGACAGGAAGAGCATTTAGAAGAATTGTTAACTCATATTAATCAAAAATTTAGCAATTTAAAGAATGACCTTGGAAACATAGGGGAAAATAAACTTCTATTGATTACTTCAGTTCAAATAATGGATGAATATTTTGAAACTAAAAAAAAGGTAGAGCAAAAAAAAACTGAATTACAGAATTTATCAAATAAATTTAGAGAATTGAAATCATTAGTTTATGATTACAGAGATAGAAAAGAAGAAGAGATGAAGAAACTACAACAAGATCATGAAAGTTTTAAAAAAGAAATAGAAAAAAATAAAGAAGATTACGAAAAAATAATCGAAGCTGCAGCAGATGAAATTGAAAATTTTGTTGAAAAAGCAAATTTAGAAAATCCAATTCAATAGATTTGTGTTAAAATCTGAATTAAGAAAAAAAATTCTTAAAGTAAGAAAACAATTTAATACAAAAAATATTCAGCTCAACTTTAAG
Source organism: Candidatus Pelagibacter sp. PS_17 (assembly GCF_059417945.1). Taxonomy (NCBI): domain Bacteria; kingdom Pseudomonadati; phylum Pseudomonadota; class Alphaproteobacteria; order Candidatus Pelagibacterales; family Candidatus Pelagibacteraceae; genus Candidatus Pelagibacter; species Candidatus Pelagibacter sp. PS_17. The sequence continues at coordinate 187,024 of NZ_CM182073.1, forward strand.
CAAATTGTAAAAATTCTTAAAAAAGAAAAGATAACCAATCAGATTATTATAGGTGGATACTATCCGGTAAACTTTGAGATAGACGACTTGACACTATTAAGAAAATTTAAGAAGAATAAATTTAATATTTCTTTACCCATAATTAAGAAAAACTTTCAAATGGATTTTTATTCATGGTCATTTTCTGAGCCTTTAAAAATAAATAAATATGGAATACCTGAACCAGAAGCTAAAAATATAGTATACCCTGACGTTTTATTAATTCCCTTGGTAGCATTTGATAAAAATTTAAACAGACTTGGATATGGTGGTGGATACTACGATAGATTAATTGAAAAATTATCAAAAAAAAAAGATATCATAAAGATAGGTTTAGCTTTTTCAATTCAAGAAATTGATAAAGTACCAACTAATATGTATGATCAAAAATTAGATTATATTGTAACAAATAAAAATATTATAAAATGAAAATACTCTTTTTAGGTGATGTAGTTGGCATTTCAGGACGGTCGATGGTTTTGAATAATTTACTATCAAAAATTAAAGATGAAAAAATCAATTTTGTAGTTGTCAATGGTGAGAATGCAGCCGACTCAGGTGTTGGTCTTACAGAGGAAATATGTAAAGATTTTTTTAACTGTGGTGTAGATGTTATTACAACGGGTAACCATGTGTGGGATCAGAAAGAAACAATGTCTCATATTGAAAAAGAAAATCGACTTCTTAGACCTAAAAATTTATTTGAACCATCTCCAGGAAAAGGCTTTGGAATATTTACTGCTAAAAATGAGATGAGAGTGGGGGTACTTAATTTGATGGGAAATGTTTTTATGAAGAAATGTGAAGATGTATTTGAAGCAGCTGAAAAATTTATGAAAAAATATAAGCTTAAAGAAGATTATGATTTTTTATTAGTCGATTTTCATGGTGAAATAACAAGTGAAAAGTCAGCTATGGGACATTTTTTTGATGGTAAAGCAACATTGGTTGTTGGAACTCACACGCATATTCCAACAAATGATACTAGAATATTAAAAGGGGGTACTGCTTATCAAACTGATGCAGGAATGTGTGGTGATTATGACTCAGTTATTGGAATGAATAAAGATAATTCAATTAATAGGTTTTTAAAAAAAAAGTCTACAAAGCATTTTCCAGCAATTGGTGAAGCTAGTTTGTGTGGTGTGATTGTTGAATGTGATGTAGAAACAGGGTTAGCAAAAACTGTAAAAAATTTTATACATGGAGGAGAATTAAAAAATTCTCAATAATTATTATGTCGGGTCATTCAAAATGGGCAAGTATAAAACACTCTAAAGGAAAAGCAGACAAACAAAGATCTAAAGTATTTTCAAAATTATCTAAAGAGATAAGTGTAGCAGCAAAACTAGGTGATAAAGATCCTGCGATGAACCCAAGACTTAGATCTGCAATTCAAGCAGCAAAATCAGCCAACATGCCAAAAGATAATATTGAAAGAGCTATTGCCAAATCTTCGGTTAATTCTGAAACAAATTATGAAAATTTAAGATATGAAGGATTTGGTCCAGATAAAATAGCCGTAATTGTGGAAGCATTAACTGACAATAAAAACAGAACAGCTTCCAATGTTAGATCTATATTTGTAAAAAGTGGTGGCAATTTAGGAACTCAGGGATCTGCTTCACATAACTTTAATCAGTTAGGGATTATTAAAATTGATAAAAAAGAAATCTCAGATGAACAAATTTTTGAACTAGCAATTGAATCTGGTGCAGATGAGTGTATTTCAAATGATGAATTTCATGAAATTCAATGTCCCATGAGTGAAATTTATAATGTAAAGAAAAATTTAGAAAAAACAATTGCAAATTTTATTTCAACGGAGATTGAATGGGTTCCTTTAAATAGTGTAGATGTTGAAAAAGATAAAGTGGAAGCTGCAATAGAATTTTTAGAAACATTAGAAGATGATGATGATGTTCAAAGTGTTTATTCAAATATAAATTTTAAGAATAGCTAATGTTTATTATTGGAATAGACCCAGGGATAACAGGTTCCATTTGTTTTTTTCAAGATGGTAAAATAATTGATGTTATTGAAATGCCAAACATGCCCGAAGGGAAAAAAAATAAAAAACAAGTTAATGGTGCTCAAATTTATTATGAAATCTCTTCAAGAATTAAAGACATAAAGAAGGAAGATATCAAAGTTATAATTGAACAGGTATCAGCTATGCCAGGTCAAGGTGTTACTAGCATGTTTAATTTTGGACAATCGTTTGGTATTTTAAAAGGAATTTGTTCTGCAATGCAATTACCGATGTATTTTGTAAGACCGACAAAATGGAAAAAGTATTTTAACCTTATTAATTCAGAAAAAGACGCTAGTAGAACAAAAGCAATAGAGGTATTTCCTTATTTTTCATCAGAGTTATCAAGAAAAAAAGACTCAAATAAAGCTGATGCGATATTGATTGCTAGCTTTTATTACGAAACTTATAAACTAGAAGAATAAATAAAGACTTTAAAAGTCAAATTCATGACACATTTAAGTGTGAAACCTTCAATATGGAAGCTGATATTACATCTCAAGCAGTAGGCCTTGCCTCAAATACTGATTTTTCCTTGTGGAGTTTATTTTTAAGAGCAGATTTTATTGTAAAGTCAGTAATACTTATGTTGATTGGCTGTTCTATATATTCATGGGCCGTTATTATTGAAAAATTTAGACTGTTTAAAAAAATTAATTTAGAGTCTGAGGAATTTGAAGAAAAATTTTGGAAATCAAAATCAGCAGAATCTTTTTACAATAGTTTGCCAACTGATGTAGAAAACCCTACGGCCTTATTGTTTAAAGATACAATGCAAAGTTTATTAAAAGCCAAAAGTAAAACTAACCTAAATGAAAGAATGGCAAGCATACTTGAGGTTAATATTGAAAAACAAATTTCAAAAATAGACAAAGGTTTTACTTTTTTAGCAACGGTTGGTTCAACTGCACCTTTTATAGGTTTATTTGGAACTGTATGGGGAATAATGAACTCATTCCAATCTATAGCAATCTCAAGAAATACAAGTTTGGCAATTGTAGCGCCAGGAATAGCTGAAGCTTTATTTGCAACTGCTCTTGGATTATTAGCTGCAATACCTGCAGTTGTTGCTTATAATAAATTTAATAACGACTCAAAAAAATATTCACAAAGATTAGAAAATTTTTCTAAAAGATTTTTATCAATAATATAAAATGGCCTTTAATCTCAAACGTTCATCAAAAGAGCCTATGAGTGAAATAAATGTTACTCCATTTGTTGATGTAATGTTGGTGTTATTAATTATATTTATGGTAACTGCACCATTATTAACAGTTGGAATACAAGTTGATCTACCCGAAAGCTCTGCTGACTCATTACCTGAAGAATTAGAACCATTAACATTATCTATAAACTCTAAAGGTGAAATATTTATTCAAGAATCTAAAGTTGAGTATGATAAAATTATTGCAAAGATTTTAGCTGTATCTAAAAACAGAACAGACACTAGAATTTATGTTCGAGGAGATAAATCGATCAACTATGGTAGAGTTTTAGAAATAATGGGAATGCTATCTGGCTCTGGCTTTACTAAAGTAGCATTAATTTCTGAGCCATATAAAGAGAGGTAACTAAAGTGAATAGAAATATTGTTATTTCTTTTGGGCTTCATATATTTCTTGTGATAATCACAGCTATGAGCTTACCATTCCTTGCTAAAAAACCGATTGATCTTCCTCCGATTATATCGGTTGAGCTGATTCAAATCACAGACAAAACTAATATTCCTTTTGCACCAAAAGCAAAAAAAATAATAGAGAAAGTTAAAGAAAAAGAAAAAAAATTAGTTTCTGAACAGGCACCACCAAAAAAAATAAAAAAACAAAAGCCTGATGCTGTGCCATTGCCAGATGAAAAAATAGAAAAAATAAAGAAAATTAAAGATGAAAAACAAAACCCTGAAAAAGAAGAAACAGAAATTAAACAAATTTCAGAATTTGAAAAAAAAGAACTATTTGACACTAATAGTATTGCTGCATTAATTGATAAATCTAAGACTGAGAGTGCAGAAACAAATAAAAAATCTAATCAAGTTACCCAAGATCAGGATAAAGATATGGATTTTTCTGGATTAACTTTAAGTGAAGAAGATGCACTAAAAGCTCAAATTTTTGGTTGTTGGAGTATTCCTCTAGGGTTGCCGTTTAACGAAGATTTATTAGTTAGAATTAAGTTACAATTAAAGCCAGATGGCTCTATTATAAAAACAGAGATTCTTGATCATGCTAGAATGAATAGGCCTGGACAGGGATTTTATAAAGTGTTAGCTGAAAGTGCATTAAGAGCTATAAAACTTTGCCAACCTCTTAGAGTACCTAGTACAGGTTATGAAAGATGGAAAGATATGCAGCTAAACTTTGATGCTAGAGAAATGTTAGAAGGATAAAAATGTTATTAAGATATTTATTTATATTATTTATTATTATTCCCATTAAAGCTTTTGCTTTAATTGAAGTTGATATTACTAGAGGAAATTTAAATCCTTTACCAGTTGCTGTATCCCCTTTATCAATAGATAATAAATCAAAAGAAAATTTTAAAAAAATTTTAAAACAAGAAGACTTAGGATCAGAAATTTCAATAGTTGTTGAAAATAATTTAAGACAATCTGGTCTATTTAATCCACTAGACAAAAATGCATTTCTTCAAGAACCAGATGTAGCTAATTTAAAACCAAGGTTTGAGGATTGGAATTTAATTAAAGCACAAGCTTTAGTAACAGGCAAGGTTACATTTGTAGATGAAAAGCTAAGAGTAGAATTTAGATTGTGGGATGTTTTAGCTGGAAAAGAAATGATGGCTTTGGCATTTACCACTGTTCCTAGTAACTGGAGAAGAGTAGGTCACATTATTACAGATAAGGTGTATGAACGCTTAACTGGAGAAAAAGGTTATTTTGATACTAGAATAATATATGTTTCTGAGGAAGGTCCTAAAACTAAAAGAATAAAAAAATTAGCAATAATGGACCAAGATGGCTTTAATAATAAATATTTAACACTTGGAAATGAATTAGTTTTAACACCAAGATTTAGCCCAACAAATCAGATGGTCACATATCTTTCTTATTTTAGAAATTTACCTAGAGTATATTTATTAGATATTGAAACTGGAATGCAAGAAGTAGTTGGAGATTTTCCTGGAATGACATTTGCCCCAAGGTTTTCACCTGATGGAAAAAAAATTATAATGAGTTTTGCTAAAGATGGCAATTCTGATATTTATACTATGGATCTTGAAAACAGAATTGTTGAAAGAATTACCAATCATCCATCAATTGATACATCACCCTCTTACTCACCAGATGGAAAAAAAATTACTTTTAACTCAGACAGAAGTGGCTACCAACAAATTTATGTAATGGATAGTAATGGAAAAAATGTTAAGAGAATCTCATTTGGGAATGGCTTGTATGGAACTCCAGTTTGGTCTCCAAGAGGTGATTTAATTGCATTTACAAAGCTTCATAAAGGAAAATTTTATATAGGAGTAATGAGAACAGATGGAACTGGTGAAAGACTGCTAACAGAGAACTTTTATCAAGAAGCTCCATCATGGTCACCAAATGGAAGGGTTCTTATCTTTTATAGAGAAACTAAGACTAACTCTAAAGGAGAAGGATTTTCAGCCAAATTATGGTCTATTGATTTAACAGGGTACAATGAAAAGATGGTTGAAACCGAAACTGATGCTTCTGACCCATCTTGGTCGTCTTTATTAAGCAATTAGTCTTAATTTTACTTGATTTTTAACTTGAAAGGTCTAATTAAATATGAAAAATATAAAGTATTACAAATCAAGGATCAAGGAGCAACAATGAACTTAAGCAAGATTTTAAAAAATGGATTTCTAATTATTTTAGCAAGTTTAGTATTAACTGCTTGTGCTACAAAAAAAACAACAACAGGACAAATGCAAGGTGATGTTTATACAGGAACAGATTCTGTTGAATATTTAGCTTCTGGTGTTCCAGATAGAGTTTTCTTTGCAACAAATGAAACTGTACTTACAACAGCTTCACGAGAAACTTTAAGAAAACAAGCTGCATGGTTAAGAAAAAATTCAGATATTAACGTTGTATTAGAAGGTCATGCTGATGAAAGAGGTACAAGAGAGTACAACTTAGCATTAGGTGAAAGAAGAGCTAATTCAGCAAAAGACTATTTAATGACATATGGAATTTCTTCAGAGAGAATTTCTGTATTAAGTTATGGTAAAGAAAGACCAGTAGATTCTGGATCTAACCCTTTAGCATGGTCTAAAAATAGAAGATCAGTTACTGTTAAAGCGAACTAATCAATTTAATAAATTATAAAAGACCCTATCACATTTGTGAATAGGGTCTTTTTTTTGCCATCATTATAATTACTACTCAATTTATTATGTTTAATTATAAAAAAATAATTCGATTAAAATTAATATTAGTCTTTATATTTTTTCCAAATATTATTTTTGCTGACAATCATAATGTAAATGAAATTTTAGAGTTAATTCAAAAAGATTTAAAAACCCTGGAAAAAGCTGTTTACTCAGGGTCAATTAATTCAAATAGTCAAACAGGCACAAACGAAAACTCTGAGGATGTTTTAACAAGACATCTTCTAAAATTGTCTGATGTTGAAAAACAATTTCAAGAACTGACTAATAAGTTTGAAGAAATTAATTTCAAGTTAGATAAATTATCAAATAGGCTTTCTAAGGTTCAAGCAGATAACCAAATTAGATTTCAAGATCTGGAAAATGCTTTATCATCTGGAGAAATTGGAAAAAAATTAACTTCAATACCAAAGGAACAAGTAGACAAAACTTTACCAGGCTCTTCACAACCTCAAGACTTAGGGTCTATTTCATATAAAGATACAGAAAGTGAAGAAACTAGTCAGCAAATACAATCAGTAGAAACTACTTCGTCAATAGTGACAGAAAACTTTGAATCAGAAAAAAATATACTTCCAAATGCTACTCCAGAAAAACAATATGAATTTGCAACTAGTTTTTTAAAGGTAGGTGATTACAGCACTGCAGAGAGAGCTTTTAGAGAATTTGTGATAAATAATTCAGAGCATAAATTGGCAGGTAATGCTCAATATTGGTATGCTGAAACGTTTAGAATAAGACAGCTTTATACAGATGCAGCTACTGCTTATCTTGAAGGATATCAAAAATATCCAAAAGGTGAGAAGGCTCCTATAAATTTATTAAAACTTGGTGTATCAATGGTTCAAATAGGAGAAAAAGAGCAAGGTTGTAAAATGATTGTGGGGGTTGAAGAGCAATATCCTAAAGCAAATCAATCTGTGCTTCAAAAAGCAAAATATGAATCAAAAAAGTTTGAGTGTTCAAAACAAAACTCATAAACAAATTCTTAGTTTTTTAAAAGATCGAAAAATCTCAAAAGTTTATAGTGAATTCTCTTCCTCTTTAAATTCTGAGGAAAATTTAGCAGTAGCAGTTTCGGGTGGACCCGATAGTTTAGCATTGGCTTACTTGGCTAAATGCTATTCAATAAAAAATAAAATAAAAGTTAAATTTTTTTTAGTTGATCATAGACTTAGAAATGAGTCGACAAAGGAAGCAACATTAGTAAAAAAAATTTTACAAAAAATTGGTATTACATGCAAAGTATTAATCTGGAAAGGTAAAAAACCTTCTAGAAATATTCAATCTTTAGCAAGAGAAGCAAGATATTCTTTACTATCAAAAGAATGTAAAAAAAATAATATTAAGCACTTATTATTAGGACATCATTCAAATGATTTAGTTGAAAATTTTTTAATTAGAGTGGTTAGAGGGAGTGGACTAAATGGATTGGTATCTTTTAACAAAAGTGTAAAATATAAAGATGAAGATCTAAATATTTTAAGACCATTACTAAACTTAAAAAAAAATGATTTAATTAATATTTCTAAAATAGTATTTAAATTTTTTATAAAAGATCCATCTAATATTAATGAGATATATAAAAGAACAAGAATTAGAACTTTATTAGAATCTCTTGAAAAAGAGGGATTGGACTTAAAAAAACTAAAATTAACCATTGATAATTTAAGAGACTCAGACAAATCAATTAAGTTTTATGTTAACAAAAATTTGAAGGATAATTCTACACATATTAAAACAAAAGATACTTATATTTTAAGTCATAATTTTTTTGATCAATCGCATGAAGTTGTTTTTAGATCTTTGACATTTGTTATTCAAAAAATAGGAAAAAAATACTATCCTGCTAGAGGAAAAAGTATTAATGAACTGATTAACCGAATTATCCTAAAGACATTTTCAAAAATAACTTTAGGAGGTTGTTTTGTTGAAAGAGTTAACGAGACCATATTAATTTCAAGAGAAAACACTAATAAAGTTAGGGTTTTGTAACAATTTGACACTTGTTTAATTAATAATAATTATTATCTTATAAGTATGAATATGAAGAATTTAGCAATGTGGGCAGTAATTGTTTTTCTAACAATAGGCCTTTATAATATGTTTAAGAACCCTCAAGCTAATGTGGGCAAAGGTAATTCTATTATATTTTCAGAATTTTTATCAGAAGTTGATAATGGTGGAGTTATAAAAGTTGATATTCAAGGAAACAATATTAGAGGAGTATTAGCTAATGGAAATACTTTTTCTACTTATTCACCGAATTATCCAAATTTAATTGAGAAGCTATCTGAAAAAGGGGTAAGTATATCAGCTGCTCCTTTAGAAGATAAGATGCCGTCTTTGTTTGGTGTTTTATTGTCGTGGTTTCCGATGTTGTTACTAATCGCTGTTTGGATTTTCTTTATGAGACAGATGCAGGGTGGCAAAGGTGGAGCCATGGGCTTTGGAAAATCTAAGGCAAAGATGATGAATGAATTAAAAGGTAAAGTTACTTTTGATGATGTCGCTGGAGTAGAAGAGGCTAAAGAAGAAGTAGAAGAAGTTGTTCAATTTTTAAAAGATCCTAAAAAGTTTAGTAGACTTGGTGGAAAAATACCAAGAGGATGTTTATTAGTTGGCCAACCTGGAACAGGTAAAACTTTACTTGCTAGAGCTATAGCTGGGGAAGCAGGAGTTCCGTTCTTTACAATATCAGGATCAGATTTTGTTGAAATGTTCGTGGGTGTTGGAGCCTCAAGAGTTAGAGACATGTTTGAACAAGGTAAAAAAAATTCACCCTGTATTATTTTTATAGATGAGATAGATGCTGTTGGAAGAAGCAGAGGTGCTGGTCTTGGAGGAGGTAACGATGAAAGAGAGCAAACTTTAAACCAGTTATTAGTTGAAATGGACGGCTTTGATACGAATGAAGGTGTAATAATTATTGCCGCTACAAATAGACCTGATGTATTAGACCCAGCATTATTACGACCAGGTAGATTTGATAGACAGGTAGTTGTTGGACTTCCAGATATAATAGGAAGAGAAAAAGTATTAAAAGTTCATGTTAAAAAAATTAAAATGGCACCTGATGTAAATTTAAGAACAGTAGCTAGAGGAACCCCAGGTTTTTCAGGTGCAGATTTAGCAAATATAGTTAATGAAGCGGCATTACTTGCTGCAAGAAAAAATAAAAGACTAGTTACTCTAACTGAGTTTGAAGAAGCAAGAGATAAAGTGATGATGGGATCAGAAAGAAGATCCATGGTCATGACAGAAGAAGAAAAAACATTAACAGCTTACCACGAAGCTGGACATGCAATAGTAACTATTAATGAGGATGCGGCTCATCCAATTCATAAGGCAACAATCATTCCGAGAGGTCGTGCTTTAGGAATGGTTATGCAACTACCTGAGAGAGATCAGCTATCTCAAACAAGAGAACAGCTTCATGCTCAATTAGCTATAGCTATGGGTGGAAGAGTAGCAGAAGAAATCATATTTGGAGAAGATAAAGTTACAACTGGTGCATCTAGTGATATTGAACAAGCAACTCAAAGAGCAAGAGCTATGGTAATGCAAGCAGGCCTTAGTAAAGAGTTGGGACCAGTTGCCTATGGTTCGAATGAAGAAGAGGTATTTTTAGGAAGGTCTGTTGCGAGAACTCAAAATATGTCTGAAGAAACCTCAAGGAAAGTAGACTCAGAAATTAGAAAAATTGTAGATAAAGGTTATGAAAGAGCAAGAACAGTTTTAACTGAAAAAATTGACGATCTACATAAATTAGCTAAAGCTCTCTTAACATATGAAACACTTACAGGTGAAGAAATTGAAAACCTGATAAATAAAAATATATATCCAAGTAATAAAGAGGATTTAAAAGTTGAAGATGAAGATAAAGGTTCAGCTTTAAGTTCAATGGGTCTTAAGCCGAAAATAGCTCATTAATACTAAATGAAAAAATATTACACAAGAGCGTGTAATTTTGCTTATGGTCAATTTTCAATTGAATTAGTTAGAAAAAAAAAAATCTTCCACTAAATGGTAATAAGAAAATTTCTTTTGGACAAATTGAAATTCTTACACGAACTTCTATCAAAAAAATTGATCTTAAAGATATAAAAAAATTACCCAAACTACTGAAAAAAAAAATTAATAAAGATCTCAAGACTATCGTTAAAAAAAATAAAAACTTTTCAAGTTTAAATTTTAATAAAATACCTAATATAATGGGTATATTAAATTTAACACCAGATAGTTTTTCTGATGGGGGTAAATTTAATAAAAAGAAAAAAGGAATATCTCATGCAAAGAATTTATTTAAATCTGGAGCAGATATTATTGATGTTGGTGGAGAATCAACAAGACCTGGATCTAAACCTGTAAGTAAAAAGGAAGAATGGAATAGAATAAAAGAAATATTAAAAGATGTTAATAAAAAAATTCCACTATCATTAGATACAAGAAAATCAGAAATTATGATTAAAGGGATTCATTTAGGAGTTAAACTTATAAATGACGTGTCAGGTCTAAGTTATGACCCTAAAACAGTTAAGGTATTGATAAAAAGCAAAACTCCATTTGTCATTCAACATTCACAAGGTACACCAGAAAAAATGCAAAAAAACCCTAAGTACAAAAATGAATTATTAGATATTTATGATTTTTTTGAACAAAAGATTAAATTTTTAAGATCCATGGGTATAAAACATAATAATATTGTAATTGATCCAGGAATTGGTTTTGGAAAAAATTTGAAACATAATATGAATTTAATTAGAAGCGTTTCTATTTTTCATACTCTTGGTTTTCCTATATTACTTGGACTTTCTAGGAAAAAATTTATTAAGGATTTATCTGGAAAAAATGATAGCAAGGAAAGATTAGGTGGAACAGTATCTTCTTCCATGTATGCAATAATGCAAGGAGTTCAAATTCTAAGAATTCATGATGTGAATGAATTAAGACAAAGTATAAAAGTGTTTAAAGAATTAATTAAAAACTAATGGCAAAAAAATATTTTGGAACAGATGGAATAAGAGGTGCCGTTAATAGTAAAAATATTAATGGAGACATGTTTTTTAAATTTGGTCTTGCAACAGGAACTTACTTTAAAACTCAAAAAAAAAAGAAACAAATAGCAATAATTGCTAAAGATACGAGACTCTCAGGGTATAGTTTGGAACCTGCGTTAGTATCAGGACTTACATCGGCTGGTATGCACGTTTATACATTAGGCCCACTTCCAACTAATGGCTTAGCAATGCTCACAAAGAGTATGAAAGCTAACATGGGAATTATGATTACAGCATCTCATAATCCATATCATGACAATGGGTTAAAATTATTTGGACCAGATGGGTTAAAACTGTCAAATAAAATTGAAAAAAAAATTGAAACTTTAATTGATCAAAAAATTGAAAAATCTTTATCAAAACCAAAAAAATTGGGTCGTGTAAAAAGGTTAGAAACTGCAAATAAAGATTATATAAAAATTTTAAAAAATAATTTACCAAAAGATTTTAACCTAAGAGGTTTAAGAATAGTGATTGATTGTGCAAATGGGGCTGGATACAAGGCTGGGCCTGAATTATTAAAATCTTTAGGTGCTAAAGTATTTTCAATCGGAATAAATCCTAATGGTCTTAATATTAATAAAAATTGTGGATCTACTTTTCCAAATAAAATCAGATTAGCAGTAAAGAAATATAAAGCACATATAGGAATTTCACTTGATGGAGATGCCGATAGAATTATTATGTGTGATGAAAAAGGTATTGTAATTGATGGAGATCAAATAATTGCTGCAATAGCAATGAGGTGGAAAAGAAAAAAAATGTTAAAAGGAGGTGTAGTTGGCACTTTAATGTCTAACTATGGATTAGAAAAGTTTTTTAAACTACATAATATAAAATTCTTAAGATCAAATGTAGGAGATCGCTTTGTAAAAGAGAAAATGCAAAAAAATAATTTTAATTTAGGTGGTGAACAATCAGGGCATATTATTCTAGGCAAATTTGCAACTACTGGAGATGGCTTATTAGTTGCTTTAGAAGTTTTATTTTCATTAAGAAAAGGAAAAAAAGCTAGTAGTTTTTTTAATACCTTTAATAAAACTCCACAAATATTAGAAAATATTGATGTTAAAGACAAAAATATAATTAAAAATATTGATATTAAAAATTCTATAAAATTAGCAGAAAAATTAATTAAAGGTCAAGGTAGAATATTAGTTAGAAGCTCAGGAACGGAGTCTAAAATCAGAGTAATGGGAGAGAGTGATAATATTAAATTACTTCAAAAATGTTTGAAAATCGTTTTAAGAAAAATTAAGTAAATTGAAACCAAAATCTAAAATATTAGTTATTGCCGGATCAGATTCATCTGGTGGTGCTGGCATCCAAGCTGATATTAAAACTATCACAGCTTTAGGTTCGTATGCCATGACAGCAATAACAGCTGTCACAATCCAAAATACAACAGGTGTAAAATCAATAGTACCAATTGATCCTAAGGAAATTTCAAATCAAATAGAATTTACCTCAAAAGACATTAAACCTGATGCCATAAAAATTGGAATGTTGCATTCTACAAAAGTAATAAAATCAGTAATTCATTCATTAAATCTTATTAAAGTAAAAAAAATAATTTTAGATCCTGTTATGGTAGCTAAAGGTGGCGCAAAACTTATTGATGATAAGGCAATTCAGTTATTAAAAAATGAACTAATTAAAAAAGTTAGCCTAATTACTCCAAATATTCCAGAAGCGGAAATATTAACTAAAACTAAAATAAGAACAAAAGAAGATATGATTTTTGCTGCCAGCATACTAATAAAATTAGGAGCAAAAAATGTTTTTATAAAAGGTGGTCATTTAGAATCTAAAATCGTCCAAGATATTTTTGTAAACAAAAATGAAATTTTCATTATAAAAAATAAAAGAATTACAACCAGGAATACACATGGCACTGGTTGCACCCTTTCTTCTGCTATTTCTACATTCTTTTCATGTGGAAAAACCTTAAAGAGATCTTGTGAGCTTGCAACTAAGTATGTACACAATTCAATAAATTCAAACCTTAAATTCGGTAAAGGTCATGGGCCTATCAACCATTTAAGTTCAGTAACAATAGAAAAAAAATTTAGATAATGAAAAATGTTGTAGTTGTTGGATCTCAATGGGGTGATGAAGGAAAAGGTAAAATAGTCGACTGGCTATCAGACCAAGCAGATGTTGTTATTCGTTTTCAAGGAGGACACAATGCTGGACACACATTAGTAATTGATGGAACAACTTATAAATTAAGATTACTACCTTCTGGAATTGTAAGAAAAAATAAAATTTCTATTATAGGAAATGGAGTTGTTGTTGACCCGTGGGCACTATTAGAGGAAATAGAGGAAATTAAATCTAAGGGTGTTGAGGTTAATGTGGATAATTTTATAATTTCAGAATCTGCAAATCTTATTTTACCATTTCATAGAGAGATGGATGAAATAAGAGAAGATGCTGCTGGAAAAGGAAAAATTGGAACAACAAGAAGAGGAATTGGGCCAGCCTATGAAGATAAAGTGGGAAGAAGATCAATCCGTGTTATGGATCTAAGATCTGAGACTAATCTAGACCATAGATTGGAAACAGTGCTTCTTCATCATAATGCAATTAGAAAAGGGTTAGGTAAAAAAATTTTTGAAAAAGATAAACTTAAAGAAGAACTCTTAAAAATTGCTCCAGAAATATTAAAGTTTTCTCAACCTGTTTGGCTTAGAATTGATGAATTTAAGAAACAAAAAAAAAGAATATTATTTGAAGGTGCACAAGGAATACTACTAGATGTGGATCATGGAACCTACCCTTTTGTAACATCATCCAATACTGTTGCATCTGCGGCTGCAACAGGAACTGGTTGTGGTCCTAATTCTATTCATTATGTTCTTGGAATAACAAAAGCTTACACTACCAGAGTTGGTGAAGGACCTTTTCCAACTGAGTTAACAGATGATATTGGAGAATTGCTTGGTTCAAGAGGAAAAGAATTTGGGACGGTCACTAGTAGAAAAAGAAGGTGTGGTTGGTTTGATGGTGTTTTGGTTAGACAAACAATTAAAATTTCAGGCATAGACGGAATAGCATTAACTAAATTAGATGTTTTAGATGAATTAGATGAAATTAAGATGTGTGTCGAGTATGAGCTTGATGGCAAAAAAATGGATTACTTACCTGCTGCAGTTGAGGATCAGTTAAAAATTAAACCAATTTATAAAACTTTTCCTGGATGGAAAAGTTCCACACAAGGAATAAAGAATATTGAAAATTTACCAGAAAATGCAAAAAATTATATTTATGCATTAGAAGATTTTATTGGAACAAAAGTTTCAAGTATTTCAACAAGCCCTGAACGAGAAGATACTATTCTTTTAGAAAACCCCTTTGAGGTTTAGTTTACTGGAAGTAGATTTTTAGATTTAGCAGACAATAACATGTGTTTTTGAAGCTTCTCAAATGCTTTATTTTCAATTTGTCTAACTCTTTCTCTACTAATTTTGTATTTTTTACTTAAATCTTCAAGTGTTGTAGGTTCATCATTTAATCTTCTAGAGTATAAAATCTCTTTTTCTCTTTCATTAAGAATTTTTATAGAATCTTTAAGTAAGTTTTGTCTTTGACCCATTTCTTCTTGATGTGCAAATTTAAGATCATGATCAAGCTCTTTATCTACCAACCAGTCTTGCCACTCATCACCATCTTCTCCAACTTGTGCATTTAAAGAAAATTCTTTGCCAGATAGTCTTCTGTTCATTGAAATTACTTCATCTTTGTTGACATCTAACTTGTTTGCAATTTCAGTTACATGTTCAGGTCTTAAATCACCTTGAGATTGAGGAGCGATTTGATTTTTAATTTTCTTTAAATTGAAAAATAATTTTTTTTGAGCAGTTGTTGTTCCTATTTTTACTAAGCTCCAAGATCTTAGAATATATTCTTGTATAGAAGCTCTAATCCACCACATTGCATAAGTTGCTAATCTAAATCCTTTCTCAGGTTCAAATTTTTTAACAGCTTGCATTAGCCCAACATTTCCTTCTGAAATCATTTCATTTACTGGAAGACCGTATCCCCTGTAACCCATCGCAATTTTTGCAACGAGTCTTAGATGACTAGTAACAAGTTTTTCTGCAGCTTTAACATTTCCTGTTGCCTTCCAATTTTTTGCAAGCATATATTCTTCTTCTGCTGCCAGCATAGGAAATTTTTTAATTTGTTCCAGATAAGCTGATAAACCACCTTCATTAGAAAGTGCAGGAAGATTACTATTCATTGTAGTACTCATAAGTTGTATTTATTTAATTGACTATAGTATTATTTCAAGGTTTTATTTGCCAGTATTTCTAAGTAATACTAAAATATTTTCAAGTTCTTGTGGCAAAATTGAGGTAAAAACCATTTCCTCATTAGTTCTTGGGTGAATAAACCCCAATGTTTGAGCATGCAAAAATTGTCTATCTAATTTATAAATTAAATTTTCTAAATTAGTATCGATATTTTTAAGTTTTTTATATTTTTTTTTATATTTTCCATCACCCATAATACTATTACCCATATGTGTCATGTGAACTCTTATTTGATGTGTTCTTCCAGTTTCCAATCTGCATTCCACTAAGCTTAATGTAGGAGTTTTATCATTTTCAAAAATTTCAATTGTTTTGTAATTAGTGATTGCTCTTTTGCCTTTAGAATTGCTGACTTCCATCATCTGTCTATTTTTTGAGCTTCTAGTTATAAACGTATCAATTTTTCCAGAGGACGGTCTTAGTTTCCCCCAAATTAAAAGCTGATAAACTCTTGTAATTGTGTGCTCACTAAATTGATGTGATAAGTTTTCGTGTGTTTCATTATTTTTAGCAATAACTATTAATCCAGAAGTATCCTTGTCAATCCTATGAACTATGCCAGGTCTTAGTTCATCACCTATTGTTGATAACGAGTCCTTGTTATAATGCATTAAGGCGTTAACAATTGTTTCATCATAATTTCCTGCACCTGGATGCATAATTATACCTGCTGGTTTATTGATTATTAGCAAATCATCATCTTCATAAACAATTTGTAACTTAAAATTATATGGCTTTAATGATGCTTCTTTAGGTTCTGGAATTTGAAGATTTATCTCATCTCCACTCAGTACTTTTTTTGAGGGACTATTAATAATTTGATCATTTATTTTTAATTTTTCTTTAAGAATTAAATTCTTAATTCTGGATCTGCTAATTAAGTTTTCTCTTTTATTGATGAATACATCAAGCCTGAGATTATTTTCATCTTCACCAACTATTAAATTAATGTTTTTTTCCATAAAATGTAATATTAATACTATATGCGCTTGTAGCTCAACTGGATAGAGCGCCTGACTTCGGATCAGGAGGTTCTGGGTTCGACTCCTAGCAGGCGCACCATAACCAAACAAAATGTCTAATACTTTGATGCCCTCCGCAATCTATCATTTATAGCTTTACCAAGTCCTATATTAGGAATCTTTTCCACAGCAATCGATTTATAACCCTCATTTTTTATTTTTCTTAGACACGAATAAAGCTTTTTTGCTGCTTCATCTAAATTACTTTTCGAAGTTAAATAAAAATAATTTTTGGGTTTAGTTTTCTTTTTCTTAATTATTATGAAAGCTTCGTCATTTTTTGGTTTTGTGACGTTCATTCTTAAAGGAATACCAGGAGAGTAATGTAGCCGTGATTGACCAGGAGCTATTTTTTTCTTAGGATTGGTAGATATATTCATCTTGAAACCTAAAGCTTTTTGAATTTTTGAAATATCTAGACCTCCTAATCTCAGTATAGTTGGTTTAGCTGTAAGATTAACTATTGTAGACTCTATTCCAATAGCGCAAGTACCTCCGTCTAAAATATATTTAATTTTTTTACCGAATTCTTCTTTAACATCTTTTGCATTAACAGCACTTACTTTAGTTGTAATATTAGCACTAGGTGCAGCTAATGGATAATCTAGCTGTTTTAGTAAATTTTTAAATATTGTATGTTTTGGAAATCTTACTGCTAAACTTTTCTTATTATTAGTTACATATTTTGAAATCTTAGAGTTTTTTTTTAATTGTAATACGTATGTTATTGGGCCAGGCGAAAATTTTTTATAAAGTTTAATAAAATTATCATTTATTAAACAATCTTTTTTAAGAGAATCGATATCGTGATAATGTACTATTAGAGGGTTGTTTTTTGGTCTCTTTTTTAAATTATAAATCTTTTTTACCGCTGAATTCTTG
Organism: Candidatus Pelagibacter sp. PS_17; assembly: GCF_059417945.1. Lineage (NCBI taxonomy): Bacteria > Pseudomonadati > Pseudomonadota > Alphaproteobacteria > Candidatus Pelagibacterales > Candidatus Pelagibacteraceae > Candidatus Pelagibacter > Candidatus Pelagibacter sp. PS_17. The sequence continues at coordinate 204,755 of NZ_CM182073.1, forward strand.
TATGCGTTAGCTGCTAGACCATAAACGGTTTCAGTTGGTACGCCAATACAGTAATTTTTATCAAGGTATTTTTTTGCTTTTTTGATATTTGATTGATTAGATTTCATGTATTAATAATTATTATTATATGAAAGATAAAAATTTACCACTTGATAATAACACACTATCTCTTGAGGAGTTAACAAAAGAGGCAAACAATATTATTGAATCTTTAGAGTCGGAAAAAGACTTGCAGAATTCAATTGATTCATACCAGCAATTATTAAAATTAAATAATATTATTGAAAAAAAATTCTATAAAACTTCAAAAATGATCAATGAAGAAACAAAAAAAAAAATTAATAATATAAGTTCAAAAAAAAATGCAAAATAAACTTGCTAGAATAGCAAAAGATACAAACTTATTTTTAAAGCGATTTATTAAAAGACAAAAAAGAACAGAATTAATAGCTGCTATGGAATATGGGTTATTTCCAGGTGGAAAAAAAATTAGATCAAAAATTTTAATTGATATAGGAGCTATATTTAAAATTAATTATAAAACATTAATTTCTATTGGCGCTGCAGTTGAATGTATTCATGCTTATTCATTAATACATGATGATTTACCTTGCATGGATGATGATAAAATAAGAAGAGGAAAAATTTCTACACATATTAAATTTGGAGAATCAACAGCGGTACTAGCAGGAAACTCACTTTTAACAATGGCTTTTGAAATCTTGGTTAGTTCGAGCTTAAAGATAAATGAAAAAATAAAAGTAGATCTAGTAAAAAAACTCTCAGAGACTTCTGGACATCTAGGAATAGCTGGTGGTCAATATTTAGATCTTAGTTTTGAAAAAAAAAAAGTTTCTAAAAGTAAAATTATAGACATGGAAATAAAAAAAACAGGCAAGCTCTTTAGCTTTTGTTGTGCTGTCCCAGTTATTATTAAGAGAAAAAGTAATACACAAATAAAGTTTTTTGAAAATATAGGTTCAAATATTGGACTTTTATTTCAAATTGCTGACGATTTAATAGACTTTAAGGGCTCTACAGTTATTGCTGGTAAGTTAACAGGTAAAGACAAGAAAAAAGGTAAAGCCACTTTAATCAGTTTACTAGGATATCAAAATGCTATTAAATATGCTGATAAAATTAAGTCTAAAATAATTAAAGATTTAAATAAATATAGTTCAAACACTAACAGTTTAAATGAAACCCTAGACTACATTTTAAAAAGAAATAAATAATGCAAAACTATAAATTTCTCAAAGATATTAATTTTCCTTCTGACTTAAGAAAATTATCAGAGAACGATCTTCAAGAAGTTTCTAACGAAGTTAGAAAAGAGATGATTGATGCAGTATCTGAAACAGGAGGACACTTAGGTGCAGGTCTTGGGGTTGTTGAGCTAACCGTAGCTTTACATTACGTATTTGATACTCCAAATGACAGACTAATTTGGGATGTGGGTCATCAAACTTATCCACATAAAATTTTGACTGGAAGAAAATCAAAAATTAAAACATTGAGACAAGGCAATGGATTGTCTGGTTTTACAAAAAGATCTGAAAGTGAGTATGATCCATTTGGTGCAGCACATAGCTCAACATCAATATCATCAGCTCTAGGCATGGCGGAAGCAAATAAGTTATCAAATAAATTAAATAATATAATTGCAGTCATAGGAGATGGTGCAATTAGTGCGGGGATGGCATATGAGGCAATGAATAACGCAGGTGCTTCAAAAACTAAAATGATTGTTATTTTAAATGATAACGATATGTCGATTGCAAAACCAGTAGGTGCTATGAGAACTTATTTAGCTAAACTTTTAACAGGAAAAATTTATTTTAGTTTAAGGGAAACTTTTAAATTAATAGTTTCTGCTTTTTCTAAAAGATTTAGTGTGAAAGCTGGAAAAGCTGAGGATTTTTTAAGATCAGCTGTAACTGGGGGTACTCTTTTTAATTCTTTAGGTTTTTATTATGTTGGTCCAATAGATGGACATGATTTGTCTACACTCATACCGATTTTAAAAAATGCAAGAGACTCAAAGCATCAAGGTCCAATTATGATTCATATAAAAACTCAAAAAGGTAAAGGATATTCTTATGCTGAAAAAGCTAGTGATCATTATCACGGTGTTTCAAAATTTAATGTTGTAACTGGCGAACAGGTAAAAAGTGGAACAAATCTTCCAGCTTATACAAAGGTTTTTGCAAACACTTTAGTGAAACATGCAGAAAGAGACAGTAAGGTTGTAGGAGTTACTGCTGCTATGCCAGGTGGAACGGGTATGGATATTTTTGCCAAAGATTTTCCAAAAAGAATGTTTGATGTTGGAATTGCTGAGCAGCATGCTGTTACTTTTGCAGCAGGGTTAGCCACTGAAGGCTATAAGCCATATGTTGCAATCTATTCGACTTTTTTACAAAGAGCTTATGATCAAGTGGTTCATGATGTGGCTATTCAAAGTTTACCTGTGAGATTTATTATAGATAGAGCAGGTTTAGTAGGTGCTGATGGATCAACTCATGCTGGCTCATTCGATATTACTTATCTTTCTACTCTTCCTAATTTTATAGTAATGGCACCAAGTGATGAAGCAGAATTAGTTAAAATGACAAATACATCGATGACAATCAATAACAAACCTTGTGCTATTAGATACCCAAGAGGAAATGGTATAGGAGTGGAATTACCATCAATAGATGAGAACATAGAGATTGGAAAAGGAAGAGTTATTCAAGAAGGGAAACAAGTTTGTATTTTAAGTATAGGAACTAGATTGGAAGAATGTAAAATTGCAGCAGCAGAATTAAAAAATAAAGGAATTGAGTCAACGATAGTTGACGCTCGTTTTGCTAAACCCTTGGACCAAGAACTTATTTTAAAGTGTGCGCGAGAACATGAGGCTATGATTACTGTAGAAGAAGGATCTATTGGAGGTTTTGGCTCTCACGTGGAAAATTTATTATCAGAAAAAGGTATATTTGATAAAGGTTTAAAATTTAGAACCATGATATTGCCTGATATTTTCATCGAACAAGATAGTCCAAAAAAAATGTATGATGTTGCTGGTCTTAACGCATCTCAAATATCAAAAAAAATACTAGACATCTTATTTACAAAAGAGTCGATAAAAGTAGTTAAAAATTAAATTTAAAATTAGCTACACTGAGCTTTGTTCATTAAGTAATGGTCTAACAAAACACAATTCATCATTGCTTCCCCTACAGGAACTGCACGAATACCAACACAAGGATCATGCCGACCTTTAACTGAAATAGTAGTATTTTTTCCAAACTTATTTATAGTTTTTCTAGTTGTTAAAATCGATGATGTTGGCTTAACAGCAAATGAAACAACAATTTCTTGTCCTGTTGAAATACCACCAAGAATTCCACCTGCATTATTAGAATCAAATTTTAATTTTTTACCTTTTTGTGAAATTTCATCTGAGTTTTGTTCTCCACTTAATTGTGCAGAATTCATTCCAGATCCAATATTAACACCTTTAACAGCATTAATACTCATCATTGCAGAGGCAATATCCATATCTAATTTAGAATAAATTGGAGCACCTAAACCAACAGGAATTCCTCTGGCTCTTACTTCAATAACTGCTCCACAAGATGATCCAGACTTTCTTATATCTAACAAATATTTTTCCCAAAGTTTCAGCATATTCTTATCAGGACAAAAAAAGGGATTTTTGTTAATTGTTAGGTCGTTCCATTTTCTAGTATCACATCCCAATATTCCTAATTGAGTAACAGCCCCTACAACTTTAAATTTTTTACCTAATTTATTCTCTAAAACTTTTTTAGCAATTGCACCCGCAGCAACTCTTGCAGCTGTTTCTCTTGCAGAGGATCTTCCACCGCCACGGTAATCTCTTATTCCATATTTCTTAAAGTACGTAAAATCAGCGTGTCCAGGTCTGAATTTATCTTTGATATCTCCATAATCTTTTGACCTCATATCTTGATTGTAAATAATTAAAGAAATAGGTGTTCCAGTCGTTTTGCCCTCAAATACACCTGATAAAATTTGTACTTTATCATCTTCTTTTCTCTGTGTTGTAAATTTTGATTGTCCTGGTTTTCTTTTATCTAGCTCAACTTGAATATCTTGCTCTTTTAAGTTTATATTTGGTGGACAACCATCAACGACACAACCTAATGCTGGGCCATGAGATTCTCCCCATGTTGTGAAACGAAATTGCTTTCCAAAAGTATTAAATGACATTATCTATAGTATATAGATTATTTTGTTAAAATTATGAATCAAAAAAACTCATTAGGCCTTAATAAATGCTTTTTAGATAAAATTGATCCAATAGATTTATTTGAAGTTTGGATGAATGAAGCAAAAAAAACAGAGTTAAATGATCCAAATGCACTAGCTTTAGCCACATCAGATCAAAATAATTTTCCATCAATTAGAATGGTCTTATTAAAAGATTTTAACAAAGATGGATTTGTTTTTTATACCAATCTAAATAGTCAGAAGGGAAATGAATTAAAAAATAACCCAAAAGCATCCATGTGTTTTCATTGGAAAAGCCTTCTAAGACAAGTAAGAATTAATGGAATGGTGCAAAAAGTTTCTAATAAAGTGGCAGATGAATATTATAGCAGTAGAGGTTATGAGAGTAGAATTGGTGCATGGGCCTCAAAACAAAGCACTGTAATAAATAATAGAGATGAACTTTTAAACTCAATAGAAGAATATAAAAAAAAATATAGTAATAAAAATGATGTACCAAGACCAGAGCATTGGTCAGGTTGGAATTTGATACCCACAAGTATAGAATTTTGGTTAGATGGAGAGAGCAGAATTCATGAAAGACTTAAATATACTAAAGATACCGAGGGAAACTGGGTTAAATCTTTATTAAGCCCCTAAAAGGTTCTTTGCAGACTAAATGATGTAAGACTCTCTAAAATCTTTTTTTCATCACTATCCTTAAATACAGTTAAAGAATTTGATGCAAGGTTAATAAAATGTTCAGCTTTTTTGTAGCATTCATTTATTATGTTGTATTTCTTAATAAGCTCTAAGGTTAAATTTAAATCTTCATTTGATCTTGTTTCTTGTTTAAAAATATTTTTTAACTTATCTTTTTCTATTGATGATACATTCTGAAATAATAAAATAACAGGTAAAGTAATTTTACCCTCAAGAAAATCTTTACCAATTTTTTTACCAAAAAATTTTAGATCAGAATTGTAATCTAATGTGTCATCAGCAATTTGAAATGTTAAGCCTAAGTTTTTTCCATAAAACTCTAGTGCCTCTTTTTCTTTTGTTTCTTTATTAGATAAAATTGCACCAACCTTAGTTGCTGCAGAAAAAAGTTCAGCTGTTTTTGCTGTAATAATCTTAAAATATGTTTCCTCCAACATGTCTACTTCACCTTTGTGTTGTAGTTGTAATACCTCTCCTTGAGCGATCTTTGACGAAGTTGAGGATAAAAGTTTTAAAACTTCTATATTACCATCATCGACCATCATTTCAAAACATCTACTTAAAAGATAGTCACCAATTAATACAGAAGAGTGATTTCCCCAAATTGAATTTAATGTTTTTTTACCTCTTCTAATATTTCCAAGATCAATGACATCATCATGCATTAAAGTGGCCCCATGTATCATTTCTACACATGCTGCTAAATTAATATCTCGACCTCCTTTAGTGTAGCCACATAACTTAGCTGACCCAAGTGTTAGTAGGGCTCTTAATCTTTTTCCACCAGTGTCGATATGATATTCAGTCATTTTTTGAACGAGGTCTACATCACTCAAGAGTTTTGATTTAATCTTTTCTTCAACTAAAACTAATTTTTCATCAACAGAATCTTTTAGCTGATAATATGAATTATTTATTTGGTTTCTAAGTTGAACTACAGTTCCCATAAAAAATAAGTTAGTATAATTAAGTTATATTTATTACTTATCAATTGACGCACCTTAATCTTCAACTATAAGTAGGCTTTATATTAAATCAAAAATTCTATAAGGATTAACAATGTTCTCTTTTTTTAAAAAGAAAAAAATAATAGCTCATATCAAGCTAAATGGTGTAATTGGCAATGCTGGAAAGTTTAAACAGGGCATAGATTTTGCAGGACAAGAAGAGATTATAGAAAAGGCTTTTTCACTAAAAAAAGCAAAAGCAGTGGCAATTACTATAAATTCACCGGGTGGATCGCCAGTCCAATCACATTTAATCTACAAATTTATTAGAGCTCAAGCTAAGAAAAACAAAATAAAAGTAATAGTGTTCGCGGAAGATGTTGCAGCTTCTGGTGGATACTTAATAGCTTGTGCAGGAGATGAGATATATGCAAATTCAAGTTCAATTATTGGATCAATAGGGGTTATTTATTCATCATTTGGATTTACAGAACTAATTAAAAAAATTGGTGTAGAAAGAAGAGTTCATACAGCTGGAAAAAATAAAAGCTCATTAGATCCCTTTCAAGAAGAGAAGTCAGAAGATATTGAGAGACTTAAGAATATCCAACTAGATCTGCATAAAGATTTTATTAAAGTTGTAGAAGAAAGCAGAGGATCTAAACTTAAAAAGGATGGGATTGAATTGTTCTCAGGAGAGTTTTGGGCGGGTAGTAAATCAAAAGAGCTAGGCCTAATTGATGGACTTGGTAATGCTAATGAAATTTTAAAAGAAAAATTTGGTGAAGATGTGATTATCAAAAAATTTGAAAAATCTAAGGGTTGGTTAAGTAAGAAATTATCTTCATCTAGCAATCAAATAGATCAACTAGCAAATATTTTAGAGGAAAGATCTATCTGGCAAAGATATGGCTTCTAAGGAAAAAATTATAAAACCTAAATTTCAATCGTTTCAAGATACTATTTTGAATCTTCAAAAATATTGGAGCAAACAGGGATGTATTCTTCTACAGCCATATGACATAGAAGTTGGTGCAGGAACCTTTCATCCTGCTACAACCTTAAGATCATTAGGACCTAAGCCATGGAAAGCAGCTTATGTTCAGCCATCAAGAAGACCCACTGATGGAAGATATGGAGAAAACCCAAATAGATTACAGCATTATTATCAATTCCAAGTTTTAATAAAACCTTCACCAGATAATATCAAAAAACTTTATTTAAATAGTTTGGCAGTAATCGGTATTAATCATAAAGAACATGATATTAGATTTGTTGAAGATGATTGGGAAAGTCCAACTTTAGGTGCGGCAGGTTTAGGATGGGAAGTTTGGTGTGATGGAATGGAAATTACTCAATTTACATACTTTCAACAAATGGCTGGATTTGAATGTAAACCTGTTTCAGTTGAAATAACATATGGTCTTGAAAGAATTTGCATGTTTACTCAACAAATGAAAAATGTTTATGATCTAATATGGAATGATGAAGGTGTAAAATATGGGGATGTGTTTCTTCAAGCTGAAAAAGAGTTTTCAGCATATAATTTTGAACATGCCAATACAGAAAATCTATTCAAAATGTTTGATATGTTTGAGCTTGAAGCAAAAGCATTGGTAGATAAAAAAATTTCATTACCTGCATATGATCAATGTCTAAAAGCAAGCCATGCATTTAATATTTTAGATGCAAGAGGAGTTATAAGTGTTGCTCAAAGAGCGGGTTATATAGGGCGTATTAGAGACATTACAAAAGCAGTTGCCGAAAGTTGGTTAAGCAGTCAAACAGATTAATGTCAGATTTTTTTATAGAGTTGTTTAGTGAGGAAATACCAGCTGGTTTGCAGAGTAACTCACGTAATGTTTTATTAGAAAATTTTCAAAATTTATTTGAGGAAAAAAAAATTCTGTTCAAAAAAAGTTCTTCATTTTCAACACCAAATCGTCTTATAATTTTATTTGAAGGCCTATCTAAAGAAATAATACAAAAAGCTGAAGAAATAAAAGGACCAAATGTTAAAGCTCCAGAAAAAGCTATTGAGGGGTTTTTAAGGTCAAATCAAATAGAAAAAAAAGATCTTCTTAAAAAAACATTGGAAAAAGGAGAATTTTATTTTTTCAAGAAAGCATCAAGTAAAATTAATACCATAGATTTACTTCAAGAATATACACCTATAATCCTTGATAAATTACAATGGAAAAAATCTATGACATGGGGAAACTATAACCTTAGTTGGGCGAGACCATTAAAATCTATCCTAGCAGTTTTTGATGATAAAAGTTTAAATTTTAAATTTCATCATTTAATAGCCTCTAACTCAACATTTATTGACAAAGAGTTTGAAGATAAAAAAAAAATATTTAAAAATTTTAAAAGTTATAAAGATTTCTTTAGTCAGTCTGGCATAATTATAGATCACGTATTGAGAAAAGAATTTATTGTTAAAGAAATTGAAAAAATATCTAGAAAAAACAATTTCATTGTCGAGCCTAATAATAAACTTTTAGATGAAGTTACAGATATTGTTGAGCAACCAAATATTTTAGTGTGCAAGTTTGATCAGAAATTTTTGAATATTCCAAAAGAAATTTTGATTATTACAATGCAATACCATCAAAAATATTTTCCAACATTTGATAAAAAAAGAAAAATTACCAATGAATTTTTAGTTGTGGTAAATAACAATGATGAAAAAGGTTATATTAAGATGGGTAATGAAAGGGTTGTAGAAGCAAGATTAAGCGATGCTCAATTTTTTTGGGAAAAAAATAAATCTCAAAATTTAGTTAAACAAGTTTCAAAATTAAAAAATATGAATTATTTTAAAGGTCTTGGGTCTTATTTTGACAAAATTCAAAGAATGAGAAAACTTGGAGGAATAATTTCTGATGAATTATTAATTAGCAAAGATCAAGTTGAACTATCAGCATCGATTTGCAAAGTTGATTTAGTTTCTGATATTGTTGGTGAATTTCCTGAGCTTCAGGGAATTATGGGTGGACATTTTGCTGAAGTGCAAGGTTTTGATAAAGAGATAGCGCTAGCAATAAGTGAGCATTATCAACCAGTAGGTCTTGATAGCAAAACTCCAAAGAAACCATTTAGTATTGCTTTAGCTTTAACTGACAAAATTGATACCTTAGTAGGTTTTTTTGGAATTAACCAAAAACCAACTAGCTCAAAAGATCCTTACGCGCTTAGAAGGTCTGCACTTGGTGTAATAAAGCTATTAATTGATAATAATAAAGAGTTTAAGATTAAAGATCTTATTAGTTATTCCACTTCACTACATAAAGACCAAGGGTTTATTTTTTCAAACGACTCATCTCAAAAAGAATTATCCGATTTTTTAATGGACAGATTAAAATACTACATGAAAGAGAAAAAGATTAGATCAGAAATAATAGAAGCCAGTATAAAAGCACATGGATTAGACCATATGAACAAAATATATAAAAAAGCTTCAACACTTAATGGGCTAATTAGCAAAGTCATAGGAGAGGACATTATTACAAGCTACAAAAGAGCTTACAGTATACTTGAAAGTGAGTTAAAAAATACAGATCTTGAACTATCAAATACAACTGACCCTGGTATTTTTAAAAATGACTATGAAAAAAACCTATTTAAAAAAATTAATGAAATACGAAAATATTTTACAAATATTGGCAAAGATGAAAACTACCGAGAAACACTTGAAATTCTTGCTGGTGCTAAAAAAGCAACTTCAGAGTTTTTTGACAATGTTAAGGTCAATGATGATGATAAAAATATTAAAAAAAACAGATTGGAACTTTTACAAATGTTATGTAGAACATTTGATAATTACATAAATTTTTCAAATATAGATATCAAACAGTGAATAAGCTAATTTTAAACTTTAAATCAAAAGACTCAAAAAAAATTAAAAATCCTAAAAATTTTTTAGGTGGAAAAGGGGCAAACCTTTCTGAAATGGGCAGAATGGGACTGCCAGTTCCTCCTGGATTTACAATTTCAACAAAAGTTTGTGAATTATTTTATAAAGATAAAAAAAAATTAAATTCAAAAATTGTTAATATTATAAAAAAGGAATTAAAAATTATCGAAAAAGAAGTAGGGAAAAAATTTGGTGATTTAAAAAATCCTTTATTATTATCTGTTAGATCTGGTGCAAGAGTTTCAATGCCTGGCATGATGGACACAATTTTAAATTTAGGATTAAATGATAAGACCGTTCTTGCACTATCAAAAAAAACTTCTAATAGCAGATTTGCAAAAGATAGTTATCGAAGATTTATTCAGATGTATGGCAATGTTGTTATGGGTGTTGAGGGCTATCACTTTGAAGAATTAATTGAAAATTACAAATTAACCAAAGGTGTTCTTTTAGATACAGATCTTGATGCAGATGATTGGGAGGGATTAATTAATGATTTTAAAAAAGTTATTAAAGATCAAACCAAAAAAGAATTTCCCCAGAACGTATATAATCAATTATTGGGAGCTATTAGTTCGGTATTTCTATCTTGGGAAAGTAACAGAGCAAAAGTTTATAGAAAACTAAACCAAATTCCTGCTGAATGGGGAACTGCAGTTAACGTTCAATCAATGGTATTTGGCAATATGGGTAATGATTGTGCAACTGGTGTTGTCTTTACAAGAAATCCATCAGATGGGGTTAATGAAGTGTATGGTGAATACTTAATTAATGCTCAAGGAGAAGATGTGGTGGCAGGCACAAGAACTCCTCAGTATATAACCAAAAAAGCAAGAAAAGATGCAAAAGCAAAAGAAGCTTCGATGGAAGAAGCTATGCCAAAAGTATTTAAACAATTAGATAAGATTTTAAAAATTTTAGAAAAACACTACAAAGATATGCAAGACGTAGAATTTACAGTTGAAAATAATAAATTGTGGATGCTACAAACAAGATCAGGAAAAAGAACTTCAAAGTCAGCTGTTAGAATTGCAGTTGATATGGTTAAAGAAAAATTGATTTCTAAAAAAGAAGCAGTAATGAGAATAGATCCAGCTTCTTTAGACACATTGTTACACCCTACATTAGATGAAAAAAACACACTAAACGTTATAGCAAACGGTTTGCCAGCATCTCCAGGTGCTGCAAGCGGTAAGGTTGTTTTTACATCAGAGGAAGCAGAAAGATTAAACAATGTTATGCAGGATACTATTTTAGTACGTGTAGAAACTTCACCTGAAGATATTCATGGAATGCACGCTGCAAAAGGAATTTTAACAGCAAGGGGTGGGATGACTAGTCATGCTGCAGTGGTTGCAAGAGGAATGGGAAGACCATGTGTTTCAGGTTCTAGTGAGATTGATATTAACTATGAGGCGAAAACCTTTAAAACTTCTTCTATTGAAATTAAAGAGGGAGACATTATTACAATTGATGGTTCAACAGGAAGAATTATCCTAGGAGAAGTACCAACAGTTAAACCAGAAATTTCAGGAGACTTTTCCAAATTAATGAGTTGGGCAGATAATTTTAGAAAACTAAAAGTAAGAACAAATTCAGAAACACCATTAGATACAAAAACTGCAAGAGACTTTGGAGCAGAAGGCATAGGACTTTGTAGAACCGAACATATGTTTTTTGATGAAGAGAGAATTTTATCTGTTAGAGAAATGATTTTATCAAAAACAGTAGAAGATAGAAACAGGGCGCTAGCAAAACTTTTACCACATCAAAAAAAAGATTTTGTCCAAATATTCAAAATTATGAATGGTCTTCCTGTCACAGTGAGACTGTTAGATCCACCATTACACGAGTTTCTTCCAAAAACAGAAAAAGAAATTAATGATGTTGCAAAAGTTGTGGGGTTACCATTAAAAGAAATTGAGTCTCGAATTAACGAGTTACATGAACAAAACCCGATGCTTGGTCATAGAGGGTGTCGATTGGGAATTTCTTTTCCAGAAATTTATGAAATGCAATGTAGAGCAATCTTTGAGGCTTTATCTGAACTTAAGATAAAAAAAATTAAGTCGGCATTTCCAGAAATTATGATCCCTTTAGTATCAACTGAAGCTGAGATTAGAATAATGAAAGATTTAGTAGTCAGAGTTGCAAAAGAAGTTCAAAAGGATAAAAAAATTAAAATAGATTATTTAGTTGGTACAATGATTGAATTACCAAGAGCAGCAATTAAAGCTGATGATATAGCTAAACATGCTGAGTTCTTTAGTTTTGGAACTAATGACTTAACTCAAACAACATTTGGTTTAAGTAGAGACGATAGTGGTAAATTTTTAAATGATTACCTTGAGAATAAGATTTTTTCTATAGATCCATTTATCTCTATAGATGACGGAGTAGGTGATTTAATAGAAATTGCAGTTGAAAAAGGAAGAAAAACTAATAAAAAAATTAAACTTGGAATTTGTGGAGAACATGGTGGAGACCCTAAAAGTATTCACTTTTGTGCTAATGCAGGTTTGGATTATGTTTCTTGCTCACCATATAGAGTTCCAGTAGCAAGATTAGCTGCTGCACAAGCTGAACTTTCTAAAAAAAATTAGATTTCAAATTTAAAATCTATAGCTGGTACACTATGAGTGATACTTCCAATTGAAACTCTATCGACACCCGTTGCTACAATTTTTTTAATAGATTTAAAATTAACGTTCCCAGAAGCTTCTGTTTCATAATGTTTTTTAGCCATTCTAACACCTGCCTTGAGTGTTTTATTTTTCATATTATCAAACAAAACAGTATTAAATTTTAAACCCATTATTTTTTTGAGCTGATTTAAATTATCAACTTCTACTGTAATTTTTCTTCCTTTTTTATTTTTGATTGCAAGAGATACTAAAGTTTTAATATCAGAGCTTGCAATATGATTGTCTTTAATAAGAAATTCATCACTTAAATTAAACCTATGGTTTGTACCACCACCTAACGAAACGGCATATTTTTGTATTACTCTTAAGGTTGGAATTGTTTTTCTAGTACAGCAAATTTTAGTTTTTTTATTAGCTAATTTAACAAATTGATTAGTCTTAGTAGCAATTCCAGAGATATGACTTAAAAAATTTAAAGCAACCCTCTCACCAATTAAAATATTTTCAGCCCTACCTTCAATTGTTGCTACTACGTCGTTCTTTTTGACTATTGAACCTTCTTTTTTTTTAATAATAAATTTAATTTTATTATCAATTAATTTGAAGGTTTGTTTAGCAAACTCTAAGCCAGCAATTACAGCTTGTTGGTTTGAAATTAATTTGATTTTTATAACTTTACTATTCTTAACTAAACTTGAAGTAATATCTCCATTTGGATAAAGATCCTCATTTAATGCAAGCTTAACTTTATTCCTGATATAATAGTTACTTAATTTAATTTTAGGCACATTTATTATCTGCCAATAGCAGTCATTCTTTCAACAGGTATTCTTGCCTTGTTGATAGTTTCATTATCCATAATTATCTCACCAGTTTCATTTTCTAAACAGGCCAAAATCTTTGGTAGAGTAATTCTTTTCATATGAGGACATAGGTTGCATGGTTTAATAAATTCAACATTAGGATTTTCTACCTGAATATTATCACTCATAGAACATTCCGTAACCATCATTACCTTTTTAGGTTGATTGTCCTCTACATATTTGATCATTCCTGAAGTTGAACCAGCAAAGTCACTTGCTTTAATTACATCGGGTGGACATTCAGGATGTGCAATAATCTTTATTCCTGGATTATTTTTTCTTATATCGTGGATTTCTTTTTCGTTAAATTGGTCATGAACAATGCAAATTCCTTTCCAAGCAATAATTTCAACATCTGTCTGAGAAGCTACATATTTAGCTAAATAATCATCAGGTAGAAATATAACTTTTTTAACACCAAGAGAATTAACAATCTTAACGGCATTAGCTGATGTGCAGCAAATGTCAGTTTCAGCTTTAACATCTGCCGAAGTATTTACATAGGAAACAACAGGTACCCCTGGATATTTTTCTTTTAATAATCTTACATCCTTACCTGTAATAGAGGATGACAAGGAGCATCCTGCAAGCATATCGGGTAACAAAACTTTTTTTTGTGGACTCATTAATTTTGCTGTCTCTGCCATAAAGTGTACACCAGCCATTACAATAATATCTGCTGAAGTTTTTGAAGCTTCTACTGCTAGAGCCAAAGAGTCAGCTGCAAAATCTGCTACACCGTGATAAATTTCCGGTGTTTGATAATTATGCGCAAGAATAACCGCATTTTTTTCTTTTTTTAATTGATTAATTCTATGAATATAGGGAGCATGAACTGACCATTCAATCTCAGGTAAAACCTTAGAGATTTTTTGATAAATTGGATCGGTTGCTTTTTTTACTTCTTCAGTAAACTCCATATTAAAACCTATCAATTTGATACAATCTTGTCATGCATTTATTCTGACGCACTAATTAATCCAACTAGGAATTTTGATTTTTAACTTAGCGTTTTTGCTTTTAAACTCATTTTCTTGATTAAAATTATCATCCAAATATTTAATTAAAGCAAAAGGATATTCATTACTTATTAAAACTTTTCCTATCTCAAAATCACCATTATAGATTAAATCATCTTGATTTATTTCTCCTTCAATTAAATAAATAGGTAATAATCTTTTTGAAAGTTTATTTTTTAATTTAATTCTTGCGGTATTCTCTTGCCCAACATAACAGCCTTTTTTAAAGTCTATTCCATTCAATTCTTCAAAGTTACATTCAATTCCAAATAGCTTATTCTGTAATTCATTCATGTTTTTTTGAGGAATTCCTAATTGATGACTCAATTTATAATATTCAGTAATTGGAGAATCTTTTAGCTCTAATTTTTTTAAAGACAGATAAAGCTTTTCTAAATTGATGATAAGCCTTGCACCTAAATCTTTATTTCTTGGGTCTAACAAGATGGAATCTTCTCTATATTTAATTGTGTTCCCAGCAATATCTTTTGATCCTTCAAATTCTAAAAATTTTTCTTTATTAAACGCGGCTACAACAAATTCGTTACTAAGATTCATAATCTCAACTTTTGATCTAAGTTTATAGACACTAAGTTGTTTGAAAAGTGCTTCTGTTTGAGATTTTTCACAGTCAATGAAGTAGCCAGACTTGTGTTTTATGATAATAAAAGCAAAAAGAAATTTTCCTTGAGGAGTTAATAGTGATGCAAAACAACTACTGTCTTCACTTACTTTATTAATGTCATTACTAATCATATTCTGTAAAAATTCTTTAGCATCTGCACCGTTTATATACAGAATTCCTCTATCTTCTAAAATGTATACATTTTGATTATTCATAATTGATTGATGTCTTAATATAATATAATTACTTTTTTCATAAATGTTAGATCTAATAATTAAAAACGGTTCTTGCTACATAGATAAAGATCTTAAAGATCAAGATATAGCAATCAAAGATGGTAAAATCATAGAAATTGGTAAAATTGATAGTGAAGCAAAAGAAGTTTTTGATGCCAAGGGATTAACTGTTTTACCAGGATGTATTGATACTCAAACTCATTTTAGGGAACCCGGATCAACTGACACAGAAGATCTTCATTCTGGAAGTAAGGCAGCAATTGTTGGAGGAATAACGAGTGTTTTTGAAATGCCAAATACTAATCCACCAACTTCTAATAAAATTGAATTTCAAAAGAAATTAGATCTTGCAAAAAATAGAATGTATTGCAACTATGCTTTTTATTTTGGCGCAACACCAGACAACGCTGATGAGTTAGCAGACTTAAAAAACTTAGAAGGATGTTGTGGAATTAAGCTTTTTGCTGGTTCTTCGACAGGAAATCTATTGGTTCAATTTGAAGAAGATATTGAAAAAGTATTTAAAAGTAGCTCTAAAGTTGTTTCAGTTCACTCTGAAGATGAAGAAATTTTAAATAGGAATAAAAAATTAATTAAAGATGGAGATGTTCACTCACATCCAATTTGGAGAAGTGAAGAATGTGCAATTTCATCGACTAGAAGAATTGTAAGAATAGCTGAGCGATATAAAAAAAAAGCACACATCCTTCATGTAACAACCAAACAAGAAATTGATTTTTTATCGCAGCACAAAGGTAACATCACATTTGAGATAACACCTCAACATCTAACAATCTATGCCCCAGATTGTTATGATAAACTTGGAACATATGCTCAAATGAACCCACCAATAAGAGATAAGTCTCACTATGACAGGTTATGGTATGGAGTAAAAAATAATCTTAATGACACAATTGGGTCTGATCATGCTCCACATTTAAAAGAAAACAAAGAAAAAAAATATCCCAATTCACCATCTGGAATGCCAGGTGTTCAGACACTTTTACCAGTTATGTTAAACCATGTTAATGATGGAAAATTAAGTTTAGAACAATTAATGAATTCTATATGTGAAAATCCAGTAAAAATTTTTGGCATTCAAGACAAAGGTTTTATTAAAGAAGGATTTGATGCAGACTTCACAATCGTTGATATGAATAAAAAAATTACAATTAAAAATGAAAATATTGAAAGTAAATGTGCTTGGTCACCTTTTGATGGGTATGAATTTAAAGGAACTCCTGTGTCAACAATTATTGCTGGCCAAATCAAAATGAGAGATGGTAAAATTTTGGGTGAACCTGACGGTAAGCCTTTAAAATTTTAAATAGTTTTTATAGTAAAGCTATTTACCAGAACAACACCAGTAACAATAAAGAATAACCCTAAAACAGCCTGCCATGATAGTGATTGTTTGAAGAAAATATATCCTAATATTGCAATTGTAAATATACCAAGGCCACTCCATGTTGCATAAACAATAGCGATAGGAAGTTTATCAACCACGAATGTTAAAAGGTAAAATGAAGATAGATACAAAATTGCAAGTGTTGTAGTTGGAATAATTTTAGTAAAATTTTGTGAAACGGGTAATAACATTGTTCCACCTACCTCACAAAAAATTGCAATAGTTAAAAATAAATATGTCTTTATCATTATTTAAGAATATTTTTTTTCATTAAGTCTTCTTTTATCTCAGTTAAAATTGCAGGATCATCAATAGTTGCTGGCATTTTATAATCTTCCCCATCAGCAATTTTTCTTATTGTTCCTCTTAATATTTTTCCAGATCTTGTTTTTGGTAATCTTTTAATAACAATTACAATCTTAAATGCAGCAACAGGACCAATTTTATCTCTAACCATCTGAATGCACTCTTTTGAAATTGTTGCGTGATCTTTTTCAACACCAGATTTAAGAACGACTAGACCAATTGGCAATTGTCCTTTTAATTTATCCGCAACGCCTAATACTGCACACTCAGCAACTGATTGGTGTTCTGATAAAACTTCTTCAATTGCTCCAGTTGATAATCTATGACCTGCAACATTAATAATGTCATCTGTTCTAGACATAATCCAAATGTAACCATCTTCATCTATATGACCTGCATCATAAGTTTCATAGTAACCGTCATAGTTAGTCATGTAATTATCTTTGTATCTTTTATCTGCATTCCATAGTGTTGGAAAAGTTCCAGGAGGCAAAGGTAATTTTATAACTATATCTCCCATCTCATTAGGTTTTGCTAAAGTTTGATCTGGCTTCATAATTTGAACGTCATAACCAGGAACTGCCTTACAAGCTGAGCCATACTTTGTTTTCATCATTTCAATTCCTGTACAATTAGAACTAATTGCCCAACTAGTTTCAGTTTGCCACCAATGATCAATTACAGGAACTTTTAATAAATTTTCTGCCCACTTAATGGTATCTGGGTCCGCCCTTTCACCAGCTAAAAACAATGACTCAAATTTACTTAAATCATACTTAGAAAAAAACTTTCCTTCAGGGTCTTCTTTTTTAATAGCCCTAAAAGCAGTTGGTGCAGTAAAAAGTGATTTTACTTTATAATCAGAAATTATTTTCCAAAAAGCACCAGCATCAGGAGTGCCAACAGGTTTTCCCTCAAATAGTACTGTGGTGCAACCTTTAAACAAAGGAGCATAGACTATATAAGAATGACCAACTATCCAACCAATATCACTTGCTGACCACCAGACATCATCCGCATCAATATTATAAATATTTTTCATAGTCCATTTTAGAGCAACTATATGACCACCAATATCTCTAACTATTCCTTTTGGCACACCCGTAGTTCCTGAGGTATATAAAATATAAGCTAAATCATTTGAATTCATTTCAACACAATCTACTTCTTTTGCATTTGAAAGTGCTTCATCCCAACTGATTTCTTTTGGAGCATTAAGCTCAACTGTGCGATCTATTCTTTGAAATAAGATCATTTTTTCAATCTTATGAGAAGCCATTTTAATTGCTGCATCAACCAATGGTTTGTACTCAACAGTTTTTCCAGGTTCAAAGCCACATGAAGCTGTAATTATTACTTTTGCTTTACTGTCATCAATTCTGCTAGCAAGTTCATTTGAGGCAAAACCCCCAAACACCACAGAGTGAATTGCTCCAATTCTCCCACATGCCAACATTGCTATAACTGCCTCTGGAATCATGGGCATATAGATTATAACCCTATCACCTTTGTCGACTCCTTGATTTCTTAGCGCTCCTGCAAATTTTGAAACTTTTTCTCTTAATTCTTTATAGGTAAACTGCTTTTTGTTACCAGTTATTGGGCTGTCATAGATTAAAGCTAGCTTGTCACCTCTACCTTGATCGATATGAATGTCTAAAGCATTATAACAAGTGTTGGTAACACCATCCTCAAACCATTTATAAAAAGGTGGATTAGATTTATTTAAAATTTTAGTGGGTTTTTTAAACCAAAAAATATCATTAGAGACTTCTTGCCAAAAATCTTCAGGATTTTTTAAAGAATTTTGGTAAATATCATTAAATTTTTTTGACATATTATTTGATTCTATTTTGTTATTTTTTTAAGATTATTAAATTAAAAATTGTATTTAAATTTAAAAAGTAAGTAAAATCAATACAAATTAGATGTAATTAGGACTTCTAAAAACTAAATAACTTTGATAGTTACACCTCAACATGACTTAAGCGTTTGTTTAAGTCTAGTTTATATAAACTAAAAGTTAAAAACTAACAAAAGAGGGAGTTTTTTATGAAAAAACTAAAATTGTTTGCTCTTACAGCTGTAGCCCTAATGGGTGTTTCAGGTGTAGCAAACGCAGAAACTGCGATGTTAGCATCTGATGACTTTGTCGGAATTTCGTTCTGGCTTGTGTCAATGGCGTTATTAGCGTCAACTGCATTCTTTTTTATTGAAAGAGCATCAGTTCCAGCTAACTGGAGAGTTTCAATCACTGTTGCAGGACTAGTTACTGGTATTGCATTTATTCATTACATGTACATGAGAGATGTATGGGTTACGACTGGTGAGTCACCAACAGTATACAGATATATCGACTGGTTAATTACAGTTCCATTATTGATGTTAGAATTCTATTTTGTTCTTGCAGCAGTAAATAAAGCAAACTCTGGAATATTCTGGAGATTGATGATTGGTACTTTAGTAATGTTAATCGGTGGATACTTAGGAGAAGCAGGATACATCAACACTACACTTGGTTTTGTAATCGGTATGGCTGGATGGTTCTACATTCTTTATGAAGTATTCTCAGGCGAAGCAGGAAAAAATGCAGCAAAAAGCGGAAACAAAGCACTTGTTACTGCATTTGGTGCAATGAGAATGATCGTTACAGTTGGTTGGGCTATCTACCCATTAGGTTATGTATTTGGTTACATGACTGGTGGAATGGACGCAAACTCACTAAACGTGATTTACAACGCAGCTGACTTTTTGAACAAGATCGCTTTTGGTCTAATCATTTGGGCAGCAGCAATGTCTCAACCTGGTAGAGCTAAGTAGTTTTACTCGTTAAATAATTAGAAGAAGGGCAGGTATGTTTTTACATACTTGCCCTTTTTTTTTATCTCATTATATTTAGATATATGCCAAAGATTACATACTTAGAAGATAATGGAAAGTCTCATACCATAGAAGTTTCCAATGGATTGAGTGTAATGGAGGGCGCGGTTCAAAACGACATTCCTGGAATTGATGCTGATTGTGGTGGTGGAATGGCTTGTGCTACTTGTCATGTTTATGTCAAAGAAGAATGGTTTGATAAACTTCCAAAAAAAGAAGACGGAGAAGAAGACATGTTAGATATGGCGTTTGAACCAAAACAAAACAGTAGATTGAGTTGTCAAATATTAGTTTCAGATGAATTAGATGGACTAACAGTTAGCATTCCATCAAAACAAGGTTAAATGATTAAAACAGATGCATTAATAATTGGCGCAGGTCCAACAGGATTATTTTGTGCTCATCAACTAGGTTTAATTGGATTGAATTGTGAGATAGTTGATAATTTAGATAAAATTGGAGGCCAATGTATTGAACTTTATCCAGACAAACCAATTTATGATATTCCAGCAGTTCCAGAATGTACTGGAGAGGAATTAACTAATAATTTAATCAAACAAATAAAGCCTTTTAATATTAAATTTCATCTTAATGAAAGAGTAGAAGAAGTTAATAAAGTTAATAATAAGTGGATTGTAAAAACAAATAAAAATAAAGAGTTTGAAACACCAAATATAATTATTGCTGGTGGTGTGGGATCGTTTGAGCCAAGAAAATTTTCGCCAAAAGAATGTGAAAAATATGAAAATCGATCTTTATTTTACTCAATTAAAGATAAAACAATTTTTCAGGATAAAACAATTTCAATATTTGGAGGAGGAGATTCAGCATTAGATTGGGCAATTGAATTATCAAAAAGCTCATATGTAAACTTAATACACAGAAGAGATGAATTTACAGGAGCTCAATTGAGCATAGATAAAATTAAAGAATTAGAAAAATCTGGAAAACTAAAAATTTATACTAAATACCAATTAAACTCAGTTAAGGGAGAGCAAAATATTAAATCAATAGAAATAAAACATGACGACGAAAGTTTAAAAGAGTTAGAAACAAATTATGTTTTGGGCTTTTTTGGACTGATTATGAAGCTTGGTCCTATTGTAGACTGGGGTTTAAACTTAGATAAAAAAACAATTCCCGTTAACACAGAAAATTTTGAAACAAACCTAAATGGTATATTTGCAATCGGAGATATTTGTACCTATCCTGGAAAACTAAAATTAATACTTTCAGGATTTCATGAAGGAGCTTTAGCTGCTAGAGGATGTTTTAAATATGCTAGACCTGATGAAAAGTTAAGATTTGAATTTACTACCACATCAAAGGCAGCCCAAGAAAGACTTGGCGTTAAAAAGTGATAGAATTATTTACAGCAGATACTCCAAACGGAAAAAAAATTACAATAATGTTAGAGGAAATAGGTTGTGATTTTAAAATTACTAAAATTGATCTGTCAAAAGATGAACAATTTAAAACAGATTTTAAAAAGATAAGCCCGTTTGGAAAAATACCAGTAATTATAGATCACGAAAATGGACAGTCATTATTCGAGTCTGGAGCAATACTTATATATTTAGCAGAAAAATATAATAAATTTTATGAAACAAAAGATCGAAATGTTATAAATCAATGGTTGATGGCACAGATGGGAATTATTGGACCAATGATCGGGCAACATCATCAATTTCATCATTATAATCCTGGTAAAAGTGAATTTGGAGAAGAAAGATATTTTAAAATTACAAAAAGAATTTATAGCGAATTGGATGAAAGATTATCTTCATCAAAATACTTAGCAGGAAATGAATATACGATTGCAGATATTGCAACTTGGCCATGGATTGCAAGACATGAATGGCATGATATTGGTCTTAAAAATTATAACAACTTAACTAGATGGTATTTAGATATTGCAAAAAGAGAAGCTGTTGTAAAAGGGTACGATTTATTAAAAAACAACTCTAAGATTCCACAACCATAATAATCTTTATGAGTGTTTTGATTTCATCAATATACTTTAGTCCCGTAAAATCTTTATCTTTTACAAATATCAAATCATGCATCATTAAAAAAGATTTGGGAATTGTAAATGATAGGAGTTTTGCATTTTCCAGAATTATTGACTTAAAAAAAGCACTTATAATTGAGAAAAACCCAAGTGAAAGAAAGCTTAATAATTTCTTAACATTAAAAAATTCACCAGTTTTAAATAAATATAATTTTGAATACAAAAATAATAAATTAATTTTAAAACTTGGTGACAAGCAGCTATTATCAATAATAGCAGATGATCCAGAGCAAAAATCTATACTTGTAAATAAAATACTAGAATTAGAAAATTCATTAACCAAACCAATTTTCTTATTACAAAGTAATATTGCTCCTTTCTTTGATACATCTCATTCAAATAAGATCTTTAATTCCATATCCCTTATCAATTTAAATAGTATTAAAGATTTTGAAAAAAAAATTAATCAAAAAATTGAATTAGAGAGATTTAGAGGAAATTTTTACATTGAAGGACTTAAAGCTTGGGAAGAGCGTAAATGGATTGGAAAGATTATAAAAATTAATAATATTTCTTTTAAAATAGAAAAAAATATTCCACGTTGTACTGCAGTTAATTTAAAACCTGAAACAGATATTAGTGATAAGAGTTTGCTGAAGTTATTAAAAAAAAACTACGATCATTGTGATATGGGTGTTTACTTGAGGTCTTTAGATGAAGGCAAAGTAGAAGCAGGAAATATAGTGGAATGTTAATAATAAAGAGGTTTTAGCTATCAATTTCTAAGTTTAATCATCAGCGTATACCTTTTCATCTTTTTCATGCTTTTCTTGTGCTGCAATACAAAGATGGGCAACTGGTCTAGCCATCAATCTTTTTAATCCAATTGGTTCAGCAGTTTCTGCACAAAATCCAAAAGTTTTATCTTTTATTCTTATTAAAGCTTGGTCAATTTTAGAAATTAATTTGATTTGTCTATTAATTGCTTTCATTTCTACAGTTTTATCCGTGTAAGAACTTGCTTGATCAACAATATCTGCTGAAACACTATTGTCGTCCATTGACCCATTATAAAGAGCTTCATTATTTGCTTTTACCAATTCTTTTTTCCATTCAGTAAGTTTTATCTTAAAAAAAGATAAATGCTTATCACACATATATTTTTCTGTTTCTTTTGGGATATATGTTTTTGAAATTTTAATTGGTGCCTTTACTTTGATTTCAGGTGTACTATTTTTTTTTATTACTTTAGTAGCTTTTTTGACTACAGCAGCAACTTTTTTTGTTTTAGCTGTTGGTTTTTTAGTAGATGGTTTTGAGATTTTAGGCATATGTATAAATTTAGTGGCCGGAGTATATTCAGCAATTAATACGTGTCAAGCAAGCTTAATTCATATAAAATCAATGAAATGTTAATCAATAAAAACAATATAAATAAATTGTTTTATAGTTTTCTTATAATTCATTTAATTTTATGGACATTGATTCCAACATTAACAAATAACAATTTACCACTTGATACAATTGAAGCCTTGGCTTGGGGAAGTAATTTAGATTGGGGATTTAATAAACATCCACCAGCGAGTGCATTTTTTCCAGAAGTTATTTATCAAGCATTTGGTTCGCAAGACTGGGTTTATTACTTGTTAAGTCAATTGTTTGTAGTAACTGCATTTATTATTGTTTTTAAATTTGCTGAAAAACTTTTTAAGAATAAAACTTTAAGCTTAATATCGGTACTTCTTTTAGAGGGTATTTATTTCTATAATTTTACAACACCTGAATTTAATGTGAATGTTTGCCAATTACCTTTTTGGTCGTTGTGTGTTTATTATTCTTGGAAAATATTTGATAAAAAAGTAATAAACTTTAAACATTGTTTTTTACTTGGAGTTTTTGCAGCTATAGGTTTTTTATCAAAATATCTTTTTGTTTACCTTCTAATATCAATAGTCCTATTATTTTTTTATATAATTTTTGTAAAAAAATATCAAAAATTTGATTTTAAATATCTAATATCTTTAGAGGTCTTTATTGTTTTATTAATTCCTCATTTAATTTGGTTAACTAACAATGATTACATTACGATTACATATGGGCTAGCCAGAACAGGACTTGAGAATTCAAGTTTATTAGATCATATAACTTACCCTTTAATATTTTTAGGTAAACAAATAGGAATACTAATTCCATTTTTTTTAATGTCATTTTTTTTAATAAAAAAAATTAAGTTAAAAGTAACTTTAAAAGATAAGAAGCTATTGTTCTTAATATTTATTAATCTAATTCCAATTGGATTAATGTTCTTAACCTCCATGTTAACAGGGTCTAAATTAAGAACAATGTGGATGACCCCATTTTATTTATTTTTTGGTGTATTCATTATCTATATTTTTCAAGCACAAATAAATCTTAAAAAGTTAAATGGGTTTATATCAATATTTTTGATCTTGTTTATTTTTTCACCCTTTGCTTATGCCTATATTTCAATTACTGAAACTGACAAAAGAACAGATTATTTAGGTAAAGAAATAGCAATTAAAACTGAATACTTATGGAAGCAAAATTATACATTGCCAATTAATGTTGTCCTTGGCGATGAATGGCATGCTGGAAATTTGTCATATCACCTAAATTCTAGACCAGTTTGGGAAGGGCTTATTACAAAAGATAAGCTTAATTCATTGTCGAAATATATTTGCATTGATAATATTTGTGTAGGAAATAGATGAGCAAGATAAAAATTTTAATCCCTATATATAATGATTGGAAGTCAGCTTTTAAACTTTTAGAAGATATAGACTTACAAGTTAGAGATTTAAAACATGAATTCTCAATTATAATTGTAAACGATTGCTCTACGGAAGAAAAGCCTACCAATGATTTTAATTTTAATAACCTTAAGTCTATAAAAATAATCAACATGAAAACAAATAAGGGACATGCTAGATGTAATGCGTCTGGCTTAAGATATATTGCTGAGCATGAAGATTACGATTATATAATTCCAATGGATGGAGATGGTGAAGATAGACCGGAAGAAATAACTCTTCTTATTAATAAGATAAATAACTATCCTGATAAAGTTATTACAGCTAATAGAGTAAAAAGATCTGAAGGTTCTTTCTTTAAACTTTGTTACCTTTTACACAAATATTTAACTTTTGTTTTCACCGGACAGTCTATTAAGTTTGGTAATTTTATTTGCTTACCTAAATTTGCAGTTAATAAAATGATAAAAGATAAAGCAACATGGAGTAGTTTTTCAGGTGCTGTTGCTAAACTATTTAAAGATAGAAAATCTATCCCATCAATAAGAGGTAAAAGATTTTTTGGTCCATCGAAAATGAGTTTTATTAACTTATTAAAACACTCACTATCAATTATAGCTGTTTTTAAAATGACACTATTGATTAGATCTATATTTTTTTTAATTGCTTACTTATTTTTAGTTGCCAGTAATCTATCATGGATTACATTATTGCCTGTTATAGGAGTTATTATTATGATGATTTCAGTAATTATACTTTCTCAGAGAGAAAGTATTTTAGAATTTGAAAACTCTTTAGAAAATATTAGCAGCATAGATCAACTTAAATAGCTTTTATTATTGGTAGCGAATGAAAATTAGCTGTATCTATCTTTGAAGAGTGGTCTCTTCTCATATTCCATTTTTTATTTACTCCAGCGCTAGCTAAACTTAATGTTGATCGTCCATACTTATAATTTGTACTATCAATAGATCTCATTAAGCCTTTAATTTTCTCATCTTTTTCAGTGGAAAATAGATTTTTACTGCCACTTGAACTAACTAAACCAGTCAATGTTATGCCTGCTTTTTGATATCTGTATCCATTAATAAAGATTTCATTTAATGCAATCAAAGCAGTTTTAACTATTTCAATACTATTATTGGTAGCTATTGGAAAATCTATAGTTTTAGCATTTGAATAATACACCCCTCTATTTTGAAAAGGGCTTGTTCTAACAGACACAGTTATTGATTTTGCTATTAAAGATTCTGATCTAATTTTTTCTGAAGCATTTAAACAATAACTTGCAACTGCCTCTTCTAACTCTTGAAACTTTTCAACTCTTGTACCAAATGATCTTGACACTACACAACTTTTTCTTTTTGAAGTCTTAGTTTCTAGTGGGATACAAGGAATGCCTCTAAGTTCTAAGGCAGTTCTAGAACTTAAAACATTAGAACTTTTTTTAATCCAAGTATTTGACATATTTTTTAATTGCTTAGCATTATAAATTCCATTTTGATGATAAAATTTTGTCATCTGTTTACCAACTCCCCACACATCGTTGATATCTATTTTTTCTAATAGTGGATCAATATTTTCAATTCCTATCAAGTTTGTAACACCAGATTGTTTTTTCTTTGCTATATGATTTGCAATTTTGCTTAGTGTTTTTGTTTTAGCAATACCAATGCTAGTTGGAATTCCTGTCCATTGCAAAACAATGCTTCTAATTTCTTTTCCCACATCTTCTACCTCATCATCTGGATAATTACTCAAATCTAAAAAAGCTTCATCTACTGAATATATTTCTAATTCAGGATTAAATCTTTTTAAAGTTCTCATCACTCTTCTAGATAAATCTCCATACAAAGA
Organism: Candidatus Pelagibacter sp. PS_17; assembly: GCF_059417945.1. NCBI lineage: Bacteria > Pseudomonadati > Pseudomonadota > Alphaproteobacteria > Candidatus Pelagibacterales > Candidatus Pelagibacteraceae > Candidatus Pelagibacter > Candidatus Pelagibacter sp. PS_17. Next base: position 231,204 of record NZ_CM182073.1, read on the forward strand.
ATAATTTGAAGAAAATACATAAACTTTATTTTTAAGTATTATTTCTTTAGCTTTAAAGTAAGGCTCGCCCATTTTAATACCAAGAAACTTTGCTTCATTTGATCTTGCAATAATGCAGCCATCATTATTCGACAATACGACAACTGGCTTATTTCTAATCTTAGGATTGAATAATCTTTCACAGGAAACATAAAATGAATTACAGTCTACTAATGCTATTTTCTTAGTACGTTGAATGGATGACATAAGTCACAACCCCCCAAATAAACACTTCAGTTTCATCTCCAATAATTATTTTATCTTCAATATTTTTTGAACCTGATGTTAAAAATTGACCATCTTTTGATTTAACAAAACTTTTAACAACTAACTCATCATGAACATTTGCAACCACTGTTGAAAAATTTTTAGGTTTTAAGCTTCTATCAATAACTAATAAGTCACCATCATAAATACCAACATCAGTCATCGATTTTCCCTGAACTCTAATGATAAAAGTTGCAGGAACATTTTTGATTAAGTGAACATTAAGATCTACATCTTCTTCAATGTAATCTGTTGCAGGAGAGGGAAAGCCAGCTCCAGCTTTATGCAAGTAAAAGGGAATAGTTAGTTTCATGTTCTTGTTTTGTTCTAATTTATAGACTAGTTATACAGTACACGCAATAGGTTGTATTTTGAGTCTGTAACTGAATCAAAGGTGAATCAAAACGTGAACATTGAAACTACATTTTGTGCTCTTGTGGATAACTTCAACCAGAGATAGTTTAAGCTTCATATTAAAATGAAAAAATTTCTATCAATTGTGTTTCTTGGCTTAATTATAACTTCTAACAGTATGTCATATGAAGAAGCAAACTATGAAGTAGTGAAAAAAAATGAAGTTTATGAAATCAGAAAATATTCTGATCGTTTAGCAATCGAAACAGATATATCAAATGAAGGCAACAGTTTTAGAAAATTATTTAACTACATATCAGGCAACAATGATAAAAATGAAGAAATTAAGATGACAACACCAGTCACCCAAATGCAAAAAAAAGGAAATATGACCATGCAATTTTATTTACCTTCAAGATTTAATAAAGAAAACATACCGAGCCCGTCTAATCCAGATGTTAAAATATTAAATATTAAAGGTGGTTATTATGCAGTTATTAGATACTCAGGAAGGGTTTCTGATAAAAATTTTATTAAACATAAAAGCATTTTAGAAAATGAATTAAAAAAAGATAATATGATAATTTTGAGCCCACCTATTAAAGCAACTTACGATGGACCTTTCACGCTACCTATGAATAGAAGAAATGAAGCAATGTTTGAAATAAATATAAAAAATAAAGGAGAAATATAAATGAAAAAACTAACATGTCACTGTGGAGAAGTAGAAGCAGAAATAAACGTGCCTGATAACTTAGAAAAAGTTTTAAAATGTAATTGTTCTATTTGTAAAAGAAAAGGAGCAATAATGTCTATGGTTAAGAACGAAAATTTTAAAATAATTAAAGGTGAGGATAAGTTAAAACTTTATCAATTTCATTCAAAAATTGCGAAACACTATTTTTGTTCGAACTGTGGAATTTACACACATCATAATCCAAGAGCCAACCCAGCTATGACAGGATTTAATCTTGGATGCGTAGATGAGATAAATACTTTTGAATTAGAAAATGTTGCGGTCAACGATGGGCAAAATCATCCTCTAGACAATAAGTAATTTTTTATGCAAGCAGTTAATGATTGTTTTAAAAAAGTAAAAAAAGATTGTTTTAAATTTATCTCTTCTCAAGAAACAAAGAAGGATAAATTTAAAAATAAAGATAAGATGATCAAATCTTTTTTAATACCTGTTAGTTTTTGGATAGCAAAAAAAGTTAATAAAAAAAAACCATTAATGATAGGTTTAGCTGGAGGACAAGGGTCAGGCAAAACAACTATCTCATCAATTTTAACTTTAATTTTAAAAAAATATTTTAAGTTAAATGTTTTTAAAGTTTCTATCGATGATTTTTATAAAACAAGAAAAGACAGAACATTATTGTCTAAAAATAAACACCCTTTATTAATGACAAGAGGAGTACCAGGAACTCACGATGTAGATTTAATGTTAAATTTTTTTAAACAGATTAAAGATAAAAACTTTAAAAGTTTACAAATTCCAACATTTAATAAAGCAATAGATGATAGGTGCCAAAAGAGTTTGTGGTATAAAATCAAAACAAAGCCTGATGTGGTCATTTTTGAAGGTTGGTGTGTTGGAGCAAGAGCTCAATCAAGTAGCCAACTTAAAAAACCAATTAACTCACTTGAAAAAGTTTATGATCAAGGAACTAAATGGAGAACCCATGTTAACAATCAATTAAAAACTAAATATAAAACCTTATTCAAACAATTAGATGGATTACTGTATCTAAAGGCTAAAAACTTTAGCTTATTAAGAGAATGGAGATTAAAACAGGAGCGAAAGCTCTGGGTTCAAACAAAAAACAAGAAAAACCTAAAGATTATGAGCAGTGGAGATGTGATAAACTTTATGCAGACTTATCAAAGAATTACTCAACAAATGTTTAAAGATGCGATAAAAAGCTCATCAGTTATAATGAATTTAAATAGTAATCATCAGATTGAAAAAATAAAATTTAAAAAATAATGAAAAAAATAATATTAATATCCTTAGCTATTATTCTTTTTAATGGAAAAGCTTTTTCAGTACCTTTATCAAAAGCATTGTTACAAGCGTACAATGAAAACCCGGTATTAAATGCAGAACGTGAAAATATTCAAGTTTCTAGAGAAGATGTAAAAATATCAAGAAGTGAATTTTTACCAAGTGTAACACTGTCAGGTTCTAAGAGCCAAGAAAATACAGAAAAGCTAACTGATGGAACAGGTGCTAATTCATCTTTTACTGAAGTCGATCCAAAAACTCAATCAATAAATATTGAGCAAAAATTATTCCAAGGATTTGCAGGTATAGCCAGCATGGAAAAAAGTAAAATTGGATTAACTTTAGCTGAGGCAAAACTTTTAAAAACTGAACAGGAGATTTTGTACCAAGCTATTGAAGCTTATTCAGGTTTAGTTTTTTCTGATGAAAAACTTAAGATTAATCAAGATAACGTTAACCTGTTAAAGAGGCAAGTTGAGACCAATCAAGCAAGATTAGAAAGAGGTCAAATTACTATATCTGATTTAGCACAATCTGAGTCTTCACTTGCAGGTGCGCAAGCACAATTTTTACAAGCAAAAAATGAAACAATTACAGCTAAGCTAACCTATGAAAAAATTATAGGCCCAATTGTAAATACTAATACTTTGAGCAAGAATTCAGATTTAACTTTTGAATTACCAAAAGATTTAAATGAAGCAATTGAAATTTCAAAAACAACTAATCCAAATTTAATTATTTCAAGGTTAGAGTATGAACAATCTGAACAAGATGTAACTATAGCCAGATCTGATCTATCACCGTCTGCATCTTTATCCTTTAATAGTTCAAAATCAGACAATGTAAGTTCAAGTATTGGAGAGCGTGATAAAGAAATATTAAAAGCAACTATTTCATGGCCAATTTTTAATGGTGGAAAAAATACTGCCTCATTAAATAAAAGTAAAAATTTGAAAAATAGAAAAAAATTATTATTAGATAATACCTTAAAAACAAATGATGCAAATATTGCAAGTGCATGGTCAAGCTTTCAAGTATCAAAAAGTTTATTGAATTCAGTTACTGCGCAAGTTAAAGCTGCAGAAACGGCAAACGAAGGAATAACAGTTGAATATGAAACAGGTCTTGGAAGATCTACACTTGATGTTATTCAGTCAAACTCAATTTTATTAAACTCAAAAATAAGCCTAGCAAATTCTGAAAGAAATTATTTACTTTCACAATTTAAACTTCTTCAAGCCATTGGTTTGCTGAATAGCAATTACTTAAAAATACAGTAATTAAGCCATTTTATTATAAAAAAAATAACTATTGAAAATAAGAACAAAATGTGTACATTTAAAAGACGATTCGAACACTAATTATTTAATAAAAAAGGCATAAAATGACTAAAAACAACCTAAAAGTAGTTAAATCTACAAAAGCGCAACAATCAGAAGGCAACGAAAAAAACAAAGCTTTGGACGCAGCAATGAGCCAAATTATCGATAATTTTGGAAAAGGATCAGTAATGAAACTTGGCCAAAGAAGAGCGATGGACGTCGAGTCTATTTCAACTGGATCATTAAGTTTAGATGTAGCGCTTGGAATTGGTGGCTTACCAAAAGGAAGAGTTATTGAAGTCTATGGACCAGAATCATCTGGTAAAACAACTTTAGCATTGCAAGTATTAGCAGAAGCCCAAAAAGCTGGAGGAATTTGTGCGTTTATAGATGCAGAACATGCTTTAGATCCAATTTATGCAAAAAAACTTGGTGTAGATACTGAAGAATTATTAATTTCACAACCTGATACTGGCGAACAAGCTTTAGAAATAGCTGATACTTTAGTTAAATCAGGATCGATTTCTGTTATCGTAATTGACTCTGTTGCAGCACTAACACCTAGAGCTGAAATTGAAGGAGAAATGGGAGATCACCATGTAGGACTTCAATCAAGATTAATGAGTCAAGCTTTAAGAAAACTAACAGGTTCAATCTCAAGCACGAACACAATGATGATTTTTATTAACCAAATTAGAATGAAAATTGGGGTTATGTTTGGAAGTCCAGAGACTACATCTGGTGGAAATGCACTTAAGTTTTATTCATCTGTTAGAATGGACATTAGAAGAATTGGTGCCATTAAAAATGGAGATGAAATTATTGGTAACTCAACAAGAGTTAAAGTGGTTAAAAATAAAGTAGCACCACCATTTAAAGTTGTTGAATTTGACCTAATGTACGGCAAAGGTATTAGTAAAGTGGGTGAATTAGTTGACCTTGGTGCAAAAGCTGACATTGTTGAAAAAGCTGGAGCTTGGTATGCTTATAAAGGTGAAAAAATTGGCCAAGGAAGAGAAAATGCTAAAATTTATTTAGAGCAAAATCCTCAAATTGCTGCAGAAATTGAAATGGCAATTAGAGAAAAGGCTGGAGTGATAGCAAAAAAAATTGAAGGTAATCCACTAGATCCAGAAAAAGCAGCAAAAGATCAAATAGAGGAGCCTAAATTGGAAACAAAGGAAGAAGTAACACCTCCATCTAAAAAGAATTAGTTAAAGTCATCTTTAATTATTAAAAGGCGCTTAATTTAAGCGCCTTTTTTCCCCAAGTAAGTTTAGGAAAACAGCGCTTCATTTAAAGACACTCGCCAACAAAACTTGTTTCATCTCTTTTGCTTTTAAGTAAATCTCAAAACTTAGTGTTTTACTGTTGTTGAATGTGAGATTGGCAATGGATGATTATACTTATAGTTTTTGACACCAAAATTGGTACATCGCAGCGAAAGCTCGAGGGTTGTTTTTCTCGTACTGATGCCACAGTGCTAAATCATAGATATTCGCTTCTTGCCCATGGAGCTCTCTAAAACTTGAAATAGCATCTTTATTTTCAAATCCGCAGAACTTTAGCCCCAACTCGTCGAGACATTTTTTAATCTGTGGGAGGGTAAAACGATGCTCTTGCACGTGAAAAATTAAGTCTCTCAACATACTGAGACTAAAAAAATCATTCCAATTAGTTAATTGCTGATGATTCTCGTCATTCGATTCTGTTAGTGAATGTCTGAATTCTCTGATTTCAGATTCAGATGTACCCACTTTCTGTAATGTGATTTCTTTTCGAACCTTTACAATATTGTGTCGAGCCAACTCACTATACAAACCTATTCTCATCAAGCCACTGGGCTTCAGGAGATCCGTTAGAACTCTCCACCCAGTCATGGGCTCATTCATATGATGAAGAACACCTACACTTTCAATGATGTCAAATTCTTGCTCCAGTTGATCTAGTTTTAAGATATCTGCTTGCAAATATTCCAAGTTAGTAATTCCAAGCTCAGCTGTCTTCCTCTTAGCGTAAGCGAGACTGGCAAGACTTAAATCCACTGCGGTGACCTGGCAGTCAGAAAAGCCAGAGGCAGTTCCTATCGAATGTTTCCCCGTACCACAACCAGCAATAAGTATAGCCGGAGCAATTACGTTTTTAATACTTTCGGAATGGAGATGAAGATTTACATCAGCACAAATCTCAGAGATTGATTTCGCTTTTGTGGGTATTTGTATTTTAACCCATCTTGGGTAGGGGTTTTCTTCATACTGCGCTTTTACTTTGCTAGAGACATCGTCTGATATTTTGCCCAACATAGGAATTTCTGCCATTATTGCTCTCTCAGTATAAGGCTCTTCAATCAATCGTAACTTTACCTCCTCCAAATTATCGAGCGCTTCTAGCTTTTTGCTCCAATTGTATTGATGTAACGGGCGATAGGAGGCGAGGCACAATATTTTTATGGCTTCTGGTTGCTCTGATTTCGAAATGGTTTGCATAATCTCAGTTTCTAAGTTCTCAACCAATTCAGTCTCTTCATCTTTTTCAAAGTAGATATATTCATTAGTAAAACAGTGAAGAGAAAGCGTAGATAAAAAATAGATGAGTTCAGGAGATGCCTCGATATTATCCAGATTTGTAAGAAGTAAACTTCGCACAGTCACAAAGAATCTTTCAAACTGAAGATCAGGAAGTGGACATACACGCATCAGATGATGAAGAAGCTTAAGCTTATCTAGACTGCCAATTATGGAATTTGCCTCTTTGAGGCTCGTAGCAAAATTTTCGTCAAGCAGTAAATTCTTGATCAGAGGATCATGTTTTAAGAGACTTAAAATACTGGGAGCCAAATCATTAGGGCGCTCAAAATTCCCAGCACTTAACAGTCGGATTAAAAGTGGGTAGAGCTTAACGTTCGATGAATTGAACTTTACATTTTTGATAGCCATACCAAGATTTTGATAGGCACCAGTGAAATCTGGATTTAAATTTATTGCTTTAATATAAGCAGAGCATGCTTCTTTTAATCTGCCCTGTTCTTTGAGCGTGAGACCCAAGTTACTGTGGGCCTCGGCATAATCAGGTTTTAATGTTATCGCTTGTTTATAGCTTGCTTCAGCCTCATTTAATCTACCAAGTTCTTGGAGTATGTTACCCAAGTTGTTGTGGGCTACTGCTAAGTCAGGTTTTAATGTTATCGCTTGTTTATAGCTTGCTTGAGCTTCGTTCAATCTTCCTAGTTCTTTGAGCGTGACACCCAAGTTACTGTGGGCTTCGGCATCCTGTGGATTTAGTTGTACAGATTTTTGACTAGCAACTAACGATTCATTTAACCTCTTATTTTGTTTTAATACAACGGCAAGCACTTTCCAGGCAAATGGGTGTTTGGGAAACTCTTCAGTGATGGATACTGATAATTTCTCAGCATCAACATATCGTCCAGTTTGATATAATTCTAAGAGACTATTTAATTGTTGTTGGGATGGTTTTTTAAAATTAACATCGATTTTTTTCATGAACAGGACTTTATCAAACCTCAAATCAGGTGTCTAGGTGATGGAATTAGCTATTTGATTTATCTCTTTTGTTGCTAGTTTGTTAGTTAGTTTAAGAGATATTTTAGTTAATCTTTATGTGATTAATTTTTTATAAATTTTAAATCATTCGCATAACTAGTGTGAGCTAGTGTTAGCTAGTGTAAGGTAGTGTGAACCTCACACCCCTAATTTAAGCACCTTTTTTCCCTACACTTATCTAGACAACAAATAAAAAAGCTGTATTTTAAATATATGGCTGACAAAACACTAAATCAAATTAGAACAACTTTTTTAGATTATTTTGAAAAGAATGATCACAAGATAGTTGAGTCTAGTAATTTAGTTCCAAATAATGATCCAACATTAATGTTTGCAAATTCAGGAATGGTACAATTTAAAAATGTATTCACTGGATTAGAAAAAAGAGACTATGTAAGAGCAACAACTTCGCAAAAATGTGTAAGGGCAGGCGGTAAGCATAACGATCTTGAAAATGTAGGCTATACACCAAGACACCATACATTTTTTGAAATGCTTGGAAATTTTTCATTTGGAGATTATTTTAAAGAAGAGGCCATTAGTTACGCATGGAATTTAATAACTAAAGAGTTCGGAATTGATAAAAATCGCCTCTATGTAACAGTTTATCATGACGATGAAGAAGCATTTAATTTTTGGAAGAAAATAGCTGGTTTTAGCGATGATAGAATAATCAAGATAGCAACGTCAGATAACTTTTGGTCAATGGGTGATACAGGGCCTTGTGGACCATGTTCTGAAATATTTTATGATCACGGTGATCATCTAGAGGGTGGTTTACCTGGCACTAAAAACGAAGATGGTAATAGGTTTATAGAAATATGGAATTTAGTATTCATGCAATATGAGCAAATTTCAAAAGATAAGAGAATAAATTTACCAAAACCATCTGTGGATACGGGTATGGGTCTTGAGAGAATAGCGGCACTATTACAAGGAACACACGATAACTACGAAACAGATCATTTTAAAAAACTAATACTATCAGCATCTGACACATTAAACGTTAAAGTAACTGATGACAATCAATCAAGCTTTAGAGTAATAGCAGATCATTTACGAGCAAGTTCATTTTTATTAGCAGAAGGAGTTTTACCTTCTAATGAAGGCAGAGGATATGTGCTTAGAAGAATTATGAGACGTGGAATGAGACACTCACATTTACTAGGTTCTAAAAAACCAGTTTTCTATAATATTTTTAAAACGCTTCTAGAAGAAATGTCTAACAATTATCCAGAGCTTGAAAGAGCACAATCTTTAATAAAAGAAACATTAAAAACAGAAGAAGAAAAGTTTTTGGTTTTATTAGATAGAGGAATAAAAATATTAAATGAAGAGCTAGAGAAAGTAGAAAAGATATTGCCTGGTGAAGTGGCATTTAAGCTTTATGATACATTTGGTTTTCCATTAGATTTAACAGAAGATATTTTGAAAAATAAATCAATGACTGTCGATGGGGAGAAGTTTGATTTATTAATGAAAGAAAGTAAAAAATTAGCAAAAAAAAATTGGAAAGGATCAGGGGATAGTTCGGTAGATCAAATTTGGTTTGATATAAAAGATCGTTTAGGGGCAACTGATTTTTTAGGATATTCTACAGATAAAGCAGAAGGTGTAGTCACTTTAATTCTTAAAAATAATAAAGAGGTTCAAGATCTACAAGAAAACGATGAAGGCATTATAATAACAAATCAAACACCATTTTATGGAGAGTCAGGAGGACAAGTTGCAGATACTGGAATAATCTCTAAAGAGATTTTTGAATTTGAAGTGTCTGATGTTCAAAAAAAATTAGGGGATTTATTTGCTCATTACGGAAAAGTTAAAAAAGGTTCAGTTAAACTAAAAGACAGTGTTGAATTAAAAATAGATACACAGAGAAGAAATAATATTAGAGCTTACCATTCTGCCACTCATTTGTTGCACGAAGCATTAAGAAGAGTTTTGGGTGAGCATGTAACCCAAAAAGGATCTTTAGTTCAATCTGATCGATTAAGATTTGATTTTAGTCATATGAAACCTATTTCAGACGAAGAGATTAGAAAAATTGAACATTATGTAAACTCAATAATTGAAAAAAAGTCAGAGGTGAAAACAAGAATAATGACACCTAAAGAAGCTGTTGAAAATGGTGCCTTAGCTTTATTTGGAGAAAAATATGGCGATGAAGTTAGAGTTTTGTCTATGGGAGATGAAGAAGGTAAATTTTTCTCAACTGAATTATGTGGAGGAACTCACGTTGTAAACACAGCTGATATTGGAAAATTTAAGATTATTAGCCAATCATCTATTGCTGCAGGCGTAAGAAGAGTTGAAGCATTAAGAGATGTGCAGTTAACTGATTTTTTAAAAGAAAAAGAAAACCAATCCAATTTGTCGGATCAAAAAAATGAGGCAGTTATAAAAGAATTAGAGACAAAGATTATTAAATTAGGAGGAAAACCTAATCTTCAAAACAAGGATCAAGTAACTTTAATAAAAGACCTTAATAAACAATTTGATCAACTTTCAGTTATTTCAATATTAAAAGATAAAGATAAAAATAAAATCAACGATCAAACTATTAATGGATTTAAAGTTAGATTTCAAAATATTATGGATTTACCATTTAAGGATTTACGTAAGCTAATCGATGAAGGCAAAAAAGAAATTGGTGAAGGGTTAGTTATAATTTATGCAATCAATGATAATAAAGTTGGCTTAGCTGTAGGTGTTACCAAAACATTAGAAGAAAAGTTTGATGCTGTTAAAATTGTTAGAGCTGGTTCAGAAGTTATTGGGGGTAAAGGCGGTGGTGGCAGAGCTGACTTTGCACAAGCTGGTGGAACTTTGCCAGATAAAATTGAAGAGTCTTTCGAAAATATTAAAAAATTAATTAATTAAGCTTTTTCTTAAGCTGACCATCTAATTCATCTAAAAATTGATTAGTCGTTAGATAATTACTTGAGGGCCCAATTAAAATTGCCAAATCTTTTGTCATTGATCCATTTTCAACACAATCAATACAAACTTTTTCTAATGTAGTTGAAAATTTAATCAAATCTTCATTACCATCTAATTTTCCTCTATGTGCCAAACCTCTAGTCCAAGCAAAAATTGAAGCAATTGGATTTGTAGAAGTCTCTTTACCTTCTTGATGCATTCTGTAGTGTCTAGTTACAGTTCCGTGAGCCGCTTCTGCTTCCATAGTTTTTCCATCTGGTGCAAGAAGAACACTTGTCATTAGCCCTAATGATCCATAACCTTGAGCCACAGTATCAGATTGAACATCTCCATCATAATTCTTACAAGCCCAAATATATTTACCACTCCATTTCATAGCACAAGCAACCATGTCATCAATTAGTCTATGCTCATAAGTAATGTTAAGTTTATCAAAATCAGATTTAAACTCTTTATCAAAAATATCTTGGAAGATATCTTTGAACCTACCATCATAAATTTTTAAAATAGTATTTTTAGTAGAAAGATAAACGGGCCATTTTTTAATTATTCCATAGTTAAAGCAAGATCTTGCAAAGTCTTCTATAGATTTATCTAAATTGTACATCGATAAAGCAATTCCTGGTCCAGGAAAGTTAAAGACCTCATATTTAATTTCATCACTGCCATCTTCTGCGGTCCATTTTATTTCCATTTTACCTTTACCGGGTACTTTAAAATCTGTTGCTCTATATTGATCGCCAAAAGCATGTCTTCCAATAATTAAGGGGTCTGTCCAAGTTGGAACAAGTTTTGGAATATTTTTACAAATTATAGGCTCTCTAAAAACTGTACCTCCAAGAATATTTCGTATCGTTCCGTTTGGAGATCTCCACATTTTTTTTAATTTAAACTCTTCAACTCGTGCTTCATCCGGAGTAATTGTTGCACATTTTATACCAACACTATGTTCTTTAATTGCGTTAGCAGAATCTATTGTTATTTGATCATCGGTATCGTCACGACTTTTCATACCAAGATCGTAGTATTTAATATCCAAATCTAAATAAGGCAAAATCAGTTTACTTTTGATGAATTCCCAAATGACTCTAGTCATCTCATCACCGTCTAGTTCAACAACTGGATTTTTAACCTTTATTTTAGCCATAAATGAATAATATATATTAGTAATTGTAATTTAGTGCTTTATATACATATTAATAAAAAATTATCAAATAGAAGCTTATGTTAGAGAAAATTTTCCCAAAAATTCATTCTGAAGGTTACAAATTTTTAGCGATAGCTATCATTGTAACAATATTTTTATATGTCCTGAGCACTTTTCTAGGATTAATTGGTCTAGTATTATCGATATGGGTTTATTATTTTTTTAGAGATCCAGAGCGAATTTCAATAAATGATGAAAACTATCTAACCAGTCCTGCTGACGGTGAAGTTTTGATGGTCCATGAAGTAGATGGTCCAAAAGAATTAGGTTTAGAAGATAGAAAATTTACTAAGATTAGTATCTTTATGAACGTATTTGATTGTCACGTAAATCGAACTCCTTGTGAAGGTAAAATTTCAGAAATACTTTATAAGCCTGGAAAATTTTTAAATGCATCACTTGATAAAGCAAGTGAAGACAATGAAAGAAACTATTACAAGATAACAAATACTCATGGCGAAGAAATAATAGTTGTTCAAATCGCCGGTTTAATTGCCAGAAGAATTGTTTGCGAATCTTCAAAGGATCAACAATTACAACAAGGTGAAAGAATTGGTATGATTAGATTTGGAAGTAGAGCGGACGTTTATTTTGAGAATTATGAACCGTTAGTTAAAGTTGGACAAAAAACAATTGCTGGTGAAACACTATTAGCTAAAAAGTAGCTTATGGAACAACCAAAAAATAATTTTAAAATAGTATCAGATAAAAAAGCTAGAATGCTTTTGCCTAATGCACTGACATTAATAAATGTGTGTATTGGATTAAGTTCCATTAAATTTGCATTAGATGAAAAGTTTGAATTATCTATTATAGCTATTATTTTTGCCGCAATTTTTGATGCATTAGATGGCAGAGTTGCAAGGATGTTAAAAGGAACTTCTTTAGTTGGAAAAGAATTAGACTCATTAGCAGATTTAATTAGCTTTGGAGTAGCTCCAGCTTTTATAATGTATTTTTGGTCTTTAAATAATTTAGGTAAATTTGGCTGGTTACTCACAATGATTTTTGTAGTTTGTGTTGCCCTTAGACTTGCAAGATTTAATGTAAGTTCAAACTCTGAGCCATCATGGAAAGATAATTACTTTGAGGGTGTGCCGTCACCTGCAGGTGGAATTTTGGTATTGATGCCTTTAATATTAAGTCTAAGCGAAATAAATTTAGTCAAAATTAATTACGATATAGTAGTACCAATACTGTTTATTTTGATATCATTTTTATTGATCAGTAAAGTACCTACATTTGCATTTAAAAAAATTTCTATTCCTCGTCACTTGACAATTTTTGCATTGTTTGGTGTTGTTTTATTTTTTGGACTTTTGTTAATATACACATTTAAAGTTTTGGTAATTTGTGGATTAATCTATATTTGCTTAATACCGATTGGTTACTTTAGTTATCAAAAAATTTATAAACAGAAAATTTTAAATGGTGAAAGTGACACTAAAGAAGACCTTGAAGACATTCTATAGATGAAAAAAAATGTAATTGTATCTCTGGCAGACTCAAATTACTTTGAATTACTTAATGAATTGGTCGATTCTATTAAAAGTTTTGAACAAAGCAAAGATACAGCAATTTGCATTCTAGATGCAGGTTTATCCGAGCAACAAAGAGATATATTATCTAAAAAAGTAGACGAAATTAAATCAGCCGAATGGGATATTGATGTTCCAGCATTTAAAGTTAAAGGAAGAGAATGGTTAAAGAGTCAGGTATCTAGAGCTTTCTTACCAAAATATTTTCCTAGTTATGAAAAATTCTTATGGATAGATTGTGACGCTTGGGTAGGGGATTGGAATTCAATAGAGCTTTATTTTAAGGCCTGTGAAGATGGAAAATTAGGAATTACTCAAACCTTTACACCAGGATATAAAATAATGTCCAAAGTTAAATGGATATTTGGACAATTAGCAATAATTAAATCTCAAAATTTTAAACATGCAATAAAGTCAAAAATTGGAATAGATAAAGCGCGGAAGCTTGCTTTTGCCCCACATATTAATATTGGTGTTTTTTCTTTAGAAAAAAATTCAGTTGGCTGGACGACTTGGCAAAAAAATTTAGAACAAACACTTAAAGCTGGAAATATTTTTGGTTCAGAACAATTGGCTATTAACATGTCAGTTTACATTGACGATTTAGAAACAGAGTTCCTACCTCATAATTGCAATTGGTTAGTTAGTAATCTTTTACCAAAATTTAATGAAAAAGAAAAAAGCTTTGTGGAGCCTTACTTGCCCAATCATAAACTGGGTATAATACATCTTGCATCTGGGATTTGGGATGGAGATAAAGACATGAGATTACATAGAGAAGTAAAGATAGATATAAAAACTTTAGAGGGTAAAATTTTATCAAAAAGCTTAAGGTTTGGTCATTAATTGAAAAAAAATAGAATTTCTAAAAACTGGATTAATAAACAAAAAAGAGATATTTATGTTAGACAATCTCAGGTAGACGGGTATCGAGCCAGATCAGCATATAAATTAATAGAAATAGATGAAAAATTTAAGATATTTAAAAATGGAATATCTGTAATCGATTTAGGGGCATCACCTGGTAGCTGGTCTCAATATATTTCAAGAACAGTAAAAAGTGGAAGGTTGGTTTCAATCGACTTAAAAGGTATGGAAGAAATTGAGAATACAATCCAAATCAAAGGTGATTTTACTGATTTAGAATCTCAAGAAAAAATAAAAGCTTTATTCAAATCAAAAGTGGATGTTGTTGTCTCTGATATGGCTGTAAATACAACGGGTATAAAAGATATAGATGCAATTTATACTGGTGAACTTGCAATGGAGGCTATGAATTTTTCCAAAGAAATGTTGGTTAAAGAAGGACGATTTGTCTCTAAGATTTTTCTAGGCTCATCATTTAACGAAATTGTTGCTTTGGGCAAAAAATTATTTAAAGAAGTGAAGGTGTTTAAACCCAAGTCTAGCAGAAAAGAATCTAAGGAAAGTTTTATTATTTGTAAAATCTTAAGATAGGGACTTTTTTTTTGAGGGGAATCATATATAAATGATTATGGATCCTATAAAAGAAGCTCTCACTTTTGACGATGTTACAATGGCACCAAAATACTCAGAAGTTTTACCTTCTGAAGTTGATACCAGCACTAAATTATCATCTAATTTAACATTAAAAATACCTTTATTATCCTCTGCAATGGATACAGTTACTGAGAGTAAAATGGCTATAGCAATAGCTAAAGCAGGAGGCATTGGTGTAATTCATAGAAATTTGGATATTAAAAAACAAGTTGAAGAAATTAAAAAAGTTAAAAAATTAAACTTATTAGTTGGTGCGGCAGTTGGAGCTGGTCCTTTAGAACTTAAAAGAGCAAAAGCAATTTTAAAAGAAAAAGTTGATTTAATTGTTGTGGATACAGCTCATGGACATAGCAAAAAAGTAGCTGAAATTATTAAAGCTATAAAAAAATTAAAAACAAACAAAACAACTCTATGTGCTGGAAATATTGCAACAGCTGAAGCAGCAAAATTTTTAATAAAATTAGGAGTAGATATTATTAAAGTTGGAATAGGGCCAGGATCAATTTGTACAACTAGGCTAGTCGCAGGCATTGGTGTACCACAATTAAGTGCGATCCTTGCAGTTAAAAAAGGTGTTAAAAACAATAAAGTAAAAATAATTTCAGATGGTGGAATTAAATATTCAGGTGATTTAGCTAAAGCATTGTCAGCAGGTGCCGATGCTATAATGATTGGATCTTTGTTTGCAGGAAGCTTAGAAACACCTGGAAAACTAATTAAAAAAAATGGTAAGTTATTTAAAAGTTTTAGAGGAATGGGATCAGTTGGTGCGATGAATAAAGGATCAGCTGATAGATATTTTCAAACCAAACAAAAAGATATATCTAAATATGTTCCAGAAGGAGTAGAAGGTTTTGTGAAATATAAAGGTGATGTTAAAAGTATTATTTATAAATTAATTGGAGGATTAAAATCATCTATGGGATATCTAGGTGCAAAAAAAGTACCAAACCTTAAAAATAAACCAAATTTTGTAAAAATAACTAAGGCGGGTTTTTATGAAAGTATGGTTCATAACGTTGATCAAGTTAAAAATGAGAGTAAGTATTAATGAAAACAATAAATAAATTAATAATTGTCCTGTTTTTAATTTTAAATTTTGGAAGCTCTTCTTTTGCAGAAAATAACTTTTTTGAAGAAGGAAAAAATAAATACGATGAACAAAAATATGAAGAATCTAAATTTTTATTTCAAAGAAGTATTGTTTTTAACCCTAAGGACAAAGATTCATATTTGTATTTAGCAAAAATTTATAATTTTGAAGAGAACAAAAGAGAAGAACAAAAAAATATAGATACAGTGTTATTACTTGATCCAAAAAATGAAGAAGCAAACTACATGCTTATGGAAATAGAGTTAAAAAGATCTAATTATTCCAAAGTAAAAGAACTAGCAGATAATTTTTCAAAAATTTGCAATAAATTGTGTGATAAGAAAAATTCTATTTTAGAATCCTTAAAGAATTTGGAACCTAAAAATGAGTCTTAGTAATAATTTAAGTAAAATCTTAATAATCGATTTTGGTTCTCAATTTACACAATTAATTGCAAGAAGAGTAAGGGAATTAGGGGTTTTTTCAGAAATTGTAAGTCATAAAAAAATAAAAATAGCTCAAATTACAAAAGATAATATTGCTGGAATAATACTGTCTGGTGGACCTCTTAATGTTTATGAAAATGATAAATTTAAATTTGATAAGAAGATATTAAAACTTGGAATTCCAATCCTGGGTATATGTTTTGGACATCAGATATTGTCAAAACTATTAGGTGGCAAAGTTAAAAAATCAAAACATAGAGAATTTGGTTTAGCCACTATAAACAAAGTATCCAATAGTACTTTAACTAAGAATTTTTTTAATAAAAATAATAGAAGTGATGTTTGGATGAGCCATGCTGATCAAGTATCAAAGATGCCAAAAAATTTTAAAATTATAGCTTCTACAAAAAACTCTAAATTAACAATTATTGAAAATATTAAAGAAAATTTTTATGGTGTACAATTTCACCCTGAAGTAACACACACTAATAAAGGTAAAATTTTATTAAGAAATTTTGTTTTTCTTATTTGTAAAATTAAAAAAAACTGGTCATCAAAAGATCAAAAATTAAAATTAATTAATGAAATTAAAGACCAAGTAGGTGACAACAAAGTAATTTGTGGATTGTCGGGTGGTGTGGATAGTAGTGTGGTTGCACAATTATTAAGCAAAGCAATTGGAAAAAATTTAACTTGTATTTTTGTTAATAATGGCCTTTTAAGAAAAAATGAAGAAATACAAGTAGTTAATACTTTTAAGAAAAAATTAAAAATTAATTTGATTTATGTTAATGCAGAAAAAGAATTTATTAGAAAATTAACAAATGTATCTGATCCTGAAAAAAAACGAAAAATCATTGGTAATCTATTTATTAAAATATTTGAAAGATATGCTAATAGAATTAAGAATGTTAAATTTCTTGCTCAGGGCACTCTTTATCCAGACTTAATTGAAAGTAAATCTGTGACTGGTAGTCAAACTTCAAAAATAAAATCACATCATAATGTAGGGGGCCTTCCTAAAAGAATGAAATTAAAATTAGTAGAACCTCTTAAATTTTTATTTAAAGATGAAGTTAGAAAATTAGGATTAGAACTTAATTTATCTAATGACATAATCTCTAGACATCCATTTCCCGGTCCTGGTCTAGCTATTAGAATGCCCGGTATTATAACCAATGAAAAAATTAAAATTTTAAAAGAGGCTGATTTCTATTTTATAAAAGCTTTAAGAGAGCATGGGTTATATGATAAAATTTGGCAAGCATATGCTGCACTCCTACCAGTAAAAACTGTGGGTGTTATGGGTGATAATCGAACTTACGAACATATTTGTTTGTTAAGAGCAATTACCTCTGAAGATGGAATGACTGCTGATTTTTTTGATTTTCCTAAAGGTTTTATGCAATCAATCTCTAATCAAATTATTAATAATATTAGAGGTATAAACAGAGTTGTTTATGATGTTACTTCAAAACCACCTAGTACCATTGAATTAGAGTAATACTTTACTATAGAGTACATAATATTATGAAATATTTACACACCATGATCAGAATCTCAGACGTGGAAAAATCATTAGATTTCTACTGTAAGGGATTAGGTTTAATTGAAACTAGAAGAATGGAAAATGAGCAAGGTAGATTTACCTTAATTTTTCTAGCAGCACCTGGCGATGAAAAAGCCGAACTAGAGCTAACCTACAATTGGGATGGTGATGAGTTAGGTGATGGATCTCGTAATTTTGGTCACTTAGCATACCGTGTTGAAAATATTTATCAAACTTGTGAGAGACTTCAAGATATGGGATATACAATTAATAGACCACCTAGAGATGGTCATATGGCATTTGTCAGATCTCCAGACAATATTTCTATAGAAATCTTACAAGAGGGTAATTTAGAAATTAAAGAACCTTGGGCCTCAATGAAAAATGAAGGTGTTTGGTAAAAAATGAATAAAAAAATCTTAAACTTTATTAAAAAAAAAAATAAAACTAAAATTATAAGTCTTACTGCTTACTCTAAAAATATAGCATCAATAATAGATAGACACTGTGACCTTGTATTGGTAGGCGACTCCCTTGGCTCTGTTCTTTATAGCTTTTCTTCTACAAAAAAAGTGACACTGGATATGATGATTGAACATTCTAAAAGTGTAAGAATGGGTGTTAAAAAAAGTTTAATGGTAGTAGACATGCCTCATAACACTTACCGTAACTCAAAAGAAGCCTTAAGTAATGCAAAAAAAATAATCTCTAAAACGAAGTGTGATGCAATCAAGCTTGAGGGGGGTAAAAAAGTAATTCAAATAATTAAAACTTTAATTAAGAATAAAATTCCTGTGATGGGACATCTTGGTGTTCTGCCACAATCTGCAACAAATTTTAAATTTAAAGGAAAAGAAATAACAGAAAGAAAAATTATTTTAAGAGATTCTAAACTTTTAGAAGATGCTGGTGTATTTTCAATAGTTTTAGAGTGTGTTGAAAGCTCATTAGCAAAAGAAATTACTAAAACTGTTAAAGTTCCTACAATTGGAATTGGGGCATCAGTACATTGTGATGGTCAAGTTTTAGTTACTGACGACTTGATAGGTCTGAATAAAATTAAAGCTAGATTTGTGAAAAGGTATTCAAATATTGAAAAACAAATAAATGATGCTGCACTAAAGTTTAAGAAAGATGTAATAAGAAGTAAGTTTCCTACTAAAAAACATTCATACTAAATTAAAAATATTGTTTGAATGTTTCGTTAATTGATAAGACGCCATAATCATTTAAACCACCAATTATTAATTGAAGAGCTACAATTAAAATAAAACCTAACCCTACATAGGCTATCCATAAGTTTTTTTGAATATAATTAGCTAAATAAGTAGCTAATGCTCCAGTTAATACTACAGATAAAACAAGGCCAAATATCATGAAGCCAAAATGACCTTTTGCAGCACCAACTACCCCGATAACGTTATCAAAACTTATTGTAATATCTGCAAATAAAACTTTATAAATACTTTTTACAAATGAAGGTTCTGTTGATTTTTTTACTGGTGATTTAATCTTATTTTTCATTTCAACTAAATCTTTCCTTAAATCATTAACAATCCAAATTAGAAGTAGTCCACCTAAAATTTTAATATAATAAAATTCAAATAAGTAAGTAGCAAAAAGAGCAAAAATAATTTTAAAAACTAAAGCTCCAGCTACACCCCAGAGAATTATTTGCTTTCTATTTTTTGGTACAAAGTTAGCAGCAATTAATCCAATAATAATAGCATTATCAGCAGCTAAGATGATATCAATAAAGATGATTTGGGTTAAAATTATGAATTCTTCGATCAAGATTTTTTTATAATATTAAATAATTATTTTAATTCAATGTTTTAATATTTAGACTTCTTTGAACCGTCGATAATTTCTTTTAGCTCCTCATATTCTTCACAATTACAAGTTTTTAAAACTTCTAACCTTTCTTTAGCCATATCTATTCGGTTTGTAACCACATAAAGCTCACCAAGGTATTCATTTATTCCATTATGATTAGGTTCAATTTCTAGGCCTTGTAAGTAAAATTTTTCACCTCCTTCAAAATCTCCAAGTTTTCTAGTAGTAAAACCTAAATAATTTAAAGTATCTGCCTGCAGTGGTTTTTCATCATTGGATTTTAAAAGAAGCTTTTGTGCTTTAGCATATCTTTCTTGTGCTTTGTCAATTTTTCCTTTTTTTTCATATTTCTTAGCTGAGTTAATTAAATTTTTTGCTTTTGTGTAGTCTGAAGCTTTAGGAGTAGAATCGCTATCACTGCTACTTCCTGCTGCAAATAAATTATTAGTGAGTGCTATAATTATTAGTAAAGTATAAATAAGTTTTTTCATATTTTAATTAAATTTATCCATTTTATTTAAAGGTTTTAGTTCTAAGCCATTATCAACTAAATTATCTCTGATAGATTTTGCAGTTGCCAATGAGCTTTCATTATCACCATGTATACAAACCGAGTCAATCTCACAAGGTATCTGTTTACCACTGAGACAATTTATTGCCTGATTTTTAACCATGTTCAACACATGGTTTTTTGCTAATTGAGGGTCAGTGATTAAAGCGTTTGGTTTACTTCTAGAAATTAAATTTCCATTATCTTCATAATTTCTATCTGCAAAAATTTCACAAGCTATTTTCAAACCATTTTTCTTAGCAGCAACTTCCATTTGTGAACCCGTTGGTACCAGATAAATAATATCTTTATTAATCTCTTTAATGGCCACAGCTAGAGTTGTGGCTAATTCCAGGTCTTCACAAGCCATATTATTAAGAGCCCCATGGGGTTTAATATGAGTAACATTTTCATTATATTTCTGAGCAATTTTTTGTAATATTTCATATTGGTCGAAAATTAGTTTTTTTATTTCTAAGGAACTTAAATTCATTCTTTTTCTTCCAAAGTTTTCAGGATCTTTAAATGATGGATGGGCACCCAAGCTAACACCATTTCTTTTTGAAATTTGAATAACCATCTCCATTGTTTGTTCATCACCTGCATGGTAACCACATGCAATGTTGGCAGAATTTACAATATTGAGTAATTCTGGATCATTCTCGATAGAATGAAACTTAGATTTTTCTCCTAAATCACAATTGATATTAATTTCCATACTCTTTACTCTCTAGTATAACATGGCATGGTTAAAAATATATCAAATCTTGGTGATGCGGCAGTATATTGTGATTTTGGCTCAGAGGTTAATGAAAAAATAAATGCAAATGTCATAGATTATTTTCACCATATATCAAAATTAATAAAAGATAAAAAAATTGAAGGAATAATTAATTTAACACCTTCTTATAATAAATTAATCATTAATTTTGATTTATCTATAACCAATTATAAAAAAATCAAAAATTTTATAGAAGGTTTAACTATTAGTAGAGATATTAAAGATAATAATCAAAAAATTAGAATACCAGTTTGTTGTGATGATGAGTATGGACTAGATTTTTTGAGGCTAACTAAAAAATTGAATATAGATAAAGATAAAATATTAGAACTATATTTTGGTAAGGAATATTTTTGCTACATGACAGGATTTATTGCTGGCATGCCTTTTCTAGGAGATATTAATAAAGGTATCAGATGCGATAGATTGGAAACGCCAAGAGTAAAAGTTCCAAAAGGCTCTGTGGCCATAACCGAACAATTTACAAATATTTACACTTTTGAAAGCCCTGGTGGCTGGAATATTATCGGCAACACACCAAAAAAGGTTTTTGATAAATCAAATTTATTAGATCCAACCTTAATTAAACCAGGTAACAAAGTGATCTTTTATCAAATTTCTAAGGAGGAGTATCTAGACTGGAATGAGTAATTCATATTTTGAAATTATAAGATCAGGAGTTAACACAACCATTCAGGATAGAGGAAGAAATCACATGTATTATGTGGGTATTACTGTAAGTGGGGCAATTGATCAAAGAAATTATAAACTAAGCAATAAGTTAGTTGGTAATAATTTAGATGAAGCTGTTATTGAATTTGCTTATCAGGGTCCACTTCTAAAATTAAAAAATGGGAAAATTAATCTTAGTGTTACTGGGGATGTGCTTTTCAAGATAATTAGAAAAAATTCAAACATTGAAAATGGTGTTTGTTATAAAAACTATATTTTAGAAGACGAAGATCAAATTGATTTAATATCAACAAAAAATACTGCTTATGGATATTTATCAATTAGAGGGGGTTTAGAATTGAACAAAACTTGGAATAGTTATTCTATAAATACCAAGGCAAATGTTGGTCCAAATAATGGAAAAAAATATTCTATAAAAGATAAAATTTTTATAAAAAATTCAGATTTTAAAAAAATTGAAGAAACAGAAATTAATTATAAAGAAGTTCCAGATAATATAATTAGAGTTATTAAGGGTACTAATTTTGATTATTTTTCAACAGAGGCTCAAAATAATTTTTTTAACAAAGAATTTTCAGTTACTAAATTAGCAGATAGAATGGGTATTAGACTAAGTGGTCCCAAGTTAGAAAACATTGTTAGCTCTAATATAAAATCTGAAGGTCTTGTAAAAGGAGTAATACAAGTACCTGCTGATGGAAACCCTATTGTTATGTTGTCTGATCACGGAACTATAGGTGGATATCCCAAAATAGGTGTTGTTATTTCAGCAGACTTAGATCGAGTAGGTCAATTGACACCAGGCACTATTATAAATTTTAAGGAAGTAAGTCTTGAAGAAGCTCAGAATATATTTAAAGCATACACAGAAGATACAAATAAATATTTAAATGAATGTAATTAATAAAATTCCAGGTCCTATATTAGTTTTTATGGGAGCTTGCTGCTTAAGCTTTGGAGGCTTAATTGTTAAATCATTTGAAGGATCAACATTATGGCAAATATTATTTTGGAGATCTTTATTTTTTTCGCTTACAGTCTTACTTTTTTTAATAATTACTTATAAAAAAAAATTATTTAAAGCGTTTTACGATTCAGGTTTACCAGGACTTATTGGCGGAGTTATTTTATCATTTGGTTTTTGTGGGTACGTCTTTGCGATGTATAATACAACTGTTGCCAATACTAATTTTATTATTTCGACGCAAATACTCTTTTTAGCAATATTTGGTTATTTATTTTTAAAAGAAACAATTTCATCTATTACTTTAGCTTCAATTATTTTAGCAATTACGGGTGTCCTATTAATGGTAGGTAATTCTTTATCACCAGGAGAGATGTCTGGAAACTTAGCGGCTTTTAGCATGCCAATTACATTTGCAGTCTTAATTATAATTGTTAGAAAATTTCCTACAGTTGACATGGTGCCAGCTCAATTTATAGCTGGTGTGAGTTCATGCTTTATTGGATTTTTATTATCTGAGAAGCTTATGATTTCTTCACATGATATATTTTTAGGTTTTACAGCAGGTTTTTTTCAAGTAGGATTTGGTTTTATATTTATAACTATGGGTGCACGTAGTACACCATCTGCAATGGTTGGTATAATCATGTTATCCGAATCTGTGTTGGGGCCAATGTGGGCCTTTTTATTTGCAGCTGAACGACCTTCTTTATTTACTTTAATCGGAGGAGGAGTAATTCTTTTTGCAGTATTATTGCAATTTTACTCACTACTTTTTTCAAATAAAAAAGAAAAAATTATTAATTGACTCTGTTACATATCTGGTAGATTATTCTTATATACGGGAGAGACTACAAACAATCGTAGCGCCGAAGGAGCAACCACCCAGGAATCTCTCAGGCAAAAGGACCGTAACATATTAACTCTGGAAAGAGATTAAGTTCTCGCCGACGGAATAAAACTCTCAGGCAAACATACAGATGGGTACAGTAAGTTAATATGGATATTTTAAAAACCGCACTTTACAGTTTACATCAAAAGCATGGAGCTAAGTTTGTTCCATTTGCTGGGTATCAAATGCCAATTCAATATTCTAAAGGAATTATTGAGGAACACAAAAGTACAAGAGAAAATGCAGGTATTTTTGATGTGTCCCATATGGGTCAGTTATTCATTAAAGGAGATGATAAGTTGGCAAAAGATCTTGAAAAAATTTTTCCAGCTGAATTGAGTAAGGCTAAATTAAATCAATCCAAATATAGTTTTTTAATGAATGATGAAGCAGGAATTTATGATGATTTGATTATCACAAAAGTTGAAGGTGGTTTTAACATTGTATTAAATGCTGCTTGTAAGAATACAGATTTTAAACTTTTAACTAAATTGTTAGAAGATAAGTATGAAATGATTTTAAGTGAAGAGCTATCGCTTATAGCAATTCAAGGCCCTAAAGCAGTCCAAATATTAGAAAAGATAATCAATGGAGTATCAGATCTAAAATTTATGAATGGTGATACGTTTAATTATCTTAAAGAGGATATTTATATCACAAGATCAGGTTATACCGGCGAAGATGGATTTGAGATATCTATCAAAAATGAGAACGCAGAAGCGTTTGTGCAAAAACTCATAGATGAAGGGGCTAATTTAATTGGATTAGGTGCCAGAGATACCTTGAGACTAGAGGCGGGACTTTGTTTGTATGGTCATGACATGGATATTAATAAAAGCCCAGTAGAAGCAAATTTAAAATGGGCGATATCAAAAAATAGAATTCTTGAGGGTGGGTTTATTGGATGTGAAAAAATTAAATCTCAAATCGAGAAAGGAGTAAGCAAAATCCGCGTAGGTATTAAGCCAGAAGGAAGAATTATAGCACGTGAAAAAACTTCAATATTTAGTGAGGATGATAAAAATATTGGGGAAATTACAAGTGGAACTTTTGGACCCAGCGTTCAGGCCCCAGTTGCAATGGGTTATGTAGAAAATTCATTTTCTAAAATTGATACTAAGGTTTTTTTAGAAGTGAGAGGAAAAAAATATCCGGCAATTATAAGTAATTTGCCATTTTATAAAAAAAGTTATGTGAAAGGAGCTAGTAAATGAGTGAAGTAAAATATTCTAAAGAACACGAGTGGATAAAGTTAGATGGAGACACTGCTGTTGTAGGAATTACACAACATGCAACCGAAATGCTAGGAGATATAGTTTTCGTAGAGTTACCAGAAATAGGATCTTCTGTAGTTAAAGATGGCAATGCTGGAGTTGTAGAATCTACAAAGGCTGCAAGTGATATTTATACTCCTGTATCTGGAGAAATTATCGAAAATAACCAAGCCATTGTTGACGATCCTGCAAAAGTTAATTCTGATCCAGAAAATGAAGCATGGTTTTTTAAATTAAAAATTACTGATAAGTCTGAAATGGATTCATTAATGAATAAAGAAGAATACGAAAAATTTTCAAAAGAAAGTGGTAGTTAAATGTTAAAGAATGCTCAAAAAGATTTTATACAAAGACATATAGGTCCATCTATTGATGAACAAAATGTTATGCTTAAAGAGTTGGGATACCAAAATCTTGATGATTTAATAAAAGATACTGTACCAGAAAAAATTCTTCTTAAAGATGATTTGGATATTGGTGATCCAAATTCTGAATATAAAGCACTTAGAAAATTAAAAGATATTTCTAAAAAAAATAAGATTTATTCTAGCTTTATAGGAATGGGTTATTATGGAACTTATACTCCCTATGTAATACTTAGAAATATTTTAGAAAATCCAGGATGGTATACTTCTTATACCCCTTATCAGCCAGAAGTAGCACAAGGCAGATTGGAAATGTTATTAAATTTTCAACAAATGATAATTGACTTTACTGGAATGGATATCGCTAATGCCTCTCTTTTAGATGAAGGAACAGCTGCAGCGGAAGCTATGGGATTGAGTTATAGAATATCTAAGTCTGAATCTAAAAAAGTTTTTGTTTCAAAAAATTGTCATCCTCAAACAATTGATGTGATTAAAACAAGAGCTGAACCTTTAGGCCTAGAAATAATAGTTGGTGACGAAGATAAAGATATTAAAGAAAATATTATATGTGGTATCATTCAATATCCAGGAACTCTTGGAGATATTAAAGACCCAAGTGAGGCTATTAGTAAAATACATAAATTTAATGGAAAAGCAGTTTTAGCATGTGATTTGTTAGCACTCGCTAAACTAAAAACACCTGCTGAGTTAGGTGCCGATATTGCTGTCGGTAGCTCACAACGTTTCGGAATTCCAATGGGTTATGGTGGTCCCCATGCTGCATTTTTTGCTACAAAAGATGAATATAAAAGATCAATGCCAGGCAGAATAGTAGGTGTGTCAGTAGATAGACATGGGAAAAAAGCATATAGACTTGCCCTTCAAACAAGAGAGCAACATATAAGAAGAGACAAAGCTACAAGTAATATTTGTACTGCACAAGCATTATTGGCAATAGTTTCTGCAGCTTATGCGGTCTATCATGGTCCACAAGGAATTAAAAAAATTGCAGAAAGTGTTTCTCAATTAACTAAAAATTTTGCAGATAAATTAAAGCAATCTGGTTATGAACTTTATTCAAATGAATTTTTTGATACGGTTACAATAAAAACTCTAGATAAAACAGAGAAGATATACAAAAATGCTTTAGATCAAGGAGTAAACATCAGAAAAGTGAATTCTGAAATGTTAGCAGTATCTTTTGATGAGAGAAAAAATCTTTATAGAGCAAATCAGTTACTAAAAATCTTTAATTGTTCAGAAACAATTAAAGAAAATATGAATGAAAGTTTATCTAATATTCCAAAAAACCTATTAAGAACTTCAACTTATTTAGATCATCCAGTTTTTAATAGTTATCATTCGGAAACAGAAATGCTTAGATATTTAAAAAAATTAGAAGACTCTGACATTGCTTTAAATAAATCTATGATTGCCTTAGGCTCGTGCACTATGAAACTTAATGCAGTTGCAGAAATGATACCAGTTACCTGGAAAGAATTTTCACAGCCACATCCTTTTTCTCCTGTAGAGCAAATGGATGGTTATAGAGAATTATTTACAGATTTAAAAAACTGGTTGAGATCAATTACTGGATTTTCTGGAGTTTCATTGCAACCAAATGCTGGTGCTCAAGGAGAGTTTGCTGGTCTAATGGTAATACGTAAATTTCATGAAAAAAATGGTGAAACAAATCGTAAT
The DNA here is from genome assembly GCF_059417945.1 of Candidatus Pelagibacter sp. PS_17. Taxonomy (NCBI): domain Bacteria; kingdom Pseudomonadati; phylum Pseudomonadota; class Alphaproteobacteria; order Candidatus Pelagibacterales; family Candidatus Pelagibacteraceae; genus Candidatus Pelagibacter; species Candidatus Pelagibacter sp. PS_17. The sequence continues at coordinate 258,113 of NZ_CM182073.1, forward strand.
GTTTGTTTAATTCCAAGTTCAGCGCATGGCACAAACCCGGCTAGTGCTCAAATGGTTGGTATGAAAGTAGTTGTTGTTAAATGTGATCAATATGGAAACGTAGACTATGAAGATTTAAAAAATAAAGCTGAAGAACATTCAGAAAATTTAGCGGCCCTTATGGTCACTTATCCATCAACACATGGTGTATTTGAAGAGAAAATAACTGACATATGTGAGTTAATTCATAATCATGGTGGGCAAGTTTACATGGATGGAGCTAACTTAAATGCATTAGTAGGTATTGCTAAACCTGGAAATTTTGGACCAGATGTTTGTCATATAAATTTGCATAAAACATTTTGTATACCTCATGGTGGTGGTGGGCCTGGTATGGGACCAATAGCGTGTAAAAAACATTTAGAAATATTTTTGCCAAAACATTCTGTGATAAAAGATTGTGGTCCAGTGACTGGAATGGGAGCGGTATCTGCAGCTCCTTGGGGTAGCTCAAGTATCTTATCAATTTCATGGATGTATATAAAGATGATGGGTTCTGAAGGCCTAAGAAAAGCATCACAAGTTGCAATACTAAATGCAAATTATATTGCCCATAAATTAAAAGACTCTTTTCCAATTTTATATAAGGGTAAAAGTGGCAATGTAGCTCATGAATGTATCATTGATATTAGAACGATAAAAAGTGAAACAGGGATCACTGAAGAAGATATTGCAAAGCGATTGATTGATTTTGGCTACCATGCTCCAACAATGTCTTGGCCTGTTGCTGGTACAATGATGATTGAACCTACAGAAAGCGAAAGTTTGAGTGAAATTGATAAGTTTTGTTCTACTCTTATAAAGATAAAACAAGAAATAGATAAAATTCAGTCTGGTGAATATGATAAGACTGACAACCCATTGAAGAATGCGCCACATACTCACGTTGAATTAACATCCAATAAGTGGGATCATAAGTATGAAAGAGAAGAGGCCGCTTATCCTTCAGAGTTTTTAAGAACAAATAAATATTGGCCTCCAGTTGGTAGAGTAGATAATGTTTATGGAGATAAAAACTTGTTTTGCACATGTCCATCTATGGAAGAGTACGAAGACACAGCTGCTTAGATATTTACTAAGATGAAAATTGCTGTAGTAGGTGCTGGTATATCAGGATTAAGTGCTGCTTATTACCTATCTAAAAAACATAAAGTTGATTTATTTGAAAAAGAAAATCAATTTGGGGGTCACGCAAATACAATAAAGGTTGCTTACAACCCCAACAAAGAAATTCCAATAGATATTGGATTTATGGTTTTTAATAAGCAAACATATCCAAATTTAATTAATTTTTTTTTAGAAAATAAAATAGAGATTGAAAAAAGTGATATGTCATTTTCTGTTACTGTAGAAAATAGTGGATTAGAATATTGTGGAAAAGGATTAGGTGGAATTTTTTCTAATAAAAAAAATTTATTTAATCCAAAATTCTTAAAAATGTTTTTTGAAATTTTAAGCTTTTATAAAAACTGTGAAAAAATAGAAATTAAAAAAATTAGTTCAATAACATTAGGGGAGTATTTAACAGAAATAAAAATTTCAGAATATTTTATTAATTATCATATTATACCAATGGTATCTGCTATATGGTCGATGCCTCCATATGAAGCAAAACAAATGCCATTATCTTTTTTTCTAAGCTTTTTCAAGAATCATGGACTGTTTAAAATTAAAGATAGACCTCAATGGTTTACGGTTACAAATCGAAGCAAAACTTATGTCGATAAGATAATAGGCCAAGTTAGTGGAGAACATTTTAAGAATTACAATATAAATAAAATCACTAGAAATGATTTAGGTGCTAAAATTTTTTATGGGGAGGAAAATGAGTTCTTTGAATATGATAAAGTTGTAATAGCAACTCATGCAGACGAAGCATTAAAGATAATTGATAATCCAACACTAGACGAGAAGTCAATATTAAGAAAATTTAAATATAGAGCAAACACTGCAGTAATACATTTTGATGAAAGTGTTATGCCTAAAAATAAAAAAGCATGGTGTGCTTGGAATTCTTCAATGGACTCAAATAATAATGAAAAGACAGCTGTAACATATTGGATAAATCAGTTACAAAATTTAAAGATAGATAGAAATATTTTTTTAACAATTAATCCATTTAAAGAAATTCCAAATGATAAGATATTTAAAAAAGTAGCATTTACTCACCCTTATTACGATACAGAAGCATTAACCAATCAAAGTAACCTGCATAAAATTCAAAATAAAAAACATATTTTATTTTGTGGTAGTTATTTTGGTTATGGTTTTCACGAGGATGGAATAAAGTCCTCTATTGATATGCTAAAAACACTTAATGATTAAAAATTCTTATATTTATACAGGAAATGTAATTCATAAAAGATTTAAGCCCAAAATTCATAGTTTTAATTACAATGTATTTTCACTTCTTATAGATTTATCGGAAATAGATTTACTACACAAAACTTTAAAGATATTTTCATACAATAAACTAAATATTATTAGTTTCTTTGATAAAGACCATGGAGCAAGAGATGGGAGCTCTCTTAAGGAATGGGTTTTAGATAATCTTAGAAAAAATAATATTGAAACTAACGATGTTCATATTAAACTTTTATGTTACCCAAGAATATTTGGATATGTATTTAATCCATTAAGTGTTTTTTATGTCTACGACAAAAATTTTGATCTAATATCTATTTTATATGAAGTAAAAAACACATTTGGCGAGCAACATGTTTATGTTTTTAAAACTAAAAAAGACCAAAATCTGATTCAACATATGTGTAAGAAGAAATTTCATGTATCTCCATTTATAGAAATGAATTGTATTTATTTTTTTAGACTATTGAAACCTGGTAATAAAATATCTGTAATAATTGATCTGAATGATCCAGTTGGCAAAGTATTATACGCTTCACAAGATGGTATTAAAAGTGAATTGACCAATAGAAACCTACTTAAATCTTATTTAAAACATCCATTAATGACATTCAAAATCATTATAGCGATACATTATGAGGCATTTAAATTATGGACAAAAGGAATTAAATTTATAAAAAAAAAATTAAATATTAAGAATAATATTACTATCGAAAACTAATGTTAATTTACAAAATTTCAGATTTGATTGTGTTTAGTGCATTAAAAAATATTAAACATGGTTTTCTTGAAATTAAAAAAGTAAATGGTGAAGTTTTAAAGTTTGGCAACCCTGATGAAAATTTAAAAGTTTTTTTAGAAATTAAAGATGAAAGCCTAAATTATAATTTGATTAAAAGTGGAAGTATTGGTTTGGGAGAGTCTTATATGAAAGATCTTTTTATAACAAATAATCTTTCTGATTTGATTGAGTTAACAGCAAAGAATATAAAAACCATTTATAAATTTTCTGGAATCTTCGATTTGCCTTTTATTAATTTTATTAAAAATAAAATTATAAAAAATACTAAAAATAGAAGTAAAGAAAATATTGCCAAACATTATGATTTAGGAAATGACTTTTTTTCATTATGGCTTGATAAAACTTTAACCTATTCCAGTGCTATATTTGAAAGCCCCAAACAAGAACTTTTTGAAGCTCAGAACAATAAATATCAAAAACTAATTGATCTTATAAGACCCTCAAGTGGTAATAAAATTTTAGAAATTGGTTGTGGTTGGGGTGGTTTTGCTGAGTATTTAGGTACTAATTATGATGTTAAATTAGATTGTATTACTATTTCCAAAAAACAATATGAATTTGCTAAAGAGAGAATTCATCGATGTGGACTTAATGAAAAAGTAAATATTCAAATTAAAGATTATAGAGATTTAAAGGATAAATATGATCATATTGCATCAATAGAAATGATTGAGGCTGTAGGTCAAAACTATTTAGATAGTTATTTTAATACAATTAAAAATAATTTAACACCCTCGGGTACCGTGGGCATTCAAGCCATAACTATCGATGATAGTTTATTTAATAGATATAAAAATAAAAAAGATTTTATACAACAATATATTTTCCCAGGTGGTTTTTTACCCTCAAAAAGTGAATTACAAAATTATGTTGATAAAAATGGATTAAAATTTGGTGAGTATAATTCATATGCAAATCATTACTCCGAGACTTTGATTATTTGGAGAGAAATATTTAATAAAAAATGGGACTTAATTAAAAAACAAGGCTTTGATTTAAAATTTAAAAAAATGTGGGAATTTTACCTTTCATATTGTGAAGCTGGTTTTAAATCAAAAAACATAGACTTAATTCAATTTTCACTACAAAATAAATAACTATAGGAGCTACATGATAAACTTAAAGATAATTAGATTAACAGTATTAATATTTGCTTTATTCTTTACAGCAAGTTGTATAAACAATAACTCTATGAAACCGACAGATTTTAAAAACACTGAACCAACTATGACTATAGAGCAATATTTTAATGGTCCGGTTAAAGCATGGGGTCTACTACAAGACCGTAGTGGTAAAGTTACTAGACAGTTTAAAGCTGATATGACAGGTAGTTTTGAGGGAGATATTTTAACTCTTAAAGAAGATTTTTATTGGACAGACGGAGAAAAACAAAATCGTATATGGAAAATCAAAAAGATTGATCAAAATTATTACGAAGGAACGGCACCCGATGTCGTGGGTACAGCTAAAGGTTATCAATATGGATCAGCTTTTAAATTTGAGTACGATTTAATGGTCCCATTTAAAGGAAAGAATATTAAAGTTTCTTTTGATGATTGGATTTTTAAACAGGATGAAGATGTTGCAATTAATCGAGCTACACTTACAAAGTTTGGATTTAAAGTTGGTGAATTGACAGTTTTCTTTAAAAAAAATTAATAATCAATCTTCTTCATACCTCTAGCAACTAGTTTAAAATATAAACTACTAGGTAGCATTTGAAGGAATTTTAAAAAATAGGTAAAGGCTTTGGGGAAATGTATTTCAAAACTTTTTTTGATTACTAATCCTTTATAAATTTCATCTGCAGCAAATTCTGGAGTTTTGATCATGGGCATTGGAAAATCATTTTGATCAGTCATAGGCGTTTTTATGAAACCGGGGCTGATTAACGAAACACGCACATTCTTCATTCTCATATCAAAGTTTAAGCTTTCAGCAAAGCTAGTAAGTGCTGATTTTGAAGCACAATATGCACCAGCTGCAGGTAATCCTCTATAGCCCGCAACTGAAGAAATTATAGATATTTGGCCATTTTTTTTCTCAGAAAAATAATCATAGATTGAATTAATTGAATTCATGGTTCCAAAATAATTAACTTCCATTATTTCTCTTATCTTGTCTAAATTAAATTTTTTTTCTGATTTTGGATCATGCATGCCAGTACCGAACACACAGATATCAATATTATTAAATTGTTTGATTATGTCTTTTGCGACTAATTTACATGCATCGACTTCAGTAACATCCAAAGGAAAAGGAAATATATTTTGATTAATTTTTTTAAGTTCATTTAATAAATTTTCACGTCTTGCAGATGCAGCAACCATCCACCCATTTTCTGCAAATTTGATTGCAAGAGCCTTACCAATTCCACTACTTGCACCTGTTATCCAAATAACTTTTTTATCTTCCATATTCTATTGTATAATAGAAATATGTTAAAAAACAAATTCTTATCTTTTTTATTGTTTGCTCTTGTAACTTTTTCTGCATCTGCAATAGGAGGTTTAGCTACTGTAGGTTTTAAAGAGCCTTGGTATTCTTTAATCATCAAACCTTCATTTAATCCACCAGATTGGATTTTTGCACCAGTTTGGACAACACTCTATTTTTTTATGACAATTGCTATCTGGAAATTTTGGCATAGTAAAAATAGAGACATGAACACTATTTACCTTTATTTCATTCATTTAATTTTTAATACAACTTGGAGTATAGTTTTTTTTGTTTTTCATAAAATAGTTTTAGCTATGATTGTATTAGTAATTTTAATTTTATTGATAATTATTCTCATAATTAGATTTAAGCGTGTCAACTTGTATAGTTATTATTTAATGATTCCTTATTTACTTTGGTGTCTCTTTGCTTTACTTCTTAATATAAGTTTAATCATATTAAATTAAAATAAATTATGGATGATGTTGTAATAGTAGGTGGTGGAATAATTGGAACTGCTACAGCTTATTTTTTATCTAAAGAAGGTAGAAAAGTAAAAGTTATAGAAAGAGACCCAACTTATAAAACAGCTTCATTTCCATTGTCCCTTGGTGGATTTAGAAGACAGTTTTTTCAAAAAGAAAACATATTACTTGGAAAGTTTGCTAGAGAATTTATTTTTCAAATACCAGAATTACTTAAAACTGAAAAAAATCCAAACCCTACAGCAAGCATGGTTACAAATGGATACTTGTTAATGTTTGGTCCAGAGCATGCTGAGGAACAATATGAAGCCTTAAAAAATCATGAAGCTTGTGAAGCTGGAACTAAAAATATCAAAGGTTCTGAACTATCAAAAATATTTCCTTATATAAATAGTGAAGGTATTGAAACAGCAACTTATACTGACAACCAAAGTGAGGGATGGATTGATCCTTTCATGTTTCATAGCGCCTTAAAAAGTAAGGCAATTGAATTAGGTGCTGAATTTATTAAAGGCGAAGTAAAAAATATTTCTGATATCAAAGCAAAAACAATTATATCGGCAGCAGGATGTTGGACTAAAGAATTATTAAAAGATATTCCGGTAGTTCCCCAAAAACACACAGTTTTTAGAGTTAAATGTCCTAAATATATTAAAGAAATGCCATTAACAGGAGATTTAACAACGGGTGTTTACTGGAGACCTGAGGGTGGAGAGTATTTAGCAGGTTCACCTAATTCAGTATTTGATGCTACTGATCTAGAACCAGCTTGGAATGATTTTGAAGAATTAGTATGGCCTGCATTAGCACAAAGAATTCCTGCTTTTGAAGAATTAAAATTAACTGGTGGATGGGCTGGTTATTATGATTGTAATAAATTAGACAACAATGCCGTAGTTGGCAAACACCCTAAATATGAAAATGTATATATGGCTTCAGGTTTTACCGGTAGAGGATTAATGCAAGCCCCTGGAATAGGAAGAGCATTAACTGAATTAATTTCTACAGGATCTTATCAAACGATTGATATTAGTGATTTTTCTGTTGAAAGAGTTCTTGATAATAATGCTAGACCAGAACCTTACGTTTTATAAATAATTTAAGTTCCACAAAAAGTTTGATACTTCACATGACTATGAGGAGCAGGGGACATTAATTCTAAATCATTTTCTTTAACCTGATATGGATTTTTCAAAATTTCAGTCAATTTATTAAACAAGGTTAAATCACCATTATTAGCTAACATTAAAGCCTCTTCAATTTTGTGATTACGAGGTATTATCATTGGATTAGATGAATTCATTAATTCCATAGATTTATCATGAGTGTTACCAAACATTACTAATCTTTTCATCCATTTAGTTTTCCACAAATCAAAGTCCGCATTATCATAAACTTCAGAATTTTTAATTGTTTTATCCATCAAAAAAATAAAAGTATTTGTATAATCTGCTTTATTTTCATACATCCAATTTAATAATTCCATAATTAAATTTTTATCTTCTTTATCTTCACCATATAATCCAAGTTTATCTCTCATCATATTTAACCATTTTGTTTCATAATTTTGTTCAAATTTATCTAAAGCTTCTGTAGCTAATTTAATCGCTTCATCTTCGTTTTTACTAATAAGAGGAATGAGACATTCAGCAAACCTTGTTAAATTCCATTTGGTAATTTTTGGTTGATTATCATAAGCATATCTACCTAATTGATCTATTGAACTAAAAACTGTTTTAGGATCATAAGTATCCATAAATGCACAAGGACCATAATCTATTGTTTCACCAGAGATAGACATATTGTCAGTATTCATAACTCCATGAATAAAACCGACACGCATCCAGTCAATTACAAGTTGGGTTTGTTTTTCGATTAAAACATTTAATAAGTCTAATGTTTTATTCTTTGATGATTTTATATTGGGGTAGTACTTTTCAATTGTGTAATTAATCAAAATTTCTAAATCATTAATATTTTGTTTTGCAGCAATGTATTGAAATGTTCCAACTCTTAGATGGCCTAAGGCCACCCTTGTAAGAATTGCACCTTGTGAAATTTGTTCCCTAACCACATCTTCGCCAGTTTTAACTACTGCTAAACTTCTAGTAGTAGGTATTTTTAAAGAATGCATTGCTTCACTTATTATATATTCTCTCAACATTGGGCCTAAAACAGCCCTACCATCACCACTTCGTGAGAATGGGGTTCTACCAGAACCTTTGAATTGTATATCAAATCGTTCATTATTTTTGGTTAAGTGTTCACCAATTAAAACGGCTCTTCCATCACCAAGCATTGTAAAATGACCAAATTGGTGACCAGCGTAGGCTTGCGCTATAGAGTTAGATCCTTCAGGCAATAGATTTCCTGAAAAAATTTTTGATAAGTCGTCATCATTAATATTTGAAAAATCTAGATCTAATTTATTTGCCAGATCTTTATTTAATATTAATATTTCTGGTGCACTTACTGCAACAGGGTTGATATCTTCTTTGAATGTTTTTGGTAATCTTGAATAACTATTGTCGAAATGCCAACCAATTGTCATTTTATCGATTAGTTAACTTCTGCTTGATTTTCTTTTGGCTTGATTTCAGTTTTAAATTGGTTTGAGATTTTTTGAACTTCAACTGCTGAAACTTTATATTCTGCACACATTGTTTCTTCATCTTTACCATGACCGGTTACCATATTGACCATATGTTCTGGAAAATGGAATGTTGTAAATACTATGCCTTCTTTAACTTTATCTGTAACTTCTACTTTTAGAGCAACTTCTCCTCGTCTAGAATAAAGTCTTGCTATGTCACCTGTATTTAACTCTCTTTTGTTGGCATCATTTGGATGAACTAATAATAAATCTTCAGAAACTATATTGATGTTACTTGTACGTCTTGTCATCGTAGCAGCATTGTAGTGCTGTAGAACTCTACTAGTTGTTAAAATTAATGGGTATTCTTTTTTATTTGTTTCAATTTCCGCAGACTCTTTCCAATCAAAGTTTTTAAGACGTCCTTTTCCAAGCTTAAAAGTTTCTTTATGTAAAATTTGTGTATCTGTTCCATCCTCTTGAACTGGCCATTGTAATCCCATTTTACCAAGTCTTTCTCTTGTTACCCCTTTAAAGAAAGGAACAATATCAGCTATTTCTGCTAGAACTTGATCAGCGTCATATTCAGGTTGGTCAAAGCCTAATTTTTGCATCATGTCTGTTACAATTGTTCCATCAGTTTTAGTACCAGGTAATGGAGGAACAGCTCGATTAACTCTTTGAATTCTTCTTTCGGTATTAGTAAAGGTTCCATTTTTTTCTAAGAAAGTTGTTCCAGGTAATACTACTGTTGCAAGTTTTGCTGTTTCACTCATAAAAATTTCTTGAACAACTAATAATTCTAACGAGTTCATTGCCTGAACCACATGTGCACTATTTGGATCTGTTTGAACAATATCTTCTCCAATAATCCAGACTGCTTTAACTTCTTTATTAATAGCACCATCAAACATTTCTGGAATTTTTAATCCTGCTTTGGTTGGGTGAACCACTCCATATTTTTCAGTGTAGAAATTTTGAACTTTTTCATCAGCTACTTCAAAATAACCTGCACCTTGATGAGGTTGACAACCCATATCAGCTGCACCTTGGACATTATTTTGTCCTCTTAATGGGTTAACTCCAACACCTTTTCTACCAATATTTCCAGTAATCATTGCAAGATCAGCAATTAACATCACCGTCTTAGATCCTTGTTCTTGTTCAGTAACTCCTAAACCGTGGAATTCCATAGAGTTTTTAGCTGTCGCATAAGCAATTGCTGCTTCTTTAACTAACTGTTTATCAACACCAGCGACTTTCGCTAGATGATCCATATCTTGTGTCTCAATTTCTTTAATGAAATTCGCAAAACCTTCAGTTCTATCTCTAACAAAATCTTTATCATAAAGGTTTGCTTTTAATATAAAATGTAACATCATATTTAAAACAGCCACATTTGTTCCTGGTCTAAGTTTAATATGATAATCAGCAAGTTTAGCAAGCTCAGTAGTAATTGGATCTAAAACTATTAGTTTTTTTCCTTTCATTACTTGTTGTTTAATTTTTGCTCCGGTAACTGGGTGAGCATTTGTAGGATTTGCTCCTATAACCATAAATAAATCTGCGTGATAAATATCTTCTGTAGAATTAGTTGCAGCACCAGTTCCAAAAGTTTGTTGCATTCCCCAAGCTGTTGGTGAGTGACAAATTCTTGCACAACAATCAATATTATTAGTTCCAATTGCAGCTCTAATCATTTTTTGAAATACATAATTTTCTTCATTAGTACATCTTGCAGAAGAAATTCCAGCTACAGCATCAGGACCACTTTCTTTTGTAATTCTATTTAATTCTTTTTTAATAAAGTCATATGCTTCATCCCATGATGCTTCTTCAAATTTTCCATTTCTTTTAATTAGAGGAGTTTTTAACCTATCTGGATGATCGTAAAATCCAAATGCATATCTTCCTTTAATACAAGTGTGACCTGCATTAACTTCAGATTCTTTAGGCGTAGATATTGCAACAACTTTATTATCTTTAATTGATGCTTCTAAATTACATCCAACACCACAGTAAGAGCAAGTTGTTCTAACTTTTTTATCTACTGCAACAGATTTTGATTGGTAAACATCAGAGATAGCATCTGTTGGACATGTGTGTGCACAAGCACCACAAGATACGCAAGACGAATCTCCAAACAATGCATCGTTGTCAGTTGTGATTTTAGACTCAAATCCTCTACCACTCATTGTTAAAACAAAAGATCCTTGAATTTCGTCACAAGCACGAACACATCTTCCACAGTTAATACAGTTATCTAAATTCATTCTCATATAATCGTGAGATGTATCTTTAGCAATACCCTTGTGTTGTTTTGGGCTGTTATATCTATGATCTGATATACCTAAATCATTTGCAACATCTTGTAGTTCGCAATTATTATTTACTTCACAAGTTCCACATTCCATTGGGTGGTCAGTTAAAACTAGTTCGACAATATTTTTTCTTAAAGCCGTTAAATTTTCATTATTTGTAAAGATGTATTGGTTTTCACCAACTGGTGTATGGCATGATGCTACAACTTTAGTTGGACCATCTTTTACAAGAGCCACCTCTACAGAACAAACTCTACAAGCACCATAAGGGGCTAAATTTGGATCATCACAAAGGGTTGGAACTTTTTTTTCACCCAAATAACTTTTTACAAAATTTAAAACAGAGGTATGGTTTGGACCAATTTCATATGGCTTTCCATCTATGTAGGCGATTTTTCTTTTTTCTGAGCTCATTAATTATCTTTCACCATATCATCCTTCATTTCATCACCAAAATATTTTAATATATTCATGATGGGAGTAGGAATTGCTCCACACAAAGCACATAAACAGCCTTTTTGCATAGTTACAAGCAGCTCATTTAGTAATTTTAATGGAATCTTAGCAGTTTTATTTTTTGCTTGATCAAACATTTCCTTACCTCTGTAAGAACCAAGTCTTCCAGGAAAGCATTTTCCACATGATTCTTCGGCAGTAAACTCAAATAAATGATGGATATATTCAATCATAGGAAAGTCTTTTGGAATACTTACTATACTTGCGTGTCCTAACATAAAACCTGCAGCAGTAAATTCTTGAAAATCTAAATTTAATTCTTCAATCTCGGTAATAGGAATTACACCTCCTAATGGACCTCCAATTTGTAATGCTTTAATGGGTTCTTTAAAACCACCACCAATATCATTTAAAACTTTTTTCATTGGTGTTCCCATTTCAACTTCATAAACACCTGGATTATTGAAAAAACTATCAAAGCAAACTAATTTGGTTCCAGCAGATTTTTTATTTCCAATTGCAGAAAACTTATCAGCTCCATTAATAAGTATACCCGTAGCTGCAGCTAATGTTTCAACATTATTTACAACTGTTGGTTTCTTGTAAAGACCTTCAGTGACAGGGAAGGGAGGTCTTACATCTACTTCAGCTCTTCTTCCTTCAATTGATGCAATCAATGCTGTTTCTTCTCCACAAATATAAGCACCTTGACCAATACAAATATTTAAATCAAAAGAAAATTTAGTTCCTAAAATATTTTCACCAAGTAAGCCTGCTTTTTTTAAAGAATTAATTGCTCCATTAATTGCTTCTATAGATTTTGGGTACTCTCCTCTTATATATAAAACACCTTCATCACTACCAATAACATAACCACAAATAACCATTCCAAATAAAACTTTTAATGGTTGATCTTCTAATAAATACCTATCAGAGAAAGCACCTGAGTCACCTTCATCGGCATTACATATAACATATTTTTTTTCAGAAGGAGCTTTTCTACAAAAATCCCATTTCATACCAGTAGGAAAACCAGCACCACCTCTGCCAGTTAAATTAGAGTCTAGAAGGGATTTAGTTATTTCTTGTTTGTCAGTAGCAATAAATTTTTTTAATTGTTCCTTAAATTGATCTAAATTAGAAAGTTTGTTATCCATTAAAAAACTAGTTGAGGCATAACTTTTAGAAAAGAATTTTTCTTGAACTATGTCTTCACCTTTAATTATTTGATCAATCTTATTAATATCGTTTCCGGCATAATTCTCACCATCATAATGAAAAGCATTATTTTCATAGCAGTGACCAAGGCAAAACATTTCACCAACTTTATCGTCACCTAATTTTTCTTGTAATTTTTTTTTAAGCGGCTCTTGAGTACCAGCACACATGCAAGCACTTCCATTGCAAACAAAAGCTTTTTTTTCTCTATGAGAGGGTCTTAAAAATTCATAAAAACTTTCTGCACCATGAATAGTTGAGACACCCATGTTATATTCTTTTGCAATTTCCTTAATACCATCAGCATTATTTGATTTTAATGATCGTTCAGATATTTTTTCGAACAGATTATTCTTTAAACCTATTCTGCCGGATAAATTACTTATATTTTTTGACACTTATTAACCTTTAATTATCACTCTGTCTTCGTTACTATAAATATTAAAACTATCTTCTTTTACAAAACCTATCAATGTAATGTCAAACTTATTAGCTAAATCGATCGCTAGACTAGTTGGCGCACCAACTCCAATTAGAATACCAATATTGGTCATTAAAACCTTTTGAACTAGCTCAAAATTTAGTCTTCCAGAGCATGTTATAAATTGTGAAGAGGGGGTTAATAATCCCTTATTTAATGAATAACCAATTAATTTATCAAGAGCATTATGTCGACCAACATCCTCTTTTATACACACTATTCCACCATCGTTTGTAAATAGACCGCTAGCATGAATGCCACCTGTCTTAGAAAACTCTGATTGATTATCCCTTAGCACAGAAGGAGATTTGATAATTATTTCTTTAGAGATTTTAGGTAAAGATTTTAAGACCTTATCTTTTTTGATAATCTCTAATGAATCTAAAGAGGTTTTACCACAAACACCACAAGATGAATTTGTTAAAAAATTTCTTTTAATCTTATCAATATCTATGTTTTCAGAATTGTTTAATGTGACAACAATTTTATTTTGAAGTTTATATTCACCTACATAATCTCCAACACTCTCAATTTTCTCAATATATTCATTTTTTTCAATAATTTTTTCGTTGAAAAGAAAACCTCTAACTAGGTCTTCATCATTACCTGGCGTTCTCATTGTTATAGAGATTATATTTTGTATCCAAGTTTCTTTAGTTTTAAATTTAATTGAAATTTCTAAAGGTTCTTCAATAGAGATTAAGTCTTCTACATTATTTAAATTATTAGACTTATATTTTTGTATTTTATATTTTGAGTTCATTGGATTAACTTAAGGGGTAGTTCTTTTTTAAAATAAATTTATTTAAGATTATTCCAAAAATTAAAATTATTAGACAACCAAAAATTATAGGATTTATTAAATATTCAAATGAAACACCTCCAATGATGACCATAATAGGGTTTCCACCTGCTGGTGGATGAACAACATCTAACACAATCATAAAAAAAATACCGAACCCAACTGCCAAGGCAATATTTATAAATATTGGCAGATCAACATAGTTTATAAACAAAATTCCTATTAGTGCAGTTAAGAAATGACCAAAGAATATATTTTTAGGTTGAGCGAATGGGCTTTCAGGAAATCCGTATAGTAATACCATTGAAGAACCAAAAGAGGCTGCTAAAAATAACCCCATTGTAGTTTTATATGTGAGCAGCGTAAGAAACCCAATAGTAATAGTTGATAAAACTCCTGCGATAGATGCTTTTAAAAGTTTATCTTTAGTAATGTTAATCATGATTAAAACTTCAATGCCTTCGATATTGTTTTAAACGGTAATAAAAGACATTCTTTTCTTGAGATATTATCTTTATTCATAATTTCTTTGAAATCATTCCATTTTTTTTCAATTTTAATATCTGTTTCATTAAACAAACCTTCAATTGAAATAATAAGAGACTTAATATCACTTATATTTTGATCAATAATCTTTTGAGACAGCATACTAACTGATGCCTGACAATATACACATGAACGGCACTGGTAACCCATATCCTTAATTTTATCATTTTTCACAATTAATCTGATTTCCATTTCGTCACCACACAAGGGGTTTTTATTTTTTGAGTGATGGGTATGATTTTTAACTATTTTGTGATTTGCTGTGTTAGATGCAATTTCGAGAATTCTTAGGTCCATTATAATTCTTTAATTAAGAGATTAATGTTTTATATTTTGATTTATGAATGATAACAATATTTTAGCTGTTGTACTAGCAGGTGGAAAATCAAAAAGATTTGGGCAAGATAAAAATTGCGTAAAACTTGGATCCAAAACATTGCTAGAGCATGTTTTGTTCAAAATTAGCAATAAATTTGAAGAAATATTGATTGTCTCAAGTAATCCATTGAAGATAGAAGAAGCAAAAAATACCACAGTAATTCCAGATTGTTTTAATGATCTAGGACCTTTAGCAGGAGTGCTAAGTTCCATGAAGTGGGTAAAAGAAAATAAAAAATCATACAAATGGATTGCAACTTTTCCATCTGATACTCCATTTTTTGATCCAATTATTATTGAAGAATACAAAGCAAGAATTGAACAAAGTAAAAGTAGTTTATATTTTGTTAAATCTAACGAAAAAAGACATAATATTTTTGGTTTATGGTCAATTGATTTAATGGAAAAATTAGAAGAAGATTTAATAATAAATAATTATCGAAAAGTTGAGGAATGGGCTAATAAAGTTGGTGTGAGCACAATTGATATTAAAATAAAAAATTACGATCCTTTTTTTAATATAAATACCAAAGAAGACCTTGATGTTGCTCAAACTATTTTAAATCTTGATAAAAATGATTGATTACAAAAAAGCAAAAAGTATTTTAATAAAATCAAAAATAAACATTAAAGATGAAGTTATAAACACATCAAAATCATTAAATAGAATTAATGTTCAAGATATTTATTGTCCTGTGAATTATCCTGCAGGAACTAATGCTGCATTTGACGGGTTTGCCATTAATTCTAAAGATACATCTACGATTAATAAAAAAAGTCCTAAAGAATTTAAAATTTTAAAATCAATATCAGCAGGTGATAATCCTAAATTAAATAAAGTAAAAAAATTTCAAGCTGTTGAAGTGATGACGGGTGCTCTAATTCCTAAATATTTTGACACCATTATTCCCATAGAAAAAATTGTGTTTACTAACAATAAAAAGTCTATCGTAATAAATGAAAAGATTAAAACTAATCAACATATAAGACATGCAGGATCTGATTATAAAAAAAAGGAATTAGTTATTAATAAAGGAACTATTATTCAGCCATCGCATATCTTAGCCTTTAAAACATTAGGTATTAAAAGCATTAAGGTTAAAAAGAAGCTTAATATTTTATTTTTTTCCACAGGAAATGAAATTTCAAATAACATAGATATTGCTGATTGGAAGGTTAGAAATTCAAATAGTCATTATATAAAATCTTTATCTAATAATTTTTTGTTTAATTATATAGAAGGTGGAATTTTGAGAGATAAAGATGAACAGTTTTTTAAAAAACAAATTGATAAAAATCTTAGATCAAAAATAGATATCATAATTACCTCAGGTGCTGTTTCAGCAGGTAAACATGATTTTATCCCCTCTGTAGTAAAAAAATTTAATTTATCAAATTTTTTCAAAGGGGTGGCCATTAGACCGGGTAAACCAATTTTATTTGCTAAATTTAAAGGAAGTGAAAAGGCTTTTTTTGGGCTTCCAGGTAATCCTATTTCTTCTTCCGCCTGCTTTAGATTTTTTGTATATCCCTATATTTTAAATATCCTTGGAGTTAAGGAGGAAAAACCTTTTAAAGCTAAGTTAAAAAATTCTTTCTTTAAGAAAAAAAATTTTACTAGATTTATAAAAGCAAGGCTTACTACAACTCATAATGGAAATTTAGAAATCAAGGTACTCAAAGGTCAGGAATCTTTTAGAATAAAATCTTTTGTAGAGTCTAATATTTGGGGCCTATTTAAACATGGTCAGTCAAATTTTAAAAAGAGCGAACTTATTGATTGCTATTCTCCAATTGGTTCAAATATTAATATTTTTAAATAGATCTCATTTTTATTGTAGTGCCAATTAATAAGCATTAAGTATCGAATTATGATTGAGCTAAAAAATGAAAAAATTGCAATTCCAGTAGTTTTATTAGCAGGTCTTATATGGTCCTTTGGACCTTTGGTTGTAAGATACATGGATCAACCCAATTTAGTTCCATGGCAATATATTTTTGCAAGAGGCTTAACAATTTTTTTGATTTTAAATCTTTATCTTTTTTTTGAAGAAGGAAAAGACTTTTATAAGAATTATTTAAAAATTGGAATGTCGGGTGTTATTGGTGGAACTGGACTAGGTATTGCAATGATTACCTTTATTTATTCAATAACAAATACTAGTGCGGCTGTTACTTTACTTTGTTTAGCTGCAATGCCATTTTTTACAGCTTTATTAGGTTTCTTATTTTTAAAAGAAAAAATTTCACTTAATGTTTGGATAGCTATATTTATTGCAACTGTTGGAATAATAATCATAGCCATTGGTAATACTGAAAAAAATTCTTTATTAGGGCTTATTTTTGGAATGACTTCTTCAATTGGGTTTTCTGTTTTTTCAGTGACTTTAAGATGGAAAAAAGAAACTCCAAAATTTACAACAGTAGCTTTTGCAGGTCTTTTTTGCTTTGTAGTTGCTGCAATAGTTATTTTATCTAATGATATGGTTTTCTTGTCTTCAAGTTATAATGGAGCATTATTTTCTATACATGGAACGTTAGTTTGTATGGGTTTAATTTTATATTCTATTGGATCAAAAGCAATCCCCGCTGCAGAACTTACTTTATTATCACTTACTGAGGTTATAGGTGGAATATTTTGGGTATGGATTCCAATTTTAGGAATTAATGAAATTCCGTCGACTAATACGATAATAGGTGGCTTCTTTCTTTTTATGTCTATCATTTATTATAGTCTTACAATTAAAACTAATAGACGGTTTATTGCTCTTAATTAATTATAATGGAAAGACCTAATTTTTTTACTCTAAAGAATGGTGAAAAGGCTAAACTACCTTTTACAGATCAAGAATATCAAAGTCGATTAACTAAATTAAGAACCACAATGAGTAAAAATAATCTTGATATGATTATTTTAACTTCAATGCACAACATTGCTTACTATACAGGATTTATTTATTGTTCTTTTGGTAGACCTTATGGCTGTGTAGTAACGGCTAATAAAATTTCAACAATTTCAGCAAACATTGATGCTAGTCAACCTTGGCGTAGATCTCATAGTGATAATGTTATTTATACTGATTGGAAAAGAGATAATTTTTTAAAAGCAATTGTTTCAATTATTGGAAGAGATGAACCCCCTAAGAATATTGGTATTGAAAATGATCATGTAACCTTAGATGTTAAAGAAAAGCTTACGTCTATTTTTACTTTTTCAGTTTTCAGCGATGTTTCAAAAGATTTAATGCAACTTAGAATGATTAAATCTGCTGAAGAAATAGAAATTATTAAAAATGGTGCAAGAATTGCTGATCTTGGGGGCGAAGAGATTGTCAAAAATATTAAGGTTGGAGAAAGCGAGCTTGAAATTGCAATAGCCGGTAGAGATAGAATGGAGCGTGAAATTGCAAAAACGTATCCAGATGCTGAATATATGGATACCTGGGTTTGGTTTCAGTCGGGACTTAATACGGATGGTGCTCATAACCCAAAAACCAACAGAAAATTAAAATCAGGTGATATTCTTTCTTTAAATACTTTCCCTATGATCTCAGGGTACTACACAGCTTTAGAGAGAACTCTTTTTTTAGATAAAATAGATGATGCATCCTTAAAAGCTTGGGAAGCAAATGTTAAAGTTCATAAAAGAGGACTAGAGTTAATTAAACCAGGTGTAAAATGTTCTGATATTTGTCATGAGTTGAATGAACTATTTGCTGAGCTTGGTTATCTTCATTATCGAACATTTGGTTATGGTCATTCATTTGGTGTCTTATCTCATTTCTATGGAAGAGAAGCAGGACTAGAACTTCGTGAAGATATAGATACCGTATTAGAGGAAAACATGGTGGTTTCTATGGAACCAATGATCATGATACCAGAGGGTAAACCAGGAGCTGGTGGATATAGAGAGCATGATATCTTGGTTATAGGAAAAGATAATGCAGAAAACATTACTAAGTTTCCTTTTGGTCCAGAACATAATATTATCAAATCATAAATTATGAGTGAAAAAACTGTAGTAAATAGTTGGAATGAATGGGATCCTTTAAAACATGTAATTGTTGGCAAAGCTGATGGCACTTGTATTCCAGCACCAGAACCTGCATTAGATGCAAAAGTTCCAGAGGACAGTGACATGCGAGGTCAGTTTGGACCAAGAACAAAAGATACAGTTGATAAGGCAAATGAACTTTTAGACAATTTTTCAAACATGCTTGAAAAAAGAGGTATCAAGGTCGATAGACCAGACCCAATAGATTTTAGCCAAAAAACATCTACACCAGACTGGGAAGCGGAAACAATGTTTGGCTGCATGCCACCACGAGATGTATTGTTAACTGTGGGTAGTGAAATTTTAGAAGCCACTATGAGTTATAGATGTAGATGGTTTGAGTACCTTTGTTACCGACCATTATTACAGAAATATTATAATGAAGACCCTAATATGAGACACGAGTCTGCGCCAAAACCAAGATTAACTGATGCAGATTATAGGAAAGATTATTTATCAGATAAAATTGGTATTCAAAAAAGATTAGAGTGGACTGAAGATAAGTTTTTTGTAACAACTGAAGAAGAACCATTATTTGATGCAGCAGATGTTTTAAGATTTGGAAAAGATTTAGTAGTTCAACATGGATTTACTACCAATCTTAAAGGAATTGATTGGCTTAAAAGACATTTTAAAGATCATAGAGTTCATGCTGTTAATTTTCCAGGTGATCCTTATCCAATTCATATCGATGCAACCTTTACTCCTATTAAAGAAGGATTAATCATTAATAATCCTCAAAGAAGATTGCCAAAAGAACAAAGAAAATTATTTGAAAATAATGGATGGGAAATTATTGATAGCGCACAACCCGCACATAATGAGCCACCACCATTATGTTATTCTTCAACTTGGTTATCAATGAACGTCCTAGTATTGGATCCAAAAACTGTTTGTGTTGAAAAAAGTGAAGTATATCAGGCAGAACAATTAGATAAATTAGGAATGGAAGTAATCCCTGTTGAATTAAGAGATGCTTATGCATTTGGTGGAGGTCTTCATTGTTGTACAGCAGATGTTTACCGTGAAGGTGAATTAAAAGATTATTTTCCAAAACAATAAATATGGCAACAGTTAAAACAAAAAGAGAGCGAATAAAATTTGCTTCTGACAATGTAGCAGGCGCATGTCCTGAGGTATTAGATGCAGTATTGAAAGCTAATGATGGTGACAGCACGCCATACGGTAATGACCAAATATCAGCTGAATTACAAAAGAAGTTTTCAGAACTATTTGAAAAAGATGTAATTGTTTTTCCAACTGCATCAGGAACAGCTGCTAATGCTTTAGCTTTAGCAACAATGACACCGTCATATGGTAATATTTATTGTCATAAACTTTCTCATATTAATACAGATGAATGTGGGGCACCTGAGTTTTATACAGGGGGTGGAAAATTAGTTACTTTAAATGGGATTAATGGAAAAATAACACCCGAAGAATTAGATAAAGCTATTACTGGTAAAGGCATTGTGCATCATACTCAACCTGCTTCAGTAAGCATTACTCAAGTTTGTGAAACTGGAGAAGTATACCAATTAGATGAGATTAAAAAGATTTCTGAAATTACACATAAGCATAACTTAAACATGCACATGGATGGAGCAAGATTTGCAAACGCTTTAACTGCATTAAATTGTACTCCTGCTGAGATGACCTGGAAATCAGGCATTGATGTTTTATCATTTGGAGCAACCAAAAATGGTTGTCTTGCAGCAGAGGCAATTATTTTTTTTAATAAAGATCTAGTTGGTAATATTGCTTTTTTAATGAAAAGAGCAGGGCATTTATTGTCTAAGATGCGTTTTGTATCTGCTCAGCTTGATGCATATATTTCAAATGATGTCTGGCTAAGAAATGCAAGACATGCAAATAAGATGGGAAAAAAATTAAGTGAAGGATTAGCAAAACATAATAGTATCAAACTAGCATACCCAACAGAAGCAAACGAAGTTTTTGCAAAATTTCCAAGAAATATGATTGAGCATTTAAATTCTGAAGGCTACAAAATGAATGAAGATGAGCTTGATGGACAAGCAGTAAGATTAGTTGCTGCCTGGAATACTCAAGAGAGCGATGTGGATCAATTATTAGAGACCTTAAAAAAATCTAACTAGGATTTTGTTTTAAAAATTCAATATATTTAACAACTTCATCAAATTGTTCGTCAGGTATATCTTTATAAGAGTTCTCAAACTTCTCTTTGACACATAAAGCAACATGAGCGTAGGGGTTTCTTCCTTTAGGATGATTTGGATGGCTTGGTAACTGACCTAGTAAATAATCGCCAGCTTCCTGTATCATTTTCCACAGTTTACTTGCGTTTTCTTTATTCACATTAACCTATTTTTTGTTTTATCTCTTCTGCTACAAGTTTTCTACAAGTTATCCTATAAAATCCTATAACAATATTCAAGAAGCCTAAGGCGTGGCTATTGATAATCCTTAAAAAATGCTTTTTGATTTTCTGCTTCTGCAATCATTTTTTTAATCTTTGCAACTGTCATGTGACATTCCAAATACACTGTACTTTTTGAAATTAAACTTCCTAATTCTTTATTTGTAAGCTCTTTATTTTTTTGTGGAGAAAGACTTACGTTATTAGAGCGTACAAAAGTTTTTAATGTTGAGGATTTAATTCCAAAATGAACACCCTGGACACCTTCTTCTACCCAAGTTGCAACAGCAATTCCTACAATATTACCATTTTGATTTATTATTGGTCCTCCACTATTGCCTTGATTAATAGATGCATCTGTTTGAAAATTTGAAAAATTATCTCCTACCCCCGATAAAGATGTTACGACACCTTTGTGAGTTTTAATTGAAGAGCTGATGCTTTTACCTAATGGATAACCTGCTACAATCACATCTTCTAGTAACGAAACATCTTGATTAGAAATTGAAAAAAAAGTATCAAAATTTCTATTTATTTTTAATAAAGCTATATCATTAGCCTTATCAACGGCAACTATATTTGTTTCAAGCTGTTCACCATTTAAATGGACTTTATTAAAATCACACCCATCTACTACATGATAATTGGTTATCAAATAACCATTTTTAGATATAAAAAAACCTGATCCAGATCCTGCTGGTACAATCTTATTATCGTCAAGACTTATCTTTGGTTTACTTTCTTTAGGTTCAACTTCTTTTGGTTCTTCCTTTTCAGCGATTAGAATTTTTTCTTTTTGCTTACAATCATAGATATCCGCTGTCGATGATACTTTTGTCCTCGAGTCAGGCAACATACCATCTTTAAATTCTCCAGTTACCACAAAATGAGTAGCATTTAAACTTACAACTTCATTTGCAATTTTAATTCTATTTTTTATTATGTCAGCGTTGAACGATGACCAGCCAGCGTGTGTGTGCTTTGTAGATTTAATGTACTTACAATTCTTGTTTTTTACAAAATTTATATTAACTGCTGCTATTCTACTGGTTTCTCCAGTAATATTTATATTTCCACCTGAAGTATTAGTTGTTTCGCAACCTTGTAAAAATAAGGCAAGCAATATTAAACCTATAATATTTTTCATAATAAAATGTTATCAAAAACCTCTAGAATTGACTATTTGATTTATCTCTTTTTCTACAAGTTTAAGATCAAGTTTTTTAATTAAATTGATGAGTCTTTAAGCGATTTATTTTAAGCTAACTTTTTATTATCCGCATAAGTACTGTAGTTTAGTGTAGGTTAATGTGGGATAGGTTGAACCGCTGCTCCCGTAAATAATCGCCAGCTTCCTGAATAATTTTCCAGAGTTTACTTGCGTTTTCTTTGTTCATCAAAATGAGATTAATCTCTAAAGTTTACAAATTCTACGGGAAGACCAATATCAATAGCAGTTATTGCTGACATTGTTTCTTGAAGATCATCTCTTTTTTTTCCTTCAGCACGTAACTCTTCACCTTGAATTTTTATCTGAATTTTAAGTTTTAGTTTTTTTATTTCAGCAATAATTTTTTTAGCATTTTCTTGGCTAATACCTTCTTGGAGTTCACTAACTTGTCTAATTGATGAACCTGCAGCATTTTCTGAATTTTTAACTGATAATACTCTTGGATCTACCTTTCGTCGTATAAGATGAACCTGTAATAATTCATTAACTTGTTTTAATTTTAGCTCATCGGGAGCTAAGGTGGTGATAATCTTATCTTTTCTTTCAATTGAGATATGAAGTCCTTTAAAGTCAAATCGATTACCAATTTCTCTAAGGCAGTTTGCAAGAGCGTTATCAAACTCTGGGTAACTAACTTTACTGATTACATCAAATGAAGGCATAATTTTTTATTATCTAATGAATTGACCTTAACAAAAATTTTCATAATTGACTATTTGATTTATTTTGAAACTCTTTTAAGTTGTAATTATATGGAAGATTTAGTCAAAAAATTAGAAGAACAGATCAGCTTTCTTCAAAATGAAATATCGCAAATGAGTGATGAAATGTATTCTCAACAAAAAGAAGTATCAGTTTTAAAAAAACAAGTTTCAAATCTTGAAAAAAGAATTAACGAATTAGAGAGCAGTGATGAAGCGGGTATGGTTATGATTGATAAAAAACCCCCACATTATTAAACTTTATTATTAATCCATGACAGAACAATTTGATGTTATTGTAGTAGGTGCGGGTGCCGCTGGTATGATGAGTGCCATAGAAGCTGGCAAACGGGGACGTAAAGTACTTTTAGTTGATCATGCAAAAAAGATAGGAGAAAAAATTAGAATATCAGGTGGTGGACGATGTAATTTTACCAACATACATACTCATCCTAGTAAGTTTATTTCAAACAATCCTAAATTTGTAATATCAGCTTTAAAACAATACACCCAAAATAATTTCATAGATTTAATAAAGAAACATAATATTAAATTTCATGAAAAAAAATTAGGACAGCTCTTTTGTGATGAAAGTGCTCAACAAATTATAGATATGCTACTTTTAGAATGTGAGATGGCAAAAGTAGTTTTAAAAAAAGATACAACTATTGATGATATAGACAAACAAGATGATAAATATTTTATAGTTGTTGGAAGTGATAAATACTTCTGTCAGTCATTAATTGTTGCAACAGGTGGTTTATCTATTCCAAAAATTGGAGCAAGTAAATTTGGCTATGATATTGCTCAAAAATTTGGTTTAAAAGTTATTGAAACATTACCTGCACTAGTTCCTTTAACATTTAGTGAAAAAATACTAGCAATTTGTAAGGAACTTACTGGATTATCTGTTGAAGCAGTTGTTTCATTTAAAAAAACTTTTTTTGAGGAAGGAATGTTATTTACTCATAGAGGTTTGAGTGGACCTTCTATATTGCAGATCTCTTCTTATTGGAAATTAGGAGATAATATCAAAGTTAATTTATCACCAAAACTTGATGTAGATAAATTTCTAAATGATAGAAAGATCTCTAGTCCTAAACAAGATATAGGCATTATAGTTTCTGAAATTCTCCCTAAACGGTTAGCTCATATAATTTGTAATGAAAATAATGTTAATGGAAATATATGTGAATTATCCAACAAAGTATTAACTAGTTTGAGTAATTCTATAAACGCGTGGGTGATAAATCCAATAGGAACCGAAGGTTATAGAACTGCTGAAGTAACTTTGGGTGGTATTGATACTGAAGAAATTTCTTCTAAAACAATGATGTCCAATAAACACCCTGGATTATTTTTTATCGGAGAAGTTGTAGATGTTACTGGTCATTTAGGTGGTTATAATTTTCAATGGGCTTGGTCTTCTGGATATGTGGCAGGTCAATATGCTTAAAGACTAGTTATTGGTGGAATTATCTCAGTTTTTTTTATATTCAACACCTTTTCTATCCAGTATTTCTTTTACTTTATCAGAATAAGGTTCATCAATATGTTCGGTAGTAGGATTTAATTCGATTCCGGCTGGCGTGATAGTAGATGGCATAGCAACGAACTGAGAATCAGGATTTTCAACTGTTTCTCTAACCCTCATTCTGTAGATACCAAACACACCTATTAAAGCATGAAAGAAAAGTAAAAATACAAAAAAACCATTAGAGCCAACAATATTCATAAATATTGAACAAAGGAATGGACCACTCATAGCACCCAAGCCAAATGTAAATTGTATACCAGCTCCAGCTGCTACAAATTTTTCTTTTGGTATATAGTCATTAGTGTGCGCACAAATCAAAGAGAACATTGGTAAGCTACAAATTGAAAATAAAATTAAAAAAATAAAAAACCATACTTTACTTGTGGCAAGTTCACCAGGTAAGTACATCTGACCTGATGATAGAATAGCAAGTAAAGCAAATAAAGATGCACCAAATGTTGAAATTATTATTACTTTTCTCCTATCATATTTATCAGAAAGTTTTCCAATAGGATATTGAGAGATAGCACCAGAAATTGCTAAAAGAAAAGTCACAAGTGATATTTGAAAAATAGTAAAATTCATTGAGGCCGCATATACTGCTAACAATGTAAATAGTGCAGACTGGATTGTTCCATAAAAAAGAGCACTTACCATTCCAAATGGTGAAGTTTCATAAAGTTCTTTTAAAGGCATACCTTGAATTTTTTTAAATGTAGGTGGTTTTTTTTTAGTTAAGAGAATAGGTATAAGGGCAAGAGACGTAATAATTGAAACCAATATAAAGGGTTGATAATTTTCAGGTCTACTAAAGTTCAATAAAAACATTCCTATACCCATTGATCCATATAAAATAACCATATAAATCGATAAAATACTTCCTCTATTTTTATTGCTTGATCTGTCATTCAACCAACTTTCAGCAACAGTATAAATACAAACCATACTTATTCCTGTTAAAACTCTTAGAATAAACCATACATAAGGATTAATAAATATTGAGTGAACCAAGATAACCAAAGATGCTAAAGACGCAAAAGCTGCAAAAACTCTAATATGACCTACTTTGGAAATAAGATTAGAAATTGTCATTGCACCTATAAAGTACCCAACAAAATAACCTGACATCATAAACCCAGTTGCCGTTAGACTAAATTGTTCTTGAACAGCCCTTACACCTAATAGGGACCCTTGAAATCCATAGGCCATCATTAAGAACCCAATACCTAAAAACAATGCCCAAGAGTTCTTTAAAACTTTATTCATAAAACTGACCGTACTTATTTGCGATCTAGATGTAAATCAAGTCTTTATTATGATAAAATTATGAATTTCTTAGTTTAATAAAAGAGTGAATGGCAATCGCTGTGATGATAACGGCACCACCCTGGATAGTCTCAAGGCTGGGTTGTTCTTTAATAATTAACCACACCCAAATAGGACCAATTATAGTCTCTAGTAAGAAGAATAGGTTTACTTCAGCTGCAGGTATGAACCTTGGAGCTATAGTCACTAGCACAAAAGGTATAGCAACACACATAACACACATTAAAGGAACAATAATTAGATCACTATCAACTAGTGCAAAGCTTTCAATGAACAGAAGTGCAAACATTGCTACAATTAATTTTCCAACAACAGCTGCTGGGATTAAGTTTTTATCCTTTGCGGATCTAATAGTAACTGCTCCAACTGCCAAACCTAAAGCAGTTATTAGGCCTAATATATCTCCAAAAAAGTTACCTAATTGTATTGAATCGTAGAATATATAAATAGCAGCAGTAAAAGTTACAAATATTGTAATCCATGTTTTTCTATCAGGCAATTCTTTTAAAAATATTGCACCAAGCACTGCAGATAACATAGGAGCCATTGCAATCATAACTAATGTGTTTGCAACATTGGTATTTTGTATTGAAACAACAAAGGTAATATTGGTTACAGAGAAAGTACCAATATAAAGTAAGCCATGATAGCCACTTGAAAAAAGCATTTTAAAGAAATTTAATTTATAAATTAATAACATTCCTAAAAATACAGTGATGAAAGGAATAAGGCCTCGATAAAAAACAAGCCCCCAAGTATCAACATTAGAAAGTCTTATAAATAAACTATCGGGAGTAATAAACATTACTGCAACAAATGCGAGTAAAGATCCTTTTTGCTGGTCGGATAATTTGTTCAAGCTTTTAATCCTTTCCAAAATGTTTTTGCAAGATTAATGCTTGTAAGATCATAAAAAGATTTTAATCCTGTAGGAGAGGTTACATTAATATCTCCATTTAATTTTTGGTCGATAAAATCAATACCAGAAAAATAGATGTCATTTTTTTTAAGATCTTTACCAATTATATTTGAAATTTTATTTTCTAATTTTGTTAATTTAACTGAGATAGGTATCGCTCCTTTACTCATGTTGCTTAAGAAAGATCCTTTTTTTGGAACTCTAGAGATCGCACCACAAACTTTGCCATTAATTATAAAAACTCTTTTATCTCCAAACTTAATTTTAGGTAAAAACTTTTGACACATAATATGTCCATGTTTTTTTATGAAATTTGTAATCAATTTCGTATTTATTTTATTTTGAAATAAGTGAATATCATTGCCACTAAAACTATGAATAGGTTTTATAATCATTTTTTTATTTTTAGAAAAAAACTTATTAATTTCATTTATATCTTTTGTGAAAATTGTATCTGGCATATATTTTTGAAAAGATGTTGAGTATAGTTTTTCAGAGATATTTCTAATAGAGGTTGGATTATTAATAATTTTAACTTTATTTTTTATCTTATCTAAAATGTAAGTTGTTGAAATATATTCTAAATTGAAAGGAGGATCTTGACGTATTAAAATATACTTACATTGTGCAAGTTCTAGTTTTTGTTGGTTTAATATTTTAAAAAAACGCTTATTTGAATAATTAAACTCTACGTAAAATCCATTCGCTACGACCTTATCGTTAATAATTGAGAGGTCTTTAGGTTCATAATAAAAAATTTTGTATTTTAACCTTTGTGCTTCAATGGCTAGAAATATACTAGTATCCGTTAGAGGCTTTAGTTTTGAAGGATGATCACCTTGAATTGCAACTATCTTATTTGTCATATAAATCGTTTAAATTTTCATTCTTAGAAAATTTATCTATCATATGATCTGCGTTTGTTGTCTTATTATCAATCAGTTTATCTAAGTGATTTAAAAACTTAGCCTCATTATCATTAGATTTACTCAAAATGTCTCTGTTTAATAATCCTTTTCTAGAAATCCCAAGGAGCAAGGATGACCAATGTAATAGGTCTTTTCCCATCAACTCAGTGTTAAACCCTTTTTTAGGTGCTTCTAGGTAGGCATTAATTATTTTATTCTTATCCCACTTAGAAATTAATTCGTAAGCCTCATCTAAATTTCCATATAATATTCCAGTATTAAAAGCAGGTCCAGAACACAAACAATCCCAACCACAAGTGTCCATTGATCTTAACTCTATATATTTCTTAAGTCTATTTTCTGTAAAAATTGTACTTAGGTGAGTGGTTAAATCGTCTTCGGTTGGAAGCCTGTTATTAATTTCACTAATTTTTCCATTCATGAAATCTGAAAATGAATAATTGCTTCCTGATAAATATTCTTTTTCGTTTTGAATAAATAATAAAGGAAAGTTTATTGAAAAATCTGCATATTTTTCAAAATCCATATTATCAAAAAAAACTTCAGGTAAACCTCCTCTCGATGTTTCTTGCCAAACTTTAGAACGATAAGAACTGAAACCACTATTTTTTTTTTCAATTATTGAAGAATTTGCAAAAAGGGCAATAGATATTGGAACTATAGAATTAACTATCTTAAACTTTTTAATAAAATCTTTTTCAGAATCGTAATCCAGGTTAAGTTGCGTACCACAAGTTCTATACATCATATCTAAGCTTAAAGAACCACCATTAGGCATATCCTTAGTCATTACTTGATATCTTTGTTTTGGATTATTAGGAACTTCACTAAGGGTTGAAATTGGATCAAAACCAGCACTAACAATTTTTAAATTTAATTTTTTTGTTACTTGCTGTAACTCAAATAAATAATCATGAGACTCAGCACATGCTTCATGGATATTATTTAGTTTATCACCTGATAACTCAATTTGATTTCCAGGTTCAAGAGTAATACTTTTTCCTTGTTTCTGTAACCCAATAATATTTTCTTTTTCCATTATTGGCTTCCAGCCAAATTCACTTAGAAGTGAAAACATTTTAAGGATAGTAGGGTAATCTACTCTTTTGTTTGTTTTTTCATCAAATAAAAATTTTTCATGTTCAATGCCAATTTTAAAATTTTTAACATCTTTAATTCCAGACTCAAAATATTTGATTATATGTTCTTTATGAGTGATCATTGATTTATATATAAGGATTTAAAGTTCATTTTAAAGTCTTTATGTTTAACTCTTCTGTTTGAAAATTTTGTATTGGTTGCTTTAGTTGTTTGAAGCGGTGCTTAGTAATGATAATTGAGTAATTTTATCATCCCCTAATTCATCTATAGGTTTAACAGGATATTCACCTGTAAAATAATGATCTGTTAATTGAGGATAATTATTATCTCTTTTGTTAAAACCCATTGCTCTATAAACACCTTCTAAAGATAAAAAATCTAATGATTTAGCACCAATATATTCACAAATTTCATCATTAGTTTTATTTGCAGCAAGTAACTCTTTTTTAGTAGGAGTATCAACACCATAAAAATCAGGAAATCTAATTTCCGGACAGGCAATTTTTACATGAACTTCTTTGGCTCCTGCATCATATAACATTTTCACAATTTTATGAGAAGTTGTCCCTCTTACAAGCGAGTCATCTATTAAAATAATTATTTTATTTTTAATAGTTGATTGATTTGCATTTAATTTTAATTTCACACCAAGACTTCTAATTTTTTGACTAGGTTCAATAAAGGTTCGACCAACATAATGATTTCTAATCAAACCTAATTCAAAGTTAATTCCTAAGTGTTGAGCAAAACCAAGGGCTGCTGCATTACCAGAGTCTGGTACAGGAACTACAATATCTGCTTTGATTTTGTTTTCTTTTGCAAGTTCAATTCCAAATTGCTTTCTATGTTCATAAGCAGATTTACCATTTAGTAAACTGTCTGGTCTTGCAAAATAAATATACTCAAAAACACACGGACGAACTTCTCTAGCAGGGAAGGGTTTAATGCTTTTTAGTTCATTATTTTCTATATAAACAACCTCACCATTTTCTACATCTCGAATATATTTTGCACCAATTATATCTAGCGCACATGTTTCAGAAGCAAAGACATAGCTATCTTTGATTTTCCCAATCACTAATGGTCTGATACCATGAGGATCTCTTACACCAATTAAAGTATTTTGTGTTAACATGACAAGCGCGTAACCACCTTGTATTTGGAATATGGCATCTATAACTTTATCAATTGTTTTGTTTCTTTTTGATTTAGCAATTAATTGAACAATTGTTTCTGTGTCAGATGTAGTATGAAATATTGCACCATCTTGAACCAATCTATTTCGAAGAGTTATTGAATTAGTTAAATTTCCATTATGAGCTACACCGATACCTCCAGCATTTGTATCTGCAAAAAAAGGCTGTATATTTCTTAAAGTGTTTTCACCAGTTGTACTATATCTGTTATGACCAATAGCATAATCACCAGGCAAACTATTTAACACTTTCTCTTTATTAAAATTATCTCCAACTAAGCCAAATCTTTTTTCAGAATAATATTTTTTTCCATCAAATGTAACTATTCCACAACCTTCTTGACCTCTATGTTGTAGAGCATGCAATCCTAAAGCGGTTAGTGCGGCTGAATCTTTATTGTTACTTACACCAAAGACACCACATTCTTCTTTTAATTTGGGATTATAAATCTTGAATTTTTTCTTTGGAATCTTGATAGTTTTTTTCATTTGGAAACTCTTTCAATAAATAATTACTACCTTTTTCAATATATGGGAAGGTGTATGATTTATCAGTATTAATTGGCCATTTACTATAATTATACACAATATCTACAGCTGAAAATAAACAAATACAGATTACATAACTTCGGATAAATCCAAAAAATAACCCAAATAAGGAATCGAGTCTTCCAAGACCAACAAATTTTACCGTCTTACTAATAGCTTTATTTGTAATAAGAATAACAAAGATCACTAAAATAAAGATAGTTATGCCGAGCGCAATATCTAAAACATATTCATTATCGATTATGTTTTTAAAATAAGGCTTAGCTTTTGGAAAAAGAAGTAAAGTTACAACATAAGCCAATACCCATTTTGAAGCTGACAATAAACTTAAAACAAAACCTTTACTATAACACTTGATAACTGAAAAAATTGTAATGATTAGAAATATTAGATCTATTAAAGACACTGCTTGATAAAAATCTTTTAAAGCATCAAGCATAATAATATTATTTTCCGAATGGTTTACTTATTAAAATAAGAGAGGGCAGTAAAGTTAATACTGAAATCATTGCAAGTAACATTGCTAAACCAGTAAACACACCAAAATAAATTGTGGGTATAAATTTAGAGAAAACCAAAATTGAAAACCCAAAGACAATGGTTATTGAAGTATTTAGGATTGCAACACCCACTGTTGAATGACAAACTTTTAGTGTTTTGTTATAGTCTTTAATTTTTAAAAACTCTTCTTTAAACCTATAAATGTAGTGAATACTATTATCTACTGCGATCCCTATTGTGATTGCAGCAATAGTAATAGTCATCATATCAAGGGGTATTCCAAGCAGGCCAATAATTCCTAAAATAAAGAAAGCTGCAATAAAATTAGGAACAACACCAATAAGAGATAGTTTGAAATTTCTAAACAAAATCATAAACATTGCAAAAATTCCAACCATTACTAAACCTAATGTGAGTATTTGAGATTTAAAAAGACTTTGGAGTAAATTATTAAACAAAATTAAAACTCCAGCTAACTTAAATTCCTCTTTGTTAAGTTTTAGCTTATTTTCTAGATCAAAATTTATCTGGTTTATTAAATCATTTCTTCTTAAACCATCCTGTGAGTCAATAATTCTAAGGCTTATCCTAGCTTCATTATCTTTTATGGATATATAAGGGTCTATAATATCTTTTTTTATAGTTTCTGGAATTTTTGAATAAAGCACACCCATTTCTAAGGTTCCAAGGGGCTTGTTATTATTTAACTGTGTAGCAACTTCAATAATTGAACTAAATGATAAAACCTTTCCAACTGCAGGAAGATTATCTAAATAATTATGAATATTTTGAATTTTTTCAATTTTGTCTTTTGTAAACCAGTATTTTTCATCATCTTTACTACCTTCATCATCCCAGCTTTCAAATTCATCATCTTCGGTAGTCTCTACTATGATATTTTCTGGAAATTTTAATATAATTTCTAAAGGTGTCGTGCCACCCAGTTTTTCATCAATAAGTTTCATACCTTTGTAAATCTCAGTATTTTTATTAAAATAATTTATAAAACTATTTTCAACTTCAAGCTTACTTATGCCAACAACACTTAAGGCAATAACCAAACCTGTTACTAAAAAAATTATACTTTTATTGTTAATAGAAATTTTACCAAAAAAAGAAGTAATTTTAGAGTCTGCATCTTCTTTAATTTTTACTTTATTACTAGACATAAAGCTCAATAGAGTAGGGAGTAAAGTAAATGTGATTATAAAAGAGGTTATTAATCCTAAGGTCATCATCCAGCCAAAATCAATAATAGGTTTTATTCCACTAAATACTAAAGATAGAAAAGCACATATAGTTGTAAGAACTGTATAAATAATAGGCCAAAACATCTTGCTAGTTGTCATTATAATAATTTTTAAATTATCTAAATTTGGAAAATCTTCTCTTAATTGTAGAAACCGGGTACTCATATGAATATTCATTGCCATAGTTAGAATTAACATTAAAGCAATAAAGTTTGAGGATATAACGGTAACCTTCCAGCCTAGAAGGCCAAGTAGACCTGTCATAATTAAAACTGAAAAAAAGCAACTACTAATTGGAACAATAATCCATATTAGTTTTCTAAATATAAACCACAGAGTAGCAATAATAAATAAAAGAACTCCTAGACCAAAAACAATAATATCACTTTTAATAAATGACATCATGTCATCAGTGATCATTGGAATACCTCCTAAGTATATTTTTCCAACATCTCCATAGGACTTAATAACCTCTCTTATTTGGGTGATATTTTCATGATTTTTCTTTTTTAAAGTATTTTTATATTCTTCAATTTCTTGAGCTGATTTATTTTCAATATCTTTTAGTTCATCTTTTTTTATATAAACAATAATGCCACTTGTTTTACCATCCTCACTTATTACAAAATTTCTAAAAACTGGACTATTTAATATTTCATTAAATCCTCTTTCAGTATCAACACCTTCATCTTTTAAAGTTTTAAAACTTTCTAGTCTCTCTTGAAGAGGTGCTTCTGAATTATTTAATAAAGGGATATCAAGTAGTGTAATAACACTATGAACCCAATCTAGACTTTGGATTTTATATTTTAAACTTAAAAGATTATTAATAGAAGATTCAGTAACCATTCCCTCATTGGGAGAATAAGTTAAGATTAAAAACTCTTTAGAGCCATATCTTTCAGTGACTTCTTTCAAGTATTCAAGATCGGGATCCCCTTCAATTAACAAAGTATCAGATGAGGCATCTAGTCTAAAATCTTTAGAAAAATACCCAAAACTTAAGAGAGTAATTAACAGTAATATAAAAATTGATTTAGGATTTTTTAAAACAATATTTTGATAAAATAGAGAAAGCATTCACAGCTAATATATTGGATATTAGTTAATTTGAGTATCTTTAAATTTGGTAAACATTGCTTCAAATTCTACCATAACATTACCCGTTGGACCGTGTCTTTGTTTTCCAATAATTAGCTCTGCTAGATTTGATACTTCATTCATTTTTGCTTGCCATTCAGCATGCTCAACAGTTGCAGGTCTAGGCTCTTTTCTCTCTAAGTAATAGGCCTCTCTATATACAAACATTACAACGTCAGCATCTTGTTCAATTGATCCAGACTCTCTTAAATCTGATAACTGGGGCTTATGATCATCTCTTTGTTCTACTGCTCTTGACAACTGTGATAGAGCAATTACTGGAAGCTTAAGTTCTTTTGCCATTGCCTTAAGTCCTTGAGTTATTTCAGAAATTTCTTGAACTCTACCATCTCTATTATTTCCAGATCCTCTCATCAATTGAATGTAATCTACAACAATCAAATCTAAACCAAATAATCTTTTAATACGTCTTGCTCTGTTGCTCATAGCAGCGATACTGATAGCTGGCGTTTCATCTATATACAAAGGAAGTTCAGAAATATTCTTTGATGTCTCAATAAATTTATCAAATTGCTCATCAGAAATTCTTCCACGTCTTATATCGTTTGATTTAATTCTAGATTGTTCTGCTAAAATTCTAGTTGATAATTGTTCAGAAGACATCTCTAATGAGAAGAAAGCTACTGCAGATTTCTTTCCACTTTCTTGTAGTTTTTGAGCAGCATTAAAAGCTATATTTGTTGCTAAAGCAGTTTTACCCATTGAAGGTCTACCTGCAATAATAATTAAATCTGAATTATGAAGCCCACCCAGTCTATCATCTAGGTCTCTTAGACCAGTAGGAACACCCACAATGCCTTCATCATTTTGATAAGCAGCTGAGGCCATCTCAATAGTTTGTTTCATCGCTTCATCAAATTTAATAAGTGATGAATTGAAAGAACCTTTTTCAGCAAGATCAAATAATAACCTTTCTGAATTTTCAATTATATTTTGCCCATTAACATCAAGTGCATTTAGTTTTGCAGCGTCAATAGTATTTTCAGATATCTTAATTAATTCACGTCTCACGAACATATCATAAATTATTCTTGAATATTCTATTGCTTGTCTTGGAGGAGTAGAAAATTTTGTAACTTTTACTAAATACTCAGGAACATTTAATTCATCCTTTTCATTTTCAAAATAATTTTTTAAAGTTATGGGGTTTGCAAGCATCCCTTTATAAATTAGGCTTTCAATTGCTGAAAAAATACTTTGATGCATTGGGTCATAAAAGTTAACACTAGAAACAATAGTATTTATTTCATCAAATGTTTCATTTTGAACTAGTATAGATCCAATTACAGCCTGCTCTGCTTCAATATTGTTTGGAAGTTCTTTAAAAGTATCTTTAACTAAGCTGAGGTTATTTTCCATGAAGAAATCTTATCTCAATTAAGATTTAAAAAAATAACAAATATATGCTGGGGAAAAAATTGTATAATTATTGAATAGTATCAGCTGTAACTACATTAATAGTAATTTCAGAATCTACTTCAGAGTGTAGAATAATTTTAACCTTAAATTTACCAATTGATTTAATTTCAGTTATTGGTTGTATCATTGAAGGTTTAATATCTAGTTTGTCATTTTCTAATATCAGTTTTGAAATTTCAGTTGGTTTAACTGATCCATACAATTCTTTATTTTCAGTACTTAATTTTTTAATTTCATATTCTTTATTGTTAATTTGTTCAGAAATTTTTTGAGCTTCTTTTTTCTTTTCAGTATCTTTTTTACTTAGCTCAGATTTAATCTTTTCAACTTCTGCAATATTTTCTTTTGAGGCATAAAGAGCTTTTTTGTTTGATATTAAGAAGTTTCTAGCAAACCCTCTTTTAACATCTATAATTTCTCCAATAGATCCAATTCTTCTTAAATTTTCTAAAAGTATAACTTTCATTTAAATTAACGCTAAATTTCTAGCTCTCTTAATAGATAGAGAAAGCTCTCTTTGTTTTTTTTGTGAAACATTCGTAATTCTTGATGGTAAAATTTTACCATTTTCAGACATATATTTTTTTAACAATCTGATGTTTTTATAATCAACTTCTGGAGCACCCTTTGCAGATAAAGGGCAAGTTTTCTTAAATTTGTATTTATTAGGTTGAAAAATACTTAGTTTTGCAAAGTTACTTTGACTTCCTTTTTTTTTATTTCCTGCTCTTTTTTTTGATGGCATAATTAGTCTCTATTAAATTCTTTTTTATATTCTTTTTTTTCGTATTCATCTTTCTTTGAAAAATATTTAGCCTCTAAATTAAATTTTTTAACCCTTACTGTCATATATCTTAGAAGATTTTTATCAATTGCTTCATTTTTTTCTAATTCATCAATAATTTTTCCAGGACCTTTAATCTTAAAGTGCATATAGATGCCTTTTTTATTTTTTTTAATAATGTAAGCTAAATTTAACAAACCCCAATCTTCAGTTTGCACTATTTCTCCTTCATTTTTTTCAACTATTTTAGAATATTTTTCAGTTAATTGCTTAACTTGTGCTGGGCTAGTATCTTGTCTAGCAACTATTGTGTGTTCGTATAAATTCATAATTGTTCTTTAATAAAAAGTGAGGATATACTATTATAATTATTGAATTACAACACTTAAAACCATAATAAACTTTAGATATTTAAATGTTTTCTGTTATTTTTCCAGGTCAAGGCTCACAATTAGTAGGAATGGGTAAAGACCTACATGCTAAATATAGCTTAGTTCAAGATCTATTCAAGGAAGCAGATGATACTCTTGGTTTCTCAATATCAAACCTTATCTTAAATGGTCCTAAGGAAGAATTAGACTTAACTGAAAATACACAGCCAGCAATATTTTTGCTCAGTTATTCAATATTTAGGTTAATCAAAGAAGAGTTTAAAATCGATTTAGATAAAGCAAAATTTTATGCAGGACATTCTTTAGGAGAATATTCGGCATTAACTGCAGCTGGGTCATTGTCATTTTCAGATACTTTAAAGATATTAAAAATTAGAGGTAGTGCGATGCAAAACTCTGTTCCAAAAGGAGTGGGTGGAATGGTTGCAGTTTTGGGCTCTGAAATTGAAATAATAAAAAAAATTATTGATGAGAATAAAGATAAATACGAATGCTTTATAGCAAATGACAATTCTGTAGGTCAGATCGTTTTAAGTGGAAAAATTGAAGACCTGGAGAAAATTATGGTTGATTTGAAAGCTTCAAATATTAAAAATATTAAATTACCAGTTAGTGCTCCGTTTCATTGTAAATTGATGAATAATGCAACACTTGTGATGAAAGAAGAAATAGCAAAATTAAATTTTAATGAACCTAAAAACATCCTTATTTCAAATGTAACAGGAAAAGAAATATCTAATTCGAATGAACTAAAAGAATTACTAGTTAAGCAAATAGAAAGTAGTGTTCGTTGGCGTGAGAGTGTTTTATTAATGATTGAGAAGGGTGTTACAGAGTTTATTGAAATAGGACCAGGCAAAGTTTTATCAGGATTAATAAAGAGAATTGATAAAAATGTTAAAGTTAGTGCAATAAATTCAGAAGAAGATATAAAGTTAATTAATATCAATGAGTAGTTTAAAAGATAAAAATATTATAGTCACAGGTGCTTCAGGTGGAATTGGCAATTCAATAGTTGAGAAGTTAAACCAAAATGGTGCAAATATTTTAGCTACTGGTACAAGAATTGAAAAACTAGAAGAGTTAAAAGAAAAATTTAATAATATAAAAATACTTAAATTTGATATTTCTCAACATGATAAAATCGAAGAATTTATAGAAAATGCTACCAAAGAGCTAGGTGGATCATTAGATTGTATTGTTAATAATGCAGGCATTACAAAAGATAATTTAACAATTAGAATGAGCTTAGAAGAGTGGTCAAAAGTGATAAATATTAATTTAACTTCTACATTTCTAATGTGTAAATATTCGATTAAAAAAATGCTTAAAAATAAATCTGGAAAAATTATCAATAT
Organism: Candidatus Pelagibacter sp. PS_17; assembly: GCF_059417945.1. Lineage (NCBI taxonomy): Bacteria > Pseudomonadati > Pseudomonadota > Alphaproteobacteria > Candidatus Pelagibacterales > Candidatus Pelagibacteraceae > Candidatus Pelagibacter > Candidatus Pelagibacter sp. PS_17. The sequence goes on from NZ_CM182073.1 coordinate 295,842, forward strand.
AACTTCTGTTGTTGGGCATACTGGTAATGTTGGACAAGCTAACTATACTGCATCTAAAGCAGGTATAGTTGCAATGTCAAAAAGCTTAGCTATTGAATATGCAAAAAAAAATATTAATGTTAATTGCATATCCCCAGGCTTTATAAGCACTGCTATGACAGATCAAATAGATGAAAAATTTAAAGAAACAATAATTGCTAAAATTCCATCTAATAGACTGGGTAAACCTGAAGATATTGCTAATGCAGTTAATTTCTTAAGCTCAGATCAGTCAGACTATATTAATGGAGAAACATTACATGTTAATGGAGGCATGTATTTGGGTTGACAAAACTACTTTTTGAACTAATAACGAAATATAACAAAAAGGAACATTATGTCAGAAGATATTTCAAGCAAAGTTAAAAAAATTGTAGCAGATCACTTAGGTATTGATGAAGCTAAAGTATTAGACGATTCAAGCTTCATAGATGACCTTGGAGCAGATAGTTTAGATACAGTTGAGTTAGTAATGGCTTTCGAAGAGGAATTTGGTTCAGAAATTTCAGATAGTGAAGCTGAAAAAATTCTTACTGTAGGTGACGCTGTTAACTTTATAGCAGGAAAAGCAAACTAGAAATTAAATGTCCATAAAAAAAGATGGGATAATGGTAATTTTATCATCCCCATCTGGGGCAGGTAAAACAACTTTAGTAAAACTCCTCTCTAAGAATAAAAATTTTCATATTTCTATTTCTCATACCACAAGAAAACCTAGACTAAACGAAATTGCAGACAAAGATTATTACTTTGTTGATCATGATAAATTTGAAAATTTAATAAAAAATGAAGAATTCTTAGAGTATGCAAAAGTATTTAATCACCTTTATGGAACAACTAGAACACCAGTAATTGAAAAATTAGAAAAAGGTGAAAATGTAATATTTGACATTGATTGGCAAGGAGCTGATCAAATCAAGAATAAAAAATTAAATTATAAATTAATCACTTTTTTTATTCTACCTCCTAGTAAAGAAATACTATTTGAAAGACTATCAAATAGAGACATGAAAGATAAACTGATAGTAGAAGAACGCATGAAAGAATTTAGCAGAGATGTTTTGCACTGGATTAATTATGATTACGTAATTATTAATGACAATCTAGAAGAATGTTATTCTAAAATTAGCAGTTTAATTGATGCCGAAATTAACAATGGCTCGAAAGACTACGATAAAGATTTCATTAGAAAACATGTTGAAAAACTAACCTCTTAAGTCTTCATATTCTTTTACAAGTTTAAAATATACTTCTGGCTCAAGGTTTTGAGGTCTAAGATTAAGATCAATACCAAATTTTTCTGCAATTTCTTTTCCATTATCAAAAACTTGGTTAAAGGGTTTTTTTAACATTTTTCTTCTTTGGCTGAAGAATATCCTAGTAATTTTTTCAAGGTTTTTAGGATCGTTTAATTTAAAAAAATTTTCTTTGGGAGTGAATAAAAGTAAAGAACTATCTATTTTAGGTCTTGGTGAAAAGCTTTGTGGTTTAATATCTAATATCTTTTTTACATTTAATTTCCAGCTAGATAAAATTGATAATCTACCATAATTAGAGTTATTAAATTCAGATATAATTCTATCAGCAACTTCTTTTTGGAACATTAAAACGAGACTATCGAACCAAAAATTCGAGCCAATATTAAGAATCCATTTAGATAAGATTTCTGTTGAAATGTTATAAGGCAAATTACCAAAGACAGATAGTTTTTGTTCCGAGATATTACTTTCAGATACTTTTAAGATATCATCATTGATGATTTCGATTTCAGTATCAAACTTTTCTTTTAGCAATATGGCTAAATCATCATCTTTTTCTACAACATAGAGTTTCTTTGGTTTCTTTTTTAAAATGTATGTGGTTAGATTTCCACTACCTGGTCCAATTTCTAAGACTTCCTTGTTAGTAATATCGGTTATAGATACAATTTTTTCAAGCACTTCTCTATCTATTAAGAAGTTTTGTCCAAGGCTTTTTTTTGCTTTTACGAACACTTATTTATCCAAAAACTTTAAGGCCTGAATTAAGCTTTTTGGATCAGATAAATTTTTACCCAGCATTGAATAATTTGGTCCATGATCTGGAGAAATACGAGTAAATGGTAGGCCTAAAGTAATATTAATTGCATCAAAACCAAATAAAGCCTTCATAGGAGAAAGTACTTGATCATGATACATGCCGATAATTACATCATATTTATTTAATAAAAATTTTGTAAAGATAGTATCAGCTGGAAATGGACCATTAATTTTATTATTTTTTAATCGTAATTTCTTAATAGCTGGAATTATCACTTTATCTTCTTCAGAATTTTTAAAATTGCTTTCACAGTGGGGGTTTAGCCCAGTTATAGCAATCCTTGGCAGTCTATTAAATTTTGTTTTATAAAATTTATTAATCAGGTTAACTTGAGAGAACATCTTATGTTTTGTTATTTTTTTATGAACATCTTTTAAAGCAAGATGGGTTGTAAGAGGACTAACAGATAAATTTTTATTAAATATTAACATCGCAAAATCTTTTTTTTTGGTTTTCTTTGCAAGATATTCAGTGATACCTAAGGTTTTTCCTTTTAAAAAAGACTTTTTGGAAACAGGACCATTAATAAATTTGGATAAATTATTTTGTTTCATAAAATTTAAAGCAACTTTAAAAGTTTCATCTATATACTTATTTGACTTACTAGTAATTTTTTCAAAGCATTTTTTAAATTTATAATCAACATTAATTAAATTAATTTTTTTATTAGTTAGTTTGGAGAAATCTTTTAACTCCTTGTCAATATCATTTATTTTGAAATAAAAATCTAATTTTTTCATCTGTTCTTGAAGTAATTTTTTAGAAATAATGATTATTAAGGGTGATTTATAAATATTAGTTTTTAAACTTTTAAAAAAAATTTCTAAAAAAACACTGTTGGGCTCACCACCCACTATTATTATTGGTTCCTTACCCATTAAAATCTAGATTCTTTTTGATCTTATTATAATAAATTTTTGAATATTGATTCAACTGCCTGTTACGTTCATAGTTAATGGCTTTTTTTAATTCATTTTCAATATCAATAGCAGTTTCAGAATTTTTTATATCCATTAATTTTAATATTAATATACCATTTGATAAAATTATAGGTTTTGTAAATTCTCCCACTTTTAAGCTGCTTATATTTTTTCTAATATTATTATTAAGTGAATTTTCATTGATCCAACCAATATCACCACCAATTTTAGCTGAATCAGAAAAACTGTATGTTGCAGCACTATTTTCAAAACCTATTTCATTTATGCTTTTAACAACTTCTTTATATTTTTTTTCGATCTCTTCTTTGTTTTTAACTTCAAAGATAATTTCAGATAATTGATATTCTTTTGATTGAATTTTGCTATTTTTTAGAAGCTCTTCTTTTAATACAGTCTCATTAATTACAACTTTAGATGAATATTTATTTATAATCAGTTCATTCCACAAAGCATCAATAGTAATTTTTTTTTCGATATCACTTATTTTTAAATCATAATCTTTTAAATAAATTTCAAATTCATTTATTGATTTTAAATTTAACCTTGAATAAATATTTTTTAGTAAAAGTTCAGAATAGTCTTCATTTAATTTTATTTCTTTAAAATTTTTTGATATTTCTATTTTTTTTATCTTCTCTCTTATTATTGATTCGTTAGAAATATTTAATATCTTGTCTTGATCTAACTCTTTTAAAGAATTATTTAGAGCCACAAGATATTTAAATTCATTTTTAATATCAATGTTAGTTATAATTTCGTCTTGAATATTATGAATTATTTTTGTTTCAATTGACTGAGCATGCACACATATTGTGACAAATAAAAATATTAAAATTTTCTTTTTCATATAATCTTATTTTAAAGCCATTTTATCTGGTGAAAAAGTTCCAAGTGGAACAATTGTTATAGAGAAAAATAATTCTTCAACTGGTTTAATATCAGCATCGTTATAATAATTCTTTTTATATTTTACACCTGCAACCAAACAATCATTTTTATACTCATATACCAAATCATAGTACTCTGTTAAATCAAGCTTTCGATTTCTTCTTGTATTAAATGATATAGAATTTTGATTATCAAAGTTATATTTTGTTGTATTTTGAATTATATTGGTACTGCCAACAGCGCCTCTTTCCTCTAAATAATCAAACTGAGTAATAAAGTTTCCAAATTCCATTTTAGTTATTAATGAATTATATTCAAAAGTATTCAAATCATCTGTTAAAGAAAAATTGTAGCCTAATGAAATATTTCTAGTAGGTTTAAAATTAAATTCCCCAAATATATTAGAGTTTTTTTTATTTAAAGTACTATTTGTAGGTATATTTTTTTCTTCATCTAATCTAAAAACTGAAGCAAGTTTAAAATCAATATATTCTTCAATTTTATCTATTTTATTATCAACATTAACTTTTTCTTTTTTAAAGTTTAAGCCCAATGTAACAGACTCACCGGACTCAAATGAGTTTCCTAAACTTAATCGATTAGAAGAAAAAATATTACTAATATCAATTCTTCTAGACTCGTTTCTATTATTTTTCATTTCATGGGGACTAAACCTTAAAGACAGCTTTGGTTCTAAAGTATTGAATGTTGTGGAATTTTTTTTAATTAGTGGCAATGAAGCATTGTATGTATATGCACTCATTAATTCTGATTGTGGACTATTTTTATATGTAGGGTTATTTTTACCAACAGTATTGATATTTTTCAAAGCAATTTCAAAATTTGTTTTAATTCCATTATCAAAGAATTTACTTAAAGCAGAGTAAATTAAATCATTTGAAATTGTAGATCCAACAACATTCGTATTAGTTAAAGTATTATTTCCATATGAATTGAAATTAAAACTGCCATCAATATTATCCAAACTAAAATTTTTTGAAAAATCATAACTAGGTAGCACATATTGATATCTATCGCTATTGGAGCCATTTAAAGTTTCGTACATTTCAAATGAGGTTGTTAGATCATAGTTTTCATGTTCTAGATCAAATTGAATTTGAGACTCAAGCACACTGTTATCATCTAGTAGAAGAGGGGATTCTAAATCAAATAGCTTTAAATAGTTATCATTCGATACTTTTTGATAGTTAATTTGAAGCATACTTTTTTTGAAGTTGTCTAACGATAAATCTACTAACGTATTAGTGAAAAGATGAGACCTTGTACCCCCCCTGTCTTGAGGACTAGAGTCATGGCCATTAACAAAGCTAAAATCGGCTATTGTAAGTGAATTCCTTGTTTTTTGTCTATACTCATTTTGAAATAAAAATTTATTATCTTCAAAGAGCCTTGGTTTTATTGTTAGGTCTTTATCATCAGATATGGCCAAAAAATACGGCACATAAACTGAGCTACCAAGATTATTTGAGCTACCAAATTCAGGCATTAAAAGACCAGATTGTCTTTTTACTGATGGGTCTGGATGAAAAAATTTAGGAAAGTAAACAACAGGAAAATCATATATTTCTAACCAAGCATTTTTATAATTAATCTGTTTTTTAATTTTATCATGGTGAATTTCATCTGATGTAATTTTCCAGGGGGGACATTTATCTGTTTTTTTACATGATGTAAAAACACCTTTTTTAAAGTAGGTATTAACCTTGTCTCCAAATCCTGAAACTGCACTTATTCTTGGATCATTCTCGTTATCCCCGAATAAATCTTTGTGGAAGTTTGCAGTAATATCTTTTCCTAAAAATTCATTTTTTTTTAAGTCAAAAAAACCAGTTTTAAGAAAAAATTTATCACTTTTATTTTCTTTATCACTAGTTATAGCTACTATATTTTCACCCTTAAGAATTTCTTGATTAATAGAGTATTGAAACTGCTCAAGTTTATAAGTATTAGACTCATTATCTGTAATAATTGCATTTTTTTTAGATGATAAAATCATCTTATTTTTAAAAAGAATTAAATCAAAACCTTCAATATTGTATTTATTTGAAATTTTAATTAATGTTTTACCTATTGTGAAAATTTTTTCTTCATTCTTAAGATAAAAAATTTGTTGAGCGTTAATAGTTATGTTGTTATTTAAATCAAAAAGCTGAACATCACCATTTGCTTCCAGTCTATTAATTTTTTTTAAATACTCAAAGTTGTCTGATATTAATTTAAGCTGACTATCAGTTCTAATTGTACCTCTGTTATTGCCTTTATATATATTTCCATTTTCGGTAATTTCTAAATCAGTAATTTCAAAAATAAATTCTTCTCCAAGTACACGACTAAAGTTAGATAGAGTAAATAAGATCACAAGAAAGAAAGTTATAAATTTATTTTTCATTTAACTTTATTATAGAGATGAAATTTATTATTGATAATATAATTAAAGGCAAAAAAATTGAAAGTGTTACAGGAATTTTTTCATTTGTGCCTAGGACACTTAAAAAATTATTAATATAGTAAATAATTACAGACAAAAAAATTCCTAATGTAATCTTAAAAAAGGTATTTTTTTGGTAGCCAATGTTAAACATAATAATAGCAGAAAAAATTGTAATTAGAGTTAAGTAAAGCGGATAAGAGACAATTTTCAATAAGTGAGAATTTATATCAGTTACAGAATAATTTAAAGACATATAACTTTTTCTTAATGTAATTAAATCAATTATACTTAAAGAAGAAAGGTTTGAAAATAAGCTATTTATTTTTTGTAAGTCAAAATTTGAATGTAATATCAATTCATTCAAATTATTTTGTGAATTACCCTTTAGAGTTATTGGATTAAATATTTTCCATTTTTTTGATGTAATATCAACTCTTTCACTTTGTAATACTTCAACTAAATCAAAATCTTTATTAAACTTTGTTATGGAAACATTAAGTAAAAATTCATTGTTGACTTGGCGGGCATTAATTATGTTTATATTGTCATTTATTTCATCTTTGATCCAAAGACCATTTTCAGTGATAACAGCTAAATATTTATTATCATCTGAATAGTTATTTTTAATTAATAGATATGAGTTTTTTAAAATAGATGATCCGTTATAAAAAAAAATAACCATAATAATGCCAAGAATGAATGAATATAAACCTAAAATTTTTATGATTTTTATATTATTTAAACCAGAGTACTTAAAGACCTGTAGTTCATTTTTGTCAATAAGGTGAATAAAAAATACTTGAGTGCCCAACAAAAAAATAAAAGGAAGTATTTCAAATAAGACCGAAGGTGTATTTAATAAAGACAAAAAGAAAAGATAAAAAAAACTTAAATCTATATTTTTAAAAAATTCAATTTGTTCAAGGATATTTGTAATTAAAATGATAATAAAAAAAGTAATAAAAATTTTTAATAATGAGATGTTAAAAAGGTTAATTAAAAATTTAATATAGGTTTTCATACTTTATTAACTTTTAGTTTTATTACAAAATAGAGATAAATAATTAATGTTAAGATTAATGGAAAAATTGAAAGAAATATGTTCTGTATTAAATTTGTGCTTATCAATTTTGAAGATGATTCTAAAAAAATAATAAAAAGAAAAGCAAATGAATAAATCTTAAATTTATTAATATTAAATGAATGGTCACTTTTAGATTTTAATATAAATAAAAGTGAAATTGAAATTAGAAAAGTTATATATAGAGGTTTTATCAATCTAACATATAATTCTTGATGAATATTTTTTAAGTTTTTAAGACCACAGTTTCTATCCAAAGAGTCTTCAGGAAAATTTATTTTATTTGTTGATTTGTGAAAAATCAGCACACATTTAATTAAATCTTTAGTTGCAGTTTCTTGATTTTTTTTTGTTAGCATACTTTTTGTAGAAAATTTTGAAATATTATAATCAGTTTTTGAGAATTTGAATTCTGAAATTTTCCCATTTACGACATTGATAGATTTGCCATCATATAATGTTAATACTTTTTTATTATTGTCTATATTTACTATTGCAGTTTTAGCAAAAGTAGTTTGTGAGTTATTAACATCTGTTTTTTCATTTAAGAATATATTTATTAATTCACCATTTTTATTTTTTTCATCAAAGTAGATTGTCAAATTTTCAACAACATCTATAAACTTTTTAGGTTTGAGAACACTTTCAAAAAAATCTAAGTTAGATGATCTTATAAAGGATCTAGCTTTATCTTGAGCAAAAGGAGTTATTACAGCATTTAAAAATAAACTAATAAGTACAAACCAGAGAGAAAATTTTATAAAAAAATTTATAAAATTAATTTTTTTAATTCCAAAATTCCAAAATATAACTAGCTCATTTTTATTCTCATATTTTAATAATATGTATGAAAATGCCAAAAATATAGCAAAGGGAAAAATTCTACTAATTATTTTAGGAAAGCTAAGTAATGTATATTTAAAATATACGAGAAAACCGTGGCCGTCCTCTATAACAAAATCGAGATAATTAACTGCCTGTAATACCCAAATAATTATACTGATGGTAAATACAACTAATAAGAAAAAATTTACACAATCTTTAGATAATTTTTTATAAACAATTTTTTTCATTGAAATACAGTAAATTAGCTCTTATATACCACTCAACTCGCATAGAGTGTATTTAAAATTTATGACTATTCAAATTAATTACAAAAAAATAAGTTCAAAAAAAGACTTAGCCAACCTTGTCTTATTTGTTGATGAAAAATTCAATATTAACAATTTAAAAAAATATCTATCAAATTTAGAATTTTCTTACATATCTGATTTATTAAAAAATAGTGATTTGAAAAAAGATTTACTTTCTTTTAAAATTAATTCAAAAAAGACAGTATTTTTAGTATCCATTAAGAAAGATATAAAAATATCAGATATAGAAAATCTAGGAGCTAAATTTCATAGTTATATTAATAATGATAAGAAAAAAGAATACTTTGTAAATTCAGATACAATTAATAATAAAATTAAAAATTTTGTTGGTTACTTTCTGCATGGACTTAAATTAAAATCATATGAATTTAATATTTATAAATCTAAAAAAAACAAAGAAACTGTTCTCATAAATGTTATAGGAAACAAAAATAAAATATCTACTCAAGATCATTTAAGATTTAAAGCTCTAGAAGAAGGAAGTTTTTTTGCAAGAGACCTTGTGTCTGAACCAGGAAATGTTTTACACCCTGATGAATATGCAAAAAGAATAAATACACTTAAAAAATTTGGATTGAAAATAAATATTTATGATGAAAAAAAATTAAAAAAACTTGGAATGAATGCGTTACTTGGTGTAGGGCAAGGTAGTATTAGAGGATCATATCTTGTAACAATGGAATGGAATGGAGCAAAAAATAATTCTAATCCTTTAGCTTTTGTTGGAAAAGGTGTTTGTTTTGACACTGGAGGTTACTCTTTAAAACCAGCAAAGTTTATGGAAGATATGACTTATGATATGGCAGGCTCAGCTACTGTGGTGGGTTTAATGAAAAATTTAGCAATAAGAAAAGCAAAAATAAATGCTGTTGGTGTTGTAGGGCTTGTTGAGAATATGGTTAGTGGAAACGCTCAAAGACCTGGTGACATTGTAAAATCATATAGTGGTAAAACAATAGAGGTACTAAACACAGATGCTGAAGGTAGATTAGTTTTGGCTGATGCTTTAACTTTTACTGAGAAAAAATTTAAACCTAAGTTTATGGTTGATCTAGCAACTTTAACAGGTGCTATTATAGTTTCATTAGGCTCTGAATATGCAGGTCTATTTTCAAACGATGACAAATTGTCAAAACAATTATTAGAAGCAGGTGATAAAGTTGAAGAAAAATTATGGAGAATGCCATTGCATAAAAACTTTGACAAACTTATAGACTCAAAAAATGCAGATATGCAAAATATTAATTATGTAGGTGGTGCAGGATCTACAACTGCAGCACAATTTTTACAAAGATTTATTTTAAATAAAACGCCTTGGGCTCACTTAGATATAGCTGGTATGGCATTTTCAAAATATGGTGGTGCTTTAAATTCAGGTGGTGCGACTAGCTATGGAGTAAGATTATTAAACCAACTAATAGAGGATAATTATGAGTAATATAGAACAAACACTATCAATCATTAAACCTGATGCTGTTGAAAGAAATTTAGATAACGAAATCAAAGAAATGTTTACAGATAAAGGTTTTAAAATTATCAAAGATAAAAAAATTCAGATAACAAAAGCAGAAGCAGAACAATTTTATAAAGTTCATGAAACTAAACCTTTTTATAATGATTTATGCGCTTATTTGTCTTCAGGCCCAATTGTCGTGATGATACTTGAAAAAGAAAATGCAGTTTTAGGAAACAGAGAATTAATGGGTGCAACTAAACCAGAAGATGCTGCAGAAGGAACTATAAGAAAAAAATATGGAATTTCTATTGATAAAAACTCTGTACATGGTTCTGATAGTGTTGAAAACGCTAAAATTGAAATTAATTTTTTCTTTAAAGATTAATTAAATATTTTTTTTATAGCCGCTGGATAGAGCTTGTACTCTTGTTTTAAAACTTTTTTAGCTAAAGAAATAGAAGTATCATTTTTTGAAATTTTAACTTTCTTTTGCAGAATTATTTTTCCTGAATCAAGTTTTGCTGTTACAAAATGAACAGTACAACCAGCTACCTTATCTTTATTTTGTATTGCTTTAAAATGAGTATCAAGCCCCTTATACTTTGGCAGTAAAGAAGGATGTATATTAACTATTTTTCCACTAAATTTTTTAATAAAACTTTTAGATAAAATCTTCATAAAGCCTGCAAGGCAAATAAACTTTATATTTTCTTTTTTTAATAAATTTAATATTTTTGTTTCAGCTATTTTATAGTTTTTAAAGCTTGATACATATTTTTTAATATTAAATTGACTTGAAAATTTTAAACCTTTGGCTTTTGAAGTATTTGAAACAATTAAATCTATAGATATAGGTGAATTTTTTATTTTAGAAAATTTTATTAAATTTTTTAAATTACTTCCAGTTCCAGATATAAATACTGCTGTTTTAATCTTTTTAGGACCAGTCAATTTTACCATTAAGTTTAACTTTATATTTTCCTGCAGTTATTTTTCCAATAACATAGGGTTTAAATTCCTTTGTAAAAAATTTAGTAATTTTATTTAAGTTTTTAGGATTAACTATTAAACAAAAACCAACTCCACAGTTGAATGTTTTTAACATTTCCTCATCATCAATGTTATTTTGCTTCAACCATTTAAAAATTTTTTTAGTTCTAACTTTATTTAAATCTATATCAGCGACTAATTTATCTGGAATAACTCTCTTAATATTATCTGCTAGGCCACCTCCAGTAATGTTTGCACATCCATTTAAAAGATTGTTATCAATTAAATTTAGAACTTCTTTGACATAAATTTTTGTAGGTCTTAGTAATTCTTTTTTTAAAAATGAATTATTTTTTAAATTAATCTTTTTTTTATTAAGCACATGTCTAACTAAAGAATAACCATTTGAGTGCACACCACTTGATGGTATAGCCAATACCAAGTCATTTTTTTTTATATTCTTCTTTGATAGTATTTTCTTTTTCATCAACCAAACCTACTGCAAAACCTGCTATATCGAATTTACCTTTTTCATAGGTACCTGGCATTTCTGCTGTTTCGCCACCAACCAATTCACAGTTTGAAACTTTACAGCCTCTTATTATTCCTTTGAGGATCAATTTTAATTTATTTAAATCAATTTTATTAATAGAAATATAATCCAAAAATAAAAGTGGTCTTGCTCCTTGAACAATTAGGTCGTTTACACTCATAGCAACTAAATCAATGCCAATTGTGTCATATTTATTGAGTAAATTGGCAATCTCTACTTTTGTACCAACACCATCGGTGCAAGCTACAATTTTAGGATTTTTAAGATTTTTTGGAATATTAGTTATAGAGCCGAAGCCACCAATATTATTAAACTTTTTTTGGCCTTTTTTGTTTGATGATATTGACGATATAAATTTAACAAAATTATCAGCAGCATTTATGTTTACACCACTTTTTTCATAGGTAAATTTTTCTTTTTTCATTAGTATAGTATATGCAAATAATTAATAAATTTTATAAATTACTGAATGTATATATTTATTTTATTTCATTCTCTCTATTAATAGTATTTTTTTCCACAACTTATTCAAATGCAAATGCATTTAGGGTATCTAAAATTGAAATATCCTCTCCATTTGAATTAAATTTTAAAAAAAATAACGTTATTGACAAAGGATTTCAAACTTCCTTTTTTGATTTGATTTCAATGATTACAACCTCTGGTGATAGAAAAAAGATTAAAAATGTTTCTATAAAAGAAATTAAGGGCATGATTGATTCTTTCACAATTAGTGATGAAAAATTTATAAATAATGAGTATTTTGCAAATTTAGAAACAATATTTAATAAAAAAAAAATTCTTAAATTTTTAGAAAATAAAAATATTTTTCCATCAATACCCCAAAGAAATAAAGTCCTATTATTTCCTATCCTTATAGAAAATAAAAATAACAATATATATCTTTTTAATAACAATATTTTTTACGATAAATGGAATGAACAAAAAAACTCTTATGATTTGTTAGATTATTTATTACCAAGTGAAGATATTGAAGATTTGATAGAGTTGCAAAAAATCTCAAAAGATATTGAAACTTATGATTTTTCAAATCTAATTAATAAATATGATATTAAAGATAATATAATTTTAATAATATATAAAGAAAGCAACAGAATAAGAACACTTTCAAAAATTAATTTAAATAACAGCTTGAAAATTCAAAATAAGAACTACCCCAAATTAGATATTTTAAATAATAATGACTTTTCTAATATTGTTGAAAATTTAAAACAGCTTTATGAAGATCAATGGAAAAAAAATAATGAAATTAATACTTCCATAAAACTTCCTATAACAATATCTATTAATTCCAAAAAAACTAAAAAAATTATAGAGTTGGAACAGGTGCTTTATAGTTTAGATCTAGTTTCTGACTTTAGTATTTTGAATTTTAATAGTGAGATTATTCAATATAAAATTACTTATAATGGCGCTCCTAATATATTTTTAAATGACATGAAAGAAAAAAACCTTGAATTAGAAATGAAGAATAATATGTGGATATTAAAATGAAAAATTTAAATCAATTATTATTAGATTTTAATTATGAACAAAACTTTAAAGATGATGATTTTTATGTTGGAAAGAGTAATTTTTATGCTTTTGAAATGATTAACAAATGGCCAAAGTGGGAAAAAAATTTTTTAAATATTAATGGTGAAAAATTTTCAGGAAAAAGTCACCTGGTTAATATTTTTTTGAAAAAATTTAATGGCATTAGGATTGATATTAATTTATTAAATGACGAAAACATTAAATCCATTAAACCTTACCAAAATATTGTTTTAGAGGATTTAAATTTAAATATAAATGAGAACCTGATTTATTCACTTTTTAATATAATAGATCAAGATAATAAGTTTTTGATAGTCACATCAATGAAACCAATATCTGAGATCAATTTTAAACTTGAAGATCTTCGATCTAGAACAAAGAACTGTCTTTTTGCAAATATTCAAAACCCTGACGATGAGCTAATGTTTGCATTAATATTAAAAAATTTATCAGACAGACAAATTACTTTAGATAAAAAGCTGATTAACTTTATTATTAAAAGAATTGAGAGATCGTATGGCAAAATATTTGAATTCATATATAAAATTGACAAGATTAGTTTAAAAAAAAAGAAATCTATCGATTTTAAAATTATTAATGAAGCTCTTGAGGAATAAGTGAATAAATATAGAACACATACATGTAGTGAGTTAACAATAGATAGTAGTGGTAAAGACGTTGTTTTATCAGGCTGGATAAACAAAAAAAGAGATCATGGGAATTTACTATTCATAGATTTAAGAGACAATTATGGAATGACTCAATGTATTATAGATAAAAGTAACGAAAATTTTAATTCATTAGAAAAAATTCAATTAGAAAGCGTAATTAAGATAAATGGTAAGGTTGTAGAGAGAACAAAAGAAACTATTAACACCGATCTTCAAACTGGAGAGATAGAAGTTGATATAAATTCATTTGAAGTGTTGGGTACTTGCAAGGAGTTACCAATGCCAGTTTTTAGTGATCAAGAGTATGCTGAAGAAATTAGACTCAAGTATAGATTCTTAGATCTAAGAAGAAAAAAAATTCATGACAATATTATCTTAAGGTCAAAAGTTATCTCTTTTATTAGAAGCGAGATGTCTAAACTTGGGTTTTTGGAATTCCAAACACCAATATTAACATCCTCTAGCCCTGAAGGTGCAAGAGATTTTTTAGTACCAAGTAGACTAAATCCTGGAAAATTTTATGCACTGCCACAAGCGCCACAACAATTTAAACAACTTATAATGGTTTCTGGTTTTGATAAATATTTTCAAATAGCTCCATGCTTTAGAGATGAAGATGCAAGGGCAGATAGAAGTCCAGGTGAATTTTATCAGCTTGATTTAGAAATGTCTTTTGTTGAACAAGAAGATGTCTTTCAAGTTGTTGAAAAACTAATAGTCAATGTTTTTAAAAAATTTTCTGAAAAAAAATTGATGTATGAAAAATTTCCAAGAATACCTTATGAGGAATCTATGCTTAAGTATGGATCAGATAAGCCAGATTTAAGAAACCCATTAATAATTTCAGATTTATCAAACATTTTTACACGTGATGATGTTACGTTTGAGATATTTAAAAAGCTTGTAAAATCTGGTTCTAAAGTGAGATGTATAGTAACAAAAAATACAAAAGATAAACCTAGGAGTTTTTTTGATAATATTGATAAGTGGGCAAAAGAACAAGGGGCGTCTGGTCTTGCTTATTTTACAATTGAAAAAGAAGAAAATATTTCAGCAAGAGGACCGGTGGGAAAATTTTTTTCTAAAGAAGCACTAGAGGAAATTATGAAAATCACTGGAGCTGAAATAGGGGATAGTATATTTTTTGCTTGTGGAAAAATAAATGATGTTGAAAAAATAACCTCTTTAGCTAGAGATAAAATTGCTAAAGATTTAAAATTAATTGATGAAAATACTTTCGCATTTTGTTGGGTTGTTGATTATCCAATGTTTGAAAAAAATGAAGTAACTAACAAAATTGAATTTAGTCACAATCCATTTTCAATGCCTCAAGGAGACTTAAAAGATATTGATTTTGATAATCCTCTTAATATTAAAGCCTACCAGTACGATATTGTTTGCAATGGGATAGAGCTATCTTCAGGTGCAATTAGAAATCACGTGCCAGAATTAATGTATAAGCTTTTCTCGATTGCTGGATATCAAAAAGAACAAGTTGATGAAAAATTTAGTGGAATGATCAATGCTTTAAGTTATGGAGCCCCACCTCATGGTGGTATAGCACCTGGTATCGATAGAATTGTAATGCTATTAGCAAATGAAAAGAATATTAGAGAAGTTACAATGTTCCCAATGAATCAAAATGCTCAAGACTTAATGATGAACGCTCCATCAAACGTTAACGAAGAGCAACTTAAAGAGCTTGGTTTAGCTTTAAAACTGAAAAAATAATATTACTTTTTACCTTTTAAGCTTATCTTAACGTCAGATAAATCAACAAGATTTTTTTTGTAGTTATTTCTAACAAAACCTTTGCTAGTAACATCTTTTATAATTTTAAGTAATTGATTTTGATCCTCAGTATTTTCTTCCTCAGGTAAAGATCTATCTGATCCACCAATTGATGGAGTGTGAGCAAGATCTTCTCTATTTTGATATGAAATTGCTAATTCTCTAAAAATATAATCAAGTATTGAAGAAGCACTCATTATTCTGTCATTACCGTGTACTTTTCCAGATGGTTCAAATTTAGTATCAACATAAGCACTGATGAACTCATCTAAAGGAACGCCATATTGAAGACCAAGTGAAATTGCTATTGCAAAATTGTTCATCAAAGCTTTTACCAGTTCACCCTCTTTACTTGTGTCTATAAAAATTTCTCCAATTTTACCATCTTCATATTCACCAGTGTGGAGATAAACTTTATGGTCACCAATTGTCGCTTTTTGGATATAGCCTTTTCTTCTATCAGGCATACTAAATCTTTTACTGACTCCCTCGTTAATTTTTTTAACAAAATTAGTATTATTTTCTTTTGAAATGACCTTAGGTTTGCTTTGTTCAGTAATAATATCTATTTTTTTAGTTTCGGTTACTTTATTATTTGCATCTAAACTTTTTGTTTTTCTTGTATCAAGTTTAACGTCTAAAACTTCAAATTTTCCATCGTCCCGTTTTTCAAGATTTGCCAACTCTGTTTCATTAATATCATCTAGATAATGATTAACTTTAAAGCTACAAGTATAATAAGTTTCTACTAAATATTTTGCCATTTTTCCTTTAATTAATTTTTTATTTTGAATCGTAAGATAATTAATTTATATACAAATCCTTACTTTAGTCTAATTTAAATAATACAATTTAGGATTGAAGAATTAATAAAATAATATGTTGACACTTTTAAAAAAAATTTTCATTTGGTGGAACCAAGAAACACTAGGTACAAAATTAAAAACTATTTTTTATGGAAAACTTGCTGGAAAAGATTCTAGTGGCAACAAATATTACGAAAGTAAATCTGGAAAACGATGGGTGATTTATAATGATGAAATTGATGCATCAAAAATCCCTAATGAATGGTACTCTTGGATGCATTTCACTAATAATAGAATTGAAAACAATCATGAATTGAAAAAATATGATTGGCAAAAACCGCATCAATCAAATCAAACGGGTACTGAGAATGCCTATCATCCTAATAAAAATAATGATCCTATTAAAAAAAAATATACAATCTGGAAAAGTTAGTTTCTTATTTCTTTTAATTTATTTTTTTTTAACAAGCTTATCATCACCCCTAGTAGCTAATGAAAATAACGAAGGAAAATTTGTTGAAATAAAAATTTTAGATAAAGTAAGTTCAAAGACCGATCTTTTAAAATTAAAGACAGGAGAGGAGCTAAGATTTAAAAGTTTATTAATAAAAAGTCTCAAATGCAAAAACTCTGAATTTGATGACAACCCAGAAATTACAGCTTATATTCAAGTTAAAGACACGATTAAAAATGATAACAACGAAGTGTTTATATTTAATGGGTGGACTTTTTCATCTAGTCCTGCAGTAAATCCTTTTGATCACCCAGTGTATGATATTTGGTTAACAAGATGTTATTAGAATACTTTTTCATTATCTAGCCAGCTAACATTAAAGTCTGACTCAATAAATTTTTTATGATTTAGTAAAATTTTATGAAGAGGTATTGTTGTTGTTATTCCTTCAATGACAAATTCATCTAAAGATCGATTCATTCTTTGTATTGCTTCAGTTCTATTTCTGCCATGTGTGATAACTTTACAAATCATACTATCGTAAAATGGTGTAACTTTATAACCTTGAAAAATTGCACCATCTACTCTTGTTCTAAAACCTGATGGTTGGTGACACATTCCTATAGTTCCAGGAGAAGGTTGAAAATTTTTACTCGCATCCTCTGCATTAATTCTACATTCTATTGCATGCCCTCTAGGATTAATGTCACTTTGTTTTAAAGCTGTTTCACCAGTATATGCTATCCAAATTTGCTCTTTAATAATATCAATACCAGTTACCATTTCAGTTACAGGATGCTCCACTTGAACTCGGGTATTCATTTCTAGAAAATAAAATTTTCCATCTTCATATATAAATTCAACAGTTCCAGCCCCCTCATAACCAATTTTACTAACCATATTTACAGTTCTTTCAAAAAGATCTTTTCTGATCTGATCAGTTAAAACTGGACTAGGAGTTTCTTCTATTAATTTTTGATGTCTTCTTTGAACTGAGCAGTCTCTTTCATGTAAATGTACTGTTCTATTTGTTCCAGATAATACCTGAACTTCAATATGTCTTGGATTTTGGAAAAATTTCTCAATATAAATTTCATCATTGCCAAAATATTTTTGTGCTTCAGACTTTGCTGTTGAAAATAATGTTTCAAATTCTTCTTCTTTACGAACGATTTTCATTCCCTTGCCCCCACCACCGGCGGATGCTTTAATTAGAACTGGAAAGCCTATTTTTTTACAAAGTTCTTTGGCTGTCTTTACGTCTGTTATTCCGCCTTCAGAACCTTCAATAACAGGTAGACCATGTTCTTTTGCAATTTTTTTTGCTTGAATTTTATCTCCCATCATCTCTATGAGTTTTGAAGAAGCACCAATAAATTTAATATTATTTTCCTCTAGTACTTTAGCAAAATTTGCATTTTCAGATAAAAAACCATATCCAGGGTGAACTGCTTCTGCTTTTGTAAGTTCTATTGCTGACATCAAAGCTGGGATATTTAAATAACTATTTGCAGGTTGGTGTGAGCCAATGCATACACTTTCATCCGCCAGTCTTACATGCATACTATCTTTATCAACATCAGAATGAACAGCGACAGTTGCTATACCCCATTCTTTGCAAGCTCTTATAACTCTGACTGCAATTTCCCCTCGGTTTGCAATTAGAATTTTTTTAAACATTACTCTACGATGATAATAGTTTGGCCGTATTCAACAGGTTGCCCATCTTCTACACAGATTTCTTTTATAATTCCATCTGCTGTTGATGGAACATGGTTCATAGTTTTCATAGCCTCAACTATCATAACCGTTTCACCTTTTTTAATTTTTTTACCAACTTCTACAAACTTTTTACCACCAGGTTCTGCCGCAAGATAAGCTGTGCCAATAATAGGAGATTTAACTTCAGTTCCAGACACAACAGTCGACTTAACTGTATCAAGGGCTGGTGTTGAAGCGGCAACACTTACAGTTTGATTTGAACTAGTTGGATTAGATTTTGATACTTTTATCTTAGTATCTTTATCAGTGTATTCAATTTCAGTTAAATTGAATTCATTTAAGTAGTCAGTTAATTCTTTAATAATGTTTTTATCTATTTTCATTTTGTAACATGTTTTGCATTGCAATTATGGCTAAAATATAACCATTATCACCTAAACCAAAAATTCCACCAGTAGCAATATCGCTGATTAAAGATTTGTGTCTAAATTCTTCCCTTTTATATATATTTGATATGTGAAGTTCAATAATTGGTTTTTTATAAATATCTAAAGCATCCCTGATAGCTACAGATGTATGCGTAAAACCTGCAGCATTAATAATTATACCATCAAATTTACTTTTAGCCTCTTGGATGGTTGTAACTATTTCACCTTCTATATTTGACTGGGAAAATTCTAAATTAATATTTAAATCTTTAGCTTTATCTAAACAATTTTCTTTTAACTTATCAAACGTTATTGATCCATATTGTGATTGTTCTCTTTCACCTAATAGATTAAGATTAGGACCATTAATAATTATAATATTATTACTCATCAAATTCTTATACATTATGAAAAAAATAAAAAAAATAAAAATTAAATTAAATGGTAAATTTTCAACAATAAATGAAAATTTATGCCTCTTAATTTTTTTAAAAGAACTAAAAATACCTCTTAAAAAAGTAGCAATTGAATTAAATCAAGAAATAATAGATAAAAATAATTTAAAAACTATAAAACTAAAAAATAATGACAAAATAGAAATTGTTCATTTTATTGGAGGTGGATAAAATTGGTTAACGATAAATTAATAATTGATAAAAAAAAATTTAATTCCAGATTAATAGTTGGAACTGGAAAATATAAAAGTATGGCAGAATGTGCAAAAGCTATTAAATTATCTGGAGCAGAAATTGTTACTGTTGCTGTGAGAAGAGTAAACATTTCTGATAAAAAAAAACCTTTATTGATGGACTACATTGATCCAAAAAAAATAACTTACTTACCAAACACTGCTGGCTGCTTTAATTCTGAAGAGGCTCTTAGAACATTACGTTTAGCAAGAGAAATTGGTGGATGGAAACTGGTAAAACTTGAGGTCTTAGGAGATAAAAAAAATTTATTTCCTGATATGATTGAAACATTAAAATCTACAGAAGTTTTAACTAGAGAAGGATTTAGAGTAATGGTTTACTGTAATGATGAT
The DNA here is from genome assembly GCF_059417945.1 of Candidatus Pelagibacter sp. PS_17. Taxonomy (NCBI): domain Bacteria; kingdom Pseudomonadati; phylum Pseudomonadota; class Alphaproteobacteria; order Candidatus Pelagibacterales; family Candidatus Pelagibacteraceae; genus Candidatus Pelagibacter; species Candidatus Pelagibacter sp. PS_17. The sequence goes on from NZ_CM182073.1 coordinate 315,946, forward strand.
CCTTTAATGGCTAAAAGATTAGAGAATGTAGGAGCTTGTGCAATTATGCCTCTCGCAGCACCTATAGGATCTGGACTTGGAATTCAAAATACAACAAATATAAAAATAATAAGAAGCCAAACAAAACTTCCTTTGATAATTGATGCTGGCTTAGGACAAGCGTCAGACGCAGCTATTGCCATGGAGTTAGGTTGTGATGGAGTATTGGCTAATACTGCAATTGCTAAAGCTAAAAAACCATTTCAAATGGCATTGGCATTTAAAAATGGAGTAATTGCAGGAAGACAATCTTATTTAGCAGGTCGTATAGAAAAATCTATTTATGGTAGCGCATCTTCTCCAAAAACTGGAATTATCTAGGCTACTGGTTTTTTAAAAAATTTCTTTTTAAAAAAAGGTTTTTTATAAGGCTTTTTTTTAATAGAACTTTCAAAAGATTTAACTTCTTTTTTTTGCTCTTCTAGATTTTTTAACTTTTCTATATGTTGAACTATTTCTATTGTTTTTTTAGTTTTGTTTTGAAGATCAATTATGTATTCAGGAATAATAAGATTGTTATCTGCAATTATATCGATCTTAATTAAGTTTTTTTCTTCAAAATACTTTAAATCTTCAATAAAGTTTTCTTTCATAAAGTCCGATATCTTTTCGCAAATCTTAAGTTCTACAAATTTTGCTTTTGTTAAAACAGCTTTAACCTCGACTAATTTAAGAATCTTCATCGCAAAAGACTCATCTGTAAGTGTAACTTTCCATTTTACAGCACTTTCCCTTAATCTTTGTCTAGACATTTCTAAAAGTCCAAATGTACTAATTCTTCCAATTTGAATTCTTGCCCTATCAGTTCTGCATTGTTCTTTAAGTTTTCTCTCAACCAACCTTCTATTTCCAAAACTCAGCATATCAATAAAATCAATAATAATTAGACCAGACAGATCTCTTATTTTTATTTGTCGAGATATCTCTTCTGCTGCCTCAAGATTAGTGTCTAAAGCAGTACTTTCTACATTTTTTTGTTTAATAGAGCTTCCTGAATTTATGTCAATTGAAACTAGTGCTTCAGTTGGATTTATAACTAGGTAACCTCCTGATTTTAGTTTTATTTCTGAGTCATAAATTTGATTTAATTTTTCTTCAATGTTCTCTTTAAAAAATAAAGGAACTTTTTCTCTATATTTTTTTATTTTTTTTACATGAGAGGGCATCATTAACTTCATAAAGTTTTGGGCTTTTTTGTAACCTTCATTACCTTCAATGACGATACTATTTGTGCTTTCATCATACATATCTCTCAAAGTTCTTTTTATAATATCACTTTCTTGATGGATTAATGATGGAGCTATAGAGTTTAATGCATTTTCTTTAATCTCATTCCAAGTTTTAATCAAAGTTTGAAGATCATGATCAATATCATTTTTTGTTTTGTTTGATCCTGCAGTTCTTACAATAAGCCCCATTTCTTTTGGAATAACTATATCGTTTAAAATAGTTCTAATTTTTTTTCTTTCTCCTGGGTTAAATATTTTACGAGATATGCCACCACCTTTTGGTGTATTGGGCATTAGTACAATATATTTACCTGCTATAGAAATAAAAGTACTCAACGCAGCACCTTTTTGTCCTCTTTCATCTTTTAAAACTTGTATTAAAATTACTTGGTTAGGTTTTATAACTTCTTGAATCTTATACCTTTTAGATCTAAATCTTGTTTCAGGTTTTCTACCATGTAATACAGGCGAAGGTTGTTCTTTATCTTCATCTACTTGAGTGGTATCTGTAATTGGAGTATCACTCCCTTCTGTTATCTGATCATTTGTTTCAAATTCAGACTCAAGTTTTACTTCAACTGGATCATTAATATCAAGATTACCCTCGTTAATATTCTTTTGTTCTTCTAGCTCACTTTTTTTTAATAGTTCTTCTCTGGCTTTTTCTTCTTCTTCTTTTATTTTTGCTAAATCACTCTGAGGTATTTGATAATAGTCAGATTGAATATCGTTAAAGGATAGAAAACCGTGTCTATCTCTTCCAAAATCAATAAATGCAGCTTGTAAAGATGGCTCTACTCGGCTTACCTTGCCAAGGTAGATATTATTTTTTATTAAATTGTTTTTTAAGCCTTCGTACTCGTAGTCTTCAATGTTTTCACCAGACTTAAGTACAACTCTTGTTTCATTTGGATGCGAAGCATCAATGTATAAATTTTTTTCCATATATTTTTGATTAATTGTTTCATTTTATATTTAAATAATTTTAAATTTTGTTTGAATTCTGATGCCTTAACTTTAACAAATTCTTATATATATTAAACTAAAATGCATCGAATAATTAAAAATATATTTATAGTAGTTTTAAGTGTTGGTTTGTTATCTGCATTTTCTGTATTAGCTGTTTTGTGGGCTTTTTCTAACAATTTACCAGATTATAAATTCCTCAAAAATTATAAACCATCAGTTTCTAGTAAAGTTTACTCAGGGGATGGTGAGTTGGTGAATGATTTTTCATCAGAAAAACGAATATTTGTACCCTACAAATCAATATCAGAAAAAGTGATTAATGCTTTCTTATCTGCAGAAGATAAAAATTTCTATTCACATCCAGGAGTAGATGCCAAAGGAGTGTTAAGAGCAATAATTAATAACATTTCCAATGTAGTTGCATCAAGAAGATTGGAGGGTGCATCAACAATAACTCAACAAGTGGCAAAAAATTTTTTATTAACAAACGAAGTAAGTTTAAATAGAAAAATTAAAGAGGCAATTCTTGCCTTTAGAATAGAAAGAGCTCTTTCAAAAGAAAGAATATTAGAACTATACTTAAATCAAATATATCTGGGTGAAGGTACTTATGGCGTTGCATCTGCTAGCTTAGAATATTTTGACAAATCAATTAGTGAATTGAATTATGAAGAAGCAGCTTTATTAGCAGCTCTGCCAAAGGCTCCAAGTAGATATAACCCGTATAAAAATATAGAACTCGCAAAATTTAGAAGAGATCTCGTTATAAACAATTTGTTTGAAAATAATTATATAAGCAAACAAAATCAAAAAGAACTTTTGTCAAAAAAAATAATATTAAAAAAAAGAAAAAAAATTTTTACAGAAGATACGAGTTACTACGTAGAAGATATTAGAAAAGATGTGGTTGAAAAATTAGGATTTGATAAAGTTTACAAACAAGGATTAAATATAAGTACACCTATTAATATTAGCTTGCAAAAAATTGCAACTGACTCATTGAGACAAGGTCTTATTGAATACGATAAACGAAAAGGGTGGCGTGGTCCATTGACTAATGTTAAAAATTTAGAAAAATGGAATAAAGATTTAGATAAATTTAGATTAGAAAGATCAATTAATTGGGATTTAGCAATAGTTAAAAAGATAGATAAATTTTCAATAGAAATTGAAACGGAATATGAAAAAAAAGGAATTATTAAGTACGAAAACATCTCGTGGATAAAAAAAGATTTTAAAGAAATATTGAAAATTGGGGATGTTATTTATACTGAAAACATAAATAAAAATATATTTGCCTTAAGGCAACTGCCAGAAGTTAATGGAGGGATTGTTGTTATGGACCCTTTTACTGGACGGGTATTAGCTCTAAGCGGAGGATTTAGCTTTAAAAAAAGTGAATTTAATAGAGCCACACAAGCACTAAGGCAGCCAGGTTCTGCTTTCAAACCTTTTGTTTATGCTTTAGCTCTTGAGAATGGATATACACCATCAACTTTAATTCTAGATGCACCACTAGTTTTAGAGCAAGGATCTGATTTAAAAATGTGGAAACCTGAAAACTACGGTAAAAAATTTTATGGACCATCAACACTTAGAATGGGGTTAGAAAAATCTAGAAACTTGATGACTGTCAGAATTGCACAAGATCTTGGAGTTAAAAAAATTGTTAATTTTTCAAAAAAACTTGGTATTTATGAAAATCCCAGCGAGCTTTTATCAATTTCATTAGGCTCTGCAGAGACGACTTTATTGAAACTAACATCTGCATACTCTTCATTTATTAATGGAGGAAAATTAGTTAAACCAATAATGATAGATAGAATTCAAGACAGTGAAGGGATTACAATTTTTAATAATGAAATGAGAGAGTGTATAAATTGTGATCAAATATCTCACTTAAGTAACAATTATCCAAATATAAAGGACAGTTTTGAGCAAATATTTTCGCCAGAAACAGCATATCAAATGACCTCGATATTGGAGGGAACTGTTCAAAATGGGACAGGAAAAAATTTAAAAGATTTAAATTTGGATTTGGCTGGAAAAACAGGCACAACAAATGGAAATACAGATACATGGTTTATAGGATTTACTTCAAAATTAGTAATAGGAGTTTATGTAGGTTCAGATAATCCAAGATCACTTGGAAGGTATGAAACAGGAGCAAAAACAGCATTACCAATTTTTAAAAGTTTTGTAAAAAAAGCTGTAAAAAAAGAAGATGCAAGACCGTTTAAAGTTGCAAAAAATATTTTAATGAAAGTTATTGATCCTGTTACAGGAGAAAAAGCTGAAATTGGTACAAGAAGAACAATTATTGAAGCTTATAAAGAAGTGAAAGTAGAAAATTTATCAAATAAAGATATTAATAATAGATTAAAAAATAATAATATATTAAGGTTCTACTAATGGACAACGAATATTTAAATTACAAATCTGAAATAGAAAAAATCAATCAAAGAGTTAAGGAGTACCTTTGAAAAAAACGATATTCATAAAAAATTAGAAAAGAATAACCAAAAAATATTAGAAGCTAATTTTTGGCAAGATAAAGCAAATTCTCAGAAAGTTATTAAAGAAAAAAAATTATATGAAGAATTAATAAATTCATATGAAAATTCATCTAAATCAATAATTGATCTTGATGAATTGAACGAACTTGCTTTAGAAGAAAAAAATCAATCTGTCATAAACGAAGTTCTTGAGAGTATTAAAAATTTAAAAAAATTAGCTAAAAAAAATGAAACTAAATGTTTTTTGTCAAATGAAACTGACAGTTTAGATTGCTATATAGAAATTCATGCCGGTGCTGGTGGAACAGAGAGCCAGGATTGGGCAGAAATGTTAAGAAGAATGTATTTAAAATGGTCAGATATTAAGAATTTTAAATCAGAATTAATTAGTGAACATAAGGGAGAGGAAGCAGGCATAAAATCATCAACTATTAAAATTGAGGGTGATTATGTTTTTGGATGGTTAAAAGCTGAGTCAGGAATTCATAGGTTGGTTAGAATATCTCCTTTTGATTCTGGAGCTAGACGACACACTAGTTTTGCAAGTATCTGGATTTATCCAGTCGTAGATGAAAATATTGAAATAGAAATTAATGAAAAAGATTTACGTATTGACACCTATCGATCAAGTGGAGCAGGAGGGCAGCATGTGAATACTACAGATAGTGCGGTAAGAATAACCCATCTACCTTCTAAAATAGTAGTTCAATGTCAAAATGAAAGATCACAACATAAAAATAAAGATACCTGTATGAATATGCTTAAGGCAAGACTATATGATTTTGAATTAAAAAAAAAAGAACAAGAAAGCCAAACAGTAGAGTCTTCCAAGTCAGAAATTGGCTGGGGTCATCAAATTAGATCTTATGTACTTCACCCATACAGAATGGTAAAAGATAATAGAACTAACTTTGAAAGCTCAAATCCTGATAAAGTCTTAGACGGTGAGATTGATGATTTTTTAGAAAGTTCGTTATATAAAGTGAAATAATGAAAAGAATAGTTAAAATTCTTGCAATATTAATAATAACCCTTGCGGCAATTGTTATTTACTTGAGCATCTATGGAGTAAAAACTGACAAGTTTAATAAAGAAATTATAAAGAATGTTTCAAAAATTAATAAAAAAATTAATCTTTCATTAAATGAGGTTAATTATCTATTAAACCCACTGAATTTTAGTATTAATATTTCAACAAAAAACCCTAAAATATTATTGGAAGATAAAAGTCTAGATTTAAAAGACATTACTAGCAATATTTCATTAAAATCTTTTATAAGTAATCAGTTTTCTATTGATGATTTAAAAATTTCAACAAAAGAAATTAAAATCAAAGATTTAATCTCATTAACAAGAGCAGTTGAAGGGTCACCACAACTTTTTGTTTTAGATAGTATTACTAAAGAGGGATTAATTTCTACAGATATAAATCTTAAATTTGATTTAGATGGAGAAATAAAAAACAACTATCAAATAACTGGGAATGTCAAAAAAGCAAAATTTAATATTTTTAATAAGGTTGAAATTGATGATTTAAACCTTTTATTTAATATAAGCAACAATCAGCTAACATTAAAAAAGATAGAAACAAATCTTAATAGTATAAAATTAAAATCGCCTTTAATCAAAATCGAAAAAAAGAAAGATATATTTTTTGTTGATGGAGAGGTGGCAAATGAAGAACAAAATTTCGATATAAACAAATTAAAACCTATATTTGGAGACTTACTAAATAATATAGAGATAGAAAAAATTGACTTTAATTCTATAAATATTTTTTCTTTTAATGTTAACAGAAAATTAAAATTAAAAGATTTAAAACTAGAGACCAACTTGAACTTAGAAAATTTTCAAATAGTTAAAAATCCCCTTAATTTAAAAACTTTTTTACCTAATTATGCAGAGCAAATTAAATTTAAAGATCATAAAATTAAAATTAAATTAATAAAAGGTATATTGGATATTAGGGGAGATGGAGATATCTATATTGGAGACGAGTCTGAACAATTATCTTACAACGTTATTAAAGATGCGGGAGAAATAACATTTGATACAAACCTTAATATTAAAAATAATCCATTAACAATAAATTTTTTAGATTATAAAAAGAAAAAAGGAAACAGTTCAGAAATTTTATTAAAAGGTATTTACAAAAAAAATAAAGAATTGATATTAAAAGATATCTCTTTAACAGAAAAAAATAATCAAATTTTAATTAAAGATTTAATGTTTAGTAAAAATTTTAAAGTTAAAGATTTAAGTTACATTAAACTTAATTATCGAAATAAAAATGATCTTCTTAACAATTTAGAGCTAAAAAAAAATAAATCTAATTTTTCCATAAATGGTAAAAGTTTTGATGCAACACAGTTAATTAGCAATAGTATGAGTGATGATGAAAGTACTACAATTTTTGAAAATTTTAATTCTAAATTTGATATTAAAATAGGCACAGCTTATATAAATAAAAACGATTATACTAAAAACTTAGCTGGATACTTCACTTTTAAAAATAATAAATTAGATAAATTAAATCTAGCATCTACTTTTCCTAACAAAAAAAAAATGAACTTATCTATTGAAACTAATAACCAGAATGAAACAATTACAAAATTCTTTTCAAACTACCCGAAACCTTTGATTAAAAGATATGACTTTATTAAAGGATTTGAAGAAGGTTATCTAAATTTTAATTCTATAAAAAAAGATGGTGTTTCTAATTCTGTATTAATTATTGATAACTTTAAAGTTAAAGAGGTACCTGTTTTTGCTAAGCTTTTAAGCCTAGCGTCACTTCAGGGTATTGCAGATCTTTTAACGGGTGAGGGAATAAGATTTACCGATTTTGAAATGAGATATTCAAGTCAAAAAGGTCTTACTAATATTGAAGAAATGTATGCTATTGGACCTGCTATTTCTATATTAATGGATGGTTATATTGAATCAAAGAAATTGGTTAGCTTGAGAGGAACATTGGTTCCTGCAACCACTATAAATAGATCTATAGCTTCAATTCCACTACTGGGTAAAATACTAATAGGAGAAAAAACAGGTGAAGGTGTTTTTGGTGTAAGTTTTAAAATAAAAGGACCTCCAAAGAATTTATCAACAACAGTTAATCCAATTAAAACACTAACACCTAGATTTATAACAAGAACCTTAGAAAAAATTAAAAAGAACTAAATTAACTCAACTTTAATATGTTTTTTCTTGCCAAGTGAAAGTTTAATTAAACTACTCTTAAATAAATCTTCAGTAATTAAAAACTTTTCATCAGAAATAGCCTGACCATTTATTTTAATTCCATTCCCTTTAATTAATCTTCGAATTTCACTTTTAGAACTTTCTAATTTTGATAAAATTACCAAATCTAGAATACTTATATTATCATCTAACATTTTTTTATTAATTTGAGTGGTTGGTAGATTATCACCTAATGAATTTTCAGAAAATGTTTGTTTGGCTGTTTCTTGGCATTTTCTTGCCTCATCTTCTCCATGCAACATAGAAGTAGCTTTGTTGGCAAGTAAAATTTTTAACTCATTAATATTGTCATCTTTAATATTTTCAATTTCATCAACATTAATATCTGTAAAAATTTTTAAAAACTTTAAGACATCTCGATCATCAATATTTCTCCAAAATTGCCAGTAGTCATATGACGAAAGAAACTTTTTATCTAGCCAAACAGCTCCAGATTCAGTTTTACCCATTTTTGCACCTGATGCCAATGTAATAAGAGGTGTCGTTAAACCGTAAACATGATTATTTGAATATCTTTTTATAAGATCAACTCCATTAACAATATTACCCCATTGATCAGAGCCACCAATTTGAAGCATACATTTTTCTTTTTTGTTCAATTCTAAAAAATCGTATGCTTGTAAAATCATATAGTTAAATTCCATATAACTTAATGACTGCTCTCTCTCTAATCTAATTTTGACACTATCAAAACTCAACATTTTGTTAATTGTAAAATGTTTTCCAACATCTCTTAGAAAAGAAATATAATTTAAATTTTTAAGCCATGTGTAGTTATTAACAAATATAGGTTTTGTCTCTGGATCTTTATCATCTAAAAAATTTTTTAGAATTTTTTCAATATTATTTATATTTTTTTCTATTTCTTTTTCAGATAAAATTGTCCTAGTTTTATCTTTTCCGGATGGATCACCTATTCTAGTAGTACCCCCTCCTAATAAAACAATTGGTTGGTGGCCATGTTTTTGGAGCAATCTAAGACACATAATTTGAAGTAAGCTACCAACGTGAAGACTTTCAGCTGTACAATCAAAACCAATATAAGCTCTGATTTTTTCTTTATCTAATAATTGAGATAGATTTTCTTCACCTGTACACTGGTAAAAGAAACCACGATCTTTAAATTCTTTTAAAAATTTATTCATAAATATGCTATCTAGAATATACAATATTTACTTTAAAAATAAGAATGGAAAAATTTTATACTTCTTTAGGGTTAATGAGTGGCACATCTATGGATGGGGTTGATGCGTCAATTATTAGATCAGATGGTGAAAGTAACTATGAACCTATATTTGATAAATATTTTGAGTATGATGGAGTAATTTACTCAAACTTACTAAATCTAAGAGATAAGATAAATTCAATAAAAGATTTACAAAATAATTCTTATCAAATTAACGAGCTCGAGAGAAAAATTACCTTATTTCATGCAAAAATTAGCAAAGAAATTATAAAGAATGCAGGAGTGGATGTAGATATAGTTGGGTTTCACGGTCAAACAATTTTTCACAATGCTCAGGAAAAAATATCAAAACAAATAGGAGATGGCAATTTACTATCAAGTCTTTTAAAAAAAAATGTAGTTTATAACTTTAGAGAAAATGACATTCATAATGGCGGCCAAGGAGCTCCATTAGCTCCAATCTTTCACAACTTACTTATAAACCAGAATAAAATAGAAAAACCTGCTTGTGTTTTAAACATAGGAGGTATCGCAAATATTACTCTTGTTATCTCAAAAAATAATGAAGATTTAAAAAGTTTTGATGTAGGTCCTGGTAATTGTCTTTTAGATGAATGGGTTAGAAGACACACACAAATGAAATATGATGAAAATGGAAAAGCATCAAATATAGGAAAAACAAGTGAAGTTATTCTAAATCAAGCGATTGATAATTTTGACAATATAAGTAATCAAAAAAAACTTTCATTTGATATAAAAGATTTTGATTTAAGTTTTGTAAAAGGTCTCACATATGAGGATGGCTTATCTACATTAGTAGATTTTACAGCAATAATAATTTATCAATCAATTTTAAAATCAATCAACAGTGAAGAAAATAAAAAGTTATTAATAATAGTTTGTGGTGGTGGAAGAAAAAACCTTTCATTAATGGAGAGCATAAGAAAAAGACTACCAAAAAATATTTATTTAAAAATAATTGATGATTATAAAATTGACGGTGATTTCATCGAGTCTCAAGCTTTTGCATATCTTGCAATTAGGTCTGCACTTAAAAAAGTAATTTCATTCCCCAATACTACAAATGTCAAAAAACCGTCAATAGGTGGAGTTTTAGTTAAAAACTATTAAGATTAAAATAAAGCAGATTCTTTTTTGATATATTTATCTAAACATTTTACTAATACGTCTTCTGTTTTAGTAAAAAAATGATTAGCATCATTTATAGCCTGAAAGTCAACTTTAATACCTTTTTGGGCACTCAATCTTTTATCTAGATCTGTAATATGTTCTAAGGGAACTAACTCATCCTTTTTTCCATAAATCATTAAACCTGAAGTAGGACATGGAGATAAGAATGAAAAGTCATAAACATTTGGTTGTGGCGAAATTGCAATAAATCTATTTATTTCTGGTCTTCTCATTAACAATTGCATTGCAATTAAAGACCCAAAAGAAAATCCTGAAACCCAACATTGTGAGTTATCAAAATTTTCACGCTCTAACCAATCTAGTGCTGCAGCAGCATCAGCCAGTTCACCTTGACCATTATCAAACTCACCATCACTTTTTCCAACACCTCTAAAATTTACTCTACATACAGAAAATCCATTTTCCATAAAAGTATGAAATGTATCAACTACAACTTTATTATTCATTGTTCCTCCATATTGAGGATGAGGTTGTAATACTAACGCTATTGGTGATGTAATTTTTTCACTTTTGTAATACTTGGCCTCCATTCTTCCAGCAGGCCCAGGTATAAAAACTTCAACTATTTTATTGTCCATAAATGATATTGATTATTATTCTCAAAAAAAATACACATATCATAACTAAGCGACAATATGTTATCTTTTTTATGTATTGTATACTTGACTAATTTAGTCAGGTTTGTATAAAAAGCCCACTTAAATAAGGATAATATGAAATTAACTTCAAAAGGTAGATACGCAGTAATGGCTTTAGCTGATCTTGCTAAGTTCAATAGTGTTAATCCAGTATCTTTAAGAGATATATCGTTAAGACAAGGTATTTCTTTGGATTTTTTAGAACAAATTTTTTCTAAGTTAAAAAAATATAATATCGTAAAAAGTATTAGGGGTACTAATGGAGGTTATATCTTAAACAAAGAACCAGAAGAAATTAAATTAGCAAACATACTTAGTGCCGTAGATGAAGAAGTCAAAACTGTTCAATGCAAGAAGGAATCTAAAAAAGGATGCAATAGTAAGACTACGAAATGCATCACTCATAATTTATGGGACGAACTTGAAGTTCATATCAATCATTTTTTCGAACAAAAAAATTTAAAAGATCTTATAAGCAATTCTTCAGAAAGTAGAAATTAAAATGGATGCAAGAGAAAAAGAAATAGAAAAATTAAAAGATTATAAATATGGATTTTCAACTGATATTGAAAATACTAGAGCACCCAAGGGTTTAAATGAAGAGGTAATTAAGTTTATTTCAAATATTAAAAAAGAACCACAATGGATGCTTGATTGGAGATTGAAAGCCTTTGAAAGATTAAAGCAATTAAAAGAACCTAATTGGCAAAAACCTAAATATCCGAAAATAGATTATCAAGACCTTTATTATTATTCAGCACCAAAAAGCATGGATGACAAACCAAAAAGTTTAGACGAGTTAGATCCAAAATTATTAGAAACTTATAATAAACTTGGAATACCTCTTCAAGAACAAGCAAGACTTAATGGAATAGCAGTTGATGCTGTATTTGATTCAGTTTCTGTTGCAACCACTTTTAAGGGTGAGTTAAATAAAAAAGGAATTATTTTTTGTTCTATGTCTGAAGCTATACAAGATCATCCTGAATTAGTAAAAAAATATTTAGGATCTGTAATTCCAATATCAGATCATTATTTTGCAACACTTAATTCAGCAGTATTTACCGATGGGTCATTTGTATATATTCCTGAAGGTGTAAGATGCCCGATGGAACTCTCAACTTATTTTAGAATTAATGCTACAGAAACAGGTCAATTTGAAAGAACTTTGATCATTGCTGATAAAGGAAGTTATGTAAGTTATTTAGAAGGATGTACAGCACCAATGAGAGATGAAAATCAATTACATGCAGCAAATGTAGAATTAGTTGCACTAGATGATGCTGAAATAAAATATTCAACAGTACAAAATTGGTATCCAGGAGACAAAGATGGAAAAGGTGGAATTTATAATTTTGTAACTAAAAGAGGTTTATGCAAAGGAAAAAATTCAAAAATATCTTGGACACAAGTTGAAACAGGTTCAGCAATTACATGGAAATATCCAAGTTGTATATTGATGGGTGATAATTCTGTAGGAGAATTTTACTCAATAGCAATAACAAATAATCATCAAAAAGCAGATACAGGTACTAAAATGATTCATTTGGGTAAAAATACAAAAAGCAAAATAATATCAAAAGGTATTTCAGCTGGATTTGCAGATAATACTTATAGAGGCTTAGTGGATATTTCAAAAAATGCTGATAATGCAAGGAATTTTACTCAATGTGACTCTCTTTTGATGGGTAACAAGTGTGGAGCGCATACTGTTCCATACATAAAGAATAAAAATTCTAGCTCAAATATTGAGCATGAAGCCACAACATCCAAAATTAGCGATGAACAATTGTTCTATTGCAATCAAAGAGGTTTAAATCAAGAAGAGGCTGTTAGTTTAATTGTTAACGGTTTTTGCAAAGAGGTTCTGCAACAATTACCAATGGAATTTGCTGTTGAAGCTCAAAAATTAGTAGGAATCAGTTTAGAAGGGAGTGTTGGTTAATGTTAACAATTAAAGATCTTAAAGCGAATATTGATAATAAAGAAATTTTAAAAGGTTTAAATTTAGAAATTAAACCAGGAGAGGTGCATGCAATTATGGGGCCTAATGGATCTGGAAAAAGCACTCTATCAAATGTTCTTTCAGGGAAAAAAGGATACACCGTAACTGGTGAAGTAAAGTATTTTAATGAAAATCTTTTAGAATTAGAAATTGAAGAAAGAGCTCATAAAGGAATATTTTTAGCATTCCAATATCCATTAGAAATTCCAGGGGTAAATACCAATATATTCTTAAAAACATCTTTAAATGCAATTAAAAAAGCTAAAGGTGAAAAAGAATTAGATGCTATTGAATTCTTAAAATTAGTTAAACAAAAAGCCGGAGAATTAAAATTTGATGAAAAAATATTAAGTAGACAATTAAATGTAGGATTTTCTGGTGGAGAAAAGAAAAAAAATGAAATACTTCAAATGTCTATCCTTAATCCTAAGCTGTCGATTTTAGACGAAACAGATTCTGGACTTGATATTGATGCTTTAAAAATAGTATCTGAGGGTGTGAATGCATTAAGAAGTAAAGATAGTTCTTTTTTAATTATTACCCACTATCAAAGATTACTTGATTATATTAAACCTGATTTTGTTCACGTTCTAATTAATGGTCAAATCGTTAAATCTGGAGGTTCAGAATTAGCAATGGAATTAGAAAGCAAAGGTTACGAAACTCTTAGTTAAATGATTGAACAACTAAAATCAGATTTCAATAAGATGACAGAAAATTTAAAATTTTCTGAAAACAATATTGAGTTTAGAAAAAAAAATTTAATCAATTTTATTGATAAAGGCTTTCCAAATAAAAGAATTGAAGATTGGAAATTTTCAGATTTAAATCAAATAATATCATCTAATATTAAAAATTTAAGTTTTTATAACGATAAAACTTACGAACCTAAAGATCAAGTATCTTTAATTAATAAGTTTGAACATAATAAGATTATTTTTATTAATGGAGTTATTTCAAAAGTAGACATCAAGTATGAGGATGACACTAAAGTTTTAATTAATAATGATTTAGATTTAAGCAACAATTCGAATGGAATTAATCCATTAGTATCTTTAAACCATGCTCTTGTTAGTGCGCATATTGGTATTATCGTTAAAGAGAATTATTCATTAAATAAACCTTTGGTTTTATACAATATTACTACTGAGGATGTTAATTCAACTGCACTCAATTTAAGAACAGATATTACGTTAGAAAAAAATAGTAACTTGAAATTAGTTACTATATTTGATGATCAGTCTCAAAATAATTTCATTAATATAAATCAAAATTTTGATATTGCTCAAGATGCAATCCTTAAAAGTTACAAAATTGATCATAAAACCAATTCTAATATTAAATATTTTTATAATAATATTAATCTTGAAAAAAATAGCATCTCTGAAAATTTTATTTTTTCGACAGGATCTAAATTTATCAAAAATGAAGTAAATTGTAATTTAAATGATCAATACAGTTCAGCATTTATTAATGGTGTGATAAATTTAAAAAACTCACAACATCATGAAATTAAAACGAATATAAATCATTTAGCAGAAAATACAAAAAGCTATCAATTAATCAAAACAGTTTTAAATGACAATTCTAAAGGTATTTATCAAGGTAAAATTTTTGTTGATCAAAAAGCACAGAAAACAAATGGGTATCAACTAAGTAAAGCTTTACTTTTAAATGAAAATACAGAATTCGATGGTAAACCTGAACTTGAAATTTACGCCGATGATGTAAAATGCTCGCATGGATCAACTTCAGGTAACTTAGACGAAGACTCGATATTTTATCTAATGTCTCGAGGTCTAAGTTATCAGCAATCAAAAGAATTATTGATTAATGGTTTTCTAATGGATGCAGTTGAAAAAATTACTGATTTAGAAATCAAAAATTTAATCAAAGAGATGATGGGAGTTGTAGAGTGAGTATAGAAAATATTAAAAAAGAATTTCCAATATTTAATAATAAAGTTCATAATAATGATCTTGTATATCTTGATAGTGCTAACTCATCTCAAAAACCACAATCTGTAATTGATAGAGTTAATGATTTTTATACAAATGAATTTTCAAACACAGGTAGAAGCGTTCATTACTTAGCGGTAGCTGCAACTAATCTTTATGAAAATACAAGATCTTCTGTTCAAAAATATATTAATGCTAAAGATAAAAATGAAATTGTATTCACTAAAGGTGCGACTGAGGCAATTAATCTTGTAGCTAATACCTATGGTCAAAAATTTTTAAATGAAGGGGATGAAATACTTATAACAGAACTTGAACATCATTCTAATTACGTGCCCTGGCATTTTTTAAGACAATCTAAAGGTATAAAGATTGAGTTTGCAGAAATTAATGATGATGGAGAGATTACTTTAGAAAGCATTGAAAAAAAAATTACATCAAAAACAAAATTAATTGCTATTACACACTTATCAAATGTAACGGGATCAGTTTTACCAGTTAAAGAAATAACAGAACTTGCTCATTCAAAAGGTATTGCGGTTTTAGTAGATGGATGCCAAGGTGCTCCTCATTTAAAACTTGATATGCAAGACATAGACTGTGATTTTTATGCTATTTCTTGCCATAAAATGTACGGGCCAACTGGTCTTGGTGTTTTATATGCAAAGAAAAAGTGGCTAGAGGAATTACCACCCTATCAAGGTGGTGGTGGAATGATTCAAGATGTAAAAAAAGATAGCATTTCATATGGAGATTTACCTAATAAATATGAAGCTGGAACAATGGCTACAGCACAAGTTATAGCATTTGATCAATCTATAAAATTTTTAGAAAAAATCGGAATTGAAAACATGATTAAACATGAGCAAGAATTAATCCAGTATGGTCAAGAAATTTTAAGAAAAAATAATTCAGTTAAATTAATTGGTAACCCAAAACATAGGTCAGCAGTTTTGTCTTTTACTATAGAAGGTGTTCATCCACATGACATAGCTACAATATTGGATGAAGATGGTGTTGCTATTAGAGCAGGTCATCATTGTTGTCAAATCCTACATGACAAATTAGGAATACCTGCAAGTGCACGTGCTTCATTAGGTGTTTACAATACAAAAGATGATTTAGATCAACTTAATAATTCTATCAATAACTGTAAGAAAATTTTTAATCTCTAATGAATATAAAAGAACTTTATCAAGAAATAATTTTAGAGCATGGTAAAAATCCACGCAACTTAAGAAAAACTGAAAATTTTAATAAAGATGCAATGGGTAAGAATCCATTATGTGGTGATAATGTACATATATTTTTAAAACTTGATGAAAATAAAAAAGTAGAAGATATTTCATTTGAAGGTAGTGGCTGTGCAATTTCAATGGCCTCAGCATCAATTATGACTGATTTAATTAAAGGCAAAGAAGAAGTAGAAGTTAAAGAAATTGTAAATGACTTCTTAGGTATGATTAAGGAGAATCCTGAATTAAAATCAAAAAACCTAGAAGAAGATGAAAAAACTAAATTAATGTGCTTGTCTGGAGTAAAACAATATCCAATGAGAGTAAAATGTGCGACTTTATCATGGCATACTTTAATTTCTGCAATTGACAATACTCAAGAAGAAATTAATACTGAAAAATTAGATTAAATTATGGATTTAAGAGAACAAGTAATAGCTGAAATTAGAAAAATTTATGACCCAGAGATACCGGTCAATATTTATGAATTAGGTTTAATTTATGATGTTAAAGTAAACGAGTCTAAAGCTAAAATTATAATGACCTTGACTACACCAAATTGTCCTGTTGCAGAAAGTTTACCTCAGGAAGTTAAGGATAGTGCAATTCAAGTAGAAGGCATTGAAGAGGTTGATCTAGATTTAGTTTTTGAACCACCTTGGGAAAAATCAATGATGTCTGAAGCTGCTAAATTGGAGTTAAATCTATAATGAACCCTATCATTAAATTAAGTGATAATGCTGCAAGTCGTATTAAAGAAATTATGTCTGGAGTTGAGTCGAATTCAATTGGTGTTAGAGTTGCAGTTAAATCTGGTGGTTGTGCTGGCATGTCTTATGTAATGGAATATGCAAAAGAAATAAATCCTTCAGATGAAATAATTGAAGATAAGGGTGTTAAGGTTTTTGTTGATGCTGCAGCTGTTATGTACTTATTAGGCACTGAAATGGACTATAAAAAAGAAGAATTTTCATCATCATTCGTATTCAATAACCCCAATGAATCTGAACGTTGTGGTTGTGGCGAGTCATTTAAAGTATAACATTACCTAAACGCATATCAGTATTGCAAATATCACATATCTATGGTATTAAATAGTTATGAATAAATTTGAATTTAAAAATCTTGTTAAATCTCTAGAAAAGTCACTGAAAGAAAGAACTTTTTTCAAGACTCTTAGAAAAGAAGTAAACACTGGTGCTAATGGCACTCAGGATTACGTTGTTAAAAAAGGAATTAACAAAGATACAATCGCAACAACTAGACAGTAATTAGTTTTAGCTGCTGTAATACATCTCAAACTCTACAGGATGAGGTGCGTGTTCAAATCTATGTATCTCTTCAAATTTTAATGCAATGTAAGCATCAATTTGATCATCAGTAAATACACCACCTTCAGTTAAAAATTCTCTATCTTTATCTAAACTTTCCATTGCTTCTCTTAATGATCCACAAACAGTTGGAATGTTTTTAACTTCTTCGGGAGGTAATTCATAAAGATCTTTATCAAAAGATTCGCCTGGATGTATTTTATTTTTAATTCCGTCTAAACCAGCCATAAGCATAGCAGCAAAAGTTAAATATGGATTTCCTGAAGCATCAGGAAATCTTATTTCACATCTTGCACCATTTTTACTTAATGAAATTGGTATACGACATGAAGCAGATCTATTTCTTGCAGAGTAAGCAAGCAGAACAGGGGCTTCAAAACCTGGAATTAATCTTTTATAACTATTTGTTGTAGCATTTGAAAAAGCATTAATTGCTTTTGCATGTTTTAAAATTCCACCAATATAGTGAAGTGCTGTTTCAGATAACCCTGCATAAGCATCACCAGAAAAAACTGGTTTGTCGTCTTTCCAAATTGATTGATGAATGTGCATACCTGAACCGTTATCTCCTGCAATCGGCTTTGGCATAAAAGTTGCTGTTTTTCCAAATGAATGTGTAACCATTTGAACTACATATTTATATAATTGAACATTATCAGCTTGATCAACAAGTGTTCCAAAGTACATACCAAGTTCATGTTGACTTGGTGCTACTTCATGGTGATGTTTTTCAACTTTAATACCTACCTCTTTTAAACTTTTTAAGTATTCACCTCTCATATCTTGTTCACTATCAACTGGAGGGACTGGAAAGTAACCACCTTTTACTGGAGGTCTATGACCCATATTTCCATTTGCATACTCTGTTCCAGAATTATAAGGACCTTCTTTACTATCTATTTTAAAACCAGTGTTGTTTGGATCATTATTAATTCTAACATCATCAAAAACAAAAAATTCAGGTTCAGGACCAAAAAAAGCTTTATCACCAATGCCAGATTTTTTTAAATATGCTTCTGCCTTTTTAGCTGTTCCTCTTGGGTCTCTCTCATAAGGAGATCTTTTAACAGCATCTAAAATATCACAAAAAAGGATTAGAGTATTATGAGATGTAAAAGGGTCCATAATCATTCTAGAAGTATCAGGTATTAAAATCATGTCAGACTCGTTAATTGCCTTCCAACCAGCAATAGATGAACCATCAAAAAATACACCTTCATTTAACATTTCTTCATCAACGATAGTGTGATCCATTGTTAAATGTTGAAGTTTTCCTCGAGGGTCAGTAAATCTTAAATCAACAAATTCAACTTCTTTTTCCTTCATGAATTTTAGAACATTGGCAGCAGTCATAGTTTCTCCTTTTTTAAATTTTGTGGTCAATTAATAACAAATGTTTCTTTAATAATATTGCTTGAATAATAAATATCACCTATGCGTTTTTTACATATGAATTACAACATTATTTGTTAAATTATCAATCAATTATTAGTTGAAATATGAGCTTATTAGATAAAGAACCTGTTAAAAGAGCTGAAAAATTTCTTAAAAACTTTGACCAATCCTTAGAGGTAATAGTTTTAGAAAATTCAGCAAGAACAGCACAGGATGCAGCAACAGCTTTAGCTTGTGATGTA
This sequence comes from Candidatus Pelagibacter sp. PS_17, assembly GCF_059417945.1. Lineage (NCBI taxonomy): Bacteria > Pseudomonadati > Pseudomonadota > Alphaproteobacteria > Candidatus Pelagibacterales > Candidatus Pelagibacteraceae > Candidatus Pelagibacter > Candidatus Pelagibacter sp. PS_17. The sequence goes on from NZ_CM182073.1 coordinate 335,165, forward strand.
GGTGCAATTGTCAAAAGCTTATTATTTAAAGCGGAAAATACTTTTATATTATGCTTAGTAGCAGGCGATAAGAGGTGTTCATTAAATAAACTAAAAAAAGTTAAAGATAAAAAAGATATTTCAATGGCATCACCAGAAGAAGTTAAGACACAAACGGGCTATACAATAGGGGGTGTCTCACCTGTTGGGCATTTAGAGAGAATTGAAATTATAATAGACAATTCTTTAGAAAGGTTTAATGAATTGTTTGCTGCAGCAGGACATCCAAACTGTGTATTTAAAACAAACTATAACGATATTCAAAAGATTACGAATGGAAAAGTTGAAGATATAATTGAATGAGACAACCTAGATTAATTGATTATACATTATTAGTAGTTTTAGCTTTAATATGGGCATCAGCTTTTTTTAATATCAAAATTGCAACAGAATCTTTTGGACCAATTACAATTGCATTCTTGAGAGTTTTTTTTGGATCAATTCCAGTATTATTATTATGCTTTTATAAAAAAATTAAGATTGAAGCATTTTCCAAAGATTGGTATTGGTTTGCTATAATAGGATTTGTCAATTTGGTATTACCTTTTTTCTTAATAGCTTACGGTGTAAAATCTGTACAAAGTAATTTGGCAGCAATCTTAATGTCAACAACACCCTTGAGTTCAACAATATTGGGTCACTTTTATACAAAAAATGAAAAGTTCAATTTAGTTAAAACTTTTGGAATACTAATTGGTTTTTCAGGTATTATTTATTTGTTTTCAGATAATTTATTAATAAATGATAGTAATTTTATTTCTGCGTTATTAATATTGCTTGGGTCAACTTGTTATGTTATTGGAGGAGTTTTAACTCTTAAAATTAGTAAGAAAAAAAATGAAAATGTAACAGGCTCTATATTAATTTGGGCTATCCTAATTTTAATACCATTTGTTTATTTTATTGAAAAACCATGGAATTCAATTCCAAGCATTGAATCTACAATATCAGTAGTTTATTTAGGAATGGTTTCAACAGGTGTTGCTTGGTTGCTAAGATTTAAAATTCTAAAAGATAATGGTCTTATATTTCAATCACAAGTCTCTTACTTAATTCCAATATTCGGTACTATATTGAGTTATATTTTTTTAAAAGAAATAATAACACCTAAAATTTTATTATCTTTATTAGCAGTTGTTGTTGGAATTTACTTTGTTAAAAAAGCAGATCAAAAAAAAACTACTTAAACTGAACCATTTCTTTAATATGAGATGGTCTTGTTTCGCAACATCCACCTAAAATAGTAGCACCAGCATTTTTAAATTTTTTAACAAAATTTGCCATCAATTCGGGTGTTAAATCTTTTCTTTGACCCAAAAATTCATTTGGGTTACCAGTTTTACTGACATTATAACTATTAGTATAACCATCTTTAGGATTAGTTGTCACAAAAGCATTAAGCTTAAATCCAAACGGAACACCTAAATTTTTTACTTCTTCTAAATTTTCATAAAAGTTTTCAGGTGAAACACAGGATAAAATTAATCCTAGTAAATTATTATGTTTAATATTGTTAATAATATCTGATATTTTTTCACCACTTGGAAGATTTATTCCTTCAGAAATGTGAGCACCTATTAAGTATGGCTTATTAAATTCTTCAATTGCTTCAATTGCTAATTTAAACTCTTTTACACTAGACAAAACATCTAAGTAAAAAAAATCAATATAAGGATCTAATAATTTTGCTTGATCATAAAAATTTTGCTTAATTTCATCATCTGGTCTTGTATCTTCTTCGTATGTTAAATATTGAGGTGGAAGACCGCCTGCAATTAACACGTTAGGATGTTGTTCTTTAGCTTTCTGAGCTATTTCACCAGCTTTTTTGTTTAAGTATTCAAACTTATCTTCAATTTTATTATCACGTAATCTTATTCGTCTAGTAGTAAAGGTTGCTGTAACAATAACTTCAGCACCCGCTTTAATAAAGTCTAAATGTGTGTCTAGTAAGAGTTGATGGTATTCTTCTTTTAAAACAGCATTTGCACTCCACAATGTGCCGTTTGGCTTCATACCACGAGCTAACAATTCTTGTCCCATACCACCATCTAAAATTCGTGTTGTTTTAAAAAAATTAATATCCATTTTTATTCCTTACTTTTTTAGTGCTTTAGCTCTATGCAAGGTGCACAATACAGTTCAACTACCTTTACCAATTATATAATGATTTCCTTTTTAGCAGTTAGCACCTGCAATATGGATCAAATCGGTAAAATATTTATATATCTATTAGACTGATTAGTAAATCACTTCTTGAATAATATTTTAGCATTAAATGAGAAGGATCTTCTCTCACCATCAACGTTAAATGGATAAGCTGTGTGCATTAAATAATTTGGAAAAATCAATAGGTCTCCTAATTTAGGGTTTAAATTATAGATACTTTTACTTAAAAAGTTTTTTTGACCATTAATAAAATCAATAGTTCCATTAGTTTTAATCTTTTTATTCTTAACTAATTTATTTTGATTCATATCTTTTGGGATTTTAAGATATCCAACACCTGACAGTTGTCCTTCATGATAATGAATTGGATTATATTCATTTTTTAATTGCCTAACCACCCATAGATTTATTATCTTAATTTCTTTAATTTTTTTAACGCCTGACTTATCAAGGTAAACTTTAATATTTTTTAGTAATTCTTTAGACAAACTCTTATTAATTAAAGTTTTGGGTATCTTAATTTCATTCCTAATTTGACTTGCAAGTTTAGAGCTATAATCATTTTTTTTAGATAATTGAGACTTATCAATGTGATTATTTAATATAGTAATAATTTTTTTGGATAACTTTGTTTTTCCTATAGTGGGTCCAAATGCTCTAAATATTTTCATAATCTTTCTATAATAATTTAATACTTCTGTTATGCAAACAACTTCAGTCCCATTCGAATAGCGACAAATATGACAAGTCCTGATGTCACTAGAGCTAATATTCTTGCAGGAAAAATTTTAAGATTTAAATAGTTTCCAAGCTGGCCGCCTATTAAAACAAAAAAAAATAATGGCCAATAATCATAAATTCCATTTATTGTTGATGCCTTTGTAAATTGGCCAGCAAGTCCTGATAAAGAATTAATCAGTATGAATAATGATGCTGCTGTTGCAATGTTTTTTGCTTTATCTACTCTAATTAATAACAATATAGGGCTTAAGAAAATTCCACCACCAATTCCAACTACACCAGACACAAATCCAATAGATGCACCAATTAATATTGATAATATTTTTGGTATCTTTTTATAAACTTCAATTTTTTGATCAAAAGATTGAAATTTCATGAGAAGTAGAACTCCTGCTAGTGCTAAGACTAAAAAAAGTAAAATTTCAAAAATTTCTTTATCTACTGATAAAGATCCTCCTATGAATGCAAGTGGCACAGATGATATCAAATATGGGGTAAGGATCTTAAAATTGATATTTCCAGCTTTAATATAATTTATACAATTTCCTGATACGACAATAATATTACAAAAGAGAGCAATTACAGGAAAGATCAAGTAAGGAATATCCCAAATTAATAGAAGGGCTAGATAGGTAGAGCCACCACCAAAGCCAACACTTGAATATAAAGTTGCTGTTAGAAGAAATAAAAATGATAATATAATCATGAAAATTATTTTAAATTTATGATTGTAAATATAGCACTTTTAACTGTTACGGACACCAGAACTTTTGAGAACGATAAGTCTGGTGCGATCTTAGTAAAAAAAATAGAGGAGGCTAAACATAAATTAATAGATAGAAAAATTTGTAAAGATAACAAAGATGACATTATTAAAATCCTTAAAGATTGGATTAATCAATCTGAAATAGATGTTGTAATTACAACAGGGGGCACTGGGCTTACAGGTCGAGATATTACACCAGAGGCAGTAAACGAGATAGCTGACAAACATATACCAGGTTTTGGAGAGGTGTTTAGAACAATAAGTTTAAAAACAGTTGGTACATCGACCATTCAATCTAGGGCTTGTGCAGTACTAGCTAATGGCAAATATGTATTTGCTTTGCCAGGTTCTTCAGGGGGAGTAACGGATGCCTGGGATGGAATTTTAAAACATCAGTTAGATATAAATCATAAACCTTGTAATTTTGTAGAACTATTTCCAAGACTTAAGGAAAAATAATTATTTTTGATATTTTTCTTTCCACTCAGAATAAGGCATACCATAAACATGCTCACGTGCATCTAAGTCTGAAATTTCAATACCTTTTTTCTCTGCTTCTTCTCGATACCATTTTGATAAACAGTTTCTGCAAAAGCCAGCAAGGTTCATAATATCTATATTTTGAACATCTTTTCGTTTATCTAGATGTTTGAGCAATCTTTCAAATGTAGCAGACTGTAATTCTTGTTTTTTATCTTCTCTCATAATTAAAATATTAGACACATTTCAATTAAGCACAAGATGTAGGCTGTATTCAATCTTAAGTAGAAAAATTAATGTTTAAAATATAGATATTATCATCTTTTTTTGTTTAAATATTTTATGGCTATTAAAAAAAAGATGGCTGGTAAAAAAAAGAAAACAGCCAAAAAGTCAAAACCTAAAGTTAAAAAAAAATCTAAAATTATTAAAAAAGTTAAAAAGAGTGTGACTAAAAAGAAGTTACACAAACCAATCAAAAAAAATAAGCTTAAGAATAATAATAAAAGAGAGAGGATAAAAATGAGCACAGAAACAGTAAAAGGTGGACGATCTCCGTTACTAGATACGTCTCACTTAAATGTCAAATTTCCATTTAAAGAAAAATATGGAAATTTTATAGGAGGAAAATTCGTTGAACCAAAATCAGGTAAATATTTTGACAACGTAAGTCCAATCAATAATGAAGTTATATGTTCCGTTCCAAGGTCAGATGCAAAAGATGTTGAGGCTGCATTAGATGCTGCACATGCTGCTTTTCCTACTTGGGGAGTTACATCAATAACTGAAAGATCTAACATGCTACTTAAAATAGCTGATGTTATTGAAAAAAATCTAGAACTATTAGCTACTGCTGAATGTTTAGATAATGGAAAACCAATTAGAGAGTGTATGGCAGCTGACTTACCATTAGTTGTTGATCATTGGAGATATTTTGCTGGAGTAATCAGGGCAGAAGAAGGTTCGGTTTCAGAGATAAGTAATAGTGAATATTCTTATCATATACCTGAACCACTTGGTGTAGTTGGACAGATTATACCATGGAACTTTCCATTATTAATGGCAACATGGAAACTTGCACCAGCACTTGCTGCAGGTAACTGTGTAGTTTTAAAACCAGCTGAACAAACACCTGCATCAATCTTACTATTAATGGAACTTATTGGAGACTTATTGCCTCCAGGAGTTGTTAATGTTGTAAGTGGTTTTGGTCTTGAAGCAGGTAAACCATTAGCTTCTTCTAAAAGAATTAGAAAGATTGCTTTTACAGGTGAGACTACAACTGGACGTTTGATCATGCAATATGCATCACAAAACTTAATTCCAATAACTTTAGAATTAGGTGGAAAATCTCCAAATGTTTTCTTTGAAGATGTTATGGATCAAGATGATGATTTCTTTGATAAATGTCTTGAAGGTTTTGCAATGTTTACTCTTAATCAGGGTGAAGTTTGTACTTGTCCTAGTAGAGTGTTAATCCAAGAATCTATCTATGATAAGTTCATGGAAAGAGCAGTTGCTAGAACGAAAGCAGTCAAGCAGGACAATCCTCTAAAAATGGAAACTATGATTGGTGCTCAAGTATCATTAGAACAAATGGAAAAAATAAAATCTTACTTAGATTTAGGTAAGAAAGAAGGTGCCAAAGTTCTATGTGGTGGTGAAGTTGCTAACTTAAACAGTGGTTTGGAAAAAGGAAATTATATCCAACCTACTATTTTTGAAGGCAATAACTCTATGAGAGTTTTCCAAGAAGAAATTTTTGGACCAGTTGTATCTGTTACTAAATTTAAAGATGAAGCTCATGCATTAGAAATAGCTAATGATACTCTTTATGGTTTAGGAGCAGGTGTTTGGACTAGAAATGGGAATATTGCTTATAGAATGGGAAGAGGAATCCAGGCTGGTAGAGTTTGGACTAACTGTTACCATGCTTATCCAGCTCATGCTGCTTTTGGAGGATACAAACAATCTGGAATCGGTAGAGAAACACATAAAATGATGCTTAATCATTATAGACAGGTGAAAAACTTACACGTGTCTTACAGTGAGAAAAAATTAGGCTTCTTTTAACAGATATATTATAATGGCCTGTATTAAACTACAGGCCATATAACTATGAAAGTTTCAGCAACCCCTTCAGCTTTAGAACTAATTGAAGATCTAAAGAAAGATCATGGTAAAGAATTACTCTTTCATCAATCTGGTGGATGTTGTGATGGAAGTGCTCCAATGTGTTACCCTGTTAAAGAATTTTTAGTAAGTGATGACGATGTTTTAGTTGGAAAAATTGGTGGTATTCCTTTTTACATAAGTGAAACTCAACATGAAGCATGGAAAAATACAGATTTAATTATTGATTGCATTCAAGGTATGGGTGGAATGTTTTCTTTAGACAATGGAACTGGCAGAAGATTTTTAACAAGATCTGAGATTTGCGTTCCTGAAAAAAAATCAATTAATTAATTAAATTTCATTTTAACTCTTAGTGTAAGTAAAATTACTATAATAATAAGATAGATTAAGGGTTCAACTGTAACTACTTTAACTAACCATAAGTAGTGAATAATTCCTAATAAAGAAATTATATAAACAAGCTTGTGTAGTTTTTTCCATTTATCTCTCAACAACCTTATCATTCGTTTAGATGAAGTAAGAGCAAGTGGCACTAATAAAAGCCAAGCTAAAAATCCAGCAAATATAAATTTTTTTTTTATAATATCATCTCCAATACTAGACCAATCAAAACGATAATCTATGCCAACATATGTCATCATGTGTGCTGATGCATAAAAAAAAACAAACAACCCAAACATTCTCCTATAGCTAATCCAAAAATTTAATTCAGTAAATTTTTGTAAAGGAGTCATTGCAAGAGTTATTATGATAAAACGAAGTGTCCACTCACCAGTTACATGTGTTATTTTTTTCACAGGTTCTGGACCTAATTGATTAAAAATAATTTGATAAACAATGATTAATATTGGCAGTAAACAAAAAAAGAAAATTGGTATTTTTATATATTTCTGCATGTTTTATAAAACAAATTTATGTATCTAAAAGTTTTTCTTTAAATCCATACCTGAATATAAATGTGCAACTTCATCACCATACCCATTAAACATTTCAGTCTCAATCCTAGGAGCTAAAATACCTTCACCTATGACACGTTCTGTTGCTTGTGACCATCTTGGATGAGAAACATTTGGGTTAACATTTGAATAAAATCCATATTCTCTTGGGGACGATCTCATCCAAGATGATGTAGGCATATTTTCAACTAATTTTATTTTAACAATTGCTTTTGCACTTTTAAAACCATACTTCCAAGGAACAAAAATTCTTAATGGAGCTCCATTTTGATTAGGCAATGTTTTTCCATAAAGCCCAGTAACAACTGTTGTTATAGGATGCATAGCTTCATCAATTCTTAATCCTTCTCTATAAGGCCAATTTAGAACAGGGTATCTTTGGCCATTCATTTGTTCAGGGTCATAAACACTTTCAAATTCAACAAATTTTGCAGTATTTTTAATAGATACTTTACTAAGTAACCTACTTAGAGAAAATCCCATCCAAGGAATAACCATTGACCAACCCTCAACACACCTTAGTTTGTAGATTCTTTCTTCCGAAGGAAATAAAGAAATTATTTCTTCAGCTGAAATCGTAACTGGATTTTCTACTTCCCCCTCAATAGTTACACTCCAAGGTTTAGTAATAAATTCTTGTGAATTTCTATAAGGATCACTTTTACTGGTACCAAATTCATAATAATTGTTATACGTCGTAATATCTTCATATGATGTTAGCTTAGTTTTATTTTGTGAATAAGCATTGTTTAAGAATGGTATACTGCTCAAAGATATTGAACCAACACCAAGCCCAATTGATTTAATAAATTTTCTTCTTTTATTGTAAATTAATTCTGGTGTAATTTCTGAATGTTTATATTTTTTCATTTTTTAATAGGATTACCTTTTAACCATTCACTTTCATCATTTTTATAATGTTCTTTTTTCCAAATAGGTGATCTTTTTTTGATTTCTTCAATTATATACCTAGATAATACGTAAGCTTCATCTCTATGTTTGCAGGCAACTGCGATAATTATACTAGTTTCTCCAAGCCCCACATAGCCCTTTATATGCTCTATAAAGACTGCTTTATCTATAATTTTAAGTTTTTCTGTAGTCTCTTTATAAATTTCTTCAAAACTTTTTAGTACTAGTTCGTCATGACTATCATAAGCTATACCAATAACTTCTTTATTTTCATTAATATTTCTTACATTTCCTGTAAAAATAATTGAAGCTCCGTATGTAGATGATTTGATAAATGCTTCTGCTTCAGAAGTTTTTATTTTATTTTTTTCAATATCTATAATTTTTGCATGTAACATCAGCCACCGCCTATTGGAGGTATAATCCCAATTTTTTGATCTTTTGTAATTTTAAAATTATCATTAACAATATTATTATCTTCAGAGCAAAAAGCAGAGCTTTTAACTATTTTTATAAAATCTTCATTACCTTTAAAATTAATATCCAAGTAATCGATGATTTCTCTTCTTAAATCTTTGATTTCAATTTTTTCTTTAAGATCAAATTCTAAGTAATCTTTATTGCTAAAATCTCTACTTGCTCCAAATAACTCAAGTTTAATTTTCATGTTTAAAAAATATCTTTTAAAAACTCTGGTAGTCCATCAGGATTGATCCATAGACCACTTTTTCCACCTTCTTTAATTAATAATTTCACATTATCAATTCTAAGATGTGGGTTTACAATTTTACTAAGATCATAGATTGTAATTAATGCAGCATTAACTCCCATAATAGCTTCCATTTCAACACCAGTTTTTGCAACAGCTGACACAACACAAAAAACCTCTAAAGAGCTATCATCTTCATGCATGATAATTTTTGTTGCAGTATGATCTATTGGAAGTGGGTGACATAATGGAATTAATTCACTAGTTTTTTTAACACCTAAAATTGCTGAAACTTCAGCTAAAGTGATCGGATCACCTTTAGGCATTTCTTTATTTCTAATTAGATTAAAAACTTCTTTTCCTACATAAATTTTACCAGAAGCTAACGCTCTTCTAAATGTTTCTTTTTTTGATGAAACATCAATCATGTTAAAAGAATTTTTTTTAAAAATTTCTTTAGCCCAGTCTTTTAATTTTTCTTCGTTTATCACTTTTAAGTTTGCCATTTATCCTCCAGTACTAGATAAATTTGGAGTAATTCCAGTATCTCCAAGTTCTAAATAATGTGACTCTTTTTTAAGATGCAATTGTTTTATGATAAGATCTACAAGTTCATCTTTTTGAGCATCATCTTGCAATAAATGCCTGATGCTAATTCCGGTATTACCAAACAAACATAATCTTAAATCACCTCTAGAGGTAACTCTTAATCTATTACAAGTTTGGCAAAAATCTTTAGTATAAGGAGCAATTAATCCAAATTTACCCTTAAAATTTGGATGTATAAAATTTAATGAAGGACCCGCATCTTTCCCATAAGTTTGCGGTATCCAGTTATTTTTCTCTAAATAATCTTTGAATAATTTAGAGGAAACATGATTTTTTTTAAAATATTCTAAATTATCACCAGTTTGCATCAATTCTATAAATCTAAAATCAATATTGTTATCTTTTATGAAATTTCCAAATTTTTTAAACTCTTCATGGGTATCATTAATACCTTTGAGTAAAACGGCATTAATTTTTATATTTTTAAAATCTAGTTTTTGTAAAATCTTTATGCCTTCTAAAATTTCATTAAGCCTGTCATGTCCTGTTAGTTTTTTAAAAGTTTCTCTATTTAAACTGTCAATACTAATATTTATTCCATCTAAACCAGCTTCAAATAATTGTTCTGCAATTTTGTCCAAACGATAACCATTAGTTGTCATTGTTACTTTGGGTATATTGGAATTTTGCTTCATATCTTTTAAGATATCAAAAAAGTCTTTTCTAACTGTTGGTTCTCCACCAGTTAATCTAATTTTACAAACACCTAATTCAGACAATGCTTTTGTTAATCTGGATATTTCTTGAGCAGACATAAAACTTCTCGTGTCTCCAGGCGTTTTTTTATAACCTTGTGGCAAGCAGTAGGAGCACTTATAATTACAGACGTCTGTGATCGATAGTCTTATGTAGGGAAATTTTCTTCCAAAAGTATCACTTAGTAATTTCATCTTATATTTATTATATTATATTATAATAATAATATATGAGCAAAATTATTACCAAATCGGAACTGGATCTATTTAAAAAAGACGGAGCTGTCTTAATCAAAGGTAAATTTGATAACGCATGGATTGAAAAGTTAAAAAAAGGAATCAAAAAAGGTAAAGAAAGTCCTAGTCCAAGATTTGTAAATCATACAAAAGATCAAAAATTACCAGGATATTATGAGGATTTTTGGACCTGGAATTTACATGAAGAATTCAAAGATTTTATATTTAATTCACCAACTCCAAAAATTGCAGCAGAACTTTTAGAAGCACAAAAGATTAACTTAGTGATGGATAATTGGTTTTTCAGGGAAGCTGGGTCGAAGTCATCACCACCTTTTCATCATGATATATCATATTTCGATTTTGAAGGATCTATGTGTGTATTGTGGTTACCACTTGAACCAATAAAAAAAGAGGATGGTATAGCATGGGTTAAAGGTTCACATTTATGGGATAAATTATTCCTAAGAACGCGGTTTAATGACGGCCATGAAGTTGATGGTGAACCAGGGATTGTTAATGGAAAAAAATATGAATTAACTCCTAACATATTAGAAAATAAAGATAATTATGAATTTCTACAATGGGATCTGGAAGTTGGTGACTGTATTTATTTTGATATTAGAACACTACATGGAGGATTAAATACTGTCACACCCAAAAAAGATATTCATAGATACACACTAAGAATGGCAAAAGAAAATTCTAGAATTATTTATAGAGGAGATTGGGCCAGAGAAGAAAGAGTTAACATAAATAATTAACCAGCAGGTTTGTAGCCAGCCATAGCTTTAGCGGCAATCTCGGCAGCTTTATTCATATTCATCTCTTCAAGAATAACCATATTCTCTACTGTTCCGCTTGCTTCCACAGCTAATTTTATACCAGCAAAATTTTCATAAGGCATATCTCCTGAAGTGACAGCAACGAAATCATAAGGACCTCTCGTAATATAAAAAGATTCAAATTTCCCTCCTACTGCTTCAGTTAATGCTTTTACCGCAGTTGATCTATCTTGCTTAGGGTCCTTCATAAAACCTTGGAAGGCCTTTGCTGTATAATTACCCATTACAATATATTTTTTCATAACTTTCTCCTTTATTAATTTGTAAGATCTAATCATATTTGTTAAAAATTTAAAAATTTATTTTTTAAAAATCAACTCAAGGTTTAGCAAATTATGTACGAAAAATTTGGACAATTTATCGATGGCAATTGGTCGCCCTCTTCTAACAAGGAAACTTATAAAGTTATCAATCCTGCAACAGAAGAAGTTTTAGGCCACGCTTCAAAAGCAACACCTGTTGATGTGGATAGAGCATTAAAATCTGCAGAAAAGGGATTAGCTATTTGGAGAAAAACTCCACCATGGCAAAGAGCTTATACGCTTAGAAAAATTGCTGACATGGTAAGAGAAAAAAAAGATGTACTTGCTAAATGGATGACTTTAGAAAATGGAAAACCTTTAGCAGAAGGTGTTGGTGAAACGAATGGTGCTGCAGATATTTTTGAATGGAATGCTGAAGAGACAAAAAGAATTTATGGACAAATTGTAGAAAGTAGATTTGAAGACACGAGAGTGCATGTTTATTATCAACCGATTGGAGTAGTGGCTGCTTTGTCACCTTGGAATTTTCCACTTGTATTAGCTGCTAGAAAAATTTCTACAGCATTAGCTGCGGGCTGTTCAGTAATTATCAAGCCAGACACAATTACACCAGGTGTGGTTATGGAATTAGTCGATATTTGTAGGGAATGCGGAATACCCGCTGGTGTAGTTAATCTTTTGTCAGGTGATCCACCTGCAATTGCGTCACAATTAATTTCATCTGATATTATTAAAAAAATCTCAGTTACAGGCTCAACTAGAGTTGGTAAAATAATTTTAAAACAAGCTGCAGATAAATTACAAAGAGTAACAATGGAGTTAAGTGGTCATTCTCCTTTCATTGTATTTGATGATGCTGATTTAAATAAAGCAACGGACATAGCTATTGCTGCTAAATTTAGAAATAATGGTCAAGTTTGTATTTCACCTAATAGATTTTACATTCAGGAAAGTAAAAAAGATGAGTTCGTTGGTTTATTTATTGAAAAAACTAAAAAACTTAAGATTGGTAATGGTATGGATCCAGATACACAACTAGGACCGTTAACAACGCAAAAAAGACTAAATGAAGTTGAAGAGCTAGTTGAAAAAACGAAACAAGAAGGAGCTAAAGTTTTATTGGGAGGTAAGAGGCCTGCAGGATTTAATAAAGGTTTTTATTATGAGCCAACTGTTTTTGATGATGTTAAAGATGACTTTACGATCATGAAACAAGAACCATTTGGGCCATTAGTTCCAATGCTGTCATTTAAATCTTTTGATGAAGTTATTGAAAGAGCAAATGATAATGATTTAGGTCTTTGTAGTTATATTTGTACTAATTCAATGGATAAAGCTTATAGAGCCTCTGAATTAATGGAAGCAGGCATTGCTTGTGTGAATACTGGTGTTGTAGCAGTTGCAGAAGCTCCATTTGGTGGAATAAAACAAACTGGCTATGGTAGAGAAGGTGGCTCTAACGCAATTAAAGATTATCTAAATGTTAAATATACTCATATGGGTATTAAGGGCTAGTAAATAAGGTTGAATTAAATAAATCCTAAATTAAAAGTTTTATTTATGAATAATTATAATTTAAAGGGTAGAAGAGCAATAGTAACAGGTGGCGCACAAGGTTTTGGTTTTGCAATTACAAAAAGATTTTTAGAATCTGGTGCTGAAGTTGTAATTTGGGATATTGATCAAAAAGCTGTTGATGAAGCATTAAAAGAGCTTTCATCTGAAAAATGTAGCCATCAAATAGTTGATGTCACTAACTTCGGTGACATAACAAAAAATATTGAACTAAGTACTAAAGAAAAAAATGTAGATATTTTTGTAAATAATGCGGGTATGGCCGGTAAAAATACACAAGTTTGGAATTATCCAAATGATGAATGGTTAAAAGTAATGAACTTAGATTTAAATTCAGTCTTTTATTGCTGTAAAGCAATAGCACCTCACATGATTAAGAATAATTATGGAAGAATAGTAAATATTGCATCTATTGCAGGAAAAGAGGGTAATCCGAATGCTAGTGCATATAGCACCGCAAAAGCGGGTGTTATAGGACTTACAAAATCGTTAGGTAAAGAATTAGCTGATAAAAATATTGCCGTTAATGCTGTAACGCCAGCAGCAGCTAAGACTAGAATTTTCGATCAAATGACTGAGGAACATATAAATTATATGTTATCCAAAATACCAAGAAATAGATTTGCTAAAGTTGATGAGTTAGCGTCATTAGTTACTTGGTTAGCTGCAGAAGAGAATTCTTTTTCAACTGCTGCAGTTTTTGATTTAAGTGGTGGAAGAGCAACTTATTAAGTTATGCAAATTGGATTTGACGTTGGTGCCACAAAAATAGAAAGTGTCATTTTAAAAGATAACGGTGAAGAAGTTGACAGAAGTAGAAGAGACTGTCCAAAAGATTACCTTTCAATAGTTCAAACCATAAAAGATGTTGTAGTTGAGCTAGAAAAAAAACATAATAAAACATTACCAGTTGGTGTATGTCATCCAGGCGTTCATTCTCCACAAACAGGACTAGTTAAAAATGCGCCTAACTGTGTTTGGATTGAAAAACAACCTTTTCAAAAAAGTCTTCGTGAAGCTCTAAATAGAGAAGTTTTTTGTGAAAATGATGGAAATTGTTTTGCATTATCTGAAGCAATAGATGGTGCTGGCAAACATTATAAAATTGTATATGGAATTATTCTTGGATCTGGTGCGGGAGGTGGATTGGTTATAGATAAACAGATTGTTTCAGGTCCTAATGGTGTTGCTGGGGAATGGGGTCATAATCAGCTACCGTTTATGGCTGCCCAAAAAGAGGAGCTTAAGACATTAAATCTAAGAGATGCAGAGGTTGAAAGTTTTGTATCAGGGTTAGGTTTAGCTAAAAGATTTAATAAAAAGTATAAAAAAAATTTGAAAGCTAATGAAATATTTGAACTCTACAGAAGACATGAACTAGATGCAGAAAAAATGATAGAGGAATTTAAGACTAATCTTGCAATGTCTTTGGCCACTATAGTTAATATTCTTGACCCAGATGTTTTTATATTTGGTGGTGGTGTTACAAATGAAATAGATTTTTTTGATGAGATAGAAAACTTAACTAAAAAATATGTTATAGGCAAAGAATATGAAGGTGTTTTCTTAAAACCCAAATATGGAGATGCCAGTGGAGTTAGGGGTGCGGCAAGATTAGGTAGAAAATCAAGCTATTAAATTTCCATATCTATCAAAAAGTGAAAAAATTTTTTTTATAAAATTTTTTATTCAAAGAAAACATAGTTTAATTTAAAAATAATTAAATCAATCTTAGGTTGTAGAAAAAGTTTTTTGTTTAGGTTTTTTTGTTTTTTTAATAAGTTAATTTTTTAAATTAATTAATCGATTAATTATATTAACTAAAAAGAGGAAAATAAAATGAAAATGAAGAAACTGATAGTTGCTTTAATAGCTCTAGCTCTTACTCCAAGTGTTTCATTTGCAGCACCTAAGGCTGAGGTATTGCACTGGTGGACAGGTGGTGGTGAAGCAAAAGCTTTAAAAGTATTACAAGATGAGTTTGCTGCACAAAATGGAGTTTGGTTAGACATGCCTGTTTCTGGTGGTGGTGGAGATGCAGCAATGCAAACACTAAAAGCTAGAATAGTTGCTAACGATGCACCAGCAGCAGCTCAAATTAAAGGTCCTACAATTCAAGAGTACGATGAAGAGGGTGTAGTTGCACCTTACAACATTGATGCTGTTGCAAAAAAAGAGGGTTGGGACAATCTTTTAAGTAAGCAAGTTGCTAGTCATATGAAATGTGATGATGGTAAAGCGTATTGTGCTGCACCTGTAAACATTCACAGAATTGACTGGATCTGGGCTAATAAAAAAGTTCTAGATTCTAATGGTATTAAAATGCCTTCTACTTGGGCAGAGTTTAATGCTGCTGCGGATAAACTACAAGCAAATGGAATTATTCCTTTAGCTCATGGTAGTCAACCTTGGCAAGATGCAACAGTATTTGAAGCTGTAGCTCTTGGTGTCGGTGGTAATGATTTCTACAGAAAAGCTTTTGTAGATTTAGATGCTGCTACGTTAGGTGGATCAACTATGACTAAAGTGTTTGATCAAATGAGAAAACTTAAAGGTTACACTGATGCTGGTTCTCCAGGTAGAGACTGGAACGTTGCTACTGGTATGGTAATGGAAGGCAAAGCTGCTTTTCAAATCATGGGTGATTGGGCAAAAGGTGAATTTGCTGCTAACAACATGGCACCAGGAAAAGATTATATCTGTGCGCCAACTCCATCTAACAATGGATATCTTTACAATGTAGACTCATTTATTTTCTACAAAGTTAAAGGTAAAGATAAAGTTGAAGGTCAAAAACTACTTGCTAGCTTAATGATGGGAAAAAACTTCCAAAAAGTTTTCAACATCTATAAAGGTTCGATACCTGCAAGATTAGATGTTTCTATGGATGAGTTTGATATGTGTGCTAAAAAATCAAACGCAGACTTAAAAACTGCTGGTTCTAAGGGTGGATTACTACCAAGTTTTGCTCACGGTATGGCATTAAGACTTGCACAAAAAGGTGCTATTCAAGATGTAGTTACTGAGCATTTCAATTCAAATATGTCTTCATCTGATGCTGCTAAAAAACTAGCTGCAGCAGTTAAGGCTTCGCTATAATAAAAAAAAGTACGTTAAAATCTGCGCTTTCATAAAAATGATAGCGCAGATCTAATTAAAAATATGTTTTGGTTAAAAAAAAATTTACCTAAATTAGTTCTAGTACCATCACTTGGAATTTTATCTTGGTTTGTGTATGGTTTTATTTTTTGGACGATTTATATTTCTTTTACAAAATCTAAGATGCTACCAAGGTACGAAATTTGGGGGATAGATCAGTATATTAGATTATGGAATATGCCAAGATGGCATGTAGCAGTTGAAAATTTACTAATATTTACAGTGTTATTTATAATCTTATGTATTGCTATTGGAATTCTTCTTTCAATATTACTGGACCAAAAGATTAGAGCAGAAGGTTTTTTAAGAACAATTTATTTATACCCTATGGCTTTATCGTTCATAGTGACAGGAACAGCTTGGAAATGGGTTCTAAATCCAACACTAGGCATTGAAAAGTTTGTTAATGATATGGGTTTTGAAACCTTTAAATTTGATTGGTTAGTAACACCAGAAATGTCAATCTACACGATAGTAATAGCCGGTGTATGGCAATCTTCCGGATTTATTATGGCAATTTTTTTAGCAGGCCTGAGATCGGTTGATGATGAAATTATTAAAGCTGCAAAAATAGATGGTGCAGGAATTTTTTCAATTTATAGTAAAATTATTCTTCCAATGATGAGACCAGTTTTTATGAGTGCAATAGTAATTTTGGTTCATTTATCAATCAAGAGTTATGATTTAATTATAGCACTAACCTCAGGTGGGCCAGGAATTTCATCAGATATGCCCGCAGTGTTTATGACTGCTATGGCTTTTCATAGAAGTGAAGTGGGACTAGCATCTGCAAGTGCGATAATGATGTTTTTAACAGTATCTGCAATTGTTGTGCCGTATTTGTATTCAGAATTAAAGAGGGAAAATGCAAGATAAAGAAAAATTAAATCTTAATAGATTAGAAGCAAATTCTAAAAGAAAAAATATTATCTATAGATGGATTTTATATTTTATATTAGGAATTTTTGTATTTTATTATTTAACTCCACTATATGTAATGATTGTAACATCATTTAAAACTATGCCAGAAATTAGACAGGGTAATTTATTTTCTTTACCAGAATCTATTAAGTTTGATGCTTGGAAACAGGCCTGGGATGGAGCTGGATTTACAGGAGGTGATGTTGTTCTTAAACCTTATTTTTGGAATTCTATTAAGTTAGTAGTCCCAGCAGTTATAATATCAACTTTACTTGGAGCTATTAACGGTTACGCTTTAACAAAATGGAGATTTAAAGGAGATTCATATATATTTCTATTATTTTTATTTGGAACTTTTATACCCTATCAAGCAATATTATTACCAATGGCTAGAACTCTAGGTGTCCTAGGAATGTCAAATTCAATAAGTGGGCTAATATTAGTTCATGTAGTATATGGAGTTTGTTTTACAACATTATTCTGCAGAAATTATTATGTATCTATTTCAGATGAAATGGTAAGAGCTGCAAGAATTGATGGAGCAGGATTCTTTAAAATATTTTTTAAAATTATCCTACCAATTTCTATTCCTATACTAGTTGTAACTGTCATTTGGCAATTCACACAAGTATGGAATGATTTTTTATTTGGAGCTACTTTTTCATTTGGGGAAGCAGCACCAATTCAAGTAGCCCTTAATAATTTGGTATTAACAAGTACAGCTGTCAAAAGATATAACGTAGATATGGCAGCAGCAATTATTACAGGTGTTCCAACATTAATAGTTTATATTCTTGCTGGAAATTATTTTATTAAAGGACTAACAGCAGGATCAGTGAAAGGATAATATGGCAACTTTAAAAATTAATGACATCAATAAAAACTTTGGAAAAACTGAAGTTTTAAAAGGAATTAATCTAGATATTAAACACGGTGAATTTCTTGTACTTTTAGGACCATCTGGGTGTGGAAAATCTACATTGTTAAATACAATTGCAGGTCTAGAAACATCCAATAGCGGGGATATTTTGATAGACGATCATAATGTAAATAATATGGAGCCAAGTGATAGAGATATTGCTTTAGTGTTCCAGTCTTATGCTCTTTATCCAGCAATGACTGTTAGAAAAAACGTTACCTTTGGACTGGAACAAAGAAAAACTCCAAAAGAAAAAATAGAAAAAGCATTAAATGATGTTTCTAATTTATTACAAATAACACAACTGTTAGATAGAAAACCATCTCAATTATCTGGTGGTCAACGTCAACGGGTTGCAATGGGTAGAGCGTTAGTAAGAGACCCCAAAATTTTTCTATTTGATGAACCGTTATCAAATCTTGATGCAAAATTAAGAGTTGAAATGAGAAGAGAAATAAAAAAACTACATCAAAAACTTGGAACTACAATAGTTTATGTTACACATGATCAAACGGAAGCTATGAGCTTAGGTACAAATATTGCAATTATGGATCATGGATTAATTCAACAATGTGATACACCTAAAAATATTTACAATAAACCTGAAAGTGTCTTTGTTGCAGATTTTATTGGATCTCCATCAATGAATTTGATTGAAGGTAAATTAAAGAAACATGATAATAATATTATTTTTATGCCCAATGGTTCAAATGATAGTATTAAAATACCAGTTGGGAACTACTCTTTTAAAAATAAATTTGAAAACACTGAACTAACTACTTATTTAGGAATTAGACCAGAACACATTTACTTTGATAAAATTAATCCTGATTGTTTTGAAATTGATTTAAAGTCGGAGCTTTTAGAATACACAGGTCATGAGCAAATAGTAACGTTTGATTATCTTGGACAACAAGTTCTTGGTAAGTTTGCATCTACATTTGATATAGAAATAAATAAAGAATTAAAATTAAATATTGATACATCTCAAATTTCTTTATTTGATAAAGATTCAAAAAAGAGGATTTAAATGACAGCTATTTATGAAGATTTAAAAAATAAAAGAGTTTTTGTAACTGGAGGCGGTTCTGGTATTGGTGCCTCTATCGTAGAGCATTTCTGTGAACAAGGTTCAGAAGTATATTTTATAGATATAAATGAGAAAGCATCAAATAAATTAGTTTTAGAATGTAAAAATAAAAATTTTTCTGTTCCTACTTTTATAAAGTGTGACCTATTAAATATAAAAGATTTACAAAATACTATATCAAAAATTATTGATAATAATGGAGCAATCGATGTTTTGGTAAATAATGCAGCAAATGATGAGAGACATTCTATCGATGAAGTAACTGAGGAATTTTGGAACGAAAGAATGAATATTAATTTAAGACATTATTTTTTTACAGTTCAGTCAGTTAAAAAAGCAATGATAGCAAATAAAAGTGGCTCCATTATAAATATTGGGTCTGTTTCATGGATGATTGGACAAGGTGGAATGGCTGCTTATACTGCTGCTAAATCTGGCGTTGTGGGTTTAACGAGATCTTTTGCAAGAGACCTTGGTGAGTTTGATATAAGAGTAAATTCAGTAGTTCCTGGTTGGGTGATGACAGAGAGACAAGTTGAGAAATGGTTAACACCTGAGTCTGAGGCAGATATGTTAAAAAAACAGTGTTTAAAACATAAGTTAATGCCCTCAGATATAGCTAAAACAGTTCTATTTTTTGGTTCTGATGCTTCATCTGGATGTACTAATCAAGATTATGTAGTCGATAAAGGTTGGTTATAATAAAATTCACAAAAATGAAAAAAAAAGAATTAAGAAGCAAACAGTGGTTTGATAATCCAAATGATCCAGCTCTTACAGCTTTATATCTAGAGAGATATTTAAACTATGGTATGACAAGGCAAGAATTGCAATCTGGAAAGCCTATAATCGGAATTGCACAATCAGGTAGTGATCTATCACCATGTAATAGACATTTTCAAGAATTAAGTAGTAGAATTAAGGATGGGATTAGACAAGCTGGAGGAATACCCATTGAATTTCCAACTCATCCTATTCAAGAAACAGGCAAGAGACCTACAGCAGGTTTGGATAGAAATTTATCTTACTTGTCTTTAGTAGAAGTTTTATTTGGATATCCTATAGATGGAGTAATTTTAACAACTGGTTGCGATAAGACAACACCAGCAGCCCTGATGGCTGCGGCAACTGTAAATATTCCAGCAATAGTATTGTCAGGTGGTCCAATGCTTGATGGAAATTATAAAGGAAAAAAAGTAGGATCAGGAACTGTTGTTTGGGAAGCAAGAAAACTCCATGCTAAAGGAGAAATAACATATGATGAATTTATGGATATGGTTGCTGCCTCAGCACCAAGCGTAGGACATTGTAATACAATGGGAACTGCTTCGTCTATGAACTCTATTGCTGAAGCATTAGGAATGTCTTTAACAGGTTGTGCGGTGATACCCGCTCCATATAGAGAAAGATCACAAATTTCATTTGAAACAGGAAAAAGAATTGTTGATATGGTTCATGAAGACTTAACACCTTCAAAAATTATGACTAAAGAAGCATTCGAAAATGCAATATTAGTTGCGAGTGCAATAGGAGCTTCAAGTAATTGTCCACCACATCTTGCCGCAATAGCGAGACATATGGGTTTAGAATTAGATATAGAAAATTGGCAAACACTAGGTCACGATATACCATTACTTGTAAATTGTCAGCCAGCTGGCGAACATTTGATGGAAAGATTTTATAGAGCAGGAGGGGTTCCTGCAATTATGCAAGAACTATTAAAAAATGATAAATTACATAAAAACGTACTTACAGTTTCTGGAAAAACTGTAGAAGAAAATTTAAAGATTAACATAGATGTGGATACTGATGTTATTAAATCATTTGCAAATCCATTAGTAGAAAATGCTGGCTATATTGTTATGAGAAGTAATTTTTTCAATTCTGCTGTTATGAAAACATCAGTTATTAGTGAGGAGTTTAGAAAAAGATACTTATCAGATCCCAAAAATAAAAATGTATTTGAAGCTAATGCAGTAATATTTGAAGGTCCGGAAGATTATCATGCAAGAATTAATGATGAAAAGTTAAATATAGATGAAAATTCAATTTTAATGATTAGAGGTTGTGGACCTGTTGGATATCCTGGATCAGCAGAAGTTGTGAATATGCAGCCACCAGATAGATTGTTGAAAAAGGGCATTAACACTCTTCCTACATTAGGAGATGGCAGACAAAGTGGCACTTCAGAAAGTCCATCTATTTTGAATGTTTCACCAGAATCGGCTATTGGTGGGGATTTATTGATAGTTCAAACAGGAGATAAAATTAAGATTGATCTTAACAATAGAAGAATTGACTTATTAGTATCAGAGACTGAGATTGCTGACAGAAAAAAAAATACCAAGATCCCAGTATTAACAAACCAAACACCATGGCAGGAAATTTCCAGAAAAATGGTAGGTCAATTAGAAACGGGTGCTTGCCTAGAAACTGAATCTTTATATTTAGATATAACAAACACAAAAGGGATGCCCAGGCATTCACATTAAAAAGGAAAAACATGAGCAATCGACTAGAAGGTAAAAATATTATTGTAACAGCTGCAGGCCAGGGAATTGGTAAAGCAACGGCTATAGCACTTCATAATGAAGGAGCAAATGTAACTGCAACAGATTTAAATAATAAAACTTTAGCTGAATTAAATAAAGAATATCCTAAAATTAAAGTTCACACTCTAGACTCAACAGACAATAATGCTATCTTGGAATTTATGAAAAGTGTAGATAGAGTTGATGTTTTGTTCAATGCAGTGGGCTTTGTTCACCATGGAACTATTCTAGAATGTGAAGAAAAAGATTGGGATTTTTCTTTTGATGTAAATGTCAAATCTATGTATCAAATGTGTAAAGCAATTTTACCTTTAATGGTTAAGCAAAATGGTGGAAGTATAATTAACGTTTCGTCATGCGCCTCTAGCCTTAAAGGTTTTCCAAATAGATTTGTTTACGGAACTACAAAAGGAGCAGTAATTGGCTTAACTAAATCAATAGCTGCAGATTTTGTAAAACAAAATATTAGATGCAATTCTATTGCACCAGGAACAGTATTTTCACCTTCTTGGCAAGATAGAGTTAATCAAAGCCCGGACCCGGTACAAGCAAAGAAAGATTTTATAGCAAGACAACCAATGGGAAGACTGGGAACAGCAGAAGAAATAGCTGCTGTAGCAGTTTATTTAGCTGGAGACGATGCAACATTTACTACAGGAACAACAATTTCTGTTGATGGTGGAATTTCAATTTAATAAATTAAGAAAAGGTAAATTATGAAACTATTAAGAGTAGGTGTTAAAGGAAAAGAAAAACCAGCAGCATTAGATAAAAATGGAAAATTTAGAGATTTAAGTTCTCATATTACTGATTTAAATTCAGATACTGTAAATTTTGAAACTATTAAAAAATTAGAAAGTATAGATTTAGAAAGTTTAACTGAAATTTCAAATTCTGAGAGAATAGGAGCTTGTATTAATAAGCCAGGAAAGTTTGTAGCAATTGGTTTAAATTATTCTGACCATGCAGCAGAATCTGGTATGGATGCTCCATCAGAACCTATTGTATTCATGAAAGCGACAAGCTCAATTAATGGTCCTAACGATGATATTGAAATTTCAAAAGATTCAAAAGAGCTTGATTGGGAAGTAGAATTGGGAATAATTATCGGAAAAGACACTAAAAATATTAGTGAAAAAGAGGCTGAAAATCACATTCTTGGATATTGTTTAGTAAACGATGTGAGTGAAAGAGAATGGCAACTTAAAAAAATGGGACAATGGGTTAAAGGAAAATCACATGATACTTATGGACCAATTGGACCTTATTTAGTTACCAAGAATGAAATCTCCGACATTAACAGTCTTAATTTAAGCTTAGATGTTAATGGGCAAAGAATGCAAACTGGAAACACAGATAAAATGATTTTTAATGTGTTCTTTATTGTTTCATATTTAAGTAAGTACATGACGTTACAAGCGGGTGATATCATTACGACTGGAACACCTCCAGGAGTAGGTATGGGAAAAAAACCACAGGTATTTTTAAAAGCAGGTGACACAATTAGATTATCAATTGATAATTTAGGTGAACAAAACTCAAAAGTTGTAGCTGAATAATTTGAATATCATAACTTCAAAGCCCAAAGTTATATGGAATTCGAAAACAATATTAGGTGAAGGCACCTTATGGGTGCCATCACATAATTCAATTTACTTTGTTGATATTAAGAAAAAAAAGATTTTTACTTTAAATGTTAAAACTAATAAAAGAAGAATTATAAAGATTAATAAAGAAATTGGGTTTCTAGCTCACATTAAAAAAGATATCTTTATACTTGGTTTACAATCAGAGCTTAGAATTGTTAATCTAAAAAATAAAGAAACTATTAGATCTATTCCAATTGAAGAAGACAAACCTCTAAATAGAATAAATGATGGAAAAATTGATCCTGAAGGTAGATTGTGGTTTGGTACTATGGATAATCTTGAGAGAAACATTAAAAATGGATCTTTATATTGCTTAGATAAAAAACTTAATATTCATAAAGTCGATACAAAATACTATATTACAAATGGTCCTGCTTTTATTAACTCTGAAAACTTCTTACATACTGATAGTCGAAGTAAAACAATTTATAAAATTAGAATAAATAAAAAACACAAGATAATTAAAAAGACAAAATTTTTAAAATTTTCAAAAATAGATGGCTCACCCGATGGAATGACAATTGATTCAAAAAAAAATGTTTGGATTTGTCATTATGGTGGAGCATGTATTTCTGTTTATAATTCAAGAGGTAAAAAAATTCACAAAATTGAATTACCAGCAAAAAATATTACTAATTGTACGTTTGGTGGATTGAGTAATAATGAAATTTATATATCAACTGCCTTAAAGGGTATGACTAAAAATGAAATTAAGAAATATAAACTTTCAGGCTCTTTTTTTAAAATTAAAACAAATGTTAAGGGGATTAAGTCAAAATCCTTTAAAATATAAAAATTACAAAGTGATTAAGTGTAGTTTAAAAATATTATAGGATATAATAAATCATATGCAGAATATTAGCTTTATTGGAATTGGTCTTATGGGGTTTCCAATGGCAAAAAACCTTCTTAAATCAGGCTTTAACTTAAGAGCTTATAATAGATCTCAAGATAAAGCAGATAGATTAAAAGAATTTGGAGCAGAAATATCCACATCCATCAAAGACGTTGTTACAAATTCTGATGTAATTATTACGATGCTTACAGATGATGCTGCAGTAGAAAAGGTAATGGGCAGTGATGAGTTTATATCTAATATTAAAGAGGGAGCGACTGTAATTGATATGAGCTCAGTTAACCCCGTTATTACAAAAAAATATTTTAAGATTTTAAAAGAAAAAAATATTAATTATTTAGATGCACCTGTATCTGGCGGAACAATTGGTGCAGAAGAAGCCTCTCTTGCTATTATGGTAGGCGGTGATGAAGAAACATTTAAACAATGTTATGATCTTCTTAAAATATTAGGCAACCCAACTTTAGTTGGACCTGTTTCCTCTGGTCAAATTTCAAAACTAGCAAATCAAATAATTGTTGGTGTTACCATTGGAGCTGTAGCAGAAGCTGTTACATTATGTGAGAAATCAGGCACTAACCCAAATAAAATGATTGAAGCTTTATCAGGGGGTTGGGCTGATAGTAAAATATTGCAAACTCATGGAAAAAGAATGATCAACAAAGATTTTACCCCAAAAGGAAAAACTACAACACAACTAAAAGATATGACTAACATTATTAATGCTGGAAAAGCAGCTGAAACTCATTTGCCTATTTCTAGTTTAGTTAAAGAAATGTATAAAGATTTAGTAGCAGATGGTCAGGGAAATACAGATCATAGCTCTTTATATAAAGCAATAGAAAAAATAAATAAAAAATGAAATTTTTAAGAATTGGAAAGGCAGGTCAAGAAATTCCTGTAGCACTAGATAGAAATGGAAAATATAGAAATCTATCATCGATTATTAAAGATTTAAATTCAGAAACTATTAATTTTGAAACTTTAGATAAAATTAAAGATATAAATTTAGAGAACCTGGAAGAGGTAAATCAAAATGAAAGAATAGGGTCTTGTATTTCTAAACCAGGAAATTTTTTTGCAATTGGCTTAAATTATGTTGAGCATGCAAAAGAAACAGGAGCAAAAACACCTGACAACCCAGTTCTATTTAATAAGTCAGTTCATTCTATAGTTGGACCAAACGATAATGTGATTATTCCTAAGACTTCAAAAAAATTAGATCATGAAGTTGAAATTGCTTTTGTCATAGGAAAAAAAGCAAAAAGAGTTTTAGAAAAAGATGCACAAGATTATATTTTTGGTTATTGTATTTGTAACGATATCAGTGAACGTGAATGGCAAAAAGAAAAAGGAGGTCAGTGGGTAAAGGGTAAATCTGGTGATACATTTGGACCTTTAGGGCCTTATTTAGTAACTAAAGATGAAATTCAAGACGTTAATAATCTAAATTTAACGCTAGATGTTAATGGTCACAGACATCAAACAGGTAACACCAATCAGATGATTTTCAATTTTAACTTCTTGGTAGCTCATATTACAAGTTTTATAACGTTAATGCCTGGTGATATAGTGACTACAGGAACTCCTCCTGGAGTTGGACTTGGAATGGATCCTCCTGTTTTTCTTAAAGAAGGTGATGAGATGAAGCTAAATATTGACAGTTTGGGCTCTCAAAATTCAAAAGTTATTTTAGAACAATAATTAAGACAAGATGATCAAAAGAGACCTTTATTACGAACGAATACCAACAAAATCATTAAGAGAAGATGTTAGATATCTAGGTGATGTTTTAGGAAGAGTAATAAAAAAACAAGAAGGACAAAGTTTTTTTAAACTAGTAGAGGATACGAGATTACTTTCTAAAGCAAATTTAGCCAACAAACATGTCAAAGATCCTTTTAAGAATATTTTAAATAAAATTAAAAATCTAAACCCTGAAAATACCTTTAAGTTAGCAAGGGCTTTTAATCATTTCATGAACTTTATAAATCTGTCAGAAACTACAGATGCATCAAGAAAACTTGATGAATATGAAAATAATAAAAAAAACAGTAATAAAAATATTTTTATTGAAGAAATATTTGAAAAACTTTTTAAAGATAAAAAGATTACCAATAAAAAAATTTATGATGTTGCAAAAAAACTAAATATTGGAATTGTTTTAACAGCACACCCAACAGAAGTTAAAAGAAGAACACTAATACAAAAATATAACAAAATTATAAAAATTTTAGAACAAAGAGATTTATATAAAAAAAATCTATCAAAATTAAAAACCTTAGATAAAGATTTATATAATGAAATAACCATTATATGGAACACTGATGAGCTTAAAAGATCGAAACCTACACCGTCTGAAGAAGCAAGATGGGGATTGGCAGTAATAGAAGACAGTCTTTGGGACTCTATTCCCAAAGTATATAGAAGACTAAATAACATCTTTCTTAAAAATATGGGAAAATCACTTCCTAGAAACTTTAATCCAATTGAATTTGGATCATGGATGGGTGGTGACAGAGATGGCAATCCAAATGTTACAGCAGAAGTTACTAGCGAAGCCTTACTTTTATCTAGATGGGAAGCTGCAAAACTATATGAAAAACAATTAACGAATTTAATACGTTCATTGTCTATGAAAAAGTGCTCTACACAAATATTAAATATAACAGGTAAAACATTTGAACCCTATAGGGTTTTTTTAAGACCATTGAGGGACAAATTACGAGCAACACATATTTTGATAAAAGAACATCTGGTTAATAAAGAACCATTGGATCATAAAAAACTTTTATCTAATACTGGTGAAATTTTAACACCTCTTAGAGTTGTAAGAGACTCACTAATCCAAAACCAAAGTGAAAATATTGCTGAAGGTGATTTACTGGACTTAATTAGAAGGGCTAGATGTTTTGGAATTAATTTAGCTAAATTAGATATTAGACAAGAATCATCAAGACATACCAAATTAATCTCAGAAATTGTAAAAAAGAAATACAATAAAGACTATTTTTTATGGAATGAAAGTGAAAAACTTGCTTTTCTATCTTCAAGAATTAAAAGTAAAAAAAATTTAATAAAAAATTCTTTACTTAAAAACAAAGAAAATAAAGAAGTTTGGTCTACATTTAATGTACTTGTTGATCAACCTAAAGAATGTTTGGGTGCCTACGTTATCTCAATGACTTCAGCGGCATCAGATATATTATCTGTTGCCTATTTGCAAAAAGAAGCCA
The DNA here is from genome assembly GCF_059417945.1 of Candidatus Pelagibacter sp. PS_17. Taxonomy (NCBI): domain Bacteria; kingdom Pseudomonadati; phylum Pseudomonadota; class Alphaproteobacteria; order Candidatus Pelagibacterales; family Candidatus Pelagibacteraceae; genus Candidatus Pelagibacter; species Candidatus Pelagibacter sp. PS_17. Next base: position 362,679 of record NZ_CM182073.1, read on the forward strand.
AAATTGTCAATAAATTAAGAGTAGTTCCTTTATTTGAAACTTTGGATGATTTGAGAAATGCCAAATCAATAATGAACAGTTTATTTTCGTTGCCTTGGTATAGAAAATCGATCAATTATAAACAAGAAATTATGATTGGTTATTCAGACTCGAGTAAAGATGCTGGTAAATTATCTGCTAGTTGGCATCAATATAAATTACAAGATGAAATTTTGAAATTGGCCAAGAAGTACAAAATTGACATTACTTTTTTTCATGGACGAGGTGGATCTGCAGGGCGTGGTGGAGGACCAATTCAAGCAACATTAAAATCACAGCCAGCAAATTCAGTTAATGGAAAAATTAGAATTACAGACCAAGGTGAAGTTATCCAGCAAAAATATGGTTATGAACCATTAGCAAAATATAATTTATGTAGTTATATAGGTGCGGTGGTTCAAGCAACATTAAACCCTCCATCAGAACCTAAGGTAAAATGGAAACAATTAATTGAAAAAATGTCAGAAATTTCTATGAAATCTTACAGAAGTAACATTAATGAAAAATCAGATTTTATAAGATATTTTAGAACTGTAACCCCTCACAAAGCTTTGGGTAAACTTTCAATTGGTTCTAGACCTTCAAAAAGAAAAAATGTTGATAACATACAAAGTTTAAGGGCTATCCCTTGGGTTTTTGCATGGACACAAATTAGATTATTTTTACCTGCATGGCTTGGCACAACAGAAGCGTTAAATTATGCGTCATCCAAGGTATTTAAAAAAACATTAGTAGATATGGAAAAAAACTGGCCTTTTTTTAATTCAACAATGGATATTTTAGATATGGTAATTTCTAAAGTTGATCCAGAAATATCAAAAGTATATGAAAACCAACTAGCAGATAAAAAGCTTAAAATAGTAGGAAAAAAGTTAAGATTGCAATTTGAAACATTAAAAAGATTAAATAAAGTAATCACGCCATCTCAAATAAGAAAACAAAGAAAGGTATTTAGAACATCTGTTATTATTAGAAATATCTATTCTGAGGTGTTACACATAACTCAATCAATAGTTATGAAAAAACTTACATTAAAAAAATTAAATAAAAATAAAAAACAATATCTTGATGATGCGTTAATGACTTCTATTGCTGGTATATCTGCAGCCATGAAAAACACAGGGTAATATGATTGAATTAATTATAGCTTTTGGGGCTGGTTTAATCAGCTTTTTGTCTCCATGTGTCTTACCCTTAATACCTGGTTATGTTTCCTTTATTACTGGCAGTACATTAAGTGAAATTCTAGAAAAAAAGAAAATTGATTTATTACCGTTGATAGTTTTTTCATTAGGGTTTTCTTTTGTATTTATTATCTTTGGTGCAACTGCTTCTTTTTTGGGGCAAATTCTTTTACAAAATTCTCAAATTTTAAGAATTATTGCTGGAGTTATAATAATCATATTTTCTCTTCAATTAATTGGTGTTTTAAATATTAAATTTCTTAACATTGAAAAGAAATTTTATACAAAAAAATCAAATAATATTTTCTTTATATTTATTGTGGGAATGGCATTTGGCTTTGGATGGACACCATGTATTGGGCCTATTTTAGGGTCGATACTTGCCTTAGCCTCTACAGAAGAAACTATTTACAAAGCAATTTTACTTTTAAGTTTTTACTCACTTGGGTTAGCGATACCTTTTATTTTATCAGGTTATTTGATGCAAAAGTTTTTATTATTTTCAAAAAACTTCAAAAAAAATATTAATTTAGTCACAAAAGGTGGTGGTATAATACTTTTAATTACAGGAATTTTAATTTTAACAAATCAATTACAAGTTCTTGGCTACTATATTTTAAACTATTTACCCTTTTTGCAAAACTTCGGTTAATAGGTTAATAACAATCTATACTTATGAAAATTTATCAAATTGACTCAAGTGCCAGAAAAGAAGGATCAAGTTCAAGAGCATTAGCAAAAAAATTATTAAATAAAATCAAAAAACCAGGCGATGAAGTAATTTATAGAGATTTAGATGACGATATGCTTTTTGTTAGTGGTTTAACTGAGTCTGGAATGAAGATTGCAGAAAAAGACCAAACTGAAGAGCATAAAAAAATGTTTGAACTATCAGATAAACTTGTAAGTGAATTAAAAGAAAGTGATATCATTATAATTTCAGCGCCAATTTATAACTATGGCCCTCCAGCAACTCTTAAAGCTTGGTGTGATCTAGCAGCAAGAATTGGTGAAACTTTCAAGTTTAAACCTAATGGGAGAAGAGAGGGATTACTTAAAAATAAACAAGCTTATTTAGTAATTACTTCAGGTGGAACTAAATTAAATAGCTCAGAGGATTTTTTAACTCCATGGTTAAAATTTATATTAAATTTCTTTGGAATTGAAAAAGTTGAAGTAATAAGTGCTGATCAAATGGCGTTAGATTATGAGAAATCAATTAAAGAAGCTGAAAAACAAATTGAAAATATAATTTAATGAATTTATTAAATAAAAAGGATTACAAGTTATATTCTAATTTTCTAAATACCTTAGCAAAAGACTTAAATAAATTTTATTTTTCAAAACTTAATAAAACTTTCATGATATCTAACAAACTTAAAGGTAAAGGCTATGACCCAGTAACAACATCTGACAAAGCATTTGAAAAATTTATTAGATTAAAGATAAAAAAAAAATTTCCAAGTCATCAAGTTATAGGTGAAGAGTTTGGTCACAAAAAATCAACTAGTGATTACACATGGGTCATAGACCCAATTGATGGAACAAGATCATTTGTAATAGGTAATCCAACATGGAGTAATTTGATATCTTTAAATTTTAAAGGTAACCCTGTTCTAGGATTAGCAAACTTTCCAATACTAAATAAATACTATTTAAATTTTGATAATAAAAACTCTTTTGTTTTTGAAAAGGGTAAAAAAATAAAAATTTCTGTTTCAAAAAATATACCATTTAGTCAGATAAAAGTATCAGGAGCATTTCATGGAGCGGTCTCTCTTAAACAACAAATGACAATTCCAAAAGTTTTAAAATTAATGCAATTTCCAACTGCAGATGCATTAAGTTACTCCCATTTATGTGAGGGGAAAATTGATGTTGTCTTTCAGGCTACTAATAAAATTTGGGATATTCACCCATTGATGCCAATTATAAAAGCTGCAGGAGGTATTGTTTCAACATGGGATAATAGAGACGCAGTTAATGCTGGAAATATTTTAGTTTCAGCTAATCAATCTATTCATAATAAAATGCTTAAGCTTTTAAAACCAGTTTCAAAATAAATGCATACAAGAACTAAAAAGATATTAGATTTTTGGTTTAAAGAAACCCCACCAAAAAAAAGATTTCAAAGACATAAAGATTTTGATGCGCTAATAAAAAAGAATTTTTTAAAAGATTATGAGTTAGCAGGTTCAAATGAGTATGATGATTGGCAAGATAGTCCCCTTGGTTCTTTAGCTCTAGTTATTTTATTTGATCAATTTTCAAGAAATATGTTTAGAGATGATCCGAAAGCTTTTATCCAAGATCATAAAGCAAGGTTGATAGTTAACGATTCTGTTTATGCAGGCTTTTTAGATGAAATGGATCAAGATCAAAGATTGTTTATGATATTACCACTAATTCACAGTGAAGAGATCACAGATCATGATATGGCCTATTATCTACTAGATAAATTCTTAAAAGATCATCCAGGTTTAATCTCTATAAAAAAATCTTGGAAAGATCACACCTTAGTAATAAAGAAATTTCATAGATATCCTCATCGAAACTTAGTGTTAGTTAGAAAATCTACTCCTGAGGAAATAGAGTTTCTAGCTCAACCAAATTCATCCTGGTAAAATGTTCACTAAATGAACAAATAAAATAAGCTATTCAATCTCTGCATTGCTGTAGTGACAATAAGTCATTTTAATATCTTAAAGTGCCGTCTATAAGGAGCCTACAAAATTCAAAAATTAACATTATCTTCTCTCTCTATTAGATAGTTAATATTAGCTTCCCTCGAAAGAGGGAAGTTTCTTATTGTTAATATCCCCACTGAATAATATAAATTTTAAATGAATTTCAAATTTGTTTATAAAATATGTACCAAATCTGAATGGCATGAAATTAAGAGCAAAGGTCAATTAACAGGTTCTAAAAAAGATTTGGAAGATGGCTATATTCATTTTTCAGGTGATGATCAAGTTGCCGGAACTCTTAAAAAATTTTACCAAAATCAAAAAGATTTAATTTTATTAAAGGTTGATACTTTAAAGTTAGATCATTTAGTTTGGGAACAAGCATCAGATGGAACTATGTTTCCACATTTATATTCGCCACTAGATATTTCTAATGTAGTTGATGAATTTGATATTATTTTAAATGATGATGGCAATCATGTGTTGCCGGATATTTTTTGACCGCTTTTTTAAGGGGGTCACCCTTTCGGTAAACTCCAAAAGAGTTCCCCTGTAAGTGAGCGGTATACGCTAAAATCTATAATAATAGATTCATATTTTATTGGTCTTATCTAGTCTTTGATTATTTAATCACACCAGTTATGTGTCAGGTGGTGATAAATTCATAATCATCCTCCTTTATTGATATTTATAGAGTAACATTTTTGAATATTGTATTCAAAATATTTATTTCACTTTATGTTAAATATATTTATTGAATGCAACCTAGCAAAACTGTAGGATTTCGATAATTTTAGAAACTCTCCAAACTAGCTTTATTTAAATAATTTTATTAATTATTCCCTAAAAGATTTACCATTAGTACACCCACAATAATAAAACATAAACCAACTATCGAATAAAGATTTGGAACTTGATTATATTTGATTATGCCAACACCTACAGTTGAGATAATCGCAAGACCCGCAAATGATGCGTAAGTAATTCCCATTGGAATATTTTTCATCACCATTGATAAGGCATACATGCATAAAACTATAGTAATTGCCGTAATAATACTTGGAACAAGTAGAGTAAAACCTTCAGCGCTTTTTGCAAAACTATTTGAAGCAACACCTAGTACTACTGCTAAAGCTAGAAATAAGTAGGAAGTTGTCATATTCATTAATTAGTTTTTCCCATTGTGTTTAATAATATAACACCAATAATAATTAAAGATATTCCAAGAACAGCATAAAGGTTTGGTGTTTGATTATATTTTACAACACCAAAGATTGTTACAGCTGTAATAGTGAGCCCCCCGTAAGTAGCGTAAGTAAAGCCAACGGGTATAATGGTCATTGCCTTAGATAAACAAAAGATACATGCAACAATTGTAATAATGCAAAAAATAGTAGGATAAATATTTGTAAAGCCTTCTGTAGCTTTTAAGAAACCATTGGATGAAATACCAAGTATTATTGCTAACACTAGAAATATGTAGCCGCCAGTAAGATTCATCTAATTATCTTAAATGAAATATTGTTAGAGATATATAATTATTTAGATATTACCACCAACCCATTACACGGCCGTTACCAGCAATAATTAATAGGCAAGTTAACACATGAAGCGCTATCCAAAATGTTCTAAAAGCTAATGCTTTTTTAACATCGGTTTGTTTTATAGGTAAAAATTCAGGTTTATCTTTGTCATTAATACCTATTGGCATTCCAACAGTTCTTGCCCAAATTTTTAACCAACGTCTTTGACCAGTCATAATTTTATTTAAATTTAATCAATCCAATTAGGAAAAGGTAATCCTTTTTCTTCAAGAAAAGATTTGTTAAACATTTTAGTAGCGTACTTATCACTTTTATCACAAAGAATTGTTACAATAGTTTTTCCAGGACCAAGCTCTTTACCTAGTCTAATTGCACCAGCAATATTAATTCCACAACTAGTACCAAGGCTTAAACCTTCATTTTGAATTAGATCATAAAGTATTGGTAGTGCTTCATGGTCATCAATTGAATAAGCATCATCAATTTTAGCATTTTCAAAATTCTTTGTTACTCTACTTGAGCCAATTCCTTCAGTAATTGAACCACCTTCAGATTTTAATTCTCCATTTTTTATATAATTGTAAAGAGCAGAGCCTTTTGGATCAGATAAAAATATTTTTATATCTTTATTCTTTTCTTTAAGAGCGTTACTTACTCCTGAAATCGTTCCACCTGTTCCAGATGAACATACAAAGCCATCAACTTTACCTTCGGTTTGTTCCCAAATTTCTTGTCCTGTTCCTTCATAATGACCTTTAGCATTTGCAACATTGTCAAACTGATTAGCCCAAACAACTCCATTATTATTTGAAGGTCTTAATTCATCAGCAAGTTTTGCTGCAACTTTTACAAAATTAGCATCATCTTTATAAGGTTTAGCTGTAACCAGCCTTAAATCAGCACCAATATTTCTAAGAAGATCTTTTTTTTCTTGTGTTTGGTTGTCATTCATTACTATGATTGTTTTATAACCAAGTGAATTACCAAGTAGACATAAGCCAATACCAGTATTACCAGCAGTACCTTCAACAATTGTTCCACCTTTAGAGATTAATTTTTTGTCTTCAGCATCTCTAATTAAAGCAAGTGCCGCTCTATCTTTTACAGAGCCACCTGGATTCATAAATTCGGCTTTACCATAAATATTACAACCAGTAATTTCTGATGCAGCTCTAAGTTTGATTAAAGGAGTATTACCAATTCCAGAAATAAAGTTGTCTTGAATATTTTTCATTAGTTTGAAGTATCTTTATCCACCTCTTCTACAGCATAAGGTTTAAATTCTTCAGTCGCTGTTCCAACATTTTTAGCAGGTATTCCAACCATTACTGCATTTTCAGGAACATCTTTTGTAACTACTGCATTAGCTCCAATTTTAGCATTAGCACCAATTATTACAGGGCCTAATATTTGAGCACCAGAACCAACGACCACGCAGTCGCTTAATGTTGGGTGTCTCTTAACTTGTCTTTGATTATTTGAATTAATACTTGGAGCAATACCACCTAATGTTGCCATATGATAAATAGTTACATTGTTTCCAATTTCAGATGTTTCACCAATTACAACACCCATACCATGATCAATAAATAAATTTTTTCCAATCTTAGCACCTGGGTGAATTTCTATTCCTGTTAAAAACCTAGAGAGTTGAGAAATCATTCTTGCAACCAAATAAAATTTGGCTAGTTGAAAAAAATTAGCAATTCTATGAAAAAAAACTGCCTTAACACCAGGATAAGTTAAAATTAAACTTAGCTTAGATTTTGCCGCAGGATCTCTATCAATTATAGATTGTAAAAAGTCGTTCATTATTTGCTAATGTTGATTATAAATTTATATTGGTTTATATAAGCTTTAAATAAGTAATTTAAAGAGGAAAATCTATGTACAAAAACACCAACTGTTTTCATTTAGCAATACCTTGTGGCGATTTAGAGAAAGCAAAACATTTTTACAGTGAAATATTAGGGTGCCGATTAGATAACTCAGCTCAAGAATGGGCAGATGTAGATTTTTGGGGAAATGAATTAACTCTTCACGCAAGCGAGCACAAACTTGAAAGCGAAAGACATGATGTTGATATGGGTAATGTTTCTGTTCCCCATTTCGGTGTACATTTATCTAGAGAAAATTTTAATTCATTAAAAAAGAGATTAACAGACAACAATACCAAATATTATGATGAGCCATATTTAAGATTTAAAGGCACGAAGTATGAACAAGAAACATTCTTTGTTAAAGATCCTAATGAAAATATTTTAGAAATTAAAACACTGACTGCAAATCCAGAATAACATTATTGATAAAAATGAAAATTTTATTAATTCTTTTTTTTTCCTTACTTCTTAATACATTGCTAGCATCAGCAGACGAAAAACCAGGTAGATTTTTTGAAGACCAGCCAGATGTAACAGACGAACATCAAATTCACTTTATATATTTATTACCATCTGATGGTGAAGACAGAGAGCTAGATATAAATGGTAGCATGGAAAGTATTTTAGAAAAAGTAAACAATACAATGTTTGAAGCTACAAAAGCAAATAAGGGTTCAGGTGGGGTAGGTAAAAAATACAGATATGATTACAGAAAAGATGGAAAACTAGATATCACATTTATTAGAACCATTAAAAACTGGAAAGAATTACAAGATAAAAGTGTTAACACTCAAATGGGTCATTATTTCAATCAAGTTGGTGGTTTTAACAATAAAAAGAAAACATATTTCCTATGGACCGATGTTGATAGAGGAAATCATGGTGGAGATGCTGGTGTTGGAATAGGTGGAATATTTGTTAAAAGTAATGGTAGATCTGGAGATGTAATGAAACATGAAAAAGATTTTTTAAATATTAACCTTCATGAGATTTTGCATACTCAATTAATGGGAATTAAATGCATTAAAGGCATGGGAAAAATTCATTATTCAAATCAAAAAGATGATAAAAGTGGTCATCAGTTAAGTTATGGAACAAAGCTTAATAGAAATTTGTACACTCATAATATTGAAGGATGCCCTCAGCTTATAGATAGCGTTTATCTAACACCAACCTCAGAAGATCCTTACAACCCTTATGAAATAATGTGTGAGAGAAATCTTGGAAAATACACACATCCTAAGTTGGTTAAGATAATGCAGAAAGCTGAGAAAAAAAATAAATGGTATTCAAATAGAATTGGACCAACTTGCAATTGGAGAGACTGGACTGGAAAATTTGCAAAGTCTGGAGAGAAGTTTGGTTTCTTTGGTGAGATGAAATAAATCTTGCTTTAGCACACTTAAGATATTAGCTTTAAATCTTAAATGACAATCGACTATAAAAAAATTTCTAAAAATCTAAAATTTGAAGGTAGAGCTTTTATTAACGGTAAATATGTCGATGCCATTGATGGTGAAAAGTTTGAAAATATAAACCCTGCAACGGGTGAAACTCTTTGTTCTGTTGCAAAATGTAATCATAAGGATGTAGACCTTGCTGTAAAAGTATCAAGAGAAGCTTTTAATAGTGGTGTTTGGTCTAGAACATCTCCAGAATTTAGAAAAGATGTCTTACTGAAATTTGCGGAACTACTAAGACAAACTGGAGAAGAAAATTCTGTTCTTGAATGCGTAGATACAGGAAAATTAATTGGAGACTGTATTAATGAGGTTGCAAATGATGCTCCAATGCATTTTCAGTGGTATGGAGAATTAATAGATAAAGTATTTGGTAAAGTTGGACCAACAGAACCATCACTAACTAGTTTAATTGTTAAAGAACCAATAGGTGTTGTTGCAGGAGTTGTTCCTTGGAATTTTCCTTTAATGATGGCAGTTTGGAAAATGGCACCAGCATTAGCTGCTGGATGTTCAGTTATAATTAAACCAGCAGAAGATACACCTTTAACTGCAATTAGAGTTGCTCAAATTGCTAAAGAAGCAGGTATACCTGATGGAGTTTTAAATATAGTACCTGGCTTTGGCGATGTGGGTGAAGCACTTGGCAGACATGATGATGTTGATGCGGTTTCATTTACAGGCTCAACAGAAGTAGGTGGACTATTCATGAAATATTCTGGAGAAAGTAATTTAAAAACAATTGGATTAGAGATGGGTGGAAAAAGTCCGTTTATAGTTTTAGAAGATGCAAAGATTACAGATGATTTAATTGATAATGCAATTAATTCAGCTTTTTGGAATGGTGGACAGAATTGCTCTGCAAACATGAGACAAATAATTCACAGTAAAGTTAAAGATGAATTTTTAGATAAAGTTTCAAAAAAAGTTAAAGCTCTTAAAGCTGGAGATCCACTTGATCCAGAAAGTAATATGGGATCAATGATTTCTAAAAAACATCTAGCAACAGTTGATGGATATATTCAAAAAGGAATTGATGAAGGAGCTAAATTATTATTTGGAGGAATTTCAAGCGGTGATCAAAAAGGATTTTTTGCAAAACCAACTCTATTTGATGATTTAAAAGAAAACATGACAATTGCCCAAGAAGAAATTTTTGGACCAGTTTTAGGGGTTCTTACAATTAATAGTGATGAAGAGGCATTAAAAATTGCAAGCAATTCAAAGTATGGATTGCATGCAAGTGTTTTCACTCAAGATATTGATAGAGCTTTTCATATGGCTAAAAGCCTTCCATGTGGAACTGTTTCAGTTAATACTTTTTCTGAAGGTGATATAAAAACACCATTTGGTGGATACAGACAGTCAGGATCATTGAGTAGAGATCAAGGTACAGAAGCACTAGATCAATACCTTCAAACTAAGACTATTTGGATTAGTCACTCTTAAAACTTAATCATAGCAATCATAATAAGTAGCTAATTTTCTTTGACTTGTTCAAAAGTTATAAGTTATGCTTCGTTTTTTAAATTAATCGAGAGGGATATAATGAAAATAATAAAAACTACACTTGTAGCTGGTTTAATTTCTTTATTTGCTACTTTTTCAACATTTGCTGAGAAAGTTAAAATAGGAGATCCAGGTTGGACAGGTGCTACGGCTATTGCAAATTTATTAGCAGCAGTTGTTAATGACAAAATGGGTGGAGAAGCAGAATTAGTTCCAGGAAATAATACTGCAATCTACGCGGCAATTGATAGAAGCAAAGGTGAGATAGAAGTTCACCCTGATATCTGGCTACCTAATCAACAGGCTTATACTAACGATCTAGTTCCTAAAGGAACTCTTAAGTTAAGTTCAAAACCTTACGAAGGAAACCAAGGATATTGTGTGTCTCAACAATTTGCTAAAAAAATGAATATTACAGCAATTGAAGACTTAGCTAGACCAGAAGTTGTAAAAGCAATGGACAGTGACGGAAATGGTAAAGGTGAGTTTTGGATTGGTGCTGATGGATGGGCTTCTGCAAATGTAAACCAAGTAAAACTTAGAGATTACGGTTTATACGATGCAGGCATTGAAGCAATCAGAGCTGCTGAAGCTGTAAAAAATGCAAGAGTGCTTGACTCTATTAAAAAAGGTGAAGGTTATGCATTTTATTGTTACAAGCCACATGCAATTTGGGGAATGGCTGATGTAGTTATGTTAACCGAACCTAAGTTCGATGAAGCAAAATACAAAATGGTTCAGCCTAAAGAAGATGCTGATTGGTACAAAAAATCTTATGTTGCATCAAAAGATGCTCTTAAGCAAATCCAAATCGGTTGGGGAACTTCTTTAGAAGCAAAGTCACCAGCGATTGTTGATTTCTTTAAGAACTTTCAATTGTCAGCAGACGATGTTTCATTAATGGCTTTTCAAATTTCAGTTGAGAAAAAAGATCCAGCTGATGTTGCTAGAACATGGATGAAAAACAATAAGTCTAAAGTTGATGGTTGGTTAGGCCTTTAAGTTAAACTAAATTTTACCCGGCAACCAAATTTGTTGCCGGGTATATTTCTTTAAAAAATTATTAAATTTTCGAACGGATCTGATGGACTCTGCTATAGAAATAAAAAATGTTTGGAAGATTTTTGGTAACACTTCTGTGGAAGCATTAAATGCCATTCAAAATAATCGTATTTCAAAACAAGAAGCTTTAGAAAAATATAATTCAGTAATTGGTGTATCAGATGTCTCTTTTGACGTTAAGAAAGGAGAAATATTCTGTGTAATGGGTCTTTCAGGGAGTGGTAAATCCACTTTAGTGAGACATATTAATAGATTACTAGAACCTACTTCAGGACAAATTTTGATCGATAATGAAGATGTGATGAAATTTGATCCAAAAAGTTTACAAGATTTAAGGAATAAAAAGATAGGTATGGTTTTTCAAAATTTTGCTCTAATGCCTCACCGATCAGTTTTAGACAATATAGCAATGCCGCTTGAAATAAGAGGCATTAGTAAAAATGATAGATTGGATGCTGCTAATAAGATTTTAGATATTGTGGAACTTCAAGGTTGGGGAAATAAATTTGCCCATGAACTTTCAGGTGGAATGCAACAAAGAGTAGGATTAGCTAGAGCTTTAGCAGCGGATCCTGATGTTTTATTAATGGATGAACCTTTTAGTGCACTAGACCCATTAATAAGAAGACAGCTTCAAGCAGAATTTATCAAACTTTCAAAACAAATGAAAAAGACTACAGTATTTATAACTCATGATTTAGATGAAGCAGTAAGAGTGGGTCATAGAATTGCTATCATGAGAGATGGAAAAGTTATCCAAATAGGAACACCAGAAGAAATAGTAATGAAACCAGCAGATGATTATGTTGCTGATTTTGTAAAAGGAATATCTAGATTAAAAATTATTCAAGCAAAATCTATTATGCAGCCTGTTGATAAATTTGAAAAAGAATTTGGATTAATATCAAAAAATTTAGAAAGCGTTCATGAAAATGATTTACTAAATAAGTTGATAGAAAAATCTTCTATTAAGGATGAGCCGATATTAGTAATTAATAATGAAAACAAAAATATTGGTATAATAACACAGGCAGACTTATTAAAAGCTGTTGTAGAGGGTAGTGATGGATAATAAAGCAAACAGAAACCCATCAAGAGATGAATTAATTACTGACTTTGTAAAAAGTAATCCAGACTATTATATTAAAGAGTTTAAAAAAATTGGTAGCAAGCCTACTTACTCATTTTCATTTAATTTATTTGCATTCATATTTGGACCAATTTGGTTTGGAATGCGTAATATTTGGAATTGGACTTTAGCTTTTTTAATTATTGAAACTTTTTCAGTAGTACAAATAATCAGAGGTTTATTTGGTAATATTACGGCAGAGGCCATTGCTAAAGTTGAACAAGTAAAAAGCACTATAGCCTTTAGAAATAAACAATTAGAAGCTGCGATAGAAAATAATCCAGACAAAATTGATGTCTTTGAAAGAAACATAAAATCCTTAGAGGATGCTATGCAAGGTTATTTAGATGAAATTACGAGAATAGAAGCTTCAGCAATTTGGATAGCAATTTTTGGTTTTATTTTATTGATAGGAGTTAAAATTGTTCAGGGTGTTTTGGCAAATTCAATTTTAGAAAAGAAATATTCTGAATGGTTATCCGATAAATCTATTCATCCAGGGATGCAGATGAAAAATTACATTTTAAGTGGTGTTTTTACCACTGTTATAATGATTTTTACAGTTATCCATTACAGTTTTCCGGGCTTACTTCAGATAATGGATACGTTCCCAACACATCCTGAAATAAGATTATTTTCAATTAAATGGATAGAAATTGTTTTTGATTATGCCGTTGTTAAAGGAGATTTAATTTTTACAGCTATAACAATTGGTATTAGGTCCGTATTAGATTTCTTAGAATTATTGTTTGTTAAAACTCCTTGGATTGTAATTATAACTGCAATTGTAACTTTAACTGGGTTATCTGCAGGACCCAGGGCTGCAATTTATTCTACAGGATTTTTATGTTACATGGGTTTTTTAGGTTTCTGGGTTAAAGCAATGACTACACTTGCCTTATTAGGAACTGCTGCAGTTTTAAGTATAGCAATTGGAATTCCGCTTGGAATTTTCTGTGCAAGACGACAAAGATTTTATTCATTAATTAGACCGATAATGGATTTCATGCAAACAATGCCAGCTTTTGTATTTATGATTCCAGTAATAGCGTTTTTTGGAACTGGAAAGGTTGCAGCAGTAATTATTACAATGATTTTTGGTGGTACACCTGTTGTAAGACTTACAGTTTTAGGGTTACGTGGAGTGCCAGAAACAATTCGAGAAGCTGCTATCGCATACGGTGCAACTAAATGGTATTTGCTGAGAAAAGTAGATCTGCCACTAGCTACACCTTCAATTTTGGCAGGTGTGAACCAAACAGTAATGTTAAGTTTAGCCATGGTTGTTGTAGCATCTCTAATCGGTGCAAAAGGTTTAGGTCAAGATGTTCTCGAGGCATTACAATATGCTAATGTTGGACAAGGTATACTTGCAGGTATAGCTATTTTATTTGTTGCATTAATACTTGATAGGGTTGTTCAGGGTAAAAAAAGAGTTTAATAAAACTTAATGGATTATTTAATATTAGGTTTTTTAACTGGGTTAAGTTTAATTCTTGCAATAGGTGCTCAAAATATATTTGTCATAGAACAAGGCTTAAAAAAACAATATATTTTTATTGTATGTTTAATTTGTTCAATTTCAGACTTTTTATTAATTTTTTTAGGAATTTTTTTATTTCAGTATCTGAATTATTTTTTTACTCCAATTATTGAGTTAGTTTTTAATATTTTACTTTTAATATTTTTATTACATTTTATTTGGGGAAAAATTAAAACTAAAGTTTCAGAAACTTCATTTGATGTGGATAGTAAAACTAATAATTTATCTAACATTGTAGTTAAAACTTTAGGTTTTACTTTTCTTAATCCACACGTTTATTCAGACACTGTGTTTTTCCTAGGAAACTTCTCTAAAAGCCTTAGTCAAGTGGATAAGTATTACTTTGGTGCTGGGGCAGCCATTTCTTCATTCCTATTTTTTTTTATAATAGGATATCTTTCAAAATATTTTTCTAAATATCTTAAAAGTGCAACAGTGTGGAAAAGAATAAATTATTTGATTATTCTTTTTATGTCTATTTTGGCTTTAACAGTGCTAATGGAAATTATATAATTTAACTAGAATAACCGTACTTTTTAAGCCTAACGTCGCCTGTTCTTGCATGTGCTTCCATTCCTTCGTATCTAGAAATTCTTGCAGCTGCAGCACCAACTAATTCAGTAGATTCTTTTGTCATTCTTTGAAAACTTAAAGTTTTAACAAACTTACCAACGAATAATCCACCCGTATATCTTCCCGCACCTTTAGTTGGAAGTATATGATTAGTTCCTGAACATTTATCTCCATAAGCAACAGTTGTTTCTTCTCCAATAAATAAAGAACCATAGTTTGTAAGTCTTTTGTGAAACCACTCTAAATTTTCTGTCTGAACTTCTAAGTGTTCTGGAGCATACTCATCACTAATAGTTGCCATTTCTTCATCAGTATCACAAAGGATAACTTCACCATAATCTCTCCACGCTGCATCTGCGTTTGTTCTTGGAACTTCTGGTAGTTCAGCAATTAATTCTGGAACTCTTTTCATTACTTTCTCTGCAAGCTCTTTACTCGTTGTGTATAACCAACAAGGTGAATTATAACCATGCTCAGCTTGACCCACTAAATCTACAGCAACTATCTCAGGGTCAGCTTTAGCGTCAGCAATAATTCCAATCTCAGTAGGACCAGCAAACAAGTCAATGCCCACTTTTCCAAATAAAATTCTTTTAGCTTCAGCAACAAATTGATTTCCAGGACCAACGATAATATCTGCAGGAGGGTTATTAAATAAGCCATTAGTCATTGCTGCAATTGCAGGAACACCACCTAAATTTAAAATTACATCAGCACCACAAAGATCTGCGGTATAAATAATTGTTGGATGTGCACCCACTCCTTCTTTTGGAGGACTACAGGCAATAACGTTTTTTACACCAGCAACCTTTGCTGTTGTTACACTCATAACAGCTGATGCAATGTGTGCATAACGACCTCCTGGTACATAACATCCAGCGGTATTAACAGGTATTAATTTTTGACCAGCAAAAAGTCCATCTGAAAGCTCTACTTCAAAATCTTGACCATAATTTTTTAATTGAGCTTCAGCAAATTTTCTAACTCTTTCATATGAAAATTGAACATCATCTTTTGTTTTTTGATCTAATGTTTTTTTAATTTCTTCAATTCTTTCTTTAGAAACGATGATTTCTCCATCGTACTTATCAAATTTTTTTGTAAGATCGATACAACCTTGTTCTTTTGTAGTTTCGATATTTTTTAATAAATCCTGAACAATTCCAGTTGTTTTAGTATCGTCCGTTGAAGATGTTTTAGGTGATTTTTTTAAGTACGTTATAGCCATTGTTTCCCTCTCTAATTTTGAAGCTTTATTTAAAACATTAATGCCATTATTTCAATGAAGAATTAGTCTAAAGCAACAACAGCTGCAGCAATAGAGGCTAATCTAGCTTGTGCTTCATCAGATCTACTAGTAATTACTATTGGAACTTTACCACCTACTACTACACCAGCTGCACAAGCTCCCATAAAATAAATCATCATTTTAACCAAACTATTTCCGGTTTCAACACTTGGAACTAGCAATACATCTGCATTACCAGCTACAATATTTTTAACACCTTTTATAGCGGCAGATTTTTTTGAAATACTATTATCAAATGCCAAGGGACCAAAAACATCAGCATTTAAATTTTCTTCTTTTGCAAGTTTTGTAATTTCATCTGCATCGATAGAGCTTGGTACACTATCTAAAATTTCTTCTGTTGCTGATAGAACTGCAATTTTGGGCCTTTCAATTCCTATACGGTTTGAAAAATCAATTACATTTCTTAAAATATGCATTTTTGTTTTTACGTTGGGTAAAACATTTAAAGCACCATCAGTAATTATAAGTGGCTTGTCATCTTTAGTATTTGTCATATGCCATATGTGACTAAGTCTAGTTTTACCAAGTAAATTGTAATCTCTTTTTAAAATTTCTTTCATTAAGACATCTGTATGAATATGACCCTTAACAATAATTTTTACTTTATCTTGGCTAGCAAGTTTTGCAGCAATAGCAGCAGTATTATTTTCAATAGGTTCATCAATGATTTCAAATTTTGAAATATCCCATTTTAAATCTTCAGCACATTTAAGAATTTCTTTTTTATTCCCTATAAAGATAGGTGTTATTAAATTTTCATTAACAGCATCTTGAACTGAAAGCATTGGTAAAGGCAACCCTGCATTTACAATTGCAGCATTAACACCTTTTTTCTTATGTGCATGATCCAGAAGGTTATTAGGACAAACAATTTCTTTATTTGAAAGCATGAGGTATATTTAGTCTGAATTTTTAAAAAGTATATACTGTAAATTGATAATGATTAAGCCTTTTAAATTAGATATTCACGATAAAGTACTTCAAGAAATATACACTAAAGTAAAAAATTACCCATGGCATGAAATGCCAGATGATGGTGGCTGGAAATATGGAAGTAATCTTGATTATATGAAAGAGATCTCAAATTATTGGATTAAAGATTTTGATTGGAGAAAACATGAGGCAGAAATAAATCAATTTCTAAATTTCACAACTATTGTAGATGATATCGAAATACATTTTATTCATGAAAAGGGAAGTGGGTCCAACCCAACACCTTTACTTCTTATGCATGGATGGCCTGGATCGGTAATTGAGTTTTTACATATTATAGAAAGACTTGCACACCCTGAAAAATTTGGTGGAAACATTGACGATGCCTTTGATGTAGTGGTCCCATCATTACCTGGTTTTGGTTTTTCTGGGAGACCTTCAAGACCCATGGGACCAAGAAAAATAGCCAATACTTTAAATAAATTGATGACAGAAAACCTTGGTTATAAAAAATATTTAGCACAAGGAGGTGATTGGGGAGCAACTATTGCAAACTGGATTGGTTATGATCATTCAAAATCATGTAAGGCAATTCACATTAATTGTTTAACAATGCGCCACCCTGATGGTCCACAAACAAAACAAGAGGAAGAATGGCAACAAAGATTTAACACAGACCAAATAATGCAGGATGGATATAGAACTCAACAAGCAACTAAACCTCAAACTTTAAGTTATGGAATGATGGACAGTCCTGTTGGAATTGCAGCATGGATTATTGAAAAAATGTACTCATGGTCTGATTTAAAAGATAACAATATTGAAAGTGTTTATTCAAAAGATACACTCTTAGCTAATATTATGGTTTATGTAGTTACAAAAACTTTCAACACAGCTACTTGGATTTATTACGGAAGAAGAGAAGAGGGTGGACGTTTTTTTCCTAAAGATTTTAAAAAAATAGAAATTCCAACAGCTGCAGCAATTTTTCCAGCAGAAATGTCTGAGTGGCCACCAAAATCTTATGTAGATAGAATGTTTAATATTACTCAATGGACAGAGATGTCGAGGGGTGGACATTTTGCAGCCCTTGAGGAACCTGAACTTCTTGTTAATGATCTTGTAAAGTTTTCAAGATCTGTACGATAGTTAGATACTTTGTAAATATTCCAAGTCTTTTAAAACAGCTTTTGAAATATTAATTTCTTTTTTAAGATTACTTTTAAACCTATTAAACTTACTTTGTCCTGGGTAAAGAATTTCTTTAACACCTTTTATCTTAGGTAGTTTTTTTATAGTTTTGATATTGTCTTTTATTCTTTTATTGAAAGATTTTCCTACAAATAAATTAGGCTTTAAAACAAAAAATAGGTGACCAATATTTTGTGGACCACTAAAATCAGTAAATGGATCTTTAACTCTACCTGCATGATTACCACCTGTTAATACACCACTTAAAATATCAACCATCCAAGCTAATCCAGAACCCCTAAAACCAGCTATTGGTAATTGAACACCCTCTAATGCTTTTTTAGGATCCGTTGTTGGTTTACCAAATTTATCTAAAGCAACTCCCTCAGGAATTTTAGTTCCTTCTCTTGCTGCAACTCTAATTTTTCCTCTATTAATCATTGAGATTGAAGTATCTAAAATAAAAGGAACCTTTGATCCAGTAGGTGTTCCAAAACAAATAGGGTTTGTTCCAAATAAACTTTTTAAAGCTCCATGAGGTGCAACTGCTGGAGGTGCATTAGTAAATACCATTACCATTAAACCTTTTTTAACTGCTTGCTCTGCGTAATAACCAGATAAACCATAATGACCACTATTCTTAACTGCAACTAAGCCAATTCCAGTTTTTTTAGCATTGTTTATAGCAGTTTTAATAGCGGTATCTGCTGCAACAAAGCCAATACTATTGTTACCATCAACATGGGCAATGGATTGAGAAATTTTTTTAACTTTAATTTTAGCTTTTGGATTAATAACTTTTTTAGAAATACGGTCACAGTACATCTTAAGTCTAGATAAACCATGTGATGGAGCACCAACTAATTCTGCATTGATTAAGGCTTCAGCACAAATAGTGGCATGATCTTTATTTAATTTATACTTAATAAAGATATCTTTGATGATTGCTTTTAATTTCGAAGATTTCATAGTTTAATAAAAGTTTGATTAACCTTTACCATGCCATGGAATTGTTTTGTCAATTATTTTTCTTAAAGCAACATCAAATAATAAACCTAACATACCCATTACAAAAATAGTGATCCAAATAACTTCATATTGGAAGTATTTTTTAGCAACGTTTTCAACAAATCCAATACCTGTAGTACCGGCTAAAAATTCAGCTGCAACCAAAGTTCCCCAACACATTCCAACAGCAACTCTAACCCCTGTTAAAATTTCTGGTAATGAGTTTGGAAATATTACATGTCTTAATATTTGCCATTTAGATGCACCAAGTGAGTGTGAAGCATGAATTTTAGACAACTGCGTACCAGCAGCTCCTGCTCTAGCAGAGATGATCATAATTGAAAATGAAACCATAAATAATAAGAAAACTTTCCCAACATTATCAATTCCAAATACAGTAATAACTAGAGGAGCCCAAGCTAATGGGGGTACCGGTCTATATAGTTCAATTAATGGATCAAAAAATCCTTTAGCAAATCTGTTTAAACCCATAAATAATCCTAGTGGTACACCAAAAATAATTCCAAGTACTAAACCTAGGAGAACTCTTAAAAAAGAATCCCAGATATGACCCATCGGAACTGGTATCTTAAATAATTTAAACTCACCTGTAACAACACTTAAGACTTTACTCTTAAAGTTTGGAGTAACAGTTCCGTCAGCATTATGAATTGGATATGCCCCAGGCATAGCATCTGCAATCCAATCAGGTAATATAAAACCAACTATTTTACTTACATCCATCATTTCATACCAAATTAGAGGTACGTTTTTAAATCCAATACTGGGTTTAAGGAGTAGCACAAATTTATTAAAGGTATCAGACGGTTTTGGTAACCATCTTCCAGATCCTTGTTCAGAACAATTTGGTCCACTTGAAACAATTGTACCAGCAGGAAATAAAAAAATATCAACTAGTCTTAAAACACCTTGCTCTTTCTTTTGAACTTCATCAAACTCTATTATTGATTTTTGCATATCATCAAGAGTATTAGGTGGGAAAATACTTGCGTATTCGATTCTTCGAGCAATTTTTAAAACATCTTTTGCTAATGCAGAAGCTATTTCTTGGGTATCATCTAAACTAGATCGATAAGCTTTAATCTCATCCTTAATCTCTTTCATTAACTGCTTATATTTATAGTTATGATTTCTTAATTTGAAAAAGTCATTACTAATAAGAGTTAATTCTTTTGCAGCTGCATCAAATTTTAAACCCATTTTTGTTTCAGGAATAGTTGGTATTTCAACTGTATTTTCTACAGCGGTTGCAGAGGCTCCCCATTTCCCTTGTTTTTTTAAAGCTTCAATTCTTGCGTTCTCTTCTTCAATACTTTTAATTGGTGGATAGCTTATTTTTTGAAAATCTTCTGTTAACCAAGTAATTCTATTTGTTAAATCTCGAATTTGACTTTTTGTTTCTTCTTCTAAAAGATCAATATTGGTTAACAATGGAATTGATTGTTGAGTTTTTGCAATAAATTTTAAAAGAGTAGTTTTGTCTTGTTCTCTTATATTAGGTGAATTTTTAATTTCATTAGCTAGTTTTTGTATATTTTTGTTTTCACCTTTAATTATTGAAGTACTCTTAAATTCACGTTCCTCAATTGGAAATAAATATTTTAATGAAAGTAAAGAGTCGTTTACTTTTGCAACCTGACAAAGTTCATTTGCAGACTGGGGATAAAATGATTTCGCCATATCCCAAGAATAGTAAAGCCAAGTTAATAGTAAAAAACTACTACCAACAATAACCCAATGAACTCCACCTTTAGCTCTTTCAGGGTTACCAAATACAGCATCTAATTTTTCAGTTTTTGCTAATTTTCTTCCATACAAAATAGATCCAATAACTGCAAAAATTACTACGAATGTTATAATACCTGTTAGCATACTAAATATCTTTACCCATAATTTCTTCTTCCATATTCCAAATCATAGTTAGAATTTCTTCTCTAGTGCTTACAAAGTAAGGTGATTTTTTTATCTCTCTTAAATCACCATCAATTCCCATTGATGCAAAAGGAAGATTATATTCTTTATGGATTCGACCAGGTCTTGGTGCCATTACATATAATCTTTCACCTAGTAGTAAAGCTTCTTCAACTGAGTGGGTGATTAAGATAATTGTTTTTCCTGTTTCTTTCCAAATTTTTAAAACTAAAGACTGCATCTTCTCTCTGGTTAATGCATCTAATGCTCCTAACGGTTCATCCATTAAAATTAAATCAGGGTCATTAATTAAACATCTAGCAAGAGCAACTCTTTGCTGCATACCTCCAGATAATTGATAAGTAGGAGTGTTTCCAAAACCTTGTAGGCCTACTATATTTAACCATTCTTCAACTTTCTTAGCAGTTTTAACTGGGTCTTCTTTTTTCATTCTTAAACCAAAGTCAACATTCTCTGCAACCGTTAGCCATTCAAATAAAGCACCTTGTTGAAAGACCATTCCCCGTTCAACACCAGGGCCATTAATTTCATTTCCGTTAAGAGTGAGAACTCCAGAAGTAGGTCGTAGAAATCCAGCAGTAATGTTTAACAAAGTTGTTTTTCCACAGCCCGAAGGACCAAGAACAGTTAAAAGTTCACCTTTTTTAAGTGTAAAGTTTACATCTTTTAATGCATGAACTGTTTCTCCTTTAGGAGTTTTAAAGATCATGTTTAAATTCTGAGAAATTAAATCACTCATAAGATAATACTATATTAGAATTTTTTTAAAAAAATAGGCACCAATTTATTAAATTGGCGCCTATTTAAATTTATTTAACTCTCTAAATTAAAGAGGTAAAAAGCTTGTATCAACTGCTCCGTTAGGAGTACCCATTCCTTTTAAAAATCCACTTAGATTTCCAGAAGTCATAGATTTTTCAGTCTCTGCAGGTGTAAGAAATTTAAATCCGCTTAAAGTTTCTTTCATATCACCAAGCTTCATCTCAGCATCTTTAGCGATAACATTTAAATCACTTTTACCTGCTGCATATCTAGCATTTGCTTCATGAGTTACTTCTATGAAAGTTCTCAGCATACCTGGGTTCTCTTTCATAAATTTGTCAGTAACAGATGTAATGTCAATACCTAAGATACCAGCATCACGCGCTTCTTGAACTGTTAGTAATCTACTTCCAACTGCAGTTGCAGCTTTAATAGAATTTCCACCAAATAAACATGCCATTACAACATCACCAGAAACTAGTGCAGCAGCACCTTCTTCAGGATCCATTTGAATAACTGTCATTTTACTTTTATCAGCGCCAACAACTTTCATACTTTCATCAAAAACATACTCAGCCATTGTTCCTAGAGGAACAGCAACTTTTTTACCTTCTAATTCAGAAGCGTTAGCTTTTGTAATTCCAGAAGCATTAGATGTAACACAAGTTGTTCCACCCATTCCGTATTCCATAGCAATATCTACAAGTTTTAGCGGAGCTTTTGATTTAACAGCATTGATGAATGGCACTAAGCCTTGTGAGTAAGAAATATCAATATCTCCAGCTAACATAGCATCAGTCATAGCACCACCGTTTGAAAAGTTAGTCCATTTAACTGGAACACCTAGAGCTTTATCAAACATCTTTTTAACTTTGTCTTCTTGGTTTGGAGTAGGCCATTCTAAAAAGAATGCAACTCTAACTTCTTTAGCAGCAGCGTTAGCAACTGACATTGATAAGTTAAGAGCAACTACAGCACCAAGAATAAAACTAATTATTTTTTTCATTATTATTCCTTTGTTAGTAATTTAATTAAATTATCTGTATTTAAATAGAATTTGGAATTGATGTAAAACAAATTTTAATTTTTATACACCTATAAGTTGTAAAATTATAAGCCTTAAAGAAAAAAATAATTATAGAAAACCTTTTGATTTAGTCTAATAGTTAGGAGTAAAATTATAACACTACATACTTAGAGAGAGAATATTTATGAGCTCAGAAAACAGAACTTCAGTACCTAATTCATTAAATGAACATTGGATGCCGTTTACATCTAATAAAGATTTCAAAGCAAACCCAAGACTAATTACAGAAGCTAAGGGGGTTTACTTAAAAACTCACCATGGAAAAACACAAATAGATGCGAGCTCAGGGTTATTTTGTAACCCACTAGGCCATGGAAGAAGAGAAATCACAGAAGCTGTTACAAAGCAATTAGAAACTTTAGATTACGCACAACCATTTCAACAAGGTTTTGGTGGTTCATTTGAATTAGCTACAAAAATTTCAAAACACACACCAGGTGATTTAAATAAAATGTTTTTTACAATTTGTGGATCTACAGCTGTAGAAACTGCAATTAAAATTGCTGTTGCATATCACAGAGCAAAAGGACATGCAGAAAGATTTAGATTTGTTGGACGTGAGCGTGGTTATCATGGAATGAACATTGGTTGTATTTCAGTGGGTGGAATGGTAAATAATGTTAAAACGTTTGCAAGCGTTTTAATGCCAGGTGTCCAACACATTAGACATACACATTTACCAGAACATAAGTTTGTGAGTGGTCAACCAGAAACTGGAGACTATTTAGCAAATGATTTAGAAACTATTTGTCAAAACTTTGGTGGTGAAAACATTGCTGCTTGTATTGTTGAACCGATTGCTGGATCAACTGGAACATTGGTTCCACCAAAAGGATATTTACAAAAACTAAGAGAGATCTGTGACAAGCATGGAATACTTTTAATTTTTGATGAAGTAATTACAGGATGGGGCAGAACAGGTTCTAAATTTGGCGCTGATGAATTTGGAGTAACTCCAGACATTATGACAATGGCTAAAGCTACAACTAATGGTGTTGTGCCAATGGGTGTTGTTGCTTGTAGTGATTATATTTATGATGCGGTAATGGATGCTTCACCAACGGGTGCAGTTGAATTATTTCATGGTTATACTTATTCAGGAATTCCAGTTGCAGTAGCAGCTGCTCTTGCGGTGCAAGACATTTTTGAAAAAGATGATATTTTTAATAGAGCAAAAAATTTAGCTCCTTATTTCCAAAAAGGATTATTCTCTCTTCAAGATCTAGAGTCTGTGGATAATATTAGAGGATATGGAATGATGGGTGGAATAGACATGAAGCTAAACACTAAACCTGGTAAAGCTGGCTATGAATGTTTTAAAGCATGTTATGAAGCTGGTGTTAACTTTAAAGCTACAGGAGATTGTTTAATTATAGCTCCTCAATTCATTTGTGAAGAAAAACACATTGATGAGATTATTGAAAAGTTAAGAACTGGTATTACTAACTATCAAAAAAATCAAAAAAACTAAAAACTTTAATAAAATTTAAAGTACTGAAAAGGGAGAGAGTGTTATGAAGATCGGCGTACCTAAAGAAATCAAACCACAAGAGCATCGTATTGGACTAACTCCTGACAGTGTTAAGACTTTAATATCAGAGGGTCATGAGGTTTTAGTTGAGAATAATGGTGGATATGAAGCCGGCTTTGAAAACGAACAATATATAAGCGTTGGTGCTAAAATCATTGATAAAGCTGAAGATATTTTTAATGATGCAGATATTATTGTTAAAGTAAAAGAGCCTCAATCAGTTGAAGTTAAGATGATTAGAGAAAATCAGATCATCTACACTTATTTACACTTAGCGGCAGCTAAAGAGCTAACTGAAGGTTTAATTAAATCTAAAGGTGTTTGTATAGCTTATGAAACAGTAACAGATGACAATGGCAGATTACCATTACTTGCACCAATGAGTGCAGTTGCTGGACGTATGTCTGTTCAAGCAGGAGCACATTGCTTGGAAAAAAATCAAAATGGTAGAGGTCTTTTATTAGGAGGAGCTCCTGGAGTTGAAGGAGGAACAGTTGTTATTTTAGGTGGCGGTGTTGTTGGTGAAAACGCTGCAGTTATTGCAACTGGTATGAGGGCTAAAGTTCATATCGTTGATAAATCTGAAGCAAGATTAAAACAACTGGTTGAAATGTTTGGTGATAAAATTATCCCAGAACAAAGTGATAAAATTGATTTAAATAAATTAGTTGCAGAAGCTGATCTTTTAATTGGCGGTGTTTTAATTCCAGGTGCAGAAGCTCCAAAACTAATTACTAAACCAATGTTGAAATTAATGAAAAGAGGATCAGTAATTGTTGATGTTGCAATTGATCAAGGGGGTTGTGTTGAGACAAGTAAACCAACAACTCACGGTGATCCAACTTATATTATTGATGATGTTATTCATTACTGTGTAGCAAATATGCCAGGGGGAGTTCCAAGAACTTCAACGATTGCATTGAACAACGCAACACTTCCGTATCTAGTTAAAATCGCAAATGATGGTTACGCCAAAGCATTAAGTGATGACAAACATCTACTTGCTGGATTAAACGTTTGCAAAGGTCAAGTAACCTATAAAGCGGTTGCTGATGTTTTTGGACATGATTACGTTGATCCTTTAAGTACTCTATAATTTTTTTAAACTAATGTTATCGGATAAAATTAAAGATTATTTAAACGAATACATTAGTCAGGAAGTTTACGTTCAAGTAGCTGTTGCTAAAGGTAAAAATAAAATCTCAACTAATGCTGCAATTAGCAAATATTTTGAAAGCAATCATTTTACAGGTTTAGCAGAAGGTAAACCCTACAATACTTTTTTAGATGATCTTAAAGATAAGTGTTTAGGAAAATTAGTAAACTCCCCAATGAAAGATAGTAAAACGGAAGATGAAATTATTATTGAACTTCAAAGAAAGCTTAACACTTTAAAAATTGAAGAATTAAATGACACTTACTGGGAAGTAGAGACTGGTGAATATTTAAGTGGAATGGATATCAAAGAAATTGAACTTGAGAGAGATACTTTAATTAAATTTTTAACTTCTAAAGATGAAGCGCACGACACAGTAAGCACTCTTTGTAAAAACTATGAAAAATTATGTAAAGAAAAGTATCCAGAAGCTCCATTACCACTAGAAATATTAGATACTAAACACTAAGTTTCTCTTTAATAATCTAAATTATAGTCTATAAAAATTGTAAGGGGTGTCGTAACTGACTGAGAATAAACCCTAATAACCTGTCCGGTAATTCAGAAAGGGAGAACAATGGATAAAACATACTTTATAAGTCAATCAACATCATTAACACTTGTCATAACTATAAGCTTAATCTTTACAATTGTTGGATTAATTTACTCTAAAAAATATCAAGGGATTAACAATTATCTAACTGCGAATAGAAACATTGGTTTCTTTTCACTAACAACAAGCCTAATTGCATCTGCGCTTGGGGCTTGGATTTTATTTGGTCCAGCATCTGCTGCAACATGGGGTGGAATAGGAGCTGTAATTGGTTACGCATTAGGAACAGCATTTCCTATGATCTTTTTAATTTCACTTGGAAAAAAAATAAGAACTGACTTTCCAAAAGGTTCAACGTTAATTGAATTTTTAAGAAAAAGATTTGGAAAGAGTTTATTTAAACTTATTTTGCTTATGACAGTATTTTATATGTTTGTTTTTTTATGCGCTGAAATTACAGCAGTTGCAATATTGATAAATTATATTTCAGGCACTGAACTTTGGGTTACCTCTTTAATTATTCTAATCGCAACACTTGCTTACACCTTATACGGTGGATTAAGAGCTTCAATTTTTACAGATAATATTCAAATGATGGTAATTGTAGCTTTATTATTAATTTCAGTATTTTATCTGACATCATTTACAGGGGATCAGTTTTCTTTCTCATTTATTAAAGAAAGAAGTCCTCACTTACTAAGTGCGAGTTATATTCCAAACTATACTGCAGGATTAACTTTCTTTATTGCAGTTGCTGCAACCAATCTTTTTCACCAAGGAAATTGGCAAAGAGTTTATGCTGCAAAAAACAATGAAGTTTTAAAGAAAAGTTTAATTGTTGCATTTATTGTAATTATTCCAATTGTTTTTTTTATGGGTTTTAGTGGTTTAGTTGCAGTATCAGCTAATCCAAAAGTTATTCCTGATCTTGGTTTCTTTTCTCTATTGTTAAGTGAACAGACGGAATTTTTATCATTAATAATTGTAATTCTTGGTTTATCATTAACAATTAGTACAGTTGATACATTGGTCAATGCAATATCAAGCTTAATAGTAGTTGATGGTAAAGCAACTTTAAATTTAAATAAAAAAACTAATTATTTAACTCTTTCAAAATATTTTATAGTATTGCTTTCAATCATAGCTTTTGCAATCGCTTCCAAAGGATTTAGTGTTTTATACTTATTTTTGCTTGCCGATTTATTTTGTTGTGCGTTTGTACTTACTGTTTTTTATAGTTTCTATAATAAGAAGTTGAATGAAAAAACAGCATACATCTCAATTATTATTGGATTAATTGGAGGGTTTCTTTTATTTCCAGCTCCTGATTTTTCAAAGAGTTTGTTAGTTGGTATAATTTTACCAGCAGATACTTTTCCAGCTTTTGTCTCTCAATCATTGTTGTTTTTATCTTTTATAATCGCAACTTTTTTGCCTGTAATATTTTGGAAAATAAAAGGATCTAAAAAATAGACCTAATAATTTGTAAAAGGTGTATAAGTAACTATATACACCCTTACAAATGTCTGAGATTCAAATATCCATTAACAACTTATCAAAAGTTTATGATAATGGCTTTAAAGCCCTAAATAATGTTAGCCTTAAAGTAAAACAAGGTGAAATTCTTGCAATGCTTGGACCAAATGGTGCGGGCAAAACTAGTTTAATCAGTATTATTTGTGGAATAGTTAAACCTACTTCAGGAACTGTCACAATTGATAACTATGATATTATAAAAGATTATAGAGAGACAAGATCAAGAATAGGCCTTGTTCCTCAAGAATTAAATTTAGAATCTTTTGAAACTGTTTTTGATACCGTATCTTATTCAAGAGGACTGTATGGAAAAGCACCTAAACCAGAACACATTGAAAAAATTTTAAAAGATTTAAGTTTGTGGGATAAAAAAGATCAAAGATTAAGACAATTATCAGGCGGAATGAAAAGAAGAGTTTTAATTGCAAAAGCTTTATCTCATGAACCTAAAATATTATTTCTTGATGAACCAACAGCCGGAGTTGATGTTGAACTTAGAAGAGATATGTGGATGGTTGTTGATGACCTTAGAAAAAAAGGGGTCACAATTATTTTAACTACTCATTACATTGAGGAGGCTGAGGCTATAGCGGACCGTGTAGCTGTAATTAATCAAGGTGAAATTATTGTAGTTGAGGATAAAAAAGAATTAATTAAGAAAATGGGACACAAAAAACTAACCATTGAATTGCAGAAAAAAATTACAGAAATTCCAGAAGATTTATCTAAGTATAATCTTGAAATAAGTGAAGAGCAGATGTCATTAATTTATACTTATAATGTTCAGGCTGAAAAAACGGGTATTACTGATTTATTGCAAGATATAAAAGATACTGGCTTAAAGTTAAAAGATTTAAAAACAGAACAAAGTACATTAGAGAAAATATTTGTTGATTTAGTAAAGGAGAATAATGAAATTTAACTATTACGGCTTTAAAGCTATTTATGTTCATGAGATGAATAGATTTATAAGAACTATAGGTCAATCTCTTCTCTCACCTGTAATATCTACATCATTATACTTTGTTGTTTTTGGTTCAGTTATTGGAAATTATATTCAAAAAATTGATGGGGTTAGTTATGGGTCTTACATTGTACCAGGTTTATTAATGTTAACACTCCTTACTCAATCAATTAGTAACACTTCGTTTGGAATCTTTTTTCCAAAATTTAATGGAACTATTAATGAAATTTTAGCAGCACCCATTTCAACACTTGAAACCGTTCTAGCTTTTGTAGGGGCAGGAGCCACTAAAACTTTAGTCGTTGGTGCTGTAATTTATGCAACCGCCTCTTTTTTTGCTGATGTGAGTGTTATGCATCCAATGTTAATGATATTTTTATTAGTATTAGTTTCTTTTACTTTTGCTTTATTTGGATTTTTAATTGGTGTAGTTAGTAAAAACTTTGAGCAGATGTCGATTATTCCATCATTAGTCATTACTCCAATGGTATTCTTAGGGGGCAGTTTATACTCTCTTGATATGTTGCCACCATTTTGGCAAACAATTTCATATTTTAATCCAGTAGTTTATCTAATTGATGGCTTAAGATTTTCTTTCTACGGCGTCTCTGATTTTGATATTTGGATTAGTATTAGTTCGATGGTTTTCTTTTTAATTGTTTGTATTACCCTTGTGTCTATCTTGCTTAAAAAAGGCTATAATATTAAAAGTTAATTCGCTTTCATTTTAAGATTAATAACTACTAAAGTTTTATAATTGTTTGATTTAATTTCATGATATGAAATTCTAATCGAAGCTTAGGAAATTTTTTATTTAATAGTTGTTTTAGTTTTTGATAAGAAGTTTTGTGAATTTCATCTTCATCTAAATCTTTTTTACCTTCGGCAATTTTAATCGCCCCACAGTCTTCATGATTTATAACAATGAGTTTGCTTATTTTGTGAAGCTCAATTGAAGCTGATAAATTATCAATAAATGTTTGATGCCATTTTTTAAATTTATTATGAGTAACCCCGATAGCTCCACCTGCAATAGTAAATGAGCTATACTTTCCAGTTAAGTTCTTTTTTTTAGTAAATTTATAGACTAGGGATTGGAACCTTGGATCCATACAAGAAAGAACCATTGCTTTAAATTTTTTTTGCATAAAAATTAATTAATAAAATTTAAATACAAAATTTTTTTTTATTTGTCATTAATTTGTTTATTTTTTAAATGAATTGACTATTGAGAACAGCCTTAAAGTCAGTTAGAATATAATTATTATGCTATCTTATATATTGCCTTTCATTGCTTTAATTGTTGTGGTGGTATTTATCCATGAATATGGACATTATTATTTCGCTAAACGATACGGTGTAGGAGTTACTGATTTTTCAATTGGTTTTGGCAAAGAAATGTTTGGTTGGAATGATAAATCAGGAACTCGTTGGAAGGTTTGTGTCATACCTCTTGGGGGATATGTTAAGTTTTTTGGTGATAGAAATGTTTATAGCCAAGCTGATAATGACAAAATTATAAAAGAATATAGTAAAGAAGATCAGGATAAACTGTTTGTACTAAAGCCTTTATATCAACGAGCTTTAATTGTATTTGGTGGTCCTTTAGCTAACTTTTTATTAGCAATTCTGATATTTTTTTCAGTTTATACCTTTTTTGGAAAAGATTTTACACCAGCTGTAATTAACGAAGTTCAAAAGGATAGTCCTGCAATGGTAGCTGGTCTTAAAGACAATGATATTGTGGTCTCTATTGATGGCAACGAGGTTACAAGCATTATGGATGTTTCAAAATATATTATGATGTCTACTGATGAATTTATCAATTTTACAGTAAATAGATTTGATCAAGATTTAACCTTTAGAGTAAAACCGAATATTGTTGAAGGCGAAGATAATCTTGGAAACAAAATCAGCAAACGAATGGTTGGTATTAAACTTGGTGCTTATAACAATGAGGTAAATCACGTTAAACTCGGTCCTACCAAAGCGCTGTTTTATGCGGTTAATGAAGTTTATTATGTAAGCACTTC
Source organism: Candidatus Pelagibacter sp. PS_17 (assembly GCF_059417945.1). Taxonomy (NCBI): domain Bacteria; kingdom Pseudomonadati; phylum Pseudomonadota; class Alphaproteobacteria; order Candidatus Pelagibacterales; family Candidatus Pelagibacteraceae; genus Candidatus Pelagibacter; species Candidatus Pelagibacter sp. PS_17. The sequence goes on from NZ_CM182073.1 coordinate 393,308, forward strand.
TTCTCTTAAATATATTGGAAGCATGCTCACTGGAAATGGTGATACTTCACAGTTGGGTGGGCCAATTCGAATAGCAAAAATTAGCGGACAAGTTGCAGAATTTGGAATTTTACCTTTTATAAGCCTTATGGCTTATATTTCTATTAGTTTAGGTTTAATAAACTTGTTCCCAATTCCAATGTTAGATGGTGGGCACTTAATGTTTTATGGAATTGAAAAGGTATTAGGGCGTCCATTATCACAAAAAACTCAAGAAGGTTTTTTTCGAATCGGAATGTTTTTATTGCTATCATTGATGTTTTTTACAACGTTTAATGATCTAAAAGACGTTGGTTTATTTAAGTTTTTTAATAATTATATTTTTTAAATAATCCTTTAAAATCAACATTTATTTAACAAATCACTATATATTGAGGTTTTTATTTTAGTAGACACTAATAAAAAGCTTGATTTATGAGGTTTAATGTCAATTATGTGAAAATAACCAATAAAACCGGAGCTAAATAAATGAACAAAAAACAATTAATAGCACAACTTTCAGGTTCTTTAAACCTAAGTAAAGCTGATGCTGAGCGTACTTTTGATACTATTACAAACACTATTCTAGATGCTTTAAAAGGTGACGATACAGTGAAAATTGCTGGATTTGGAACTTACAAAGTAGCAAAAAGAAAAGCTAGAGTTGGAAGAAATCCTAGAACTGGAGAGCAAATCCAAATCGGTGCTTCTCAAAAAGTTAAGTTCTTACCAGCTAAGGCACTTAAAGAAATATTTAATAAGTAATTAAATAGTAAATTCATTAACAGCCTTTTACAGAAATGTAATAAGGCTGTTACTATATGCAATCACTGCATACCTAAATTTCCCAATCAACATTAGTTTTTAAGTTCATCTAAAATATAAGTGAAAACTTAAACATGGAGGTCTTAATGATAAAAATAATAAAAAAAATATCAGTTCCACTTATTAGTTTATTTTTTTTAATAAACATGAGTAGTGCTGGAATAGCAGAAACAACTATTTCTGCTGAAGTAGGGTTTGTATTTAATACACTCCTATTTTTAATTTGTGGTTTTTTAGTAATGTTCATGGCGGCAGGCTTTGCAATGCTTGAGTCGGGAATGGTTACTTCTAAAAGTGTTTCTGTAATTTGTGCAAAAAATATTGGTTTGTATGCAATTTCAGGAATTATGTTTTGGTTAGTTGGTTACAATTTAGCATACGGTATACCAGAAGGCGGATATATAGGTACTTTTACACCTTGGTCAGACTCTAGTTCACTGGAGGCAGGTTACTCTGCTGGATCAGACTGGTTTTTCCAAATGGTATTTTGTGCAACAACAGTTTCAATTTGTTCAGGAGCAATGGCTGAAAGAATTAAGTTGTGGCCATTCTTTTTATTTGCAGCAATTTTATCTGGTGTTATTTATCCTATAGTAATGGGATGGCAATGGGGTGGAGGCTGGTTAGCAACTATCGGATTTTCTGATTTTGCTGGATCAACTCTAGTTCACTCAACTGGGGGTGCTGCTGCACTTGCTGGTATTATAATACTTGGTCCAAGATTTGGAAGATTTGATAGCAAAGGTAATCCAAAAGCCATTCAACCATTTGCAGCATCATCAATTCCATTAGTAACTATTGGTGTGTTTGTATTATGGTTAGGTTGGTTTGGATTTAATGGTGGTTCTCAACTAGCATTAGGTTCATTTGCTGATGCAGTAGCTATTTCAACAATCTTTATTAACACTAATTTAGCAGCATGTGGTGGTGTATTAGCTGCAGCCGTAGTTACAAGATTATTGTTTGGTAAAACTGATGTAATACAAATGTTAAACGGTGCAATTGGTGGGTTAGTTGCAATAACAGCTGAACCATTAGCACCATCTCCATTAGCAGCAATATTAATTGGTGCTGTTGGTGGTGTGATAGTTGTATTTGGAACTAAACTACTATTTTCATTTAAACTTGATGATGTAGTGGGTGCAATTCCAGCTCACATGTTTGCGGGTATTTTTGGAACTTTAATAGTACCGATCACAAATGCAGATGCAACATTCGGAGCACAGTTAATTGGTGTTTTATCAATTAATATTTTTGTTTTTGTAGTGGCTTACATAGTCTGGTCGATTATGAATAGTCTCTTTGGAATTAGATTGAGTAAAGAAGCTCAAGCCAAAGGTACAGATGTTACTGAAACAGGAGTTATTGCTTACGCAATCAGAGACTAATAAAAAACTATCTCTCTTATAGTTAGAAAATAGGCCCCTTAATTGGGGCCTTTTTAATTTCTAGAGTTTTTTAGGGTATCAAACACTTCTTTAGCGTGATCCTTAACTTTTACATTATCCCAAATTTTTACTATTTTACCATTTGGATCAATTAAGAAAGTTGTTCTCACTATTCCCATAAACTCTCTACCCATAAATTTCTTCTTAGCCCAAACTTTGTATTTTTTTAAAATATTAAGCTCTACATCAGATAAAAGATCAAATTTGATTTTAAATTTTTCTTTAAATTTGTGGTGGCTTTTTAGATCATCCTTAGAAATCCCAAATATTTCACAATTCAGTTTTTTAAATTTAGGTAATAATTTGTTAAAATCATTAGTCTCAATTGTGCATCCTGGAGTGTCATCTTTAGGGTAAAAATAAAGAACTACATATTTGCCAAGTGAATCTTTTAAAGAATAAATCTCACCATCTGTTGAGTTTAATTTAAACAAAGGTGCTTTAGAATTTATTTTAAACATTATTAATATTTATTTTTTTTCCAAACATCAAGCCAATCTACCATTGGTGATAATCCATAAGCAGAATTAACATTTGTCATATGCAGTGATAGAGAGGGTATTGGTGAAAAACATTGTGTTTTTTTATAAAGCAAATGAAGAGGTTTTTCATAAGGATCAAAATTATTTAAAAACATTTTTTCATAAGTCTTCCAATTTTTTTTAAGTATATTATGAGAAATTAAATACGTACAAAGAGATTCGTTTACTCTACGCCAATGTTTTTTATGACCAGCTAAAATATTTGTTTGCTCAAATTTATTGTATAAAAATGGATAATCAGTAGGACACATAATTATATCTTTTTTATAGATAGTTGAGAATTTCTCATAACTAAAAATCATTTCTTCAATAGCATCGTGATGATGCAAATAGTCGTCTTCAACAAAATATATTAAGTCATAATTTGAATTAAGAGCAAATTCTTTTGATTGGTAAATATGTGAATTATGAGCAAGCATTCTTTTGTTATTTGAAAATTTCATTTTGTTTTTATATTTATTAATATCAAGATTAGATATTTCAAATAAAATACTGTTTTGAGTTGCAATTTTTTTCTGTAATTTAATTACGCTAGGTTTTGAGTTATCATCTATAATTTTTAAAAAAAATTTAATATTACTCATTTTTTTTTGAGCATTTTTAATATTAATACATATGGAATTTAAAGATCTTAAACTGTATTCTTTTTTTTGCTTTTCAAATAATCTTTTTTTATTTTGACTGAGCAGTGTATTTTCATTGGTAAAAGATCTGAATATAATCAAAAAGCTTTTAACTTTTCTTGTAATTTTAACTTCACCAAGTGGTAGAGTTATATTTCTTTTGTTTATTACACTGATATTATTATTTAAAGATGTATTGCTTGTAGGAATTGTGAAATTATTTTGATCGATAATTTCAAAACCTAGTTTTCTTGTAATTTTAATAAAATTTTTTTTAAAAAAATTAATTTTATTTTTATTTTTAAAATTTTTGATCACTATTTTTGTATTTTTTTATTTATTTATATATATTATTATTATCATATGAATATAAAATCATCTCACACTCTAGTAACTGAAGCCTTAAGAGAAATTAAAACTATAAGTCCTGAGCAGGCTTTAAAACTATCAAACGAGAACAAATGTAACTTAATTGATATTAGGGAAAAGGGTGAACTTGATAAATCAGGACGTGTTGAAAATTCTCACCATATACCAAGAGGAATGTTAGAGTTTTGGCTAGATCCTGAGAGTCCTTATTTTAAAAATGGTAAGCTGGATATGGAAAAAGAAATTGTCTTATTTTGTGCTGGTGGTTTAAGATCTGCACTTGCAGCTAAATCATTAAAAGAAATGGGTTTTGAAAATGTTTCGCACATTGATGGTGGCTTTGCAGCAATTAGCCAAAGTGATTTTAAAATAGTTTAATCTATTTTATTATACTCATCTAAGGCAAATTCCAATCGATCTTGTCCCCAAAATAATTTATTATTAACAATAAATGTGGGCGCTCCAAAAACTTCTTTTTCATAGGCATTTTTTGTGGCATCTTTTAACTTTTCTTTAATAGCAGGATCTTTAATTGTTTCAAAAAAAATATCTTTATCAATCTTACATTGTTCAAGTCGTGGTATTAAAATTTCTTCTTTAGAGATATCCAGATCATCTTTCCAATAAGCGTCAAACATTGTTTTAATATATTGATCTCTATTTAATGAATTAACACTTAAATAACCACGCATTATATTTAGTGAATTAATAGGAAATTTAGAGTTCCACCTAAAATCAAAATTATTTTTTTTTGCAATTAACAAACAATCATTAATCATATGTTTTAATTTAGGTTTAATAAACGCTGGTGCCGTTATACCTTCTAAGTTATGAAGACCACCTAATAAAATTGGTTTATAATTTATTCGAATATCTTTTGGTAACGATTGGATTTTTTTGTAAGCTAAATATGCGTAAGGACTAATAAAATCAAAATAGAAATCTATTTCTTTAATCATATAGATTAATTCTTTTTGCGTAAAAAATTCTTACAATCCAATAAAGAGTAAGTCCAATAGGACCAATAAAGTATGTTATTAATAGTGGAAAAGACATTATTATTTTATTGATACCAAATTTTTGTGAATCTTTAACAATCCATCCACCACAAAATAAATTAATAGATAGAAAATGAGTCCAAAATAAAATTAAGAAGGATTTATCCTTAAACAAATAACTAATTGAGTCTAAGCCTAAATATAGTTCAAAATTTCTAATAAAGTCATAGCCTTCGTTAAACAGCACATATGTTAAGTAACCGTAGGCGAAACTTAAAATAATAAAAGGAAAAATAGATGTAATAAAAACTCTACATATTTGTGATTGCGGAAAGAAGACTAATATTAACCAAAAAGGTAAGACACCTAGATTTAACCAAAGAAAAATCATTTCAATTGTAAAATATGTATAGATTTGATCGATCATTTTTTAGTGTATTATACAACAAGCTATTAAGATTCATATGAGAAATAGAAAAAAAACATTACAAGTGACGGTAGAGGAAATGAGAAATTTCTCATTTGCCTATATCGAAAGATACGCACCATCCAAACAACAGCTTAGAACCTATCTATTAAAGAAGTATCTAAAAGCTAATTTAGAAAATATTAAAAAACAAGATATTACAGATTTAATAGATGTTGTTTTGCAAGATCTTGAAAAAACTAAGTTTATTAATGATAAATTCTATTCTGAAAGTAAATCTAGAAGCTTAATCCAAAGAGGAAGTTCAGTTAATAAAATTAGAAACTATTTAATGACTAAAGGAATTAATGATCGCTACATTAAAGAAACAATAGATAAGATTAAAGAGGATAATTCTGACCAAGATTTTTTTTCTGGAATAAAAATATGTAAAAAAAAGAGAATTGGACCAGCAAGAGTAGAGGATAATAGAGCCCTATTTTATAAAAAGGATATTGCTTTACTAGCAAGAAATGGTTTTGATTTTGAAACCTCTAAAAGGATCATGGATATTGATCAAGCTGACTATATGAAAATAATTAGATTACTTTAATTTTTTTTCTTTTTCTTCCTGTTCAACAAGAGACTGAATTCTATTTCTAATAACATTTTTGACAAATACAAAAACTAATAAACCAAAGATAGAAACTGATACTATAATTATTAAAATTATTCTTAATTGCTCATCCATTATAATATGTTTTTACTTTTTAAAATTAAACTTGGATTTTTAAATTCAGTTTTTCCATAGAGTATTTCATTATAATTAAAGTCAGTCACTTTCCCTCCTGAGTGCTCAAGGATTGCATGACCAGCTGCAATATCCCACTCACAAGCTCTTGGTTCAGCAACATACATATCAAATTCACCTGCTGCAATAACACAAAATTTTAGTGAGCTTTTCATTTTTTGAAAAGAACTTATTTTATATTTTTTATGAATTTCTAAAATTTCAGGTTTAAGATCGTTAGAATAACTTACTGCTGTATGTCCAACATAGTTTTTCTCTTTATTCATTAATGAAATTTCTTGATTGTTAATTAACTCGTAACTGTGAGACAAACCGTAAGAATAAAAAACTCTTTTTTTTGCCGGAACTGTTATGATCCCAATAGCAGGTTTTTTATCCAATATTAATGCTGCATTTAAAGTAAATTCATCACGGTTATTAATATAATCTCTAGTGCCATCTATTGGATCGATTAACCAAAAAGTATTTAAATCATTATCCATCTTATGGTTTGCACTCTCTTCTGAAACAATAGGGATATTTGGAGTTATTTCTTGGATCTTACTGGTTAAAATTTTATTAACTTCAATATCTCCGTTACTTACAGGAGTATTGTCTGACTTAATTTCTTTTTTTAAACCAGCTCCTCTTAAATCTAAGGCTACCTGACTTGCTTTATTAAAAGTTTCTATCAGTGAAAGAGTAATTTTCTTCTTTTCTTCAATGTTCATTTATATAATTTTTCTAATTGAATTACTTTTGAATTAATAACTTTTTTTCCAACGTTTTCAAAATTTACAGTAACTTTACCATTAATTATTGATTGAACTTGTCCAGTTCCCCATTCTTTGTTGTTCGGATTGATAACTTTGTCACCTGGTTCAAAATCTAAAATCATTAATTTACTTATAGTTAATATACTAATAAATATCATTAAATATGACAAAATTGAATTCTATTGGAATAGCTAAAGACCCAAAAGACACCTTAGTTATTGTTGCAATGTCAGGTGGAGTAGATTCTTCAACAGTTGCAGCTATGATGAAAAATGAAGGTTACAATGTCATCGGTATTACTCTTAAACTTTATAATGACAGTAAAGAGACAGCTTCTTCAAAACAATGTTGTGCAGGTCAAGATATTATGGATGCAAAAAGAGTAGCTGATAAATTAAAGATCGAACATAAGATTTTATATTATCAAAATAAATTTAAAGAAGGAGTTATTGATAATTTTATTGATAGCTATTTAAATGGAGAAACACCTATTCCATGTGTGCAATGTAATAAGACAGTTAAATTTACAGATTTATTTGAAGAAGCCAAAAGACTTAACGCTGATGCTTTAGTAACAGGACACTACGTTAAAAGTATTACTGAAAAAGATAATACAGATATGTACAGAGGAATTGATTTAAATAGAGATCAAAGTTATTTTTTATTCAATACCACAAAAGATCAATTAAATTTTTTGAGATTTCCTTTAGGCAATCTTCTTAAAGATGAAACAAGAAATATTGCAAGAGAACTTGATCTTAATGTTGCAGACAAACCTGACAGTCAAGATATTTGTTTTGTTCCAAATGGAGACTATGCTTCAGTTATAGAAAAATTTAGACCAAACTCTTTTAGCAAAGGTAATATTAAAAATATGAATGGTGAAGTGATAGGAGTTCATGACGGCATTATTAATTATACAATTGGTCAAAGAAAAGGAATTGGAGTTTCTGATAAGAACCCATTGTATGTAGTAAAGATTATTGCTGATAAAAATGAAATTATTGTTGGAGCCAAGGAACACCTTGTTAAAACAAAAATAAATTTAAAAGATTTGAATATCATTACAAACGATCAAAATGATTTTAAAAATGAATTGTTCGTAAAGGTAAGGTCTACTGGAAGATTAATTAAAGCCAAGATAGATATCAATGATACTAATGCAAACGTTAATTTATTGGAAGAAGAGCACGGTATTGCGCCTGGTCAAGCGTGTGTGTTTTATGCAAAAAACAATAATGGCTATAAGGTTCTTGGTGGTGGTTGGATAAAAAGTTAGGTATTATTGAGATATAAAAGTTAAGAGACTATTTTTTCTTATTTTTTCTTTTAGCTCTTCTTTTTTTAGAGCCCTGTTTTCTTCGACCTCTATGTTTTTTTGGGTAACCCATACTATCCTATTTATAATTTTATTGACGTTATTGGAGGGATATAGCATTCTCCCTTTAACTTATCAAATTTTTTATGACTAAATCATTCAAGACTTTTCTTAAACATACTGCAAAAGATTACCATAATCAGTCAGTTAACCCCCCTGTGGTAAGAGCGTCGACTATTATCTTCAAATCCATGCAAGATATTAGAAAAATGCAGGATAAGAGCAAAAAAGATCCAACAGGTGGACATTTTGATTATGGAAGACAAGGAACATCAACAACTCATGTTTTGTCACAAATACTTAAAGAAATGGAAGAGTGCTATCATGTATTTTTAACACCAACTGGATTTGGATCAGTTTTCTTGTCTATATTTAGTATTGTTCGTCCTGGTGATGAGATTATTGTGGCAGATCCAACATATTCACCTACGAGAATTTTAACTCAAGACTTTCTAAAAGAATTTAATGTAAAATCTGTGTTTTATGACCCACATGATTTGAAAACTTTAGAAAAAGCAATTACAAAAAAAACAAAATTAATTTTTGTTGAAAATCCTGGAAGTAATACGTTTGATTTTCAAGATTTAGGTAAAATAGTATCAATTGCAAAAAGGAATAAAATTTTTTCTGTAATTGATAATACATGGGGAACTCCTTATTTTTTAAAACCAATTAAACTTGGTTTTGATATGTCCATTGTATCTGCTACTAAATATTACTCAGGTCACTCAGATGTTATGGGTGGAAGTTTAGCTGTTAATAAAAAAGTTTTTAAACAAGTTGATAAAGCGTATAAGATAACAGGTTTAAGACTTGGTCCTGATGATGCGTATTTAATAACAAGAGGACTTAGAACTTTAGATGTTAGATTAGACAAACATGAAAAAAGCTCAAAACAAGTAGCTGAGTTTTTATCTAATTATAAAAATATAAAACTATTATACCCGCATAAAAAAGATTCCTTTAATTTTAGAATGTGGAAAAAATATTATTCTGGTGCCTCAGGATTGATGGGTCTGAAAATTAAATCAAAAAACAAAAACTCTGTAATTAAGTTTGTTAATTCTTTAAAATTATTTGGTTATGGATATAGTTGGGGTGGATTTGAAAGCCTTGCTTTATATCAAGATAAACGTGAACAAGGTAATAGAGAGTATCTAAAATTAACAAAAGATGAACATTTAGTAAGATTACATATTGGTTTAGAAGACCCAAAAGACCTCATTGATGATTTAAAAAAATCTCTTAAATATATAAAATGAGTTCAGAAAAATTTATTCAAAATAAAACAGCTTTAATAACGCTGATCGCAGCCTGTATTGTAGTTTTAATTTCTCTTGGTGTTAGACAAACTTTTGGTTTGTTTTTCATGGATTTTAAAAATGACCTAGATATTTCAATAACTCAATCTGGATTAGCAATAGGCATTCAAATGTTAATGTGGGGTTTATCAGGTCCTATATTTGGAGCCATTGCAGATAAATATGGTGGACACAAAGCAATTTGTTTAGCTTTTGTTTTTTATATTTTGGGAATTTATTTTTTGTATGCTGGTCCAAATACTGGAATTTTTTTTCAAATCGATTTAGGACTTTTAGTTGGAATTGGTTTAGGTGGAACTGCAATTAGTATTCCAATGTCAATTGTTGGAAAGCATTTTCCATTATCAAATAGAACAATAGCAATGAGCATTGTTACAGCTGTTGGTTCTTTGGGCTATTTTATCTCTCCACTTTATACGAGCTATTCATTAATTAAAAATGGATGGGTGGATACACTTTTTGTATTCACAATATTCTTATTTATCGGGCTTATAATAGCTTTTTTTGTAAGATCTCCATCTGCTGCTCAGTCTATTGAAAAACCAAACAACCAAAGCGCCATAGAGGCATTTAAGGAAGCTTTCAAAAACAAAAGTTATATACTTCTAGTCTCTGGATTTTTTGTATGTGGTTTTCATATAACTTTAGTTGGAACACACGTTCCAAAATACGTAATAGATAGAGGCTTAGAAAGCTGGACGGCTGCTGCAATATTGTCATTAATTGGATTATTTAATATATTTGGTTCTTTATTAAGTGGATACTTATCTACGAAAATTAGTAAAAAAATTATCTTAAGTTCTATTTACGCATTAAGAGGAATTTCAATTATCTTATTCATATTTTTACCCGCAAGTAACATTAATGCATTTATCTTTGGTGCAAGTTTTGGTTTTTTATGGCTATCAACAGTGCCTGCTACAAGTGGAATAGTTGCTCATATTTTTGGAACAAAATATCTTGGTATTCTTTATGGAATAGTTTTTTTAAGTCATCAAGTAGGCTCATTTTTTGGAGCATTTCTTGGAGGACTATTTCATGATTTATATGGCTCTTATGATTATGCTTGGTATTTAGCAATTGTTTTATCTATTTTTGCAGCAATAATACATCTACCAATTAAAGAAGAAGCAGTTCTAAGACTAAAAACAGAATAAAAATTGAATAAGAAAAACTACTTACTGGATTTAAATAATTCAAAGAAACCCTTTATAATCTATAAATCAGATAAAGGGTTTGATCTTTATACAGACTTTTCAAAAAAGATTATTTTAAACAATAATAATATTGAAAAATTTATTAACGAAAATAATAGGTTAAAACTTCCTTATAAAGAAACTGATCTGTTTATTGGTTTTTTTGGCTATGAAATATTAAATAATTTAATTGAAGTAAAAATAAAAAAACAAAAAACAATAAATTTCCCTAAAGGCATATTTTATAAACCTGAAACAAAAATAAAACTTCCAAACAACCTTGAGTATAAAAAAACAAGATCATTAAATTCTAATGATTTATTCAAAATAAATATTAATAAAAAATCCTATAAGGTAATATTTGATAAATTTAAAAAGAAAATAAAATCTGGAGAAACATATCAGATTAAAATTTGTACTAAATATAGTAATAAATCAAAAATAGATGCTTTAGATTTTTTTAGTAGACTTGTAAAAAGCAATATGGCGCCTGAAGCATTTATGATTAAGGATAAAAATTATTCAATAATAAGTTGTTCTCCTGAAAATTTGATAACAAAAAAAAATAATTTTATAACAACAAAACCAATTGCAGGCACTTTAAAGAAAACTAAAAAATTAAATAAAAATAAAGCCCTTACTTTTTTTAGAAAAAACTTAAAAGAATCCAAAGAACACAACATGATTGTTGATATGGAAAGAAATGACTTATCTAAAATTTGTAAACCAGGTTCAGTAAAAATTTTTAAAAAAAAGATAGTTGAAGAATATAAAGATCTTTATCATTATGTGAGTTTAATTGGAGGACAACTCAAAAATAGAGTTACCTCATTAGAGATTATAAAGGCAATGATGCCGGGAGGATCTGTAATAGGATGTCCTAAAATTAGTACATTAAATTTGTTAAACAAACAGGAAAAACAAAGTAGAAATATTTATACAGGTAGCTTTGGTTACTTAAAGTTCAATGGAGATATGAGGTTTAATATCATTATTAGATCAATATTAAATTTTAAAGGTAAATCGGAAATTTCTGTGGCATCTGGTGTTGTAATTGACAGTAATGCAGCTCATGAATTTAATGAAAATTATATTAAAGCAAAGTCATTAATGGATCTTTATAAATGATATACATTATCGATCATCATGACTCTTTTACTCAAAACGTAGTACATCAATTTCAAAATTTTGATGAAGTTGTTTGCACTAATTTTAATGAAATAAATCAAAATAAATTAAAAAAAGCAGATATTATTGTTTTTTCACCAGGTCCAGGTGCTCCAAAAGATTATCCAATTAGTTCTGAGATTTATAAAAAATTTAAAGGTAAAAAAAAAATTATTGGAATTTGTCTTGGGTTTCAACAAATTCTTCATTGTGAAAATGGAAAAATAGTTGAACAAAAAAAGATTTACCATGGTTTCCAATCTAAAATAAAAGTAACTAGCAAAAATTCATTGTTTAAAAAAAATAGTCAATTTACTGTAGGTAGATATCACTCTCTAAAATTAAAAGAGCCGTTTGCTGCAAAAAATTTTGAAATTACAATGAGGTGTGCTATTTCAAATACAGCAATGACAATAGAAAATAATAAAGAGAAAATATTTGGCTTTCAATTTCATCCTGAATCTTTTTTAACTGAAAATGGTAACTTACTTATTAAAAAAATCTTATCAGCATAAAACTTACAAAGAGATTAATTTTAAAGATCTTTGGGGGGATAATGGTGTATTCACTACAATGTGGATTTTTGGAAAACCTGCTAAAATACTTTTTTTTAAAAAACATATTAAAAATTTAATAAAATCTTTAAAAGTTTATAAATTAAATAACCCAAATCTTGAAAAAAATATTCTTAAATTAATCAAACTGAATATTGATAAAAAAAGATCTTATAATCATCTTCTTAGAGTTGCAGTGAATAAAAAGATGATATCAATTTCTTTGAGAAACAGAAAAACTCCTAAATTAAATTTTAATTTAAAGCTTATCCGTCACAAACGATTTGACCCTAAATTTAAAAATCTTAAATATAACTTTATATTAAAGCATTTATCTAAAATGGATAATACCACTTCAGATGTTGGTCTTTGTTACAAGAATACAATTTTAGAAAGTGGAACTTCAAATATGCTGTTTATAAAAGATGATAAAGTGTACTCTCCAATTAATAATATTTATAAGGGCATTACCTATAAATTTTTTAATAAAAAATTAGGTAAGATTATTAACAAAGATATATTGATAAAAACTTTATCTGAATTTAGTGAAATTCTTCTCATTGGTTCTGGAAAAGGTGTTGCTTCAATAAAAAATATTAATGAAATCAAGTGGAAGAGAAAAAGTTTTAAATTTTATAAAAAACTATCTAATTTTTATAAAAATGAAGTTAACAAATGCTCTATCTATAGATAAAATTATGTTTGACCCAAATAATCCTTGTTTATTCTGCAACTCCAAACAAAGTGGACTAGTTGCTGAAAATGATTTGGCTTATGCTAGTTATGACACATATCCAGTGTCCGAATTCCATTGTTTAATTATTCCAAAACGGCATGTTGTGGATTATTTTGATTTAAATGACGATGAAGTGATTGCTTGCAATAATTTAATCAAACAAATTAAAGAGGAAATATTGTTAAAAGATCCGGCAGTTAAAGGTTTTAATATTGGAACAAATGCTGGAGTTATTGCTGGACAATCAATCTTGCATTGTCATATTCATCTAATTCCTCGTAGAGAAGGCGATGTTGATAACCCACAAGGAGGAGTTCGGTCGGTTATACCAAAGAAACAGCATTACAAGCGTAAGGTGTAAAATCTTATATGGTAAAATAACCCATACAAAACGGTTGATCTATTATTTCATCTGTACTAAATAATCACAATCAACATAGATTCTAAATAAAGGTATTACTAATTATGATGTCAATTAACCCTTTTTCAGTTTTAGCTGAAACAATATCTCCTGCAGCCATACAATTTTTTGTTTTAGCTATGATTGCTTTAATTATTATTGGAACAATAGTTCAGATGATCCATCATAAAAATGTAACTTACTTTTTTAATAATGCAAAAAAAGCAAAATTAGCAGCTGAAAGAGAATTAGGAGCTGGAGAAAAAACATCAATTATTTTAAAAACTGTAGCTCATGATATCGCAACTACTGCAGAGCTTGGAGCTGGTAAAAGAAGAGTTGCACACGTTATGGGAATGTATGGAACTATTTTATTTTGGGTTGCATCTGTTGTAATGGTTTTTTGTTATACAGCACAAGGAACTACCACACCGACAGTTTGGCCTATAATTTGGCATGTCGGAGCAATTATGACTTGTGTAGGTGGATATTGGTTTTGGTTATTTTTAAGAGTGGATGTGTTAGCCGAAGCTCATCCTTGGTATAGAATTATTAAAGCTGACTTATTTGTTTTAGCACTTCTTGCATGTGCTACTACTGGACTTGCTTGGTCATACTTTCAATCTTCAGGATCAGCTGGATTAGGATATTTATTTTTAATTTTATTTATTACCTCAAACATTGTTTTATTTGGGGGAGTTTATTGGTCAAAATTTGCACATATGTTTTATAAACCTGGTGCAGCAATCCAAAAAAACTTAGCAGAAGCTGACGGATCAAGAGACAATCTTCCTCCACTTGCAGATGCACCAAAACAATTTGGACTAGGAATTAAAAGAGAACAACCAAAACATTATTAAAAAGAGAGAGGTAAAATAATATGTCAACTTTTGTATACATGACGAGATGTGATGGATGTGGTCACTGTGTGGATATTTGTCCATCAGATATAATGCACATCGATGAAAATATTAGAAGAGCAGTAAATATTGAACCAAATTTTTGTTGGGAATGTTATTCTTGTGTAAAAGCTTGTCCTAATCATGCAATTGATGTTCGTGGTTATGCTGACTTTGCTCCTATGGGTCACAGTGTAAGAGTTAGACGTGAAGAAGAAAAAGGAACTATTTCTTGGAAAATTAAATTTAGAAATGGAACTACAAAAGATTTTGTATCTCCAATTACAACAAAACCTTGGGGAAAATTTATTCCTAAATTAGCAGAAGGTGAAAAACCTAATCAAGGTGAGATCAATTCTCAAATGCTTTACACCGAGCCTAATGGTTTAAATATTGATGGTAAATTACCGGTAGTACCAAAAGATTCATTTAAAAAAGGGGTTTACTACTAATGGCTAAGCATAAAACACATTTTGAAGATTGCGATGTTCTAGTTGTTGGTGGTGGAATGGCTGGAACTGGTGCTACTTTTGAAGCTAGGCACTGGGGAAGAGACATGAAAATTATTTGTGTTGAAAAAGCTAACATCGATAGAAGTGGAGCGGTTGCTCAAGGTTTATACGCTATTAACTGTTATATGGGTATGCAGTGGGGTGAAAACCAACCTGAAGATCACGTAAGATATGCACGTAATGATTTGATGGGTATGGTTAGAGAAGATTTAGGTTATGACATGGCTCGTCACGTTGATTCAACTGTTCATATGTTTGATGAGTGGGGTCTACCAATGATGAAGAATGAAAAAACAGGTCGTTACCTTAGAGAAGGTAAATGGCAGATCATGATTCATGGTGAAAGTTATAAGCCAATCGTTGCAGAGGCTGCAAAAAAATCAGCTGATAAAATTTACAATAGAATAATGATTACTCATCTTTTAATGGATGAGGCTCAAGAAAATAGAGTAGGTGGAGCTGTTGGTTTTAATATGAGAACTGGTGATTTCCATGTATTTAGAGCAAAAACTGTAATCGTTGCAGCAGGTGGAGCATCTCACATTTTCAAACCAAGAGCAGTCGGAGAAGGAATGGGAAGAACTTGGTATGCACCATGGAGTAATGGTTCAGCTTATGCATTACCTATCGCTGTTGGAGCTAAAATGACACAAATGGAAAACAGAATTGTGTTATGTAGATTTAAAGATGGTTATGGTCCAGTTGGAGCATATTTCTTGCACCTTAAAACATATACTCAAAATGCAAATGGAGAGAATTATGAAAAGAAATGGTATGACCAAACTAAAGAATTAGTTGGTGAGTATATTGATCACCATCCAACACCAACATGTTTAAGAAACCATGCATTTATACAAGAAACTATTGCAGGCGGTGGACCTATTCATATGGTGACTACTGAAGCATTCCAAGATCCACATTTAGAAACAGTTGGTTGGGAAAACTTTTTAGGTATGACCGTTGGTCAAGCTGTTGTTTGGGCATCTCAAAACATAGATCCTAAATACACAAATCCAGAATTAACTACATCTGAGCCATATGTTATGGGTTCTCATGCAACATGCTCTGGAGCTTGGGTTAGTGGACCTGAAGATTTATCTCCACCAGAATATTTCTGGGGTTATAACAGAATGTTAACAATTGATGGTCTTTTTGGTGCAGGTGATACTGTAGGTGGAAGTGCCCATAAGTTTTCTTCTGGATCGTTTACCGAAGGTCGTTTAGCTGCAAAAGCTGCTGTTAAATATATTCAAGATAAAAAAGCAGAAGGTATTAAAGTTACTGATAAACAATGTGAAGACTTTAAAACTGCTGTATTCAAACCTTTAGAGACATACCAAGTAGCTCAAAATGAGATCACAGGTGGAACAGTTTCACCAAGTTATATTTCTCCTATTCAAGGTCTTCAACGTTTACAAAGAATTATGGACGAATATGTTGGAGGTATTGCAACTAACTACATGACAAATGGTAATATGCTTAAAAGAGGCCTAGAATTACTTGCTTGGTTAGAGGAAGATTTAGAAAAAGTAGGAGCTGAAGATTTGCACCAACTTATGAGAGCTTGGGAATTAAAACACAGAGCTTTAACTTCTCAATGTGTAACTGAACACACTATGTTCCGTGAAGAAACACGTTGGCCTGGTTACTATTATAGAGGTGATCATATGAAACTTGATGATGATAATTGGCATTGTTTAACAGTTTCTAGACGTGATCCTAAAACTGGTAAATTCTCTCTTGAGAAAGTGCCGGTTTACCACATAGTTGACGAGAACGAGAAGAAAAAAGCTTCTTAAAACAGTTAAACTTAAATTATGAGTCTTTTAGAGAAATCTGATGATGAGATTATAGCAATTGCTAATCCTATTTGGGATAATCTTGTTAAAACTTCCAATATGAAAGATTATGGTGGTTTTACTAAAGATTTTGGAACTCAAATGTTATTTGGAGCAAATGAAGTAGAGCTTGGAAAACAGTGGGCTAATAATAAACTTTTAACAAGCCTAAAAGAAGACTACCAAGCATTTGGTTGTTTAAGACGAGGTCAAAACATCACCGTTCTATTTAAACAAAGAAGTAAAGAGATTGAAGGTGAGTTCCTTGGTAGATTGGTTCTTGGTATCGAGGGTGATGATGTTAAGGTTTTTGGAGCAACAATCTACTAATAAAAAAAAATCACTTTATATTAAATATTTATTTGACAAATAATTAACTGGGTGTATTGACGGTTGTAATGTCAATTTCCAACATAAAAATATTAAAAAAAATTTTAGATTTTAAGGCAACTATTATCAAAACAGGTATCTTTGTTAGCTTAGCTGCTTATTGGGGTGTTATTTTAGTTGGAACTTTTATCACATTTAATTAGTTTGTTTTTTAACAACTAATAATTTTTTATGGATGTATTTTTACCAATAGCTCAAGTATTTGTTAACCCGATTGAAATACTTTTATTGAGTGCAATCGTTGGAGTACTTTCTGGTTTATTTGGTGTTGGTGGTGGTTTTTTAATGACGCCATTCTTAATTTTTTTAGGTGTGCCACCTGCATATGCGGTTGCAAATGAAGCTAACAATATTCTTGCAACATCAGTATCAGGATCAACAACTCATTATTTAAAAAATACTTTAGATTACAAAATGGGTCTTATGATTGTAATTGGTGGATCAATTGGAACAGCTTTAGGTATTTATACTTTTACATATTTTAAAGGTATTGGAAAGATTGATACGGTTATTTCTTTAGCCTACATGTATATACTTGCAATTATTGGTACATTAATGTTGGTTGAAAGTCTTAGAGAAATAGACAGAGCAAAAAGAAATCTTGTAGTTAAAAAAAAATTACACGTTCATTATTGGATACATGGTCTTCCATTAAGAATGAGGTTTCCAAAATCAAAATTATACGAAAGTATTTTTACTCCAATTATAATTGGTTTAGTTGTAGGATTTATTGCCGCTATAATGGGGATAGGTGGTGCTTTTATATTAGTACCCGCAATGATTTATATAATTAAAATGCCAACAAAATTAGTTCCAGGAACTTCTTTGTTTGTTACAATTTTTGTCAGTGTCATAGTTACTTTTTTGCATTCAATTAATTTTGGTTCTATAGATTTAATGTTGGTATTTATGTTAGTTATTGGATCAATTGTAGGGGTTCAAGCGGGACAGAAACTTGGTGAAAAAATTGATAGTTCTGGTTTAAAAGCATTACTGGCAATTTTATTATTGATAGTTGGAATAGCTATTGCCTATGAAACTTTTTTTGCAGAACAAACTGAAAAAGAAATAATACAAGTTTTAAATGCAGATTTGAATTTTTTCTCATTATTTATTTTAGAATTTTCAGAAGACATGCCATTCTTTTACGGGTTATTTTCAATTATGTTTGCAATTCTGTTGGGTGTAGGTGCTGCTCTTATTAGACGTATTTTCTCTAATTTCAAAAAAAAGATGTTACTGAAGAAGTCTTAGTTTAAAAAGTTAATATAGAATTCTATACTCAAAATACTTACCAAACCTACTGTCGCCATCCCTATAAATCCGACTAAAAAAGGTTTGTAACCCATGCTTTTAAGATCTCTCAGATTTGTAGATAAACCAATAGCAGCCATTGCCATTGTTAAAAATACTTTTGAAGATGATTTGATAATATCAACTGTCTCTAGCCATAAATTATTATATGAGTTTAAAAAAAATTGATCCCCAATATTTCTTAAAATTATCATAGCTACAAAACCTATTACAAAATAAGGGAAAATAGCCAATATTGAGTAATTTTTTTTAACAACATTGTTTCTATTATAAAGAAATGCAAATAATGGAATCATTATTACCAAAAAAGTATTTCTTATTAATTTTGTGACTGTTGCAATATTCAATGTTTCTGGGCTGTTAAACTGTTGATCGTAAATAAGTCCAGCTGCAGCAACTTGCGATGTTTCATGAATTGATGTACCTAAAAATAAACCAACAAACATTGGTTCAGCATCAAAGTAATAATTAGCAAAATAAGGATATATAAGCATCGATAAAATTCCAAACAAAGTGATGTTAGCAATTGCATATGATACTTCATTTTTTTTTGCACCAATTACTGGAGCAGTTGCCATAATTGCTGTTGTCCCACAAACTGTGCTACCAATAGATATTAAGTAAGCCATTCTTGTTGGGATTTTAAGTTTTTTAATTAACAGTTTTATAACTATTAGTACTGTTACAATACAAATTATAATTAAAGGTATAGCCACAGCTCCAAATTCTAAAAACTCAAAAGGTTTTAATTGAATTCCTAAACAAATTATTCCAAGTTTGAGAATATATGATTGAGTAAAGTCCAAACCCTTTACAAAGTTATCTCTCATTTTGAATATATTTCCAAAAAGCATTCCAAGTAAAATAGCAATCATGGCTGTCGATATTGGACTTTTATCGTAACCTAATAATTCAATACCAATAATATTATTAAATCCTTGAGATAAACTGTAGAGAACAAACGCTAAAACAATACCTGGCAAAATGACCAGATATTTTTTAAATAACATTACTTTATAGATAAATTTTTAAGCACTTCTGTAAAGTTTAGTCATAACAAACTCTTTATGACCTAAAGCTTCAGCACAAGTTAATCTACCGTTAGCAACTCTAATCATTGATTTGATTAATTCATCACCAGCTTGTGATAAATTCATTTCACGAGATAGAATTTTTGATACATCACAATCAATATGCTCACCCATACCTTTTACAGTTAATGGGTTGGCAGTTAACTTAACAACAGGTTCAATTGGATTACCTACGATATTACCTTGACCTGTTGGGAATAAGTGAATGTTAAATCCAGCAGCTGCTTGAAGTGTAATACACTCTGCTGCAGCGGATGAAGTATCCATAAAGTATAATCCTTTTCCTTTAGTAGGTTCTTCAGCTGGCTCTAAAACATCAATAAACTTACAATTTCCAATTTTTTGGAAATTTCCAAATGCTTTTTCTTCAATTGTAGTTAATCCACCTGCTATATTTCCTGCAGTTGGTTGACTTTCGGAAAGATCATCTGTTGCTTCTTTTAAAATAAAGTCGTTGTAATCGCTCCAAGTTTTCATGAATTTTTCTGAAGCTTCTGGAGTGGCACCACGTGTAGCACAAACTTTTTCAGCACCAGTTAATTCTGAGGTTTCACCAAAACATAAATGAACTCCTAATGGCTCTAATTTATCCATTAAGTTTCCAACTGTTGGGTTAGCAGCAAGACCTGATGTTGTATCAGATTCACCACATTTAACTGAAATCCATAAATCACTTAAAGGACACTCTTCTCTTTGTTTTTCAGAAGCCCACATTGCAAATTCTTGAGCTTTTTTAGAAGCCTTCATGATTGTTCCAATATCACCAGTTCTTTCAATATGAAATCCTTCAACTGGTTTTCCAGTTTTAGCAATTTCATCAACAATTCTTTTTGTCCATTTAGGTTCAATTCCAATGACAATTACAGCAGCAACATTAGGGTTTTTTCCAGTCCCAATCATTGTTCTAAAGTGTAGATCTAAATCAGCACCAAATTGAAGTCTTCCATAAGAGTGTGGAAGGGCAATCGTACCTTTAATATTATTTGCTACAGCTTCAGCACAAGCATTAGAGATATCATCTACAGGTAAGATGATTACGTGATTTCTAGTACCAACTCTGCCATTTTCTCTTTTATAACCTAAAAAACTTTTTGGAATTTCCATATTTTTTACCACTTCTTCGTTTTTACATTGTGAACATGAACATGCTCACCTTTTTTGATTGATTTAACTACTTTTCCAATATCATGACCATATTTTAAAATAGTATCACCTTCATTAAGGTCAACCATTGCAATTTTATGTCCTAATTGAATTTCATCTACTGATTGAATTTGAACTGTTTTATCATTCTCCATAATCCAACATGCGCAATCTTGTTTTGGAGTAATTTTATCAATAACAACTACTCCTACGTTGTCTTTTTCGTCGTGTATAATAATATCTGTAGCCATAATTGTGTCGATTTGTTTGTTTGAAATTTTTTAAATCTTATATATTAATCTTAAAAATTAACAAATTATTTATAGATTTTTTTAACAACTTAAGCAGGAAGGCCTAATTATTATGACTAAAATGACAACAGAAGAAGCTTTTGTAAAAGTTTTACAAATGCATGGAATTGAACATGCATTCGGAATTATCGGTTCAGCTTTTATGCCTATTTCAGATATCTTTCCTGACGCTGGAATTACTTTTTGGGATGTTGCTCATGAAACAAACGGTGGATTAATTGCTGATGGTTACACAAGATCTACTGGAAAAATGTCAATGGTTATTGCTCAAAACGGTCCTGGAATTACCGGTCTTGTAACACCAATTAAAACTGCATACTGGAACCACACACCATTATTATTAGTAACACCTCAAGCTGCTAACAAAACTATGGGTCAAGGTGGTTTTCAAGAAGTAGAACAAATGAACTTATTTAAAGATATGGTTTGCTATCAAGAAGAAGTTAGAGACCCTTCAAGAATGGCAGAAGTATTAAATAGAGTAATTGAAAAAGCAATCAGAGGATCAGCTCCAGCACAAATAAATGTTCCAAGAGATTATTGGACACAAGTAATTGACATTGATCTTCCTCCAATTGTTAGACTTGAAAGACAAGCAGGTGGTGTTGATGCAATTAAAAAAGCAGCGGACTTATTGTCAAACGCTAAGTTTCCAGTAATATTATCTGGCGCAGGTGTTGTAATTGGTGGGGCAATTGAAGATTGTAAAAAATTAGCTGAGAAATTAGATGCTCCAGTTTGTTCAGGGTATCAACATAATGATAGTTTTCCAGGAAGTCACCCATTAGCAGCTGGACCTTTAGGGTATAACGGATCAAAAGCTGGAATGGAATTAATTAAGAAAGCTGATGTTGTTCTTGCACTTGGTACAAGATTAAATCCTTTCTCAACATTACCAGGTTATGGAATGGATTACTGGCCTAAAGATGCAAGTATCATTCAAGTTGATATGAATTCAGATAGAATTGGTTTAACTAAAAAAGTCACAGTTGGTATTTGTGGGGATGCAAAATTAGTATCACAACAAATTTTAGCTCAACTTTCTTCAACAGCAGGAGATACAAATAGAGAAGAGAGAAAAAATACAATTCACCAAACTAAATCTGCTTGGTTACAAGAGTTATCAAGTTTAGATCACGAAGATGATGATGAAGGTACAGTTTGGAATGCAGAAGCAAGAAAAAGAGATGCAGATAGAATGTCTCCTAGAGAAGCATGGAGAGCAATTCAAGCAGGTATGCCTGATGATGTAATTATCTCAAGTGATATTGGTAATAACTGTGCAATTGGAAATGCTTATCCAACATTTGAAAAAGGTAGAAAATATTTAGCACCAGGATTATTTGGTCCTTGTGGTTACGGTTTTCCAGCAATTCTTGGAGCAAAAATTGGATGTCCTGATACACCAGTAATTGGTTTTGCAGGTGACGGTGCATTTGGTATTAGCATGAACGAAATGAGCTCATGTGCTAGACCAGAATGGCCAGCAATTTCAATGGTAATCTTTAGAAATTACCAATGGGGTGCTGAAAAAAGAAATACTACTTTATGGTTTGATGATAACTTCGTTGGAACAGAGCTTGATCCAGAATTAAGTTATGCAAAAGTTGCTGATGCTTGTGGATTAAAAGGTGTCACTGTTCGAACCATGGAAGAGACTACTGTTGCTATCAAGCAATCATGTGAAGATCAAAAGAAAGGGATTACAACATTTATTGAAGTAATTCTTAACCAAGAACTGGGAGAGCCTTTCAGAAGAGATGCTATGAAAAGACCAGTTAAAGTTGCAGGGATCAAAAAAGAAGACATGATCAAGCAACCTTCGCTAGTTTCATAAATTGTTTTAATATCAAATAAAATACCATAATATTCTATTATGGTTAGTTATGATGCTATAATAATTGGTGCAGGCTTTTCAGGTATTTATCAATTACATAGCTTAAGAGATAAATTAAAACTTAACACTCTAGTAATTGAGTCAGGTAAGGACTTAGGTGGTACTTGGTATTGGAATAGATATCCAGGGGCCAGATGTGACTCAGAAAGTCATACTTACAACTTTACATTTTCAAAAGAGATATTTGAAAATTGGTCATGGCCAGAAAGATATTCAAAGCAAGACATCATATTAGAATATTTAAATTATGTTGTTGAAAAATTAAGTTTAAAAAAAGATATGCTTTTTGATAATAAAGTTATTAAAGCACATTTCGATGAAAAAAGTAATTTATGGAACATCAAAACCAATAAAGACAAAACTTTTTTATGCAAATATTTAATTAGTGCTGTTGGCTGTTTATCAGCAGCAAACATTCCAAAAATAAATGGTTTAAGAAAATTTAAAGGTAAATGGTACCATACAGGAAAATGGCCTCATACTGGTGTAGATTTTAAAAATAAAAGAGTTGCACAAATTGGTGTTGGTTCTACTGGAATACAGTTGGCACCCGAGATAGCTAAATCAGCAAAGAAGCTTTCAATTTTTCAGAGATCACCAAATTTTAGTATTCCAGCAAGAAATGAAATTGTTAATGATAAATATAAGAAAAAGATAAAAGATAATTATCAAGAAATTAGAGATTTAATTAAGTCAACACCAACTGGTCACGCTTTTCATTTTTCAAGTCAGTCCACTTTTGATGTCAGTAATGAAGATAGAAAAAAAATTTATGAAAACGGGTGGCAAAAGGGTGGGTTGGGTTTTCGCGGTCTTTTTAAAGATATAACAACAAATTTGGATGCTAATAAAACAATTGTTAATTTTATTAAAGAAAAGGTAGAGACAACAATGCTAAATAAATATTATGCTAAAGTTGTGACAGATTTTAAATATCCATTTGCAACTAGAAGACCAACTTTAAATACTGATTATTATGAAACTTTTAATAAAGATAATGTCGAATTAATTGATATCTCGAAAGACTCAATAAAAGAAATTACTGAAACTGGAATCAGCACCATAGAAAATAACTATGAATTTGATATAATTGTATTTGCAACAGGGTATGACGCTATTACAGGTGCACTATTATCAATTGATATGGTGGGTAAAAATAATATCAAACTAAGTGAATTATGGAAAAATGGTCCATTAACTTATTTAGGTCTACAGATACCTGGATTTCCTAATTTTTTTACCATTACCGGACCTGGAAGTCCCTCAGTATTAACAAATGTTCCAATGGCTATAGAGCAACATGTCGAGTTTATAACTGATTGTATTTCACATATGGAAAAAAATAAATATTCAACAATTGAAACTAATAATGATTATTCTTTAAAGTGGAGAGGGGTAATTGATAAAGCTGTAGAAGAAACATTAATACCAGAGTCTAAAAGCTCATGGTTGTATGGTGGTAATATTGAAGGAAAACCCAAAGTTTTTATGCCTTACCCATCTGGACTCCCAAAGTATAAAAAGATTTGTGAAGACATTGTTTTAAAAAACTATGAAGGTTTTAATTTTGATAAGCATTAAAATTATTTAATAATTATGAATAAAATTGATTTAAAAAATAAAATTGCAGTAGTAACTGGAGGAGCTCAAGGTTTTGGATTGGCTATTTCAAAACGCTTTATAGAATCTGGTGCAACTGTTGTAATTTGGGATATAGATTCAATAGCTACTAAAGACGCAATAAAAATTATAAATTCAAAGAAATGTTATGCTTTTCCAATTGATATAACAAATTATAAAAAAGTTAAAGAAGGCATCAAACAAGTTTTAAAGATTTGTAATAAGATAGATATTTTTGTTAACAACGCTGGATACCATGGGATAAATGCAAATACATGGGATTACCCAATTGATGAATGGGAAAAGATTTTAAAAATTAATTTAACAGCAACATACTACTGCTGTAAGGCTGTTGTTCCTCACATGATTAAAAATAATTATGGAAGAATTGTTAACATTTCATCAAATGCTGGAAAAGAAGGAAACCCAACTGCAGCATGTTACAGTTCTGCTAAAGCTGGAACTATCGCTTTAACTAAATCTTTAGGAAAAGAATTAGCTGATAAAAATATTTCTGTTAATTGTGTTACACCTGCAGCTGCAAAAACAAGAATTTTTGATGAAATGGAACCTGAATTTATAGACTATATGCTTTCAAAAATTCCTAGAAAAAGATTTGCTAAAGTTGAAGAGTTAGCCTCTTTAGTTTCCTGGCTTTCTAGTGAAGAAAATTCTTTTGCTACTGGTGCCGTTTATGATCTTACGGGCGGAAGAGCAACATACTAAAAATATGAGGATAGTAAACGACTTAGGCTGTAGCTGGATTAGTGACCTTGATAGAAGATCTAATATAAAAAATTTAGATAAAGATAAATCTTGTGACTGGTTAATAGTAGGTGCTGGTTATACAGGTTTGTCTGCTGCTAGAAAATTATCAGAACTTCATCCAGATCAAAAAATTATTGTTGTAGATGCCCAATTAGCAGGTGAGGGTGCAAGTGGAAGGAACTCTGGTTATTTAGTTGATACTACACTTAATGATGGTTTCACGTCTAACAAAGAACTTTCTAAATATAGAAAGAAAACAGACATTTATAAATTGGGAATTGATGTTGTAAAAAAGTTTATTAAAGAACATCAGGTAGATTGTGATTGGAATGAAAGTGGAAAATATTTTGCCTCATCAAATCAAAAAGATAGAAAGATATTAGAAAATTTTAGTAAAACTTTGTCAAAATTAAACTTCGGACATAATATTTTAGAAAAAGATGATTTAAGTAAAAGATTAGGTACAAATTTTTATAACCTTGCCCTTTATACCAAAGGTGGAGTGTTATTGCATCCGGGAAAATTAGTCAGAGCTATGATTGATACCTTACCTGATAATGTTGAGTTGCTTGAGAATTCTCAGCTAAATGAATGGGCAAAAAATACTGATAGAATTATTTGTAAATTTAATAAGCATCAAATAATTACTAAAAAGATTATTTTTTGTACTAATGGTTTTTTAAAATCACTTGGTGTAAAAAAAAATTATAATTTTCCCTTAACTTTAACTGCAAGCATGACAAGACCATTAACTGATAGAGAATTTAAGTCTATTGGTGAGCCTAGAGAGTGGGGTGTGCTACCTATTAGACCAATGGGCGCAACCATTAGAATGACAAAAGATAAAAGAATTTTAATTAGAAACACTGCTGAAGTTCATAGTCCTTTTAAAATGTCTAAAACAGAGTTGGATGAAAGATCTTTAACTCAAAAACTTGGAATAAAAAAAAGATTTCCAAGTTTAGCAGATAATATTATTGAATCTAGTTGGTCTGGGGTTGTATCTAGAACTAGAAATAGTTCACAAATTTTTGAAAAAGTAGAAGACAATGTTTTTGTGGCAGGCTGCTATAACGGTTCTGGTATTGGAGTTGGAACTTTATTTGGTGAACAGATAGCAATTAAAGCAAGTAATGAAAATAGTGATGAAATTAATATAATAGAATCTAGAACTAAACCTACTTGGCTTCCACCTCAGCCTTTTTTAAATATTGGGGTTAAAACAAGATTGATGTTTGAGAGGTTTAGATCTCGATCTGATGTGTAGTTATTGATTTCTTATAAGTGGATAAACTTTAGGGCTTAAATACTTAAAATTAGTAATCATAATTAAGATTAATGTTGCAAGCCCAATTCCAATAGTTACCTGTAAAAATATTGCTAAATCAAACTTCCAAGTGATTTGAAAAATATTTTCAATGATAAATTGTGAACCTATGACCGCAAAAAAGAGAGCTATTAGAATTATGGATGTGAATATTATAAAAAACTCAATAATTGAAGAAAGTATAACCTCAACTTTGGAAAAACCTAAAATTTTGAATATTAAATTTTGAAATTCTTTAATTTTACCCTGAACTATAATTGCACTTGAAATGACAATTAAACCAATGACTATAGTTATTGCAGAGATAACGGTTACAGCAATAAACACTTTGTTTAAAAGATCTGTTACTTTCTCCAAGTAATCAGTAATTTTTATAATAGAAAGACTAGGCATTTTATCTAGTAAAGCAGTTTCGTTAAAATTCTCTAAACTTTTAAACTTTGAAGTAGCCAAATATTCGTGAGGTATATTTTTTGCAAATTGAGGATTTAATAACATTGCAAAGTTAATAGAAAAATCTCTGTAGTCTACTAATCTAAAATTTACTATTTCACCTTCAATTTCACGTCCATAAATATTAAGAGTAAAAATATCACCAATTTTAATATCAAAATCTTTAGCAATTTTACTATCAAGTGAAATTTGAAGTTTATCAGGTCTATCTAGATCCCACCATTTGCCTTCTACAATTGGGTTATCTTTTAAAACTTTATCAGCCCAAGAAGACCTTCTGTCATTTCTGATCACCCAGTGGCTATCATTACTTGAATCGATATAAGTATTTGGATCTATTCCATTTATTTTTACAATACCTGTTGAAACCATTGGAACAATTTCAAGGTTAGCTTCTTTATCCATGTCAAAAATTAAATCTTCAAATATTTGTCTTTCATCACTTTGAATACCAATGAAAAAATAATCAGGCGCAAGTTCTGGTATAGATTTAGCAATTTCTCTTTTAAAATTTGAACCTACAAAAGCTAAAGTTAATAGTAAAGTGACCCCCAAACCTAAAGACATAATAGTTATAGGGGTAATACTTTTAGTTTGAGTAATATTTTTAACTGATACTTTAATTGAAATATTTGGATGCTCTTTAAGTCCTTTAAACAATTTAATGATTAAGTTTGATAATAAGTAGAAGACTAATAAACAAACAAAGAAAGCTCCAAAATAACCCAAACTATAAACAGGTCGAGCAGAACCGATGGTAAATAAAGAAATTAAAATTGATAATAGTAACAGACTTAAAAGAATTGATTTTTTTGAATAATAAAATTGAAGGTTTTGAAATACATTTCTAAATAAGTTTGATGCCTTAACTTGATCAATTGCATTAATGGTTGGTATAGAAAATATGATTAATACTAATAACCCTACTAAAAAAACTTTGAAATAATTAAGAATAGAAAAACTACCTTCAATATTTAATCCAAGACCAGCTGACAGATAAACATCAACAATAGGGACTAGAAAGAAACTAAAAGAGTAGGCGGCAGTTGATATTATGAATAGTAGAATGAGCAATTGTAAATAGTAGACTATCTTTATATCCTTTGAGAAAAAGCCTAAAGACTTCTTAACTGCAATAGACATATTATTCTGATTAATGAATGAAAGTAGAGTGTTAGCAATTCCAATTCCTGCAATTAACATTGCACTGATTGATACAAGAGATAAGAATTGAGAGAAATTATCAATTATTCTCTTTAAAGGACCGTCAGATTTTTCGTGATATCTAATTCTAACCTTCTTTTCATTTTTGAATAACTGCTCAATTTTTTTAGATAAAGTATTTGGATTATCTCCCTCATTAAATTTTACTTTATACTCATAATTTAAAAAGCTCCCTAGATTATTAAGTTTTAATAATTCTAATGTTTGTTTGCCAGCTAAAGCAAAATCACCAAATACAAAAGCACCCCCAATATCAGGTACTGATTTTACGATACCAATTACAGTAAATAACTGATCTTGAACTTTGATTTTATCATTAATTTTTAAATTGAGATTTTTGAAAATGTTTTCATTAACAAGGATTGTATTCTCTATAGTTTGTAATTTTTCAAATGCACCACTTGGTTCATAACCTACCTTGCCAAATAATGGGTAATTTTGATCTACTGTTTTAATTCTAGAAAATATTGATTTATTTTTAGATTGGTTGGTAGTTGAGATCATGGTGCTAAACTCAACCATTTGTGAAACAGTAGCAAATTCTTTAACTTGGTTAATTAATTCTAAGTTGCCAACATTACGATTATAGTCAATTTCAATATCTCCACCTAAAAGTGCTCTTGAATTATTATTTAATTCTTTATTCAAACTATCTTCAATGGTGAAAATTGAACTTAAAATAAATAGGCTGATAAAAAGTGTTAGAATAATACTAGAAATTTTTTTATAATTTCTACTCAAGTCTCTTAAGGCATATATCAAAGTTAACTTGTACTCTGAAAGCTTAGACAATTTTTCCATCTTTGATTTTAATTTTTCTTTTTGCTTTATTTGCAAGTTTTGGGTCATGGGTGACCATAATTAAAGATGATTTTTCTTCTTTAATATATTTGAATAAAATATCTGCAATCATTTGTGAATTTTCACTATCTAAATTTCCCGTAGGTTCATCTGCCAAAATTAGCTTAGGTTTCATGGCTATAGCTCTAGCAATTGCTACACGTTGTTGTTCACCACCTGAAAGTTGACTAGGTAAATTATTAAATCTATTTTTTAGTCCAAATCGATCCAACAACTCTTTGGCTCGTTCAGTAGGGTTTTTTAAATTATTTAACTCTAAGGTTAGAGCAACATTTTCAACAGCAGTATAATTTGGAATAAGATAGAAAGATTGAAAAACAATACCAATATTTTTTCTTCTAATTTTAGAAACTTCATCTTCACTCATTTTAGATATTTCTTGATCTTCAAAAAATATCTTACCAGAGGTTGCTTTCTCTAGTCCCCCAGCAAGCATGATTAAGCTAGTTTTTCCAGATCCACTTTCACCCACTATTGAAATAGACTCATTTTTTTTAGTTTCTAAATTAATATTCTTTAAAACCTTAATAGTATCATTACCAGTTTGGTATTTAAGATTAACGTTTTTTAGCTTAAGAAGACTATCCATGATTAAAAGATTTATTATTAAAATTATTGCCGTCTGTCTAGTGAGCATAAACGTCAATGCTCTAGAAAACGTTATCTTATTTGGTGATAGCTTAATGGCAGGCTATGGTCTTCCACAGGAAAAACATTTAGCCATTGTCCTTCAAAATAACCTTAATGATAGTGGTTATGATCTTGGAATTATTGATGGAAGTGTATCTGGAAGCACATCTGCTGGAGGATTAAATCGAGTTGAATGGTCTTTATCTCAACCGAATATTGACTTAATGATCTTAGGATTGGGTGCTAATGACATGTTAAGAGGAATAAGCCCAATCGAGACTGAAAAAAATTTAGAAAAAATTATTCAAACAGCAAAATTAAAAAATATAGAAATAATTTTAGCAGGAATGATTGCACCAACAACTCATGGAATTAGTTATAAAAAAAAATTTGATAATATTTATCCAAGTTTAGCTCAAAAATATGAGTTAAATTTAATTCCTTTTTTATTAGAGGGAGTTGCTTTAAAACCTGAACTTAATCAAGAAGACGGTATGCACCCAAATGAAAAAGGAACTATAATTATAAGTGATACACTTACAAAAAGTATCATCAATTTTATAAAAAAATAGTATATCGTGATCAAATGTTTTTAAATACTAAACTACAATCCAGAAAAAAACCGATAAAAGTTGCATTCATTGGCTGTGGAAAATTTGTAAGCATGTTTCTTGCTCAATACAATCAATTACAAAAAATTACTATTGATACTATCGTTGATATTAATATTGATAACGCCAAAAAAAACTGTCTTAAGAGCGGTTTAACTACAGAGACAGTTAATAAAATAAATTTTGTAACTACTTTAGATGAGGCATTTGATAGAGATGTTGAAGTTTTTATAGAAGCTACTGGAAATCCAATTATAGGAACAGTTCATGCTGTAAAAATTATTAAAAACAAGAAACACATCATATTAGTAAATGTTGAAGCTGATGTTACTTGTGGAAAATACCTTGCTGATCTTGCAAAAGAAAACAGTGTTATTTGTTCAATGGCATATGGTGATCAACCTTCATTAATTATGGAGCAAGTTGAATGGGCTCAGTTAAACGGTTTTTCTGTAGTTTGTGCAGGAAAAGGAACGAAGTACCACCCAGATTTTGAATACTCAACACCAGACACTGTTTGGGGTCACTACGGTTTAAGCAAAGAACGTGCTGAAATTGAATCTGGTATGAATCCTAAAATGTTTAATAGTTTTTTATGTGGAGATAAATCTGCAATTGAAATGTGTGCAGTCAGTAATGCATCAAATTTAAAATGCCCAAGTAATGGATTAACTTTTCCACCTGTTGGGGTTTATGACATTGCTAAAAAATTAATTCCAAAAGTAGAAGGAGGATTAATTGATTATGAAGGTCAAGTGGAGGTGATATCTAGCATTGATTTAAATCAAAAAGATGTTCCAAATGATCTTAGATGGGGTGTTTACATAGTAATTAAAGCTCAAAATCAATATGTCAAAAATTGTTTCAAAGATTATGGAATGGTGACCGATTCATCTGGCAGTTATTCAGCTATATGGAGGCCATATCATTATATTGGTTTAGAACTTGCTCAATCAATATATGCAATTGCACTTGATCAAAAAGCAACAGGTCAAACTATAAATTATAATGCAGATGTTGCAGCTTATGCTAAAAAAGATTTAAAAATTGGAGATCGATTAGACGGTGAGGGCGGTTTTTGTGCAAGAGGGAAATTAATTACCTCTAAAAAATCAAAAGATGAAAAAATTTTACCTCTTGGTTTAACTGATGGAGCAATTGTTAAGAAAGATATTAATAAAGATCAATCTATAAGATTAGATGATGTGGAGTTAAGTCTTCCAGGAGATGTTGTTAAAGCTAGACAGTATCAATATGATTTAATTTAAAGAACAATCAAATCCAACTTTTGCCTACCTAATCTCTCATTACCATTCTCGGTTACAAGATAGGTCTCACCTAAATTCATAGCAAGTTTACTATCTGAATCCATTAAGATCATATGCATAAAGAAGACATTACCAGGAGTTATAACATAAGGATTACCCGTGTATAACATTGGCCAGTCCATCCAATTGGGTGAGAAGGTTGTCCCTAATGAATAGCCACAAGCATTCATTCTTGATTTATTGTACCCAAGATCATCAAAAGTTTTAGCATGTATATCAAATACATCTCCTGCGGTTTTTCCTGGTATTAGAGTTTTTGCACAATTAGTCAAAGCCTCAAGACAAGCCTCATGCATCTTAATATGCTTTGGATCAGCTTTACCAATAGGAATAGTTCTAAACATTGCAGAGTGATAATGTTTATAAGTCCCAGCCCATTCAATAGTTAACTGATCGGTATCTGACAAAATTCTTTTCTCAGATTGATATCTACATAATAATGCATTGTGTCCAGAGCCTATAATATATTCATTTGCTGGATAATCACCGCCACCTTCTAAAACAACTTTTTGCATTTCAGCTAAAATTTTTGCTTCACCAACACCAGCTTTTGCATATTTCCAAGCCTCATCAAGTGCTTGATCTGCAAGTTCTGCAGCTTTTTTTACATAAACAATTTCTTCAGTAGATTTAACAACCCTATGTTTGGTGATTAATTCTGATTGATCTTCTACCTCACAATAACCTTCTAGCGATTTATTAAGTCTTAAAGCATTACGACCTGTCATACCGTA
This sequence comes from Candidatus Pelagibacter sp. PS_17, assembly GCF_059417945.1. Lineage (NCBI taxonomy): Bacteria > Pseudomonadati > Pseudomonadota > Alphaproteobacteria > Candidatus Pelagibacterales > Candidatus Pelagibacteraceae > Candidatus Pelagibacter > Candidatus Pelagibacter sp. PS_17. The sequence goes on from NZ_CM182073.1 coordinate 425,807, forward strand.
AGCTTCGTATTCAACTCCGATTTTTTTATCTTTTAGATTTAATTCATTTAAAATTATTTTAAGATCATCTGTAGGGTTAGACTGGTCTTTATCTACCCAAATTCTTATGTCTTCAATGTTTGATGTGTTTTGTGCTTGTCTTAAATCTGGAGCCCTTGTTAAAAGAATAATATCTCCTTTATTGTCAAGTATTAATGTTTGAAAGAAAACATAACCAAAGGTATCGTAGCCTGTAAGCCAAAACATAGACTCTTGACGAAACATTAAAAGAGCATCAAGATTATGCTCTTTCATTGATTTTAATGTAGCCAGTTTTCTTTTCTCAAATTCTTGTTTGCTAAAATGAAGTGCCATAATAAAAACTATAACTTTTAAAAATATTAATCACAAGTAGCCATAAATTAAGATTTTTTTTGGTAAAACGAACCCAAATTATTGTTAATTATTAAGGTTTTTTAAATGATAATCTAAAATTAATGAATAATAGCTTTAGCTGAACCTAGTTGATCAACTTTTCCAGTATAAAGACCTTTACCTAGGATTGGAACAACACCAACAGTCGATCCTGTAAATACATAAAAATCTTTATCAAGAGTGACTTTATCTTTTTTTAACTCATTCAAAACAAATCTAAGTGAGTTTAATGGGTTTATATAAACGGTATTTGTATTTCCATTAACGCTTTGTCCAATTTTTTTATTAGCAATATTTGTCTTTAAATTTCCAATATTAATTTTTTTATATTTTTTCTTTTGCCCAATTAAAAACTTAACATTAGCACCAAAGTCACTACATAAATCTCCAAAACTAGTAATGCCTTTTTTCTTTTGCCTGTAACCAATAACCTCAATACAAGCTGCCATGTGAGAAATATGTTTTGTTATATTTTTCGTTGTAATTAATCCTTTTGATGAGAAAAAGTTTTTCTTAATTAGGTAACAAACCTCAAGTTCTATCCCTAAAGTTGATTTATTAATTTTTACTTTTTTTCCACTTTTTATAAAATTCTTTTTAAAGATTGCAGCATAGAAAGGTTTTTTTTCTTTAAGTTTTTTCATGACAGGTATACCTGTCCCTGCAGCTTTAAATCCTATTATTGGATCTTTAACTTTACTCTCACATAATTTTCTTAGCTTTTGAGCTTCACTTAATGTTTTTGTAAATTTTATTGGAAGTGGTGCAATTATTTTATTGTTAACAAAAGCATTAACTAATTTATCTGCTGTTTTTTCTAATATGGTTTTTTTCATTATTGAATGTTTAATATAGTTGCAGGATCTAGTCTAGTACCAAACCAATTAAGTCTTACATCAAGATGTGGTCCAGTTGACCTACCAGAGGAACCAACTGTAGCAATGATATCTCCTTTTTTAACATGATCACCTACATTTACAAAAATTTCATCCATATGCATGTAGAGAGTTGAAACACCATGACCATGGTCAAATATTAAAGTTGCACCTGTATAAAATAAGTCTTTTTCAGCCAGAGTAACAACACCGTTATTCATTGCTTTAACAGGTGTGCCTTTTTTTTGAGCAAAATCTAAACCGTAATGAGGCCATTTGGGTATGCCATTTAAAATTCTTTGACTACCATAAACACCAGTAATTATTGCATCATCAACTGGGATAATAAACTTTTCTTTAAAAAACTGTAAGTCACTTTCAATTTCTCTTGCATCAGCTATTAATTTGTTTTCCTTTTTTATTCTTGCATAAAATTCTTCAGGTGGTGTAACTTTTTTTTTAGGTAAGCCTTCAATTTTTTGAATATTATATTTTCTTTTTTTAATTTTTTTTATAATTTTGTTATTATTTTCAGTAATTGTAATGTCAAATTTTCTATCTTTTTCAATTCCAAATGCAAAATAACCATCTTTTGTGACTTTAACTTTTTTTTTATCTACAAAAATTGATGAACCAGGCTCAGTTTTTCCAATAATGTAATGTCCTTGAATGAATTTTCCCTGAAACTCTACTGCAAAAGATTGAGTTGAAAAAAATAACGCTACTAATGAAAGTAATCTATATATTACTTTGCTGTCCATCCACCGTCTACTAGGATTGATGTGGCTGTAATCATCGATGAAGCGGATGAAGCTAAAAAACAAACGCTTGTTGCAACATCACTTTCTGTTGCTAATTTTCCCATAGGAATATTGCCTAAAGCTAGTTTTTTAAATTCTTTGTTTTTAAAAAATCTTTTAACCATCGGTGTTGCTACAAAAGTAGGGGCCACTGTATTTACTCTAATATTGTTTTTTGCAAGCTCAACACCCATACCTTTAGTCAAACCTTCAATACCAAATTTTGTCATATTATAAACATTTCTACCAGACATTCCAACATGACCAAGTTGAGATGACATATTAATAATAGATCCACCTCTTTTTTTATTCTTTAACATTTTTTTAACAACTAATTGAGCAACATTAAAAGCAGCTTTAAGGTTTAAATCTACTAAGTAGTTCATGTTTTCTTGTTTAATTTTTTCAAAAGGTTCTGGAATATTTGTCCCAGCATTATTAACTAAAATATCTATAATCTTAATCTTATCTAGTTTTTCTTTAAGATCTTCATAATTCATTACATCACAATTAACTTTGATAACTTTACCTTTTATCTTTTTTATTTCTTTTTCAAGTTTATCAAGATCTGATTGAGTTCTACTTAAAGCAATGATTGTAGCTCCAGCTTCAGCAAGAGCAATTGAGCAAGCTCTTCCCAATCCTTTACCTGCACCTGTAACTAATGCATATTTGTTTTTAAGATTTATTTTTTGTAAGTACATTTAAATAAATAACTTTAAATCAGTATAAATTAATTCGATAGCAACAACCAGTATAGCAATTAAACCAATCCAGGCTATCCATTTATATTCATTAATCCATCTTGATATTACAGTAGCAGCTGTTGCCATAAGAATTATTGATAAAGCTAAACCAAATATTAATAATACATAGTGATCACCAGCAGCACCAGCTACACCTAAAACATTATCCAAACTCATCGTAAAATCAGCAAGTAAAACTGTCCATATAGCCTTCATAAAGCTTGAATTATCTACTTTAATATCTTCATCACCTGACTGACCTTTGATTACATCTGTATAGAGTTTGTAGACTATATAAAGAAGAAGCAATCCTCCTATTAATCTTAATCCTGTTATTTGTAATAAATAAGCAGTTAACATGGTTAAGATAATTCTTAAAATTACTGCACCACCTATCCCCCAAAAAATTACTTTTTTTCTTTGTTCGGGTGGAAATTTAGAGGCAACCATTCCAATAATAATGGCATTATCACCAGCTAATACTAAATCGATAAATATAATTTGGCCTAAAATTATAAGTTGTTCAGGCCCGAATAATTCTGCAAACATCAGCTGCTTAGTATCATATCAGCACCTTTTTCTGCAATCATTATTGTGGGTGCGTTAGTGTTTCCAGAGGTGATATTGGGCATTATTGATGCATCTATTACTCTTAAATTTTTAATTCCATGAACTTTTAGCTGATCATCAACAACGGCCATATCATCTTGACCCATTTTACATGTTCCAACAGGATGAAAAATAGTTTGAGCATAATCTGCTGCTGCTTTTAAAATATCTTCATCTTCTGTTAAATGAATTCCAGGTCGGTATTCTTCTGGGCTAAATTTTTTAAATGTCTCAGATTCTAAAACAATTTTTCTTGTTAATTTAAGACCAGCTGCTGCAATTTTTCTATCTTCATCTGTCGACAAATAATTCATTTTTATTTTTGCGTAAGTTCGTGAGTCTTTATCTGTTATACTAATATGACCTCTACTAGTTGGTCTAATTTGTGAAACTGTTGGAGTAAAACCATGAAAATCATGGTTTTTGGTAGCTCCCAATGTATCCATACTCATTGGCTGAACATGCCATTGTAAATCAGGCAGCTCTAATGAAGGATCACTTTTTGCAAACATACACATTTGACTTGCACCCATAGTCATGGGCCCACTTCTATTAAAGATATATTCCAATCCAATTAACAAGTTACCAAATAAACTATTAATTTTTTTATTAAGAGATTTTATATTTTGTATTTTATATATTGGTCTAAACATTAAATGGTCTTGTAAATTTTCACCTACACCCTTTAATTCATGCACCATTTCAATTCCTAGTTCCTTTAATTTATCTGAATTTCCAACTCCAGATACTTGTAATAATTGTGGAGAACCTATTGCTCCTGAAGATAAGACAATTTCTTTATTTGCACTTACAGTGAATATTTCATTTTCAATCCAATACTCAACTTCTTTAGCAACTTTGTTTTCAAAATTAATCTTTTTAACATGAGCTTTTGTAACTATTTTTAAATTAGGTCTTTTCTTAGCTGGGTTTAAATAACCAACAGCAGTACTACATCTAAAGCCATCCTTTTCTGTTACTTGAAAATAACCACAGCCATGATTGTCTCCTGTATTAAAATCTTTAGTTTTTGGAATTCCAAATTCCTCAGCCGCTTTTTGAAACTGATTTAATAAAGGCAATTGTATTCGTTGGTCAGAAACAGACAAAGGACCTCCTACACCATGAAATTCACTTTCTCCTCGTTCTTGATTTTCAGCTTTGATGAAATAAGGTAATACATCTTCCCAACTCCAGCCTTTATTTCCTAGCTGCCTCCAAACATCGTAGTCTCTGTGTTGACCCCTAACATAAAGTAGACCATTTATTGATGAGCTACCTCCAAGAGTTTTTCCTCTAGGATACCTTATGGACCTATTGTTCATAGTTTCATCCGGTTCTGTATTATAACACCAATCAACATTGGGGTTATGCATAGTTTTGAAATATCCTACTGGTATATGAATCCATGGGTAATTATCTTTACCACCAGCCTCAATTAAAAGGACTTTGTTTTTTGGATTTTCAGATAATCTATTTGCAAGAACACAACCTGCTGATCCAGCTCCAATAATAATGTAGTCAAAATTATCCATATATATTTTTATAAATTAATTTTTATTAATAATCTAATAATATATAGAAAAGCATATTTATTTCTGATATTTGAACAACTACAAAATAATGAAAAAAATATTAATATTTATATGTACAATTTTTTTATCTTTATCATTTCACGTTCAGTCTGTTGAAATTGAAATTATTAATGATAAGCCTGGTACGGGAAAAAAAATTATAAAGCATTCTTGGGTTCAGCTTGAATACACAGGCTCATTTGAAAATGGAAAAGTTTTTGATACAAATATTGGTAAAGATAGACCTTTAGTAGTACAAATGAGTATGAAAGAGGTAATTCCTGGTTTTGAACAAGGAATAATGGGAACTACCAAAGGAACTAAAAGAAAAATTAAAATTCCAGCTGAATTAGCCTATGGAAAAAAGGGTGGTGGAGATATTATACCACCTAATACTGATCTAATATTTGAATTTGAAGTAATTGACGTTTTAGATCCTAGTTATAAATCAGTTTCATCAGATGAGTTAATAGACATGATTGAAAATAATGCCGTGGCACTTGATATTAGAACAGAAGAAGAGTGGGATAAAACAGGTGTTATCAAAGGTTCATTCCCAGAAACAGCTTTTGATAAAAATGGTAAATTTCAAGTGTATGTTATGGATAAAATTAGAGCACTAGCTGCTTCTCAATCTCAAGATGTTAATTTGATTTTTATAAGTCATGATGGAGAAACGGCATCAATGTTGGCTAATTCATTTTCTGAAGACTTGGGCTTTACTAATGTTTCGGTTTTAAAAGGTGGAATTAAAGCTTGGCAGAGTGAAAATAAAAAACTTGGCCCTCATAAGTAATATCATTCTATCGATAAAAGTTTTTTCTTTGTAAGTTTTTAAATCTAATTTCATCATTTAATAAATCAATTGCTCTTTCCTGGTCTTTTCCAATAACGCTTGACATTTTCCTTTTATTAATACTTCCCCATTTAATTAAAGCTCTAATTATTGGTAAGCTAGAGCTGCCAAATTGTGTTAAAGAATATTCAACAGTTATTGGGTTTGATTTAATAACCTTTCTTTTTACTAGAGTGTCATTCTCCATTTCTTTTAATTGTTTAGACAACATTTGAGCAGTTATCGTATTTAAATCTTTCTTAAGTTTACCAAATCTTATTGGTTTATTAATTAACTTTTCAAGTATCTTAATTTTCCACTTTCCACTAATTAATTTTAAAGCATTATTTAATGGATCTTTATTTATTTCTAATTTATTTACCATGGTATGTTTAATATACTAGTTTAGTTTTAATACCAAAAAAATTTTATATTTAATAATTCTTTTGATTAATATTTTAAAAAGTAATAACTTAATTAAAATTAAAAATTTTTATAACAGGATTTCAATGAAACTAAAAGATAGAATAGCAATAGTCACAGGTGGTGGAAAAGGAATTGGTGCAGAGATTTGTGTAAGACTAGCAAGTGAGGGAGCAAAAATTGTTATAGCTGAAATGGATATTGAAAATGGTGAAAAAATTTCTAAAAAAATTCAAGGTAATAATGGTGAAGCAATTGTTGTAGAAACAAATGTTGCCGAAGAAGATAGTGCAAATAACATGGCTGATGTTGCTATTAAAAAATTTGGTAAGATTGATATTCTTGTTAATAATGCTGGTATAAGACATATTAACAATATTCTAGATCATACAAAACAGCAATGGGATGACATGATATCGGTAAACTTAACCGGACCATATCTATGCTGTAAGTCTGTTATTCCTCATATGATAAAAAATGGTAAAGGAAAAATTATTAATTTTGGATCTATTGCAAGTTTTATGGGTAGACCTGATAGAGTAGCCTATGTTGCTGCAAAATCTGGTATACTAGGTTTAACGAGAGCCTTAGCGGTCGATTTAACTGGGAAAAATATTAACGTAAATACTATTTGTCCTGGGTTAATTTCAACACCTTTCAATCAAAAATTTGCTGAAGATCCTACTCACGGTAAAGCTTGGGGCAAAGAAACTATAGTTGGACGTTGGGGTTTGCCATCTGATATATCTGGTGCAGCTGTTTTTCTATCTAGCGATGATGCAGATTTTATAAATGGATCTGAAATAAAAATTGATGGTGGATGGTTAGCAGCAAAAACTAGAAAAGGTGAAATAAGTAATTAATGAGTGATGATTTTAAAAATAATTTAGAACTAGCACTAGGTAATGCAAAAAGATTATCTAATAAAATTTTAATTAATGGAAAATTGTCACCTGCTAAAGCTGAAGCTAAAATTAGCGTATTAAATCCAAGTACAGGTGAAAATATTGGTGAAGCTCCACAGTGCAATAAGGTTGATGTGAATATAGCGGTTGATGCAGCAGAAGCTGCATTTCAAAAATGGAAAAAAGTACCTGCGAGAGAACGCGGTAAAATAATGACGGCTGCTGCTAGAAAATTAGAAGATAGAAAAAATGAAATTGAAACATTATTAGCTTTAGATACTGGTAACGCACTTAGAACTCAAGCCATACCGGAGACAGCAGCATCAATTGAATTAACTCATATGTTTGCTGGACTTGCAGGAGAAATAAAAGGTGAAAATTATCCACCAAACATTCCAAATACAATTCATTACACAACCAAAGATCCAATTGGAGTTGTTTGTGCAATTATTCCTTGGAATGCTCCTTTATTTTTGACTGTTGCAAAAATTGCACCAGCTATTGTAGCGGGAAATACTGTAGTGTTAAAAACTGCTGAGCAAGCACCACTTTGTGCTTTACTCTTATGTGAAATATTACAACAAGAACTTCCTCCTGGAGTTTTAAATGTAATTTCAGGCTATGGAGAAGAGTGTGGTGAACCATTAATTGATCATCCTAAAGTTAGAAAGGTTACTTTTACAGGATCGTTTTCTGTTGGAAAAATTATTGCAATAAAAGCTGCTCCAAAATTATGTCCAGTTACATTAGAATTAGGTGGAAAAAATCCAAATATTATAATGAGTGATGCTGACTTAGATATAGCAATACCAGGCGTAATTGATGGTATGAGGTATACTCGTCAAGGACAGGCTTGCACCGCAGGATCAAGAGTTTATATACACGAAAAAATTTATGATAAAGTTTTAGAAGGTGTAGTTTCTAAATTAAGTAAACTTAAGATGGGAAATGCACTTGATAGTAAATCTGATATTGGCGCAATAATATCTAATGAACAACTCAAAAGAACCTTACATTATATGGACATTGCTAAAAAAACATCATCTGCAAAGGTTTTACATGGTGGCAATCAACCTAAAGGAGGAGATTATAAGGAAGGTTTCTTTTATGAACCAACCTTATTGTCAGGCGTTCCTGTAGAATCTCCTGTATGTCAAGAAGAGGTATTTGGCCCTGTTGCTTGCGCAATTCCGTTTAAGAGTTTTGATGAAGTTATGAAAAGCGCTAACGACACACCTTTTGGTTTATCAGCCGTTTTATGGACTCAAAACTTATCTAGAGCATTGCAATTTGTAGATGAAATTGAAGCTGGCTTTGTTCAGGTAAATCAATGCGTTGCTCCAAGAGCCAATGTTTCTTATGGAGGAATTAAAATGAGTGGTTTAGGTAAAGAATATGCTTTTGATAGTATGATTAACCACTTTACACAAAGTAAAACAGTTTTAATTAATAGAGGTAAATCAAATTTAGATGACTAATCACATTGCATTTATAGGTGTTGGAAATATGGGAAACCCTATGGCTGATCAATTAGTAAAAGCTGGCAAAGAAGTAAAAGCTTTTGATGTTTCACCAGAGGTAATAAAAATTGCAAAAGAGTCAGGTTTAAACGTTGTATCCACTATTGATGAATTATTAGATGGCGCTAGTACTGTTATATCTATGCTACCAGAGGGAAAGCATGTTCGATCTCTTTATTTAGGAGACAAAGGAATATTAAATAAAATTCCAAAAGAATGTTTGATAATTGATTGCTCAACAATTGATATTGAGACTTCTCTAGAGCTAGGTAATGAATCAAAAAAACTTGGAATTAAAATGATAGATGCACCAGTTACTGGTGGTGTGATGGGAGCAAGAATTGGAAAATTAAATTTTTTAGTTGGTGGAAGTGATGAAGCTGTAGCATTAGCAAAACCTTTATTTGATATTATGGGACAAAAAATTTTACATGCAGGTGTTCAAGGAAGTGGAGTAGGTGTAAAAATTTGCAACAATATGTCTTTAGGAATTTCTATGATAGCAGCATCTGAATCTTTAATGTTAGCTAAAAGATTAAAAATGGATATTAAAAAGGTTCATGAAATAATAAAAGCAGCTTCAGGAAATAATTGGGCTATGACTAATTATACACCTTTACCAAATCTTACTGATGGAGTTCCTTCAAATAATAAATACCGACCAGGTTTTACAGCATCAATGATGAGAAAGGATTTAAGGCTAGCCATGGATGCCGCTCAGTCTGTAGATGCCTCTACACCATTAGGTAAAGCTGCTTTAGAAATTTTTTCAAAATTCTGTGATGAGGGTGATAGTGACACTGACTATTCAGGTATATCTAAAATGATTGGTGGTGATGCTTGGAATTATCCATTTGATCCAAAAGGAAATAAATAAAAAACAATATTTGTAAATTTACTTAACAGTATTAAAAGTATACCAAACAATTCAATTGATTGTAGTATATTATAGGTTGTATCGTCTATATTTAACTTATTTTAAGTTTACTTTTCTCCTACAATAATGTTTATTTCAAATTTATTAAGACTAAATAAAAAAACAGAGAGGGATAAACATGAAAAAAATCACATCATTGATTTTAAGTTTAGTATTTGCAGTATCTATTATTGCTTCTGCTTCTGCTAAAACTTTAAAAATACAAATGACCTTTCCAAAAACTTCTTATGATGCGCAAATCGTAGGAATGTGGGCTGAAAGAGTTACTGGCCTTACTGGTGGTTCATTAAAATTTGAACTTCTAGGAGCTGGAGAAGTTGTAGGTGTTAAAGAAACATTAGAAGCTGTTGACAAGGGTCTTGTTGATGGTGGTGCTGCTTGGACTCATTACTGGTCTAACTATCACCCTGCTGCAATGTTATTTGGTTCGCCAGTTGCAGGTGGTGGTATTGGTTTAAGTACTAAATCTTGGTTAGCTTGGTATTTTGATAACGGTGGAAAAGCTTTATACGATCAACTATGGGATGAAATGGGTATGAACGTAAAAGGTTTCATCATGGCATCTTCTGGTCCAGAGGCTTTAGGTTGGTTCAAAGAGCCGATCAACAGTATGGCTGATTTCAGAAAATACAGATTTAGAACTCCTCCGGGAATTCCTGGTCAAACATACAAAGACATTGGTGTTGCATCAGTTTCAATGGGTGGTGGAGATATTCTACCAGCACTTGAAAAAGGAACAATCGATGCTGCTGAATGGTGTTGTCCAAAACCAGATCTAGTATTTGGTTTCCAAAAGGTATTGAAAAATTACTACCTTCAAGGCTTACACCAAAACGTTGTAAATGGAGATGTGTTCTTTAACAAGGATGTTTATAATAAGTTAACTGACCAAGAGAAATATGCAATGGAAATTGCTTCTGAAGCGATGATAACTAGAAACATCACTAACAGAGCTGTTGAAAATGGAAAAGCGTTAATTGAATTAACATCTAAGCATGGTGTTATCCTTCATGATACACCAGCTGATTACTTTGTTGAGTATATGGCTGCTGCTAAAGCTACTATTCAAAAGAACTCAAAAGAAAATAAGTTCTTTGATGAAGTTTACCAGCACATGACTGCTCACGCAAAAATCGTAGTACCTTTTATTGCTCAAATGGAAACATCTGATGCATCAATTGGAACTGCATTTGCAAAAGCGCAAAAGTAAATAAATAATTTAAACGGGGACTTAATATTTTTAAGTTCCCGTTTTTTTAAAATAGAAAAAATTTTAATCGACATTACCAATCAATAAAATGGTCAAAAAAAAATCACATTCTGCTGGTGTTAAAGAAACTCTAGATATTACTGATGAGTTAATAGCAGAACGTCGAACTAGTTTAAAAATGCCTAAGGATATGGTTCCTTGGATGGCAAAAACTATAGAGTTTATCGACCTTAACATGTTGAGAATTGGTAAAGTAATTTGTTGGATGGTAATTCCTTTAATTTTTGCAATGACTTTTGAAGTTATTGGTAGACATTTTTTTAATAGACCAACTCTTTGGGCTTATGATGTAACCAGAATGATTGCAGGAGCATTTTTTATGTTGGGTGCTGGTTACGCATTATCAAAAGGTATTCATATAAGAGCTGATTTTTTATATAGAAATTGGAATGTTAAAACTCAAGCAAAAGTAGATCTATTCTTATATTTATTATTCTTCTTTCCAGGTTTCATAGTCTTCTTTTGGGTAAGTTTTGATTATGCTTATACTTCTATATGTGGGAGATCTATTTTAGCAGAATGCTTAGATGGAAAAGTTAGAATTCAAAGAGCAATGGATACTACTTGGATGCCAGTAATGTGGCCATTAAAAAGCTGCATGCCAATTGGAGCTTTTTTGTTATTAATTCAAGGGATATCAGAATTATTTAAAACATATTATGCGTTTGTGAAAGGTAGATGGCCATAATGGAAATTTTTTCACAAGAATTAATTGGAGCAATAATGATAGGAGTAATGCTATTTGCTATCTTTATTGGTTTTCCTATTTCATTTACATTAATATTTTTAGGTCTTGTGTTTGGTTATTGGGGTTTTGGAAAGTTAGTTTTTTATTTAATGACCCTACAGTTTAATATGATTATGACGGAAAGTACGCTGGTTGCCGTCCCACTCTTTATATTTATGGGCATATTAATGGAATCTGCAGGTCTTATGGAAAGACTATTTTCAGCCATACAATTAATGCTATCTAGAACAAGGGGTGCATTATTTTATGCAGTTATGTTTGTGTCTACAATTTTTGCTGCTGCAACAGGAATAGTTGGGGCATCAGTAACAATCCTTGGAATCATGGCAGGTAAAACTATGATTAAATCTGGATACGATACTAGATTATCTGCAGGCTTAATATGTGCCGGAGGAACTCTTGGAATTTTAATTCCACCAAGCATTATGTTAGTGGTAATGGGGCCTGTTTTAGAAATCCCAGTAACAGATTTATTTGCTGCAGCAATAATTCCAGGAATAATGTTGGCAGTTCTTTATGCTCTTTACACCACTGTTAGATGTTATTTTGATCCAAAACTTGGTCCAATTTTACCAAAAAGTATGCAACCAAAAAGTATGGGTAAAGTTTGGGTAGAATTCTTTTTAGGGTTAGTACCGCCTGCGGGATTAGTATTTTTTGCTCTAGGTAGCATATTATTTGGTTTAGCAACACCTACTGAAGGTGCCGGTATTGGAGCTATTGGATCTTTGTTACTTGCTTTAGCATATAAAAAATTAACTTTAAAAACTTTAAAAAATTCTTTAATTAAAACTTTAGAGATTACTGCATTGATAATGTTTTTAGTTGCTGCATCGAATTTCTTTGGAGCAGTTTTTTCAAAATTAGGAACACCATCTTTATTAACTGAATTTTTATTAAACTTAGAAGTTAACAGATATGTTATTTTAGCTATACTAATGGCAGTAATTTTCTTGTTAGGTTGGCCTTTAGAGTGGGTACCAATAGTTCTTATTGTATTACCAATATTTGTTCCATTGATTAAAGAATTAGACTTCAACTTGACTTGGTTTGCAATACTTGTAGCTGTGAATTTACAGACCGCCTGGTTATCTCCACCTGTAGCTCTATCTGCGTATTTTTTAAAAGGTGTTGTGCCAGAATGGGAACTTAAAGATATTTATCTTGGTATGATGCAGTTTATGGGAATACAGCTTTTAGGTTTAATTTTGATCATCGCATTTCCTCAAATTGCACTTTGGTTACCTAGTGTAATGTACCCTTAAGAGTTTATTTTTTATTTATATAAGGAATTACAGTTCCAACTAAAATAATTCCCAATGAAATAAATATCTTTAAAGTAATTTCTGCATCAATTACTACCCAGGCAGATAAAGCTCCTATGGGCCCTGTTAAAGGATACATAAGACTAATTCTTCCTATTGGAACCCTTCTCAAGGCATAATTATAAAATAAATAAGAACCAAAAGTTATAAAAGATAAAGTGATTGCAGCTATTACTGATGGTGTAAATTCTAAATGAAATGAATATCCAAAGGTAGAGTTAGGCCAAATAATAAATAATATTAAAAATGATAAAATGAAACCAGTAAAATATTGGTAAGTATTTACACCTAGCTGGTTAACATTAGTTTGCATTTTTTTTCTACCAATAACTTCATTAATTGAAGCCAAAGTCATTCCTGCAAAAATAATAAAGTCCCCAATATAATTTCCCTGACCAATAATAGTTTGACTTGATAAGAGGATATAAGTTCCAATAATTGTTATAAAAGCTCCTATTAAAACCTTTATCTCAATTTTTTCATTTAAAAATATTTTAGCAACAAAAGGTTGCATGATTGGCATTGTACTTATAATAGCAACACCATTAATAGGCGACGTAAGCATTAAACCTACATGGAATGCTAATGTTACAAGAAAAGGGTTTAGCAAACCCATCAAGAAAGGTGCTAGACCTATTTTTTTAATTGACAAGTCAACTCTCATTATTAAAGCAAAAGTTAACATAAGCAAAAAAGCAATTGCAAACCTTACAGCTAGTAAATCAACAATTTGAAATTCTTCTAGAGCAAGTTTTACAAACGGAGGACCTGAGCCAAAACCAATTACAGCAAGAAACATTGCCAAGTAACCAATATTTTTTTTAAGAAAGAGCATTAGATCCAAAATACTATTACAAATGAAAAAAAAAGATATTCCATTTTAACTTATTAGTTTATTATTTATTAGTGATTCAGCGTAAAAATAAAATTAATCTTATTAACTGGGAATTAGTGTCAGTTAACCCAAATGATAAAACTTGGAATTGGAAGGATATTTTTTGCTTTTGGGGCATTAATATACAAAGTGTTATTGCTTTTTCCTTAATAGCATCATTGTATCTTGTTTATGACTTAAACATTGCAGTTGTTTTTTTAGGAAGTTTAATTGGTTCTCTTCTAGTTTATTTTTTAGCTAACTTGATAGGAAAACCCTCTCAAAAATATGGTCTTCCATTTCCCGTTATCTTAAGGACTTCATTGGGTGTGTTTGGGGCAAAATATTTTTCTTTAATAAGAGGTCTTGTTGGTATCTTCATGTTTGGAATTCAAACATATTTTTTATCAAAAGCATTTAGTTATTTAATTCGAATATTTTTCTTTTCTGTTGATAATACTTTCCTTCAGCATGATATTTTTTTAATTTTTGTTTCAGGTCTTAACATTATTGATTGGGCTGCTTTTTTAATAGCAATTCTATTACAATCTTTTTTATTCAGTAAAAGTCATAAATTTAATAAGCTAATTATTAATTATTCAGCAATAACAGTTTACACAGGGATGCTATTATTTTTTTTTGTTGTACTTCTCTTAGATGTTAAGGAGGTTTCAAGATCATTTGCTGACATTTTTACTTATAGCAATATATTTCTTAAGAGTAATATTGCTCCCTTGATTACTGTAGTTGGAATAGTATTTGCTTACTTTTCAATTATTCTTGTAAATTTTGGAGACTTTGCCCGTTACGTTAAAGATGAAGAGGAATTAAAAAAAGGTAATTTGAGTTTATTTTTAAATCTTATTATATTTTCATTTTTTGCTGTATTTATAGTTGTCGGGGCTGATGTAATTTTTCATCAGAAACTTGAGGAAATTGGAAAGATACTTACAAATCCTACAGATATTATAGGAACTTTAGATAACACTATTTTAACTGTAATAGTTTTATTTTTTATTATTGTAGCTTCAGCATCTACTAATCTAATTGCAAATTATGTGCCTGCTCAAAATTCTTTGTTAAATTTTTTTCCAAGTAAACTTAATCTAAAAACTTCCTCTTATATAATTATTATTTTTGGATTTATAATTGGTATTTTTTGGTTACCATTATTAAGTCAGATAGGAATTTTATCTTTTGTCGATACATTTGCTGCATTTTTTGGACCTCTTTTTGGTGTTATAATCATAGATTATTATTTAGTTAAAAAATCAAACTTAAATAATATGGATATATTTTCAGCAGAACCTGATGGAGTTTACTTTTACACTAATGGATGGCATATAAAAGCCGTATACTCTATAACCCTAGGTTTTATTTTTGCTGCTTCAACAATTTGGAATGAAAGTTTAATGAATTTTAATTCTTACTCTTGGTTAATTGGTGCTTTTATCTCTTCATTGACATACAATTTATTAACAAGTAAATAATTTCATGCATCAGTTTGATTTAAAAAATAAAACAGCAATTATCACAGGTGGAGCACAAGGTTTTGGTTTAGATATTGCTAAAAGGTTTTTAAAGTCAGGAACAAAAGCTATTATCTGGGACATCGATGAAGAAGAATTAAAAAAAGCTGTTAAAGCTGTGAATGATCCAAATCTTTCATATAATGTTGTTGATGTATCTGTTTTCAAAAATGTTAAAGATACAGTTGATGAAATAGCAAAATCTTCAAATATTGATATTTTAATTAATAATGCGGGTATTACTGGGTCTACGTCTTCACTTTGGGATTACGATGTAGCTGAATGGAATAAAATAATAGAAATTAACTTAATGGGTACATTTAACTGTTGTAAATGTGTGGTGCCTTACATGATTAAAAATGATTATGGTAGAATAGTTAATGTTGCTTCGGTTGCCGGAAAAGATGGTAATGCAAATGCAAGCGCTTATAGCTCAGCAAAAGCGGGTGTTATTGGTTTAACAAAATCGTTAGGAAAAGAATTGGCTGATAAGAATATAGCTGTAAATGCTGTCACTCCAGCAGGAGCTAAAACAAGAATATTAGACCAAATGTCAAAAGAACATGTTGCCAGAATGCTTTCCAAGGTTCCTAGAGGTAGATTTTTAGAGATAGAAGAATTTACTTCATTAATTTGTTGGCTAGCTTCAGAAGAAAACTCATTTTCAACAGCAGCTGTTTTTGATATTAGTGGTGGTCGTTCTACTTACTAACTAGCACTTTAGAATCAACATTAAGAGACTTACTTTCTTTAGAAATAACTGGTGCCAGTAGAATTATGGACCAATATATTAATAAAACAAATATAGAAATTAATTTCATTCTATTTATATAGTATCCAATATTGATAATTTAATGCTTAAAGTGTGTTCAAATATTGTTTTAAAATTAAATTTAGATATACCCTCAGACTGATGAAATTTTTTTTAATATTATTAGGATATTTATTTTTAATAACAAAACCTTTGTTAGCTGAAAATGTTTATGTTTTTGATTTTACTAACGATGAGCTAAATACATTAAAAGTTAAAAAAGTTAAAGGAGAGACCAGCTGGGCTGTTGGGTCTAACGAAAATGGTAACTTTATAAGAGCAGAGGCTGAAGGTGTTGGGTCAGGCTTGGGAAAAGAAATTAGAATTGATCTTAATAAAACTCCTATTATTAATATTACATGGAAAGTTGAGAAAGATTTATCTGGAATTATTGAAAATAGTAAAAAAGGGCACGATTATGCTGCTAGAGTTTTTGTAATAAAAAAAACAGGTTCTACACCATTATCTAACAGGGCAATTAATTATGTTTTTTCAAGTAATAATGATGTTGGAAAATATTGGCCAAGTCCATATACAAAAAAATCTATTGATTATGTTCTCTCAACTACAAAAAATAACAAAAATACATGGGTTACTGTTAAAGCAAATGTGCAAAAAGATTTTAAGAAACTTCATGAAATTGATGTTACAGAAATTTCAGGTATAGCTATAATGACTGACACTGATAATTCGAAATTAAAAGCTATCTCTTATTATCAAGATATTTATTTTTCAGCTGAATAAGATTATTTAAATACTTTTTTAAGACCAATACTTAAAAAAGATAAAAGTACTGCAACAATTACATCTTCAATGGGTGCAGCATTAGGGACCAAATAATTCCAAGCAATTACACCTAAAAGCCAAATAATATAAACTTTCATTGTTATATTATATCTTAGTTTGATGCTAAAAATATTTATTTTTGATAGTATAAATTCATGCACGAAAATTTTTTTCACAATATAAAGGTTTATTATGAAGACACTGATGCTGGTGGTGTTGTTTATTATGCGAACTATTTGAGGTTTCTTGAAAGAGCAAGAACAGAAGCATTGTTTACAATCGGATTTAATAATAAAAAAATTAAAGAAGATTATGGAGCTTTAATTGTTGTTAAATCTTGTAACATTGAGTACAAAAAACCCTCCTATCTTGAAGATGAGTTAAAAATTAGATCCTTTGTTAAATCTATTACAAAGACTTCTTTTTTTATGTCACAATTTATTTCTAGAGATGACGAATTAATTGTTGAGGCAAAAGTACATTTAGTTTTTGTAGATAAAAATGGAAAACCTATAAAAGTTCCAGAGGACATTTTTAAAGTTTTTAAACCTTATTTTTGCGATAGTATAAAAATTAAATAATTTTCTTAGCCTTCTTTAACAAGCTTACCATTTTTTGTGTATTAATTATTTTTCTATTAACATTTCTTGGACTAGGGTGATAACTAGGAATTAGAATTTTATTATCAGGTAATAAATATTTTACACCGTGAATGAAGATTAATTTTTTATCAAAATGATAATTTTTTTTATAAAATTCTATACAATTATCAAATGAAACTTTGCCTAATGCTATAATAACTTTTAAATTTTTTAATAAGGTCAATTCATTTTTAAAAAATGTTGAACAGTTGGATAATTCATTTTTTAAAGGTTTATCTTCTGGAGGGACACATTTAAGAATATTTGTAATATAGGTTTTATTTAATTTTAAACCATCATCAATATGCTTAGAAGTTGATATATTCGATATGTTAGCTTTAAATAAACAGTTAAATAGAAAATCTCCAGATTTATCTCCAGTGAACGCTCTGCCTGTCCTAGTACCTCCGTGAGCTGCAGGCGCCAGACCTACAATTAATAATTTAGCTTTAATATCACCAAATCCCGTAACTGGTTTAGCCCAATAAGTATCTTTCATATTTTGTTTTCTTTTTTCTATAGAAATTTTTTTACTAAATGCAATTAACCTAGGACAACTTTTACATTTAACTATTGAATTATTTAATTTTTTGAATTTTATACTCATATATGAAATTTATAAAATTTTTTTTATTAATACTTTTATCTTTCAATATTTCAGTAAAAGCAAATTCAAATGATGAAATACAAAGTTTGTTAAAAGAAGGTAAAAAATTAATATTTATAAGACATGCAATTGCACCAGGTGGAGGTGATCCGTTAGATTTTGATATATTAAAATGTGAAACTCAACGAAATTTAAGTATAGAGGGTATTGAACAATCTAAAAACATTGGGAAGTTTTTTTCAGAAAATAATATTAAAATTGATAAGGTGTTATCAAGTGAGTGGTGTAGGTGCAAACAAACAGCTCAACATGCTTTTGATAAATATGAAACAAAAAGTTTTTTAAATTCATTTTTCAGTGCAAAATTTGCAAGTAATAAAAATAAACAAATTTATGATTTAAAAAAATATATTAACGAATGGAACGGTGATAACAATTTGGTGTTAGTTACACATTATGTAACAATTCAAGAAGTACTAAATATTTCACCTTCTTCTGGAGAGATAATCATTTCAGATAAAAATTTTGATGTTCTTGCTCGACAAAATTTTTAAAAAATATAAACTATTTAAAATGTCATCAAAAAAAGCAATGAAGTTAGCACAAAAGCAAGCCTACGCTAAACATAGAAGTAATATAACTAATAGCAGATTTGGTTCAAAAAAAATAAATTTTACAAGTAAAGTTAATAAGAAAAATAAAAAAACTTAATTTTTTTTATAAAAACTCCCACTTATTAATTTTTAAATTTTGGAGATACCTGTCTCTCTATTTATTACTGTTTTAATCTTAATTAATGTTTTTATATTTATTTTTTTTCATGCTTGTCAGCATAAAAAAGTGCAATTAATAAAATTGCTGTCCAAATTATCCCTATAAAAGCTTTGGGTCCAGTTTCTGCACTCCATATATTTAAAACCAACGCTCCAAAGATTAACCCCGCAACATAAATTAATATAGCTAAAGTAGATTTACTCATTATTTAAATTCTTTTTATAAAGTGAAATTCCATTTTCAATCTTATGACCATAAGATTCTTTAAAACTCTCTAATTGCCAGCCACTCAGACGTGCTTGAATGATTGTTAAGTTTGATTTTTTCCATTCTTCTGTAGTTTCTTGCATTTTCCACATTTTTTTTTCCTCATTATTTCTTGCACATCCATAACAATATCCTGTTTGAGGATCTGTTTTACATATACTTATACATGGAGAAATAATCATTTTTTTTAAATTACTAGTAAATATAATTGATTATTAATATATTTCATTATTATTGTCATTGGACAAATAGAAACTATCCTATATAAAGCCACAAGAATTGTGGGCGAATGGCGGAATTGGTAGACGCGCTGGTCTTAGGAAGAACCACACTTTTCATCTCAACAACACTTGTGCAAATTATTCTTTAAGCACTAGGTGTTTTCTTAAATTAACTTCATCAACACTTGTGTGGTGGTCTTGTAGACGATTTACAAAAACCACTCGTAGACGCACACCTGTGTTGGTATCAAATAAGGAGATGTTCTCACAATGTCCGCAGAAACTCACAAGACACCACTACAGCTACAATTAGAAGAATTAGTCAAAGTTGGAGTAGGTGGTAAATACAAAGATAAGGCTAATTACATTAAAGTTATACAAGAAGAACTAGAGCATGAAGAAGCTATGCTTAGAGGTGGTTCAAATAGGTATAATAAGACTGTTGTAGATGCAAAAGCTAAAGGTCAGGAAAGTACGACTTTATATGGCCTAGTATTACAGCAGAAATACATAACTGATGTATCAGATATGATTAATGAAGATGTCAGGTTGATGTCTTCTGGTAAAGCAGGAAATCACCAAACTGCACTTAAAATTATATGTCAATGTCTTCCATCTACAGCTTTTGATAAGGGTGTCTTTTTAGATAACAGACCTAGTATATGGGATACTTGTTCATTGATTATATTGAAGAATGTAATTGATGGTATTTCTGATGAAATAACTATTAATAAACTATCTATTCAAATTGCTACTGGATTAATGCAGGAAGCAAGGATTACTCAATTCAAAGAGCAGAACAAAGAAAGCTACAATAAAACTGCTAGGAAACTTGCAGGTAAAAACATTCCACAAAACGCAAATAGGTATCAATATAAATCTAGAGTTTGGACTTATATGATGAATAAAAATGACCTTAGATTTGATGATTGGACTAATGTTGAAAAGCTACACTTAGGTGTAAAGATGATTAGCTACTTAGAGAAACTAGGATTAGTTAAACATCAAAATAGAAAGCATAGGAAAGATAAGACTATTACCTATGTAGAAGCTACACCTAAAATCATAGAAGAAATTAGGAACTTCAACATCAAGAACGAACTATTGTTTCCCAAGTTTTTAATGATGGTCGCACCACCAAGAGATTGGTCGTCACCATTTACAGGCGGATACTATGGCAAAAGATTTAACAAAGAAAATAACCCAGAGGAGATAGCAAATGCACTACAATTTCATAAAGCAAAGCAATAAAAGATATTTAGAAGAACTTAACAACAGGTGGCATGAGTTTCCTGTAGTTAGCAATGCAGTCAATATAATGCAGAGAACTGAATGGGTTATAAATAGACCTGTATTCGATGTATTAGATGCTTGTGTAAAAAATAGTTTTGCTCTTGGTAAACTACCAATTAATCCTGAAGATATACCACTTCCGCCTAAACCATTTGATATAGCTACAAACAAAGAAGCTAAGACTAAATGGAAAAGAGAAGCATCAAATGTCTACAAGGAAAGAGCAAAGGCCAAATCTAAATTTATTCAGGTAAGACAGATACAAGAAGAAGCTAAATTATTTTTAGATATTGGTTTCTGGTATCCTTATCAATTAGACTTTAGAGGTAGGATATATCCTAAAAGTCCTATGCTCTCACCACAAAGTGCTGACTATGCAAGAGCATTACTTAAATTTAAGTTTGGTAAACCAATGGCAACTGAAGAAGCATTTAATAATTTTGCTGTAGCAGGTGCAGGTTTATTTGGTGAAACTGATAAAGAAGAATTAGCTATAAGAAGACAATGGGTAATTGATAATGCAGATAAAATAATTAGTACTGCTAACAATCCATTGACTGATACCTTTTGGTGTGAAGCTGATAAACCATTTAGTTTCTTAGCATGGTGCATTGAGTATAGAGATTTTGCTAATACAGATTTTGACCCAAAGTTTATAACTACATTACCAATACATTCTGATTGCTCTAATTCTGGCCTACAACATTACTCAGCAATGATGAGAGATGAAGTAGGTGGTAAAGCAACTAATCTTGTACCATCTAATAAACCTAATGATGTCTATGGTATTGTTGCTGAAAAAGTTATTGAAAGACTTAAAGAAAGTTCAGACCCACTAGCTAAGAAATGGTTAGATTATGGAATAGACAGAAAGATATGTAAGAAACCTGTCATGTGTTTACCTTATAGTTTAACTCAATATTCCTGTAGGCAATACATACAAGACCATGTTGAAAAAGAATTAGTTGAACGTAATAAACAACATGAGTTTGGTGATGATTTATTTAAGTCTACTCATTGGTTAACAGCTATAGTTTGGAAAAGTATTAATGATGTAATTGTTGGTGCTAAAGATATTATGAAGTTTTTAAAAGATGTAGCTAAATTAGTTGCTAATGAAAACTTACCTGTAGCTTGGACTTCACCATTAGGTTTACCAATCTTTATGAGTTCTTATAAAAAAGAAAGTAAAAGAGTTAAGACTAAAATGGGTGACAGTATAATTAAACTTTCTGTAAGTAGTGAGACTGATGAAATAGATAGACGTAAAGTACAACAATCTATATGTCCAAATCTTATTCATCAACTTGATAGTTCTGTATTAAGTTTATCAGTAGTTAAAGGTTCTGAACGTGGAATAGATAACTTCAGTTTAATACATGACAGCTTTGGTGTACTTGCACCTGATGCAGATAAAATGTCTTTAGCATTGCGTGAAGCATTTTGTGAAATCTATAGCAAAGATGTATTAGCAAATTGGGCAATGGAAATGAAACAAATGTTATCTGAAAAAAATCAGAAAAAGTTTCCACCTATACCTGCAAAAGGAAACCTTGATTTAGACCTAGTAAAAAAGTCTGTATTTTTTTGTGTGTAGTTTTTTTAAACTTCAGTCATCGACACCTGTGTTGATTAAGTGCCACCTATGGCTAACCAAACAATAAACCATAGGAGGTTATAAATGAATGATGCCACAAACATAAGTGAACTGGGTGAAGCTATTTATCCACACTTAAATAGACCTGACGTTAAGTTTAACGAAAATGGTGAATACAAAGTAAACCTAAAAGTACCTGAAGATAAAGCTAAAGGTATGATTGCTTTATATGAGAAAGCTATACAAAGTAGTATTTCTGAAGCTGAACAAAAACTAAATGGTAAAAAGGTGAAGTTAGCACCTAAACCATATTCAGTTGAAGATGGCTTTGCAGTTTTCAAATATAAAATGAAAGCTACTGGAATAAACAGGAAGACTAAAGAACCATTTAGTCAAAGACCTGCGTTATTCGATGCTAAGAAAAATCCTCTCAATCCATCATCTTGTAATATCTGGGGTGGCTCTAAGATGAAGATAGCTTATGTGTTAAGAAGTTATTACTCACCTGCGTTAGGTGCAGGAGTGACAGCACAATTAAAAGCAGTTCAAATCATAGAGTTAGTCGAGGGTAAGCAAATGGATTTATTTGCTAAAGAAGATGGCTACGAAAATACAACGTCACCAGAGGAGATGAATAATGTACCACAGACAGAAGTTCAAACGAGTACAGATTTCTAAAGACGTTATTCTAAAATCAGGATTGGAAGAAGTTGTTTATCATTATTTAACTAATGCTAAATGTGTTTTTAAATATGAAAGTTTAAAAGTCACTTACTTCCAACCTGCAATTAAGAAAACATATAGACCTGATTTTCCAATCAAGGGTTCATTTATCATAGAAACTAAAGGTGCTTTTAATAGTGCCGATAGGAAGAAGATGAAGCTAGTGAAGAAGCAAAATCCTGAATTAGATATTAGGTTTATTTTTTCAAATGCAAAGACAAAGATAGGAAAGAAAAGTTTAACTACTTATGGCAAGTGGTGTGAACTTAATAACTTTCCTTATCATTGTATTTATTCAACACAACAAACATTCCCAAAAGAATGGCTCAAAGAAATTAAGGAAAAACAAAATGGCAAGACAAGAAACTAAATACATAGTTATTCATTGTTCTCAAACGAGACCATCACAAAAGTGGGGTGCGAAAGAGATTGATAGAGTACATAGAGAATTTGGGTGGACTAAAATTGGTTATGGTAAAGTTATTAAAAGAGATGGAACTGTTGAACAAGGTAGAGAAGATGATGCAGTACAGGCTCATGTTAAGGGATACAATCACACAGCTTATGGACTTTGTTTAATAGGTGGTGCTAAAGAAGAAGATTGGAAACAACCAGACAATAACTTCACAGCAGAACAGTATGAAAGTTTATATAAAGTTTTAGGTGAACTTGTTGCTAAATATCCTGAAGCAAGAATTGTTGGACACTATGAGTTAGACGAAAGTAAGACTTGTCCAAATATGAATGTAAGAGAATACTTACTTCACGAAGATATACCTAATTACAAATTTCAAGATGGTTTGACTGATGAAGCTGATTTAGCGGAATTGGAAGATGACCAAGACGAATAAGTTTCTCCATCATAGTCCTTGTGAGAACTGTGGTAGCCGAGACAATCTTGGTGTTTTTGTCGATGAAAACGATGAACTACATCACACATATTGTTTCGGTTGCCGACAGTACAAAACATTAAATGGAGAATTACCTGAATATATAAAACCAAAAGAATTTAAAAATATGATTGATGGAATAGTAGAAGCATTACCAAGTAGAAAAATAGATAGCGAAACTTGTAAGAAGTTTAATTATCAGACTGGCGAATACAATGGACAACCTGTTCATATAGCTAACTACTATGACAAAGATTATAATATCGTTGCACAGAAATTAAGATTTCAAGATAAAAAATTTACATGGCTTGGTGATACAGACAAGATAACTTTGTTTGGTCAAAACCTTTGGAGAGATGGTGGAGACAAATCAAAGCTAATAATTACTGAGGGTGAATTAGATGCACTTAGTGTAAGTAAAGTACAGGGTAATAAATATCCTGTAGTCTCAGTACCATCAGGTGCTACTTCAGCAAAAAAATATATTAAAAAAGAACTTAGTTGGATTTCAAAATTTAGCAGTATTATTTTGATGTACGATGAAGATGAAGCAGGGAAACAAGCTGTCATCGAATGTGCAAGTATTCTTCCAGTAAAAAAAGTTAAGATAGCAACACTACCTGCAAAAGACCCAAGCGAATTATTACAATCAGGTAGAGGTGAACAAATCATTAGTGCTATGTGGGAAGCTAAAAGCTACACACCACAGGGAATTATTGAGGGTTCTGATACAAAAGAACTATTACTTAAAGACGACTTTGTTGAGACTGTTCCATATCAATGGAATGGATTTAATAATAAACTCGGTGGGATAAGGCAAGGTGAACTTGTCTTACTTACCGCAGGTACAGGAATAGGTAAGTCACAAGTTTGTAGAGAAATTACACATCATTTAATTAGTAAGAAACAAAAGGTTGGATACATAGCTTTAGAAGAAAGCGTTAAAAGAAGTATCAGAGGAATTGTTTCTGTAGGATTAAATAAATTAATACATTTACCAGATGTAAGAGAAAAGATTTCTGAAGAAAAAATTTTAGAGGAGTTTGATAAAGTAAAAAATTATATTTGCTTTTACGACCACTTTGGAAGTTCTGATACCGAAGACTTAATGAACAGAATTAGATATATGGTTCAGTCATTAGATTGTAAGACAATTATATTAGACCATATTTCAATTGTAGTTTCAGGAATAGGTGAGGGTGATGAAAGAAGATTAATAGATAACACAATGACACAACTAAGAAAATTAGTTGAAGAATTAGGTTGTGCTTTATTTCTTGTTTCACATTTAAAAAGACCAGAGGGTAAAGGACACGAGGAGGGTTCACAAGTTTCACTTTCTCAACTGAGGGGAAGTTCAAGTCTTGCTAGTTTAGCAGACGCAGTAGTGGCCTTTGAACGTGACCAACAAGATGAAATTCAAAACAATGTTATGAAAGTTAGAGTGCTGAAGAATAGGTACTCAGGTGATACAGGGATTGCTTGTAATTTAATTTACAACAAAGAGACAGGAAGATTAACAGAGGGAACTTTTGATGAATGATAAACTTCTTACGAAGTTCATTCTTTCATTTCTAATTGAAAAAGAAGACTACCTCTCTTTAACACAAGAACAACAAACAATAGTTTTCGAAACTTGTAAAACTATTATGACTGCAATTTATAACGCAATAAAATATGAAAATGTTTTTCCAGTTATAATGTGTGGTGATGTTGAAGCATTTAAAGTAATTCAAAAATCTATTGCTTCAGTATCAGAATACCTACCAAGCGTAGAGAAAATCAAAATACATTTAATACATTAATATTATGAACATCGTACTAGACTTAGAAACCAATGGGTTTCTAGATAAAGATAACTTAGTCATTCATTGTATAGTTTGTAAGGATATAGAGACACACGAAGTCTACAGATATAATCCTAATAACTTAACTGATTGCCTAGACCTATTAAAGAAAGCTAAAGCAATTATTGGACATAATGTTTTAGGTTTTGATATTCCAGTAATTAAGAAAGTCTTAGGATTTACTTATAAAGAAAAGGTATTCGATACCTTGTTAATGAGTAGGTTAATATGGACTAATCTTTTAGACCACGATTATAAATATAAAGAATTACCTGCAAAATTATATGGAAGACATTCCTTAGAATCTTGGGGTTATAGATTAGGTTTAAGAAAAGGTGATTATCAAGAACACTCAGACTTTACTGAATTTAATCAGGATATGTTTGAGTATTGTGAAAGAGATGTAGAAGTCACACATCTACTTTATGATAAAATAATCAAAGAAAACTATTCTAATAATGCAATAGAACTAGAGCATAAGTTTGCACATTGGATAATCAAACAAGAACAGCATGGTGTGTACTTTGATGAGACGACTGCTCAGTCGCTACATACTATCCTAACCAAGCGGAAACTAGAGTTGGAAGACAAACTTGCTCTAGCTTTTCCTGCTTGGGAAAAGTTTTGTGGAGAGAAAGTTTACAAAAGAGACAATAGAAAAAAAGGTATTAAAGCAGGTGTACCTGTACCTATTTATAAAACTGAATTATTTAATCCAAGTTCAAGACAACATATAGCAGATAGATTAATTAAAGTTTTAAATTGGAAGCCAAAGACTTTCACACCTACTGGTGTTCCAGAGGTAAACGAAAAAATTCTTAATTCACTTCCTTATCCTGAAGCTAAACTTATTTCACAGTACTTGATGGTACAGAAAAGATTAGGTCAGTTAAGCGATGGTCAACAAGCATATTTAAAATTAAACAACAAAGGAAAAATTTATGGAAAGGTTATTACAAATGGTGCGGTCACAGGCAGATGTACTCATCACTCACCAAATCTGGCACAATGTGTTTCGAGTAGTTCGGAGTATGGTAAAGAATTTCGTTCCTTATTTTATTCTCCTACCGATATGGTTATGTGTGGTATTGATTTTTCTGGTTTGGAGTTGCGTGTGTTGGGGCATTATTTGCATAATTATGACAATGGGAATTTTTCGAAGACACTTCTTGAAGATGATATTCATACCGCCAATCAAAAAGCTACAGGACTTTCCACTCGTGCTAAAGCTAAAACTTTTATATATGCTTTCATTTATGGTTGCGGAGATAAGAAGCTCGGTGAAATACTTAATGTCACTCACGAAGAAGCCAAAAGAGTAAGACAAAGATTTACCAAAAGTTTACCTGCACTTGCTACATTAATAGATGCAGTAAAACATAAATTTAGAAACGTAGGTTATCTAAATGGAATTGATGGCAGAAGATTAATTTGTAGAGCAGAGTTCAGTTCGCTTAATACTTTGATTCAATCTTGTGGGGCTTTATTGGTAAAGCAGGGAACAATCATTCTTAATGAAGAATTACATAAAGCAGGTTTTAAATGGAAAGAAGACTATGCAATGGTTTTACATATCCATGATGAAATGCAGTTCATAGTTAAGAAAGAAAGACTAGAAGAATTTAAAACAATAGCACAATCAATATTTAAGAAAACACAGGACTTCTTTGATTTTAGAACACAGTTAGATGGTGAAATCAAAGTTGGCGTAAATTGGTCTGACACTCACTAAAGCGAAACCTGACTTCGACAAAGATTTAAAATTTGGCGAGAAATACGAAAACGAATTTCAAGAAGCAGTAGAGGGTAAAGTCGAATGTAAGACTGACAGGTTATGTCAGAAGACAGGCAATGTTTATATAGAGATAGAAAGTAGAGGAAAACCATCAGGTATACATACTACTAAATCTAAGTATTACGCTATTTGTTTATGGGTCGAAAAACGTAAAGACCAAACGTGGGTATTAGTGCCTACAAAAATTCTCAAAAAATTAATGAAGTCTTATCCAGTTAAGGCAGGTGGAGATAGATGGACTTCAAGAGGTCACATCATTCCAAAAGAAGATTTACTAAATTTATTAATATGAAGAAGTTATTAAAAAATAAACTCATCTTACCAGACATAGATGAAAATGACTTTCCATATAAATTTTATAAGTGTTGGTGGAGTGACATAATTAGCGATAGCAGTTGGTCGCCACTTCAACAAATAAAAAAATCAAAGACAGCAATTTGTATAACGATGGGTTGGTTAATCCATTCATCTAAAAATAAATTTGTTTTTGTTGGTGACATTAACTTCAATGATGATGGCACAGTAAATGAGGGTGGGAACTCAACAGTAATCCCAAAATCAAACATACTAAAACTAAAGGAGATAAAGCTATGACACAGTTAGACGAAGCTCATTTTGAACTTCATTCAGCAAATAAAGCAAGAATGAAAAATATGAATGACTTTTTTGATAACACAAACAAAGTGATGATAGTAGATGGTGACCTAGTTATATACAAGATTGCTTCTAGTTTAGAAGAACCTATTGACTGGGGAGATGACGTATGGACTTTACATTCTGATTTAGGAAAAGGTAAAACTATACTTCAACAAACTATTAATCATTATAAAGACAAAACAAAATCTAAAGAAGTTATCATTGCATTTTCTGATAAAAATAATTTCAGAAAAGAATTTGATAAGACTTACAAATCACATCGTAAGAAAATTAGAAAACCAATTTGTTATGCACCATTAAGAAAGTGGGCAGAGCAAACTTATAATTTTTATACTTTACCTAATTTAGAGGGTGATGATGTAATTGGTATTCTAGCTACGCAACATTATAAAACTAATAATGTAATCATTAGTGGCGATAAAGATATGAGAACAATACCATCTTGGCATTGTTTTATAGGTGATGACCAATTGGAATACGTTGATGAAGAAAGAGCAAATTATAATTTCTTCACACAATGTTTAGTTGGTGATGCAAGTGATGGGTACTCAGGCTTGAAAGGTTGTGGTGCAGTAAAAGCATCAAGAGTTCTTTTAGATAAAAAAGGTGTTGATGAAATGTGGGAAGCTGTCGTTAGAGAATATGAACGTGCAGGTCAAACATTTGAAGACGCATACCATCAAGCAAGATTAGCCAGAATACTTAGAAAAGATGAGTACGATTTTGGCACAAGTAAACCTAACCTATGGAGTTATAGATATGAACACTACAAAGATACTAGAGCAGACAAAAAAGCTAGTTAGTACTGACAGAGAAGATAAGCATGGTGATAAAGTAGCTAATCACGAAAACATTGCTAGGCTTTGGTCAGGCTTTATTCAAAACAAAACAAAGCTAAACATTCAGCTACTTCCTGAAGATGTCGCCAATATGATGGCATTATTGAAGATAGCTAGAACACAAGCAGGTCAACATAACATTGATGATTATGTAGATGCCTGTGGGTACTCAGCAATTGCAGGTGAGATTGCTGAGAAACGAACTGAAATAAGTGCCACTTTAGGAGAAAACAATGCCAAAAAAGATAGAAACACCAACTCTTAGTGAAGAACTAATCGACTATTTGGATACGCTTTTTCCAGAAAAATGTGCTGACCTAACTCAGAATGATAAAGAAATATTTTATCAATCAGGACAAAGGTCAGTCGTTAAACACTTAATCGAAAAATATAAATTACAAAAGGAGACAGACTAATATGTGTTCATTTTCTAGACCGAGAATCGACCCACCTAAGCCTGAGCCTATTCCTGAAACGCCACCTATGGTGACAAATGCTACTACAACTAAAGATGCACCTAAACAAGCATCATCTACTTCAGCAGTAAGTCAAAATACAGCTATGAAGAAAAGACGTGGTAGAGGAAGTTTAAGAATACCTTTAACTTCATCAGGATTAAGTCAGAGTGGTACTAACTTTCCAACTTCTTAATAATGGAAAAATATAATTTAGATACATCTACTGTCGCTTTAGATAAATCTTTAGTGGAAAGTCAGTACACAAAGATGGAAAGAGACAGAGAACAATACTTGGAACGTGCAAGGGAAGTAGCTAAATTAACTATTCCACATTTATATCCACCAACAGGTGCTAATGAAGCAACTGAATATCCAACACCATATCAAAGTGTAGGTTCAAGAGGTGTCACTAACTTAGCTAGTAAATTAATGTTAGCTTTGTTTCCACCACAAGCACCATTCTTTAGATTAGATGTTGATGAATTAGTCTACAAACAAATTGAGGGTGACCCAAATCAAAAAGCTACAATAGAACAAGGGTTAGCTAAAATTGAAAAAGCTGTTATGGACAGCATAGAAAGTAATAATGACAGAGTAGCAGTTTACGAAGCACTTAAACATTTAATTGTTTCAGGTAATGTATTACTTAAAATGTCAGAAGATGGATTGAGAACATATCCATTAAATAATTATGTAGTTAAAAGAGACCCACAAGGAAAGATTTTAAAAATTATTATTAAAGAGGGAATATCTCCTAATACCTTATCTGAAAAATTAAGAAGAAATATTGGAGACAAAATTACAGACGAAAACAAAACACTAAATTTATATACTTGTGTTTATAGAGAAAAGAAAAGATTTTACGTTCACCAAGAATGTGGCAAACAAAAAGTTTTTGAAAAATATTACGATTTAGACAAACTTCCATTCATCGCACTTCGATTTAATAGAATAGATGGTATGAACTATGGGAGAGGTCATTGTGAAACTTTTGAGGGAGACTTACGAAGTTTAGAGGGTTTGACTAGAGCAATCTTAGAGGGCAGTAGTGCGTCTTCTAAGATGCTTTTTATGATTTCACCAAATGGTTCAACAAGAGCATCAAGCATAGCTAAAGCACCTAATGGTGCAATTATTGAGGGTAATGCACAAGATGTTTCAGTATTACAGGCCAATAAGTTTGCTGACTTTAGAGTTGGCTATGAAATGATGGGTAGAATAGAGCAACGATTACAGTTTGCTTTTCTACTAAATGCTTCAGTTCAAAGACAGGCAGAACGAGTGACAGCTACAGAAGTACAATTAGTAGCTAATGAATTAAACGATGCACTAGGCGGTGTATATGGAATTTTAACAACAGAATTTCAACTTCCTTACATAAACACTAAATTGAATATGTTAAAGGAACAGAAATTACTTCCAAACCTACCAAAAGAATTAGTTAAAACTAAAATTATTGTAGGAATGGAAGCATTAGGCAGGGCTTCAGATAGATTAAGATTGCTTCAATTTATGTCTGACCTTGCAAATACTTTGGGTGCAGAAAGACTTGCCCAATACATAAACCTTGATGATGCGATTAAGAAATTTGCAGTTGCAAATGGAATAGACACAGGTGGTCTAATCAAATCACAAGAACAAATCCAACAAGAAGCCCAAGCACAACAACAGCAACAGTTTGCTAATCAAGCGTTAGCAGACCCAAGAGTAGCAATTGAAGCAGGAAAAAGTTTAGCTAACTCTGGTGCTACTGTTAATGCGAATGGTGAAATTGAAACTGAGGAGTAAAAAATATGAGTACAGAAAAACAAGAAATATCTTTAGACAAATCTAATATGTCTTTAGAGGAACAAGCTAAATTACAAACTGAAACACAAGCAGTTGTAGCCAATGATGAAACAAGAGTTGAGGTTAGCGAAGTAGATAATACAAATAAGTCTACTGATGATGTTAGACCTGATTGGTTGCCTGAAAAATTTAAAAGTGCCGAAGATATGGCCAAAGCATATTCAGAGTTAGAGAAGAAACAATCTGAACCAGTAGAACAACCTGCTGAAGATAAAACTTATGAAAATGAAACTAATCAAAAAGGTATGGATAAATTTTATTCTGAATACCAAGAACAAGGTTCGTTATCTGAAAATTCTTATGAAGAATTAAATAAGATGGGTTTAGATAAAAGTTTAGTTGATGGTTATATCGCTGGACAAGAAGCAATAGCAAACACAGAAGTACAAGCTGTTCATAATTTAGTTGGTGGTTCAAACAATTATAATAAAGTAATTGAGTACGCTAAAACTAATTTAAGTGATGTAGAACAAGAAGCATTTAATGATACTTTAGAAACTGGAAGTATTGAACAAGTTAAATTTGCAGTACAAGGTATCGCTTCAAGAGCAGGTATAAGTTCTGAACAACCACAATCAATGATTAATGGTGACAGTATAGAAACTAATTCAGATGTATTTGAAAGTTCAGCACAAGTTATAGATGCTATGAATGACCCAAGATACGCTAAAGACCCTGCATTTAGAAAACTTGTAGAAGAAAAGATTGCTAGGAGTACAGCAGTATAATGGCAGGTAGAGATTATAAGTCTGAATACCAGAATTATCATTCTCAACCACTTCAAAAGAAAAACAGAGCAAAACGAAATTTAGCTAGAAGACTTATGAAACGTAAATTAGGTAATTCTATTAATGGTAAAGATATTCACCATTTAGATGGAAACCCAAATAACAATAGTTCTTCTAATTTAAGAGTAGTTTCTAAAAGTTTTAATAGGTCTAGAAATGCTTAATTTTGTATTACCATTATTAAAAAATCCTTTAACAAGAATGATTGGTTCAAAGGTTATTGGCGGTATTCAGCATAAAATGGAAAAAGACAAAATCATCAAAGCTAAAGAAATTGAAAGTATTAAACAGGTTTCAATAGAACAAATACGTTCTAGTAATAACAGTATTAAAGATGAGGTGTTAACAATTAAAATAGCACTTATCTTTTTATTCTGCTTCTTACCATACACACAACCTTATATGGAAAGAGGTTTTGAAATTTTATCAAACGCCACAACCGAATTTTGGTACGCAGTTTTAATCGTCTATTCAGGAAGTTTTGGCTTATCAACAATCAAAAACATAAGAGGTAAAAAATAATGTCGCTTTACAGGAACATCAACAGACGCAAAAAGCTCGGTATTTCTAGAAAAAAGAAAGACTCAACAATTTCTAAAAAGAATTACGATAATATGAAAAAAGGTTTTCCAAAGAAAGCCTAAGTGGCCAAGAAGAAAAACAATCTTCTCAATACAACAACACATGAGACAAGAGCAAAATTTAAGAAAACAAGCATTGGTAGACGACCTAGTAGTGCAATGATGAACAAGAAAAAAACTTTTAAAAAATATGTCGGACAAGGAAAATAAACCATTAAATAAAATTATTCGTGAAACGAAAGGTAGCAAAAAATTTAAAGTATTTGTTAAAGATGGTGAGAAAATTAAAACAGTAAGGTTCGGTGATGCAAATATGAGCATCAAAAAAGACGACCCAGTAAGACGAAAAGCATTTAACGATAGAATGAAACCAATATTGGCTAAAGTAAAAGGTAATAAAAAATTATCACCAGTTTATTGGGCATTGAGGTCTTGGCGTCTTGGTACAAAAATATAAAAAGTGTAAACTTTGTCATCACGATTGTCATTGTCAGATGCCTTTACACGCAGATGAATATGGAACTTGCACTTGTGATGAATGTAAATGTGAACCTAAGAAAATTTCTGAAAAAGATTTTTGGAATATAATGACTAATAGAAAAGATAAATAGTACCATCTCTCATAAGAGAGGTGCTAACCAAATTCAAAAACGATAGCCACTTACGAGTGACAACTTTCTGATTATGAAAAGTAGTTTGTTAACAACCAACCAAACATATTTAAGGAGAAAAATAATATGTCAAATGCAACAATATCAAGCATTGGTCAGGTAAACTCAGCAGGAACAGCAGACGCATTGTTTCTTAAAGTTTTCAGTAATGAGGTTTTAACTCAGTTCATAAGAGAGAACCAGATGTTAGGAATGTCGACTGTAAGAACTTTAGGTCAAGGTGCGAAATCAAGTGCTTTCCCTGTGACAGGCTTTGTTAACGCAAGTTATCATACAGCAGGTAATGAGATTACTGGTCAAGCTATTAAACACAACGAAAAAGTAATCTCACTAGACGATATGCTATTAGCAGATGTCTTTGTAGCTGAAGTTGAGGAATTAAAATCAGCTTACGATGTGAGAGCAGAGTACAGCAGACAGATGGGTTCTGCACTTGCGAACAAGGTAGATAAACATTTATTATCTTTAGCTATCTTAGCTTCTAGAGTGACTACACCTAATGTGACTGGTGGAAATGTTGGTTCTGAAATTACAGATGCCGACTGCCACACTAATGCTACATCATTAATCGACAGCGTATTTGAAGCAATTCAAAAGCTAGACGAAAATAATGTACCTAGTGATGGTCGTGTATGTATCGTAAGACCAGACCAATACTACCAATTAGCTAACGTAGACAAGCTAGTAAACAGAGACTTCTCTAGAGATAATGGTGACTTCGGTAGAGGTACAGTATTATCAATAGGTGGTGTGCCGATTGTAAAATCAAACACAGCACAAGAAGTATTTGCTACTGACTTATCTGCTTCAATTTCTGGTACTAATAACACTTACAATGGTGACTTCACGCATACTTTTGCGGTTGTTATGCACAATAGTGGAATCGGTAGCATAAAAAGAAAAGATTTAGTTATGGAATCAACTTACGACCCTAGAAGAATTGGAACACTTATGACAGCTAGAATGTTAATGGGTTCTAATATTCTTAGACCTGAGTCAGTTGTTTCAATTAAGAAAGCATAATAACTAACCAATCATAGGCGGAGAGATTAACACAGACAATCTCCGCCTGTGTTTTAAATAATATGACAACACAAACAAGAACTTCAGAATTAGAAGCTGTTAATACAATTCTTTCTACAATTGGTGAAAGTCCATTGAACTCATTGAGTGGTTCTTTACCTGTAGATGGAACAATAGCTAAAAATGTTTTATCTGAAGTAAGTAGAGAAGTGCAATCACAAGGTTGGCATTTTAATACACATTATAAAGTGACTTTAAGTAGAGACACTAATAACAAAATTCCACTAGCAACTAATATTGTTAGAGTAGAGATAGACCCAAGAAAATATTCAAAAGTAAGTTATGATATTGTTCAAAGAAATAATGAACTTTATAATCTTGCTAAAAATGAAGAAACTTTCGATACAAATTTTACAGATGCAACTGTAGTATATTTATTACCTTTTGATGAAATACCTGAACAAGCTAAAAGATATATTACAATAAGAAGTGCAAGAATATTTCACGATAGAACTTTAGGTGCAAATACAATTCACAAATTTTCACAAGAAGACGAAGCAAAATCTTTAAGTATTTTAAAACAAGCTGAAAGTCATACTGGTGATTACTCAATATTTGATACACCAGAACAGGCTTACACAATTATAAGAGGTCACTAATGGCTCTAGTAAGTCGTACCATTCCAAATTTAGTACAGGGTGTTTCGCAACAACCAGAGGTATTAAGACTTAATTCACAAGCAGGTGAACAGATAAATGGTTTTTCTTCAGTAGTTGAGGGATTGAAAAAAAGACCACCAACAGAATATGTAGCAAAGCTATCAAGTAGTTCTTTAGGCAATGCTTTTATTCATACAATTAATAGGGATTTAAATGAACGATACATTGTGGTTGTTAGTAATGGCAGTATTGCTGTGTATGATATTAATGGAGTTTCTAAAACAGTTGTAAACCAAACTAACGCAACGAATTATTTAAACAGTAGCAATCCAAAGTCTGACTTTGTTTGTATGACTGTTGCCGATTTTACCTTTATAGTTAATAAAAATAAGACTACAGCAATGGGAAGTACAACTTCTTCTGCTAAAGTAGAACAAGCTGTTTACTCAGTATTACAGGGAGTAAATAGTACTAAATATTCAATAACAATTGATGGAACGACTTATTCATTTACTTCATCAGATACGAATAGTGAAAATATAAGAAATGGCCTGAAGTCAGCTATTGGCTCACCATCAGGTATTACAGTTTCAAATATTGGAAACTCTAGTTTTTCAGTAGTTAAATCTTCAGGAACATTAACAGTCACAGCTTCAGATGGTTATGGTAATGATGCTTCACAAGTAGTTAAAGATAAAGTTCAAAACTTTTCTGATTTACCTGTACCTGCAATTAATAATCAAGTTGTTCAGGTGACTGGTGATGCAGATAGTGGTTTCGATGATTATTATGTAAAATTTGTTCAAGCAGATAATCTATGGCAAGAAACAGTAGCACCTAATACAAAAACTACTTTAGACAATTCTACAATGCCACATATTTTAATTCGGAGTGCTGATGGAAATTTTAGATTTACACAAGTAGATGGAAGTAGCTATACTATTTCTGGTACGTCTTACGATGTACCTGCATGGGGAACAAGAATTTGTGGAGATGAAGATAGTGTACCTGACCCAACTTTTATAGGAAGAAAACTAAATGATATTTTCTTTCATAGAAATAGATTAGGTTTTTTAGCAGATGAAAATGTTATTATGTCTAGAAGTGGAGAGTTCTATGAGTTCTTTCCTGAAACTATTACACAAGTCCTTGATACATCTCCTATAGATGTTGCGAGTACACATACAAAAGTTTCAATACTTCGACACGCTATAAGTTTTGATGAAGAATTACTTTTGTTTTCAGACCAAACACAATTTGTATTAAGTGGTGGTGCAACATTAACTTCGGAGAATATATCAATCAATGTCACAACAGAATTTGAAACAGACAAAACTATTAAACCAGTTGGGGCAGGAAGTAATGTCTACTTCGGCTTCAATAAAGGAAATTTCACAGGCGTTAGGGAACTTTTCATTGCGTCTGACACAGATACAAAACAAGCTGATGATATTACAGCGAATGTGCCTAAGTATATTCCTGCTAATGTGTTTAAACTTGCTAGTGCTACTAATGAAAATATTATTGTAGCATTAAGTTCAGATGAAGATAATGCTCTTTATGTATATCAATACTATGTAAGTCAGAATAGAAGATTACAAAGTGCATGGAGTAAATATACTTTTGGAACAACTTCTACTGATAAAATATTAAATATAGATTTTATTGAGAATGAATTATTTGTAATCAATGAAAGAAGTGATGGTGTTTATTTAGAAAAAATAAATGTATCACCTGCATTAACTGATACTGGTGAAAGTTATCTTACTCATTTAGATAGAAAATTAGATAATACTCAAATTACTGAAAGTTTTAATTCAGGAACTAATCAAACTACTATTACACTTCCATACCAAATTAAGAATACAATGAAAGTTGTAGGCCGAAGTGGTGCTTCTAATAAAGCAGGACAAGAAATAGCAACTGTTTCTCAAACTGTAGGTGGAACTACTATTGTAGTTTCAGGTGATATTACTGCACAAAATTTCTTTATAGGTGAACAATATGAATTTTTATTTCAATTTTCACAGCAATTTATACAGGTAGCGGATACACAGGGTTCAAGAATTTCAGTAAAAGAGGGTAGATTACAGATTAGAAACTGGAGTGTTTCTTTTAATGATACTGGGTTTTTCACTACAGAAGTAAGTCCAGTAGGTAGAGATACATCTACAACAACATATACAGGAACAATCACAGGTACAGGATTATTAGGAACAGTAAACCTTGAAGATGGAGATTATAAATTTGCAGTTCAATCTGAGAATGACAAGCTAACAGTTAAAATAAAAAACAATAGTCATTTACCATCAAATTTTATCAACGCAAGTTGGCAAGGTTATTATGTCACCGCTTCATCAAGAGTTTAATGGTATTAGAAAAACTATATTTGAAGATATAGATTTTTTAGCACCAAGATTAAGATTTGAAGATAAAAGAGAAATTTTAGATAGTACAGGACTTAATCCTTATCAAGCATTATCTGAATGTTTTAATTGTTCTGAAATATCTTTAACCATTGTAGATACTAAAAATATTCCAGTAGGAATGTTTGGTGTTTCTGAAGATGGTGCTATCTGGTTATTAGCTACACCAGATATAAAACGAATACGCTTCTCTTTTTTAAGAGAGAGTAGAAAAGTAGTCAATCTTTTAAATCACAAATATAAAATACTTTGGAACTTCGTAGATTGTAGAAATGAATTACATTTACGTTGGTTGAAGTGGTGTGGTTTCAAATTTTTAAGAAAAATCAATTATGGAGTTAATCAAAAACCTTTTTATGAGTTTATAAAATTATGTGTGTACCACCACAAGTCGCACTCGTAGCTTTAAGTGCAGGGTCTTCCTACCTACAATTTCAACAACAGAAGAAAGCCCAGAAAGATGCACAGGCACAACAGATAAGACAAAATGAAATTGCAAAGAAAAATGCACTTCAAAGATATGCTTCAGAACAATTAAAGATTAGACAAGTTGCAAAGCAATCTTCTCAAAAAGGATTTGAAGCAACATTAAGAGCAAGAAAAGCTAGAGCAGAGTTTGTGACTACAGCAGGTAGTTCAGGTATTGCTCTTTCAGGTTCTACTAATGCTTTACTAGCAGACTTCTATAGAACAGAGGGAAACTACAAAGCATCGTTAGCTAGAAACTTAGATATTAATGTTTCACAGTTTGAAAGAAATTTAGAAGCTATTCAGTTTGGACAAGAAGCACAATCAACTTATGTTCAACCACCTAATCCTGCAATGTTATTTGCTTCAGCAGTAGGAAATGTAGCTAACACATATTATGGCATCGAAATGCAAAAACAAAATATGGGTTTGATGACTAATAGCCAAAAGAAATCTTATAGTACAGGAGGTAAGGTTTACAACCCACCTAAATAATGGCTAGA
This sequence comes from Candidatus Pelagibacter sp. PS_17, assembly GCF_059417945.1. Taxonomy (NCBI): domain Bacteria; kingdom Pseudomonadati; phylum Pseudomonadota; class Alphaproteobacteria; order Candidatus Pelagibacterales; family Candidatus Pelagibacteraceae; genus Candidatus Pelagibacter; species Candidatus Pelagibacter sp. PS_17. The sequence continues at coordinate 464,364 of NZ_CM182073.1, forward strand.
AAGAAAACAGAATTAAATCTTCAGGCAGAATTACCTGAAGTAAGGTCAACAGATTTTAATTTATTTTATAAACCTGACATAGCACCAAGAGATAAATCAATAGACATCTTTACTAAGTCTATAGATAACTTTGTGAATAATGCAGGTACAGCAATGGTTCTTAATGCTGAAAAGAAAGAGAAAGAAGTAAATGAAGCAGAAGCATTAAAACAATTTAATGACAATAGAACAGGCTTTAATGATGCTGTTAAAAAAGGTGAAATACCAAAAGAAGCTAATCCATACTTCCAAGAGAAATATAAAGAATTAACATTAAATAAGAAAGCAAAGGAATTTCAGGCAGAAGTATACAGAAAGTATGCTGAAAAGAACGTACTGGATAACCCAGACCCCAATGCTTTTGATAAGTTTTATAATGATGAATTAAAGAACTTTCTTACAGAAAACAATCTAGGTGCTTTTGATGCACTACAATTAGAAAAAGGTTTTTTTAGTGAAACATCTAAAACAAGAAACTCTTTATTTAATACTCATGTTAACTCACAAATGTCAAAGATTGGCGAGGATTACAAAAATAATTTTAAAGAAAGTATTCAAGGTAAATTTGATAAAAATAGAAGTAATGAAGAAATAGGTGCTGACATATCAGCGTTTGTTCAAGATGCTACTAAAAATGGTTTATCTAATTCTACTGCACAAAAATATTTATTAGAAAGTTTAAGTGACTGGTCAAAAACTACAGGTGATTTAGAGTTTGCTGAAAGATTACTTAGAGATTTACCTAATCATTTAAAATTAGGAACAGGTAATCTATCAAGTGTAAAAGGTTTACAAAATGATTTAGATGCACTTAAAGAAAATATTGATACTAGAATTTTACAAAAAGAAAAAGACGAACTAACTAAATTAAATAATCAAACTACAAGAGATACATTAGAAGCAAGTGAATTTGCTAATAAGTATGAAACTTTTTCTGATGCAATTAAAGACCCTGCATACAATGGTTTTTCTAATAATAAACAATCTGAAATATTTAAAGAGTTTGAAAGTAGAGAACAAGGTTTTGATAGTCAAACAGACCCAAGAGTAGAAGAAGATTTTTATAAACTATTAGAAGAAAACAAACTTAAAGAAGCAAAAGAATTTTTAAGAAGAAATATTCCTAATATGACTTCTAATGATTATTCAGAGTTTGATACAGAATTAAAAGCATTTCAATTTACAGAGAAAGATGGATTGTTAGCTTCTGGTTATTACAAACATTGGAAAAATGAAATTGAAACAATTACAAAATCTACAAATAAAACTAAATACGCTTTATCTAAAATAAGTCCATTAGAACATAAAAAGTTTGAAGCTAATATGAAAGTATGGCTTAAAGATAATCCTATAGAAAATTATGAAAAACCTAGTGACAGAAAAGAAGCATTTGAAAAATATGTTAAAACTGAATACGACAAGGTTTTAGAAATTGCAATTAGCGATGAAGTTAATTTGAATGATGGTGATGTGACTACTTCAGGTGACGATGGTACACCTATTATAGAAGATGGTAAGAAAAAGAAAGTTAAAGCTAACAAAGAAGATTTAACAGGTAAAAAAGAAGAACCTATAGTTAAGAAACAAAATATTAATTCTAGAGGTGGTGCTAAACCTGAAAATAGAGCAGATGACCCAGAACTTAAAATAGATTTAGCTAAATTAGTTATTATTCCAAATAACATATCTAAAGGTGAAAGAGTTAAGATTAAAAGAGAAAATCCTAACAACACTATTTCACAAGATGAATACGACAGAATTTTCAAAAAACAAAACGACTTACAATTAGCAAAAGGTAATTAATGGCAATAATAGAGAAAACAGCACCTAATGGTCAGGTTATAGAATTTGATACTAATGAATTTAATGAAGAAGAAATTCAGCAGTACTTAGAATTGCCTAAGTTTAAGAAAGAAATACCACAAGCTAATCAACAACAAGAAGATACAAACAAAAGAGGTTTAATTACTGACATTGGTTTATCTGCACTTGATGGTGTAAGAGATGGTGTTCAGGCTTCGATAGGACTTGTAGAGCAATTTGGTGACACTTTAGGAGAAAAGACAGGTTTCTATGGTATTGGTTTTGGTAATGGTGATGGTAAATTTCAATTTTCAGACTTAAAACCAGATTTAATTTCTTACAAGGAAGCACAAGATAAAGGTTTAATTGACGATAAGTTAACTTTACCTGATTTTGATAGAGACCCAGACACAGTAGCAGGTGGTATCACAAAAGGTATTACACAATTTTTAACAGGTTGGTTTACTGGTGGTAGATTATTAAAAGGTGTTAAAGCAGTCTCAGGTACAGGACAATTAGCTAAGAGTGTAGCAAAAGGAAGTATCGCTGACTTTCAAGCATTTGACCAAGATAGCGGAAGATTAGCTGACATGGTTAATGAATTTGCACCTGAATTAGAAAATCCAATTATAGATTATTTAGAAAGTGACCAAAACGACACTTGGTACGAAGCAAGATTTAAAAATGCACTAGAGGGTGCAGGTATAGGTGGTGCTTTGGAGGGAGTGTTTAGAGGTTTTAGATGGTACAAAAATAAAAAAGCACAATCTAATGGTCAGGCTTATAGTAAAGAACAATTAAAAGCTGATGAAAAGTTTTTAGAAGAAAATCCTGATTTAGATATTGCAAAACCTGCACAAGATTTAAAAGTAGATAAAGTAGGTAAAGCAAGAGCAGGTGAAGTAAAAGCAGATGAATTTGCAGATACTTATACTGCTAATTTAAAAAGTTTAGAAGATGGTGTTTATTCATCATTCAAAACACTTCAAGATGAAAATGTTAAGAATGGAATAAAGTCAAAAGATTTTGATGAACTATTAGATGATATGAATATCTCTACACAGTTTAATGTAAAACAACTTGTAGATTTAGATAAAGATGGATTAATTTCTGAAATAGCTTTTGCAAAAACATTTAAGAATTTAGTAAGAAGTAAAAAGATTGTTGTTTCTGACGAAATGGTTGAGAGACAAGCTAGAAAATTATATGAGGGTCAACCCAATGTTCTAGAAAGTGATATTGCTAAATTAGTTAAAGATTTAAAAAATGCACCTGAAACTGTAGTAGGTATGAACGCTTACAGAAGTTTCTTAAATGGTGCTTCTAAAAGATTAGCTAAATTAGGTCAGAAAGACCCAAGAGCAAAAGAACTATTTCAAAAAACAGTATTTAAACAATTAAGATTTGTTAATAGAGCAAAAGAATTTATTTCAGCACAAACAGCTAGAACTCAAAGATTACAAGCTACATCATTTGGAACTCAAATTAATAAAGAGCAAGACTCATTAATTAAAGAGTTTGAAATGTATGGTGGTGACTTTGATGAGTTTATGAGAAAGTTTGCTTTAACAGGCGATGCTAATGTCACTAAAATATTAGATTACGCAGGTAAAAGTAGAACTTGGGATATAGCTAATGAAATATGGATTAATGCTCTTTTATCTAATCCTAAAACACATTTAATAAACATGACTTCTAATATGTTTAATATGTTTCTTAGACCATTAGAAAAATCAGTAGGTTCACTTACAGGATATTTAGGTAATTCAAGAAAAGCCATAGCGTTGAGACAAGAGGGCGGTAAAGCACTTAGTCAATATGTTGCTTTTGGTAGATACTTAAAAGATGCAGTTAAATATGCAGGTTTAGCATTAAAGAAAGAAGATGGAATTTTAACTTCTAGAAATAAATTAGATACACCTAAAAAATCTATTCAGAAAAGAAAAATAGTTGATGGTAAAGAAGTTGAAGACGACAGTATTACAGGAGTATTTGTAAATACATTAGGTAAAATTGTTAGACAACCTAGTAGATTTCTTACTGCTGAAGATGAATTTTTTAAACAGATACAATACAGAACTCATTTAGAAAGATATGCTTTTGACCAAGCAATTAAAGATGGCAAGAGTTTTGATAAAATTGTTGCTTTCGATATTAAAACTAAAAGACCAATCTCAGAATTTTCACAAGCAGTTTCAGATAATTTTGATGCAGGTTTTGATAAGTTTGGTAGAGCAAGAATTGATGAAGTACTTAAAATGGCAGAGGAGGGTACTTACACAAATGAATTAACAGGAATGTTTAAAAGAGTTGGAGATTTAACAAATGAGTTTCCAATATTAAAACAAATTATTCCTTTTACTAGAACACCAATGAACTTAATGTTGAATGTTGTAGATAGAACACCTTTAGGATTTTTAAGAAAAACTTATAGAGATGACTTCTTTGGAAGAATGGGTGCTGAAAGAATGGCACAAGCTAGAGGACAATTAGCAACTGGTTTTGCATTAACTTTACTTGCAAACAAATTAGTAGCTGAGGGTCATATAACTGGTAGTCAAGGCCAGATTAGAGGTGAGAAAACTACTACATCAAAAGAATTAAGAGATTTAAAAAAGGCCACAGGTATTATTCCTTATTCATTTAGATACTATGATGCGGAAGAACAAACTTATAAATATAGAGAGTTTGGAAGATTTGACCCATTTGGTGCTTTCTTAGGTTTAGTTGTAGACTTTCACACTTACAGAGACCAACTAGATGAAGAAACTTTACAAAGAGCAGGAAGTAATCTTATGCTTTTACTTGCACAGCAAGGTGGAGGTGCAAGAGATTATTTAAGTGGTGGACAAAAATTAGGTAATACAATTTCTGCTATTGGTTCTTCAGTATCAAGAAACTTAGTATCTAAAACATATTTAAAAGGTTTAGCAGACTTTATGGAAGTCTTTACAGACGATAGTCCTGATAAAGTAATGAGATATGCTAAATCTAAAGCAGGTTCATTTATTCCAAATATTTATTCAAAATTTGTTAATGACCCATTTTATAGAGATACAAAAAGTATCTTTGATGAATTTAAAAAGAGAAGTGCATTAGGTGATGAAGTTGAGTTTAAATATGACTTCAGAGGTAATGCTTTAAAAATACAAGGTGATGAAAATACAAGATTAATTAATGGTGTGTTTAATCCATTTGGTGCAACTAAAGAAAAAGTAGACCCAGTTGCAAAAGAGATATTTAGACTTGGTGTAAATTTACCAAGTATGAAAACAACTCTAAAAGGTAATGTAGAACTTACTTTATTTATTAATGATAAAGGTCAAACTGCATATAACCGACAACAAGAATTATTAAGAAAAGTTAGAATTGGTGGAAAATCATTAGACCAAAAATTACAGTCAGTAATTAATTCTAGCGGATATAAACAATTAAGTGACCCAAGAGCAGTTGATGAAAACAATAAAGATATAGGTGGTAGAGCAAAACTACTTAGACGTATTGTAAAAGATTATCATACTGCTGTTGAAGAATTATTAATTAAAGAAAGTAGAAACTTTAAAAGTACACAAGATGATACTGGTAAGTTCTCACTATTTAATTCACTTAATAACGTAAACATTAACTTAGAGAGATTAAAGATGGGAATAAATGTAAATTCATCGGACTTAAACTCACTTTATCAATTTAGTAAATAATATATGTCATTTTTAGCTAAGGTCTCCTATACAGGAGATGGTAGTACTACCCAGTACTCAATCACTTTTCCATTTATAGATAGTTCTCATATAAAAGCATTTATTGATGGTTCACAAACTACAGCATTTACAATTTCATCATCTACGCTGACTTTTAGTTCTGCACCTGCAAATGCAAGTGTAATTACTATTGAACGTCAAACACCTAACAATGCAAGAATTGTCGATTTTACTGATGGTTCTGTTCTAACAGAAAGCGACTTAGATAAATCAGCAGACCAAAACTTTTACATAGCACAAGAAATTTCAGACGATAGTGCAGGTACTTTACAATTAAATAATGCCGATAAGTTTGATGCTCTTAATAAAAGAATTATAAATTTAGCTAACCCAGTAGATAATCAAGATGCTGTCACTAAATACTATTTAGAAAACACATGGTTATCAGATGCTAACAAAACAGCTTTAACAACTCTTAATACAAATATAACTGCAATCACAAATGTTAATTCAAATTCCAGTAATATTAATAGTGTTAATTCAAATGCTACGAATATAAATTTAGTTGCAGGTTCAATAGGTTCAGTCAACACAGTAGCAACTGACATAGCGAAAGTTATCGCTGTTGCAAATGATTTAGCAGAAGCAGTTTCAGAAGTTGAGACTGTAGCTAATGACTTAAATGAAAGTACGTCTGAGATTGATACAGTTGCAAACGCAATTACCAATGTAGACATTGTTGGAAATGCTATTGCTAATGTAAACACTTTGGCAGGTATTTCTAATTTACAAAATTTAGCAAATGCCCATTCTCAAATAACAACAGTAGGTAATAATATTCCTGCGGTTGAAGCATTTGGAAACACTTATAAGATTTCAGCTAACGCACCATCAAATCCAATAGAGGGAACTCTTTGGTTTGATACGACAGCAGATACCATGAAAGTCTACAATGGAAGCTCGTTTGCAAATGCAGGGAGTTCTGTGAATGGTACGTCTATGAGAGCAAAATATATTGCTACAGCAGGACAGACAACTTTTTCAGGTGCATCTCATTCTGATACTGGTGGTGCAATTTTAGCCTACGATAGTGGGTACATTGATGTATTTAAAAATGGTGTTCATTTAGACCCATCAGATTACACAGCAACCAATGGTACTAGCGTAGTATTAGACACAGGTGCTTCTTTAAATGATGAAATTTATGTATTAGCATTTGGAACATTTAATGTAGCTTCATTATCAGCGACTAACATAACTTCAGGAACTTTACCAACAACAAGAGGTGGTACTGGATTATCAAGTTTAGGTACAGCAGGACAGGCTCTTGTTGTTAATGCAGGTGGAAACGCTTTAGAATTTTCTAATGCTTCTTCAGCAGAAGTTTATGGATTTGAAAAATATTACAATGCTTCAACTTTAATTAAAACTGTAACAGTTGTTGGTGGTAAATTTGTTATTGATGGAGTTTCACAAGATACTTTAGATTTATATGAGGGTAATACTTATGTATTTAATTATCCATCAGGACACCCTTTTAAATTTTCAACGACAGCAGATGGAACGCATGGTGGTGGCTCAGAGTACACAACAGGAGTTACACACAATAGTTCAACACAAGTTACAATCGTAGTAGCATCTAATGCACCTACGCTTTATTATTATTGTTCGTCTCACTCAAATATGGGTGGAACAGCGAACACACCAATTCCTGCAAATAATGCAGTGAGATATATTACGACCAATCAAGGTCAAGATAACATTAGTGAAAGTCAATATGCCAACTTCACTGATGTTTTATTTAGTGCTTCAGGCTTTGTCTTTAGCGTTAATACAAATGGCAATTTAATATCAACAATATAAGGAAACAAATATGGCAACAATCAATCTGGGTGCTATCAAATTTAACTGGAAAGGTGCTTACAATAGTTCGACATCTTACGCTGTTGATGACGTAGTTTCATCAGGTGGAAATAGTTATGTTTGTATTCAAGCCCATTCAAATCAAGCAGTAGGCAATGCGACAGCTTACTGGAATATAATGAGTTCAGCAGGTAGCAATGGTACTAATGGTACTAATGGTACAGATGTTGGAACAGTAATAACAACACAAGGCGATTTACTTTATCGTGATGGCTCTGGTCTTCAAAGACTTGGTGCAGGAACTTCTGGTCAAGTTTTACAAACTGGTGGCTCTGGTGCTAACCCAAGTTGGACTAATGTATCATCTGACTTTGTAAAAATTGCAGGAACAGATGCTACAAGTGGTAGTAAAATATCTTTTAATAATGTATTTACAACTGGAACATATAAATCTTATCAAGCTAAAGTAAGTAGATTTAGACCATCTAGTAATGCTTGGATAAAATTTTACTGGAGAGATGGTGGTACTGATGTCACTCAAAATTATTATTGGACAACACATTCACACTATGGAAATAGTAGTACAACTGGAAACGATACTTACAGAGGTTGGAATAATACATATGGAGTAGTCACTTATTGGTCAGTTGATAACAGTTATGATTCAACAGTAAATCTTTATTTTGGAAACCCTGCTTTAACTTCTGGTCACAAAGCTGTAAATTGTCAAGCAACAGTAATGACAACTTCTGAAATAATGACTGTGGAAAGTGGTTTTACCAATAACAATAGTACAGTAACAAATGGTTGTGATGGATTTTCATTAGAATTATCCAACACAGGTTATTCAATGAACAATGTAGATGTTCAAGTCTATGGACTTAAATAAGGAGAAAATATGAAACATATAATTGTAAATCCAGATGGTGTCACTGAAGTAGATATGACACCAGAAGAAATTGCTGAATTTGAAACAAGACAAACAGCAGATAATACTGAAAGAGATGCTAATTTTGAAAAAACAGCAGAAAAACAAGTAGATGCACAAAGTGGCAATCAAAAGCTATTAGACTTGGGATTAACACAAGCTGAAGCAACTGCTTTAACTGGTTATACACCACCAATAGAGGAATAATCTAAATGTCAAAAGCTAGAGACTTATCCGACATTGTTTCCAACTTATCAGCTAATTCAGAAAAAGCTGTAGTTGTAAATAGTGGGGGAACAGAACTTACTTTTGGAGACGCAGGGTCTTCAGATTTATATGGTTTTGTAAAAACGAATGGTACAGGTTCACAAAAAGAAGACCTTATCGTTCATTTCACAAATGGTGCAGACAACTTGTCTGTAGCAAATGCAGATGGAACTCAATCAGATTTATATGCTGAAAGTTTTGTCGCAAAAAGAGGACTAACATTCACAGTTGATGCCAATGGCAATCTAAGTGTCTCAGTCTAATTAACAATCAACAACAATAACAATAAGGAAAATAAATAATGGCAACATTAAATTTGGGAAGAATAAAGCCAGTATTCAGAGGTGCATACGCAGGCGGCACAGCTTATGTAATTGACGATATAGTTACATCAGGTGGAGAAACTTTTATATGTATTCAAGCGTCTACTGGAAATGCTACGTCTAGTGCTTCCCACTGGACTAAACTAGCAGAAAAAGGAACGAATGGTACAAATGGAACTGATGTAGGAACAACACTTACTACGCAGGGAGACATTTTATATAGAGATGCTTCTGGTCTTCAAAGACTAGGTGCAGGAACAAGTGGACAATATTTAGAAACTAAAGGCTCTGGTCAAAATCCAGTATGGAGTACAGTATCAACTGGTGCTTACACTTTGGCTCAAATTTCTGATGGTTCTTCTGGCATGGGTTCAGTATCTACATCATCATCAAGCACTTCTGTTAGACTTGGAACAAATGAAATTACTGTGACGCCAAGTGCTAGTACAGATATGATTGAATTAAATGCTTATTTAAATGTTGAGGGTCAACTAGGTACTCATTATGTTGGTGCAGGTATTCAATTTAAAACAAGTGGTAGTTATTCTTCATCATCAGGAAGTGTTAACTATTTAATTAGTACAGGAGAACACGCTGAAGCTACAGGTAATACTTCAGATGACAGATACTTATCAATAGCCTTTAATAATACAAGGTCAGCCTCAGATTGGGGATTAAGTGCAGGGACAACTTATTATTTATCATTGCATGGTATAACACACAGTATTAGTGGTAGTCATTCATTTGGTATAACTACTACCAATGGTAAAAACAACAGAGTATTCACATTAAAAAGATGGACAGTATAGGAGATAAAATATGCCAAATAACACAATAAAAATACTTGATGCAATTTTAGCAATCAATCCTGATGCACAAGCAACTTGTTGGGACGAAGATGTTGATACTATTAGATGGGATAATGGAACAACACCAATTTCTAAAGAAGATATATTAGCTAAAAAAGCTGAATTAGAAGCAGAATAATCAAATGGCTAGGAAGAAAGTTCTAACACCTAAAGAGTTTAGCGAAGTCGCTACTGGAGTTAGACTTTCATCACACGAAAAGCTATGTGCTGAACGAATGAAAGCACTACAAGAAGCTATTAGTGAGTTAAGAAAAGAAGTTAAATCTTTAAGACAAGATGTTTCTAAAGGTAAAGGAATGGTTCAAGTTCTAGTATTTTTAGGAACAATAGTAGCAACAGTAATAGGCATATTTCAGTTTAAGTAAAATATCTTCTAGTGTTGTATATGTGCAGTATTACTACTGGACAATGCCCATCTAGTTCTATTTCAGGTTATCAATTTAACTCACACTATGATTGCACTAACGCAGGTTATGCGATTGCACAAACAACTTTTAGAAATTTAAAAGAATTACCAGAGTGGGATATTCCTGATTTTGAGGAACAAAAAATAGTAATTAAGTTTGAATGTAGACAAGTAGGAAAACAAATATGATTGATAAATTTTTATTAAAATTCTTCGGATTTTTTGACGATGCAATAGCTAAAATTGATGACTTACTTACTTTTGATTTTTCTCATTGTGAAAAACACGATTGTCCTAAAAAGAAAAAGAAAGCAAACAAAAATAATAAATATTTTAAAAGTTAATGAGAGACACCAAATTATTGGAGTCTTTCAAAAAACGAATAGAGAAAGAATTAAAAGAAAAAAACATATTTAAGAATTTAAGAAAAGAAGTTGAGATAGGTGCTAATGGCACACAAAAATATGTAATTAAAAAAGGCATCAACAAAGGAAAAGTTTTATAATGAGAGTTTCAGAAAATACTTCAATTAGTATGCCAATGAAAAATTTAATAAGTATCATTGGTGCAGTTGCTATTGGCGTATGGGCTTATTTTGGTGTCACAGAAAAATTAAATAATCATTCAACAAAACTAATGATGATTGAAAAAGATTTAGAAAGTGTAGTTGAGTTTTCTATTAAATATCCAAGAGGTGAAATGGGTATGTCTGCAAATGACCAAGAACAGAATATCCTTATTGAATTTCAACAAGGTATTATTGAAAAATTACAAACAGATGTTGAAAAATTAAAAGATAAACAACGACAATTTTCTAATGGAGACCATTAATGATTGAAAGTGTATTTGCATTAATATTAATCCTAAAAGGAGAAATAGTTGAACATACTTACAAAGACAAATTATCAAGCTGTATGAAATCAGCTCGTATTGCAAAAAAAGAAGTTAACCCAGCGAATGTAAGATTTATTTGTAAACAAGTAAAAGCAGAAACAGAGATTTATATGGGTGCTAAAAAAATATTGAGAATTATAGATGAGTGAAAAATTAAAAGAATTACATGAAGTTCTAGCAACTGAATTACTAAAGAGAGTTAAAGACCCTGATGCAAAGTCAGCAGATTTAAACGTAGCTAGACAGTTTCTAAAAGATAATAATATAGATGCTGTTCCAGTTGAAGACAGTCCATTAAAGAAATTAATAGAGGAACTTCCATTTGATGCAAAAGATAAACAAGTCGTCAAAAATTAACGATTTTAGAAATTTTTTATACCTAACTTGGAAGCATTTAAGATTACCTGAACCAACACCAATACAGTACGATATAGCTGATTATTTAGCTAATGGTTCAACAAGGTGTATTATTAGTGCTTTTAGAGGGGTAGGAAAGAGTTGGATTACAGCTTCTTACGTTTTATGGCGGTTGCTATTAGATAATGACTTAAACATATTAGTCGTATCTGCATCAAAAAATAGAGCAGATGATTTTAGTACTTTCTGTTTAAGACTAATGTCAGAGATGTCTATTCTAAAACATCTTTATCCTAAGAGTGACCAAAGACAATCTAAGATAAGTTTTGATGTGGCCACAGCGTTAGCATCACAACAACCTAGTGTTAAATCATTAGGAATAACTTCCCAGTTAACAGGCTCTCGTGCAAATATTATAATTGCAGACGATGTTGAGACTTCAGGTAATACTCAAACTCAATTTATGAGAGACAAATTATCTGAAAGCATAAAAGAATTTGAAGCAATCATTAAACCTAATGACGACAGTAGAATTGTATTTTTAGGTACACCGCAAGTAGAACAGTCTATTTATAACAAGTTGCAAGAGAGAGGTTATAAAATTAGATATTGGACAGCGAGGTATCCAACAGAGAAACAAATGTTATCTTATGGTTCTAATCTTGCACCTAGAATACAGAATACTTGGAAAGATGAAATAGTAGGTAAACCTACAGACCCAAGTAGATTTGATGAAAAAGATTTATTAGATAGAGAAGCTAGTTATGGGCGTATTGGTTTCAATATGCAATACCAACTAGACAGTTCATTGTCTGACTTAAATAGATACCCATTAAAATTATCTGATTTAAGTGTAATGACATTGAACCCAGACAATGCACCAGAGAAAGTTATCTGGGCAAGTTCACCAGAACTTCAGCATAACGAATTACCTTGTGTAGGTTTACAAGGTGATGGTTATTTCAGGCCAATGCAAACTCAGGGTACATGGTTAGATTATACAGGTTGTGTAATGTCGATTGACCCATCAGGTAAGGGGAAAGATGAAACAGCTTATAGTGTCACTAAATTTCTCAATGGAAATATCTTTCTTGTTGATATTGGCGGTTTCAATAGTGGGTATAGTGAACATACTTTATCCAAACTGGTGGAAGTAGCTAAGAAACATAAAGTTAAAAAGATTTTAATTGAAGAAAACTTTGGTCAAGGAATGTTTAGTGAATTACTTAAACCTTATTTAATTAGACAGTATCCTTGTACTACAGAGGGTATAAGACAGCAGTCTAACAAGCATAGACGTATATTAGATACCTTAGAGCCTATAATGGCACAACACAGGCTTATAGTATGTCCTACAGTCATTAAGAAAGACTATGAAGAAACAAATGCTATGTATCCTGCTGAGACAGCTTTAAGATACCAATTGTTTTATCAAATAAGTAGACTTCAAAAAGGTGCTAATACTTTAACCCATGATGACAGAATAGATGCTTTGCAGATGTCTTGTTATTACTGGATACAACAATTAGCGAAAGACCAAGATATAGCTTTCAAGCATCGTAAAGAAGAACAATTCAGAGTAGAGGTTGAGAGGTATTTTGGTGAACCTGAGCCTATGACTTGGATAAAGATATAGAGTAAAGTACCCCTATTAGATAAGAGTACTTTAATTAGTACCCCTATTAGAAAGGACTAATATGAAATATAAAGTAAAAATAGTAGGTGGATATGCCTATTTCAGCTCAAAACAGAATTACCTTGCTTTGTTAGCCAAATTAAAAGCTAATAAGTAAGGAAATAAGACCTATGGTTTCCCAATATATTACGAAATGGTGGATAATAGGTTGCCCTCTTGGGAGAGAAACACCAATATATAAAGAGAAGAAGAAATAGCCATTTATAAGGCTTTTTAATTAAGTGCCACTACAGGAGATAGACTATAGTTTATCTTATGTTTTACTTATGAAATCTTAGTATTAGGTTTGAAATAAGGAAAATAAGAACAATGAACAAGTAAATTATAGATAATACTTCCTTATGACTTAAATTATATGTCATAGAATAAAGTTTAACCTAAAGATAACCTTAATATGAAAGTTATATACCTTAACTCTTTATTTAATAAGAATAAGCCTAACAAAAAGGCTATTAAACTTATTGATGAAGCAATAATCAAAGCTAATGGGTTTAATCCTAAAGCTAAATCACAGAAGCCTGTAAGTAGCAAAGAGTTTATCTTAAAGCATACTGAGGACTTCCTGAACTATGCAATTGATTATTCTATTAATGATAAGGTCAATGAGTTCTACCAGAAATAATTTGGTATAAAAATCTGACAACCTTATCGTAGGGTACATTTTACGTTTGTCCCCATAGGCACACGCAGGATTTTGCGGAGGGTATGTACCTACTATCCTAGTAAAAATAACTATATCGTAGACAACTACTAAATAAATTTATGATTACACAGCAGTACCAATGATTAGCGGTGGTCTTAGAGACTACTGATGCTTATTAAGTTCCACTAATAGCTATATAAACCAAATAAAAAAATTTGCGTTTATCTTTCTCATTATCTGTATTAAAAATAAATCAATGGTAAAGAAACCTTTAAAGAAACTTGTAGATAAAAAGACTGGTAAAGTTGTAGACCCAAAAAGAATAATGCCAATTATCTTTAATGGGTTAAGAAGAAGTTATCCTGCTTATGCTTCAATGGATAGTGTGATGGGTGAACAATTCACTAACGATGTGATGTTCTCAAAGATTACAGCTAACTACAAAGAACTGCTTAAAACTCATGGTGATGGATTTAAAGAAGCCTATGATGCTTATAAGAATGGTACTGGTGCTAAGGCAAGAAAAGAAATGGCTAAGTCAATTAAAGGTAAATACTTAGATAACAAACAGATTGAACTAAATAAAAGAATAGATGAGTTGTTAAAAAATTCAGGTGTAGAAGAAGCTAATCCACAACCTAAAAATCCATACATGAAGTTTGTTGATGGTGAGTGGGTTGATTATTCACCAAAGGCTTTAGCTGAAAGAATTAAAGATGAAAGAGATAAAGCTGTTAAAGAATTAAAAGATAAAGAAGCAAAGAACGCATTAAAAGATATTGCTGAATTAACTTTAAGAATACAAAGAAGTAATCAACAGTTAATGAAACCTTTTAATCAACTTAAACAAACTGCTGATGAATTTAAAAGAAGATTAAATCCTTTTGCTTTTGGCCAGAGTTATACTGGTGGTGGTCTATTAAATATAAAACCTAAGCAACCAACTTTATTAGGTAGTACAATCCAAAGAACTGCCATACCAAAGATTAAACCTGATGGAAGCAAACGTAGAGCAATCACAGGTACAGGTCTAAGTTCTTATATGGAAAGACATAAGCTAACTAATCCTGTTGATATAGCTAAGACTTTTCTAACTAAGAAAGGTAAAGACTATGTAATCACAGGCTTTGGTAATCTTAGATTTCTTTGTGAACAAATGAATGTCAATCCTGAAGAAGCATTACTTTATATATGTGAGGGAATGACTGATACAAAAGCACGTTGGAGAAACCATAGATTAGATAAAGAATTTTGGAGAGGTTCACAGTCAGTAGTAAACCTAGTTAAATATTATAATGAACAAGTAGCTTCATCTAAAGCTAACCCAAGTAGAATGACATTTACTATTAAGAAGTTATGGAACTCTACTTATTGTAAGGACATATTTACAGAGTATGGTGTTGTTTTACCTGATTACACACAGTTTTCTAAATGGTTTAAAAAGATGAGACACCACGTTGATGTTCTTAAGTTAGATAAGCCCAAGAAAATTAATTAATGAAGTTTAATTGTTTGTTCATAAACAAGAGAACTAATGAACGTAAACAAAAAGAATTTACCAAAGAAGAAATAGATAAATACTTAGGTGAATACGTCACCGAAAGAGCCATAGACAGAGGTCAAACTAATACTACTGTTATGAAAAAAGGTGATGCTTATAAAGTGCTAGTTAAGTATCTTAAATAGTTGCTGTGACGTGGCAACGATTAATGCTGTTGCTGTGGTATAGCAGTCTTAGAAAATTGAATAATTAAATATACTATCTAAATGTCTTGTTGAACTTTTGGTTCAGTTAAGTTTACGCAACGTAAATTAATTCGAAAGAGCAGGGCTTATTTCTTTCTACCTGTTGAACCAATAGTTCTTAAATTAATAATTAACTATGAGGATAGTATTATGAATAGTAAGAAATATAAGTCAGTAGCAATTAAGATTGGTACTTGGAATGTAGCAACTGATTTAAGTCAAAAAATAGTACCAAATACAACACTAAGCAGAAGTAAGATTGTTGAGATTGCAGTAGCAAGATTAGCAAGGTCATTAACTGCAACTAATAACAACAACATACATAAGGTTTCTTTTCAGAAACTTATTGCAAACAAAGGATAGAACTATGCAAATATTAGTACTAGATACTTTCGACAACTGGGGTCACATGGTCTCAAAAGTTGATAAAGGTGTGTTAGCTAAAGCATTAGATGATGCTAAAGATAACCTAACACCTGAACAACCTGCGGAAGTTATCGTATATCAGACACCTGAAGACGACTTAGAGTAAGGTTCTGATGTTAATTACTAGAGTTAAAGTACAAGGCGAAAAGCTAGACACTTATAGAGTGAGTCAGATTGACTCAATTTATACAAAGTTATCCAGTTCTATAGATGTTCTGTTGGTTTTTAATTTTAAAAGAGTAATAGAATTACTAATGACAATATCTATTTTTTCGCAAATTAGACTCATTATAAATAAGAACATAGGTGTCGATGACACTTGTGTTTATAACCCAAATCGAATAGGATAATATTTATGTTAAAGAAGAAGACGAAACTAACCACAAAACTCTCAACTAAAGTTATTATGATAGTTGCTGAAGCTGTGTGTAAAGTATGGAAGTATAGTCGTACTAAGTATAATGGAGTGAGTGATTTTGATTACCACATTACAGACTTACGAAGACAGTACCCAAATCAGCTTGTTTACAAACACGCTATTGGAGTACTTCCATTCACTTGTAAGACCAATGAAGTAGATGATGAATATGAAAGAACTTCATCTATAAAACTTGGTGACTGCAATATCAGATATACATTTGATAAACTTGTTAAAGCTGTAGATGTTAAACCACAAAATGTTGAACATCTATTTGGTGACCCAAGAGTTCCGATGATAACTGACTTAATTACACAGACTAAAGTACGACATAATCAACCTAAATCTTTGAGAGTTTTAAACTTTGAAAGAAAGGAGACTAATGTCGTTAAACTGCACAATCAGTAATATTCAGTTTGATTACGCTTTTAATGATGCTGTAAAAAAAGCATCGAAAAGTGTATCAGGTGAAGCGACTACATTTCAGAATGGTATACCCAATCAGACTGTTTTAGTTTTTAAAACAATCTGTTGTTTGCCAGATGAAGAAATAAACACCAGAGTAATTGCCGAATGGTATTTTAAATTATTTGGTGTTGCCATAAGCACAACTTCTACAGTTAGAAATATGAGTAGATTAAGTGACTATGGTTTTTTAGACATGGTTGATAATCCACATGGTAAGTCACATAAATACACTTGGATTAGATTAACTCAATCAGGTCGAAAACTACAAAAACTGTTTATTGGTTCTAGTAGTGATTGGAAAGATAAACCAAGAACTCTAATTGACCGAACAGTTAAATCAGCAATGTCAGGAGGAATAAACTATGATTAGTTTAAAATCAGAAGTACTTGCTTACATTAAACAGCAATGTCCACAAGGCATTACTCTAACTAAAAATCGTAAAGGTCTTTATGTTAAAGTAAGTAAGATGATTAATGGTAAAGAAAAAAACCTTAATCAAACAATCAATATGGGGTTAGATTTAAGTATGTCTGTAGCTGATATGAAGTCAGCTTTTGAGACAACTTTACAATTAGCTTTAACTACTAAAAGACAGTTCAAAGCACAAATTGAAAACCCTAACTTTACATCTTTTCATACACCAAAAGCTAAAGGTGTTGGAACTATGGGAAGTGTCTATGCAATGATGTTCACAAAAGAGTGGGGTCAATGCACAGGTAAGCAACAAGACCAAGTTAAATCATTCTTCAAAGATTTAGAAGAATTTTTTGGTGCAGATAAAAGGTTGTCTGAGTTTACAGAAGAAAACATAGATAACTTTAAAGACTGGGTTGCTAAGAAGATAATGGAACGACCTAAAAATATGACAGGTACAGTTTCACATAACTCAATAAATAAAAGACTAGGAGTATTAAGAAGCATTATGAAGTATGCGTTATCTAAACGTCTACTTGCTAATGACCAATTAATTAATCCTGACGCTAGAGTAAAGAATATGGGTATAGTTGATTTACCAAGAGGTGAGTCAAAAAGAAAACCTGCATTTACTTTTGCTGAACAAGAAACATTACTTGCAGTTATTGCTAAGAGTGGTGTTCAAAAAGATTGGGATATGTGGGCTTGGTGTTTTGATAGCGGTATGAGACATGATGGTGAACTAAATTGTTTCACTATAGATAACGTTGACTTCGGTAGAAACACAATAACATTTTGGAGACCTAAAACAGGTAAGTGGTCTGTTGAAATGGTATTAACACCAAGAATGTCTGAGATACTTGCTCGTAGAAGAAAAGAAGCACAGTTAAGAAAAGATAGAAAAGTGTTTCCAAGTACAGCAGGTAGCAGACGTAGCAACTGGGATAAGTATATTCGTATGTGTAATTTTAATAAAACCTTTACACCATACACTACAAGACACACTTACATTACACGTCTTGCAGAAGAAGATACTAATATGAAAGTTGTTAAAGACTTAGCAGGTCACTCTTGTATTGAAACAACCATGACTTATTACACTAAGTCTTCATCAAAACTTTTACATAATGCTATGTTGAAGATTTCGAATGGTTATACAAATATTAAGAATGATAGTATAGTTGAAGAAAATGAGGACTCTATGATTGGTCATAATTCAAAAAAGGCTTTGAAATAGAAATGTATTCTGTTATTACTTCACCAGTTTTAAGTGGGGCGATGGCGGAATTGGTAGACGCGTTGGTCTTAGGAACCAATTTTTTCGGAAGTGAAGGTTCGAGTCCTTTTCGCCCTACCAGAAAAGTAAGTAAGAACGCAGACAAAAATGACTACGAGAGCGTCAACGATATGTTAGTTTTGTCTACGAAACAAAAACAAGATGGAGTGTGGTTATTACAAAGTAGACAAGGCGGTAGACTTAGGAACCAGTATCGCAAGATGTGAAGGTTCGAGTCCTTTTTCGCCTACCAACAAGCTTAAAAAATTATGAAAGTTACAGTAGAAAATAAAAAAGGTTTAAATAAAGACATTAAAGTTTTCATAGATAAAGAAACTATGAATTCTTATATGGATGAAAAATACGAAGAAATTAAAAAGACTGTTAACTTAAAAGGTTTTAGACCTGGCAAGGTGCCTAAAGAAGTTTTAAAAAGACAATTTGGACAAGCAATTTTTAGTGAAGTGCTAGATAAAGTTCTTAAAGATACATCAGTTAAAGCTTTAGAAGATAATAAAATTAAGCCAGCAGGACAACCAAAGCTCGATCTTAAAACCTATGGTGAAGATAAAGATTTAGAATATGTAATGTCGATAACAGAACTTCCAAAGGTAGAGTTAAAGTCTGTTGAAAATATTAAATTTGATGAATATTCAGTTAAAATTGACACAAACGAAACAGATAAAAGAATTAAAGAAATAGCCAAAAGTCAGAACAATTTTAAAGAAGTTGCAGCAGATGTTAAAGCAGTAGAGGAAAATTTAGTTATTTTTGACTACAAAGCAACGATTGATGGAAAAGATTTTACTGGTGGTGAAGGAAAAAATACTCAATTAATTCTAGGTAAGGACTTATTTATTAAAGGCTTTGATAAGCAGCTTATTGGCGTTAAGAAAAATGATGAAAAATCTGTTGACGTTACTCTGCCTGAAAACTATCCACAAAAAGAATATGCAAATAAGAAAGCTAATTTTATTTGTAAAATTACAGAAGTAAAAAAATCAGAGGAAGTAAAAATAGATGATGTTTTTGCTAAAAACTTAGGTGCAAAAGATCTTGCTGATTTAAAAGTATTAGTTAGTAAACAAATTAATGATGAATATAAAAATTCTCTAGATAAATTGGCAAAAACTCAAATCTTAAAAGAAATTGAAAATTTTAAAGTGGATGAAATTCCGGAAAACTTAATTGAGGAAGAAGTTAAGATTTTATCTCAAGGTATGACTGAAGAAGATTCTAAAAAAAGTAGAAAAAATTTTGAGGAAATTGCTAAAAAAAGAATTAAAGTTGGGTTGATCTTAAATGAATTCGGTGAACAAAATAAAATCAAAGTAACCGAACAAGAAGTTCAAGCTGAAGTTCAAAAACAACTTAGAATGATGCCTGGCCAAGAAAAGATGGTTATGGAATTTTATCAAAAAAATCCGTCAGCATTAGCTAGCTTAAGAGGAACCGTGTATGAGGAAAAAATTATCGATTTAATTAAAACTAAAGCAAAACCATCTAAAAAAGAAATTAGCAAAGAAGAAGCAGAAAAAATTTTAAAGGAACATCAAAAACAAGATCATAATCATGAACATGACCACAATCATGACCACGATCATCCTGAGGAAAAAAAAGCTTCAAAATCTACTAAAATTGAAAAAAAACCAAAACCCTCAGCATCTAAAAAACCTTCAACAAAAAAAGTTAGTAAAAAGTAATCACAAGTTGTATAAGTAAGAGAATCAACTTATGACAACAAATTTATTAGATCAAATGAATACTCTTGTGCCTATGGTTGTTGAACAATCAAATAAAGGTGAGAGAGCTTATGATATTTATTCAAGACTTCTCAAAGAGAGAATTATTTTTTTGGTAGGACCAATAAATGATAACGTAGCATCTTTAGTTACAGCTCAACTTTTGTTTTTAGAGTCTGAGGATCCAAAAAAAGAAATCAATTTATATATCAATAGTCCTGGAGGACTAGTGACAGCAGGTCTTGGAATTTATGATACTATGCAATACATTAAACCAGATGTTTCAACATTATGTATTGGTCAAGCTGCATCAATGGGTTCATTTTTATTAGCCGCAGGTAAAAAAGGTAAAAGATTTTCTTTGCCAAATTCTAGAATTATGGTTCACCAACCTTCTGCTGGTTTTCAAGGACAAGCTACAGATATTGAAATTCATGCTAACGAAGTTTTAGCCTTGAAAAAAAGACTTAATGAGATTTATTCAAAACATACTGGAAAATCTGTTGATGATGTGAAGAAAGCACTAGAACGTGATAACTTTATGACTCCAGATACCGCAAAAGAGTTTGGTTTGATAGATGAAGTAGTTGAAAATAGATCTTAATACACAACATCTTGACACCCCTTTAAACTGATACTTGATTAGTATGAGTCTTCTATATTAAAGTAACTATACTGATTCGTTTATAAATTATATGACAACAAATAATAAAAATATTCTTTACTGTTCTTTTTGTGGAAAGAGCCAACATGAAGTTAGAAAACTTATTGCAGGTCCAACTGTATTTATATGTGATGAATGCGTTGAACTATGCATGGATATCATCAAAGAAGAAAGTAAAGACACATTTGTTAAACATCAAGATGGGTTACCACCGCCTAAAGAAATTTGTGCTGTATTAGATGATTATGTTATTGGGCAGCCTCACGCAAAAAAAGTTTTATCAGTTGCTGTTCATAATCATTATAAGAGACTTAACTACGAGACCAAAACTAGCAAAACAGTTGAACTTTCAAAATCAAATATTCTTTTAGTTGGTCCAACTGGTTGTGGAAAAACTTTATTAGCTCAAACTCTAGCAAGAATCCTTGACGTTCCTTTCACAATGGCAGATGCAACCACTTTAACAGAAGCAGGTTATGTTGGTGAAGATGTTGAAAATATAATTTTAAAATTATTACAAGCTGCTGATTACAACGTTGAAAAAGCACAACGTGGAATTGTATACATCGATGAAGTTGATAAGATTAGCAGAAAGTCAGAAAACCCTTCTATAACTAGAGACGTGTCTGGAGAAGGTGTACAACAAGCTCTATTAAAAATTATGGAAGGGACAGTGGCGAGCGTTCCACCTCAAGGTGGCAGAAAGCATCCACAACAAGAATTTTTACAAGTAGACACAACAAATATTTTGTTTATTTGTGGTGGAGCATTCGCTGGCTTAGATAAAATAATATCTCAAAGAGATAAAGGTACATCAATAGGATTTGGTGCAAATGTAAAAAAAACAGATGATAAAAAAACAGGTGAGTGGATGAAAACTTTAGAACCTGAAGATTTGTTAAAGTATGGCTTAATCCCAGAATTTATTGGAAGACTTCCAATGATAGCTACATTAGAAGATCTTGATGAAAAATCTCTAGTTAAAATACTACAAGAACCAAAAAACTCGCTAATTAAACAATACCAAGAATTATTTAAATTAGATGGAGCTAAGTTAAGTTTTAAAGAAAATGCGATCAAAGAGATTGCACAAAAAGCAATTAATAAGAAAACTGGGGCTAGAGGCCTTAGATCAATCTTAGAAAATATTTTATTAAAAACAATGTACGATCTTCCAAGTCAAGACAATGTGGAGGAAGTTATTGTAGACGCTAGTGCGGCCAAAGGACTATCTCAACCAATCATAGTTCATTCAAAAAATAGTAGCAAAACAAAGACTGACAAAACTTCTGCTGCCTAATTTTACGTTAATAAGTAATAAATAGCTATTGCAATATCATATTTAATATCCATATTTAGATGATGGATGTAAAAATCGAACGACCTTTATTACCGTTAAGAGATATTGTTGTATTTCCAAATATGGTAGTTCCATTATTTGTTGGTAGAGATAAATCTATTGCCGCTTTAAATGAAGTTATGAAAAAGGACAAAAAAATTGTTCTAGTTACCCAAAAAAATTCAGAAATAGATGACCCTAAAAAAACTGATGTTTTCATGTATGGTTGTGAAGGTAATATTCTTCAGTTATTAAAACTACCAGACGGTACAGTAAAAGTTTTAGTTGAAGGAAGTAAAAGAGTAAAAATTTTAGATTTTAAAGATAATGAGAAATTTATTATTTGTGAATATGCTCATCACCATGATGTGGTAACTAAAGATGAAGACTTAATACCACTAGCAATGACTGCTGTAAGAAGATTAGAAAAACTAACTTCAATTAATAAAAAAGTATCAAGTGAAACGATTAATAATATTAAAAAGTTAACTAATGCATCACACATTGCTGATAATATCGCATCTCACCTAACAGCTACAATTTCAGAGAAGCAACAAATATTTGAAACTATAGATGTTAAGAAAAGACTTAATTCTATAATTAAAATAATGGAGAATGAAACCAGTATTATTGGAGTTGAAAAAAGAATTAGAGGAAGAGTTAAAACTCAAATGGAGAAAACTCAAAGAGAATATTATTTAAATGAACAACTTAAAGCTATTCAAAAGGAATTGGGTGAAATCGAAGATGGAAAAGATGAAACTTCAAGTTTGAATAAATTAATTATTAAAGCAAAAATGCCAAAAGATGTTGAGAAGAAATGTATGGCTGAGCTTAAAAAGTTAAAAAATATGAGCCCAATGTCTGCTGAGGCTACTGTTATCAGAAATTATCTTGATTGGATGACAGATCTTCCTTGGTATAAAAAAAGCCAAGTTGATATTGATCTGAAAAAAGCACTTGCAGTTCTTGATGCAGATCATTTTGGTTTAGAAAAAGTTAAAGAGAGAATTATTGAATTTTTAGCAGTCCAAAAAAGAATGGAAAAGATTAAAGGTCCAATTTTATGTTTAGTTGGTCCTCCAGGTGTTGGTAAAACATCATTAGGAAAATCAATTGCAAAAGCTACTAACAGAGAATTTGTAAGAGTTTCTGTAGGTGGTATGAGAGATGAAGCGGAAATAAGAGGACATAGAAGAACTTATATAGGTTCTTTACCTGGTAAAATTATTCAAATGATGAAAAAAGCAGGTACAAAAAATCCACTTATTCTTCTTGATGAAATAGATAAAATTGGAAATGATTATAGAGGAGATCCATCTTCTGCTTTGTTAGAAGCATTAGATCCAGAACAAAACACAACATTTAATGATCATTATCTAGAAGTTGATTATGATTTATCTGATGTCATGTTTGTTACTACAGCTAACACTTTGAATATTTTACCACCGTTATTAGATAGAATGGAAGTCATTAGATTAGCTGGTTATACAGAAGATGAAAAAATTAATATTGCAAATAAGTATCTACTACCCAAACAAGTTAAAGATAATGGAGTTAAAGAAAATGAAATGACTTTATCTGAGGATATAATTAAAGAAATTATCCAAAGCTATACAAAAGAGTCTGGTGTAAGAAACCTAGAAAGAGAAATTTCAAAAGTAGCTAGAAAAGTTGTTAAGAAAGTAGTTTCTGGAGAAGAGAAAGAAGTTAAAATTGATTTAAAAAATTTACCAGACTATTTAGGAATTCAAAAATTTAAATTTGGTGAACTTGAAAGTAAAGATAAAATCGGTGTTGTTACTGGTTTAGCTTGGACTGAATACGGTGGGGAAATTCTTAAAATTGAAACTGTTATAATGCCAGGAAAAGGCAGAATGCAAATTACAGGAAAATTAGGTGAGGTTATGCAAGAGTCTATCAAAGCTGCAAAATCTTTTATTAGATCAAAAAGTTTAGATTATGGAATCATTCCTCCTTTATTTGAAAAAAAGGATTTTCATATTCATGTTCCAGAAGGAGCTACTCCTAAAGATGGACCCTCAGCAGGTATTGGTATGGTCACTTCAATAGTTTCTGCAATCACAAATAACCCCGTCAGAAGAGATGTTGCAATGACAGGCGAGGTAACATTAACAGGTCAAGTATTGCCAATTGGTGGATTAAAAGAAAAACTATTAGCAGCACACAGAGCTGGGATAAAACAAGTTATAATTCCGAAGGAAAATGAAAAAGATCTTGTTGATATGCCTAAGAAAATTATTGATGATATAAAAATTACTCCTGTTGAGCATGCTGACGAAGTATTAAAAATAGCTTTAACAAAAGAATTAAAAAGAGTTGAGTGGGTGGAGGTTGAGAAAATTTCTCAATCTAATGATAAATCTCAAGCCAGTATTCAATAATTACCAATTTACATTATCTATTCCTTGATGTAATAGTAGCGCTTGTTTTGGGCGGTTAGCTCAGTTGGTAGAGCATCTCGTTTACACCGAGGGGGTCAAAGGTTCGAGTCCTTTACTGCCCACCAAAACAACTAAAGTGGGGGTGTAGCTCAGTTGGTTAGAGCGATCGCCTGTCACGCGATAGGTCGAGGGTTCGAGTCCCTTCACTCCCGCCACTTTTTCCCTATTAATTAACATTTATATTATTAAAAATGTGACGTAAGTACCCTTCAACAAGAGGTAAAAACTGCTATATAGACTCAAATGCTTTCAGAATTTTTAAAAGATTACTTACCAATTATTATATTTTTGATTATTGCACTTGGTCTGAGTTGTGCTTTTGTTGTTGTAAACTTAATATTATCACCAAAACATCCAGATCCAGAAAAATTATCTGCGTATGAATGTGGTTTTGAACCCTTTGAAGATTCAAGAATGGAATTTGATGTAAGGTTTTATTTAGTGGCAATTCTATTTATAATCTTTGATTTAGAGATAGCTTTCCTTTTTCCCTGGGCAATATCATTGGGCAATATTGGAGGTCTTGGCTTTACTTCAATGATGATATTTTTATTCATTCTTACGGTTGGATTTATTTATGAATGGAAAAAAGGTGCACTAGACTGGGAATAAAATTTTAGATTATGAACTTAGAAATTAAAAATAAAGAAATTCCTGAAGAATTTAAAAAACTTGCTGAAGACTTTAGTAAAAATGGTTTTATCACAACTTCACTTGATAATTTAATAAACTGGTCAAGAGCTGGTTCATTACACTGGATGACTTTTGGTTTAGCTTGCTGTGCTGTTGAGATGATGCAAACAGCAATGCCAAGATATGATTTAGAAAGATTTGGTGCTGCACCAAGAGGGTCACCAAGACAATCTGATGTTATGATTGTAGCTGGAACTTTAACTAATAAAATGGCACCGGCATTAAGAAAAGTTTATGATCAAATGCCTGAACCGAGATATGTTATTTCGATGGGTAGTTGTGCAAATGGTGGTGGTTATTATCACTACTCTTATTCTGTAGTCCGTGGTTGTGATAAGATAGTACCTGTGGATATTTATGTGCCAGGATGTCCTCCATCAGCTGAAGCATTACTTTATGGAATCTTGCAATTACAAAAAAAAATTAGAAACAAAGGATCTTTTGAAAGATAATTTATATGCAAAATTTAATTGATCTTGAAAAAAAAATTAACTCGGAACTTACAACTAAAATTAAAAAAACTGAGATTAGACATGAACAGTTATATATTAATATTGATAATGAAGATTTGATAGATGTAACGTTATTTATTAAAAGTAACGAGAATACAAAATTTAGACAGTTAATTGATATTACAGTTGTTGATTACCCTGAAAATGCTCAACGTTTTAAAGTTGTGTATTTGTTTTTAAGTCATGAATTTAATCAAAGAATTATATTAAGTTACCTAATAAGTGAAAATGAAGTTATTCCATCATTAACACCCATTTATCCTGCAGCAAATTGGATGGAGAGAGAAGTTTTTGATATGTATGGAGTTAAGTTTAAAGACCATCCAGATATGAGAAGAATACTTA
Organism: Candidatus Pelagibacter sp. PS_17; assembly: GCF_059417945.1. Lineage (NCBI taxonomy): Bacteria > Pseudomonadati > Pseudomonadota > Alphaproteobacteria > Candidatus Pelagibacterales > Candidatus Pelagibacteraceae > Candidatus Pelagibacter > Candidatus Pelagibacter sp. PS_17. The sequence continues at coordinate 490,659 of NZ_CM182073.1, forward strand.
CTGATTATGGCTTTGAAGGACACCCCTTAAGAAAAGATTTTCCTTTAACTGGTCATACTGAAGTTAGATATAGCGAAGATCAAAAGAAAGTTATTAGTGAACCAGTTAAGTTAGAGCAAAATTATAGAAATTTTGATTACGAAAGCCCTTGGGAAGGAACAAAATATATTAAAGATCAAACTGACCTTGAAAATGACAAAAAAAATTAAAACATTAAATCTAAATTTTGGACCTCAGCACCCCGCAGCTCATGGTGTGTTAAGATTAATTTTAGAATTAGATGGAGAGGTTGTTGAAAAAGCTGATCCACATATTGGTCTTCTACACCGGGGAACAGAAAAGTTAATAGAAAATAAAACGTATATGCAAGCAGTCCCTTATTTTGACAGACTTGATTATGTTGCTCCAATGAATCAGGAACATGCTTTTGCTTTAGCTATAGAAAAAATTTTAAAGATAAATGTTCCAATTAGAGCCCAATTAATCAGAGTAATGTTTTGTGAAATTGGAAGAATATTAAGTCATATATTAAATGTTACAACTCAAGCTCTTGATGTAGGCGCTTTAACTCCATCACTATGGGGTTTTGAAGAACGTGAAACATTAATGACATTTTATGAAAGAGCATCTGGTTCAAGACTACATGCCAATTACTTCAGGGCCGGTGGTGTTCATCAAGATTTACCGATGGGTCTTGAAGAGGATATAGGTAATTTTTGTGAGTCGTTCCCGAAGATAATAGATGATCTAGAAACATTATTGACTGACAACAGAATATTTAAACAGCGAAATGTTGATATAGGAATTGTAACCAAGGAAGATGCGTTAGATTATTCTTTTAGCGGTGTTATGATTAGAGGCTCTGGAGTTCCTTGGGATCTAAGAAAATCTCAACCTTATGACTGTTATGAACAACTAGAATTTAAAATTCCAGTAGGAAAAAATGGAGACTGTTTTGATAGATATTTATGTAGAATTGAAGAAATGAGAGAAAGTGTTTCAATAATCAAACAATGTTTAAGTAAAATGGAAAAAGGACCAATTAAATCATTAGATGGAAAAATTAGTCCTCCACCTAAAAAAGATATTAAGCAATCAATGGAAGCTTTAATTCATCACTTTAAATTATTCACTGAAGGTTATCGTGTTGACAAAGATGAAATTTATACTGCTGTTGAAGCACCAAAGGGTGAATTTGGTGTTTATTTAATATCTGATGGAACCAGCAAACCTTACAAATGTAAAATTAGAGCTCCTGGCTTTTCTCACCTACAAGCAATGGATTATTTGATTAAAGGACATATGCTTGCTGATGTACCTGCTGTTTTAGGTTCGTTAGATATTGTTTTTGGAGAGGTTGATAGATAATGAGTTTAAGAAAACCTGCAAAAGAACAACCAGAAAAATTTGAATTCACAGCAGATAGTCTAGCTGCAGCAAAAGAAATGATTTCCAAATATCCAGAAGGAAAACAACAAAGCGCTGTAATGGCATTACTATATATCGCTCAAAAACAAAATGATAACTGGATACCACTTGCAGCAATGAAATATATCGGAAAGTTTTTAGATATGCCTTATATAAAAGTTTATGAGGTGGCCACTTTTTATACAATGTATAACCTATCACCAGTTGGAAAACACTTTATTCAAGTTTGCACAACTACACCATGCATGATCAGAGGAGCTTATAAACTTGTTGAAGCATGCAAAGAAAAAATTTCAGAAAATGAAAATGAATTATCCACTGATAAATCATGCTCATGGATGGAAGTTGAATGTTTGGGTGCATGCGTTAATGCCCCAATGATTCAAATTAATGATGACTATTATGAAGATCTCGATAAAGAAAAAACTTTAAAAATTTTAGATGAGATACTTGATGGTAAGACGCCAAAGCCAGGATCATATAGAGGAAGAGTTAATAATGAACCTGAAAATAATAGAAAAACACTTTTGGATTTAAAAAATGCTTAACGATAAAGATAGAATATTTCAAAACCTATATAATGATAAAGGTTCAGATGTTGAGTCTTCAAAAAATAGAGGCGACTGGGTAGATACTGCTGAAATAATTAAAAAAGGTAGAGAATGGATTATAGAAGAAGTTAAATCATCGGAATTAAGAGGAAGAGGTGGTGCTGGATTTCCTACGGGTCTTAAATGGTCTTTTGCCCCAAAAGAACTTGGTTCTAGACCTCACTATCTAGTTATAAATGCTGATGAATCTGAACCCGGCACATGTAAGGATCGTGATATTTTAAGGTTTGAACCTCACAAATTAATAGAAGGATGTTTGATTGCTGCTTACGCAGTTCAGGCCCATGTTTGCTATATTTATATACGTGGCGAATATTTTATTGATGGACAAAAACTTCAAAAAGCAATCGATGAAGCTTATGAAAAAAAACTTATAGGAAAAAATGCCTCTGGTACTGGCTGGGACTTAGATATTTATATTCATTATGGAGCAGGCGCTTATATATGTGGTGAAGAAACAGCACTTCTAGAAAGCATCGAAGGTAAAAAAGGTCAGCCAAGATTAAAACCTCCTTTTCCAGCTTTAATAGGATTATACGGATGTCCAACAATAATTAATAACGTGGAAACTATAGCTGTTGTTCCGACGATTTTGAGAAAAGGTGGTAAATGGTTTGCGTCATTAGGAAAAGCGAAAAATACAGGAACTAAAATATTTTGTATATCTGGAAATGTTAATAAACCATGTAACGTTGAAGAGGAAATGAGTATATCTCTTAAAGAGTTAATAGAAGTACATGCTGGCGGAGTAATTGGTGGATGGGATAATCTACAAGCAGTAATACCAGGTGGATCTTCTATGCCTATCATACCAAAAAAAACATGTGAAACTTTAACAATGGATTTTGATTCACTTGTTGCTGAGAAAAGTGGTTTAGGAACCGCAGGTATTGTCGTTATAAATAATGATCAGGATATTATTAAATGTATGGCAAGAATTGCTAGATTTTATAAACATGAAAGTTGTGGACAGTGCACACCATGTAGAGAAGGTTCTGGATGGATGTGGAGAATGTTAGAAAGAATGGCTAAGGGAGAGGCGTCAAAAGATGAAGTAGAAATGCTTGGTGATGTTACAAATCAAATTGCTGGTCATACTATTTGTGCTTTTGGTGAAGGATCTTCATGGCCTATTCAGGGTTTGTTAAGACATTTTAGAAAAGAAATCGAGAAACGAAACAATTTTGAACCAACAATAAAAAAAAATAATGAAGTTCCTTATTTAGTCGATCAACATTTATTGGATAAAAAAAATGCCTAAATTAAAAGTTAACAATATTGAAGTTGAAGTTGAAGATGGCTTAACAGTCTTACAAGCTTGTGAAAAAGCTGGAGTTGAAATTCCAAGATTTTGTTATCACGAAAAACTTTCAATTGCTGGAAATTGTAGAATGTGCCTAGTTGAAATGGAAAAATCTCCAAAACCAGTTGCATCATGTGCGATGCCTGCTGCTGAAGGTATGAATATTAAAACGAATACTGAATTTGTTGAAAAAGCAAGAAAAGGTGTGATGGAATTTTTACTTGCAAATCACCCATTAGATTGTCCTGTATGTGATCAAGGTGGCGAATGTGATCTTCAAGATCAATCAATGTTTTATGGGGTAGATAAATCTAGATTTAAAGAAAATAAAAGACAAGTTCCTGAAAAAAATATGGGTCCTTTAATTAAAACTCAAATGACAAGGTGCATCCATTGTACTAGATGTGTTAGGTTTGCAACAGAAATTGCTGGTGTACCAGAAATAGGAGCAATAGGACGTGGTGAAGATATGCAAATAACTACTTACCTTGAGCAATCAATGCAATCAGAATTATCTGCTAATGTTGTTGATTTGTGTCCTGTTGGAGCTTTAACATCTAAACCATATGTTTTTGAAGCAAGACCTTGGGAGTTAAAAAAAACTGAGTCTATTGATGTTATGGATGCTATTGGCTCTAATATAAGAGTTGATACCTATGGCTGGGAAGTTAAGAGAATTTTACCAAGAATAAACGAAGACATTAACGAGGAATGGATTTCTGATAAAACAAGACATGCTTGCGATGGTTTATCAAATCAAAGACTAGATACACCTTATATTAAGTATAATGGAAAATTTGAAAAAGCATCATGGTCTGAAGTTTTTAATATAATTAAATCTAAGTTTAAAAACACTGATAAAGAAAAAATCTGTGGGTTAACTGGTGATTTAGTCAATATGGAAACACTTTATATATTTAAAGAATTTTTTAATAAAACATTAGGTTCTCAAAATATAGAGTCTAGAGATAATTACAGTTATTTAAATCCAGGAAAGCGAGAAAATTATTTATTCAACTCATCAATTAATGGAATTGAAGAAGCTGATTTTATTTTCCTTTTAGGGACAAACCCTAGATTTGAAGCAACAATTTTAAATGCCCGAATTAGAAAATCCTATCTTCAAAACAAAACTAAAATTATTTCGCTAAATGAAGTAGGTGATCTTACATACCCTTACCATTCTTTAGATGGAAACACTGAAACTGTTAAAAAAATTATCGAAGGTAAACATGAGGTATCTGATTTAATTAAACAAGCAAAGAAACCTATGATTATAATGGGTCAATCTGCACTAAAAAGTAAATCATCTAAATATATTTTTGAATCAATCAAGCAATTTTTAGATGAAAATAATAAACTTTCCAATGATTGGAATGCTTTAAATATAATTTCTGAAAATGCATCCACGGTAGGTGCGTTTGATCTTGGGGTATATAAAACAACTGATGGTGACAATGAAGTTTTGAAAGACTTGGAAGATCACAAGTTTGAAATTGTTTATCTTCTAGGTCTAGACACTATTAATTTTGAAAAAAAAAATGAGTTTATTATTTATCAAGGCTCTCATGGAGATAAAGGAGCGGAAATAGCAGACATTATTTTGCCAGGGGCTGCTTATACAGAACAAAATGGTTATTTTACAAATTTAGAAGGTAAATTACAAAAAGCCTACAAAGCATCTTATCCACCAGAACTTGCAAAAGATGATTGGGTAATAATAAATGAACTTGCAGAGTCCATGAATCATAGAAAATTATTTAATGATAAAGATGAGCTGGATAGCAGTTTAATTAATCAAATAAATCTACATATTGAAAAAAATAACTCTTTAACTTCATCAAAAGTTAAGGAATTAATTTTTGAAAATGAATTGATTAAAATAGATAATGATTATTATTATTCAAATGTAATTGCTAGAGCTTCAAAAACTATGTCTGAGTGTAGACATTTAAAAGCAGATTTAAAGTCTACAGGAACAGAAGGTTAATTTATGGAATATCTTAATATTATTTTTTTACAAACTTACAAAATATTATTTTTATTAGTTCCTGTTTTAGTTTCTGTGGCTATGATTGTGTGGCTTGACCGACGTATTTGGGCCTTTGTACAAAAAAGGCAAGGACCTAATGTTGTTGGACCTTTTGGTTTGCTTCAATCATTAGCTGATGCATTAAAATATATTTTTAAAGAAGTTATAATTCCTTCAAGTTCAAATAAAGTAATCTTTATACTAGCACCAATTGTAACTATGACTTTGGCCTTAGTTTCGTGGGCTGTTATTCCATTCAGTGCAACTCAAGTATTGGCTGATATTAATGTAGGTGTCCTTTATCTATTCGCTGTTTCTTCTTTGGGTGTTTATGGAATTATTATGGGTGGTTGGGCTTCAAATTCAAAATATCCTTTTTTAGGCGCTATTAGATCTGCTGCACAAATGGTTTCCTACGAAGTATCAATTGGAGTTATTATTATAAATGTTTTGCTTTGTGTTGGTTCTTTAAATTTGAACGATATAATTATGGCTCAAGAAAATTTATGGTTTATAATTCCATTATTTCCAATGTTTGTGATTTTCTTTATTTCTGCATTAGCGGAGACAAACAGACCGCCATTTGATTTGCCTGAAGCAGAAGCAGAACTTGTTGCGGGTTATCAAACTGAATATTCAGGCATGATGTATGCAATGTTTTGGCTTGGAGAATATGCAAATATTCTTTTGATGTGCGCTATGGGGTCAATACTTTTTTTAGGTGGGTGGCTATCGCCCATTGATCTTTATCCATTTAACTTAATTCCAGGCGCAATTTGGATGATTTTTAAAATATTATTCTTATTTGTTTTGTTTGCCTTGGTTAAAGCTATTGTTCCAAGATATAGATACGATCAATTAATGAGACTAGGATGGAAGTTATTTTTACCATTATCATTAACATGGGTAGTTCTAACAGCTAGCTATTTGTTTTACTTCAACTTATTACCGATTAATTAATTATGAAAATTTCAAGAATATTTAAAACAATTTTTTTATTAGATTTTTTAGGCGGCTTAAATATTGCTATCAAAGAAATATTTAAATCTAAAAAAACAATAAATTACCCTTTTGAAAAAGGAAAAATAAGCCCAAGATTTAGAGGTGAACATGCTTTAAGAAGATATCCTAACGGTGAAGAAAGATGTATTGCATGTAAGTTGTGTGAAGCTGTGTGTCCAGCTCAAGCAATCACAATTGAATCCTCTGAAAGAGCTGATGGTAGCAGAAAAACTACTAGATATGATATTGATATGATGAAATGTATTTATTGTGGTCTTTGTGAAGAGTCTTGTCCAGTTGATGCTATTGTACAGGGGCCTAATTTTGAATTTTCAACTGAAACAAGAGAAGAGCTTTATTATAATAAAGAAAAATTACTCGATAATGGAGATAGATGGGAAAATGTTTTAGCAGCCAATATTAAAGCTGATAACTCTCACAGATAATTATGTTAGCGCACGCAATATTTTTTTATACGTTTTCTTTTATAGCAATTGTTTCTGCTATAATGGTAACGGTATCTAAAAACACCGTTCATTCTGTTTTCTTTTTAATTTTAGATTTCATAAGCATTTCATGCCTATTTATAATGATCGGCGCTGAATTTTTGGGAATGATCATGTTGATTGTTTATGTAGGTGCGGTTGCTGTTTTATTTTTATTTGTAGTTATGATGTTAAATGTAGCTCAACAAAAAAATCAGTGGTTTAGTGCACAGGAAAGTTCAAAACATATACCTATTGGACTAATAGTAAGTGTTATAATATTTTTCGAATTAATAATCGTAATTGGTGGATGGAAATATAAACCTGATCTTGTCTCGGCAATGTCTTTAACAATAGATAAAAATATAACCAATACTCATTCAATTGGTTACGTTCTATATACAGATTACATTCATGTTTTTCAGTTAAGTGGAATGATTTTATTAGTTGCAATGATAGGTGCTATTGTTCTTACATTTAGACAAAGATCTGGAGTTAAAAGACAAAGTTATTTTAGTCAAATATCTCGTGAAAGATCAGATGGTGTTGAATTAATTGATGTTGAGAACAATAAAGGAGTTAAATCTGATGATTAGTATAGGTTTAGGTCACTATCTTACATTGGCTGCAATAATTTTTACTATCGGCATAGTCGGATTATTTTTAAATAGAAAAAATATTATAGTAATTTTAATGAGTATTGAGCTTATTTTATTAGCTGTAAATATTAATTTAGTTTCATTTTCAATATTTTTAAACGATATTTCTGGTCAAATATTCACTCTTTTTATATTAACTGTTGCAGCGGCAGAGGCGGCAATAGGTTTAGCAATTATTGTTGTCTATTATAGAAACTCATCAACAATTGATGTTGAGAAAATTGACAGTTTAAAAGGATAATATGGAATTAGCTTTAATATTTCTTCCATTATTAGCCTCAATAACTTCAGGTTTTTTTGGTAAATATTTAGGTGATAGGAATTCAGAAATTATAACTAGTCTTTTTGTGTCAATTTCAGCGTTACTTTCAATTATATTATTCTATCAAGTAATTGTTAACGGATATGAAAGTAATGTAGTTGTAGCAACTTGGATTAACTCTGGAACTTTAGATGTTAATTGGTCTATTAAAGTTGATGCTTTATCATCTGTAATGCTTGTTGTTGTAACTTTAGTTTCAGCTTTAGTGCATATTTACTCAATTGGTTATATGTCTCATGATCCGCATAAGCCAAGATTCATGGCTTATTTGTCACTTTTCACTTTTTCAATGCTAACATTGGTTACCTCTGATAATTTTCTTCAGCTATTTTTTGGATGGGAGGGTGTAGGGCTTTGTTCATATTTCTTGATTGGTTTTTGGTTTAAAAAAGAAACAGCAAATGCAGCTGCAATAAAAGCCTTTGTGGTAAATAGAGTAGGTGATTTTGGCTTTGCTTTAGGAATTTTTTTAATCTTTTATTTATTTGGTACTGTAAACTATGTAGAAGTTTTTAATCAAATTCCACAAATTGTTGAAAAAAAACTTTTATTTTTAGGAATGAATGTTGGAGCAATTGATTTAATTTGTATTCTTTTATTCATAGGTGCAATGGGTAAATCAGCACAAATTTTCTTACACACTTGGTTGCCAGATGCCATGGAAGGCCCCACACCAGTTTCAGCTTTAATTCATGCGGCTACCATGGTTACAGCTGGTGTTTTTTTAGTTGTAAGATGTTCTCCAATTTTTGAATACTCACCTCTTACACTAAATATAATTACTGTTGTTGGAATGACTACAGCTTTTTTTGCTGCAACTGTAGCTTTAGTGCAAACTGATATAAAAAAAATAATTGCATACTCAACTTGTAGTCAGCTTGGTTATATGTTTTTTGCGGCAGGAGTAGGTGCTTATAATGTTGCTATGTTTCACTTATTTACTCATGCCTTTTTCAAAGCTTTACTTTTTTTAGGTTCTGGATCTGTAATTCACTCATTTAAAGATGAGCAAGATATTAATCAGATGGGAGGTGTTTATAAAAAACTTCCATATACCTATATATTTATGATTATTGGAACATTAGCTCTTACTGGTTTTCCATTCTTATCTGGTTTTTATTCAAAAGATGCAATTATAGAATTTGCGTATCTTAAAGGAAATACAACAGGATATTATGCGGCAGGTGTAGGAATTTTGACTGCTGTTTTAACATCAATTTATTCTTGGAGATTAATTTTTAAAACGTTTCATGGAGATTATAATAATAAAAAAATTAATATTAACGAAATGCACGAATCCCCATTAGTAATGCTTTTACCTTTATTTATACTTGCTATTGGAGCTATTTTTGCTGGTTTTTTATTTAAGGATTTGTTCATTGGCAATAGTAGTGGAAATAGTTTTTGGGGAGATTCAATTAAATTTTTAAATCCATTAAGTACAGAACACCCTCCTTTATGGTTTCTTTTAACTACTCCAGCACTTGTATTGACCTCCATTCCAATTGCTTATTATTTATTTGTTAAAGATAAAGATATTCCAAATCGAATGGCTCAATCCAATAAACCATTACATAACTTTTTAATAAACAAATGGTATTTCGATGAACTTTATGATGTTTTGTTTATTAAATTTTCAAAAAAATTAGGAATATTTTTTTGGAAGGTGGTTGATGTTAAAATTATTGATAAATTTGGACCAGATGGAGTTTCTTCATTGATTAATAGATTATCTTTAAAAGCAAGTAAATTTCAAAGTGGATTTATCTATCAATATGCATTTATGATATTATTAGGATTTTCTGCGTTATTAACATTTTTAATTTTGAATTAATGAATTTTCCAATTTTATCATCTTTAATTTTACTTCCTGTAGTGGGTTCTTTGTTTTTATTATTTTCTAAAGATAAGAATTCTAATACAGGTAAATATGTTGCTTTATTTACATCGTTTGTTAACTTTTTAATTTCTTTATACCTTTGGTATCAGTTTGACCCAACCACTTCTGATTTTCAGTTTGTTGAAGATAGAGAATGGTTAAAGGGAATTATTAATTATAAGATAGGTATTGATGGAATATCAATCTTATTTATAGTTTTAACTGCGCTAATAACACCACTTTGTATAATCTCAGTTAACAATACTGTTAAAGACAGACTTAGAGATTTCCTGATTGCTATCTTAGTAATGGAAAGTTTAATGATTGGTGTTTTTTGCTCTCTTGATCTTGTTATATTTTATTTATTTTTTGAAGCTGGATTAATACCTATGTTTTTAATAATTGGAATATGGGGTGGAGCAAGAAGAGTATATTCAGCATTTAAATTTTTCTTATATACATTGCTTGGTTCTGTTTTAATGCTAATTGCTATAATTTCGATCTACTGGATATCAGGAACCACAGATATAACTCAGCTTTATGAACTTGGTATAGACACTAAATATCAAAATTTATTATGGTTAGCTTTCTTTAGTTCTTTTGCTGTCAAAACTCCAATGTGGCCTGTACACACTTGGTTGCCAGATGCTCACGTTGAAGCGCCTACTGCTGGCTCTGTTTTGCTTGCAGCTATATTACTTAAAATGGCTGGCTATGGGTTTATTAGGTTTTCTTTAGGACTTTTCCCAGTAGCTTCTGATTTATTTACGCCTCTAGTTTATGCCTTGAGTTTGATTGCTATTGTATACACATCTCTTGTTGCGCTGATGCAAGAAGACATGAAAAAGTTAATAGCGTATTCTTCAGTTGCACACATGGGATTTGTTACATTAGGTATTTTTACAATTACCCAACAAGGTATTGAAGGAAGTATAGTTCAAATGATAAGTCATGGTTTGGTTTCAGCAGCATTGTTTTTATGTGTTGGAGTTGTTTATGATCGTATGCACTCCAGATTAATAGCAACTTACGGTGGCTTAGTTTCGGTTATGCCTAAATATTCTATATTATTTATGCTTTTCACTTTAGCTGCATTAGGCTTACCCGGTACTAGTGGTTTTATAGGTGAATTTTTAATACTAATGGGGGCATTTAAAGATAATTTCTTAGTAGCAGTTATAGCTAGTTTAGGTGTTATTTTTGGCGCCGCATATATGTTGTGGCTATATAGAAGAGTTGTATTTGGAGAAATTAAAAATAAAGAACTTTTAAAAATGCCTGACCTTAATAATTCAGAAAAATTTATTTTGTGGTGTTTAGCAATACCAGTTTTATTTTTTGGATTTTATCCAGAACCTCTTATTAACACGATTGAAATTTCTGTAAAAGATTTAATAGAGATGTACAATTTTAACTTAAATATGAATATAACAGAGATACAAAATTAATGGATAATTTAAATTTTATACTACCTGAAATATTTATCTCTTTGTCTATAATGTTTTTATTGCTTCTTGGAGTTTATAAAAAGAATAGCTCAAATATTGTTCATAATCTTGCAGTAGGATCTTTACTTATTACGGGTATTTTAATTTTTAATAATCCGTTAGATCAAAATATTTCACTATTTAATGATGGTTACGTTGTGGATAATCTTTCATCATTTATGAAAATACTCACTATTTTAGGAGGTGCATTTGTTTTATCAATTTCAACAAGATATCTCAAAATATTTAAGATTTTTTTAATAGAATATCCAGTTTTAATTCTTTCTTCAATTTTAGGCATGATGGTAATGATCAGTTCAAATGATCTTATGGTTTTTTATATAGGTCTTGAGTTGCAATCTTTAGCTTTATATGTGTTAGCATCATTTAATCGAGATCAATTAAAGTCTTCAGAGTCTGGACTAAAATATTTTGTTTTGAGTGCTTTATCATCAGGATTATTGTTGTATGGATGTTCTTTGGTTTATGGGTTTTCTGGATCAACTAATTTTAATGTTATTGGTGATTTAATGAATTCATCTCATTATGGTTTAACATTTGGAATTGTTTTTATACTTGTTGGTTTGGCATTTAAGATATCAGCTGTACCATTCCATATGTGGGCACCAGATGTGTATGAAGGCTCTCCAACTGCTGTCACATTATTCTTTGCAATTGTACCAAAAGTTGCAGCTCTTACGGTATTTATAAGATTTTTATATATACCTTTTGTTAATATGATCGATCAATGGCAACCTATATTAATATTTTTATCAATCGCCTCTATGATCTTTGGTGCTATTGCTGCAATTGGTCAAAATAATCTTAAAAGGTTGATTGCATATAGTTCAATTGGTCATATGGGTTATGCTCTAGCTGGTTTGTCTACAGGTTCAAACGAAGGCATTCAAAGCTCCATTGTATATATGTCGATATACTTGATTATGAATCTTGCCTTTTTTAGTTGCCTATTGATGTTAAAGAGAAATGATGCGTACTATGAAACCATTGATGATTTATCAGGGCTATCAAAAAATCATCCAATTTTATCATTATCATTACTAGCTATTCTTTTTTCATTAGCAGGGATTCCTCCACTAGCTGGTTTTTTTGCAAAATTTTATATTTTTAAAGCTGTCATTGAGCAGTCAATGTACTTCTTGGCTATTGTAGGTCTTTTATCAACGGTAATAGCTGCATTTTATTATCTCAAAATAATTAAAGTTATTTACTTTGATAAAGAAAAAGAAAGTTATGACACAGATCATAATATTTGGCTAAAAGGATCCCTGACTTTTTCAACATTATTAATTCTCTTATATTTTATTTTTCCAAGCAAATTAGTGGAAATTGTATCTAGAATTAATATTATTTAATGAAATTAAAAAAGTTTAATTTTAAAACTGTAAATAGTACTAACGATCTAGCCATACAAATAATTAATAAAACCAATAATAAATCTGGAATTATAATTGCTGAAAAGCAAAAAAAGGGAAGGGGTCAATATGGAAAAAAATGGACTTCTTTTAAAGGAAATTTATTTGTTAGTATTTTTTTTAAAATTAACAAAGTCCAATTATCATTGAAAGATTTAACAAAAGTTAACTGTCTTTTAGTTAAAAAATTATTATCAAAATTTTATAATGGTAAAATTACAATTAAAAAACCAAATGATTTATTAATAAATAGAATGAAAATTTCAGGTATTTTACAAGAAATATTAACCAAATCTGGTGAAAAATTTATTGTTGTTGGAGTGGGTATAAATTTGACTAAGAGTCCAACTATAAAAAACTATTTAACTACAAATTTGTTTGACTTAACTGGTATCAAAATTACCCCTAATTATGCTGCTTTAAGGTTAAAAAGAATTTATGAAACTTTTATTCCAATGTTTCCTAAATTTAATATAAAAAACTTAGATAGAAATTTAAAATGATTATTGTTGGCGATATAGGAAATACTGAAACTAAAATTTGTTTAGTAAACTCTAAAAATATTATCATTAAACGTGTTATTTTGTTAACAAAAAAAATAAATCACTCCTCACTTAATAAATCTTTACTTGGCCTAAATTTAAAAAATAAATCAATTAATAAATGTTTATTTTGCAGCGTCGTACCAAAAAAATTTAATGCAGTTAAAATCTTTTTTAAAAAAGTTTATAAAATTAAGTGTCACGAACTAAAAAAACTTAATTTAAATAAATTGATTAAGATTAAAGTTAATTATAAACAAATTGGTTCAGATAGATTAGCAAATGCAATTAGCATCATTAATAATAAGGATAATTTTATAATTTTAGACTTTGGAACTGCAACCACATTTGATGTTTTGATTAAAAATACTTATCATGGTGGCGTTATAGCACCTGGTGTTAAACTCTCATTGGATACATTAACCGATAAAGCATCACAAATTCCAAAGATCAATTTAAAAAAAACAAATAGAGTAATTGGTTTAAACACTATTAGTGCTGTTAGAGCAGGTTTTTTTTGGGGATATGAGGGTTTAATTGACAATATTGTTAATTTAATTAAGAAAGAGACTAAGATGTCCTTTAAAATTATTATTACTGGAGGATTTTCTGGTTTATTCAAAAATTCAATAAAAACGAAAGTTACATTAAATAAAGACATAACAATTAAAGGCCTAATCAGAGCCACTACTTTAATTAAATAAATATGAAAGATGAATTATTATTTTGCCCTTTAGGAGGGTCCGGAGAAATTGGCATGAATATGAACCTATTTGCCTTCGGTAAACCTGGTGAGCATAAATGGATCATGGTTGATATTGGGGTTACATTTGCTGATGATACTTTACCCGGTATTGATCTTATTTACCCAGATCCTGGATTTATTGTTGATAAAAAGGATGACCTTTTAGGAATTATTTTAACTCATGCACATGAAGATCATATTGGTGCGATCGCACATCTTTGGCCTCAACTTAAATGTAAAATCTTTGCAACTCCATTTACTGCGGTTTTAATAAAAGAAAAATTTAAAGAAAAAAATATAGATGTAACCAAGTTTCTCAAAATAGTTCAATTAAATGGAATAGTAAATTTAGATCCATTTAAAATAGAATATATAACTCTAACTCACTCAATCCTTGAGCCTAATGGTCTTAGAATTGAAACTCCAGCAGGTGTAATATTGCATACTGGTGATTGGAAGATTGATCCTGAGCCACTTATTGGTGAAAAGATCAATTCAGATAGACTTAAAGAAATTGGTAATGAGGGTGTGCTTGCTATGATTTGTGATTCAACAAATGTATTTAGCATGGGTAAAGCTGGTTCAGAGTTAGATGTTAGAAAAAGCTTATTAAATATCATGGGTAGCCTTAAAAAAAGAATTGTTATGGCTTCTTTTGCATCAAATGTTGCACGTATGGAAACAGCTTTTTATTGTGCAGAAAAAACTGGTAGACAAATATCTTTAGTAGGAAGGTCCATGCATAGAATATTTAAAGCAGCAAGACAATGTGGTTATTTAAAAAATGTTATAGAACCTATCGATGCGCGTGATGCCAAAAAAATTGCTAGAGAAAAAATAGTTTATCTTTGTACAGGTAGCCAAGGGGAACCTATGGCAGCACTAATGAGAATTTCTAGTAATACTCACCCAGATGTATTCATTGAAAAAGATGATGCTGTTATTTTTTCTTCAAAAATTATTCCAGGTAATGAGAAAAAATTGTATAAATTACAAAATCAACTAGTTAAAGATGGTGTTGAAGTTATTTCAGAAGAAAGTGAATTTGTTCATGTTTCTGGACACCCCAATAGAGATGATCTTAGAGAGATGTACGATTGGGTAAAACCTCAGTGCGCAGTTCCTGTTCATGGTGAACACAGACATATGATTGAACATATCAAGTTTGCTAAAGAAATGAAAGTTCCACATCCTGTTCAAGTTGAAAATGGAGATATTGTAAAATTAGCACCTGGTAAACCACATGTTTTTGATAAAGCACCAAGTGGTAGACTTTATTTGGATGGTAATATGAGTGTAGAAGAAGATGCTCAATCAATCAAAGATAGAAAAAACATTAGTGCAAATGGATATATGGAGGTTACTATTTTAATTACTGCAAAAGGTAATATCCACAAAAGACCCGTGTTAACTTTTAGAGGACTGCCTGTTTATGATGTTGATGAGTTTATATACGAATTAGAAGAAGCAATTGAAAAAACAACTAGAACTTTTTCTATAAAAAGTAAAAAGCAAGAATTTAATTTAATTGATGCTTTAAAAATAACATGTAGAAAATGTGCTAAAGATTTCACTGGTAAAAGACCATTTATCAATATCAACCTAGTAAGAATTTAAATGAGTGCAACAGGTCTTGCTATAATTTATATAATAATTTGGTGGATAGTTTTTTTTACAATCCTTCCAATTGATGTAAATAGACAAAAATCTATCAAAATTGATGGTGAAGACGCAGGTTCTCCTGAAAATCCTAAGATGCTAAAAAAATTCATTTATTGTACTGGTATAACAACAGTTATTTTCGTGATAATTTATTTATTGATAAAATATGAATATTTAAATTTAAGATATATAATTAATTAAAATGTACATTTCAAAGTCATTCATTCCAATATTAAAAAATAACCCATCAGAAGCAAAAATTAAATCACATCAGTTAATGCTAAGGGTTGGTATGATTAAACAATCCTCAGCAGGTATTTATTCATGGCTACCTTTAGGTTTTAAGGTGATGAAAAAAATTGAACAAATAGTAAGAGAAGAACAAAATAAAATTGGTGCCCAAGAAATACTTATGCCAACTATACAGCCCAGTGATATTTGGAAAGAAAGTGGTCGTTATGACGATTATGGTGATGAAATGCTTCGTATTAAAGACCGTCAAGGTAGAGAAATGCTTTATGGACCAACCAATGAAGAGTTAGTTACTGATATATTTAGATCAAGTGTAAAATCTTATAAATCACTTCCTCAATTATTATATCATATACAATGGAAATTTAGAGATGAAGTTAGACCAAGATTTGGAATAATGAGAGGTAGGGAGTTTTATATGAAGGATGCATATTCGTTTGACGTTAATGACGAAGATGCAACATTCTCGTATAATAAATTCTTTTTCTCATATTTAAAAACATTTAAAAGATTAGAACTTTCAGCAATACCAATGGCAGCTGATACGGGACCAATTGGTGGAAATTTATCTCATGAATTTATTATTTTAGCAGATACAGGAGAAAGTAAAATTTTTACAGATAAAAGAGTTTTTGATTTAGGTAGTGAAGGAACTGTATTGGATAGACAATCCTTACAAGACTTAAGAAAAAAATATGAACAATATTACGCTGTAGCTGATGAAAAATTTAATAAAAATGAATTTGAAGAAAAGGTGTCAGAAGAAAATAGGTTAATTACAAAAGGTATAGAGGTAGGTCACATTTTTTATTTTGGAGATAAATATTCAAAAGCTTTAAATGCAGCTGTAGATCTCCCAGGTGGCAAAAAAGATTTTGTTAAAATGGGATCTTATGGAATTGGTGTATCAAGGCTAGTTGGAGCAATTATAGAAGCTAAATATGATCAAAAAGATGAAATAATGAAATGGCCATTTTCTGTAGCACCATACGAACTTGCAATAATACCTATGATTAACAAAAATGATACATCGGCATTAGATAAAGCGAATAAACTTTTTAAACATTTTGAAAGTAAAAATATTGATACAATTATTGATGATATGGATGAAAATCTTTCATCTAAAATTAAAAAATTTAATTTGATAGGTGTGCCTTATCAAATAATTTTAGGAAAAAATTCACAAGATAATTTACTAGAGTTTAAAGAGATTAGAAAGGATCCTAAAAGTTTAACACTAGATCAAATAACTCAAATTTTAACTGAACAAAAATTAAAAAATTGATTTCTGCATTAGAAAAAGAAATTACACTTAGATATTTAAAAACCAGAAAAAAAGACGGTTTTTTAAATATAATATCCATTTTTTCATTTATTGGAATTAGCCTTGGTGTTGCAGTACTTATTATTGTGATGTCTGTTATGAATGGCTTTAGAAGTGAGTTAATTAGTAAGATTGTAGGATTTAATGCTCATGTCACTGTTAAGCCATATGAAACTTCTATTAATTTAGAAAAACTAAATAGTGAAAATCTAAAATTAATTTCAAAAGAATTAATACTTAGTAATTCTGGTGAAGCAATTGTTATTAGTAAAAACTACACTAAAGGTTTAATTTTAAGAGGTTATAGTAGAGAAAACTTTCTAAAACTTGATGTTGTAAAAAAAGGAAACTTAATTGGTAAATCAAACCAATTAACAAAGAATTCGATATCAATAGGTAAAGAATTAAGTTTTAATTTAGATCTTAGTGTAGGAGATAAAGTATCAATAATGTCTCCAGTAGGCATTGAAACAATAATAGGAAGTCTACCCCGGCAAGAAACTTTTATTATTAGATCTATCTTTGATAGTGGTTTAGCGGATTTTGATGCAAATATTGCTTTTATAAATTTAGAAACATTGGAAAACTTTTTTAGTTTTAAAAAAGAAGACCGTAACCTAGAAATTTATTTGAACAAACCATCAAATATTGAAGAAGCAAAAAATAAAATTCAAGAAATATTCAAAAATGAATTTGTATATAGTTGGGCTGATATGAATAGCTCATTGTTTTCTGCATTAAAGGTTGAAAGAAATGTAATGTTTATAATCTTATCTTTGATTATTATAGTAGCTGCTTTTAACATTATTTCGGGTCTTACAATTTTAGTTAAAAATAAGACAAGAGATATAGCTATACTCAAGTCGATTGGTGTCATGAACAAGTCTATTGTTAAGATATTTTTCCTTGTTGGTGTTATTATTGGAACTACAGCAACACTTTTTGGAATCTTTTTAGGTGTAATATTTTCTCTATACATTGAAAACCTGAGAGAATTCTTAAGTAATACATTTAATATTAGCTTATTTCCTGAAGAGATTTATTTTTTGAGCACAATGCCCTCTGAAATAAACCCAACTTCAATTTTTATAATTTCTCTTTGTTCAATTTTTATAACTATTATCGTTTCAATTTTTCCAGCAATAAAAGCTTCAAAATTAGACCCTGTTAAAGGACTTAAGTATGAATAATTTGATATCATTAAAGAACATATCTAAATCTTTTTCTAACAATAAAAAAATAAATGTTTTAAAAAAAATTAATTATTCTTTTACAAAAGGTAAGATTTATTCTCTAGTTGGTCCATCTGGATCTGGAAAGTCTACATTATTAAATGTTTTGTCACTAATAGATAAACCTACCACTGGTTCATTGATAATTAATAAAACACCAGTAAACTTTAATGAAAATGCGAAAAATGATAAAATTAGATCAAGTAAAATTGGTATTATCTATCAACAAAATAATTTACTTCCAGATTTTACTGCATTAGAGAATGTTTATTTAGCTGGTTTAGCTTTAACAAATGATAAAAAAAATTCAATTGAAAGAGCAAAAGAAATTATAAAAACAATGGGTCTTTCATCACGTGAAGCTCATTTTCCATCTGAACTATCAGGAGGTGAAATGCAAAGAATTGCAATGGCTAGAGCACTAATTAATGAACCTGAAATTATATTAGCAGACGAGCCTACTGGCAGCTTAGATCATACTACTGCTAAAGAGGTTTTTAATATTTTATATAAATTAAAAAATAAAAATAGATTAATAATTTATGCAACTCACAATAGATTTTTTGCTAATATGGCTGATTGCAAATTAGAAATGATTGATGGTAATATAAAAGCTATCAATGCCAGAATTAAATAATCAAAATTTTAATCACTTAAAAATTCATACACAGTATTCAATTTGTGAAGGTGCTATCAAAATTGATAACTTAAAAGATTTTTGTAAAGAAAAAAAAATACCTTGCTTAGGTATTTCAGACACATCTAATTTATGTGGTGCATTAGAGTTTGCTGAAAATATTTCTAAGGTTGGTACACAGCCAATTATTGGCACTCAAATCTATTTTAAATTTGAAGATACAACAGGGCTATTACCCCTAATAGCTCTTAACGAAAATGGATATAAGAGAATTATTGAACTTTCCTCAAGGTCTTACCTTGAAAATGATGCATTATCTGACCCTCATTTAGATGTAAAAGAACTTTTAATAGACACTGAGGGCGTGTCCTTACTTTCCGGGACTATTCAAGGTTTATTTGGTAAACTATTTGAAAAAGGTCGTTTAGATGAAATATCAAAACTATATAGAAGCTTATCATCAAAATTTAATGATAATTTTTACCTAGAAATCCAAAGACATGGTGATCAAAACGAAATTGCTTTTGAAAAATTCAATTTAGAACAATCTTTAAAAATTCAAATACCAATTATAGCTACAAATGAAGTTTATTACTTAACACCTGACATGCACGAAGCTCATGATGCTTTAACGTGCATTGGTTCTAAAACTTATGTTAATGAAAAAAATAGAATTAAATATAGCAACCAGCATTATTTTAAATCTAATGAAGAAATGTCAAAGCTATTTTCAGATCTTCCTGAAGCTTTAGAAAATAACTTCAATTTACCATTTAAATGTAATTTTAGACCACAGTTTTCAAAACCTGTACTTCCAAATATTAGTTCTGAAAAAGGAGGTAGTGCTGATGAAATACTTAAAAAAGATTCGCTAGACGGATTAAAAGAAAAATTTCAGAAAGTTTTTAAAATTGAAGAAAATAATTTAAAAACAGATGATAAATTCTTGAAATACAAAGACAGACTAGATCATGAGTTAAAAATCATAATCGAAATGAAATATCCAAGTTATTTTTTGATTGTATCTGATTATATTAAATGGGCTAAAAATAACGATATTCCAGTAGGACCTGGTAGAGGTTCTGGTGCTGGCTCACTGGTTGCTTGGTGTTTATCCATTACGGATGTTGATCCGATTAAATTTAATTTAATATTTGAAAGATTTTTAAACCCTGATCGAGTATCAATGCCTGACTTTGATATAGATTTTTGTGAGGAAAAAAGAGATCTTGTTTTTAAATATTTAACTACAAAATATAAAGATAGTGTTGCTCATATAATTACATTTGGAAAATTAAAAGCAAGAATGGTTATTAGAGATGTTGGTAGAGTATTAGGTCTACCATATGGTTTTGTTGACAGTATTTCAAAAATGATCCCTTTTGATCCCTCTAGACCTCAAAGTCTAACTGAGTGTATTAATAGTGAACCACGACTTCAAAAATTAGTTAATGAAGACCCACGTGTAAAAAAATTAACTGATCTTTCTTTAAAATTAGAAGGTTTAAATAGAAATGTAGCAACTCATGCAGCAGGCGTTGTAATAGCTGATAGAAAATTAACTGAAGTTGTACCTTTATACAAAGATGCTGCAGCAGACTTGCTGTTACCATCAACACAATTTGACATGTATTCAGCAGAAAATGCTGGCTTAATCAAGTTTGATTTTTTAGGATTAAAAACTTTAACAGTTATTAATAGAACACAAAAATTGATTAATAAAAAAGTTAAAGATTTCAAAATTGAAGATATTGATTTTGATGATCAAAAAGTTTTTGAACTTTTATCTTCTGGTAACACTGTTGGATTATTTCAAGTTGAAAGTGCTGGTATGCGCGAAGCATTGTTGCAAATGAAACCTAACCATATTGAAGATATTATTGCTCTTGTTGCTCTTTATCGTCCAGGACCTATGAACAACATACCAATTTACAATGACTGTAAACACGGAAGACAAACACCTGATTACTTACATCCACTACTTGAAGATATTTTAAAACCTACTTATGGAGTTATTATTTATCAAGAACAAGTGATGCAAATAGCACAAAAACTCTCTGGTTTTACTGCTGGTGAGGCAGATATTTTAAGAAGAGCTATGGGTAAAAAAAAAAGAGCCGAATTAGAAAAGCAGAAACTGGGATTTATTGCTGGTGCTTTGAAAAATGGAATTAGCAAAGATGTTGCAGCAAGTATTTTTTTAAAAATTGAACCATTTGCCGAATATGGATTTAACAAAAGTCATGCTGCTGCTTATGCTATAATTTCCTATCAAACAGCTTTTTTAAAAACCTATTATCCTAAAGAGTTTTTTGCAGCATCTATGACAATGGATATTTCAAATCAAAATAAATTGGGTGAATTCCATGAAGAACTAAAAAGAATTAATATTAAAGTTATACGACCTGATATTAATAAGTGCTTTGCAGATTTTCAATTTGATGACAATAATTTTTATTATGCACTTGGTGGAATTAAAAGTGTTGGCTATGAAGCAATATCAAATGTTGTTAAAGAAAGAAATGAAAATGGAGATTTTAAATCTATAAATGATTTTTTAAATAGAGTTAATCCTAAAGATATAAATAAACTTCAATTAGAAGGTCTGGTTAAAGCAGGAGCTTTTGATAATATAGATAACAATCGACAAGCCTTATTTAATTCTATTCCAAATTTTATTTTAAAAACAAAAAATATTTATGAAAACAAAGCAGCAAATCAAATTGATCTTTTTGGTTCAGATGAAGAACAGGATAATGAAATAGTTCTAAATATTGATGATTGGAAGTTTGAGGATCGTTTATCAAGAGAATTTGAAGCTATTGGTTTTTTTATATCTGACCATCCTTTAAATCAATTTAAAGAAATTTTTGATGACTATAAAATTGTTGATTACGCACAATTTAATTTGGATGATACAATAAAAGAGGCAAATATTGCAGCTACACTTTTAAAAATCACTGAAAGAAAAACTGCAAAAGGTAATTCATACGGAGTTATTAAGTTCACTGATTTAACTAGCGTTTTTGAGCTGTTTATTTTTTCAGATATTTTAGAACTTAATAGAGAGGCTTTAGTGGAGGGTAGCTCCTTAATCATAACTTTGATCAAAACCATTTCTAACGATGAAAATAGATTTAAAAGAATAAATGTTCAAAAAATTGCATCTCTCAAGGATCTTTTTAATAAGCCTGTTAACGAAATTTTATTTAATATTAAATCAATTAAAGACATCGATAAAATATCTGATTTAGTGAATGAAGAGGGGACAACTGAGGTAAAAATTAATATAACTGATAAAAACAATGAAATTAGCTTTAAATTGAAAAACAAGCGTCTTATTGACAGGAAATCTATCAATATTATCAGAAATAAAGATATTTCGACAACTATTCATTAAAAAAGACTTGTTTGTTTTATAAATAATTTGTAAATAACTCTTAAATTAAATTAACACTCACACAGTTTGTGGTTTTATACCTCCGGTCCTTAAATGGAAATTACTGTGGTGGCTTAACCGGGAATAAATATGAAAATACCAAGTCTAACTATCCAACAACTATTAGAAGCAGGCGTTCATTTAGGTCATAAGACCTTAAGATGGAACCCAAAGATGAAAAAATACATTTTTGGAAAAAGAGATTCAATTCACATTATTGATTTAACTCAAACATTAGAACTAACCAATGTAGCTTTGGAAAAAGTTTACAATACGATAGCCAATAATGGCAAAATTCTTTTTGTATCTACAAAAAAACAAGCATCAGAAGCTATTGCTGAAGTTGCAAAAGAAACTGGACAATACTTTGTAAACTACAGATGGTTAGGTGGAATGCTAACCAACTGGGGAACAATCTCAGGATCAATTAAAAAGATGAAAAAATATGAGGCTGATCTTGTAGCTGAAAATAGAGGCTTTACAAAAAAAGAACTATTAAAGATGAGTGTTAAAAAAGATAAATTAGAAAGAGCATTAGGTGGAATTGCAGAAATGAAAAAGGTTCCCGATCTAGTTTTTATTATTGATACTAATTATGAATCTCTAGCTATTGCTGAAGCTTCTAAATTAGGTATTCCAATCTGTGCTATTCTTGACAGCAATTCTAATCCTGATGGTATTGATTACCCAATTCCAGGTAACGATGATGCTAGAAGAGCGATTGATTTGTATTGCAATTTAGTAAAAGAAACTATTGAAAATGCAAAAAAAGCTGCTCCATCTAAATCTGAAGAAAAACCAGATGTTGATGATACAAAAACAAAAGAAACTTCATCAAAAACTATTCAGGAGATTGATAGAGAGAAGTTAGATGCTAAATTTTCAAAAAAAGATAAGGAAAAACTAAATTAACATGAGTGATATAGAAAAAGTAAAACAATTACGTGAAGCAACTGGTGCTGGATTTAAAGATTGTAATTTAGCAATCAAAGAATCTGGAGGCGACCTAGATAAAGCTGTTGAAATTTTAAGAGTAAAAGGAATTTCTAAAGCTTCAAAAAAAATGTCAAGAGATGCTAAAGAAGGTGTTATTGCAACTTCAGGCGATGAAAATAAAATATCTATTATTGAAATTAACTGTGAAACAGATTTTGTTGCTAAAAATGATGACTTCGTATCCTTTGCAAAAGAATTAAGTGAACTGAATAATCAAAATTCATCTGACTTAGAGAAACTCAATAAATCAAAAATGGCAAATGGAGAAACAGTTGAAGATAGCCTTGTTGCATTAATTGCAAAAATGGGAGAAAAGATAACACTTGGTAAAGCTAAAACATTTAGCCAACCAGGTTCTAAAAACTTTAATTATTTGCATACTGTAGTTAAAGATAATTTGTCTAAATTATCAGTCATAACTTCACTTGAGACCTCAAACGATAGTGAAGATGTTAAAGCTTTTGGTAAACAACTTTCAATGCATATTGCAGCTTCAAATCCTTTGGCACTAAGTTCAGATTTAATTGATAAAGATCTTCTTCAAAAAGAACAGGATCTTGTTGCTGAAGAGTTAAAAAACTCAGGAAAACCAGAGGATATTGCACAAAAGATTAGTTTAGGTAAAATGAATAAATTTAAAGAAGAAAATGCCTTATTAACACAAGCCTGGGTTATGGAACCAAAAAAGAAAGTTCAAGATATCATAAAAGAACTAAACATACCCGATTTAAAGATTAACAATTTTCTAAGAATTAAAATAGGTGAATAAATGTTTAATGAAAAAACATATAGCCAGAAGATGGATAAAACCATTGAGGTTTTTCAGAAAGAGTTAACATCATTAAGAACTGGCAGAGCAAATTCCTCGATGTTAGATCTTGTTAAGGTTGATGTTTATGGACAAGCAATGCCTTTAAATCAAGTATCAAGCATAACAACTCCAGATGCTAGAACTATTAATATTCAAGTTTGGGATCTTAATAATGTGCCACTTGTTGATACTGCAATTAAAAAATCAGAATTAGGTTTAAATCCTCAAATTGATGGTCAATTAATTAGACTTCCTGTACCAGACTTAA
Source organism: Candidatus Pelagibacter sp. PS_17 (assembly GCF_059417945.1). Taxonomy (NCBI): domain Bacteria; kingdom Pseudomonadati; phylum Pseudomonadota; class Alphaproteobacteria; order Candidatus Pelagibacterales; family Candidatus Pelagibacteraceae; genus Candidatus Pelagibacter; species Candidatus Pelagibacter sp. PS_17. The sequence continues at coordinate 515,211 of NZ_CM182073.1, forward strand.
ATGAAGAACGAAGAACTGAGATTAAAAAATTAATCAAATCTATGGGTGAAAAGTGTAAAATCTCAATTAGAAATATTAGAAGAGAAGCCAATGATGATTTAAAAAACCTAGTTAAAGAAAAAATAATTAGTGAAGATGAAGAAAAGATTAATGAAAAATTAGTACAATCATTTACAGACGAACATATTAAAATCATAGATACTAAAGTTGAAGTCAAAGAAAAAGAAATAATGACCATATGAACCCAATTAAACATGTTGCCATCATCATGGATGGAAACGGTAGATGGGGCGTTAAGCATAAACAATCAAGAAATGCAGGTCATAGAGCTGGTTTAAACACAGTCGATTTAATCATTAATCATTGCATTAACCATAAAATTAAGTTTTTAACTCTTTATACCTTCTCTTCTGAAAATTGGAAAAGACCCAAAAATGAAATTGTTTTTTTATTTAAATTATTAGAAAACTTTTTACGAAAAAAGATTAGTAAAATTATTGAAAAAGATATTAAGCTTAAGTTTATTGGTGAATTAAATAAATTACCTACAAAACTTCAAAAATTAATTAAATTATCAGAAAAAAAAACTTTTAATAAAAAAACGTTACAAGTTAATATTGCTTTAAACTATGGTTCGAAAATTGAATTAATTAATACCGTAAAAAAAATTAAACGAAAAAAAATTACAATAAATGAAAAAAATATAGATAACAATTTGTATACAAAGCATCTACCGAATCCTGATATTTTAATAAGAACTGGAAATACCAATAGACTAAGCAATTTTTTACTTTGGCAACTATCTTACACAGAGATATTTTTTGAAAAAAAATTATGGCCTGATTTTAAAGGTAAAGATTTTGATAAAATTATGAATAAATTTAAAAATATTAAAAGAAATTTCGGATCAATTTAATGAATTCAAATATAAAAAAAAGAATTTTAACTTCAATACTTCTTATTGCTCTTTTAATAGGAATGTTTTTTTACTCGTATATAATGATAATTTCTTTAATTATTATAGCAATAATTTCATGGATTGAATTTTATGCATTAATATCAAAAATTTTTAAAAAAGATATTTTAAAGGATAAATTTTTTAGATTCTCTTATAAAGCTTTATCATTAATTTATTTATCAGGATTAGTTTATTTAATTTTTACTATAGAATCAGAGAATTCTAATCTTAAAATCTACCTTTTATATTCTGTTTTAATTGCAATATTGTCAGACATAGGAGGGCTTGTTTGTGGAAAAATATTTAAAGGAAAAAAACTAACTAAAATCAGCCCTAATAAAACAATTTCTGGATCAATTGGTTCTTTCATGTTCTCCATGCTGTTGATCCCCTTTTTTTATAAAGTTCAAATTGATCAATCAATAGGAAATCTTTTTTTAATAACAATCATTATTTCCCTAACATCTCAATTAGGAGATCTATTTATTTCACTTTTAAAGCGCAAAGCAAAAGTTAAAGATACGAGTGATTTGCTGCCTGGCCATGGAGGAGTTTTAGATAGAATAGATGGAATAATTTTTGCAATACCACTTGGGATTTTTTTGTTTATATTTATTTAGTATGAAAAAAATTGCAATTTTTGGATCTACAGGCTCTATTGGATCATCATTATTAAAGATTATTAAAGATGATCAAAAAAACTTTAAAATTGAATTACTCACAGTAAATAAAAATTATAAGAAATTAATAAAACAAGTTAAATTGTTTAATGTTAAAAATGTAATTGTCACCGATTATAATTCTTTTTTAATTACAACCAAACTTTTGAAAAATGCTAAAGTTAAAGTTTTTAATAACTTTGATTCATTAAACAAAATTTTTAATACAAATAATAAAATTGATTATTCAATGTGTGCAATTTCAGGATTTGACGGATTAAAACCAACTTTGGATATTATTAAATTTACCAAAACTATAGCGATAGCAAACAAAGAATCCATCATATGTGGATGGAATTTAATTAAAAAAGATTTAAAAAAATATAAAACATATTTTGTACCAGTAGATTCTGAACATTTTTCTATTTGGTCACTATTAGATAACAATAAAAAAAACAATTTTGAAAAAATTTACATAACAGCTTCTGGAGGTCCTTTTAGAAACTTATCATTAAAAAAATTTAGAAATATTTCAGTTAAAGATGCATTAAAACATCCTAATTGGTCGATGGGAAAAAAAATTACAATCGATTCTGCTACAATGATGAATAAAGTTTTTGAAATTATAGAAGCAAAAAAAATCTTTAACTTAAATTATAAACAACTTGAAATATTAATTCATCCAAAGTCATACCTGCATGCAATAGTAAAATTTAATAATGGTTTATCGAAACTTTTAGTTCATGATACCAACATGACAATTCCAATATTTAATTCTATTTATTTTAATACCGACAAAAAACTTAAATCAAAAAATATCGATATTAAAACGTTAAATAATCTAAATCTTAAAAAAATTGATAATATTAGATTCCCAGTAATTAAAATTCTTAATAATTTGAGTAATGAAGATTCTTTATTTGAGACTATAATTGTGAGTGCAAATGATAAATTAGTGAAACTTTTTTTAAATAATAAGATTAAATTTAATGATATATCTAATACATTGATAAAAATTTGTAATACTCCTGAATTCAATAAATTTAAGTCAATGAAGCCCAGAAATATTGATGAAATTCAAAATTTAAATGATTATGTAAGTTTAAAAATTAGCTCTATGAGTGTATAAACTCGCTATGTTTAGATTTTTTATTCAATTAATATTATTCTCTATTTTTTTGACATTTTCGTCAAACTCAAAAAATTATGAAAAAATCATTATTAATGGTAATGAGAGAATATCTAATGAAACAATATTAGTTTTTTCAGAAATTCTAGATAACATACCTTTAGACGAAAATTCCATAAATGAAATTTTAAAAAAATTATATAAATCTGGTTTTTTTAAAGATGTTACAGTTAAAATTGAAAATAATAATCTAACTATAGATGTATTGGAAAATCCAATAATTCAAACAGTTTTAATAGAGGGAATTAATAGAAAAAAAACAAAAGAATCTTTATATGAAATTTTATCTTTAAAAAATAGATCCTCTTATAACTCAACTTTAATTAAAAAGGATGAATCAGCTATATTAAGTTTTCTTAAAGATGATGGTTATTACTTTTCTAAAGTCACATCTTCCTATCAAGATTTAGGCGATAATAAAATTGATCTCCTTTACCAAATTGAACTTGGTGAAAAATCAAAAATCTCAAAAATTTCATTTATTGGGGATAAAAAATTTAAAGACAGCACATTAAAAAATATAATTATTAGTGAGGAATATAAATTTTGGAAGTTTCTTTCTGGTAAAAAATATTTGAATGAAAATTTAATTAATTATGATAAAAGATTGTTGAATAATTTTTATAAGAATAAAGGTTTTTTTAACGTTGTAATTGAGTCGTCATTTGCTAACTATCTTGGTAATGATGAGTTTGAAATAATCTACAATATTTCATCTGGTAATAAATTTTATTTTAATGAATTTAATCTTAATCTTCCATTAGATTATGATCGTGCTAATTTTCAGCAATTAGATAATATCTTTAAAAATCTTAAAGGAGAAAATTATTCTCTCAACTCCATTGATAAAATTTTAAATGAAATTGATAAAATTGTTTTGAATGAACAATTTGAGTTTCTAAAATCTACTGTTAACGAGAGTATAGAAGACAATTTAATTAATCTTACATTCGATATAGATGAGTCAGAAAAATTCTATGTCGAAAAAATTAACATATTAGGTAATAATATTACCCGTGAAGAAGTAATTCGAAATAATCTTCTGGTTGATGAAGGAGATGCTTTTAATGAGTTACTTCAAACCAGAACATTAAATAACTTAAGAGGACTTAATTTTTTTAGTAAAGTTGAGTCTGAAATTTTAGATATCGATAATGAAAATAAAAAAATAATTAATATTACAGTTGAAGAAAAACCTACAGGGGAAATTATGGCTGGAGCTGGTGTTGGTACTGGTGGTGGAACTTTTGCTTTTGGCGTATCAGAAAATAATTTTCTTGGTAGAGGTATAGAGTTTGCATCTGATATTTCAGTCAGCACTGAAAGTCTTAAAGGAATTATTTCAATGAATAATCCTAACTATAAGGGCTCTAACAGATCATTAAACACCTCATTGGAAAGTACGATCACAGATAGACTTAAAAATTTTGGTTATAAGTCAAATAAAACTGGTTTTTCTGTTGGAAGTGGTTTCGAGTTTTATGATGACCTTTATTGGAATACAGGTGTTTCTTCGTATGTTGAAAAACTAGAAACCGATAGCACAGCCTCTGCTAGTATGAAAAAACAAGAAGGGTCATATTTTGATACTTTTTTTAATCAAACTTTTAGTTATGATAAGAGAGACCAAAGATACAAAACCTCTGATGGTTATATTAGTAGGTTCACGCAAAATATTCCTTTAATAAGTGAAAGTTATACCCTGACCAACACTTATGATTATAAAATCTATAAAGAATGGATAGATGAAAATGTTTTTTCGATTGGTTTTTTTGGTAAAACTGCAAATTCTTTAGCGGGTAAAGATATTAAACTTTCTGATAGATTGTTTTTACCGTCAAGCAAACTAAGAGGGTTTGAGTCTGGAAAAGTTGGTCCAAAAGATGGGGCTGATTTTATTGGTGGTAATTATGCAACCTCAATAAATATAGCAACAAGTCTATCTCAAATATTACCAAATTCACAAAATACTAATTTTTCTGTTTTTTTTGATGCAGGAAATGTCTGGGGTATAGATTATAGTTCATCATTAAGTGATGAAAGTAAAATTAGATCATCAATAGGAATAGCTTTAGATTTCTTCTCACCAATTGGTCCTCTAAGCTTTTCTTTATCTGAACCTATTACTAAAGGTAAAAATGATATAACTGAATCTTTCAGGTTTAATTTAGGTACCACTTTTTAATGAAAAAACTACTCTCATTATTTTTAGTTTTTTTTTTGTTTTTTACAAATATAGTTTTTTCTGAACAAAAAATAGCATTCATAGATATGGATAAAGTTATTTCAACATCTAAAGCAGGCTCTTCAATTTTAAAACAATTAACAGATCTTAATAAAAAAAATTTGAAATTTTTAAATGAGGAAGAAAAAAAACTCAAAGAAAAAGAAACAAAGTTGATTTCTCAAAAAAATATTATATCTGAAAATGATTTTAAAAATAAGGTTAATGAACTGAAATCTGAGATTAATAACTACAATCAAAATAGAAATAAGATGTTATCTGATTTTAATAAATTAAAAATAGATAATACCAATAATCTTTTAAAATTGATTAATCCGATTTTAGTTAAATTTTCAAATGACAAAGAAATAGCTATTATTTTACAAAAAAAGGATTTAGTTGTTGCTAAAACACAACTAGACATTACAGACGAAGTTATTAAAATTGTTAATTCAGAAGTTAAAGAATTTAAGATTAACAAATAAATAGAGATGCTAGATAAAAAACAAATTGCTAATTTGCTACCTCATAGGGAGCCAATGTTACTAATTGATGAGTTGCACGATATTGAAAAACTATCTTCTGCCACAGCTATTGTTTATGTTAAAAAAGATAGCTTTTTCGTTCAAGGTCATTTCCCTGATAATCCTGTTATGCCAGGCGTTTTAATTGTAGAAGCATTCGGTCAGGCTGCTGCAGCATTAACGGCTCATGGTTTAGATAAAGAAACATATGATAATAAGCTAGTTTTTTTAATGGGTATAGAAAAAGCAAGATTTAGAAATCCTGTAATACCTGATTGTAAACTAGAATTAAAAATTCAAGCAATCAGAACTCATGGTAGGGTTTGGAAATATAAAGGTGATGCCTTTGTTGATGGAAAAAAAATGGCTGATGCTCAATGGTCAGCTACTATCGTTGATAAGAAATAATCAGCAACAAATCTTGATAACACAGCTTAATTAGCTTTGGTAAAAAGGATTTGTGATTAATCCTTTTTTTAAAAATAATGGTCCCCTTAATATATCTGATATTTTACAATTAATAAATCTTGATGACCTTAATATTGATAATGATCAAGAAATTAATGATATTAAAGATCTACTTACATCAAAAAAAAATGACATTACTTTTTTTCATTCTAAAAAATATAAAAATTTTGCAAAAAATACCAAAGCCTCTTTTTGTTTAACAACTGAGATTTTAAAAGACGAATTACCAAAGAGCTGCACACCATTAATTGTTGAGAATGTTTTGGTTTCAACTTCTAAAGTTACATCAAAGTTTTATCCTTCTTCAATTAATGATAACTTTGATTATACAGCAAGAGATATAGCTGAAACAAAATTTAAAGATAAAGTAAAATGTGGAAAAAATGTTTTAATTGGTGACAATGTTACCCTTGGATCTAATTGTTTAATTGGACATAATACTATTATTGAACAAAATGTTTCAATTGGTGATAATTGCTCAATAGGATCAAATGTTATTATAAGAAACACATTAATTGATAATAACGTTACAGTTTTAGATAATTGCGTTATTGGTAAGCATGGGTTTGGTTTTTTTCCTGTTAGTAAAAAAAATTTAAGATATCCCCATATTGGAATTGTAATAATTGGTGAAAATTCTGAAATCGGTTGTGGTTGCACTATTGATAGAGGCTCTATGTCTAACACTGTTATTGGAAAAAATTCATTTTTAGATAATCAAATTCACATTGCTCATAATGTTAAAATTGGAGACAATTCAATTATAGCAGGTCAAGTAGGAATTGCTGGTAGCTCTATTATTGGCAATAACGTTCGAATTGGTGGACAAGCTGGGATTTCTGGTCATTTAACTATTGGCAATAATGTTGAAATAGCAGGTGGCAGTGGAGTGATAAAAGATATTAAAGATAATTCAAAAGTAATGGGATATCCTGCAAAAAATATTAGAGATTTTTTAAAAGATAATAAATGATACATAAAACAGCAATTATTGATCCAAAAGCGAAAATTAGTACTAATGTTAGTATTGGTGCTTACACTTTAATAGGTCCCAATGTTGAAATAGGAGAAAATTCAATAATACAATCACATGTAAGTATTGTTGGACATACCAAAATTGGAATTAATAATAAGATCTATTCATTTGCATCAATTGGAAATGATCCTCAAGATTTAAAATTTGCAGGTGAAGAAACGAAGCTTGAAATTGGTGACAACAATAAAATTAGGGAATATGTAACCATTAACCCTGGAACTGCAGGCGGTGGTGGAATAACTAAAGTAGGAAATAACTGTTTATTTATGGTTTCTTCACATATAGCACATGATTGTTTAGTCGAAGATAACGTTATTTTAGCTAACAACGTTCCTTTAGGAGGACATGCTCATATAGAAAGTAATGTCATAATAGGAGGTAATTCAGCTGTACAGCAGTTTACTAGAGTTGGAAGGTCAGCAATGATAGGTGGAATGTGTGGTGTTGTAAGAGATGTCATACCGTACGGAATAGCTCATGGTAATCGAAGTGTATTACAAGGATTAAATTTAATAGGTTTAAGAAGAAAAAATATTCCAAATAAACAAATTTTAAATTTAAGTGATGCCTATAAAGAAATTTTTAAGGATGAGAATTTAACTCAAAATTTGATCAAACTAGATCAAGATTTTAAAAAGAATGAGCTTGTATTAGAGGTAGTGAATTTTTTAGAGAAAGATAAAAAAAGACCTATTTGTACACCATTTTCAAAATAAAATGATTGGACTATTTTTAGGAGATACAGATTTTTCAGAAGCTGTTCTTAAAAATATAAAAAAATTAAATAAAAGATATTTTATTATTGATTTTTCAAAAAATAATAAATTTAAAAACGATATAAACTCTAATCGAATAAGCATTGGTAAGTTTGGTAAAATAATAAATTTAATTAAAGAAAAAAAATCAAAAAAAGTTTTATTTGCAGGTAAAATTGCAAAACCAAAATTTTCAACATTAAGATTGGACCTTAAAGGTATTTACTATATGCCTAATATCTTAAAAGCAGCAAAGTTAGGTGATGCAGCAATTATTAAAGCTATAATAAAAATTTTAGATAATGAAAAAATAAAAGTTATTAGTTCTGTCTTTTTTAATCCTGAATTAACGGTTAAAAGAGGAAATTATACTAAATGGAAAGCTAATAGGAAGGACATCAACTCTATTAAAATGGGAATTACTTACTTTAATAAACTAAAAAGTCTAGACCATGTTCAAGCAATCATTGTTAAAAATAATACTATTCTAGCTATTGAAGACCAGCAGGGAACAAAGAAAATGTTATCAAAATTAAAGAAAAAATCTGAAGGAATATTGATTAAGCTACCTAAAAAAAAACAGGATTTAAGAATGGATTTACCAACTATTGGCCTTCAAACTCTGAAAGATTGTAAAAAATATGGCCTAAAAGGAATAGTATTAAGATCTAAAAAAAATATATTTTTAGATAAGGCCAAATGTATAGCATTTGCTAATAAAAATAAGATCTTTGTTAAGATTATATGAAAAAAATTTTTATTTTAACGGGTGAACCCTCTGGTGATAAATTAGCCTCAACAGTTATTTCTAAACTCAAAAAAAATAATCCAAATATTGAATATTTGTCAGTAGGAGGAACGCATATTAAAAAATTAGGAATTAAATCTATATTTGATCTGAAAGAGATTACATATCTTGGTTTTACTAGTGTGCTGTTTAATATCTTTAAAATTAAAAAAAAAATTAACAAAACTGTTGAGGAGATTATAAAATTTAATCCTGATATCTTATTTAGTGTTGATAGTCCTGATTTCACATTAAGAGTTGCTGAAAAAGTAAAAAATATCAATAACAACATAAAGACAATCCATTATGTTGCTCCACAGGTATGGGTTTGGAGAAAAAATAGAGTTAAAAAAATTAAAAAGTTTATTGATCATATACTTTTATTATTTAACTTCGAAAAAAAATATTTTGATGAAGAAAATATTAAAAACACTTTTGTTGGGCATCCCTTAATTGAAAAAAAAGATAATGTAGTTACATCATTAAATAATTTAATTTCTAAAGATAAAAAAATTATATCTTTATTTCCAGGCAGTAGAAAATCGGAAACGAGTGTTCTTTTGCCAATTCTATTAAATTTTATTAAATTGATGAACAAACAAAACCTTGATCATTTATTCGTTTTTCATGCAACAGACGAAAATAAAGAATTTATAGTCAATAAAGTAAAAAAAACTAATTTAGATAATATAGATATAATTTCAGATGAAGATATTAAAGATCAGGTTTTATCTAATTCAATCTTTGCTGTCTCTAAATCAGGTACAATTTCACTTCAAATTTCTAGTGCTAATATTCCTTCAATAATCATTTATAAATTAGGTTTTATAAATTTTATGATATTTAAATTGTTAGTTAATGTTAGATTTGCAAACATCATTAATATTATTAATGACAAGGAGGTAATACCTGAATTATTACAAAAAGAATGTAATGCTGAAGAGATATATAAAACTGTTACATATTTTGTTAAAAACCCAGAGTTAATTGAAAAACAATTAGTTGATTGTAAAAAAACTTTAGAGGGAATTAAGTCAAAATCTTCTTCATCAAGTGAAGCAGCTTTAATCTTAACTAATTATCTTGTTTCCTAATCTTCGTTCCACTTCTTCTTTCCCCAAAGAAATAATTATATCATACAAGCCAGGACCAAATTTTGATCCCGTTAAAGCAATTCTTAAGGGCTGACCCACACCTTTAAAATTAGTTTCATATCTTTTTATTAAATCGTTAATTATGGGTTCAAGTGTTTCTTTATTTAATGTATTTATTGAAATTAATTTTTCCTTAAACTCTTTTATGATACTTTTTGCTTTATCATCAATTAATTCTAAATCTTTATCTTCAAATTTCACATCATCAAAAATTATATATCTAGCATTATTAAATATATCTTCTAATGTTTTTGCTTTATTTTTAAGAAAGATTAATGAAGGTTTAATTTTTTTTTCTTTTTCAGGTTTAATTTTATCCTTATAAATTTCACAATATTTTACAAGATGATCGTAAAGTTCATTTTCATTAATAGTTTTAATATAATGTTCATTCATTGATAATATTCTGCTCATATCTAGTTTTGATGGAGACTTACCAATTCCTTCTAAATTAAAGAGTTCAATGCTTTCTTTTAGTGTAAATATTTCTTTATCCTGATAAGACCAGCCTAATCTTAATAAGTAATTTCTTAAAGCATCGGGCATTATTCCTATTTTAGAGTAATCGTCCAATGTTGATGCATTATCTCTTTTTGATAGTTTTTTTCCTTCAATAGTATGGATTAATGGAATATGTGCAAAATTAGGAAGATCCCAACTCATTGCTAAATATATTTGTATTTGTTTGAATGTATTAATTTTATGATCATCACCTCTAATTATATGTGTCATTTTCATTTGATGATCATCCACAGTAGCTGAAAGGTTGTATGTCGGCGTTCCATCATTTCTTAATATTATAAAATCCTCTAATGTAGTATTCTCTATTTCAACATCTCCTTGCACCAAATCTTTTAGTACTGAAGTTCCTTCAATTTTACTTTTAAATCTAATTACTGGTTTGATAATTGTAGGTGCATTAGTCTCTTGAAGATCTCTACATTTTCTATTGTAAACATAAGGAAGTTTTTTTTGTCTTGCTCTTTTTTTTTGCTCTTCTATTTCATCACTTGAACAATAACATTTATAAGCATGTCCATTTTTAAGCAGTTCATTAGCTACATTTACATGATCATTAATTTTAGTTGATTGAATGTATTCATCACCATCATGATCAATGCCAATCCATTTTAAAGACTTGATAATTTGAATTTTGTGTTCATCTTTAGATCTTTCCTTGTCTGTATCTTCAATTCTTAAATGAAAGGTCCCGTTTTTATTTTTAGAATATAGCCAATTGAATAAGGCAGTTCTTACACCACCAATATGAAGAGCTCCAGTAGGAGAGGGAGCAAATCTTGTTGCTACTTTTGACATCAATGATTTTTAGACTATTTTCTTAGAAGTTTCTATATAAAGATACAAGAACACCTTGAACTTTTACTCTATCTGGACCAAATATTTTGGTTTCATAGTTTCTATTAGCACTTTCAAGCGCTACAGTTTTTCCTTTTCTTCTAATTCTTTTCAACATTGCCTCGTGTTCATCTATTAAAGCTACTACAATTTTACCGTTATCAGCAGTGTCAGATCTTTTTATGATAACAGTATCACCTTCATTAATGCCAGCTTCAATCATTGAATCACCTTGAACTTTTAGACCAAAATATTGACCGTTTTTTTCAAGATTGCTTGGAAGAGGTATACGAGAAACTTCATTTTGTATTGCCTCCACAGGTGTTCCTGCCGCTATACTACCTAATACAGGTATTTCCATTTCATTTAAGTTAGTATTTTCTGTATCTAGACCACCCTTGATAACACTAGGTGAAAAGCTATTGTAAATATCATTAGCAGAAGCTGTTTCAGGAAGTTTTATAACCTCTAAAGCTCTAGCTTTATGAGCTAACCTTCTAATAAAACCTCTTTCTTCTAAGGCACTTATTAATCTGTGTATTCCTGACTTAGACTTTAAATTTAAAGAGTCTTTCATTTCTTCGTATGAAGGAGATACACCTGAGGCTCTCAATTTTTTGTTGATGAATAAAAGCAGGTTTTTTTGTTTTTTAGTTAGCATAAGAACAAATAAAGTACAAAATCTGTTCTACAAGTGTTCTTTTAATTCTGCAATAGCTAAAAAATGTTTAAAATAGGGGCTTATTTTACTAGAGAACGGAAAAAATAGAATTTTTATTTAAATTTTTTAAAAGTGATTCACCAATTAAAAAAGTTTTTATTTCTGTTTTGTTCTCTAAAGAAAGAAGTTCTTCCTTTGTTTTAATGCCGCTTTCAGAAATTAAAGGGGAGGAGTGATTACTTAAGACGTTATAGATATCATAAGTTGTATTAAGATCTGTTTTTAAAGTTTTAAGATTTCTATTATTTATTCCAATTAATGCTTCTTTAAAGTTAAGAGCTTTTTCGGCTTCTCCAATTGTATGGACCTCAACAATTATTGACATATTAAGTCTCATTGCTTCTTCATATAATTCATTAGCAAGGTCGTCAGAGACACCAGCTAATATAATTAATATTGCATCCGCACCATAACTTTTTGCAAGAGGTACTTGAAACTTATCAATAAAAAAATCTTTACATAAAACAGGTAAATTTATTTTTTCTTTCACTTTACTAATGTCACTTAGGCTGCCCAAAAAGAAATCTCCTTCAGTAAGAATTGATAAACATGTTGCTTTATTGTTATTGTAGATTTTTGCTATTTCTATAGGGTTATAATCATCAATTATAATACCAGCAGATGGGCTTGCCTTTTTTATTTCTGCAATTAGAGAGATTTTATTATTATCAATGTTGTTTTGAATTTTATCTTTAAAGTTAATAAATGATTTATTTTGATCTATTTGTTCATTTAAAAAATTTAATGAAATTGATTTTTTTAATAAATCAACTTTTTCAATTTTTTTTTTAATAATTTCCTCTAGTACATCTTTAGACATTTTGAATTTCCTTTAAGTCATTGTATGTTTTTCCTGACAATATATGTGTTCTTGCTTCGTTATAAGCTTCAATAAAAATTGTATATTTTTCTGAAACGATAAGACCTGCTGCAGCATTTAAACAAACAGCTTTTGAAAAATCGTTATCTTCACCTTTAAATATATCTAGCATTTTATTTGCGTTAAATTTTGCATCATCACCAAGTAAATCTTCAAATTTATTTGCACCTATATTTAGTTTTATAGGATCAATTAATATTTCAGAAATTTTACCATCTTTTAATTGAACAACATTAGTTTTTGAATAGGGTGATATTTCATCTAATCCATCTTCACTACTTACAATCCAGGCAAATTTAATATCTAAATTATTCAAAGCATTAGCAAAAATTTTTAATAGTTTTTTATCAAAAACACCAATTACTTGCCTGTTAACTAGTGCAGGACTACTTAAGGGACCAATCATATTAAAAATTGTTCTTTTTCCTATTTTTTTTCGAGTAGGACCAACAAATCTCATTGCACTGTGATAGTTAGGTGCAAACATAAAACCAAAGTTATTTTTTTCAATTTGTTCCTCAATATCTTTAGGCTCTAAATCTATCTTTATATTTAAAGCTTCCAAAACATCTCCTGAACCACATTTAGAGGAAACAGCTTTATTGCCATGTTTTGCAACTTTTATCCCCATACTAGATAGAAGTAGTGCTGAAGCGGTTGAAATATTAAGTGTGTTCATACCGTCTCCACCCGTTCCACATGTATCAATACAGTCATTAACGTTAACTCTTTTAGATTTATCTCTTAAAACAAAAACCCCTCCAGCAATTTCATCTGAGCTCTCACCTTTAGATGAAAGTAGAGTTAAAAAATCAAAAATCTCATCATCTGAAGCTTTGCCATTCATTAGGATTTCAAAAGCATTTTTGCTTTCAGCAAATGATAAATCTTGTTTATTTTTTAATTTATCTATGAAAACTTTCATTTACTTTTGTAATTAATAAAATTTTTTAATATTTTAATTCCAATGGTAGTTTTTATACTTTCAGGGTGAAATTGAACACCGTGAATATTATATTTTTTATGCATTATGCCCATGATAATTCCATCTTCAGTTTCTGCAGTAATTTCAAGATGATCAGATAACGTTTTTTTATCAACTATAAGACTGTGATACCTTGTAGCTTCAAATTTAGAGGGAAGATTTTTAAGTATACCTATTTTTTTTGATTTTATAAAACTAGTTTTCCCATGCATTAACTTTTTTGCTTGAATAATTTTTGAACCGAAAACTTGGCCAATAATTTGATGACCTAAACATACTCCAAGAATTGGTATTTTTCTATAAAGTGCTTTTACTATTTTAATACAATTTCCTGATTGATTTGGATTACCTGGTCCTGGTGATATAATAATTTTGTCATATTTAATTTTTAGTATTTGTGTATGGGTGATTTTATCATTTCTAACCACATCAACTTTAACGCCTAGTGATGATACATAGTGATATAAGTTAAATGTAAAACTATCATAGTTATCTATTAATAAAATTTTCATTATTTTAATGCATTCATTAAAGCTTTGGCTTTATTAACAGTTTCTTCGTATTCTTTAATTGGATTACTGTCAGCTACTATTCCTGCACCAGCTTGGACATAAAATTTTTTATTTTTTACAACAGCAGTTCTTAATGCAATGCATGTGTCAAACTCACCATTCGCAGAAAAATAACCTATACCCCCAGCATATACTTTTCTTTTAGTGGTTTCTAGCTCATCAATAATTTCCATAGCTCTAATTTTAGGTGCACCAGAAACAGTCCCTGCAGGAAATCCAGCAAGTAGTGATTTAAATTTTGAAATTTTATTATTATAAGCACCCATCACATTGGAAACTATATGCATTACATGAGAGTATTTCTCGATCATAAAACTATCTGTAACTTTAACAGTTCCTATTTTAGAAACTTTACCAGCATCATTTCTGCCCAAGTCAAGTAGCATCAAATGTTCAGAAAGTTCTTTTTTATCTTTAAGCAAATCTTTTGCAAAAAAGTTATCCTCTTTTAAATCTTTACCCCTAGGTCTAGTTCCAGCAATTGGTCTAACAGTAATCTTGTTATCTCTTAGTCTTACTAAAATTTCTGGACTAGCGCCTATAATTTGAAAATCATCAAAATTAAAAAAATACATAAATGGAGATGGGTTAGTAATTCTAAGTTTTTTATAAATTTCTAATGGTCTTTTAGACAATTTAGCTTCAAACCTTTGACTTAAGACGACTTGAAAAATATCTCCAATTTTTATGTATTTTTTAGCTTTGTTTACCATCTTTAAAAACTTATTTTTGGTTGTATTAGATTTAATTTTTATATTTTTGATAATGGCTTTATTAAAATCTTTTTTTTGGAGAGAAGCTTGAATTAATAATTCATTTATTTGTTTTTCAATTTCAAGGTATTTATTCTTATAGTTTGTAATTTTTTCATCCTTAAAGATATTAACAATATAAAAAATCTTTTTTTTCAAGTTATCGTGGACAACTAACACCCTTGGTCTTAAAAGCCTTACATCAGGTAGTTTTAAATCATCTCTACATTTGTTTGGAATTTTTTCTATGTATCTAATTGAATCATAAGAAAAATAACCAGAAATTAATGAACTAATAGGAGGAAGCCCTGATGGTATCTTAAATTTAAATTCTTCAATTATCTTTTCTATAATTTTTTCAGGTTTTCCTTTAATTCTTTTTTTAGTTTTGTTTGTAACTAAATATGAATTATTATTATTGAACTCCCAAATTTTATCAGGGTTTTTACCAAAAATAGTGTATCTACCTCTTATTTTTCCCTTTTCTACGGATTCAAAAACAAAACTATTTTTTTCTATAAGAAAATTATCTATTAGATTTAGGATTTCGTCATCATTTCTTATTTTCCTAGTGGTGTAGAGGATTTGATTTTTGTTTCTTTTATGTTGAAACTTAAAATCATTAAAGTTTCTGTTTAACATTATTTAAAATAATTTTTAACTCGCTCAAGTGTTTTTTCATTCACAACAACTTGGTATCTGTTATTTAAAAATAAATCATATGATTTTAAAATATTATTTTTACTTTGAGCTCCCTCTTCAGAAGATATTTTTCCAAAATTAGCAGAATTTTTGTTAATGTTTTTTTCTTCGTATTTTATAGTCTTTGCAATAAACACATCATTTTCATTGTTTGCAATTAATGTAAAAGAATTAATAGGAAGAGAATAGAGTATTTGAATTGAGTTTGTCTCAAATTTTTTAGTATCATTTATAGAATCTAGCTTAATTTCTTTTATATTGTTTTTACCAAACTCATCAAATGACACTTGATTGAATGTTTTTTTATTAATTTTTTCTAAAATATTTTTATTAAATTCAAACTTTTCTTTTTGAAATAGAAGATTTGTAATTTGTTCTTTAAATATAGGATTTTCAAGATCTGGCAATTTAGAGATTGAATTATTTATATTGTAAAAAATATAAGCACCATTATTTTCAAGAATTTCAATTTTATCTTCTCTTGAATTATAGATCATATTTTCTATTATTTTTTTATTATCAAGATTTATGTATGAGTTAACTTCGGTAGGGGAAATATCCAAATTTTTAACTATAGTTTTAAAGTCAATATTTTTTGATATTTGGTTTTCTATATCGTCAATTTTATCAAAAAATGCTTGATTAAAATCATCAATACCTAGTAAGTTTTTTGGGCTAATTTCAACAAAAGAGAAATCAATATAATCTTGTTTTAATTTTTCTGCATTTTCTTCAACGAAAAACTTAATATCGTTATCTGTAAACATTTCCTTTTTTTTATAAAAGGTACTTAGATCGATATATTCGATATCTAATTTTTTGTTATTTTCTTTATAAAATTTATTAATTAAAAATTCTGGTGATTTTGTTCCACCACTTATGTAGGTAAATAATTGTTTTTGAAGTTCATTATTTTTCAAGCGTATTTCAAACATGGCTGCAGAAGAATTATTTGTTAATAAAAATTTTTCATATAATGTTCTTTGAAATAATCCATTTTCATCATGGAAATTTTTATTATTTTTAATTTTTCTAATCAATACGTCTTCTGTGATTGAAAGATTAAGTTCTTCTATTTCAAGATCAAGAAGAGTCGTGGATACTAATGTAGATAAAAGTTCTTCTATAATATTTTTATCGATATTTTCTTTAATTACCTGTTGGCTTAATCCTGATTCATTTAAATAATCCATAAAATCTTGTGTAGAAATATTAGTATTATTTATCTTAGCTATGTTGTTTTGATTGCCAGTGCTAAATCCTCCACCAAAACCACCAAAACCAAAAGCTACTATAATTACAAAAATTAGTAGTAGACCACCAATTTTCTTTTTAGAAAAATTTTTAAAAGGATTTATCATTACTTCATTAATTTATTGATCTTTAAAATACCAAGCTATAGATTAAATTTTTCATTATGACAAATAAATATATGTATTTTGTAGCTAATTGGAAAATGTATGGGAATTTATCTTCTTTAAATACATTGGATAAAGTTATTAGATTTTCAAAATCTAAAGAAATAAAGGGAGGTAGATTAATTTACTGCCCTCCAAATACTTTAATAAGTTCTTTTGCTAAAAAATTTAATAATTGTCAAATTGGTATTGGTGGACAAAATTGTCATGAAAGCAAAGATTATGGTGCTCACACTGGCCATGTTAATTCCCGTATGTTAAAAAACATTGGTGCGCATTTTGTAATTATTGGTCATTCTGAAAATAGAAAACAAGGTGAGAGTGATAAACTAATTAATCTAAAAATAAAAAGTGCTCTCGAAGCTAAATTAAAAGTTATTTTTTGTATTGGTGAAACTTTAAGTGAAAAAAGAAAAAAAAAGACACGTTCAATTTTATCTAAACAAATTAAAATTGGTCTAAAAAATATTAAAAATAAATCTAATATTTTTATTGCTTATGAGCCTGTTTGGGCTATTGGCAGTGGCATTATACCAAAATCATATGATCTTTTTAAAACTATAGAATTTATTAAAAGTAAATTTAGAGATAAATTGCCAAAAGTTTTATATGGAGGTTCAGTCAACCCTGAAAATATTACAAACTTAAAAAAAATTAATAATATTGATGGTTTTTTGATTGGTGGTGCATCTCAAAGTGCTAAAAAATTTATTGATATAGTCAAAAAAACGTATAGTTAAGCCACATGGAAAATATTTTATTAGTAGTCAACTTAGTACTAGCAACAATACTTGTACTTTTGATACTTGTACAAAAATCAGAAGGTGGTGCTCTTGGCATAGGTGTCTCTCAGGATAATTTTATGCTTTCCAGATCTGCAGGTAATTTTATGGGGAAGGCTACTGCAGTAGTTGCAACTTTATTTATAATTTGTAGCTTAGCTTTAACAATTATATCTAGAGGTGAGTTAACACCTACTGAATCAGTTTTGGATATCATTGAAGAAAAGTCTAGTGATACACCTTCAATTCCTGAAAATAATTAAAAAATTAAAAAAAAAGTTTAAGAAATAAATACTTTTACCTTTAAAAACCCAAACTGGTCACTCAACCTTTATTAGAATATTTCTAATGATTTATAAAGAGTTCGTGTACCAAAAAATTATAAAAATTGTATTAATCTTAAGCCTTAGCTTGTTGGCTTCGTGCGCCAATAGAGGCCCATTGCCATTTTCTTTTGATTTTTTAAAGAAATCTGCTGATGAAGATATTGAAAAAATTTCAAAAATTAGAAAGCAAAATGAAATATTACAAAAAAACTTAGACATTGATTTATATACAGCGATCGCCCTTGCAATCGAAAATAACAAAGATTTAAAAGTAAAATTATTCGAAACCGCATTAGCGGACCGTCAATTGAAAGACGTAAAGTTTGACATGTTACCAACCATGTCAGCTAATGCAGGTTATTCTGGAAGTGACAATTATCAATCATCCACAAGTGCAACTGTTGGAAATAATGATATAGCAGCATCCAAAGGGTCTACATACTCTACATCACGAAATAGAGATGTTGTTGATCAAGATATAGGTTTTGCTTGGAACGCACTTGATTTTGGTTTGTCTTATATCAGAGCAGGGCAAACAAGCGATCGATTTTTAATTGCAAAAGAGATAGAAAAAAAATCAGCTAACAATATTGCAAAAGAAGTTATTCGATCTTATTGGAATGCTCTTTCTGCAGATAAGTTAATTCAAAAATACGATCCTTTAATTAAAAAAGTAAAAATAGCTTTAAGCGACTCTCAAAAAATAGAAGAGATGTTGCTACAAAAACCAATGGATGCACTTTTGTATCAAAAAGAATTGCTAGATATAAAGAGAGCTCTTATTACACAAAGACAAACTTTAATTAATTCTAAAATTGAATTAGGAACCTTAATGGGATTGTTGCCCAACCAAAGCTATAAATTAGTAGCAACCAATCAACCTATCAATATTTTAGACATGGATTTAAAAAACATGGAAAAACATGCTTTAGTTAGTAGAGCAGAGTTATTAGAAAATCGATATCAAGAAAGAATATCCGTTGCTGAAACTAAAGTTGGATTAAGATCTTTGTTACCTAATTTTAATATTAACGCAGCTTTCACAAGTTCTTCAAATGATTATCTACAAAATAAATCAAATTTTGAATTTGGTTCTTCAGTTGGCGCAAACTTATTAAATGTCTTTAGAGCACCATCGATTAAGAAAATGAATGAGGCAAATACAGAAATTATTAAAGAACAACGTCTTGCTTTATCTATGGCTATCTTATCACAAGTTCATTTAGCAAATATTGATTTTCAAATGAGCATGGAAGAATATGATACGGCTGAACGTTATTTAAAAGTTTCAACAAAAATTGCCAACCAAGTTCGAAACGCACAAAAAATTGCAAGATTTGGTGAGTTAGAATTAATTAGAGAAGAAGCGGGTACTCTTGTTGCTGAACTAAGAAGAGACATTTCATTCTCTAAAATGCAACATTCAATTGCACAAGTTTATACCTCAGTTGGAATTGATATTACCACAAGAGACACCATAGTAGGGGGAACGGAATTATTTGCATATGAAATTAAGAATAAATTTAGTGGTTTAGGTAAAAAATACATTGCAAAAGTAACAGAACCTATTCAAAAACAAAATCCAGTTGCTAAACAATTTGATGAAAATTATAAAAAATTTGAATTTTCAGATAAAACGTTCAAACTTGAAGGTCAAGGTTCTGTTCAATATTCAGCAAGATTAGCAAATGATCAACCATTACCTAGTTGGATAGATTTTTTACCAACGCAAAGAGCGTTTTTAATAGACTCGGTACTAAAAGGTGACATTCATGAAATAGATCTTATTGTTAATGCAAAAAATATCAATTCTACAGTTGATGATCAATTTACTTTGATAGTGGATCCAATTTTAAAGAGCCAAAAAGATTTAGCAAAAATAATAGGTACCACATTAAAAGAAAAAGCTGAAATAGTTAAAGCTTCAGAAATCCAATAAATTAAGGAGATCTAATGAAGAAAATTACAAAGAATATTAAGGTTAAAGTTGCCTCGAATAAAAAAAAAGTTTCAGGAAACATATTGAATGCACCTAAAACACATAAATTACCTCGTGTGGTTAAAGCAAGAGCAGGACAAACTATAACAGGTAAAATTGGAGGTATTAGAAAGACACCCAATAAATCAATTGCAAAACCAGGACAAACAATAACTGGTAAAATTAGACGAAGAACCAATTGACCCAAAAACCTAAAAAGAAACAGAAAATATTTATAGAAGCCCTTGAGCAGAGGATAATGCTCGACGGAGCAGGGGCCTCAACCTTTTTAGATTTAATTGATGAACGTAATCAAGAAGATATAAAAAAAAACTCTAAAATAATCGATACCACTAAAGACAACAATGAAGTTCCTTTTGCAAACACTGCAAGAGACCAAAACAAAAAAAATGTAGTCTTTATTGATAGTGCTGTCTCTGATTATGAAACCATTATTAATTCATTTAAAGAAAACACTGAGTTTTATTTAATCAACTCCAATGAAGATGGATTTAAAAGAATTAGTGAAATTTTAAATGATCGAAAAGATATTGATGGTTTACACATCATCGGTCACGGTAGTGCTGGACAAATTTTATTTGGTAATGCCTTTTTAAATAACGATACCATTACTAATTACCAATCAACTTTAGCATCCATTGGTCAATCGTTAACCACAAGTGGAGATATTTTATTTTATGGTTGTAATGTAGCTTCCACTGAACAAGGTGAAATTTTAATTAAAAAAATCTCAGAAATCACCAAAGCAGATATTGCAGCCTCAGATGACTTGACTGGTAAAGGTGGAGACTGGGTATTAGAAAAAAAAGAAGGTTTAATTGGTGAAGAAGAACTTAAAGTTAAAAATTACAAACATGCTCTTGGATCATTATCTTCTTCAGGTGTTCTATCTAACTCAGGTGTTACTCATATTGATAGCAATGTTACAATGATGAATTCTGGTAATGTTGGACTTGGAAGCTCAGGAGCTTTTGCAACAGTTGGTTCTGATTTTGGTTTAGCTGTAGAACAACAAAATGTTTCTGTTTCTAGTGGAGAATTAATTTCGAATCTTGATGTTGATTCAACTTATATTTTCGATGACGATAATGATACTGGAGATGCTGAATTACAAAATGGAGCTAATCAAAATGCTTCAAGCAATATTACGGTAAATTCATATCTAATGTTTCTAGTAGAGAATATAAACAAAAGAGCCAGTGGTTCAGCTGGAGAAGTTGTTTTTGACGGTGAAATAGTTGGAATATTTTTTGATCAAGCAAAAACTCGAGCAGCAAGTGTTGATGGTAACACATATCATTCTGGCAATTTAATTTATGCAATGAGTGGTAGCGGAGGAAGTAGCAACTCTTCAGATAATGACGGTGGTAGAATGGCAGAGGGTAAAAAAAGTCATACTGGTATGACAAACTTCTTTAATACTACTCAATCTCATAGTTCATCTGCAGCTATTGCAAATGGTAGTAGCGGTTCTGATTGGGTTTCTGTTTCAAATCATGGAAGTGGAACAAATAATCTTTTACAATTTGGAGCGCAGAATGCGAATGTTTCCGCTGGAGATTATATAAGAATTCTCGTTGTACCAAACTCATCAGATGGTTCAGCAACTGTTGAAGAAGATGGTTCTGTATCAGTTAGCAATGGAGGAAGCGCTTCAAGTCCTGATCCAATTACAGTCGACTCAGGATCTACAATGACGGTATCAAATGGAACCCCAAGAAGAATGGTTTTTAGCGATGATGGGACTAAATTATTTGTTCTAGAGCATACTAACGATACAATAACTACAGCTAATCTTGGAACTGCTTACGATCTTACATCCGCAACTTCATATGTAGTAGGTACCACTTTAGCCTCAAACCCTCATTCCAGTTCCAGGGCTTATGGAATAGCTTTTAGCAATGATGGAACTAAAATGTTTACATCAGATCTTGATACAGGATATGTTTATCAATCGACTTTGACTACCCCCTGGGATGTGTCCACAAATCAAAGAAGTTCTTCAGATGATTTAAATACAGTTTCTCTTTTTGGTGTTACAGCTAGTAATAGCCTTTATAATAGAGACATTACATTTAGCGAGGATGGAACCAAATTATTTATTTTAGGGTCTGATAAAACAGTTCATCAAATTAGTTTAGGAACAGCATGGGATCTATCATCTTATCAAACTCCAGATGTTGAAAAAGATCTTTCATCAATCCTAACCGACACATATGCCAACTCAATTAGCTTTAGTCCAAATGGAAAAAAAATGTTCATCAATGAATATAATAACACAATTCATGAGTTTTCAATTGCAACTGCTTGGGATTTATCTTCAACGGTTACCAATGAAGGAAGTTTTCAATTAGGAACAGAAATAGCAAGTAATAATTTTGGAAAAGTTACTTGGAATAAAGATGGAACAAAACTTTTTGCAATAGATGATTTAGCTGAGGATATTACTGAGTATACTGTTTCAACACCATTTTCACTTGCAAATGTGGATCAAACTAAATCTGCCGAAAGTATCTCAACTGTTTCATCAATTAGAACAGGAACAGTTGCTGCAGGAAGTGGAACATCAGGATCAACTAATACTGCTTTAACCGGAACTTACGGTCAGTTAACTATTCAATCCAATGGTTCATATAGTTATGTTGCAAACCAAAGTGTAACTGATGCACTAGATCCAGGGGATATTGTGTATGATGATTTTACTATTAATGGAGATACAGATTTAACTATTACCGTTATAGGTATCAATGATACACCAAGCGCTGACAATGAAACTAATTCAACAGATGTTAGTACAACATTAACTGTTACAGACGGGTCTTCAGATGTTTTAGCAGGTGATACTGATGCTGATACAGATGCATCTTTAACTGTTTCTGCAATCAGAACAGGTTCATCAGAAGGTTCAGGTACTGCAGGTACAATTGGTTCAGCTTTAAATGGAAGTTATGGTGCTTTAACAATGAACTCTGATGGTACCTATACTTATGTTGCAAGTTCAAGCGCTGGAACTGATAGTTTTAACTACACTGTAACCGATGAATTTGGTGCAACAGATATTGCAACACTTACAATAACTGTTAATTCAACAAACACTGCCCCAAGCGCAACAGTAGATACGGGTTATATCCAAGAAGGTAAAACATTAACTGTAGCAAATGGAGCATCTGCTAATGATGCTGATAGTAGTTCAAACAATAATGATGCAACAGGTGATCATACAGGCGATGTTCTTGGAAATGATACTGATGCAGATGAAGATAGTTTAACCATTACAACTTACACACATACAAGTTCTACAGGACAAGGTGGAGCAAATACAACACCAGGATCTCCTGCAAATGGTACAGCTGGAACGGATAGTGTTGCAGGTACCTATGGTACATTAGACTTAGAAGATGATGGTTCTTATACTTATACAGCAAGCTCAAACATTACTAATTTAGATGTAGATGATGAAACATTCACTGATGTTTTCACTTATACTGTTTCAGATGGCAATGGTGGAACAGATACTGCAACTATTACAATTACCATAGAAGCTTCAGGAGATGTAACAGCACGTAATGATACGGGTACTGTAAATGAAGATGCAACGTTAACTGTTGTAGATGGTGATGATGCTAACAGTATTACAACTGCTGCAACCTTATATAGTGTAGATGATGCTAAGAGTATTAGTGATCAAGAAACTAATGCTGCTGGACTTGCTTTTAGCAAAGATGGTTTAAAAATGTTTCATGCAGGAAATGATAATGATGATATTCATGAATACACTTTAACATCGGCATTTGATGTATCGTCAGCTTCTTACGTAGATTCTTTAGATGTCTCAGCAAGAGACACCCAAATTTTTGGTATAACTTTTAACAATGATGGAACTAAGTTGTATTTCACCGGTGCTAACACAGCTGATGCAGTTTTTCAATATAGTTTAGGTACAGCTTACGATATTTCATCAGGAACATACGATAACGTTAGTTTATCTGTTGTAGACAATAGACCTTGTGGAATTCGTTTTAATAATGATGGAACAAAATTATTCGTAACTGGATTTGATAGTCAACGAATTGAAGAATATTCTCTATCAACAGCATTTGATATATCTTCATCTTCAGCTACGTATGCAGGTGATAGTGAAAGGTTAAATACATCGTCTTATGAAACTAAACCTAGAGACATTGAATTTAATAGCGATGGAACAAGATTATTTATTACCGGAGGTACGGGTGATGATATTACGGAATATGAATTATCTACTGCTTTTGATGTTTCTACAGCAACATATCATGGCGAATACGATACGTCATCACAAGACATAGACACTTTTAGTTTAAGGTTTAATAACGATGGATCTAAAATGTTTATGTTGGGTTATGATTCAGATAAAGTTCATGAATATAATTTAGCTAGTCCTTATAATTTAATAGATATTTCAGGTGAACATTCAGGAGATGTCATTAATACAAGTTCAACTGCTAATTATGATACAGACCCTGACAGCGATACGTTAACTATTACAAGTATTGCAGCAGCTGGTGGAAATGCTCAAACAACTTTCTCAAGTAATACTGAAGCGGTTACAGGTTCTTATGGTATTTTAACGATTAATTCTAATGGTTCATATCAATATGCAGCAACTTTAGATGCAACGGATGCACTAGATGCAGGGGATGTGGTAACAGATGTCTTTACATATATTGTATCTGATGGACAGGGTGAAACGGATACTGCAACTATTACAATTACAGTAATTGGTGTTAATGATGCACCAGTTGCAGATAATGAAACTGGGTCTGTTAATATCAGCCAAACTTTAACAGTTACAGATGGATCTTCAGATCTTTTAGATGGAGACACGGATCCTGATACAAGTGCTTCATTAAGTATATCTAGTATTGTTGCAACCACAGCAAGCGGAAGTGCTACAGCTGTAAATTCAGGAACTGCTTATAATTCAGGTTACACATCAGTTACTGGAAGTTATGGTACTTTAAGAATTGGTGCAGATGGTACTTATCAATATATTGCAGGTTCAAGTGCAGGAACGGATGTTTTCACTTACACATTATCAGATGGAACAGCTACAGATACTGCTACTTTAACTATTACAGTTAATGCCTTACCGGTTGCACGTAATGATACCGGTAATATTAATGAAGGTGGAACTTTAACCGTTTCAAATAGTTCTAATGCAACAAGTGTGGATACAGCTACATTCAGTTCCTCAAATTCATACAGTTCACAATACCCAAGTAATTCTTCTGATGTAATTTTTAATGATGATGGAACAAAAATGTATGTATCAGATTCTAGTACTGGTTATATATACCACTACAATCTCTCAACTGCCTTTGATGTAAGTAGTGCATCTTACCTTAATGCCTATGCGAGTGGTCAAGGCGTACAATCCATGGCATTTAATAATGATGGAACAAAATGGTTTATACTAAATACAACCCAAATAAGAGAATACAGTGTTTCAACAGGATTTGATACAACTGCTAGTAACGTAAGCGCAACTACAACCAGTACTCTTAGTTCCCAAGACGCAAATATGATGGGGGTAACCTTTAATAACGATGGAACTAAGATGTTCACCGTTGGTGCATCAAACGATAAAGTATATGAATACGCCCTAAGTACAGCCTTCGATATTTCAACAATTTCATATACTGATAGTGTTAGTATTCAATCTCAAGAAATATACCCAACAGACATAAGATTTAATCACGATGGAACAAAAATGTATATCACAGGTACAAGTGGTCGAGATATTAACGAGTATACGTTATCATCTGCCTTTGATATATCATCTACTGTTACCCATAAAGGTAGTTACAGTCTTACTTCTTCAGACTCGTATCCAACTGGTTTTTCTTTTAATAATGATGGAACAAAACTTTTTACCACAGGTGCTAGTAACGATAGAGTTAATGAACATTCTTTAACAACTCCTTTCAGCCTAGTGGATGTCTCTGGTGAACATTCAGGTGATGTCATTAACACAAGTTCAACTAATAATTATGATACAGATCCTGATGGTGATACTTTAACAGTTACAAACATATCACATTCTAACACTAATACAGATACAGTTGACTCTGGTTCTACTTATTCTGACAGTGGAGGACAACCTGGAAGTATTGCGGGTACCTACGGAACAATAACTATTGGTGCAGATGGAAGTTATACTTATGTTGTTGCAGATAACAGTACAACGAATGCCCTTGATGCAGGCGATATTGTAACCGATGTATTTACTTATACTGTTTCAGATGGAAATGGTGGAACAGATACAGCAACTATTACAATTACAATTACTGGAATAAATGATGCGCCAACAGCAGATAATGATACAGATACTGTTACGGCAGCTGGTACTGTAACTGATGCCACTAATAGCGCTGGAACCTTAGTTTCAGGTGATACCGATGCTGATGCAAGTTCTAGTTTATATGTAACAAAAATTACTCACACTAACGGAAACAGCTCAGAGGTAACGTATAACTCAACAAAATCATCGAATGCAGCAACCATTGTTGGTTCTAAAGGTACCTTAACATTTGGTTCAGATGGTAGTTATTCTTATACTGCAAATTTAAATGTCACAACAGGACCGGATATTTTTACTTACACCGTAACTGATGGAACCTCTACAACAACTGCAACACTTACAATCAATGTTGTAGTTAATCATTTTGGTTATATCCAAGAAGGTAAAACATTAACGGTTGCAAATACGGCCTCACTTGTTTCTGGTACAAGTACTGGAAGTAATACAGGAGACATTGTCTTTAATGATACTAGCGATACATATACTGTAACACATATCCAACATAGTGGAAGTTCTACAACTGCTGTAACAGATGTTACTTACTCTCATGGTTCAGCAACTTCTGCTAGTGGTACTTATGGAACCTTAACCATTGGTTCAGATGGTAGTTATAACTATGTTGCAAACTCTAATATATCAGGTGTTAATGCAGGCGGTTCAAACGTAACCGATACATTTACTTACACCCAGAGTATTGGAGGTGTAGCCACTACAAAAACATTAACTATATATGTTATTCCAAGCCAAGATCTAACCGCACGTAATGATACCGGTAATATTAATGAAGGTGGAACTTTAACCGTTTCAAATAGTTCTAATGCAACAAGTGTGGATACAGCTACATTCAGTTCCTCAAATTCATACAGTTCACAATACCCAAGTAATTCTTCTGATGTAATTTTTAATGATGATGGAACAAAAATGTATGTATCAGATTCTAGTACTGGTTATATATACCACTACAATCTCTCAACTGCCTTTGATGTAAGTAGTGCATCTTACCTTAATGCCTATGCGAGTGGTCAAGGCGTACAATCCATGGCATTTAATAATGATGGAACAAAATGGTTTATACTAAATACAACCCAAATAAGAGAATACAGTGTTTCAACAGGATTTGATACAACTGCTAGTAACGTAAGCGCAACTACAACCAGTACTCTTAGTTCCCAAGACGCAAATATGATGGGGGTAACCTTTAATAACGATGGAACTAAGATGTTCACCGTTGGTGCATCAAACGATAAAGTATATGAATACGCCCTAAGTACAGCCTTCGATATTTCAACAATTTCATATACTGATAGTGTTAGTATTCAATCTCAAGAAATATACCCAACAGACATAAGATTTAATCACGATGGAACAAAAATGTATATCACAGGTACAAGTGGTCGAGATATTAACGAGTATACGTTATCATCTGCCTTTGATATATCATCTACTGTTACCCATAAAGGTAGTTACAGTCTTACTTCTTCAGACTCGTATCCAACTGGTTTTTCTTTTAATAATGATGGAACAAAACTTTTTACCACAGGTGCTAGTAACGATAGAGTTAATGAACATTCTTTAACAACTCCTTTCAGCCTAGTGGATGTCTCTGGTGAACATTCAGGTGATGTCATTAACACAAGTTCAACTAATAATTATGATACAGATCCTGATAGCGACACACTAACTGTTACTGCAATTAGAACCGGTTCAGATGAAGGTAATGGTACAGCAGGATCCGTTGGTTCAGCCTTAACAGGTACCTATGGTAATTTAACAATTGCAGCAAATGGGTCTTATACTTATGTTGTTGCAGACAATAGTACAACGAATGCCCTTGATGCAGGCGATATTGTAACGGATATCTTTAATTACACTGTATCTGATGGACAAGGCGAAACAGATATTGCAACTATAACCATAACAATTACTGGAATAAATGATGCGCCAACAGCAGATAATGATACAGATACTGTTACGGCAGCTGGTACTGTAACTGATGCCACTAATAGCGCTGGAACCTTAGTTTCAGGTGATACCGATGCTGATGCAAGTTCTAGTTTATATGTAACAAAAATTACTCACACTAACGGAAACAGCTCAGAGGTAACGTATAGCTCAACAAAATCATCGAATGCAGCAACCATTGTTGGTTCTAAAGGTACCTTAACATTTGGTTCAGATGGTAGTTATTCTTATACTGCAAATTTAAATGTCACAACAGGACCGGATATTTTTACTTACACCGTAACTGATGGAACCTCTACAACAACTGCAACACTTACAATCAATGTTGTAGTTAATCATTTTGGTTATATCCAAGAAGGTAAAACATTAACGGTTGCAAATACGGCCTCACTTGTTTCTGGTACAAGTACTGGAAGTAATACAGGAGACATTGTCTTTAATGATACTAGCGATACATATACTGTAACACATATCCAACCTAGTGGAAGTTCTACAACTGCTGTAACAAATGTTACTTACTCTCATGGTTCAGCAACTTCTGTTGAGGGTACTTATGGAACCTTAACCATTGGTTCAGATGGTAGTTATAACTATGTTGCAAACTCTAATATATCAGGTGTTAATGCAGGCGGTTCAAACGTAACCGATACATTTACTTACACCCAGAGTATTGGAGGTGTAGCCACTACAAAAACATTAACTATATATGTTATTCCAAGCCAAGATCTAACCGACGTAATGATACCGGTAATATTAATGAAGGTGGAACTTTAACCGTTTCAAATAGTTCTAATGCAACAAGTGTGGATACAGCTACATTCAGTTCCTCAAATTCATACAGTTCACAATACCCAAGTAATTCTTCTGATGTAATTTTTAATGATGATGGAACAAAAATGTATGTATCAGATTCTAGTACTGGTTATATATACCACTACAATCTCTCAACTGCCTTTGATGTAAGTAGTGCATCTTACCTTAATGCCTATGCGAGTGGTCAAGGCGTACAATCCATGGCATTTAATAATGATGGAACAAAATGGTTTATACTAAATACAACCCAAATAAGAGAATACAGTGTTTCAACAGGATTTGATACAACTGCTAGTAACGTAAGCGCAACTACAACCAGTACTCTTAGTTCCCAAGACGCAAATATGATGGGGGTAACCTTTAATAACGATGGAACTAAGATGTTCACCGTTGGTGCATCAAACGATAAAGTATATGAATACGCCCTAAGTACAGCCTTCGATATTTCAACAATTTCATATACTGATAGTGTTAGTATTCAATCTCAAGAAATATACCCAACAGACATAAGATTTAATCACGATGGAACAAAAATGTATATCACAGGTACAAGTGGTCGAGATATTAACGAGTATACGTTATCATCTGCCTTTGATATATCATCTACTGTTACCCATAAAGGTAGTTACAGTCTTACTTCTTCAGACTCGTATCCAACTGGTTTTTCTTTTAATAATGATGGAACAAAACTTTTTACCACAGGTGCTAGTAACGATAGAGTTAATGAACATTCTTTAACAACTCCTTTCAGCCTAGTGGATGTCTCTGGTGAACATTCAGGTGATGTCATTAACACAAGTTCAACTAATAATTATGATACAGATCCTGATAGCGACACACTAACTGTTACTGCAATTAGAACCGGTTCAGATGAAGGTAATGGTACAGCAGGATCCGTTGGTTCAGCCTTAACAGGTACCTATGGTAATTTAACAATTGCAGCAAATGGGTCTTATACTTATGTTGTTGCAGACAATAGTACAACGAATGCCCTTGATGCAGGCGATATTGTAACGGATATCTTTAATTACACTGTATCTGATGGACAAGGCGAAACAGATATTGCAACTATAACCATAACAATTACTGGAATAAATGATGCGCCAACAGCAGATAATGATACAGATACTGTTACGGCAGCTGGTACTGTAACTGATGCCACTAATAGCGCTGGAACCTTAGTTTCAGGTGATACCGATGCTGATGCAAGTTCTAGTTTATATGTAACAAAAATTACTCACACTAACGGAAACAGCTCAGAGGTAACGTATAGCTCAACAAAATCATCGAATGCAGCAACCATTGTTGGTTCTAAAGGTACCTTAACATTTGGTTCAGATGGTAGTTATTCTTATACTGCAAATTTAAATGTCACAACAGGACCGGATATTTTTACTTACACCGTAACTGATGGAACCTCTACAACAACTGCAACACTTACAATCAATGTTGTAGTTAATCATTTTGGTTATATCCAAGAAGGTAAAACATTAACGGTTGCAAATACGGCCTCACTTGTTTCTGGTACAAGTACTGGAAGTAATACAGGAGACATTGTCTTTAATGATACTAGCGATACATATACTGTAACACATATCCAACCTAGTGGAAGTTCTACAACTGCTGTAACAAATGTTACTTACTCTCATGGTTCAGCAACTTCTGTTGAGGGTACTTATGGAACCTTAACCATTGGTTCAGATGGTAGTTATAACTATGTTGCAAACTCTAATATATCAGGTGTTAATGCAGGCGGTTCAAACGTAACCGATACATTTACTTACACCCAGAGTATTGGAGGTGTAGCCACTACAAAAACATTAACTATATATGTTATTCCAAGCCAAGATCTAACCGCACGTAATGATACCGGTAATATTAATGAAGGTGGAACTTTAACCGTTTCAAATAGTTCTAATGCAACAAGTGTGGATACAGCTACATTCAGTTCCTCAAATTCATACAGTTCACAATACCCAAGTAATTCTTCTGATGTAATTTTTAATGATGATGGAACAAAAATGTATGTATCAGATTCTAGTACTGGTTATATATACCACTACAATCTCTCAACTGCCTTTGATGTAAGTAGTGCATCTTACCTTAATGCCTATGCGAGTGGTCAAGGCGTACAATCCATGGCATTTAATAATGATGGAACAAAATGGTTTATACTAAATACAACCCAAATAAGAGAATACAGTGTTTCAACAGGATTTGATACAACTGCTAGTAACGTAAGCGCAACTACAACCAGTACTCTTAGTTCCCAAGACGCAAATATGATGGGGGTAACCTTTAATAACGATGGAACTAAGATGTTCACCGTTGGTGCATCAAACGATAAAGTATATGAATACGCCCTAAGTACAGCCTTCGATATTTCAACAATTTCATATACTGATAGTGTTAGTATTCAATCTCAAGAAATATACCCAACAGACATAAGATTTAATCACGATGGAACAAAAATGTATATCACAGGTACAAGTGGTCGAGATATTAACGAGTATACGTTATCATCTGCCTTTGATATATCATCTACTGTTACCCATAAAGGTAGTTACAGTCTTACTTCTTCAGACTCGTATCCAACTGGTTTTTCTTTTAATAATGATGGAACAAAACTTTTTACCACAGGTGCTAGTAACGATAGAGTTAATGAACATTCTTTAACAACTCCTTTCAGCCTAGTGGATGTCTCTGGTGAACATTCAGGTGATGTCATTAACACAAGTTCAACTAATAATTATGATACAGATCCTGATAGCGACACACTAACTGTTACTGCAATTAGAACCGGTTCAGATGAAGGTAATGGTACAGCAGGATCCGTTGGTTCAGCCTTAACAGGTACCTATGGTAATTTAACAATTGCAGCAAATGGGTCTTATACTTATGTTGTTGCAGACAATAGTACAACGAATGCCCTTGATGCAGGCGATATTGTAACGGATATCTTTAATTACACTGTATCTGATGGACAAGGCGAAACAGATATTGCAACTATAACCATAACAATTACTGGAATAAATGATGCGCCAACAGCAGATAATGATACAGATACTGTTACGGCAGCTGGTACTGTAACTGATGCCACTAATAGCGCTGGAACCTTAGTTTCAGGTGATACCGATGCTGATGCAAGTTCTAGTTTATATGTAACAAAAATTACTCACACTAACGGAAACAGCTCAGAGGTAACGTATAGCTCAACAAAATCATCGAATGCAGCAACCATTGTTGGTTCTAAAGGTACCTTAACATTTGGTTCAGATGGTACTTATTCTTATGCCGCAAACTCTGACGCAACATCAGGAGATGATGTCTTTACTTATACTTTAAGTGATGGAACAGCAACAACCACAGCTACATTAACAATTACAATTAATAACTCTGCACCTACCGCATCTAATTCAACAGTATACATTAATGAAAATAACCAAGAATCTACAGCAGGGGATAGAACACCATCCAATATTACAAAAGTTTTTGCAGCAAGTGATTTTAGTTTTGCAGATACAGATGGAGGCAGTTTATCAAAAGTTAAAATTACTACATTAGAAAGTGCGGGTGCTTTAGAATACGATAATGGATCATCTTGGGTTGATGTAACTGAAGACCAAGAAATTACAGCGTCAGATATTACCAATGATAAATTAAGATTTACCCCGGCTGCAAATTCAGAAAGTAATCCATATTTTAGTTTCAAAGTTCATGATGGAACAGATTATAGTTCATCAGCTTACACAATGACTATATCGGTTAACGCTGCACCTGATGTTACAGATACAACCGTTGGATCAACAGTTGCTGCAGGTGCCGCAAGTTCAGGGGATGTTCATAACGGTACTATTGTTACTGACAGTGATGATGCTGACAGTGTTCTAGTGGTAACAGCTGCAAAAGCTGCTTCAGAAGGTGGAAGTTATTCAACAGTAATTAATTTAGGACATGATGATAATTTAGTTACAGCTGGAACAACTTCTTCTAATGGATTATCTGTTACTGGTACTTATGGAACATTAGTTATGGGTGCAGATGGAACATATACTTATACAGCAAGTTCAACAAATAATATCGCGTACGATGCAACTGCAACAGACACATTTACATTTACAACCCGTGATGATGAAGGTTCAAGTGGAAATGCAGGTTCGCATGCTTATGATGTAGGTGAACTAATTTTTACTGTTGCTTCTTCAGTTTCATTAGATGCAGATACAGATACCGTTAACGAAGATGCAACCGTTACTGTTGCGGATGGAGATGCAGAAGATGTTTTAGAGGATGATACAAGTGCAACAACCGTTTCTCATATTGGAACAGCATCGAATAGTTTAACTTCAATTTCAACGTCTCAAGCGATAACAGGTACTTATGGAACTTTAACCATGTATGCAACAGGAGCATACTCTTATGTTGCAGATCAATCAGCAGCTGATGCATTAACCGCAGGGGTAGCAGCAAATGATGTTTTTTATTATAAAGCAGCAGGTGCAACAACAACCTTAACAATAGCTGTTACAGGAATTGGTCCACTAGCAGCAAATGATGCAGCAAATGTTAATGAGGATGCAACCGTTGAAGGAACAGCATCAGTGACGGGAACAGGTGTTCTTGGAAATGATGATGGTAATGCATCTTATGATACTGAAAGTTTAAGAGTGACTAGAGTTTCAACAGATAATTTTTCAACTGCAACAACCGTTGATGATGATGACAACGCAGATACAATTGATGGAACTTATGGAACATTAACAATTTATAAAACAGGTCAATATTCTTACACACCGGATAATGCAACTGCACAAGCGCTTGCACAAGATGCATCTGTTACAGATACTTTTTATTATGAAATTAAAGATGACGGCGATGTTAATGCAAGTACTGCAACATTAGTATTTACTATTACAGGTCAAAACGATGCGCCAACCATTTCACAAACAACAGCGAATAACTTTACTGAAGACAGTACATCATCTGGGGCCACGGTAGGCGTATTTGATGTTGATGATGAAGAAACGGCAGACGGCAGTTTAACTGTTACTGTTTCTGATACAACAAACTATGCCATATCTTATGATAACTCGGGTACAGCGACTGTAACCTTAACAGATGCGGGCGCGGCGAGAGTTAATGCCGGTAATGAGTTACCAGCGTACACCGTCACAGTCACCGACGGCGATAGTTCAACGGCCACAGCCACACATGATCCAAGTGTTACAACTGTTAACGATGATCCAACAATTGCAGTAAGTGCCACTTCTACATTAACAGAGGGGTCTGTATCTACAGGCGATACCGTTCATACCTTTAATATTGCCGATGAAGAAACAGCAGACGATACGTTAACGTTAACTCTTTCAAATACAACTTATTATGCGGTAGCGAATAATGATGACGGCACAGCGACCGTTACTTTAACGGCAGCCGGGGTTACTTATTTAAATGCGGGAAATAGTTTACCAGCCTATACATTAACTGTTACTGATGAAGCGAGTAATACGGCAACCGCAACTCAAACCCCAACGATTTCATTACAAAACGATGCGCCAACCATTTCACAAACAACAGCGAATAACTTTACTGAAGACAGTACATCATCTGGGGCCACGGTAGGCGTATTTGATGTTGATGATGAAGAAACGGCAGACGGCAGTTTAACTGTTACTGTTTCTGATACAACAAACTATGCCATATCTTATGATAACTCGGGTACAGCGACTGTAACCTTAACAGATGCGGGCGCGGCGAGAGTTAATGCCGGTAATGAGTTACCAGCGTACACTGTCACAGTCACCGACGGCGATAGTTCAACGGCCACAGCCACACATGATCCAAGTGTTACAACTGTTAACGATGATCCAACCATTTCACAAACAACAGCGAATAACTTTACTGAAGACAGTACATCATCTGGGGCCACGGTAGGCGTATTTGATGTTGATGATGAAGAAACGGCAGACGGCAGTTTAACTGTTACTGTTTCTGATACAACAAACTATGCCATATCTTATGATAACTCGGGTACAGCGACTGTAACCTTAACAGATGCGGGCGCGGCGAGAGTTAATGCCGGTAATGAGTTACCAGCGTACACCGTCACAGTCACCGACGGCGATAGTTCAACGGCCACAGCCACACATGATCCAAGTGTTACAACTGTTAACGATGATCCAACAATTGCAGTAAGTGCCACTTCTACATTAACAGAGGGGTCTGTATCTACAGGCGATACCGTTCATACCTTTAATATTGCCGATGAAGAAACAGCAGACGATACGTTAACGTTAACTCTTTCAAATACAACTTATTATGCGGTAGCGAATAATGATGACGGCACAGCGACCGTTACTTTAACGGCAGCCGGGGTTACTTATTTAAATGCGGGAAATAGTTTACCAGCCTATACATTAACTGTTACTGA
This sequence comes from Candidatus Pelagibacter sp. PS_17, assembly GCF_059417945.1. NCBI lineage: Bacteria > Pseudomonadati > Pseudomonadota > Alphaproteobacteria > Candidatus Pelagibacterales > Candidatus Pelagibacteraceae > Candidatus Pelagibacter > Candidatus Pelagibacter sp. PS_17. The sequence continues at coordinate 551,000 of NZ_CM182073.1, forward strand.
TGAAGCGAGTAATACGGCAACCGCAACTCAAACCCCAACGATTTCATTACAAAACGATGCGCCAACCATTTCACAAACAACAGCGAATAACTTTACTGAAGACAGTACATCATCTGGGGCCACGGTAGGCGTATTTGATGTTGATGATGAAGAAACGGCAGACGGCAGTTTAACTGTTACTGTTTCTGATACAACAAACTATGCCATATCTTATGATAACTCGGGTACAGCGACTGTAACCTTAACAGATGCGGGCGCGGCGAGAGTTAATGCCGGTAATGAGTTACCAGCGTACACTGTCACAGTCACCGACGGCGATAGTTCAACGGCCACAGCCACACATGATCCAAGTGTTACAACTGTTAACGATGATCCAACAATTGCAGTAAGTGCCACTTCTACATTAACAGAGGGGTCTGTATCTACAGGCGATACCGTTCATACCTTTAATATTGCCGATGAAGAAACAGCAGACGATACGTTAACGTTAACTCTTTCAAATACAACTTATTATGCGGTAGCGAATAATGATGACGGCACAGCGACCGTTACTTTAACGGCAGCCGGGGTTACTTATTTAAATGCGGGAAATAGTTTACCAGCCTATACATTAACTGTTACTGATGAAGCGAGTAATACGGCAACCGCAACTCAAACCCCAACGATTTCATTACAAAACGATGCGCCAACCATTTCACAAACAACAGCGAATAACTTTACTGAAGACAGTACATCATCTGGGGCCACGGTAGGCGTATTTGATGTTGATGATGAAGAAACGGCAGACGGCAGTTTAACTGTTACTGTTTCTGATACAACAAACTATGCCATATCTTATGATAACTCGGGTACAGCGACTGTAACCTTAACAGATGCGGGCGCGGCGAGAGTTAATGCCGGTAATGAGTTACCAGCGTACACCGTCACAGTCACCGACGGCGATAGTTCAACGGCCACAGCCACACATGATCCAAGTGTTACAACTGTTAACGATGATCCAACCATTTCACAAACAACAGCGAATAACTTTACTGAAGACAGTACATCATCTGGGGCCACGGTAGGCGTATTTGATGTTGATGATGAAGAAACGGCAGACGGCAGTTTAACTGTTACTGTTTCTGATACAACAAACTATGCCATATCTTATGATAACTCGGGTACAGCGACTGTAACCTTAACAGATGCGGGCGCGGCGAGAGTTAATGCCGGTAATGAGTTACCAGCGTACACCGTCACAGTCACCGACGGCGATAGTTCAACGGCCACAGCCACACATGATCCAAGTGTTACAACTGTTAACGATGATCCAACAATTGCAGTAAGTGCCACTTCTACATTAACAGAGGGGTCTGTATCTACAGGCGATACCGTTCATACCTTTAATATTGCCGATGAAGAAACAGCAGACGATACGTTAACGTTAACTCTTTCAAATACAACTTATTATGCGGTAGCGAATAATGATGACGGCACAGCGACCGTTACTTTAACGGCAGCCGGGGTTACTTATTTAAATGCGGGAAATAGTTTACCAGCCTATACATTAACTGTTACTGATGAAGCGAGTAATACGGCAACCGCAACTCAAACCCCAACGATTTCATTACAAAACGATGCGCCAACCATTTCACAAACAACAGCGAATAACTTTACTGAAGACAGTACATCATCTGGGGCCACGGTAGGCGTATTTGATGTTGATGATGAAGAAACGGCAGACGGCAGTTTAACTGTTACTGTTTCTGATACAACAAACTATGCCATATCTTATGATAACTCGGGTACAGCGACTGTAACCTTAACAGATGCGGGCGCGGCGAGAGTTAATGCCGGTAATGAGTTACCAGCGTACACCGTCACAGTCACCGACGGCGATAGTTCAACGGCCACAGCCACACATGATCCAAGTGTTACAACTGTTAACGATGATCCAACAATTGCAGTAAGTGCCACTTCTACATTAACAGAGGGGTCTGTATCTACAGGCGATACCGTTCATACCTTTAATATTGCCGATGAAGAAACAGCAGACGATACGTTAACGTTAACTCTTTCAAATACAACTTATTATGCGGTAGCGAATAATGATGACGGCACAGCGACCGTTACTTTAACGGCAGCCGGGGTTACTTATTTAAATGCGGGAAATAGTTTACCAGCCTATACATTAACTGTTACTGATGAAGCGAGTAATACGGCAACCGCAACTCAAACCCCAACGATTTCATTACAAAACGATGCGCCAACCATTTCACAAACAACAGCGAATAACTTTACTGAAGACAGTACATCATCTGGGGCCACGGTAGGCGTATTTGATGTTGATGATGAAGAAACGGCAGACGGCAGTTTAACTGTTACTGTTTCTGATACAACAAACTATGCCATATCTTATGATAACTCGGGTACAGCGACTGTAACCTTAACAGATGCGGGCGCGGCGAGAGTTAATGCCGGTAATGAGTTACCAGCGTACACTGTCACAGTCACCGACGGCGATAGTTCAACGGCCACAGCCACACATGATCCAAGTGTTACAACTGTTAACGATGATCCAACCATTTCACAAACAACAGCGAATAACTTTACTGAAGACAGTACATCATCTGGGGCCACGGTAGGCGTATTTGATGTTGATGATGAAGAAACGGCAGACGGCAGTTTAACTGTTACTGTTTCTGATACAACAAACTATGCCATATCTTATGATAACTCGGGTACAGCGACTGTAACCTTAACAGATGCGGGCGCGGCGAGAGTTAATGCCGGTAATGAGTTACCAGCGTACACTGTCACAGTCACCGACGGCGATAGTTCAACGGCCACAGCCACACATGATCCAAGTGTTACAACTGTTAACGATGATCCAACAATTGCAGTAAGTGCCACTTCTACATTAACAGAGGGGTCTGTATCTACAGGCGATACCGTTCATACCTTTAATATTGCCGATGAAGAAACAGCAGACGATACGTTAACGTTAACTCTTTCAAATACAACTTATTATGCGGTAGCGAATAATGATGACGGCACAGCGACCGTTACTTTAACGGCAGCCGGGGTTACTTATTTAAATGGGGGAAATAGTTTACCAGCCTATACATTAACTGTTACTGATGAAGCGAGTAATACGGCAACCGCAACTCAAACCCCAACGATTTCATTACAAAACGATGCGCCAACCATTTCACAAACAACAGCGAATAACTTTACTGAAGACAGTACATCATCTGGGGCCACGGTAGGCGTATTTGATGTTGATGATGAAGAAACGGCAGACGGCAGTTTAACTGTTACTGTTTCTGATACAACAAACTATGCCATATCTTATGATAACTCGGGTACAGCGACTGTAACCTTAACAGATGCGGGCGCGGCGAGAGTTAATGCCGGTAATGAGTTACCAGCGTACACCGTCACAGTCACCGACGGCGATAGTTCAACGGCCACAGCCACACATGATCCAAGTGTTACAACTGTTAACGATGATCCAACCATTTCACAAACAACAGCGAATAACTTTACTGAAGACAGTACATCATCTGGGGCCACGGTAGGCGTATTTGATGTTGATGATGAAGAAACGGCAGACGGCAGTTTAACTGTTACTGTTTCTGATACAACAAACTATGCCATATCTTATGATAACTCGGGTACAGCGACTGTAACCTTAACAGATGCGGGCGCGGCGAGAGTTAATGCCGGTAATGAGTTACCAGCGTACACTGTCACAGTCACCGACGGCGATAGTTCAACGGCCACAGCCACACATGATCCAAGTGTTACAACTGTTAACGATGATCCAACAATTGCAGTAAGTGCCACTTCTACATTAACAGAGGGGTCTGTATCTACAGGCGATACCGTTCATACCTTTAATATTGCCGATGAAGAAACAGCAGACGATACGTTAACGTTAACTCTTTCAAATACAACTTATTATGCGGTAGCGAATAATGATGACGGCACAGCGACCGTTACTTTAACGGCAGCCGGGGTTACTTATTTAAATGCGGGAAATAGTTTACCAGCCTATACATTAACTGTTACTGATGAAGCGAGTAATACGGCAACCGCAACTCAAACCCCAACGATTTCATTACAAAACGATGCGCCAACCATTTCACAAACAACAGCGAATAACTTTACTGAAGACAGTACATCATCTGGGGCCACGGTAGGCGTATTTGATGTTGATGATGAAGAAACGGCAGACGGCAGTTTAACTGTTACTGTTTCTGATACAACAAACTATGCCATATCTTATGATAACTCGGGTACAGCGACTGTAACCTTAACAGATGCGGGCGCGGCGAGAGTTAATGCCGGTAATGAGTTACCAGCGTACACTGTCACAGTCACCGACGGCGATAGTTCAACGGCCACAGCCACACATGATCCAAGTGTTACAACTGTTAACGATGATCCAACAATTGCAGTAAGTGCCACTTCTACATTAACAGAGGGGTCTGTATCTACAGGCGATACCGTTCATACCTTTAATATTGCCGATGAAGAAACAGCAGACGATACGTTAACGTTAACTCTTTCAAATACAACTTATTATGCGGTAGCGAATAATGATGACGGCACAGCGACCGTTACTTTAACGGCAGCCGGGGTTACTTATTTAAATGCGGGAAATAGTTTACCAGCCTATACATTAACTGTTACTGATGAAGCGAGTAATACGGCAACCGCAACTCAAACCCCAACGATTTCATTACAAAACGATGCGCCAACCATTTCACAAACAACAGCGAATAACTTTACTGAAGACAGTACATCATCTGGGGCCACGGTAGGCGTATTTGATGTTGATGATGAAGAAACGGCAGACGGCAGTTTAACTGTTACTGTTTCTGATACAACAAACTATGCCATATCTTATGATAACTCGGGTACAGCGACTGTAACCTTAACAGATGCGGGCGCGGCGAGAGTTAATGCCGGTAATGAGTTACCAGCGTACACTGTCACAGTCACCGACGGCGATAGTTCAACGGCCACAGCCACACATGATCCAAGTGTTACAACTGTTAACGATGATCCAACAATTGCAGTAAGTGCCACTTCTACATTAACAGAGGGGTCTGTATCTACAGGCGATACCGTTCATACCTTTAATATTGCCGATGAAGAAACAGCAGACGATACGTTAACGTTAACTCTTTCAAATACAACTTATTATGCGGTAGCGAATAATGATGACGGCACAGCGACCGTTACTTTAACGGCAGCCGGGGTTACTTATTTAAATGCGGGAAATAGTTTACCAGCCTATACATTAACTGTTACTGATGAAGCGAGTAATACGGCAACCGCAACTCAAACCCCAACGATTTCATTACAAAACGATGCGCCAACCATTTCACAAACAACAGCGAATAACTTTACTGAAGACAGTACATCATCTGGGGCCACGGTAGGCGTATTTGATGTTGATGATGAAGAAACGGCAGACGGCAGTTTAACTGTTACTGTTTCTGATACAACAAACTATGCCATATCTTATGATAACTCGGGTACAGCGACTGTAACCTTAACAGATGCGGGCGCGGCGAGAGTTAATGCCGGTAATGAGTTACCAGCGTACACCGTCACAGTCACCGACGGCGATAGTTCAACGGCCACAGCCACACATGATCCAAGTGTTACAACTGTTAACGATGATCCAACCATTTCACAAACAACAGCGAATAACTTTACTGAAGACAGTACATCATCTGGGGCCACGGTAGGCGTATTTGATGTTGATGATGAAGAAACGGCAGACGGCAGTTTAACTGTTACTGTTTCTGATACAACAAACTATGCCATATCTTATGATAACTCGGGTACAGCGACTGTAACCTTAACAGATGCGGGCGCGGCGAGAGTTAATGCCGGTAATGAGTTACCAGCGTACACTGTCACAGTCACCGACGGCGATAGTTCAACGGCCACAGCCACACATGATCCAAGTGTTACAACTGTTAACGATGATCCAACAATTGCAGTAAGTGCCACTTCTACATTAACAGAGGGGTCTGTATCTACAGGCGATACCGTTCATACCTTTAATATTGCCGATGAAGAAACAGCAGACGATACGTTAACGTTAACTCTTTCAAATACAACTTATTATGCGGTAGCGAATAATGATGACGGCACAGCGACCGTTACTTTAACGGCAGCCGGGGTTACTTATTTAAATGCGGGAAATAGTTTACCAGCCTATACATTAACTGTTACTGATGAAGCGAGTAATACGGCAACCGCAACTCAAACCCCAACGATTTCATTACAAAACGATGCGCCAACCATTTCACAAACAACAGCGAATAACTTTACTGAAGACAGTACATCATCTGGGGCCACGGTAGGCGTATTTGATGTTGATGATGAAGAAACGGCAGACGGCAGTTTAACTGTTACTGTTTCTGATACAACAAACTATGCCATATCTTATGATAACTCGGGTACAGCGACTGTAACCTTAACAGATGCGGGCGCGGCGAGAGTTAATGCCGGTAATGAGTTACCAGCGTACACCGTCACAGTCACCGACGGCGATAGTTCAACGGCCACAGCCACACATGATCCAAGTGTTACAACTGTTAACGATGATCCAACCATTTCACAAACAACAGCGAATAACTTTACTGAAGACAGTACATCATCTGGGGCCACGGTAGGCGTATTTGATGTTGATGATGAAGAAACGGCAGACGGCAGTTTAACTGTTACTGTTTCTGATACAACAAACTATGCCATATCTTATGATAACTCGGGTACAGCGACTGTAACCTTAACAGATGCGGGCGCGGCGAGAGTTAATGCCGGTAATGAGTTACCAGCGTACACTGTCACAGTCACCGACGGCGATAGTTCAACGGCCACAGCCACACATGATCCAAGTGTTACAACTGTTAACGATGATCCAACAATTGCAGTAAGTGCCACTTCTACATTAACAGAGGGGTCTGTATCTACAGGCGATACCGTTCATACCTTTAATATTGCCGATGAAGAAACAGCAGACGATACGTTAACGTTAACTCTTTCAAATACAACTTATTATGCGGTAGCGAATAATGATGACGGCACAGCGACCGTTACTTTAACGGCAGCCGGGGTTACTTATTTAAATGCGGGAAATAGTTTACCAGCCTATACATTAACTGTTACTGATGAAGCGAGTAATACGGCAACCGCAACTCAAACCCCAACGATTTCATTACAAAACGATGCGCCAACCATTTCACAAACAACAGCGAATAACTTTACTGAAGACAGTACATCATCTGGGGCCACGGTAGGCGTATTTGATGTTGATGATGAAGAAACGGCAGACGGCAGTTTAACTGTTACTGTTTCTGATACAACAAACTATGCCATATCTTATGATAACTCGGGTACAGCGACTGTAACCTTAACAGATGCGGGCGCGGCGAGAGTTAATGCCGGTAATGAGTTACCAGCGTACACTGTCACAGTCACCGACGGCGATAGTTCAACGGCCACAGCCACACATGATCCAAGTGTTACAACTGTTAACGATGATCCAACAATTGCAGTAAGTGCCACTTCTACATTAACAGAGGGGTCTGTATCTACAGGCGATACCGTTCATACCTTTAATATTGCCGATGAAGAAACAGCAGACGATACGTTAACGTTAACTCTTTCAAATACAACTTATTATGCGGTAGCGAATAATGATGACGGCACAGCGACCGTTACTTTAACGGCAGCCGGGGTTACTTATTTAAATGGGGGAAATAGTTTACCAGCCTATACATTAACTGTTACTGATGAAGCGAGTAATACGGCAACCGCAACTCAAACCCCAACGATTTCATTACAAAACGATGCGCCAACCATTTCACAAACAACAGCGAATAACTTTACTGAAGACAGTACATCATCTGGGGCCACGGTAGGCGTATTTGATGTTGATGATGAAGAAACGGCAGACGGCAGTTTAACTGTTACTGTTTCTGATACAACAAACTATGCCATATCTTATGATAACTCGGGTACAGCGACTGTAACCTTAACAGATGCGGGCGCGGCGAGAGTTAATGCCGGTAATGAGTTACCAGCGTACACCGTCACAGTCACCGACGGCGATAGTTCAACGGCCACAGCCACACATGATCCAAGTGTTACAACTGTTAACGATGATCCAACAATTGCAGTAAGTGCCACTTCTACATTAACAGAGGGGTCTGTATCTACAGGCGATACCGTTCATACCTTTAATATTGCCGATGAAGAAACAGCAGACGATACGTTAACGTTAACTCTTTCAAATACAACTTATTATGCGGTAGCGAATAATGATGACGGCACAGCGACCGTTACTTTAACGGCAGCCGGGGTTACTTATTTAAATGCGGGAAATAGTTTACCAGCCTATACATTAACTGTTACTGATGAAGCGAGTAATACGGCAACCGCAACTCAAACCCCAACGATTTCATTACAAAACGATGCGCCAACCATTTCACAAACAACAGCGAATAACTTTACTGAAGACAGTACATCATCTGGGGCCACGGTAGGCGTATTTGATGTTGATGATGAAGAAACGGCAGACGGCAGTTTAACTGTTACTGTTTCTGATACAACAAACTATGCCATATCTTATGATAACTCGGGTACAGCGACTGTAACCTTAACAGATGCGGGCGCGGCGAGAGTTAATGCCGGTAATGAGTTACCAGCGTACACCGTCACAGTCACCGACGGCGATAGTTCAACGGCCACAGCCACACATGATCCAAGTGTTACAACTGTTAACGATGCGCCAACAGCATCAAATAATACAGTTTCTATAGATGAAGATACGCCTTATGTATTTTCAACATCTGACTTTGGGTATACCGACACAGATGAAGGTGATACTTTAGAAAGTATTAAGATAACTAACTTAGAAGATGCTGGTGCATTACAATATTACAATGGTTCAGCTTGGATAGATGTAACTTTAAACCAAGTTATTACAGTATCTGATATTACAAGTGGATATTTAAGATTAAACCCTACTGCAAATGAAAGCGGTTCACCTTATACAACTTTTGAGTTTTCCGTTAATGATGGTGATGTAGATAGCGCTACAAGTTACACTATGACAATTAACGTAACCGCTATAAATGATAATCCGGTTGCAGATAATGAAGAGAATACCGCAACAGAAGGTACTACTACAACAGTCACAGACGGGACTTCAGATATTCTCTATGGCGACACAGATACAGAGGGAGATACATTAGAAATATCAGGCATAAGAACAGGAACAGAGTCTGGCTCTGGAACATTTGGAGCAATAGCTACACCTTTAACTGGTACTTATGGATCTTTAACAATTAATTCAGATGGAACATATAGTTATACGCCTAATGATGTTTTAGGTAGTGGAGAAACTGGAATAGATTATTTTACATATACAGTCTCAGACGGTAATGGTGGAACAGATACAGGACAACTTTCTATAACGGTTACAGGTGCTAATGATGCCCCAGTTGGTGTTAATGATAGTAATACAATTGATATAGCAGCAACTTCAACTTTAACAGTCACAAATGACTCTGAAAAAGATGTGTTAACTAACGATACTGATCCAGATTCAAATGATACATCAATAGTAACCGAGATAAGAACAGGATCAACTGAAGGCTCAGGTACTGCTGGAACATTAGGGGAGGCATTAATTGGAACTTATGGTTCTTTGATAATGAACTCAAATGGTAGCTACACATATATAGTTAATGAAGGTTTAAAAGATACATTGGATCCAGGTGAAATAGTTTATGAATATTTTAATTATACAGTTAGAGATGGCAGCGGTGTTACGGATACAAGTTCAATTGTATTAAAATTACAAAATGGTGGTGGTGTTGTTAAAGAAATTAGAGAAAAGAAAGCTGAAAGAATTATTATAAATCAAGCTAGAATGGAAGCAAGAGTTCAAGTTGAAAATACTTTCACAGAACTAAATCAATCAACAGAATTTGATTTAAATAATTTTGAATTTGAACAAACTGCAAAAAAAACAGATTATTCCCAAGGTCTCAAATTAGTTGATTTAGTTGCCGAAACAGACTCTCTTCAAATTTCTGAAGGAGAACTTTCAAACCTTAAAGTTAAAGACAAACAAGAAGGTTTAAAATTGAAATTTGGTGTCATGAATGAAGCCGACAATGAGATTGTTAAATTTGATGGAAAAATGAGTGATGGTTCTGCATTACCTGAGTGGATTAAAATTAATCCTAAAACAGGTCAAACAACCACAAATATTCCAGAAGGTGTAGATAAAGTTGAAATTATGATTATTGCAACGGATAAAAACAATGAAACTCGAGAAATTGCAGTTGAGATTGATCCTGAAAAAATAAAACAAGATAGAAAAATTATCAAACAAGCAAAAAGAACAAATTCTTCAATTACCGTTAATGAAGACGGTACGGTTAATATTGTAAAACAAAATGAAGATGGATTAGTTGAAAGATTATTTAACAAAACATTAAATTTTAACAATCAAGCAGATATCAATGAAATTATTGAAACGTTTAAACCAGAAACAATTTTTCAACTTAAACCTTTAAATATTGGAAATGATTTAATTATAGATTTGCCCAATGAGCTAAAAGGTAATTTTAATAATACTAAACTTGTTCTTAAAGATGGAACCGAAGTACCTGACTGGCTTGAGTATGATCCTGTAACGGGTCAAATTATTGCAGAAAATCCACCTGAAGATGCTTCTCAATTAGAATTAAAACTTATTATTGAGCAGGATGGAAAAATTATTGTAAAAGATTTAGAAATTGATTTACAAGAGCAAAATGTATCCCAAAATTTTGATGGGGGTGAAAATAATAAATTTGTTACTTTAAGCGACCAATTAGATAAAGAATTTAATGATTGGGAAGATTATGGTAATGACCTTATTAATAGACTATAAAATAACTTAGCCTCATGAAACAATTACTATTTATATTATTCATTTATTTATCATTTTTAAACCCTGTTCATTCTGAAGAAAGGGAAGCTCGAGGTTTAGTGAGCGCAACGGAGAAAGTTTCCATTTCCAGTGAAATTGCTGCAAGAGTTCAAAGTATTAATTTTTTATTAGGGGATGCCTTTAAAGAAGGGGATGTGCTGATTAGTTTTGATTGTGAAATTTATAAAGCACAAAAAGATGTAATTAAAGCCGAACATGAGAGTGCAAGAATACAATTAGAAAATGATAAAGAATTATTAGAACTAAGATCAATTGGTAAACTTCAATACCAATTAACAGTTTCAAATTATGAAAAGGCTAAAGCAGAATTGAGTATTGCAACTTTAAATGTGGATCGATGTGAAATCATTGCTCCTTATGATGGAAAAGTGATGGATGTTTATACAACTATTTTTACCAGTATAGAACAAAGAGAACCCTTAATGGACATTGTTGGCGATGGATTATTAGAAGCTGAAATTGTTGCTCCAAGTAATTGGCTTAAATGGTTAAAAAAAGGACATAACGTAAAAATCATTATTGATGAAACTGGAGAAACGTTAGATGCAACCGTTATTAGTTTAGGAGCTACAGTGGATGCAATTAGTCAAACAATAGAATTAAAAGCACAGTTTAATGAAAAATACGATTCATTAATACCTGGAATGAGTGGGATCGTTAAATTTTGAGTGAAGATAAAAACATAAAAGTTGCTCGGTTATTTGGTTTAGAAAAAAAAGCAAGAGAAGCAAGATCTCAAGACGAACTACATTTTGTAATCGCAAATGAGACAAGACAAATTATCGATTATATCAGTGCGTTTTTATTATTAAAAACACCAGCGGATAAATTTAATATTAAAGCAACCTCTGATTTAGCTACAGTTGATAGAACGTCACCTTTACTTACTTTTATAGAAAACTTTGTGAACAACGATAAATCGTTAAGTGATAAAGAAATTCAAAATTTAGAATTAGACAAAATTGCTAAAAATATTAATTCTGAGAAACCAAAAAATTTACCCGAAAACATTTTATTTATTCCAATTATTTCACCTCAAAAAGGCCTACAAGGTTATTTATTATTAGTAAGAAGTGAAAAATTTTCTGAAAACGAAATTGAACTTGCCGGACATTTGTCTTCAACTTATGGTCATGCTTTTAATTCGTTCTTAAAAGATTTTTCAATTAAAAATCATTATAAAAAATATTTAACTGGAAAAAAATCATGGAAAATTTATGCAGCTATTTTTATAATTTTAATTTTACCTATTCGAATAACCAGTACGGCTCCAGTTGAGGTTATAGCAAAAAATCCAAGCTTAGTTACTTCACCATTTGATGGGGTGGTTAAAAATATTGTAGCAAGTAATAACGATAAAATTAAGCAAGGTGATTTATTGGTTTTATTAGAAGATATCGAACTTAAGAATAATTTAAATATTACAAACCAATCCCTTCAAGTAGCTCAAAAAGAACTTCTTCGAAGCAGACAATCATCCTTTACGAATAATGAGGAAAAAGCTCGATTAGCAGAATTAGTGGCACAAGTTGAATTAAAAAAAGTAGAAGTAGCATCAGCACAAGAAAAGCTAAAAAATACAAAATTATTTGCAAAACAAAAAGGAATTGCAATTGTAGATCAAAAAAATGATTGGCAAGGACGACCCGTTGCAGTGGGTGAAAAAATTATGACTGTTGCAAATCCTGATGAAGTTGAGTTTTTGATATGGTTGCCGGTTAAAGACTCGTTAGTGATTAAAGAAAATTCTAAAGTTAAAGTCTTTTTAGACATTAATCCAATTAGCTCGTTAAAAGGAAAACTTTTAAGATCTTCTTACGAACCTTCTTTGTCTCCTGAAGAAATATTATCTTATAAATTAGGAGCTAGTTTTGAGGGAAAAAAACCTCCAAGAATAGGATTGAGAGGAACGGCTAAAGTTTATGGTTCAAGAGTTTTTCTATTCTATTATGTTCTTAGAAAACCAATTACTTTTGTAAGACAATTAATAGGAATATGATCGTTCCTTATCTAAGACAAGATTTAGAAGTTTTTCGTGGTAATAGCCGTGAAGATGGTTCGCCCGCATGGCTTTTGTATGATGCAATTCGAAATAAATACTTCACACTTGGTTTAACTGCTTTTAAACTTATTAAAAACTGGAGTGGAGGTGAAGATATTAAAAACTTTGAAAAGAAAATTAATTCATCAGGAATTGAAACCAGTGAAGATGAAATAAAAAGTTTTATTAGTTTTCTTCACCAAAATAATTTAATTGTCCAACCTTCCGGTCAAAACGTTAGCTATTTACTACAACAAAAAAATAGCATGAAGAAGAGCTGGTTATTATATTTAATACACAGTTATCTATTTTTTAAAATTCCATTATTTAAACCAGACAATTGGCTTTCTAAAACTTTAAAATATGTAAAATATTTTGGTTCAAAACGATTTAGAAATATTACTTACTTCTTTGGTTTTGTTGGTTTATTTTTAGTCGCTCAACAATTTGAAACCTTTAAAAGCACTTTTCTTTATTTCTTTTCTTTTCAAGGGTTAATGCTTTATTTCTTAACTTTAGTTTTTGTAAAATGTCTTCATGAGTTAGGACATGCTTATATTGCAAAACACTATGGTTGCAGAGTATCTGCGATTGGAATAGCTTTTTTAGTTTTTTTTCCATTTTTATATACCGATACAACTGATGCCTGGAGACTTAGAAATCACAAAGAAAGATTATTAATAAACTTTGGTGGTATACTTACAGAATTACATCTAGCGTTATTTGCAACTTTTATTTGGGGAATTTTACCTGAGGGTGGATTTAAAAGTGCAGCCTTTTTCATTGCAACAACATCATGGATTTCATCCTTAACAATTAATGTAAGTCCTTTCATGAGATTTGATGGCTACTATGTTTTTTCCGATTGGTTAAAAGCTGAAAATTTACAACCTCGTTCATTTGCTCTTGCAAGGTGGAAAATAAGGGAAACTTTATTTGGTCTTAATCATAGTCCTCCAGAAGAAATTAACCCCTCAAGAAGATGGACTTTTATCGTTTATGCTTGGGCGACATGGCTGTATCGATTTTTTCTATTTTTAGGTATTGCACTTTTAGTTTATCACCTAGCATTTAAATTTTTAGGAATCATACTGTTTGCGGTTGAAATTTATTGGTTCATTATGTTACCGGTAATTCGTGAAGTGAATAATTGGTACAAATTAAAATCTGAAATAAAATTTAACAAACAAACCAAAAGAACTTTAATCATTATTACTGCTTTATTAATGGTTTTATTCTTACCCTGGAAGTCATCTTTAAAAATACCTGCAGTATATATTTCTGAGCAGTATTTAAAAATTTACGCACCTTATCCTTCAATGATTAAAAGAATATTAGTTGAAAAAGATGATGAAGTTGAAAAAGGACAAAATCTAATTGAACTTTATTCGCCTGATTTAGAGAATGAAATTATTTCATTAAGAAGAAATATAAAACTAATCAAGACAAAGATTAATCGATTAAGTAATTCAGCAGGAAATATGGATCAATACTTAACGTTACAACAAAGATTAATTGCTCTACAAACAGAATTATCTGGTCTTACAAAAGTTCAAAATAAGCTTTTAATTAAAGCACCCATTAAAGGAAAGATAAAAGATTTTTATAATTTATCTGAAGATATGTGGGTTAGTAATTTAGATCAACTTTTAGGTATTGTTCAATTCGGTACTGGAAAAGTAAAAGGATTTATTAAAGAAGAACAAATAGATCGATTTTTAGAAAAAAACCCAGCTGTCTTTATTCCAAACGATGGAATTCATGATAAAGTTTATTTAGTTTCAAAATCACTAGATTTATCTGCTGTTAATAATCTTCCTTACATTTCATTAAGCTCAATTCATAATGGTCCAGTTGCTATAAGAAATTTTACAGGAGGAAAATTTCAATATCGTCCACAAACAGCACATTATATTGCAGACTTCAAACTTGCGAAACGTAGTAAAATTCAATTCGAATTACCTGGTTATGTTCATATTGAAGGGAGTCGATACAGCCCTTTTACAAAATTGTTTAAAAATATTATTGCTATTCTTGTAAGAGAAAGTGGTTTTTAAATATCATTAGTTTATTAAACCTAAAATGGACGTCTTTTGATATAAAAAGATACATCAAATCGATTATAAATTTTAAAAATGAAAGTTATAAATAATAAAAAAGGTTTTACCTTAATTGAATTATTAGTGGTAGTTGCCATCATTGGTATTTTATCATCTGTCGGGGTTGTTGCTTATAATGGGTATACAGCTGGGGCTAAAGAATCAGCTTGCAAAGGTAATTTTAGAACCATAGTTAAATCTGTTTATGAAAATATAATGTGGTGTGAGCTTAACCCAACAATTAATTTTTTGTGGAATAATGAACAATCTTGGGAATTTGATTGTGATACTATGTTCTATAACGGCATGTCAGTTGCTTCTCAGTGGGGGTACACGACAACTGAACAATTAGTCAGTCTTACTGTAAGAGATATTTCTAGTCAAGATAGTCATAGAAAACCAGACTCAAATATAGGTTCAAGAACAACACTTAAAACGATGACTAATCCCTACACTGGTTCTGGTGCTGTTTCTGGTGGTACTGCAAGGAGGGAAATTTATGATGGAGATAGATATGATATGAGAGGTAGTGTATCTCTTCTAAAAAGAGATAGTAGTGGAAATGAATTAAGCAATAATTGGCAGTCAGAGGGACAACTGTATCTAATAACTAAATGTCGTGATAAAGTGATAGAATACGAATTTGATATCTATTGAAAATTTATATGTTTTCTTAAAATGGATAAATAATTAACATAAAATACTTCTTTCCATTTTCATATTTAATGTCTATAAGATACTACCATGGCGCGATATATCTTTGTCACCGGCGGTGTGGTTTCTTCCCTTGGTAAAGGTCTCTCTTCAGCATCATTAGCTTATCTATTACAATCAAGAGGTTACAAAGTTAGAATTAGAAAACTAGATCCGTATTTAAATGTGGATCCAGGAACTATGAGCCCATTTCAACATGGAGAAGTTTTTGTAACCGATGATGGAGCTGAAACAGATTTAGATTTAGGTCACTATGAAAGATTTTCAGGAGTGTCTGCAAAAAAATCAGATAATATTACAACAGGAAAAATTTATAGCGATGTTCTTAGAAAAGAAAGAAAAGGAGAATATTTAGGAAAAACTGTCCAAGTTATTCCACATATTACTGATCGTATAAAACAATTTATCAAACACGATTCATCCAAAGAAGATTTTGTTATTTGTGAAATAGGTGGAATAGTAGGGGATATAGAAAGCCTGCCATTTGTAGAGGCGATTAGACAATTTGCAAATGATGTGGGTAAAAAAAATGCATTATTCATTCATTTAACCTTAGTTCCTTACTTAAAAGCATCGGATGAAATAAAAACAAAACCAACCCAACACTCAGTTAAAGAATTAAGAAGTATAGGTATTCAACCAGATATCATCATTTGTAGATCGGAAAGACCTATTCCATTAGATCATAGAAAAAAAATATCATTATTTTGTAATGTGGATATTAAAAATGTTATTGAGACAGTAGATGTAAGAACTATTTATGAAGCTCCAATGAGCTTTTTTAAAGAAAAATTAGATTTGCAAGTTTTAAATTATTTTAAATTAAAATCAAAAAAACCTGCAAACTTAAATCCTTGGAAAAAAATAACTAAAATAATTTTACATAATAAAAAACAAGTTAATATTGCAATCATTGGAAAATACGTGGAGTTAAAAGATGCTTATAAATCTTTAGATGAAGCATTAACCCATGGAGGAATTGATAATAAAGTTAAAGTCAATTTAGTTAGAATAGATTCTGAAAAATTAAAAATTTCTGAAATTAAGAAGAAGCTTAAAAATATTTCAGGCATATTAATTCCCGGTGGATTTGGTAAAAGAGGCACAGATGGAAAAATTGAAGCTATCAAACACGCCAGACTAAATAAAATTCCATTCCTTGGAATTTGTTATGGAATGCAAATGGCCATCATTGAATTTGCAAGAAATCAATTGAATTTAAAAAATGCTACCTCAAGTGAGTTTGATAAAAAAGGATTACCTATTATTGGATTAATCAATGAATGGACCAAAGATGGTAAAAAGATTAAAGGAACCGATAAAGATTTAGGAGGCACAATGAGACTGGGTTCTTATGATGCAAAACTAAAAGATAATTCAAAAATCAGTAAAATTTATAAATCCAAATTAATTAAAGAGAGACACAGACATAGATATGAAGTCAATATTGCTTTTAAAGATAAATTTGAAAAAAAAGGGATGATTTTTTCAGGGTTATCGCCTGATAATAAGTTACCTGAGATTATAGAGTTAAAAAATCACCCATGGTTTATAGGGGTTCAGTTTCACCCTGAATTTAAATCTAGACCTTTAGCTCCTCATCCTTTATTCTCTTCATTTATCAAGGCAGCTAAAAATCATAAATGAGTAGTAAAAAAGTTAATTGCGGAAATATAGAAATTTCAAACGATAATAAGATTTGTATTATTGCTGGACCTTGTCAGCTTGAAACTGAACAACATGCAATGGACATGGCAGGTAAAATTCAAGAAATTACAAAAAAATTAGGTCTTGGATTTATCTATAAAACTTCATTTGATAAAGCGAATAGAACCAGTTTAAAAGGGCAAAGAGGGGCCGGTTTAGAAGCTTCCCTTCCCGTATTTGATAAAATTAAAAAAGAACTCAACGTTCCAATTTTAACCGACATTCATAACGCAGAACAATGTTCATTATTAAAAGATCATGTTGATATTTTGCAAATACCTGCATTTCTATGTAGGCAAACGGATCTGTTAATCGCTGCTGCAAAAACGAATAAAATTATAAATGTTAAAAAAGGTCAATTCCTAGCACCATGGGATATGGTTAATGTTACAAAAAAAATTTCAGACTCGGGCAATAATAACATTTTAGTTACAGAAAGAGGAGCAAGCTTTGGTTATAATACTCTTGTCTCTGACATGAGATCTCTACCCATAATGGCAAAAAATGGTTATCCTGTTATTTTTGATGCCACACATTCAGTTCAACAACCTGGAGGCCTAGGCGAGACTAGTGGTGGTCAAAGAGAGTTTGTTGAGTACTTAGCAAGAGCTGCGGTTGCTGTAGGTGTTGCGGGTGTTTTTATTGAAACACATCAAGACCCAGATAATGCTCCATCTGATGGACCTAACATGGTTCCATTAGATAAATTAGAAAAATTATTATCTCAATTATTTGAAATAGATAATCTGATTAAAAAATAAATGAGTAAGATTTTAAAGATTAAAGCTCGTCAAGTTTTTGATAGTAGAGGAAACCCCACAATTGAAGCTGAAGTTTATTCAAAAAAATTAAGTGCGTCTGCCATTTGTCCATCGGGTGCTTCAACCGGAACTTATGAAGCATTTGAAAAAAGAGACGATAACAATAAAAAATATTTAGGTAAAAGTGTTTTAGGTACAGTCAATTTAGTTAATACGAAAATTTCAAAAAAATTAATAGGTACAAATATTCATGATCAAACACGTATTGATACAATCTTAATTAATCTTGATGGTACTAGGCAAAAAACAAATTTAGGTGCTAATGCAATTTTAGCTGTATCAATGGCTGCTAAAAAGCTTTCAGCAAAGATTAAGAATGTCCCACTGTATAAAACTTTTTTAGTAAAAAATAATTATAAATTACCATATCCATTAATGAATATTATTAATGGTGGAGCACATGCTAATAACGGATTAAGAATTCAAGAGTTCATGATTAGACCCGATAAAGCTAAGAGTTTTTCAGAAGCTATGAGAATATGCTTTGTTGTAATTAATAACTTAAAAAAGCTAATTATAAAGAAAGGGTTGTCAACATCTGTAGGAGATGAGGGGGGCTTTGCTCCAATGATTAGTAATAATGAAAAAGCTTTAGATTTAGTTGTTGCTGCAATTAATAAGTCTGGTTTTAAAAATGGCAAAGATGTTTCGATTTGCTTAGATGTAGCGGCAAATGAATTAATGAAGAAAGATAAGTATTCTATTCATTCAAAAAAATTTGTTTCGGTAGATCAATCTATTAAAGAATATAAGAAAATAATAAATAAATACAAAATTAAATCTATTGAAGATCCATTTGGAGAAAATGATTGGATGGCATGGAGTAAATTAATGAAAAATACTAATAATGTGCAAATAGTTGGAGATGATTTGTATGTAACTAATTTAGAAAGACTTAAAAAAGGCTTTTTAAATAATTCTTCAAACTCTATATTAATTAAACTCAATCAAATTGGTACGGTATCTGAAACACTTGAAGTTATAAAGTTTGCACAAATTATTGGATATAAAACAATAATTTCTCATAGATCTGGAGATAGCGAAGACACTTTTATAGCAGACCTGGCTGTAGGTACAAATTCAAATCAAATAAAAACTGGATCTTTAGCTAGATCAGAACGTGTTGCAAAATATAATCAATTATTACGTATAGAAGAAGAGCTTGGAAAAAAAGCATCAATGAGTAAAATTCATTAATGCTGGGGAAATTAAAAAAAAATTATTTTTTATTAATCTCTACTTTTTTAATACTTTATTTTTTCTTTAACCTTCTAGATGGTGAAAGAGGTCTTTTTTCTTATTTTAAAAAAAAAGAAATTTTAGTTAATTTAAAAATTGAAGAAGCTAATTTATCTAATAAAATCAAAGAGCTTGAATTTAAAAACTCTCTATTAAGTACTAAATTAGACCTAGATTATGTTGAAACCTTAATTAGAGAAAAATTTATGTTTGGCAAAGAAGGAGAGACCCTTTATATAATTAAAAAGAATGACAACTAAGCCAAGACATCCAGAAAAAGTTAACAAACCTTTAAATCCAATCAAAAAAAAACCTGATTGGATAAGATCTAAACTTGTTAATAGTAAAGAGTTTTTTCTAACAAAAACAATTGTTAATAATAATAATTTAGTAACGGTATGTCAGGAAGCTAACTGTCCAAATATCACAGAATGTTGGAGCAAAAGACATGCAACATTTATGATAATGGGTGATACTTGCACAAGAGCATGTGCTTTTTGTGATGTAAAAACAGGCAAGCCAGGAAAACTAGACTCATTAGAACCCGTTAAAATAGCTGAAGCCGTAAAAAAATTAAATTTAAAACATGTCGTAATCACTTCCGTTGATAGAGATGATCTCGACGATGGAGGATCAAATCATTTTTTTGAGGTAATTGATCAAACAAGAAAAAAAAATCCTAATACATCAATTGAAGTTTTAACACCTGATTTTCTAAGAAAAGGAGATGCTTATAAAAAAGTACTAGAAGCTAATCCTGATGTTTTTAATCATAACATTGAAACTGTGCCTAGACTTTATTTAAAAGTAAGACCAGGCTCTAGATATTTTTCATCATTAGAACTCTTAAAGAATGCAAAATTAGTTAATAAAAATGTTTTCACAAAATCAGGATTAATGGTTGGATTAGGTGAAAATAAAGAGGAGATCATTCAAGTGATGGATGATCTAAAAGCAGCTGATGTAGATTTTTTAACTGTTGGTCAATACTTGCAACCCTCTGTAAGACATCACCCTTTAGATCGTTATTACCATCCAGATGAATTTAAAGAGTTAGAAACTATTGCAAAATCAAAAGGATTTTTATTAGTTTCATCGACACCTTTAACTAGATCTTCATATCATGCAGATGAAGATTTCGCTAAACTTCAACAAAATAGAATTAATAATCATTAATGCCTAAGGCATCAGTTAAAAGAAGTATAAATAAAAAAAAAAATAAACTTATTGAGTTTGTTTTGGATATCGAAAAATATCCAGAATTCATCCCTTTTTGCCTAGACTCAAAAGTCTACGATAGAAAAGATGAAAATAATCAAATTTTAATCATAGCAGATTTAACAATTGGAAAGGGTCCTTTTAGCGATACTTATAAAAGTGACGTTAGATTTAATAAAAAAGATGACACGATTAATGTTACTAATTTAGATGGACCACTAAAACATTTACAAAATAATTGGAAATTTATAGAAAATAATAACATCACTGAGGTTTATTTTGATGTTGATTTTGAAATTAAAAATAAGTTTTTAAATTTGTTAATGGAAAAATCTTTTGAATTTGGTTTAAATAAAATTGCTGATGCTTTTCAAAAAAGAGCTGAAACTGTATAAAAAATTTAAAAAACTGCTCAAATTAAAGAGCTAACAATATCCAAGGCCCTTTTAACTGAAGCTTTTTGAATTGAGCTTCTTGTTTTTTGTTTAAAAATATTTTTTGTTATCAACAATTTATTGGATCTTTTTACTCCTATATAGACTAATCCGATGGGTTTGTTTTTAGTTGCGCCATTAGGACCTGCAATTCCAGTGACAGATACATTTATTTGAGCTTTAGAAATCTTTGTTAAATTTTTAACCATAGCCTCACAACATTCAGCACTAACAGCACCATATTTCTTAATAATATTTTTATTTACTTTTAAAATATTGATTTTTGCTTGATTAGAATAGGTAATAAGACCTATGTTGAATACTTTAGATGCACCACTAATAGAAGTAATAGATGCAGCTAACAACCCTCCCGTGCATGACTCGGCAAAAGATATTTTAAGTTTTTTTTTGATTAATTTTTTTACAATATTTTTCATTATAAAATGTAGCTCTTTAAAATCATGAAACATACAAGGGTTAGAACCACATAAAAACCAGCACAGATATCATCCATAATTACACCAAAACTATTCTTAAAGTTTTTATCAAAAAAGTTTACAGGAAATGGCTTCATGATATCAAAATATCTAAAAAGAATAAAAAATAGAGCATAATAAACAATAGCTTCACCACCATCTTTTGTTGTTCCATGTGATATCTCATAAAGATATATAGGAATTGATTGACCTAAAAATTCATCAATTATTATTTCACCAGGATCCTTATTTTCACTATTTTCTATATAACTTGAAACAGCATAAAATGAGTAAATAAATATTATTATCAATCCAAATAAAATTATATTTGGTGAAATATTTAAAGTGTGAAATAGATAATAAAGAATAATTACAGTCGCCAGTGACCCAAATGTTCCAGGCATATATTTAATTTTACCAAGACCAAACATAGTAACTAATAATGAGTTGAAGGAATTAATCATTTTTAATAACTGAGGCTATAACTTCACAAGCTATAGCTTTTTCTTTACCAATTACACCTAACTTTTCAGTTGTTTTACCTTTTATATTAATTTGAGTGGGAGAGATATTACAAATTTTTGCAATACAGTTTAATATTTGTTTTTTATATTTTTGAATTTTAGGTTTTTGAGTAATGATATTAATATCAAGATTATTTATTAGATAACCTTTTTTTACAGTTTGCTTGATTATTTCACTTAACAGAATTGTAGATCTGATATTTTTAAATTTCTTATTCTTATCAGAGAATTTTTCACCAATATCACCCATAGAGCAAGCTCCAAGTATAGCATCTGTTACAGCGTGTAACACAGGATCTCCATCTGAATGACCTAATGTACCAATAGGTGAGGGTATCTTAATTCCACCTATGTAAAGCTTCTTATTAGGAACCAACCTATGAACATCAAAACCTATTCCAAATTTTATTAAATTATTAAATTTAATATCTGAATTTATTGTAATTTTATTATTAGTAGTTTCGCCCTTTATAATCTTTATTTTTTTACCAGCTCTTACAAATAAGTTAGCATCATCAGTAACTTCCTTACTTTTGTTATTTTGAAGTGAATAAAGTTTTTTATAGTTAAAAGCTTGAGGTGTTTGGATTAAGTAAATATTTTCTCTTTTTAAATTTTTAACATTATTTGATATTTTCTGCTTAACTGTATCTGCAGTTTGAATTGCAGGAATTACACAATCATTTGATTTTAATTCATTCATTAATTTATTTAAAAGTTTTAAAGAAAAATTTGGTCTTGCAGCATCATGAATTATTACATTTTTAAAATTATTTTCTTTAATACTTTTTAAGGCATTATAAGCAGACTCTGCTCTTGTTTTTCCACCTGTGATAATTTTGATGTTTTTAATATTAAGTTTCTTGATAAAATTTTTGTGTTTTTTATTTACTACCAGAACAATTTTATTAAATTTATTAAAAACTTTAGCTTTATCAATTGAATGCAATAATAAAGGTTTACCTTTATAATTTGTGTAGGGTTTTGGAGTATTTGAATTAAATCTTTTACTTTCACCTCCAGCAAGTATTATAAAGCAACTATTCATGATAAAAATATATAACACATTATATTGTTCAAAATGATTGATTTTATTAAAAAAAATATATTCATCATTGTAGTATTTTTAATTACTTTATTCATAGGTTTTATAACTTTTTTAACGTTTATTGATAAAAGTTTTTTAAAATTATCTGATGACAATCTCCAACTATTATTAATTGGAAATATTGCATTGTTAATACTTCTTTTTTTTATGATATTTTCAGAAGTAAGAAATTCTTTAAAGATAGATGTTGATGTAAGTGGCTCTAAGGCCAATAGAAAATACATAACATTCTTTGCATTATTTACTTTAATTCCTTCGATTTTAATTTCTTTATTTTCATTATTTCTCCTTTCATTTGCTCTTGATAAATATTTAGATAAAAAAATAACAACAGCTGTTAATAATTCTTATGAAATTGCAAAAAGCTATACTGAGGAAGTTAGAACAAAAACACAATCAGAAATAATTTTAATAGCATTTGATTTAAACAAAAGTATCAATTTTTTAAATACAAATATTAATCAATTTAAAAGTTTTCTTAAAACTCAAAAACTAATTAGAGGTATGGATGAAGTTCATATTATTGAAGGTAATGGAAATTTATATTTATCAACTTTAGAAGATACTACTTTATATACACCTCCTTTAAGTGATGCTTTAGAAATGGTCCAAAATGATAAAAGACCACTTAAGATTATTAATGCTTATAAAAATCAAACAGCATCTATTATAAAGCTTGAAAACTTTGAAGGTAAGTATTTATATATAGTAAAGTATTTAGATAAAAAAATTTCTCAATATTTATTAGAATCTCAAGAAGCTCTTAATTTTTACTACACAGTTTTAAATAAACAAACTGGAATTAAGATATCATTTGTATTTATTTATCTTGTTATAGTTTCATTATTATTATTTTTATCCATTTCAATAGCTATAAGATTTTCATCAAGATTTTTTAGGTCTATTAATAATTTAATTGTTGCATCCTCTAATATTGGAAAAGGGAATCTAGATATTAAAGTACCAGAAATTAAAACTGATAAAGACATGGAGATTTTAAATCAAAATTTTAATTTAATGATAGATAAATTAAAATCACAACAAGAAAAAATTATAACAAAAGAAAGACACGAAGCCTGGGAAAATTTAGCTAGAAAATTAGCTCATGAAATTAAAAATCCACTCACACCTATTCAATTAACTATCGATAAATTGAAAAATAAATATTCTGAAAAAATAGCAGATCATGAAAAAGAAGATTTTTCCAAAAGTTTATTGATTATTGGAAAGCAAATTAAACAAATTGAAAATTTAGTTAATGAATTTTCAGATTTTGCAAGAATGCCAAAACCAATTCTCAAAAATAACAACCTAGTTTCTTTGATAAAAGATAATGTTAAATTAATAAATGAATTAGATAATGAAATCATAATTGATTTTAAATCAAGTAAATCTAAAATTCTTTTAAACTCTGATAGTGAACAATTAAGCAGAGTTTTCTTCAATTTAATTAAAAATTCTATTGAAAGTATACAGGATAAGAAAATTGATAATGTTAATTTTAATGGAAAAATCGATATCTCTATAAATGAGAATGAGGAAATAATTAACTTCATAATTATCGATAATGGATTAGGATTTGGAATATTTAAAAACAATATAAAAGACATTCTAAATCCTTATTTTACAACTAAAAAAAAAGGTACGGGCTTAGGTTTATCTATTGTTAATAAAATAATAAATGATCATAATGGTAAAATAAATTTTATATCACTTGAAATGGGTGCAAAAATTGAAATTACATTTACAAAATAATGAGTACTGAAATATTAATTATTGATGATAATGCAGATATTAGAAACATTATTAATGACCTAATAATTGAAGCTGGTTACAAAACAAGATTAGCTGCAAACTATAATCAAGCATTAAATGAGATTGATAAAAAACTCCCAGATGTTGCAATAATAGATGTTAAGTTAGATAAAAGTGACAATGATGGTTTAGAGCTGTTATCACACATCAAAACTAAGGATAAAAATATTCCAGTTATAATAATTACAGGGCATGCGAATGTTGAAATGGCAATCAAAGCTTTAAAAGCTGGTGCTTTTGAATTTATTGAAAAACCCTTTAATCAAGAGAGATTATTAAACTTTGTTAATAGAGCTGTTGAAAACATAAATCTTAAAAATAAGAATAAAGAATTTGAAAGTAAACTTTTTTATTCTTATGAACTAATTGGTGTTAGTGACAATATTAAAAAAATAAAAGATCAAATAGATAAAATATCAGTTTCTGAAAGTAGAATTTTTATCAATGGACCTACTGGCTCAGGTAAAGAATTGATAGCAAGAAAAATACATAAAGAATCCAAAAGACAGAAGGGTCCTTTTGTTATTTTGAATGGTGCATTACTTGATATTAAAAAATATGAATTAGAATTATTTGGCGAAGAAAAAGATAATGGCTCAATAACTTATGGCGCTTTAGAGAAATCAACAAAGGGTATACTTTTAATAGATGAAATTTCTGAAATCCCACTCGATACTCAATCTAAAATTTTAAGAGTTTTAATTGATCAAAAATTTAGAAGAATTAATGGCAGCCATGATATTAACGTTGATGTAAGAATTATATGCTCGTCAAGTAAAGATATAAAAAAAGAAATAGAAAATGGTAATTTTAGAGAGGACTTATATCATCGACTTAATGTATTTGAAATTAACATCGACCCTTTAAAAGACAGGGTTTCAGATATACCTTTGTTAGTTGAATATTTTTCTGAAAAAATTTCAACAAATTATAATTTAAAAAAACTAAGTATTGATACAAATAATAAATATTTACTCAATTATGATTGGCCAGGAAATGTTAGAGAATTAAGAAACTTAATAGAGAGAATAGCAATACTTTCGCCTGATAATAATGATAAAATTTCAAATATTATTAAAGAATCCCTAAAAACACCTGATATTAGAAATATACCATCAGAAAACTCTTTATCTATACCATTAAAAGAAGCTAGAGAAAATTTTGAAAAAGAGTATTTAACTACACAATTAAAAAAATTTAATGGCAATATATCAAAAACTGCTGATTTTATTGGAATGGAAAGATCTGCCTTACATAGAAAGCTTAAAGGTTTAGGGATCAAGGAATTAAACTAAATGAATATTATAATTTGTGGAGCTGGTAGAGTGGGCTTTACTATAGCAAAAATTTTAAGTGAGCAAGGACACTCAATAACCATAATTGATCAATCCAGTGAAGATATACAAAAGATTGATGACACACTAGATGTAAAGTCTATTGTGGGCAAAGCTACTTATCCATCAATCTTGGAAAAGGCAAACGCAACCGAAGCTGATATGATTATCGCAGTAACTCGTAATGATGAAATTAACATGTTGATATGTCAAATTGCATTTTCAATATTTAATGTTCCAAAAAAAATAGCAAGGATCAGATCACAAGATTATTTAAATCCAAAATTTACAAAAGTTTATAATAAAGAAAATTTACCAATAGATGTTATTATCTCACCTGAGATTGAGATAGCAAAGTCACTTCAAAGAAAACTAGAAGCCCCTGGTTCACTAGATAATGTTCCTTTTGCTAATAATAAAATTAGATTGCTTGAGATTTTGATAGATGAAAATTGTCCAATAAAAGATATCAAACTTAATGAACTTACAAAAAAATTTCCAAAACTTAATTCTAATATAATGGGAGTAATTAGAGATGAAAAATTTGTTTTATTAAAAAAAACGGATGTAATGCTTAAAGAAGATAAAGCTTATGTTGTAATTAATGCCTCACAAATGAATGAAACCTTAGCAGCCTTTGGTCATACAGAAAAAATTTCTAATAAAATTTTAATAATTGGAGGAGGAAATATAGGATTTAACTTAGCAAAAAATTTAGAAGAAAGTTTTGATTCAGCAAGAGTTAAGATAATAGAAAAAGATAAGGAAAGAGCAGAACTTATTGCAAGTCAATTAAATAACACAATTGTTATAAATGGAGATGCTTTAGATGAAGAAGTTTTATTGGAGGCAAATTTAGAAGAGGTTCAAACTGTTTTGGCTCTGACAAATGACGACGAAGATAATTTAATGATAAGTGTATTGGTTGAAAAATTTGCTAAAGACAATGATGAATTAAGTGACAAAAGAACTATGGCTTTAATTAACAAGCCTAATTATTCTCTTTTACAATCTTCTTTAAAAATTGATGATTTTATTGATCCTAGAATGAATACTGTATCAAGTATCTTAAAACACATTCATAAAGGCACTATTGAAAATGCTTATAGTATTTTGAATGGTGAATATGAGATTATTGAAGCTGAAATTATTGAAACTTCAGAGTTAGTAAATAAAGAGTTAAAAAATTCTAACTTACCAGATGAAATAAGAATAGGTGCAGTTTTAAGAGGTGAAGAAGTAATTATTCCTAGATCAAATTTTGTATTTAAAAAAGAGGATATTGTTGTTCTTTTGGCTAATAAAGATTTCTTACATGTTGTAGAAAACATGTTTCGTATAAGCTCTATTTAATTTAATGAAATACTTTAAACTCATTTACTTGAGTGTTTTTTTTGGAATAGTTTCAATTTTAGCTTTTTTTAATATCACTTACTCTTACTATCTAAACCTCTATCTAAATCTAAATACTTATATATTTACATTTATAGTATCTATTCTTTTAACAATATTATTTTATTATTCAAAAAATAATGATGAAAAAAAAATAACTATATATGATAAAATATTAACAATACTTCTTGGTTATTTTTTATTACCACTAGTTATTTCTATACCTTTTTATTTTAGTATTTATAATTTAACTTTTGTTAACGCTTTCTTCGAGTCAATTTCTGGATTCACCTCAACAGGTTTTACTATTTTTGATAATATTAATCATATTGATCAAAGCTTAATATTATGGAGATCTGCATCTCAATGGATAGGGGGTCTTTATTTTTTATTTTCTATAATACTTTTAATTGATATTTTTGATCATAGTTTTAAAAAATCTTTAACTAATTTTTTATCTTTTAATAAATCTGAAACATTCAAACAAGCATTCAAAATTTTTTTATTTTATTCATTAATTACACTTTCAATTTTTATAATTTTAAGTTTATTTGATATTAGGTTATTTAATTCTCTAAATTTAGCAATGACCATAATTTCATCAGGTGGTTTTTTACCATCTAATAATTTGTCTAATTTATTGGTCAATAATTCTCAAGTTATAATTATATCAATTTTATTACTATCTTCCTTTTTTAGTATTTTTTTAATTTACAATTTAATCTTTACAAAAAACCATAATCTTAATTTCTTTAATGAAGATATTCATCTGTTGTTTTATTTCTTATTTTTGTTGATTATTTTTTTTGTATTTTTAAATTTTGAAAATAATTTTAGTGAGTTATTTTTATCCTTAACAAGTAGTATTTCTAATGTAGGTTTTTCTCTTAATAATTCTTCTAGTAATTTATCTTTTGTTTTTCTAATACTTGTTATTATTGGAGGATCTTTTTTTTCGACAAGTTCTGGTATTAGGTTTTTAAAAATCTATTCTTTATTTAAATATTCAATTAACGAAATTCTTTCTTACAGTAGACCTAAAAATATTTACATAAATAAACACTTGTTTTCAAAAGATACATTCAAATTAGATGAAATTTATAAATATTTTTTATCTGTAATAGTTTTTATAATTTCTTTATTAATTTTAACATTTTTATTAACTTTAAGCGGAATTGATTTTGAAAGCTCTTTTAAACTCTCAATATTAACCATAATGAATACAGTAAACTCCTCAATGTTTGGGTTGGCTGATTTTAGTTTTTATGATCTACATTTTATCACTAAGTATTATCTAATTTTATTTATGATTATTGGTAGACTAGAGCTTCTAACTTTATTAATTATTTGTAAAAAATTTCTTTTTAAAAATTAAATTCGTACTATAAATATACTAATATTAATTTGCGCTCTTAGCTCAGCTGGATAGAGCATCGGTTTTCTAAACCGAGGGTCGGTGGTTCGAGTCCACCAGAGCGCACCATCACTATATGTGACACATTGTTCTTAATGTAGCACCACATATTGTTAGAATAATTCTAAAAACAAAATTTTTATTTTGATGCTAGTTATAAAATGTTAAACATCTCACTTAATTCAAATCATTTTGAATTATTTGTTAACAAATAAATAAATAAAACAGAGGAATAAAATATGTTTAAATACGTAAAACAATTAACTTCTCTAGTTGCTATGGTTGCAGTTCTGTTTACTTTTACAACAGAAACAATGGCCGCTAAGAAGTCAAAAACTCTTAAGAACACTCAGAAAAAAGGTTTCGTAAGATGTGGTGTATCTCAAGGTCTACCTGGATTTTCAAATGCTGATGCTGCTGGAAATTGGACTGGTGTTGACGTTGATGTATGTAGAGCGGTTGCTGCTGCAGTATTAGGTGATGCGAACAAAGTTAAGTTCACTCCACTAAGTGCTAAAGAAAGATTCACAGCTCTAACTTCTGGTGAGATTGATATCTTATCAAGAAACACAACTTGGACACTTTCTAGAGATGCTGACATTGGTTTAACATTCGTTGGAGTTAACTTCTACGATGGCCAAGGTTTCATGGTAAGAAAAGACTCAGGAATTACTTCTACGAGCCAATTCAAAAATGGAATTTCAGCATGTACTAACATTGGTACTACAACTGAACTAAACATGAGAGACTTCTTTAATTCAAAAGGAATTTCTTATGAGCCAGTAGCTTTCGAAAAAGCTGATGAAGTTGTTGCAGCTTATGACTCAGGTAGATGTGATACTTACACAACTGACAAATCTGGTCTAGCAGCACAAAGAACAAAAATGACTAACCCTGATGATCACGTAGTGTTACCAGAGACTATTTCTAAAGAGCCTCTAGGACCTGTTGTACGTCAAGGTGATGCAGTTTGGGAAGACATCGTAAGATGGTCTCTAAACGTAATGATCGAAGCTGAAGAGTACGGTATTAACTCTGCAAACGCTGACATGATGAAAACTTCTGAAAACCCACAAATCAAAAGACTTGTTGGTTCTGAAGGTGAATTAGGTGCAGCATTTGGTTTAGATAACGATTGGAGCTTAAGAATTATCAAACAAGTTGGTAATTATGGAGAAAGCTACAAGAGAAATATCGCTGATACTGGTATTTTACCTGACAGAGGTCCAAACCAAATTTGGACTAAAGGTGGACTACTATACGTACCACCAGCAAGATAATTATTATCTAACAAAACATAAAAAGGGCTAGATTTATCTAGCCCTTTTTTTATAATACTCATCACATGAAATTAAAAAAAATCTTACCTCAACTATTAACATTATTATTTATAGTTTTAATATTTGGTTTCTTTACCATGAATGCTCAAGAGAACATGGATACAAGAGGTATTCAGTTTGGTTTTGGTTTTTTAACCCAAGAGGCATCATTTGATATACAATTTTCTTTAATTGATTATGATGGGTCACACTCTTATGCAAGAGCATATCTTGTTGGATTATTAAATACACTCTTAGTAGCTTTCATTGGAATTATTTTAGCTACATTATTGGGTCTTATTGTTGGTGTTGCAAGATTATCCCCAAATTATTTGATTAGAAAAACTGCTTCTTTTTACATAGAATTCTTTAGAAATGTTCCATTATTATTACAGATTTTCTTTTGGTATTTTGCAGCCCTAAGAGCTCTGCCAATGCCTCAAGATGCTACATTATTATTAGGTTCATCTTTTATGACCATAAAGGGACTTTATACACCAGCTCCAATTTGGACAAATTTCGATATTTTTTTTACAACGTTAATTGCTGCAATGATTTTAATTTTCTTTTTTGTCAAATTTGCAAAAAAGAAACAAGAACAAGAGGGAAAACAGTTGCCTGTATTAATTGTCTCATTAGCTATTTTTATAGGTCTACCACTGTTAACATTTTTAGTAGGTGGTGTTGATTTATCTTTTAGCTTTCCAGAATTAAGAAAAATGTCACAATCTTCTTACACATTTGATGGGGGTATGGGTATACCACCTGAACTAATTGCGTTAACTTTAGCCTTAACTCTCTATACGGCAACTTTTATTGCAGAGAATGTAAGAGCAGGTATTCAAGGTATTGGCAAAGGGCAAAAAGAAGCTGCTGCATCAATTGGTTTAACACCAAGCCAAGTTTTGAAATTAGTAATTATGCCTCAAGCGTTAAGAATAATTATACCACCTACTACTAATCAATATTTAAATTTAACCAAAAACTCTTCTTTAGCAGCAGCAATTGCTTATCCAGATCTAGTTTTAGTTTTTGCGGGTACTGCTATGATGCAAACAGGAAAAGCAATTGAAATTGTTGGTATTACAATGGCCACATATTTAACTATTAGTATAGCAATTTCATTACTAATGAATTGGTACAACCAAAGAATAGCGATAAAGGAAAAATAATGAATTCAAAAAATCTTGATTTACCAAAAGCTAAAATTCAAATAAATAGAAATACTTCTCTTATTATTGGAATTTTATTTTTTTTCTTAGGTATTTTTGATTTTTGTTTAAATAATTTCTTTGGTACAAATATTACCTCTTTCTTACCTAGGTTTATTAACTTTTTTACTCCCTTAATCTTTGGGGTAATTGGTCTTCATTTTATTAGAATTGAATTTTCAGGTATTAAAATTTTAGATAGCCTTAATAAAAATATTAACCCAAGTAATTTTAACGCAGCTTTAAGTTTGTGTATTATTTTTCTTATAATATTTTCACTTCCTCCATTATTAAATTGGTTCATTTTTGATGCTAATATTTCTGGTGACACTAAAGAAGCGTGTACAGGTGGTGGTGCTTGTTGGGTTTATATCAAAGTTTGGTTTAATAGATTTATGTATGGAATGTATCCTAATGCAGAACAATGGAGAATTAATATTACATTTATTACTGTATTAGTCTTTATGGCAGCTGGATTTTTTGTACCTGCTAAATTTAGAAATTATCTTTCTCTTTATTACACCCTTATATTACCAATTATTTCTTTTATCTTAATCTACTATTTGATTTCAGGAGGTTCTTTTGGACTAGAGTGGGTTGAAACAGGTGCGTGGGGTGGCTTATCTTTAACTTTTATAGTTTCTTTTTTCTCATTAATTTTTTGTTTTCCAATTGGCATGATGCTGGCTCTTGGTAGAAGATCTGATTTACCTGTTGTTAAATATTCATCTCTTTCATTCATTGAATTTTGGAGAGGTGTTCCTTTAATTACAGTTTTATTTATGTCAGCTGTAATGTTTCCAATGTTTTTACCTGATGGAACATATGTAGATAAACTAATTAGAGTTGTTGTAGCAATTACTTTATTTGAAGCAGCTTATACAGCTGAAGTTATAAGGGGAGGATTACAAGCTCTTCCAAGAGGCCAATATGATGCAGCTAAGTCACTTGGGATGGGTTACTGGAAACTTCATATCTTTGTTATTCTTCCACAAGCTTTAAAATTAGTAATTCCAGGAATTGCGAATACATTCTTAGCACTTGTAAAAGATACACCACTAATTTTTGTAGTAGGTCTTTTAGAGGTAGTTGGTATGTTAAATTTAGCTAAAACTAATCCCGAATGGCTAGGATTTTCGATGGAAGGATACGTATTTGCTGGAATAATATTCTGGATTATTTGTTATAGTATGAGTAAATATAGCCAGAAATTAGAATTAAAATATAAAACAGATAGATAAATTATGTCAGATTCAATTATTCAAATTCAAAATGTAAACAAGTGGTTTGGGGATTTTCAAGTATTAAAAGAAATAAATCTTGAAGTTAAACCTAAAGAAAAAATCGTTGTGTGTGGACCATCTGGATCTGGAAAATCTACACTAATTAGATGTATTAATAGACTAGAAGAGCATCAAAAAGGATCAATCATTGTTGATGGTACTGAAATTTCAGAAGATACAAAAAATATAGAACAAGTTAGAGCTGAAGTTGGGATGGTTTTTCAACAATTTAATTTATTTCCTCATTTATCTATTTTAGATAATTGTACGTTAGCTCCAATTTGGGTAAAAAAAATGCCCAAAAAAGAAGCAGAAAAATTAGCATTAGAACACCTTGAAAAAGTACAAATTTTAGATCAAGCCCAAAAGTTTCCAGGTCAATTATCAGGCGGACAGCAACAAAGAGTTGCCATTGCAAGAGCACTTTGTATGGAACCTAAAATTATGTTATTTGATGAGCCTACATCAGCATTAGATCCTGAAATGATTAAAGAAGTGCTAGATGTTATGGTTAATTTAGCAAAACAAGGTATGACGATGATTGTTGTAACTCATGAGATGGGCTTTGCTAAAGAGGTAGCCGATCAAATGATTTTTATGGATGAGGGTATGATAGTTGAAAAGGCCACAACAAAAGACTTTTTTGCTAATCCCAAAAATGATCGAACTAAACTTTTTTTAAGCCAAATTTTATAAGTCTTTTTAAAGCTTATAGTTCAACAATTTTATTTTTTCATTTTATATTATAAGTTCTTGACACATTTTGTTATTTTCTACTTAACTTTATAAAATAAATAAATTTTTGTGTTGCGATAACAGTCAAAAATTAGTTCAATATGTTTTTAAAAACAAACTTTAAGAGGGGTCTTAATGGAAGATAATTTCAACAAACATTTAGGTAACAAATTAAAGCTAAGAAGATTAGCTTTAGGTCTCACACAAACAAAAGTAGCAAAAGCAATTAATGTTACATTTCAACAAATTCAAAAATATGAAAAAGGAACTAATGGAGTTAGCTCAATAAGACTTCTTCAATTAGCAAATTATTTAAAAGTTCCAGTAAATTATTTTTTTGAAGATTTTTCAGAATATTTAATAAATCTAGAAAGATCTCAAGAAGGTCACATGAATGTAAATTATAATTTTTTAGTTAAATTATATTCTGAACTTAATAACGATCAAAAGTTAAAGTTTAGTAAATCTTTACAGTCTTCAAATATTGGGATTTCAAAAGCAGTTTAATTTTTATTAAATTAATGACCCCTATAAATTTTGAAAATCATTTTAAAAAAAATTTTTTATAATTTCATATTTGTAATTAAAAGTTTATTAAAAGTTTTTTTATTATTTATATTATTAAGTGGAAATGCTTTTGCAAAAGTAAAATCTAAAGACATTAATTTTCCAGGCAAATATTATACTAAAGAAATTAAGACTTGTTCAGCAATTCCTAAGGATAAATCATTTAGTAATAAATCAACTATTGATACCGTTAACAGTGTAGTTGGTTTTGATTGGTCAGCTTACCATGAGAAATATAGTAATTCTATTTTGGTAGAACATGCAGCAATCACGAAACCTATAAAAGTTATGATTGCAGGAACCCACATGGCTATTGGTGATAAAAATCAAACTAACATCAATATAGCCAAAGGTTTATTATTAGAAATAGCTAAGGCAAATACTTTATATAACAGCATAAGTTATGAAGAATTAAAAAAAAAGGAAAGTGTTGGAAAGATAATAACCCCAAAGCTCCTTGTTGGTACCATGAATATGAATTTGCAGGTCAATGGTTTGGAAATTATATGATTAGTGCAGTAATGCTTAAATCTGAATTGAATAAAGAGGAGTTTAAGATTGTGAATAATTACATTAAAAAAATGTACAAAAAGTTCTTAAAACCAATTCAATTTAAAAAAAATGACAAAGGGTTTTATGCAATGGCTAATGGAGGATTATCAACATTAGTTTATGCATCATGGACAGAAGATAAAAAACTTGCTGCTAAAGAAATTAATCACACATTAAAACAAATAGACAAACTATTTTATGATGATGGATACATTAACGATAACTCTTTCAGGGGTCTCAGAGGGCAATGGTACCATTCATATGGAGTTGATATTGCCCTAGGATATATTTATATTGCTGAATTATGGGGAGCTAATGTTCCAAAAAATATACATGAGAAACTATTTAATTCAGTAAAAGTAGTAAATTTAGCGATTACTGATCCTGAAAAGTTTTTAGAAAGAAAAAATCCTAATGGTCTAGCGAGAAATAGAATTACAGATCCAAAAAAAGCAACACCTCATACACATCAAATGGCTATAGCTATAGACACTCTTATGGAAATAGTGACAGGTATAAAATTGGAACATGATCCGATATACTTACGAAAAAGAAAAATGCATACGCCTGATGGGATAGATGATCTAATTGGTTTCAATCCCAATTGTATAATTCGATAAATCTAAAAGATAAAGATTTTGGCTCCTCGGGCAGGACTCGAACCTGCGACCAATTGATTAACAGTCAACTGCTCTACCAACTGAGCTACCGAGGAATATCAAAAACACAACTTACTTTTTTTTAAGAGTAAAACAAGATTTTTTTTTGGAGGCATCGCCCAGAATCGAACTGGGATACAAGGATTTGCAATCCTCTGCGTAACCATTCCGCCACGATGCCCTCTCCTCTCAATTTAAATTAAATAGAGAGCCTTTTATATATTAAATATATAAAATTAGTCTACCAAATAAGCCTTCAAAATGATTATTGTTAATTAATATTATTAAATTATAAACTTATTATCACCTATGAGTAACGATAAATACATACATACAGACGTTGAAGATAAGATTTATTCTTATTGGGAAAAAAACAATTTATTTAAACCCACTAAAAATAAGAAACAATTTTCAGTGGTTATACCTCCGCCCAATGTAACTGGTAGCCTTCATATGGGTCATGCTTTGAATAATTCAATTCAAGATCTTTTGGTTAGATACCACCGTATGAATAATTATGAAACCTTATGGCAACCTGGAACAGATCATGCAGGTATTGCCACACAGGCCTTAGTTGAGAAAAAATTAACCGCTGATGGTATTGATAAAAATGAAATTGGAAGAGAAAAGTTCATAGAAAAGGTTTGGGAATGGAAGGAAGAACATGGTGATATCATTTTAAATCAACTAAAAAAACTAGGTTGCTCTTGTGATTGGTCAAGAAATGCTTTTACAATGGATGAAAACCTTTCAAAATCAGTTTTAAAAGTTTTTGTAGAGCTTCACAAAAAAGGTTTAATTTATAAAGATAAAAAACTAGTAAACTGGGATACGGTTTTAAAAACAGCAATATCTGATTTAGAAGTGGATCAAAGAGAAGTTAATTCTAAGATTTACTATATTCAATATCCTATAGAAGCTTCTAGTGATTTTATAACTATAGCAACAACAAGACCTGAAACCATGTTGGGTGATACAGCGATAGCTGTAAATCCAAAGGATGATCGATTTAAACATTTAGTTGGTAAGTTTGTAACAGTACCAATTGTTGGAAAAAAAATAAAAATTATTGAAGATGAATATGCTGATCCTGAGATGGGAACGGGTGCTTTAAAGATAACACCAGCACATGATTTTAATGACTATGAAGTGGGACAAAGAAATAATTTAGAAATCATAAATATTTTTACTGAAGGTGGCAAAGTAAACGAAAACGCTCCTAAAGAATATATTGGACTTGATAGATTTGAAGCTAGAAAAAGAATTATAAAAGAACTTAAAGAAAAAGAGTTTTTTGTTAAGGAAGAGAACATAAAGAATAAAGTTCCTTATGGGGATAGGTCTAATTCAATAATTGAGCCTTTTTTAACAGAACAATGGTTTGTCGATGCAAAAAAATTATCAATTAAAGCTAAAGATATAGTTAACTCTAAAAAAACTAATTTTTTTCCTGCTAATTGGTCAAAAACTTATTTTCAATGGATGAACAATATTGAGCCATGGTGTATCTCAAGACAGCTTTGGTGGGGACATCAAATACCTGCTTGGTATGGACCAGATAAAAAAATCTTCGTTGCAATAAATGAAGAAGAAGCAAAATTGGATGCAAAAAAATTCTATAATAAAGATGTAGATTTAATTCGTGACCCAGATGTATTGGATACTTGGTTTTCATCAGGTCTATGGCCTTTTGCTACATTGGGTTGGCCTGACAATAAAGAATATGTAGATAAATTTTACCCGACATCAGTACTGGTTACAGGGTTTGACATTATATTTTTTTGGGTAGCACGCATGATCATGTTTGGAATGGAGTTTCTAGACAAAGAGCCTTTTAAAGATGTTTACGTTCACGCCCTTGTTAAAGACGAGAAGGGACAAAAAATGTCTAAATCTAAAGGAAACGTAATTAATCCCTTAGACCTAATTGAAAAATATAGTGCAGATGCTTTAAGGTTTACTCTACTGTCAATGGCGTCACCCGGAACAGATGTAAAACTTTCTGAAGATAGAGTTAAGGGTTATAGAAATTTTTTAAATAAATTATGGAATGCAAACAATTTTTTAATTACCAATAATTGTGATTTTTCTAAAATTGATGAAAAACCAATTTTATCAATTAATATTAACAAATGGATCTATGCTGAACTTATAGAAACTAAAAATAAAATTGAAAAAAATCTAAAAGATTACAGGTTTGATGAAGCTGCAAAAAATGCCTATCAATTTACTTGGCACTCTTATTGTGATTGGTATTTAGAGCTATCTAAAACAATCCTATTTTCAGAAGATGAAAAGGCAAAAGATGAAGTAAGACAGGTATCAGCTTACGTATTTAAACAGATATTAATATTATTACATCCATTTATTCCATTTGTGACTGAAGAAATTTGGCTAAATAATAAATTTGATAACACAGGTAAAGACTTTTTAATGTTAGCTAATTGGCCTTCTGGAGAGTTTGAAAGAGATACATCCATTAATCAAGTTGAAAAAATTATCAGTATAGTTTCTGAATTAAGATCATTTAAAAATGAATTAAGTGTAAGCCCTGGGTCATTTATAGATATTTCAATAGAGACAGTTAGTAAAAAAGAACAATCATTTTTTACTGAAAATGAAATTATTCTAAAAAAACTTGGTCGTATCAAAAATTTATATAATAAAGATCTGGATAAACCAACTGCTACATTGATGGTTTCTGGAGATTTATTCAAAGTGTATTTTGATGAAGATGTCGATTTAGAATTAATTAAAAAAAACTTAACTACAAGGCAAAATAAATACCAAGAAGAAATGAATAAAATATCACAAAGATTAGCTAATAAAGGCTTTGTTGATAGAGCACCAAAAGATATTGTTGATCAGGAAAAAACTAATTATAATAATTTAAAAAATGATGTTGAGAGAATATCGATAACTATAAAGGGTTTATAATGGCAAAATTTAATAAAAAAAAATTACCAAGCAGACATACTTCATTAGGTGCTGATAGAGCTCCACATAGATCATTTTACTATGCAATGGGTGAAACAGAAAAAGATGTAGCAAAGCCATTTGTTGGTGTTGTGTCAACTTGGAATGAAGCTGCTCCTTGTAATATTGCTTTAATGAGACAAGCTCAATCTGTCAAAAAAGGCGTTAGAGCTTCAGGTGGAACCCCTAGAGAATTTTGTACGATAACAGTAACTGATGGTATTGCCATGGGTCACGAAGGAATGAAGTCATCTTTAATCTCTCGCGAGGTAATTGCTGATTCAACTGAACTTACTGTGCGTGGTCATTGTTATGATGCGCTTGTTGGTATTGCTGGTTGTGATAAATCTTTACCTGCCTTAATGATGGCAATGGTTAGATTAAATGTTCCAAGTGTATTTATTTATGGTGGCTCAATACTTCCAGGTCAATATAAAGGTAAAGATGTAACTGTTGTTGATGTTTTTGAAGCAGTTGGAAAACACTCAGCTGGAAAAATGTCTGCAAAGGAATTAAGAAAATTAGAGTTAGTTGCTTGCCCAAGTGCAGGTGCATGTGGAGGTCAATTTACTGCAAATACTATGGCCTGCGTTTCTGAAGCTATTGGTTTAGCATTACCTTATTCAGCTGGAACACCTGCTCCATACGAAGAACGTGATAAGTATGCATTATTAAGTGGCAAGACTGTAATGAATTTATTACAAAAAAATATTCGTCCAAGAGACATTGTTACAAAAAAATCTTTAGAAAATGCTGCAACAATTGTAGCGGCTACTGGTGGATCGACAAATGCTGCTTTACACCTACCAGCTATAGCTAATGAAATTGGAATTAAGTTTGATTTAATGGATGTAGCTAAAATTTTTAAAAAAACTCCATATCTTGCAGATTTAAAACCAGGTGGAAAATATGTTGCAAAAGATATGTGGTTAGCTGGTGGAGTACCTATGTTATTAAAAACTCTTTTTGATGGTGGTTTTATACATGGTGATTGCATGACTGTTACTGGAAAAACAATGAAACAAAATTTAAAAAATATTAAATTTAATCCTAAGCAAAAAGTATTAAGAGCATATGATAATCCTTTATCACCAGATGGCGGTGTTGTAGGTCTTAAAGGTAACTTAGCTCCTGATGGTGGAATTGTTAAAATTGCTGGTTTAAAAAAATTACAATTCACTGGAAAAGCTAGATGTTTTGATAATGAAGAAGCAGCAATGGCTTGTGTGCAAAATAAAAAATATAAAG
This sequence comes from Candidatus Pelagibacter sp. PS_17, assembly GCF_059417945.1. Classification (NCBI taxonomy): domain Bacteria; kingdom Pseudomonadati; phylum Pseudomonadota; class Alphaproteobacteria; order Candidatus Pelagibacterales; family Candidatus Pelagibacteraceae; genus Candidatus Pelagibacter; species Candidatus Pelagibacter sp. PS_17. The sequence continues at coordinate 590,900 of NZ_CM182073.1, forward strand.
CAGGTGATGTAATTATTATTCGTTACGAAGGACCAGTTGGTGGACCTGGTATGAGAGAAATGCTTTCAACAACGGGTGCTATTTATGGTCAAGGTATGGGTGAGAAGGTTGCTCTAATTACAGATGGTAGATTTTCTGGGGCTACAAGAGGTTTTTGTGTGGGTCATGTTGGCCCTGAGGCGGCCTTAGGCGGCCCTTTAGCTCTTTTACGCAATGGAGATGTAATTGATATAGATGCCAAAAAAGGGACTATTAACGTTAGATTAACTAAATCACAATTAGCCACAAGACATAAGAAGTGGAAAGCAAAAAAATCAAGCTTTGGATCGGGTACTATTTGGAAATATGCTCAAACAGTAGGTCCCGCTTATTTAGGTGCACCAACACATCCCGGTAAAAGAAAAGAAGTAAAAGTTTACGCTGATATTTAATGAAAATTAGACCCGTTATATTATGTGGCGGAGCAGGAACTAGACTTTGGCCTAATTCTAAAAATCATCAAGCAAAACAATTTATTGATTTTGGTAATTGGACTTTATTAGGAAAAACTCTTGAAAGAGTTAAATCTTCGACCTTTGATGTACCGATCATAAGTACAAATCTTAAATATTTAAAAGAGGTAAAAAAACATCTTAAGAAACATAAGATAAGTAAATATAAAATTGTTTTAGAACCCGCAAAAAGAAATACAGCACCAGCAATTCTTGCATCAGCATTAATTAAAGATATTCCAAATGAACAACCCTTAATGTTTTTTGCAGCAGATCATTTAATTGAAAAAGGTAGTATTTTTAATAAAGCAATTAATAAGAATAAAACCAAATTAACAGATCAAAATATTTTCATTTTTGGGATTAAACCAACATCTCCATCAAGTGAATATGGTTATTTTTTAACAAAAAAAATTAAAGGAAATATTAATAAAGTAACAAAATTTATTGAAAAACCAATAGAAGCTAAAGCTAAACAAGTCATTAAACAAAAAGGTTATTGGAATTCTGGTATGTTTTTTTTGAGAAAAGATTCAATAATAAATAACTTTAAAAAATACCAACCTACAATATATAAAAATTGTCTTAATGCTGTTTCAAAAGCTAAACTTAAAGATAATACTTATTACTTAAATAAAGCTTCTTTTGAAAAAGCTACAGCAAAATCTTTTGATTATGCAATTTTAGAAAAAACCAAACAAATTAATGCTATTAAATTAGACATTCCTTGGTCAGATCTTGGCAGTTGGAAAGAGATCTTAAAAATGTATGATAAAAATAAGAACAAACATTTTAAGAAAAAAAATGTTTATTACCGGCCTTGGGGTAGGTACGTTAATTTATTCGAAGGTAAAGGTTTTTTAATCAAAGAACTATTTGTTAAACCTAAAGGTATTTTAAGTTTACAAAAACATCATCATCGATCAGAACATTGGTTTGTAACTCAAGGAACACCTAAAATTACACTTAATAAAGATAGTTTTTTTAGAAAAAAAAATGATCATATATTCATTCCATTAGAAGCAATTCATAGAATTGAAAATAAAGGCACCAAACCTGTTAAAATTATTGAAGCACAAGTTGGATCGATATTAAAAGAAGGTGATATTGTCAGGTTTCAAGATGTGTATGGTCGTGCTAAATAAAATTAATACAGCTACGTAAAGATATAAGATGCAGCTTGTTCAGTTCAATTGATCCTAAAAAATAATTTTATAAATTCCAATTAAAAATAATGGTATCTGTAACCCAAAGTTTGTTAATATAGCTTTATCTTTTGATATAAAACCAGCTATTGTCCAACCAATAACTCCAAGTCCATGGAAGTAGATGTTAATAGGGTAGATATTTAAATTAGTTAATAATATTCCAGTTAATACTAAACCAGTGCTGACCCATTTAAGATATTTTTTTATAAACATATTTCTCTTTATATATAAGTTTTTTCTCGAATTTATTACAATTATAGAACAAACAAAAATCTTTATTATTAAGGTATTGACATGATAAAGTGTTATGTTATAACATCACATAGTGAATAATAACGACATAGTTTTTGATATAATTAAGAAATCTAAAAAGCATTTAACTGCTTATGAAATATTAGATAAATTTCAAAAATTTAAAAAGATACAGCCAATGGCCGTTTACAGATCTTTAAAAAAACTAATTGAAGAAGATAAGATACATAAATCTAATCAAAATAAGACCTATGTATTGTGTAGTCATGAGCATGTTAAGCATAATCCATCTATAGCTATTTGTAGAGATTGTGGAGACACAGAAGAGCTTAAATCAGAATTATTTGAAACAATATTTAAAAAAAACCCAATCAAAAAATATGACTTCAGCGATTTTCAGCTTGAAGTCTCAACGATATGTAGGAGATGTAACTAATGGAACATGCACATGAATTACCAGAATTTCTTCATTTTTTAGAAGAACTTATAGAAGAATATGGAATATTAAGAGGATTTGTATTTGGTTTTGTTCATACTTTAATACCATTAATTGGTTTTTATTCAGGTTGGAGCATAAACCGTTTTTTGAAATTAGTTTCTAATGGTGCAATTGCTGGAATAATTGGAATAGTTTTAGCTCATATTATAGCAGACTTTATAGCAGCCTTACTTGATCCAAATTTAAAAAGTGCTGCCTTTGGAATTGTTCTTGGTGGCTTCTTACCTTTATTAGCGGTACCTTTTTTAGAAAAATATGTAACGAAAAGCCAATACCATAATGTTGTTGGTGATCATGAAGATCTAAAAAAAGATTTGAAAAGCAAGCATAAATAATATTTAATATTGGGATGAGTACAGTTCCCTTAACATTAAAAGAAATTTTAGAACTAGCCAAAAAAACACTATTAGCTAATGGTTGTGATGAGGAAAATGCTAGTATTCTAGCGGATACTATTATGAGAGCTGAAAGAGATGGTTCTGTTTCTCATGGTTTGTTTAGATTACCAGCTTATGTAGCAGGCTTAAAAAGTAAAAAGATTAATGGTAAGGCAAGACCCGAATTAGAAAATGTTGCTCCAAGTATTATTAAAGTACTAGGCAACAATGCAGTTGCTCCTATGGTTTTAAGTTTAGGATTACCTGCAGTTATTGATTTAGCAAAAAAAAATGGTGTAGCAATTCTTGCTATAAAAAATTCACATCATATGGCAGCCCTTTGGCCTGAAACTGAAGCTATTGCTGAAGCAGGACTTGTTGGTATTGCTTGCACATCTTATAAACCAGCTGTTGCACCAGCGGGTGCTATGAAACCTTTATATGGGACAAATCCAATTTCTTTTGCTTGGCCTAGACCTGGTAAAACTCCTGTTGTCTATGATATGGCAACTGCTTCAATGGCAATGGGTGAAGTTCAAATTGCAAAAAGAGAAGGGCACAAAGTTCCCCTTGGAACGGGTTTAACTAAAGAGGGTAAAGAAACAACCGATCCTGGAGAAATAGCTGATGGTGGAGTTATACTTCCTTTTGGAGGCTATAAAGGATCTAGTATTGCAATGATGGTTGAATTATTAGCTGGAGCATTAATAGGTGAAAATTTTAGTTTTGAAACTGCTGCTAAAGATAATAACGATGGTGGCCCTCCAAGTGGTGGTGAATTTATCATGGCAATCTCACCAGATAAAATTTCTAGTAAAGGTTGGGATAAACACGCAGATGAATTTTTTAGTAAAATGTCAGCTATGGAGGGTGTTAGGCTTCCAGGAGAAAGAAGACATAAAAATAGATTAAATAAAGGACCAAGAAATATTAATGAAGAACTCGTTAATAAAATTAAATCTTTAAGCTAATTCAATTTCAATAGGTGTGTGATCAGAAGGTTTTTCTTTTCCTCTCGGGTCTTTATTAATATTAACATTCTTTACTATATTTAATAAAGAATTTGATACTAAGAAGTGGTCAATTCTTAATCCATTATTTTTCTGCCAAGCACCTCTCATATAATCCCAATAAGTATAGCCTTCCTTTTCACCATGAATGTGACGGTAGGCATCATGAAAACCCAGATTAATCATTTCTCTAAATTTTTTTCGTATCTCAAGTCTGTATAAAGCATCATCTTCAAACCCTTTAATATTATAAGCATCTTCAGCTGAAGGAAGAATATTAAAATCACCAGCTAAGATAATATTTTCATTTTTCTTTGAAAGAGTTTTTAATTGTTTAATTAATTTATCTAACCAGTCTTTTTTATAAGTGTATTTATCAGTATCTACAGGATTACCATTTGGAGTATAAATATTAATCAGTTGAACATTTTTTTTCTTATGTTTTAGTTCTGCTGAAATAATTCTAGATTGTTTCAATTTATCTTTAATCAAATCTATTCTAACATTTTCTAGTTTATGTTTGGATATAATAGCAACACCATTATAACTTTTTTGTCCAAATACATGACTCTCATAATCTAATGCTGAAAAATCATCATAGGGAAAGGTCTCATCTTGTGTTTTAATTTCCTGCATCATAACAACATCAGGAGAAAATTTTTGAAGGTATTCTTTAATATTTTCAATTCTTGCTCTAACAGAATTAACATTCCAAGATGTAATAATCATTATATAGAGAAAGAAACACCACAACCGCAAGAAGATTTGCTTTGTGGGTTAGTGATCTTGAATTGATCGCCAATTAGTTCCGAAACAAAGTCCACTTCTGAACCTTTTAATAAGTCTGCTGAAGTTTTATCTATAAGAATATTTTCATGTTTTAAGTCGTCTGCTTCTAATTTTTTGTCAAAAGTAAACTCATATTGAAAACCTGAGCAACCACCGCCTTTAATAGCGATTCTAAAAAATGACCCTGGATCTTTTTGAGACAACAAATTATTAATCTGTTTTATAGCTTTATCTGTAAATTTAATTTCTTTAATCATATAACAACACTGATAATACTAATATAATATCAATTTATTAAATTTAAAGTATGAATAATTACTCAAATTTAGCTTTATCTAAAAGCAAAGGTCGTATTTTTAAAGAAGCTAATTCACTTTACAGAACTCCATTTCAAAGAGACAGAGATAGAATTATTCACAGTGCCTCATTCAGAAGGTTAAAACATAAAACACAAGTTTTTGTTAACACAGAAGGGGATCATTTTAGAACTAGAATTACCCATTCAATTGAGGTTGCGCAAATTGCAAGATCAATAGCTAAACATTTAGGTTTAAATGATGATCTAGCTGAAACCTTAAGTTTGGCTCACGACTTAGGGCATACACCGTTCGGACATGCTGGAGAAGATGCTCTTAATGAATGTATGGTTAACTTTGGAGGCTTTGACCACAATCTTCAAACCTTAAGAATAGTTATGTTTCTTGAGCATAAATACCTTAAATTTAAAGGCCTGAACTTAACATTAGAAACTTTAGATGGATTATTAAAGCACAATGGCCAAATTGATGATCTATCTACTGTTAATAGGTTGATTGGGTTAAAAAGTTTTAAGAATAAAATAAACTTTAATAACTCTGGTTCATTGGAAGCTCAAATATCAGCAATCTCGGATGACATTGCTTATAATAATCATGACATACAAGATGGAATTAGAGCCAAAATGTTTAATTTAAACGACTTGATTGAAATTAATTTTTTTAAAGACATTTATAAATCACACAAAAATAATATTAAAAACAACAATAAAGATATTTTGATATATCAAATAATACGAGATTCAATTGATTTAATGGTTAGAGATTTAATTAAGAATACTAAAAATAATTTAAAAAATAATAAAGTCAAATCTTTAAAAGATGTTTATAACTTAGATGATCCTATAGTGTGTTTTTCAAGTAAATTTCTTAAAATTGAAAAAGAAGTTAGGTTTTTCCTAAGAAGCAAAATGTATAACAATAAAAAAGTATTATTAAAAAATAATCATGGAAAAAAGATTATTAATAAACTCTTTTATAAAATTAAGAATAAGCCCAAAAAATTTTTAAACGATGATCAATTAAAGAATGACACAAATAGAGCAATAGCTGATTTTATTTCAGGTATGACAGATAGATACGCAATCAATTTAAATAAAGGTATTTAATGAACATTTTTGATCTCTACTTGGATAAAATAATAATCTTGATTAAAAAGCTTAATAAAGATGGTTCTTTAGAATTACCCGAATCTTTAAATGGAGTTAATGTAGACATACCACCATCAAATTTTGACTGCGATATATCAACTAATGTAGCCATGGTTCTCTCTAAGGCTAATAAAAAATCTCCAATTGATATCGCAAATATTTTAATTGAATTTATTAAAAATGAAGATGAAAAAATTGAATCTATTTCTGTAGCAAAACCAGGATTTATTAATATTAAATTTAAGACAATATATTGGAATAATTTTATTAAAAGTATTAATCAAAATCACAAGGATTACGGTGTCAATAATAAAGAAAAAAAACAAAAATATCTTATAGAATTTGTTTCAGCTAATCCCACTGGCCCTCTTCATGTTGGACATTGTAGAGGAGCAATATTGGGAGATGTTATTTCAAATATATTAATTTTTAACAAGCATGATGTTTCAAAAGAATATTATGTTAACGATTATGGTAATCAGATCTTAAATTTTACAAAATCTGTTTTTTTTAGAATTAGAGAAATACTTTTTAACGAAAAATTCCCTATTGAAAACTCAGATTTATATCCTGGTGATTACTTAGTTGGTATTGCTAAAAATATTATAAAATCTAATAAAGTTTTAAAATTTGATAAATTTGAAAATGTTTCAAAAGAACTAACTTTATTATCGGTTTCAGAATCTTTAAAATTGATTAAAAATAATTTATCAAATCTTGGAATAGTGCACGATAGATTTACAAGTGAAACTGATATTGTCTTAAATAATGAAGTTCAGAAAGCAATTGATAAATTAAAGGAAAAAAAGCTAGTTTATAGTGGAAAAATTAAGGCTCCCAAAGGTGAAGATGATGAAAACTGGGTAGAAAGGGAGCAACTTTTATTTAAATCAACAGATTTTGGTGACGATAAAGATAGAGCACTTCAAAAGTCTGATAAATCGTGGACTTACTTTGCTAGTGATGTTGCCTATCATGATAATAAATTAAATAGAAATTACGATACACTTATTAATATATTAGGGGCTGACCATGCTGGCTATATTAAAAGAATAACTTCTGTCGTTGAAGCTCTATCAGGAGATAAAAAAAAATTGATTTGTAAAGTAAGTCAACTCGTCAAATTAATTAAAGATGGAAAACCTTTTAAAATGTCAAAAAGAAAAGGTGACTATATAACAGTTGAAGACTTGATAGCCGAAGTTGGTAAAGATGCCACGAGATTTATTATGCTTAATAGAAGTAGCGATGTAGAGTTAGATTTTGATTTTACAAAAGTTAAAGAAAAATCTAAAGATAACCCACTTTATTATGTCCAATACTGTTATGCTAGAATATCATCTGTCTTTAGACACGTAAATCTTAATATAGAAAATGATTTGAATATAAAAGATTACGAATTTGCATATACGGGTGATGAAATAAAGATATTAAAAAAAATAGCAGAATGGCCTAAGTGTATTGAAGCTGCAAGTCTAAGACTTGAACCCCACAGAATACCAGTTTATCTTTACGAACTATCATCAGAATTTCATTCTTATTGGAATATGGGCAAAGAGGATCAATCAAAAAGGTTTATTAACGAACAAAAGAAAATTTCAAATGATAAATTAGTTTTTTTAAAAGTTATATCTAATGTTATCAAATCTGGAATGGATATTGTTGGAGTAGACACTCCTCAAAAAATGTAATGTTAAAAGAACTTAAATATCTTTTATTTTTGATTGTTATAATTTTATTTTTTTTTCTATCTTTCAAATATTATTTTTCAAATGAAAATAAAAAAAATTCATACCGATCTTTGAAAAATATTGAGGATAAAACTGAAAATTATTCTCGTAATCTTATTATACTTAAAAGTGATACTGTTGATATTGTTGAATATATTGAAAAAACCATAGATAAAAATAAAAAGAATTACAAGTTTTGGGAACTAATTAATAATGATGGATAATCGTAAAAGTTTCATAGTTGGTTTAAAATCTACTAAATTATTGACTAGTGAAAAAAAATTTCTAATTAAACATAAACCTTGGGGAATAATACTTTTTTCAAGAAATATTAAAAATATTACACAAGTAAAAAAATTAACAGGTCAAATTAGAAAAATATTCAATGATAAAAAATATCCTATTTTAATTGATCAAGAGGGTGGTAGAGTTAATAGATTAAAAAAATTTTTTAAAGCAGATACGTTTACTGGAGAATTTTTTGGTAATCTTTATCTTAAAGATAAAAAAAAATTTTATATAGAATATAAAAAGTTTATCAATAAAACTGTCTTATTATTAAAAAATGTAGGAATTAACATAAATACTTTACCAGTCCTTGATGTTAGATCCAAAGGATCAAGTGCAATAATTGGTGACAGAGCCTTTTCAGACAATGCAAAGATTGTTTCAGAAATTGGAGATATTTGTATTAAAGAGTTTCATAATAATAAAATTGCCACTGTGATAAAGCATATACCAGGACATGGCTTAGCAAAGGTCGATAGTCATAAAAAAACTCCTACAATCAATAAGGAATTAAGATATTTGAATAATCATGACTTTATGGCATTCAAAAATAAAAACAGTTTATTTGCAATGACAGCACATCTTATTTATAAAAAAATTGACAAAGCTAATACCGCAACACATTCAAAGAAAATTATAAAATTAATAAGAAATAAAATTAAATTTAGAAATATTTTGATGTCTGACGATATATCAATGAAAAGTTTAAAGGGCTCTATAGCAATTAATACAAAGAAATCTTTTGCTGCAGGTTGTGATTTAGTTCTTCATTGTAATGGAGATTTAAAAGAAATGAATGATGTAGCCCTATATTCACCAGTTATAAGTAAGTTTATTATAAAAAAAACATCACAATTTTATAAGATTATAAGCTAATATTTGACATGTCTGATACTGATTCTAAAAACTTTAATGTAGATCTTGACAATTATAACGGCCCACTTGATGTGTTATTAGATTTGGCAAAAGCTCAAAAAGTTAACCTTGAGAATATTTCTATAACTTTACTGGCTGATCAATTTCACAATTATATTACTAATGAAAAAAATCTAAATCTAGAATCTGCATCAGAATACTTGTTGATGGCTACATGGTTAACTTATCTTAAATCAAAACTTTTATTGCCAGGAAATCCAGAAGAAGAATTTAAAGTTTTAGAAGTTGCTGAAAAATTAAAATTACAATTAAAAAAATTAGAATTGATTAGATTACTTTCTGACCAAATGTTACAAAGAAAAAGACTTGGTAGAGAAATAAGAACTAGAGGAATTAAAGGAAATATACGATCTATATATAGTACTGAATATAAACTAAATCTTTACGAACTTTTAAAATCTTATTCCTCAATTATTATGACCAAAGATTTTCAAAGGATGAATATTCCTAAACTTCCAGTTTTTACCACTGAAGATGGCATTAAAAGAATAAAAGAATTCTTTGGTAAGTTAATTGATTGGAGAAATATTAATGAACTAATACCTTCTTCATTTAAAAGTGGCTCAAAATATAAAACAACTGGTAAAGCAGGAATTTTTGCTGGTTCCTTAGAGCTGGTTAAAGAGGGCAATCTGACTATAAAGCAAGAAAACTTATTTGATGATATTTATATTAAAGAATTAAAATGACAAAAATAAAAAAAGAAACAAATAACAATATAGTTACTTTCCCATCAAAAATGAATGATGGTGAAAGAGAAGTTGAGGCAATAATTTTTGCTGCTGCTGAACCATTAGATATTGACACTATCGAATCTAAAATTTCAAAAAAAATTGATGTTTTAAAATCATTACAGAAATTACAAAAAGAATATTCATCAAGAGGAATTAATTTAGTTTGTATTTCTAATAAATGGTCTTTTAGAACTTCTGAAAATTTATCGAACCTTATGTCTCAGGAAAAAACTGTAGAAAAAAAATTGTCAAGAGCTGCAGTTGAAACATTAGCAATAATTGTTTATCACCAACCTGTTACTAGAGCTGAAATAGAAGAAATAAGAGGTGTTGCTTTTGGAACAAACACACTTGAGATTTTAATGGAGTTAAATTGGGTAAAACCACAAGGCCGCAAAGATGTACCCGGTAAACCAATTCAGTATGGAACAACTGATGATTTCTTAAGTCATTTTAGTCTTCAAAAATTGTCTGATTTACCTACAGTTGACGAATTGGGATCTGCCGGCCTTATTGATAGCTCAAATATTGATAATGCAATATTTGGTACTGGTAAATTTTACAAAGAGAAACAAGTAGAAAAAAAAGAGGATATTTATGAAAATATCGATGAGATGTTAGGAGGAACACTAAGTCCAGATGAAGAAAAGTAAAAAGTTACTTTAAAAATAAATTTAAAAGAGGTATAAAATATTATGAGCATTGGAATTTGGCAAATAGCAATCGTAGTTATTCTTGTTGTACTTTTATTTGGTAGAGGCAAGATATCTAGCTTAATGGGCGATGTAGCCAAAGGTATAAAAAGTTTTAAAAAAGGTATGGCTACAGACATTACAGACGAACCTGAGCCTAAAAATGTTTCAGAAAATAATCAAGATAGCAAAGACAAAGAATAGATTAAATGCCCACTATTGGCTGGTTTGAGATTTTAATAGTAGTTGCTGTTGCAATCATTGTTATTGGACCCAAGGACTTCCCCTATATGTTAAAAAAAGTTGGTTCGTGGATTGGAACCACAAAAAGATATATTAGCAATATACAAAATGAGGTAGCTGACCTTGATATCAATTCTAATGAAATAGAAAAACCTATAGAAGAAAAAAAAGATAATGACAAAATCTGAAAATGAAGGCGGTTTTGTAAGCCATCTAACTGAACTTAGAAAAAGATTAATTCATTCTTTTATTTTTTTATTCATTTTTTTTATTGGATGTTATTTTTTTTCAGAACATTTATATGGTTTTTTAGTTGAGCCTTTTGCTAAAGCAGTAAATGAAAGTGGAACTGATAGAAGGTTAATTTTTACAGCTTTGCAGGAAACATTTTTAACATACTTAAAGGTATCTTTTTTTGCAGCATTCTTTGTTACATGTCCCTATATATTGGTACAAATATGGAAATTTATTGCACCAGGACTCTATAAGCATGAAAAAATTGCAATTGTTCCTTATCTAGTTTTAACGCCTATATTATTTTTTCTAGGAGGCATGCTTGTTTATTATTTAATAATGCCACTAGCTATTAAGTTTTTTCTCTCTTTTGAGAGTACAGGAGCTTCAACAGGATTACCCATTCAATTGGAAGCTAAAGTTAGCGAATATCTTTCTCTGGTTATGAAATTAATTTTTGCATTCGGTATAAGTTTTCAGTTACCTGTTGTCCTTAGCTTATTAGCTAGAGTAGGTATTGTTGATGCTGAATTTCTTAGAAAAAAAAGAAAATATGTCGTTGTAATGATTTTTGCTGCAGCTGCACTATTAACACCACCTGATCCCATAACTCAAATTGGACTAGCAATACCATTATTGATTTTATATGAATTATCTATATTTTCTGTAAACATTATTGATAAGAAAAATAAAAAAAATGCATAATATTAAAGAAATTAGAAATGATGTTGAGGCTTTTAAAAAAGCTTTGAATAAAAGATTTATAGAAATAGATGTAGATAAGATTTTATCGTTGGATGAGAATAATAGAGAGTACATCCAACAAAGAGAATTACTTGAAAAAGAAAAAAAAGATATCTCAAAGTCTAAAGATCAATCACTTTTTGAAAAATCAAAAAAGATAACTGTTGAAATAGATAATATTAGTAAATTACAAGCTAGTGTTAAAAATGAATTGGAAACAATTTTGTCATCAATACCAAATATACCTCATCCAGACGTTCCTACAGGTAAAGATGAAAACTCAAATGTAGAAATTTCTAAATCAGGAACAATACCAAATTTTAAATTTAAACCTAAATCACATTATGAATTAGGTGAAGACTTAAACATGCTTGATTTTGATCTAGCAACGAAAACTACTGGTTCAAGATTTGTTTTTGTAAAAGATAAATTGGCCATGCTAGAGAGAGCTTTATCAAATTTTATGCTTGATACACATGTGAATACTAATGGTTATGAAGAAATATCTCCGCCACTAATTGCTACAGATGCTACTATGTATGGTACGGGACAATTACCTAAATTTGATAATGACCAGTTTGAACTTAAATTAGACGACTCTAGTGACAGAAAATTTTTAATTCCAACTGCTGAAGTTATTTTAACCAATATTGTAAAAGACCAAATTATTGATAAAAAAAAACTTCCAATGCGAATGGTTGCCTCAACACCCTGTTTTAGAAAAGAAGCAGGAAGTTATGGTAAAGATACTAAGGGAATGATTAGACAGCACCAATTTTACAAAGTTGAAATGGTGAGTATTGTTGAAATTGATAAGTGCTTACCAGAACTTGATAGAATGACTGATTGTGCAACTAAAATTTTAGATTTACTAAAACTTCCATATCGAAAAATTGTTTTATGTACTGGTGATATGGGTTTTAGTGCTGAAAAAACTTTTGATATTGAGGTGTGGCTTCCATCAGAAGATAAATACAGAGAAATCTCAAGTTGCTCTTCATGTGGATCATTTCAAGCTAGAAGAATGAAAGCCAGATATAAAAACGAAAAAAAAGAAACTGTGCTTGTTGGCACCTTAAACGGCAGTGGTTTAGCAGTTGGTAGAACATTAGTTGCTATATTAGAAAATTATCAACAAGAAGACGGGTCTATTCTAGTGCCAGAAGCTTTAAAGCCTTACATGAATAATATTGAAAAAATTGTTAAGATTTAAAGTTGTTTTAATTAGATAGATGTTGTAAGAATTCATTTTAATTAAGGAGAATTATGGATCAAGGAATAGGCCAATTTATACCACTAATTTTAATTTTTGTTATTTTTTACTTTTTTTTAATAAGACCTCAACAAAAGAAAGTTAAAGAGCATAAAGCCATGGTAGAAAACTTATCAAGAGGAGACAAGGTTGTAACTTCTGCTGGTATTATTGGGACAGTTGAAAGAATTATTGATAATGAAAAAGTTGAAGTGCAAATTGCTGACAATGTTAAAGTAGAAATTATCAAATCTACAGGTATTCAAGGATTACTTAACTCCCCTGAAGTAAAAAAATAACATTTTACTAAAGTGTTATACTTTTCTAAATTAAGAATTACCTTAGTTTCTTTAGTATCAATTTTTTTTATTTTTATTGCTGCATCAAATTTTCAAAACCCTGAAGACAGTTTTATTTCTAAAAAGATAAATCTAGGTTTAGATTTACAAGGCGGATCATATCTTTTGCTAGAAATTGATAATGAACCCGTTGAAATTCAAAAATTACAAAATACAACAACTGTTATTAGAAATTTTTTAAAAGATAAGAAAATAACTTTTAATGATCTAAGAATTGAAGATAAAAAAATAATATTCAGTATACCCAATGATAATATTGAGTTGGTTCAATCTTTTTTTCTTGATAAAGAAATTGATATTAACCCTTATTATTTTCAATATAAATCACATCAGTTTGATGTAAATTTTCAAGATAATGAATTTACGCTAACTCTATCAAAATATGGACTTATTGAAATTAAAACATCTTCACAAGATCAAGCTATAGAAATAGTTAGAAGAAGAGTTGATGAAGTTGGTACAAATGAACCCAATATACTGAAAAGAGGTAATAATAGAATTCTAGTTGAGCTTCCTGGCCTTGATGATCCCATGCGTATCAAGTCACTTTTAGGAAAAACTGCAAATTTAACATTTAGATTTGTCACTCAAAATAATAATGACACTTTTGGTACTGAAGTGCTTCAATTTGAAGATGGAACTAGCGAAGCAATGGTTAGCAAAAGAATAATCTTAAATGGTGAGAATTTATTGGATGCTCAACCACAAATGAATAATCAAACCAACGAAACAGTAGTATCATTTACACTTGATAGAGTGGGGGCAAAAAGATTTGGTAAAGCAACCAGTACAGGAATTGGCAAACAATTAGCCATTGTTCTAGATGGTAAAATTGTTAGTGCTCCAGTAATAAGGGATACTATAGCAAGTGGAAATGGTCAGATCAGTGGAAATTTTACATTTCAATCTGCAACAGACTTGGCATTACTTCTAAGATCAGGAGCATTACCAGCGCCACTTAACATTATTGAAGAAAGAACAGTTGGACCTGACCTTGGTCAAGATTCAATTAATGCAGGAGTTATCGCCCTTATGATTGGTTTCTTATTGGTGATAATTTTTATGTTTGTTAAATATAGAATTTTTGGTCTAATTGCTAACATAACACTATTAATTAACTTATTTTTTTTAGTCGGTATTTTAACTTTATTTGAAGCAACATTAACACTTCCTGGAATAGCAGGTATCATTTTAACGGTTGGTATGGCAGTTGACGCTAACGTATTAATTTTTGAAAGAATTAAAGAAGAATGCAAGAAAGAAAAAAATAATATTATAGCTTTTGATACAGGTTATGTGAAATCAAAAACTGCAATTATAGACTCAAATATAACTACATTAATTGCAGCTGTAATCTTATTCTTTATGGGCTCTGGACCAGTTAAAGGTTTCTCTGTGACTTTAGCTGTAGGAATTTTTACAACACTGTTTTCAGTTTATTTTATTGCAAGAATGCTTACTGGCCTTTATGTCGTTAGAAATAAAGAAAAGACTAAACTAATATAATGATTAATTTTAATAAATTTTATAAACTATTTAATCTAATTTCTTTAAGTTTAGTTATTGCATCTGTTCTATTATTATTTTTTAAAGGACTTAATTTTGGCGTAGATTTTAAAGGTGGAACTTTAATAGAACTAAGGTCTAATGATAAAAATATTAACGTTACTTCTTTAAGACAATCTTTTAATAAAATGAATTTAGGAGATTTTAATATTAAAAAATTTGGTAATGAAAACGATTTTTTAATCAAAATAGAGAAAAAAGATACAAGTGCAAATGCTATAGAAGTTATTAAAAAAGATTTAACATCTTCATTGGGGAGTTCTTTTAATTTCAGAAGAGTTGAAAATGTAGGTCCAAAAGTTAGTTCTGAATTATTAAAGTCTGGTATTATTGCAATCGCTCTATCTCTGGCTGCAATGTTATTTTACATATGGATAAGATTTGAATGGCAATTTAGCTTAGGTGCTATTTTAGCCCTATTTCATGATGTCATTATAACACTTGGTCTTTTTTCATTATTTAGTTTGGAAATAAATCTATCAATAGTTGCCGCCGTTTTAACTATAGTTGGTTATTCAATGAACGATACTGTTGTCATTTATGACAGAGTTAGAGAAAATTTAAGAAAGTTTTCTGATATAAAGATTTATGAACTTACAAATATCTCAATCAATGAAACACTTTCTAGAACTATAATTACATCAGCTACAACATTGCTTGCTTTAGTTTCTATTTATTTATTTGGTGGAGAAATATTAAAAGGTTTTTCTCTAGCTATGATAATGGGTGTAGTATTTGGAACTTATTCTTCAATTTATATAGCTAATCCTATACTTGTGAAACTTAGAGTGTCCCAAAAAACAATCCTAAAAGAAGAAACGGAATAGATTTAATAAAGATTTTGAGCTGCTACCATTGAAAGTAACATTGGTAACGATAAAAGAGTATTTGTTCTTGAAAACAACATTGCTGTCCTTGCTGATTTTGCTTTAAGATCAGGTTCGCACTCAACAATACCTAGTGCTCTTTTTTGATTTGGCCAAATTATAAACCAAACATTAAAAGCCATGTATAAGCCAAGCCACATTCCAATACCAATAGCTGTACTTTTTCCACCACCACCTAAAGTCATAGCATCATGTAAATAACCATTTAAATAAGCTAAAATTAATCCAGACAATACTGTTAGTAAAGCTGCCCATCTGAAATAAAACAAAGCTGCTGGCGCAATAACTTTACCTATAGCAGGTTTTTGTTCGTCAGGAATTTTAGGCATGTTTGGAATTTGAACAAAGTTAAAATACCAAAGAAGTCCAATCCACATAATAGCGACCGTTACGTGAATAAATCTTGTTAACCAGCTCCAAAAAATTGTATCAAAATCAAAACCACCATTACCATAAAATAATCCTAGAAAAAGGATAATAGCTAAAGCTAATGATGCATGAATTGTCTTTGGAAGAGATGATAGTAAATTACCCATAATTAGAATCACTTATACACTAATTTTTTAAATCTTTAACTTCTTTTTAAATTTTTCTTCCAGCATAGGTTTTAAGAATTCCCCAGTATAGCTACCTTTTATTTTTATAATATCCTCAGGTTTGCCTTCTGCGATAATATTTCCTCCTTTGACACCACCCTCAGGACCCATATCAACAATATAATCAGCTGTTTTAATTACATCTAAATTATGCTCAATAACAACAACGGTATTTCCTAGTGCTACAAACGTATGTAGTATTTCTAATAATTTTTTAATATCATGCTGGTGAAGTCCAGTAGTTGGTTCATCTAAAATATACATAGTTCTTCCTGTAGATCTTTTCGATAGTTCCTTGGCTAACTTAATACGCTGAGCTTCTCCACCAGATAATGTTGTAGCCTGTTGTCCAATCTTTATATAACCAAGCCCAACTTTTTTTAATGTTAATAGTTTTGTTTTTATATTTGAAATATTTTCAAAGTATTCACATCCTTCATCCACAGACATATTTAATACATCGGCTATACTTTTATCCTTAAACTTTATTTCAAGAGTTTCTCTATTATACCTAGTTCCCTTACATTCATCACATTGTATATAAACATCAGGTAAAAAATGCATCTCGTATGTAATTACGCCATCGCCTTCACAAGCTTCACACCTTCCACCTTTAACATTAAATGAAAATCTTCCAGGTTTATATCCTCTTGTTTTTGACTCAGGTAGTGCCGTAAACCAATCTCTAATAGGCCCAAAGGCTCCGGTATAGGTTGCTGGATTTGATCTTGGTGTTCTCCCAATTGGTGATTGATCTATATCAATTATTTTATCTATAAGTTCAACACCCTTATAACCTTTAAATGCTTTTGGAACTTTTCTAGCTTTGTTATTTAAGGTTAAATTTAATGCATGATATAATGTTTGCAATATCAATGTAGATTTACCACTGCCAGAAACTCCAGTAACGCAAGTAAAGCTTCCTGTTGGAATTTTAAGATTAACGTTATTCAAATTATTTCCACTAGCTCCATTAATTTCTACAAATCTACCATTCTTAGCAAGTCTTCTAGTTCTTGGAATTTCTATATATTTTTTATGAGATAGGTATTGACCAGTGATACTATTCTTATTTTTAAGTATCTCGTTATAAGTTCCTTGTGCAATGATCTCACCACCGTTAGTACCAGCTTCTGGTCCTAAATCTATTATGTGGTCAGCATTTTCCATAGTTTCAGTGTCATGCTCAACAACGATTACTGTGTTTCCAAGATCTCTTAGTCTTTTCAATGCATTAATTAGTTTAACATTATCTTTTTGGTGCAAACCTATAGAAGGTTCGTCAAGAACATATAATACTCCTGTCAATCCTGAACCAATTTGCGAAGCAAGCCTAATTCTTTGTGCTTCTCCACCGGAAAGAGTCCCGGACTCTCTTGATAAAGTTAAATACTCAAGTCCAACATTTAAAAGAAACGTTAACCTTTCATTAATTTCTTTTAGAATATGTTCTGCTATTTTAAATTGTCTTTTATCAAGATTTTGTTCCAACCCTTTAAACCAGTTAGCAGCATCTAAAATAGATTTTTTTGTAACATCACTTATATTTTGATTATCAATTTTAACACATAAAGCTTCTTCTTTTAGTCTATTACCATTACAGCCTTCACATGCAGAATCCGATTGATATTCTGCTATAGCTTCTCTCTTCCACTCGCTGTCAGATTCAAGAAATCTTCTTTCAAGATTGTTTATGACACCTTCAAAAGTTTTTTTATGAGAATATTTTTCATATCCATCATCATAGACAAATTTTATTTCTTCTTCGTCTGATCCAAATAAAATCACATCTTTAAATTTTTTGGGTAATTTTTTCCATTTTTCATCTAAAGAAAATCCATAGTGCTTAGCAATAGAGGCTAATGTTTGAGCATAATATAGTGTGGTTGATTTAGCCCACGGTTCTATAGCACCATCAGCTATACTTTTTTTTTCATCAGGAACTACTAAATTTGGATCTACATTTAATTTAATACCAATACCTTCACATTCAGCACACGCCCCATATGGACTATTAAAAGAAAAAAGTCTTGGTTCAATTTCTTCGATTGTAAAACCACTTTCTGGACATGCAAATTTTGTTGAGTAAATTAATTTTTCAATTTTTCTAAATTTTTGAGGTAAAGTTTCGTCTTCGTACTCAACAAATACAAGACCATTTGATAAATTTACAGCTGTTTCAATACTTTCAGCTAAACGATTTCCTAGATTTGAGTTCAAAACAATTCTATCAATTAAAACAGATATATCATGCTTAAGTTTTTTATCTAATTCAGGTGCTTTATCTATGTCATAAAGAACCTCATCAATTTTAATTTTTCTAAAGCCTCTTCTTTTATAGCTTAAAATATCTTTTCTATATTCACCTTTACGGCCACGGACCACTGGCGCATATATATAAATTGTAGATTTTTTGGGAAGTTTTTTTATTAAATCGACAATCTGTGTAATTGTTTGTGATGTTATTGGTTTTCCAGTAAAGGGTGAATAGGGCACACCAGCTCTCGCATAGAGCACTCGCATATAATCATAAATTTCTGTAACTGTAGCAACAGTTGATCTTGGGTTCTTTGATGTATTTTTTTGTTCAATAGCTATTGCTGGACTCAATCCTTCAATAAGGTCAACGTTAGGTTTTTTCATTTTATCTAAAAACTGACGAGCATAAGCAGATAAACTTTCAACATATCTTCTTTGTCCTTCTGCATAGATAGTGTCAAATGCTAATGAAGATTTTCCAGAACCGGAAAGTCCAGTAATAACAACAAATTGATCTTTGGGTATTTCTACAGAAACATTCTTTAAATTATGCTCCTTTGCACCCTTGATAACTATCTTTTTGATCATAATTTTAGTTGCTTTAAATTAATAAAATTAATATTGAGTTTATATTGTGATATAAAACTAAATAAATAAATAAACACTTATAAAATATTATGGCTGGAAGTTTAAATAAAGTATTATTAATTGGGCGTTTAGGCGCAGACCCTGAAATTAAACAAATGGTAAACGGCAAAAGCGTTGCAAGATTGAGTTTAGCAACTAGTCAATCATGGAAAGACAAGACAACAGGTGAAAAAAAAGAAAAGACTGAGTGGCACCGAATAGTTGTATTCAATGATGGGTTAGTAAATGTTGTTCAGCAATATTTAAAAAAAGGAGCTCAAATTTATGTTGAAGGACAAATAGCTACTAGAAAATGGAAAGATGAACAATCTGGACAAGACAAATATTCTACAGAAATTGTAATTCAAGGATATAACTCTTCACTAACAATGTTAGGTGGAGGAAATACAGGTGGTGGAATCCAAAATGATAACACACAAGCACCTGCTAATAATTTTGAAGATAGTCCACAAACTTCAAATGATATGGATGACGAAATTCCATTTTAGTTTCTATGAAAGACACAGAAATACCTAAAGATAAAAATATTAAACTTATCTCCATGCATGATGAGATGAGTTCATCGTATTTGTCATATGCGATGAGTGTAATTGTGAGTAGGGCTCTTCCTGATGTTAGGGACGGACTTAAACCAGTTCATAGAAGAATATTATTTGCCATGTATAAAGGTGGTTACGATTGGTCAAAACAATTTAGAAAATCTGCAAGAATAGTTGGAGATGTTATTGGTAAATATCACCCACATGGAGATCAGTCTGTTTATGATGCTCTAGTTAGAATGGTTCAGGATTTTTCTATGAGTTTACCTCTTGTTCAGGGCCAAGGTAACTTTGGATCTATTGATGGAGATCCAGCTGCGGCTATGAGATATACTGAGACTAGATTGGCTAAAGTTTCACAATACTTAATAGACGATATTGAAAAAGATACCATCGAATACAAGAGTAACTACGATGAAACAGAAAAAGAACCATCAGTTTTACCCGCTCAATATCCTAATTTATTGGTTAATGGAGCCGGTGGTATAGCAGTTGGAATGGCAACAAGCATACCTCCACATAATTTAGGTGAAATCATTGATGGAACATTAGCCTTAATTGAGAATAAAGATATTAAGATTAAAGAATTAATGAAACACATTCCAGGTCCTGATTTTCCTACAGGTGGTGTCATCATTGGTAAAGAAATTATTAAAGCAGGATATAATGTTGGTCGTGGATCATTTAAAATTAGAGGTGAAATAAGTGTTGAAGCACAAAAAAATGGTAGAGAAAGACTAGTTATTACTTCTGTACCTTATCAAGTAAATAAATCAGTTTTAAATGAAAGAATTGCCCAACTGGTTAGAGAGAAAAAAATTGAAGGAATAAAAGATATTAGGGATGAGTCTAATAGAGAGGGGATTAGAGTAGCAATTGATTTAAGAAATGGTGTTGAGCCAGAAACTATTAAGCGATTACTTTATAAAAATACTTCGATAGAGAGTTCTTTTGGTTTTAATACTTTAGCAATCGTTGATGGCAAACCTAAAATATGTAATTTAAAAGAGTTTTTAACAAATTTTTTAACGTTTCGTGAAGATGTTGTTATTAAGAAAACTAAATTTGACTTAAAAAAAGCAGAGGACAGAGCTCATATTTTGATTGGGTTATCTGTATCTGTTGAGAATTTAGATAAGATTATAAAAATTATACGGTCTTCAAAAACTCCTGATGATGCTAAAAAATCATTATTAAACACTAAGTGGAAAATTAATAAATCTTTAAAGTTAATTTCACTTGTCGAAGATAAGAAGGAGAAAAATTTATACTCATTATCTGACCCACAAGTAATTGCTATTTTAGAACTTAGACTTCAAAAACTTACAGCCCTTGGTATTAATGAAATAGAAGTCGAAATTAAAAAATTAGCTGATTTAATTAAGGGATATAAGAAAATAATTAATTCCAAAAAAGAACTTTTAAACGTGATAAGTGAAGAGCTTAAAACTATTAAAGAAAAATTTGCTGTACCACGAAGAACTAAAATTATAGATGCTATTTTAAACTATGATATTGAAGAAACTATTCAAAAAGAGTCTGTTATAATTACAGTTACACTTCAGGGATATATTAAAAGAGGAGCATTAAGCAGCGTTAAACAACAAAAAAGAGGTGGCAAGGGTAAATCTGGGATCACAACGAGAGATGAAGATTCTGTAGTACAAACTTTATCAGTTAACACACACACTTCTGTTCTTTTCTTTTCGACAGAAGGACTTGTCTACAAAATTAAAGCTTGGAAGATACCTGAGGGATCAACTACATCAAAAGGTAAATCTCTATTTAATATCTTGCCTTTAAAAAATCATCAATCAATCAGTTCAATTATGCCATTCCCTGATGAAGAAAGTGATACGAAAAATCTTCAAATTGTTTTTGCAACTGCAAAGGGCAAGGTTAGAAAAAACAGTCTAGAAGACTTTTCTTCCATTAATTCAGCTGGAAAAATTGCAATAAAATTAGATCCCAATGATAAAATCGTAGGAGTTGAAATTTGTAAAGATGATCAAGATGTAATGCTAAGTACAAAAAATGGTAAATGCATTAGATTTGAATCAAAGAAACTAAGAATATTTAAGGGTAGATCCTCCAAAGGTATAAAGGGTATAGAACTATCTCCTAATGATGAGATTGTTTCTCTTTCAATAACAAATAAAGAAAAAATCAAAAAAGATACTAAATCTGATGGAAGATTTGTTTTATCAATTACAGAAAATGGATACGGCAAAAAAACTTTAAACAATGAATATAGAGTTACCAATAGAGGTGGTAAGGGCATAATTGGAATTGTTAACTCACCTAGAAATGGCAGTATATGTTCGTCATTTCCTGTTATAGAGGGAGATGATGTGATGATTTCAACAAATAAAGGTAGAGTGATTAGAGTTGCCGTTAAAGAAATCAGAACAGCGGGAAGAAATACTCAAGGTGTAAGAATTATCAAATTATCTGGTGATGAAAAAGTTGTTTCAGCAATAAAAATTGATGATAACTTGGAGTAATGAAAAAAGTTGCCGTATATCCTGGAACATTTGACCCAATTACCTTTGGTCATATTGATGTTATAAATAAAGCTTTAAAATTATTTGATAAAGTTATTATTGCTGCTTCTGATGGTGCTAATAAAAATTATCTTTTCAATTCACTTGAAAGAGTACAATTAATTAAAAAAGCCTTATTTGTTGATTTAAAGTTCGATAAAAAGAAGATTGAAGTTATTTCATTTACATCATTAACAACTGATTTATGCAAAAAATATAAATCTAATATTATTTTAAGAGGTTTAAGAGCAGTATCTGATTTCGAATATGAATTTCAACTAGCTGGAATGAATAGAAAATTGAACAATAATATAGAAACAATTTTTTTAATGTCTGATGTTGAAAATCAAATCATTTCATCAAGATTTGTTAAAGAAATAGTTAGACTAAAAGGCGATATCAAAAAATTTACTACAAAAAGCACAATAAAATCTTTAAAAGAAAAATATGAATAAACTTATAACAAAATTTTTAATTTTATTTTTTATACTAACCAACAACACAATCGCAGAGGAGAATATTATGATTTTAAAGCTTAAAGATGGAGACGTTAAAATAGAACTTTTTGAAGATGTGGCACCTAATCATGTCAAAAGAATTAAGCAATTAGCAAAAGATGGTAAATACGATGGTGTTGTATTTCACAGAGTGATTGATGGCTTTATGGCGCAAACTGGTGATGTTCAGTTTGGTAACTCTTCTAATGATCAATTTGATTTAAGAAGAGCTGGAATGGGTGGCTCTGATTTACCTGATCTTAAAGAGGAATTTAGTGATTTACCTCATGAAAGAGGAACGCTATCTATGGCTAGATCACAAGATCCAAATAGTGCAAACAGCCAATTTTTTATATGTTTTAAAGAAGCGTCTTTTCTAGATAGACAATATACGGTATTTGGTAAAGTTATTGAAGGCATGGATCTTGTTGATAAAATCAAAAGAGGAGATCAAAACAATAACGGTTCTGTTTCTAACCCAGATAAAATCATTAGCTTTAAATAATTTTAGTTCACAAATTTCATGGCGTTAAAGAATTTCAAATTTAATGTCATAGAAAGTGATAAATTTGCTAGAGTTGGAGTAATCGAAACTCATAGAGGCAATATTCAAACACCTGCTTTTATGCCTGTTGGAACACAGGCAACTGTAAAAGCTTGTCTTATTGACGATGTTATTAAAACAGGATCTGAAATAATTTTATCAAATACCTATCACTTAATGATCAGACCAGGTGTTGATAGAATTATTTCTGCTGGTGGTCTACATAAATTTATGAATTGCAAACTTCCCATACTTACAGATTCTGGTGGGTTTCAAGTTATGTCTCTTTCTAAATTAAACAAAGTAGACAGAGAAAAGGGTGCAATATTTAACTCTCATGTAGATGGTAAAAAATTTATATTAAGTCCAGAAGAAAGCATAAGAGTTCAAAAGGGTTTAGACTCTGATATTGTTATGATTATGGATGAGTGTCCTAAGAAAACTACTGACTATAAAGTAATTAATAAATCCATGGAACTATCCATATATTGGGCCGAAAGATCTAAAATAGCTTTTGGATTAAATCCACATAAAGCTTTATTTGGAATAGTCCAGGGTGGTCTATTCAAAGATCTAAGAACAAAATCTCTTAATAACTTAATTAAAATTGGCTTCGATGGATATGCTATTGGTGGACTTGCTGTAGGAGAAAGTCAAAATGAAATGTTTAGTGTTTTAGATGATTTAAAAAATATTATGCCTGATGATAAACCAAGATATTTAATGGGTGTGGGGACGCCAGCCGATATTCTTGGAGCTGTTAAGAGAGGTGTTGATATGTTTGACTGTGTAATGCCTACGAGATCTGGAAGAACTGGTTTAGCTTTTACTTGGAATGGTCGTGTGAATATCAAAAATAATAAATATAAAAATGATAATGAACCTCTTGATCCAAATTGTTCAAATTTAAATCTTAACAAGTATTCAAAAAACTATATAAATCATCTCTTCAATACAAACGAAATCTTAGGTTCTACACTTTTAACCTTACATAACATCAACTTTTATCAAGAATTAATGTCTTCTATTAGAGAAAATATTAAAAAAGGTACATTTGATAAATTTCATGATGAATACATTGATAAGTTGTAATTTAAATATTTGCAATTTCCGATGTTATGGAATAAATAATTGTTTTTTGGTAATAAAAATTATTTAAGTTAGATATTTTTTTATTGTTTAAATTTTTAAGTGTAAAGAAATTTAAAAATTTTAAAGAAGACTTCACCAATAGTTTTTTTTTAAAATTAAATAAAAAAAAACATTTATCTCAACTTTAATAATTTATATGTGGGCCCTTAGCTCAGTTGGTAGAGCAATTCCCTTTTAAGGAATGGGTCGATGGTTCGAGTCCATCAGGGCTCACCACTAAAATAATCTTTTAAATATTAGCTAATTGTAATCGGTGGATAGTCTAAAATGACACTATTTTCCCATTCTGATAAATCTTTTATTCTTTTTGAGGATGATGGGTGGGTGCTCATAAATTGAGGTGGTTCTTTGCCTTTATTTTCTGCCTTCATCCTTTCCCATAACTTTTTAGTTTCCCTTATATCAAAGCCAGATAAAGATGCAAAAATCATTCCCAGGTAATCAGCTTCACTTTCTTGAGTCCTTGAGAAAGGATTCATTATTCCTATTTGTGATAATAAACCTACGGTGTTCATGCCTGTAGCTTGATTGATTTGCCCTAACTTTCCACCTGAAAAAATATCGATCAAAGAAGTTCCAGTTTGTAAAAGTGCACTTCTACTGGCTCTTTCAACCGAATGTTTAGCAACAGCATGTGCAATCTCATGACCCATTACTGAGGCAAGACCGTTTGTATTTTTTGTAACATCAAGTATTCCTGTGTACACAGCTATTTTACCACCTGGCATGCACCAAGCATTTTTTACTTTTTTATTATCTATTAAAATATACTCCCAATCAAAATTAACAGTTGGATCATTTTGACCTGCTCTATAAAAATACTCAGATATAGCGTCTTCCATTCTTTTTCCAATATCTTTAATTTCATTGAGTGTTTTAGCGTCATCACTCATTTTTTCTTTTTCTTTAACTTTTTCAAAAATTTGAGCTGCCTGAGCATTTAATTTTGATTCAGGTATAATTTTCAATTGTCTTCTGTCTGTTATTGGGGCCGTAGAACAAGCACCAAGCATTAAGCCCGAACATCCACATCCAATATAATTTAAAAATTTTCTTCTATTCATTTTATTAAAATTTTGATAATCATATAAATATATACTTTTATGAATTTAAACAATAAAATCTTGGTTGTGCTTTTTGTTATAGCTGTATCTTTTGTAATTTATTCTAGCTATCATTAAATTTTTATGTCTATTAAGAAGAAAAAATCATTTGCTTTAAGATTAAGAAACTATTTTTTTACAGGTGTAATTGTTTTAATTCCAATTGGTTTTACCCTTTATTTAAGCAAATTTTTAATTAATTTTTCTACTAAATTAGTACCATCAGGTCTAAATCCTAATACTTATCTTCCTTATGCGATACCAGGTATTGAAATAATTTTAACAATTATTTTTATTACAGTTGTTGGTGGTCTTTCTTTAACCTTTATAGGTAAAAAATTTTTACAAATAATTGATGATTTGTTTAAAAGAATGCCAATATTAAGAACAATCTACTCTGCCATTGGACAAATGACAGATTCGTTTCGTGAGCAAGAAGGCAATAAAAAAAGTGTTGTACTAGTTGAGTATCCAAGAAAAGGATCTTGGGCAGTAGGTTTTGCTACGAAAGAAAATTCAGGTGAAATTAAAGCCAAAACAAATATTGATTTAGTTAATGTTTTTGTTCCAACAACTCCTAACCCAACAAGTGGTTTTTTATTAATGATACCAAAAGACGATTTGATCTATTTAGATATGACATTTGAAGAAGCATCAAAATTTATAGTCTCTGCTGGAACCTCTAAGCCTAAAAGCTAAACCATATCATTAATTATATCTGCTTGATCATATAACTTGAGTAAAGCTTTATATTTCTTAATATCGGTATTTTCTAATTCTATCTTTTTAATTTGTTTCTCTGCCATTAAAAATAAATCTTCATTTTGAATGGGGTCTGCTAACCTAAAATTTTTAATTCCACTTTGTTTAAAACCAAGTAAATCACCAAAACCTCTTAACTTCATATCTTCTTCTGAAATTTCAAAACCATCATTAGAGTTTTTTAAAATATTAATTCTTTTTTTAGCATTCACACTTAAATTCGACTTAAACATCAATATACAGCTTGCCTGTTTTGTTCCACGTCCAACTCTTCCTCTTAACTGATGTAGCTGAGATAATCCAAATTTGTTAGCATTTTCTATTATGATTACATTAGCATTAGGAAAGTCAATACCGACTTCTATAATTGTTGTCGAAACTAAAATTGAATATTTTTTATTAAGAAATTTATTTAATATTTCTTCCTTCTCTTCATTTTCAATTTTTCCATGTAGTAGTGCAACTTTATTTGGAAAAATTTCATTAAGAAATTTATATTTCATAACAGATGATTGGTGATCTAATTTTTTTGATTCCTCTATCAAAGGACACACCCAGAAGATTTGGTTTCCTTCCTTTATTTCTTTTTTTACAAAGTTGATAACATCGTCTATTTTACTTTCTAATTTGCTATAAGTTTTAACTTCTTTTCTATTACTTGGTTTTTCTTTAATAATAGAAACATCCATATCACCATAAACTGACATAGTTAGAGTTCTCGGAATTGGTGTCGCTGACATTAAAAGAACATCACAATTATCACCCCCTTTATCTGATAAAAGTTTTCTTTGTCTAACACCGAATTTGTGCTGTTCATCAATTATAATATAACCAAGGTTTGCAAAAATAATTTTTTTTTGAAAAATTGCATGTGTGCCAAATACCATTTGAATTTCATTGTTTTCCAGGTTTTTTATAATTCTCTTTTTTTCACTATTTTCACTCTTACTAGAAAGTAATTCAATTTTGATATCTTTAGGAAATAGTTTTTTTGCTAAAGTATAATGCTGTCTTGCCAATATTTCAGTAGGAGCCATTAATGCAACTTGGAACCCTGAATTAATGACATTCAACGAAGAAATCAATGCAACAATAGTTTTACCACTCCCAACGTCACCTTGCAAAAGTCTAAACATTTTACTTTTAGAATTTAGATCCTTATTAATATCACCCAATGAAATTTTTTGATCATTGGTAAGTGTAAAGTTTAATTTATTAACTATATTTTTATGAGCTTTTTCGCTGAAGTTTTTAGAAATTTTTTTAATTTTCTTAATTTTTTTTCGAATTTCCGAATTAACTAAAAAAGATGCTAATATTTCATCATAAGCAAGTCTTTTATAAAAATCAGATTTATAATTTTCAATATTTTTTGGATCATGTAATTTTATTATAGATTCATTCCAACTTTCATTATTAAAAATTTTTAGAATATCTTTATCGTGCCACTCTGGTAAAATAGGTAAGTTTTTTAAAATTTGATTAATAATTTTATTATAGGTTTTTTCAGTAATACCTTCTGTTAATGAGTATTTATTATCAATATTTTCAATTAATGAACTGTCTTGTGAAATATATGTGGGATTCGTTATTTGATATCGGCCTTTATAATTGCCTATCTTCCCACTAATTGTCACTTCTTCATTTAGTGGTAAAATTTTTCTTACATATCCTTCATGACTATTAAAGAATATACAATCAATCTTTCCAGTTTCATCAATACAATTAACTCTATTGGGTAAGTTTCTAACTCTTGGAAATTGATATTTTAATGGAACAATTCTGATAGTTTGGATTACTCCTATTTGAAGATCGCAAATTTTACTAACAAGTGTTCTATCTGTATAAGATTTAGGCAGTTTCCACAGCAAGTCAAAAATATTATTTACTTTTTTTTTCTTCAAAATTTCCATGGTTTTTTTACCCACACCATTTAATTTGGTTAGATCAGCTAATAAATAATCATAATTATTCTTATTTTTCATATTAGTTGTAATATATTAAATATTATGACCATTAATATAAAGGATTTAAAAAATAAAATAACTTATAGAGCTAACTATAGAGGCACCAAAGAAATGGATAAATTGTTAGGTTCATTTACTAAAAAATATATTGATCAGTTTAATGAACAAGAGCTAACCCTTTTGTGTGATTTGTTAGACTTAGATGATGAGAATCTTTATAAATTTAATCAAGGTCAAAATCCAACGATTCAAATTGAATTAAACAAAGTTACAGAGATGTTTCAAAACTATAATTATGCAAGTGAATAGTGGCGGAGAGACTGAGATTCGAACTCAGGAAAGAGTTGCCCCTTTGCCGGTTTTCAAGACCGGTGCATTCAACCGCTCTGCCATCTCTCCGTTAGCAACGTTTTATTATTATAAATTTTTAATTCAACAATAAAATTGATAAATTAAACAGATAATCATTTAATAGGTATAAATTTATTACTGTGGAAAAGCAAAAATTCAATACAGGTATAGGATTAACTGCACTAGGTTCTTTTTGGTGGGGTGTTATTGGTGTTATTTACTTCAAATATATTTCATTTGCAGGCTCTATAGAGGTAGTGATCCATCGTTGTGTGTGGACATCTGTAGCTTTAATAATAACTACTTTTTATTTTTCTAAATGGGATATTTTTTTTGAAATTATAAAAAATAAAAGAAATATAATTTATTTATTTTTTTCAAGCTTACTAATTTTTATAAATTGGGCAACCTGGATTTATGCAGTGGGTACTGAAAAAATTATCGATGCAAGCTTTGGTTATTTTATTATGCCAATCTTAAGCGTATTCCTGGGATATATCTTTTATGGTGAAAAAATTAATAAAAGAAGATGTCTTTCCATACTTCTTGTTTTGCTGTCTATATCATTTCTTTTATTTAAAAGTTTTCATTCAATACCATGGGTTGGAATAATTGTAGCTCTAAGTTGGGGTTTTTATAATCTTCTTAGAAAAAAAGTAAATGTTGATACCGATGTTGGACTTTTAATAGAAAGTCTTTTTATATTACCATTTGCGTTATTTGCTTTTTTTTTACTTTTTAAAAATAATTTAAATCTTTTTAGTATTAACGAGCCTTCATTGATGTTTATACTAATGTTAGCTGGACCAATGACTGTTATACCTCTATTTCTATATGTAAGAGGTGTTGAGTTGTGTGGCCTTGGACCCACTGGAATGATTTTCTACATAACCCCAACATTTCAATTTTTATTGGGCTTTTTTTATTATGATGAGGCTTTTTCTTTTGATAAATCATTAAGTTTCATTTTAATATGGATTGCTGTAATTATTTATTTAAAAGATTTATATGAACATAATTAAATATTTTATAATTATATTTTTCACATTTATTCACGGAACACTATATGCCAATGAAAAAGAATTTAAGGAGTGGTTGGTTAATTTCAAAGCTTATGCTTTAGAAAAAAAAATCTCAGAAAAGACATTCAATTTAGCAATGTCTGATGTTGTGTTTTTACCTGATGTAATAAAATATGACCGTTTTCAGCCTGAGTTTTATGAAGATACCAAAACTTACATATCCAAAAGAACTTCTAAACAAAAAGTAAGTGCGGGCATTAAACTTTATGAATTAAATAAAGATTTCATAAATTCTGTCGACAATAAATTTTCTGTTGAGAAAGAGTTGCTTTTAGCATTAATGGGAATAGAGACTAATTTTGGAACTTATGTTGGAAAAATGGATATATTATCATCACTTGCAACTTTAAGTTATGATCAACGTAGATCTGATTTCTTTACCAAAGAATTAATTACTATTCTTCAATTAATAGATGAGGGGAAAATAAACCATAACATTTTATATGGGTCATGGGCAGGTGCCTTTGGTTTTTTTCAATTTATGCCATCTACAATAGACAACTATGCAATAGACTATGATAAAAATAACATTATTGAGCTTAAATCAACTAAAGATTCATTTGCATCTGCAGCTAACTACATAAATAAAATAGGATGGAAAAAAAACCAACCTTGTTTCATTAAAGTAAAATTAAAAGAAAATATACCTAGCAATATATTAAATACATCTGCAAAAAAAATTCACAATAAAACTAAATTTAAGCTTTTAAAGAAATATATAATTAATGAAGATAGTTTTAATTCTATTAATGAAAATTTGATTGCATCAATAATAACGCCAGACAAAGATATAATACCAGATGCACAAAACTTAGATCCGGCCTACATAGTTTTTGATAATTATGAAAAAATACTACAATGGAATAGATCTTTAAGATTCAGTCTTGCAGTATGCACATTAAAAGAAAAGTTTGAAAATGCTTTATAAAAAACTATTAATTCTATGCTGTTTAATTTTATTAAATAACTGTACACCAATTACCTCAACCAAAAATAAAAATCTTAATTCATTGGAAAATCCATTTATAAATAAAGGATTTAGCCTTATTTATAATGATACGTTTTATTATGATAAGGTTATTTCCAAAAAAATTGATGAACGAAGCTTAATTATTTTTCAAAAAAATTTAAAAAAAAATACAATTGTTAAAATTACTAATATTTTAAATAACAAATCAATTATAGGCACTGTCGGTAGTAATGCTGATTATCCTTTATTTAATAATGCAGTATTATCATTGAGAATAGCAGATGAAATTGGTTTGAATGAAAATGAACCTTATGTAGAGATTTTAGAAGTCCTTGAAGATGCAATATTTGTTGCAAAAAGAGCAAAGACGTTTGAAGAAGAAAAAAAAGTTGCAAACAAAGCACCAGTTAACAATATTAATATTAGTGATCTTAATACTAAACAAAAAAACACTAAAAATGAACTAAGTAAAAAATTTTCTTATGAAATAAAAATAGCTGATTTTTATTTCAATGATACAGCATCATTGCTAGTTGATAGAATCGTAAAAGAAACCATGATTAAAAATGTCAAAATCAAAAAAATTAATGAAAAAAAATATAGAGTATATGCAGGTCCTTTTAATAACATTAACTCTCTACAAAAATCATTTAATGATATAAGCATACTTGAATTTGAAAATATTGAGATTATAAAAAATGATTAAATCAAGACTTATAACGATTTTATTGACCCTCTTACTAACAACTAATGCTAATGCAGCATTTGATGTAAAGGCTAGAACAGCAATATTACAAGATTATCTTTCTGGTGAAATATTATTTGAAAAAGATGCCGATAAATCAATTTATCCTGCATCAATGACAAAAATTATGACAGCCATTATTGCGTTTGATTTAATTAGAAGTGGTGATCTAAGTTTAGATGAAAAATTTTTAGTATCAGAGAATGCCTGGAGACTTTCATCAGCTGGCTATTCTTCAATGTTTATAATGGTTGGTGATGAAGTTAGTGTGGAAAATTTACTTAAGGGAATAATTATTGCATCTGGTAATGATGCTTGTGTTGCGTTAGCTGAAGGTATTGCTGGAACAGAAGATGAATTTGCAGTGATGATGACGGCTAAAGCTAAAGAAATAGGAATGAATAATACTAATTTTGCTAATTCATCAGGCATTAATGATACTGAAAACCTATCAACTGTAAGAGATATTATGCTTATGTCTAATTATCTTATTAAAGAGTTTCCTGAAGAATATAAGTATTTTGCAGAAAAAGAATTTACTTGGAATAGAACAGGGGGTGACCCCATTACTCAAGGTAATAGAAATCCGTTATTATATAAAAGCCTTGGGGCAGATGGAATTAAAACTGGTTATTTAGCAGTTGAAAAATACTCACTAGCATCATCTGTTGAAAGAAATGGAAGACGACTAATAGCTGTAGGTAGTGGCTTTAATACTAAAAATGATAGATCTCGTGAAAGTGCCAAACTTTTAACATGGGGTTTAACTAATTTTGACCTGGTTGAAATTACAAAAGGAAACACACCAATAGAAGACATTGATGTTTGGTTGGGTAAAAAAGATACTGTTAAAACTTATATAAAAAATGATATCTACAAAACTATTCCTAAAGCAAAAAAAAGACTATTGAAGGTATCATTGAATTATAATGGTCCAATTCAAGCACCTATTAAAAAAGATGATATCTTAGGAAAATTAAAGCTAATCTTTGATGGTGAACTTATCGAAGAATATGATCTACTTGCTTATGAAGATGTTAAGAAATTAAATGTTTTTTCACGGTTAATGAAATCAATTAATTTTTTAATTTGGGGTGATGTCTAAAAAACCAATAATTGTATTTGAAGGTATAGAGGGGACAGGCAAATCTCATCATATTAAAAATGTTGCTAACTACTTAACACGTAAAAAAATTAAATTTATTCAAATTAGAGAACCTGGTGGCAGTGCAAATTCAGAAAAAATAAGAAATCTTATTCTTAATAATAAATCTACATTTAATAAAGAAACTGATTTACTGCTTTATCTTTCGGCAAGAAGTGAAAATATGGAAATTATAAGAAAAAATGTTGGTAAAAAAATAATATTAATAGATAGATTTTCAGATTCAACTATTGCCTACCAACATTATGGTATGGGTGTAAACCTCAAGTTTATACAAAATATTAACAATCATCTTTTAAAAAATATTAAAATTGATTTTACTTTTTTAAATACAGTAAATTTATCAAATATGAAAAAAAGGCTTAAACTAAGAAAAAAGCTTAACAGATATGATAAATTTAACAGTAAATTTTATGAAAAAGTACAAAATGGTTTTATAAAGATATTAAAAAAAAATCCTAAAAAATATATTAGAATAAATTCAAATCTAGATATAGATCTTAATGAAAATATAATATTAAATAAAATTAAAGACTTAATTTAGATTTATGAATTTAAAACCATCTGAAAACACTAAAATTTATGGTATGGAAAATTTTTTTCATGAATTAAGTGGACTATATAAGCTCAAAAAATTGCCTAATAAAATTTTACTGTCTGGAAAAAAAGGATTAGGAAAATCAACATTAGCCTATCATTTAATCAACTATATTTTATCCGAAAATGAGGATTATAAATATAATTTAGAAAATTTTTGCATCCATAAGGACAATAAATCTTATAAACTTTTGCAAAATAACTCCCATCCAAATTTCTATTTAATAGATTTATTAACAGAAAAAAAAAGCATTGATGTAGGTCAAATACGTGAAATGATTAGTTACACAAATAAATCAACATTTAATAATATGGCAAGATTTATTTTAATAGATAATGTTGAAAATCTAAATAAGAATTCTGTCAACGCATTACTTAAAATTATTGAAGAACCAAATGAAAATGTTTTTTTTATCTTAATAAATAATAGTGAAAAAAATATACTACCCACACTAAAATCAAGATGTTTAACTTTCAAGATTAATTTTACATTTAATGAGTCCTTAAGTATTTCAAGTTTAATACTGGGTAAAAATGTACTTGATTTTATTAATTATGACTTACTAAGTTTTTATAATTCACCTGGTGAAATCATTAGTTTGTTCAATTTTGCAGAAGAAAAATCTATTAATTTAAAGGATCACACTATTTCAAGTTTTATAAGTTCGATAATAGAAAATAATTACTATAAGAAAAATAAACCTGTCAAAATTTTATTAATAAATTTAATCGAGCTATTCTTTTTGAAAAAATATCTGATAACAAATTCAAAGGTTACATTAATTAATTTTTATCAAAAATTTATAAAAAAAATTTATAATACAGAAAAATTTAATCTAGACGAAGAAAGTTTATTTTTAGAATTTAAATCAAAATTGTTATAAATGGATAAAAATTACTATATAACTACACCAATTTATTATCCTTCAGCGACACCCCATATGGGTCATGCATACTCAAGTATTGTTGCTGATTTTTTTGCAAGATTTAAACGTATAGATGGGTTCAATGTTCATTTTTTAACAGGTACGGATGAGCATGGTTTAAAAATACAACGAGCAGCAGAGAGAAAAAAAATTGATCCTCAAACTTTTTGTGATGAAATTAGTCAAACGTTTAGAGATCTTTCAAAAACATTAAATTTATCTAATACTGATTTCATTAGAACTACTGAAGAAAGACACAAAAAAACAGTTCAACATCTGTGGAATGAACTTGAAAAAAATGACGATATTTATTTATCAAAATATTCTGGTTGGTATTCTGTTTCTGATGAAGCTTATTACAGTGATGAAGAAATTATTGAGAAAGAAAACGTTAAAATAGCCATTTCATCTGGTTCTTCGGTTGAATGGATAGAGGAAGAGTCTTATTTTTTTAGATTATCTAAGTGGCAAGATGAACTACTAAAATATTATGAAAAAAATCCAGACTTTATTTCACCAAAATCCAGAAAAAATGAAGTAATTAGTTTTGTAAAAGGTGGGTTAAAAGACTTATCCATAAGTCGTAAAGCATTCTCTTGGGGCATCAAAGTTCCTAATAGTCAAGATCATGTAATTTATGTTTGGCTTGATGCTCTAACCAATTATATAAGTGCTTTAAACTACCCAGACACAAATGATGAGCTGTTTAAAAAATTTTGGCCTGCATCTGTTCATTTAATAGGTAAGGATATATTAAGATTTCATTCAGTATATTGGCCAGCATTTTTAATGGCTGCAAAAATACCTTTACCTAAAAAAGTATATGGTCATGGCTGGATTTTATCTGGTGATGAAAAGATGTCAAAATCAAAAGGAAATATTCTTGATCCATTAGATATTATTGAAATTTATGGACTTGACCCATTAAGATATTATTTGATTAAAGAAGTTTCATTTGGAAATGATGGCAATATTTCACAAGATAGATTAGAGGATTGTATCAATAGTGATTTGGCTAATAATTATGGTAATTTATGTCAAAGAGTGACTGCATTTGCTGAGAAGAATTGCTCTTCATTAGTACCAGATAATATAAAATTTAATGATGAAGATTTAGTGATGCTAAATAAATTTACTGATAATTTAAATCTAATACGAACTGAAATTGATAATCAAAATATTAATTATTATATTAATTTCATTGTTAGTGCTTTATTTGAAGCAAATAAGTATTTTAACGATCAAGAACCTTGGAAAAAAAAAGATGATAAAGATAGATTAAATACCATTGTCTATACATCTTTAGAAATGATTAGAAAAATTTCATTTATGCTTTATCCAATAATTCCAAGCTCAATAGAAAAAGCCTTAAAGATTTTTGATTTAAATATTGATGCAATTAATTTTGAATCTATCGCAAACCATGACTATCTAATATCTGGAAAACCAATCAACAAAATAGATATTATGTTTAAAAAAATTGAAAAGAAAAATGATTGATTCTCATTGTCATTTAGATCATGAACCTTTACTTGAAAATTTAAATGAAGTTATAAAAAGATCTAAAGAAGTCGGAATCTCAAAATTATTAACCATATGCACTACACCTGAAAGTTTTGATAGGATCAAAAAAATTATTATAACCGACCCAATGATTTTCGGAACTTTTGGTATTCACCCTCACGAGACTGAGAAAAGTCATTTAATTGATAAAAATTATATAACAAGTCAAGTAAATCAAAATGTGCGAATTATTGGTATTGGTGAAACAGGCTTAGATTTTTTTTATAATCATAGTAATAAAGAAAGACAAATTGATAGCTTTAAAGCTCATATAGAGGCTTCTATTGAGCTTAATAAGCCTATAATCATACATTCTAGAAATGCAGAGGATGAAACTTATGAAATTTTAAAATCATATAAATCAGAAAAACTTAAAATTTTGATGCACTGTTTTACTGGTTCGTTAAATTTTGCAAATAAATTAATAGAATTAAATGCCTTTTTTTCAGCAAGCGGAATAATTACTTTTAAAAATAGTTTAGAACTTCAGGAAACTTTTAAAAATATTCCCTTAGATAAACTGCTTGTTGAAACAGATAGTCCTTTTTTAGCGCCCATACCAATGAGAGGGAAAAAAAATGAACCAAGTTTTATTAAATATACTTTAGAAAAATTATCTATTTTAAAAGAAAAAACTGATCAAGAAATGTCAGATTTAACTACTCAAAATTTTAATAAACTTTTTAACCTATAATGTCTCTTAAATTTGTTATTTTAGGTAGTGGTAGCTCAATGGGTGTACCTAGAGCAGATGGATATTCTGGAGATTGTGATTTAAATAATAAAAAGAATTTTAGAACAAGGTGTTCTGCTCTAATTAAATTTAATGATCAAAATATTTTAATAGATACATCGCCAGATTTGAGATCACAACTTCTAAAAAATGAAATTAAATCTATTAGTAAAGTTTTTTATACCCATCTTCATGCTGACCAGACACATGGTATTAATGACCTTCGACCATTTTTTTTGATAAACAAGAAACAAATTCCAGTCTATGCAGACCCTAATACTAAGAAATATTTGTTTTCAACTTTTAAATATTGTTTTAAATCATCTTTTGGTTATCCATCAACTTTAAATATTAATACCCTTAAAAAAAAACATGAATTTATAATTAAAGATAAAAAAATTAGAATTGAATCAATACCTGTTCAACATGGTAAGATTAAAAGTATTTGCTATTTAATTAACAATAAATTAGCCTATGCAAGTGATATTAGTCTATTCTTTAAAAAAGATTACAAAAAATTAAAAAATTTAGAATATCTAATTATTGATTGTCTGTGGTACCGTAATCATTCAGCTCATTTCAATTTAAATCAGGTTTTAGAAATAGTTAAAATCCTTACTCCTAAAAAAACTATATTAACAAATATGCATAGCGATTTAGATTATGTAAAACTTAAGAAAAAATTACCCAAAAATATTATTCCTGGTTTTGATGGTTTGACTGTTAGTTTAAAGAATTAAATCTATTTGTTTTGTTATCTTATCTGACATTGGTGTAATAAAAGAATTGAACGTGTCCTGTATTTTTCCTTCTTTATTAATCAATATTTTATGAAAATTCCACTTAGGAACAGTTGAATTACCATAATTTTTTTTTGCCCATTTATATAAGTCATGGGCATTATTACCTTTAACATCAGTTTTGTCTGTTATTGGAAAAGTAATATTAAAATTAGTTTCACAAAAATCTTTAATTTCTGAATTAGTGCCTGGTTCTTGACCACCAAATTGATTTGATGGAACGCCAATTACATAGAAGCCTCTGTCTTTATACTTTTCATAAAGTTCTTGCAGGCCTGTATATTGCTTGGTAAATCCACACTTACTAGCAACATTTACCAAAAGTATAGTTTTTCCTTTGTATTGATTTAAATCAATAGTTTCATTATTTATATTTTTTATCGAATGATCAAAAAATAGCTTTTCGTATTTAGCATCAACTTTTTCAAAAAATGTAAACATAGATAGGATTAATAGAATTAATAAATTATTTTTATAAACCATTACTTATTTTTTAGAAGCATACAATAATATAAAATATCCAAATACAGTAGACAGTAAGGATCCAGCAAGAACACCAATTTTTACTCCATCAATATACTGAATATTTTCGGCAAAGGCTAAGTTTCCAACAAATAAACTCATAGTAAAACCAACCCCTGTTAAAATTGAAACTCCATATAAGCTTAGCCAGCTAGATTTATCTGGCATTTGAGCCACACCAAATTTAACAGCAATGAAAGAAACAACCATAACCCCAACTTGTTTACCCACAAATAACCCTAAAAGAATACCTAATGGAACAGGTTCTAATAATGAAGTTAATGATAGTCCCTCCAAAGACACGCCAGCATTAGCAAATGCAAATATAGGCATTATCATAAAAGCAACGTAAGGACTGATTGCATGTTCTAATTTAATTAATAAAGAGAAATCTTTTTCTTTAATTCTGTGAGGTATGGTTGAAGCTAAAAGAACACCTGCTATTGTTGCGTGAATTCCAGACTTATATGTGAAGAACCACATGAAGGCACCAATTATTAAATAGGGAATAAACTTTTTAACATTAAATTTATTTAAAGTAAGTAATAAAATATATGAAATTAAGATTAAACTTAAATAACTTATGCTTAAGTCACCTGAGTAGAAAAAAGCGATGATTAATATTGCACCAAGATCATCGATTATAGCAAGAGCCGTTAAAAAAACTTTTAAAGAAATTGGAACTCTTGAACCAAGTAAGGATAAAATTCCCAATGAAAACGCTATGTCTGTAGCAGATGGAATTGCCCAACCATTCAATGTTTCAGAATTACCAAGGTTTATAAAAACATAGACTAGAGCAGGGACCACCATTCCTCCAACAGCACCTATAATTGGCAGCAATGCTTTTTTTAAATTAGAAAGCTCACCTTGAATGAACTCTCGTTTTATTTCTAGTGTTACAAAGAAAAAGAAAATTGCCATTAACAAGTCATTAATCCAGTGATGTACGGAAAGTTTTAAACCGAAATCATTAATACCTATAAATAGATATTGATTTAATGTATCAAAATATAAATTACTTAAACTAGAATTGCTTATTACCAGAGCAATAATTGCTGCAATTAATAACACAAGACCACTTGCCGATTCTAATTGAAAAAACCATTTAAAAGGTTTTGAAATATTTTTGATCATAATCTTATATTAAATCTCTAATAAATAATGAGATATCTTTAATACTTTCATACAAATTATAAAGTATAAATTCGACATTTGGGACAATTTTCCCAATAGGATATTTAAACGTGTCCACAATAATTATAAAAGCTACGAATGAAATAATTGATACAGCAAAAATATTTAATATTTTAAAATTTTTTTGTTTTTTTTGGTGTGTATTTACTTGTGTGCTTTCACCTTTATTTATCTCAATTTTTTCTTTAGTTTTTTCTTCTAAGTTAACTTCTACTTCGTCATTAGACGCATCTGATACATTTTCTACATCATTGATCGATGAATTATTTTGTTCAAAAATATTAACATTATCATTACCAATATCTTCATCAATTGAACTTACTGGGTTTTCAGGAACTACTTTTTTAAAAAACCATTTATGATCACAGCTAGCACACTGTAATAAACGACCCAGGTCAGGAATTAAACTTGAGTCTACATCGAATTTTTTATTACAATTATTGCAAGCGATGATCATAATTGATGTATATCTGATTCTTGTAAAAAAGCCTTAATTTTGATGCTCTTTATTCTTTGAAATTATCAATATCTAATGTATTAGTACCTCAATCGGGGCGTAGCGCAGCCTGGTAGCGCATCTGGTTTGGGACCAGAGGGTCGCAGGTTCAAATCCTGCCGCCCCGACCATTTTATGAAAAAAGCAAAGATTTATATACCCACTAAAAATTCAATGCAGTCTGGTTTAGGTAAATCAGACAAATGGTTAATTAAATTTGAAACTGAAGATACAGGAATTAATCCTTTAATGGGTTGGGAAACTAACTCTAATACTCTTTCAGAATTAAATTTAGAATTTTCTTCTAAAGAATTAGCAATAGAATACGCAAAAAAAAATAAAATTGACTTTGAAATCATTGAACCTCAAAAAAGAAAAACTGTTAAAAAATCTTATGCAGATAATTTTTTAAAATAATAATGTTTAAATTTTTCACTCAAAGAGAATGGCGATTATGGTCATGGGTTGGTTCATTTATTATTCTTTCATCACTTTGGGTTCAGGTACAGATTGATGTTAAAATAAATGAATGGTTTGGTCAGTTCTATGACATGATACAAAAAGCCTTAGCAGCACCCAACTCAATCACAATTGGAGAGTACTGGGCAAGCTTGTTATCATTTATTACGTTAGCAGGTATTTATGTGGCTTTGGCTACGGTTGTTGCTTTCTTTACCTCACATTATTTGTTTAGATGGAGAACTGCAATGATCGACTGGTATCACAGTGTCTATGATAAGGCCCGAACTATTGAAGGGGCTTCACAAAGGGTTCAGGAAGACACAATAAAATTTTCAAGAATTATGGAAGGACTTGGTACAAGTTTTATAGAAGCAATAATGATGCTTGTTGAATTCACTCCTATTTTATTTGGTTTAAGTATTGGAATACCTATTTTATTTTTTGGGGATTGGAATTATGGTTTAGTTACAGGTGCATTTATATGGACTGTAGGTGGAACTCTTTTCTTAATTGTATTAGGTTCAATTTTAAGATTAGTTGGTGTTGAGTATGATCTTCAAAAGAATGAGGCTTCTTATAGAAAATTACTAGTTATAGCTGAGGATGATATAACAATAAGACCAAAGAACCTTGATGAATTATTTAATGATGTAAGAAAAATTCATTATAAATCCTACTTAAGATATTTTTACTTTAATCTGGGTCGTATAACTTATTTACAAGCAAATGTTCTGTCAGCTTATGTTTTTTTGGCTCCAGCAATAGTTGCTGGCATTGTGACATTAGGGGTAATGCAACAAATTATAAGAGCTTTTGGAAGAGTAGAAGGATCTATGCAATATATTTTTAGATCATGGCCTACAATTATAGAATTAGCCAGTGTTTATAAAAGATTAAAAGAATTTGAATCTAAAATTAATACCACTGAATCAATTGCTCAAAAAGATTAATGTCTATTGATAAAAAATATGTTGATCAAATTTTAAAAGTTTCTGAAAAAGCAGCACTAGCATCTTCTTATTTGGTTGGAAAAAAAGACAAGATTGCAGCAGATCAAGCAGCTGTTGACGCAATGCGATCAGAATTAAATAAAATTGATATGAATGGTGAAGTTGTTATTGGTGAAGGTTCACTTGATGA
Source organism: Candidatus Pelagibacter sp. PS_17 (assembly GCF_059417945.1). NCBI lineage: Bacteria > Pseudomonadati > Pseudomonadota > Alphaproteobacteria > Candidatus Pelagibacterales > Candidatus Pelagibacteraceae > Candidatus Pelagibacter > Candidatus Pelagibacter sp. PS_17. The sequence goes on from NZ_CM182073.1 coordinate 632,015, forward strand.
GGCACCAATGCTTTACACAGGTGAAAAACTTGGAAATAAAAACGGACCCTATTTTGATATTGCTGTGGACCCTTTAGAGGGTACAAATTTTGCAGCAAATAATTTACCTGGAGCAACTTCTGTTATTGCTATTGCTGAAAAGGGAAATCTTTTTAATGCACCAGAAACTTATATGGATAAAATTGCAACCGGACCAATTGAAAAAGGATTAGTCGATCTAGATTTTCCATTGAAGAAAAATGTAACAAATCTTGCGGACTTTCTAAACAAAGATATTTCATCACTGACAGCTTGTGTAATGAATAGACCAAGACACAAAAAAATAATTGATGAATTAAAGCAACTAAATATAAATATTAAATTAATTACTGATGGTGATGTTCTTGGTGCATTGTATGTGACAAATCCAAAATATAATATTGATATATTTTTGGGTATTGGCGGTGGTCCAGAAGGAGTGTTGGCAGCATCAGCCCTTGATGCTTTTGACTGCCATTTTCAAGGGAGATTTATATTTGATAACGACAAGGATATTAAAGATGCAAACAAAATGGGAATAACTGATTTAAATAAAAAATACGAATTAATTGAAATTATAAAAGGAGACTCTATATTTTGTTCAACAGGAATTACTACAAGTGAGATGTTAGCTGGTGTAAAAGTTGATAATAACAAATATACAACCGAAACATTGGTTACACACAAAAGTTTAAAATTTAAAGAAACGGTAAAAAGAACAAATCTTATCGAAGAATGATTTCTGTTTCAGGTAAGAAGTGGGAACAAAAAAAAATTAATCAGAATATTGTTGATAAATTAAAACAAGAACATGATTTTAGTGAAATTTTATCTAGATTAATTATTTCAAGAAAATTTGATAATGATGAAATAGCAACAATCAATACAGATTTAGATTTAAACAATGTTTTTTTAAATAATAAAGATTTCAGTCAATCTATTAACCTTGTTGTAAATTCCATCAATAATAATGAAAAAATATGCATTTTAGGTGATTATGACGTTGATGGCTCTGCAGCTACATCTTTATTTGTTAAATTTTTTGAAGATATAAATCATCCATTTTTTTACTATATACCTGATAGAGAAAAAGATGGTTATGGAGCTACCAAAAAACTATTCCAAAAACTGATCTTAGAAAAGCCTAAATTAATTATTATGGTGGATTGTGGCTCAACATCTAATGAAGCAATAGATTTTTTAAATGAGAATGAAATAAAATCTTTAATCATTGATCATCACGAAATTAATAAGCCTTTTCCAAATGCAAATTCAATTATAAACCCAAAAAAAGATAATAGTTATAAAGAATATGACTATTTGTGTGCAACTACACTTACATATTTTTTTTTAGATTTATTGATTAAAAAAATCAAAACTAAAATAAATATATCTGATTATTTGATATATGTTTTGTTGGCTACAGTATGTGATGTTATGCCTTTAAGAAAACTTAATAGATTAATTGCATTAAATGCCCTTAAAAATTTTGATATAACAAAAAATTTACCACTAAGTACTTTGTTTGACTTAAATGAAAAAAAAAATAAAATTAATATTAATGATTTAGGCTATTTAATTGGCCCTATATTAAACGCTGGTGGTAGGTTGGGTAAGTCACAATATGCTACAGAATTATTATCTTCTAATAACGATAAAGTAATTAAAGAAAGATCTACAAATTTAATTAAATTAAATAATAAAAGAAAAGAAATCGAAACCTTGATATTAAATGAAATTAATTTTCAAAAATTTGAAAATGAAAATAAAGGTATAATTTTTTATTTTAATCCAAATATAAATGAGGGTTTAATTGGAATTATAGCAGCAAGATTAAAAGATTACTTTAACAAACCTTCTATTGTTATTACTGCTTCTAATGGATTATTAAAAGGATCTGCAAGATCAGTTTATAACTACAATATTGGACGAGTAATTAAGAATTCACTAGACCAAAAGTTAATTTTAAATGGTGGTGGTCATAATATGGCAGCAGGATTTACATTGAATAAAGACAGCATAAAGGCTTTTGAAAATTACATTTTAGAAGATTTTGTAAAATCAAATACTGTGACTAATAATATATTTTCATATGAATCTGAAATTTCATCATTAGCATTTAATGAAGATTTTTATGATAATATTAAGAAATTAGAACCCTTCGGTACTGGAAACCCAGTGCCAACTTTTTTATTAAGAGGTTTAAAAATAATTAAGCCCATGGTATTAAATAAAAAGCACATTTCCTTAATTCTAAAATCACAAACTGGATTTTCAATTAAGTCAATATCGTTTAATTCTATAAATACTAAGCTTGGTGAACATTTAATGAGTTATAAAAATAGTACCAATGTAATAGGTCAGATCAATGAAAATATCTGGAATAATAAAAAAAAACTTCAATTAACTATTAGAGACCTTATCCTATAGCTTAATTGACTTGATAAATATTGACTTTTAAAATAAAAGATCTCAACATGGTCCCTTCGTCTATCGGTTAGGACAGCTGGTTTTCATCCTGCAAAGGGGGGTTCGATTCCCCCAGGGACCGCCAAAAATATCAATTTATGGTTTATTATGTTTATTTGATTAAAACTGTAAAAGGCTTCTTAAATAAATCATACGTTGGGTATACAAATAATTTTAACAAAAGACTGAACAGGCATAATAATAATAAAGGTGCTAAATCAACAAAAGGTTATAAATGGGAACTTGTTTATAAAAAAAGATTTTATTCAAAAAATAGAGCTCTTTCATTTGAATATACGCTTAAAAAAGATAGAAAAGAAAGAACTAAATTATTAAATGAATTTGAAAAAAAAAATTAATATTGCTACCGTTTTACCCTACAAAGAAAACTATTCTTTTGAAAAAGCTTCTGCAGCATCGCTTTGGGTTTCGGAATTTTTTAAAAAGTCTAAATTTAAAAATAGTAATTTTATTTATGGCAATACTAAATCCAAAAATTATTTAACAAAAAATTATATAAACATAGATCTTAAAACTTTAAAATCAAAATTTCAAAGTACTACAAGAGAATATGCCAAAAATCTAATCGAACAATTTAAAAAAAAAAAATTGATTTAATTGAAATTCATAATAGGCCCTTAATTTTATCTTATTTAGTAAAACGAATTCAAAATAGATTCATCTTTTATTTTCACAATGATCCATTATCCATGAATGGATCTAAAACTGTTGAAGATAGGTTGTTTATCTTAAAAAATGTTGAAAAAATAATTTTTGTAAGTAAGTGGGTGAGTGATAGATTTTTTTTAGATTTAGATCTTAAGCTTGGGGCTAAGACAGAAATCATTTATCCAAGTGTGAATAAAAATAAAGCTCAAAAGAAAGATAAATATATTACATTTGTTGGAAGGCTTAATCACTCTAAAGGTTATGATATTTTTCAAAAATCTATACAAAAAATTCTTGATGAGTTTCCAGATTGGAAATCTTTATCTGTTGGTGATGAAGAGCGTAGATCTATTTATATAGATCATAATCAACATAAAGAATTAGGTTTTTTGAGTCATAAAAAAACTATAGATATATTAAGTAAATCTGAAATCGCCGTTGTCCCATCTAGATGGGATGAACCATTTGGTAGAACTGCTATAGAAGCGTCATCTAATGGTTGTGCTACAATCATTTCTAACAAAGGTGGTTTAATAGAAACTACTGACCAGGCTATTATACTTAAAAAACTAGATGAGAATAATCTGTATAAAGAAATCAAAAAATTAATTCTTAATAATAGAAAAAGAAAACAGATACAAATGAATAGTAGAAAAAATGTTAAACACATAATTACATCTAATACAAAAATGATTGACACAATACGTGAAAGTATTTTTCCTCAATACGCAATTAATCATTTAAAAAATAACATAAAAATTTTAAATCTTTACAATCAAGGACAAAAGCTTAACCATAGATTATTTAATATTTCTTTAGGTAAAAAATTTACAAATGGTTTTATTAGAAATGGTCATGATGTTGTGGAACTTAGTGATCGCGATTTTATAAAAAATAATAAAACAATTAATTTATTACAAAATAGTAGGGTTAATTTTCAAAATTATTTAATTGAAACATGTAAAAATTATAAGCCAGATCTTTTATTTTTTGGTCATAGTAATAATATTGACTTAGATACTATTCTTGAAATAAGAAACTTAAATAAAAATCTAATTATCTCACAATGGAATGAGGATCCTGTTATGCCCGGTCTTGATTATTCAAAAAAAAATATTTCAAACATAAGTAAATATGCTTCTTTTGTTGATCATAATTTTGTAACAACAGATCCATCTGTTATTAAAAAAGAAATCAAAACTGATAATTTTCATTTTTTCTTTGTTCCAGTAGATAAAAATATTGAACACTTTGATGTTTTTAATATGAATCCAAAAAAAGATCTTTTTTATGCAATGAGCCATGGTGTGAATAGAGCCATTCTTAAAAAGGGGACTGAAGATGAGAGAATTAAATTTTTAGATAGATTAGTAAAAAAAATACCCAACATAAAATATGATTTCTATGGTTTTGCCAATAAGGAACCCATTTGGGCTGATGAGTTTAATAAGTCTCTTATTAATTCAAAAATGGCTTTAAATTTAAGTCGTGGAAGGCCAACTAAATACTATTCCAGTAATAGAATCGCTTCTATTGTTGGTAACGGATTACTAACTTTTGTTGATAGAAAAGTTCAATTGAGTGATTTTTTTAATAATAATGAAATTATTTTTTACGATAATATAAACGATTTATCTGATAAAATTAAATTTTACTCAGGTAATGATAAACTGAGAAAAAAAATTGCTGAGAATGGCAAGAAAAAATATTTTAAACTTTTTAACGAAACTAAAATTAGTAAATTATTCGTTGATGTTTCATTAGGGCTTAATACAAAATTGTTCTAAATTTTTATGTTTTCACAATTAATTAAATTGCCTATTTTTAAAAGATTAATTCCATCATTATATAAAAAATATATTTTTTTATTTAACAAATATAATAAAAAAATTTCTATAGATGGAATTAACTACGATCTTGATTTAAGACATTTGATCGATCGTCGTTTTTTCTTTCATAAAACGTACGAAAATGAACTTTTTCAACCAATTTGCAATATAATTAAGAATAAAAAAATTAATTATTTTTTTGATATTGGATCTTGTTGGGGAATTTATTCTTTAAGACTATCTAATAAATTTGAAAATTTAAAAATTTTTTCATACGACCCAATAGATAGAAATATTCAAAGACTTAACAATTCTATAAAGATTAATAATATTGAAAACATTCAAACATTTCGTCTTGCTATTGGAGATGAAGAATCTATTGTTGAGTTAGGTGCTACTGAGGATTACTCTCCAAACTATGAAATTGGTGAAAAAAATGCTGTTATAAAAGAAAAATGTAAGATGAATTTGTTAGATAACCTTCATTATTTAGAAAAAAAAAATATTGTTATTAAAATTGATACTGAAGGTTTTGAAGATAAAGTTTTAAATGGTGCTGTAAACTTATTAACTAAAAACAATGTTTTTTGTCAAATAGAAATCAAAGATAAGAATATTGATAAAGTATTTTCATTTTTTAAAAGTATTAATTACAATTTAATTTCAGATAATAGATTTAATAAAACCGATTATTTTTTTTCTAATTTTGATTTAAACAAAATAGAAATATAAATTAAATTATAATTTTATTTTATTTAATGCATTATTCTTAAATAAATTTGCTTCTTTAATATATCTTCTTACCATTTCTGTAGACTTATGACCTGTCATTGCCATTATATTTCTTTCTTCCACTCCTGACTCAGCTGCAGATGTTGCAAAGCCTGATCTTAAGCTATGACCTGAATAATTTTTACTGTTTATTCCAGCTAAATTTAAATACTCTTTAATAAGTATAGCTACAGTTTGATCTGTTAATCTATTTTCTGATAACTTTGACCCCTTCAAAAATCTTCTGAATATAGGACCTGAGGTTATTTTTGATATATTTAACCAGTTTTTTAACGATATCACTGGGCAATATTGAGAGCTATCAAAGTAGGGTAGTGCTTTTGTGAAACCTTCACCAAATTGATCTGTTTTAGATCTCTTAATATTAATTTTTAAGCCTTCTGGAACGAAATCTAGATCATCATAATCTAGCGAGACTATCTCATTTCTCCTAAATCCACCTGAAAACCCAATTAATATTATAGATCTATCTCTAAATTTTTTAATTTCTTGCTTATTTTCCTGATCTATAGCATCAATTATTAATTTTAAACTATTGATTAATATAGGTTTTTTAGCTTTTTGAATGCTACCTTTCCTTCTTTTAATACCCATAATATTTTCAATAATTGAAGGATGTTTTGTATCTAAATAATGCCCTTTTAACTTATGGATGACACCTATTGATACTAACCTACGCTTTAAAGTGCTCATTTTGGCTTCTTTAGTTGATAAATGAGTTAAATACAAAGAAACTATTTTAGGGTTTGATGGAAGAGACTTAAATCCATTCCGAGCACAAAAAATTCCAAAATCATTGAAGTCTGATTTATAAGCTCTTACCGTATTAATAGCTTTAGAGTTCTGAAGGTTTAATAAAGTTTCTTCTTGTAAGGCCTTTATATCTGTAATTATATCATTCATACTTATTACTATTGATAACCATTAATTATCGTTAGTAATATATTAAGTGATTTCTTATGTCAATAGCTATAATTTAAGATAATGAAAAAAGAATATCTTGTTATCTTATCCATACTTTTAGGTTAGATCATTGTCTCTATAGAAACAATTATGGAAACTACTTATGAATTAAGAGCTAAATTAAAAGTATGCGAAGAACATTACAAGCTATAAAAAAAAATTGATAAATGTAAAAGGGCTGCAAGTTTTAGAAATTTAAACAATTAGTATATATATCAATAATTTAAAATTGTTATTTAAAGCAAATGATTAGAAAATTAGTGAAAAAAGATAAGGAAAATTGGGCTAAATTATACAATAGTTATGCTAATTTTTACAAAGTACCAATGAATACAGGGATTTTAGACATTTTATGGGGATGGATTCATGATAAAAGTCATGATGTTAATGCTATTTGCTATGAATTAGATGGTAAAATCGTTGGAATTGCCCATTACAGAAAAATGCCAAGACCAATTAAGGGCCAATATATTGGTTTTTTAGATGATTTGTTTGTAGAGCCAGAATTTAGAGGTCAAAAAATAGCTCAAAAACTTATTAGTCACCTAAAATCATTATCTAAAACCAATAATTGGGATGGAATTCGTTGGATCACCCACTCTTCCAATGAAAATGCAAAGAAATTATACGATAAAATAGCTAATAACACTGGGTTTGAACTCTATGAACTTAAAGGGAACTAAGTTTCAGCTAAAAGTTTGGAATTACCTAAAGAAAATACCCAAAGGTAAAGTTAAAACCTACTTGGAAGTTGCTAAAGCCATTGGAAAACCTAAGGCATTCAGAGCTGTTGCTAATGCAGTAGGTAAAAACCCCTATCCACCTAAAATACCCTGTCATCGAGTGATCAGATCAGATGGAAGTCTCGGAGGATACTCTGGAAAGGGTGGAATTCAACAAAAACGTCGTTTATTGAGATCAGAAAAAGTCTTCATAAAATAGTACTTTTAACCTAAAAAAACATTAAAAACCATTGGTATTAAATACTTTTTAGCTATTTAGCCATATTTTTGTCTAATTACTCTAATGCATCCTTCAGTTGTACTGCAAATGGACTTTTAGCTAAAATAGACCATCCTATGAGCGTTTAAACAGTATATTCTCATACTGCATTGCTCTACTTGTCAACAATAACAACGATTATAGAGAGAGTAAAAAAGACCATTTTACTAGCTTTTTTAACACCCTATTATACTCTATAAAAACTCTAATTTTAACAAAAATACCCTATCAATTGAAATAAGTATTTAATATCAATAGTAAATAACCATTTTAGCTAGCTTAAAAACTATATTTAATTTACTAAAAATTAAAATTACCCAATTCTAGCTTTTTCAACGTTAGAAAAATAGATTTATGCTACTTTTATTTTATTTTTAAGCTATTTTAGTAACTATAATTTAACTATTTTTAAATATTATTATATTTTATCTGTAATTTTTAGAAATTTATAATATTATAATTAAACCAATAATTACAGTAGTATATAATATAGTATTAATGTATAATATTAGATATTAGTAAACAAGTAATACCTAGTTAATAGGATTTAATATAAGATTCTCTTCTTGAGATATAAACTCCACTCATAATAATAATGGATAAGCCTAAGAATGTCCAATTATCAGGAAAGTCACTAAAGAAGTAATACCCAATAATTATATTAGTAATGATTTCAAAATAGCTAAATGGAGCCAATTTAGAGGCATCAGCGTATTTAAGTGATAATATAAGAAATAAGTGCCCAATGCAGGCAAATACGCCTATTGAGGCCATCATAGACCATTGAGAAGGAGTTGGATTAACCCAAACGAATGGCATTAACCCTGAAACAGCGATTAACCCAACTAATCCGGTTAGTAATAAAGTTAATAAAGGGTTATCTGAAGTGCTCAATTTACGTGTAATTATTAAATAGAACCCATACATTACACCTGTTCCTAATGCAGCTAGACTGGCCAAGTTAATCTCCACAAAACCTGGTCTTATAACCACTAGAGAGCCTATAAATCCTATAATAACAGCAGTCCACCTTCTTATACCCACCTTCTCACCCAAAAATATAGGAGAAAATGCAGTAACAATTAAAGGTGCTACAAAAGCAAGTGTCAGAGCTTTAGCTAAAGAGATAACAGAAATTGCGTAGAAAAAACAAATATTAGCAGAAAGTAGTATTAACCCTCTTATTATTTGTAACTTAGGTTTATCAGTCCATACAAGCTGCTTATTATAAAACAAGAACATTATTGGAAGAGTGAATGCGACCGTAAAAAAATATCTAGCCCACGTGATCTGTAAAACGGGCATATCGGCACTTAAATATTTTGCAAAACCATCCATGATTGGAAGCATTACCCAGGCTAAAAGGTTAAATATGATGGCTTTCATAAGCCAATTGATACAGTTTAATTAAAGTATTTTAAAGCAAAGAATACGACTACAGGAATAGTAAAAAAAGACATGACTGTTGAAACAACAATGGTACTAGCAACACTATCTACAATCTTTTTTGGCGAATAAATTGATGCCACAAGATAATTTAAAACAGCGCTGGGCATTGAGCATTGAATTAATAGAACACCAGCAGCAAAACCTGAAAGGTTAAAATATTTTATTATTGAAAAACCAATTATTGGGCCAAGTATTACCCTTCCTATTGATGATATAAATGCTTTTTTGAATGAAAAAATCTTAAAACGAGTAAGAGCAATTCCTAAAGACATTAATATTAAAAAAATCGTAGCATACATTAGCAGAAAAGTTGTATTTTCAACGAAGAGAGGAAGTTCTATTCTAAAGTATAGAAAGATTACTGAAATTATAATTGCATAAAAAGGTGGGTTTTTAAGAATTACACTTAAATCAAATTTTCTATCAGCAAGAAATACTCCAAGAGTAAAATGGCATAGCACTATTAAGGCTGAAATTGCAGCAGCGATACCCAAACCTTGAGTGCCGTAAGCGAATAAACATATTGGTAAACCCATATTACCAGTATTAGGCATAACAAAAGGGGGTAACTCACGAATAATATCTTTAGTATTTAAAAAAAATAAAAAAACTATACCTACTATTGTAAAAATAAAAATTGCTATCAAATAGTACCAAAAATAATTTTTAAAAATGTCAAAAGACATTCCAGTTGATGTTAAAGAATATATTATCATTGCTGGAGTACCAATATTTGCTGCAAAGGTAGTAATAAAAGAAGTGTCTAATTTTGGATTATTTTTGCCAAGATAATAACCAATACCAACTACAAAAAAGACAGGAAATAAAACCTCAAACAGTTTTAGATATATTTCCATTAATTATAAATTCTAATCAATGTTGGGTATCTAAGAATATTTTTGTCTTTATTAAAAACAGAAAGACAGTTCTTGGAATTAAGTTCATTAGTTTTATGGGTAATAATAACAATAGTAGCTTTATTATTTTTTTTGTCAGGAGTTTGGATTAATCTTTTTACTGAAATTTTATACTTAGCTAGTCGGTTTGTGATTGTTGATAAAACACCTGGTTTGTCTTTAACTTCAAATCTCAAATATAGTGAATTCACATAATTATCAACGTTGTAACACTTAATTAATTTACGCTTATTGCCAGGAATGCCAAATGGCTTCTTAATATTACCTCTTAAAATTGAAAGTAAATCTGATAATAAAGATGAAGAAGTAGGTCCAGGGCCAGCTCCCTCCCCTTGCAATATACTTTCACCCACAGGTTTTCCTTCGAGAATAACAGCATTCATAACACCACCAACGTTACCAATATAAGAACTTTTACTAACTAAGCATGGGTGTACAGTTTCAAAAAGTTGGCCATTAATTAGTTCTGAAATGCCAAGGAGTTTGATTCGTAAATTTAATTGATTGGAAATTTCTATGTCTTTTAATTCAATTTTTTCAATACCTTCCATTAAGCATTTATGTTTTGAAATTTTAGTATTAAAAGCTAGAGCAGACAAAATTCTTACTTTAGCAAATGCATCAAAACCATTTAAATCTAATTTAGGGTTACCTGGTTCAGCGTATCCCAATTTTTGAGCTTTTTTTAATACATTTAAAAAACTATCATTAGAATTTTCCATTTCTGAAAGAATATAGTTAGAAGTACCATTTAAAATTCCATAAACTTTAGAAATTTTGTTAGTTGCAAGACCCTCTTTAATGGTTCTTAATATTGGAATACCACCAGCAACAGATGCTTCAAATTCTAAATTAACATTATTTTCCTCTGCTAATTTTCCCAAATAATCACCATGTTTAGAGATAAGTGCTTTATTAGGAGTGATTACATGTATTTTATTTTTTAAAGCAGTTTCCACAACTTTTTTTGAAATCCCATCTGACATACCTATAGCTTCAAATAAAATATCTACTTTGGTCTTATCAAAAATTTCTAATGGGTTTTTAAAAAAAATTTTTTTATTAACTTTAAATCTTCTTTTTTTAGAAATGCTTCTTGCCGAAACAGCTACAACGTTAATCTTTTTACCTGTCTTAAGTTCAATATCTTTTTTTTTAGTATTAAGTTCATTTAACAAATAAATACCAACTTGTCCTAGACCAACTACAGCAATGTTGATTATATTTTTCATCTATTGGTTAATATCTGGATATTCTGCATTTTTTGAATAATCTTTAAGAAAGAGGTTAAATTCATCAAAAGTCATAGATTTGTAATCACCAGTTTTTTTTAATATCTGAGAAAGTTTTTTGTCATCATTAGACTTTTTAATAGGATCTTCATTCCAATAAGTAGATTCTTTGTTTAATGAGCACGAAGTTAAAAATACAATTAGGGATAAAAATAAGTATTTCAAATTAATCCTTTTGTTTCATTAAAACCATATTTGATATTCATATTTTGTATTGCTTGACCTGCCCCACCTTTAATCAAATTATCAATAACAGATAAAATAATAACTCTATTTTTATACTTAGTTTTACAAATTACTATAGAGCAATTATTTGTGTTAATTACATCATTTGTACTTAACAATGAATTTGTTTTTAAAATTTTAACGAATCTGTTTTTTGAATATTGACTCTTTAAAGTGTTTTCTAAATTTTTAATACCTACACCTTTGTTAAGGTCTAAGTAAATAGTACTAAGTATCCCTCTAAACATTGGTGTTAAATGGGGTGTGAATGTAAAAGAAAATTTCTTTTTAGTATAGTTTTCGATTTCTTGTTGAATTTCAGAGTTATGTCTATGGAAACCCACACCATAAGCGCTTAAGGATTCATAAAGATTTTTTTCCTTATATTTTTTATGCACACCTCTTCCAGCACCAGAGTAACCAGATTTTGAATCTATAATAACATTATCTGTTTTTATTAAATTTTTCTTAACTAATGGAATAAGTGGTAAAAGTATTGATGTTGGGTAGCAACCTGGACATCCAATAATATTAAATTTCTTTAATTTGTCACCATTGATTTCTGGTAATGAATAAATTGATTTTTTAATATTTTTGACAGATCTGTGTTTTTGTTTGTACCATTTTAGATAATTTGATGCTTTATTAAGTCTAAAGTCTGCAGCTAAATCAATTAATATATTGTGTTTTAATAAATCATTTGAAATATCTTGTGCTTCACCATTAGGTAGAGCTGTAAAAACAAGGTCTATGTTTTTTAAAAGTTCTTTATTGTATCTAATAATTTTAGGTAATTTTTTTGAACTTAATGATTTTTCATAACTAGAGATATTTTTTCCAACAGACGTATTACCACAAAGATATTTAATGTTAACATTGCTGTGTTTAACTAATAATTTAATTAATTGAACACCAATATAACCTGTAGATCCAGCAACTAAAACATTAAGCTTAGGCATTTTTTTATTATAGCAGTTTAGAGTTAAAAAAGAATTATCTTTTCGAGAATTGGAAGCTTCTTCTTGCTTTTCTACGACCAGGTTTTTTTCTTTCAACTGATCTAGAGTCTCTTGTATTAAGTTTTTCTGTCTTAAGTACTGCTCTATTCTCTGAATCAAATAAGATTAATGCTTTAGCAATACCATGAACCATTGCACCAGCTTGACCTGTGTGACCACCACCTGCTACGCTACATCTTACATCGTAATCAGTTGCTTGGTTTATAATCTCAAATGGTCTTGTGATTTGCATTTTGTGACTTCCACTTGTGAAATACTCATCCATAGTTCTGCCATTAACGTAAATTTTGCCTGTACCTTTTTTCACCCAAATTTTTGCAATAGATTTTTTTCTTCTACCAGTTGCGTATTTACTATCTTTAAAATCTAATTTAATTTTAGGTTTTTTTGTAGAAATTTTATTTGGTGTAGCTGCTGTTTCCATATTAATTTCTTATTAAATTTTTACTGTTTAATTTACCTAGGTCTAAAAGTTTTGGGTTTTGTGCTGCATGAGGGTGTTCTTCACCAGCATAAATTTTTACTTTAGTTAACTGTTTTCTTCCTAGAACTCCCCCAGGTAACATTCTTTTAATAGCTAATTTTAATGTTTCACCAGGTTTATTTTTTTCTAATAACTTTTCAGGAGTAATTTCTTTAATTCCACCTGGGTGACCAGTATGTCTATAATATTTTTTATCTTTAAATTTTTTTCCTGTGAACTTTGCTTGTTCAACATTTTTAACAACAACAAAATCACCATCATCCATGTGAGGTGTAAAAGTTGTTTTATTTTTTCCTCTAACAATCATAGCAATAATAGAAGCCAATCTGCCAACTACAGCATTTTTAGCATCTATCTCAAACCAGTTACTGTTTAAATCACCACTTTTTAGAAATTTTGTCATTGTGCGAGGATTAATACTATTATTAGATATAATGTCAATTTTATATTTCCCTTGCAATATCTTGCTTAAATGATATTTTTATATAGCCGATTTGTTCCTATTGCAGGCTAGTTATTGCTAAAAAGGATTTTTTACCCACATTATCGGTAGGCGCATTTGAACTGTATTGTACGCCTTGCATAAAGCAAAAGTACTAAAAAAGGAGTATTAAGATGAGTACAAAAAGACAAAACCCTGAGACTATAGCTATACATGGTGGTGATTATAGAAGTGATCCAACAACCAAAGCAGTAGCAGTTCCAATTTATAGAACAACATCGTATCAATTTGATAGTACTGAACATGCTGCGAATTTGTTTGCTCTTAAGGAATTTGGAAATATTTATACAAGAATAATGAATCCAACAAATGATGCTCTTGAAAAAAGAGTTGCTTCATTAGAAGGAGGATTAGCCTGTTTAACAGTAGCATCTGGACAAACCGCATCAACTTTTGCAATTTTAAACGTTGCACAAGCTGGAGATAATATAGTCAGCTCTACGGATTTATATGGAGGTACTATTTCGTTATTCACGCATACATTAAGTAAACTTGGTATTGAAGTTAGATATGCAGACCCTTCTGACCCAAAAAACTTTGAAAAAGCTGTTGATGATAAAACTAGAGCTTTTTATGGTGAGACTTTACCAAATCCTTATTTGAGAGTTTTTCCAATTAAAGAAGTTTCTGATATTGGTAAAAAATACAATATACCATTAATAATGGACAACACAGCTGCCCCTGTAATTTGCAAACCTTTAGAACATGGTGCTGCTGTAGTAGTTTATTCATTAACAAAATATATAGGTGGTCACGGTACAGTTGTAGGTGGAGCTTTAGTTGATGGAGGTAATTTTGATTGGACAGCTGATCCCAAAAGACAACCTTTATTTAACGAACCTGACGCAAGTTACGGTGGAGCTATATGGGGAAAAGTGGTTCCAGAATTAACTGGGGCTAATGTTTCTTTTGCAGTAAGAGCGCGGGTTACATTACTAAGAGATCTTGGTTCTGCCCTATCACCTGACAATGCATTTGGAATTATTCAAGGGCTTGAAACTGTTGCTCTTAGAATGAAACAACACTGCTCAAATGCATCAAAAGTTGTTGACTATTTAAAGAAAAATAAAGAAGTAACAAGAGTAATCTATCCAACAGAACATGAAGGTAAAATTGCTGATCGTGCTAAAAAATACCTTAATGAAGGAAATGGTGGTTTAGTTGGTATTGAGCTCAAAGGTGGTATTGAAGCAGGTAAGAGATTTATCGAGTCTTTAAAAATGTTTTATCATGTTGCAAATATTGGAGATGCAAGAAGTTTAGCAATTCATCCTGCAACAACAACTCATAGTCAGTTAACAGAAAAAGAATTGTTAGCCTCAGGTGTAACTCCTGGATACGTAAGATTATGTATTGGTATTGAGCATATAGATGACATTATTGAGGATTTAGACCAAGCTTTAAATAAATCTTCTAAAGGGAATTTGAAAGCAGTTAGTTAGAGTTTTTATATAATATCAAAAAATAAGAACTCAAAACTAATATTGAACCTAGCTGGTGTAGTGAAGCGTATGTAATCTCTACACCAGAAATCAAAGTTATAATTCCTAAAAAAATTTGAAACAAGATAGCAACATCAAAAAATAATACATATTTAAAATCATATTGTTTTTTAAAATAGATAAAATTTAAAATGATTATAAAAAATAAAAGCAAATATGCAGTTGATCTATGCAAAAATTGAATAATTGATGGGTTGTTAAATAATTGAGTAGTAATTAAATCACCATAACTAACATCATTTGGAAAAAAACTACCATTCATATCAGGCCATGAATTATAGATAAGACCACCATCTAAACCTGATAAAAAAGCACCCAAAACAATCTGTAAAACTATCAATTTAAGTATGAATAATAAAAATAAATTTGGAATTTTATTTTCAAATTTCTTAATTTTATGAATATCTAAAATATACCAAAAAATTAAACATAAAATAAATAAGGCCAAAGATAAATGAATGCTAAGTCTAAAGTGACTAACGTCATTATTTTCAATTAATCCACTAGATACCATATACCAACCGATGAATCCTTGAAGACACACAAGAAAAAAAATCCAATAATATTTATTAGAATAATGCAGAGTTTTTTTAAAATAGAGAGTAAAGAAAAGCAAAGGCACTAAAGTAAACAAACCTACAAATCTTGCTAACAATCTATGAGCATACTCCCAATAAAAAATTACTTTAAATTCATCTAAGGACATGCCGTAGTTAATATTTTTATATTCAGGAATTTTTTTGTATTCTGTGAAATAAAAATTCCACTCATTAATATTCATAGGTGGGAGTATTCCAGTAAAAAGCTCCCAAGCTGTGATTGATAAACCAGAGTCTGTTAGTCTAGTAAGACCACCGACAGCTACCATAAGAACAATTAATGAAAATAAAGTTATTAACCACAATTTTAAATATTTTATATAGTTGTCGCTATTTACAAACATAAATTATACTTATAATAATTATCTTAATAACCAATTGAATAAATGTCGCCTACAAATAAAAAAAAACTAAATCAGATTAGAATTAAGCTTGATAAACTTGATAATGATTTACTTAAATTAATCAAAAAAAGATCTTCATTAGTCAATGAAGTGCTAAAAGTAAAAATCCATAAAAAAGAAATAATTGATCAAAAAAGGATCAATTTTATACTTAAAAAAATTAAAAAAAAATCAATACAAACTAATATTGACCCAAAAATCACTAATAGAATTTGGAAAAATATGATTTGGTCTTTTATTGATTACGAAAAAAGAAATTTTAGAAAAAAATAGTACTATTTACTGTGTGGAGGTAATTTTTTTTCCACAAACATTTCATGTTTTCTTGTAGAAGGGTTATATTTCTTTGCAGACAATTTAACTTTAGCTTTTTCACCACCCGCAGGTTTTTTAACATAATAAAAAAAAGGACTATCAGGTTTAGCCTCTGGTACTAATCTAACTTTAACGTGCGTTTTTTTTGCCATTTTATTTTAAACTTTTTATTTTTTTTATTAAATCGGAAATCTTTTTAAGTTTATTTTTTAAATTATAATCAGCATTTATAGAATTATTTGGTAATTCGTCAAGTTTTAATGATTTATCAGAATTAAGAACTTTTTTAACACCAATAATTGTCATTCCTTGATCTTTGAGTAGATATTTAACTTTTTTTAAAACCTCAATAGTATCATTATTATAATATCTTCTATTACCATTTAAAATTTTTGGCTTAATTTGCTTAAATTCCTTCTCCCAAAATCGAATAGTATGAGTATTCAAGGTTCCTTTTTTTTTATTTACAAGACCAAGAATTTTAGCAACCTCACCTATTGACTTATAAGCATCACTATTTTTATGAATCATTCTTAGAATTTACCAAATCTTTAAATTCCTTAGAAGCTTTAAATAAAACAACATCTCTATTAGATATGGTTGTTTGTTCTTTTGTTTTAGGATTTCGTCCAATTCTACTTTTTTTTGCCCTTATAGAAAAAGTACCAAATTTAGAGAGCTTTAATTTTTTTTCTATTTTTAAATTGTCTACTATTGTAATTAGAAAATCATCAATTAAATTTTCAGATACATTTTTTGAAAAACCAATTTGCATATAAATTGAATTTATAAGATCTTTTTTTGTTAAGTTGGTTCTTTGCATTAACTTATGTTGTTTCTTATCTTTTCTATTAAATTTCCAGTGACAATTCTAGTGCAAACACTTAATGAGTTTGAAAAACCTATATAATCTGTTCCACCATGACTTTTGATAACTGGAGAATCTAAACCTATGAAAATTGCACCATTATAAAGTCTGGGATCTAATCTTTCTTTAAATTTTTTTAAATTTGAAATATTTAGTAAAGATGAAATTTTACCAAAAATATTACCTGTCATGGCTTTCTTTAATTCACTTGTAATAAAATTTGCAGTACCTTCGGCTGTCTTCAAAGCAATATTCCCAGTAAACCCATCTGCAACGATAACATTTACATCGCCATTCATTAACTGATTACCTTCTATATAACCCTTAAACTCAAAGTCAGTGTTATTTCTTTGATTTAATTGTTGGTAAGTTTCTTTGATAATCTCATTACCTTTAATTTCTTCAGACCCTATATTTAATAAAGCAACTTTAGCGGTATCATCAGGATATAACGATTTAAATAACGAAGATCCCATTATAGAAAAATCAATTAAATTTTTTGGACTACATTCGATATTAGCTCCTAAATCTAACACTACACTCATATTCTTTTTATTTGGCCATAAAGCAGAAAGAGCTGGTTTATCAATGTTTTCAATCATCTTTAGATTAAGTTTTGAAATAACAAGTAATGCTCCAGTGTTACCGGCAGAAATAACTATGTCAGATTTTTTTTCTTTAACACTTTGAATGGCTAACCACATACTAGTATTTTTTCCTCTTTTAGCTCCTTCTAAAGGACTATCAGTTCCTTTAACCAAATCTTTGGTGTGAATTATTTCAAATGAAGATGTGGGTAATTGATTGATATAATTTTGGATTTTTTCCTTATCACCAAAAATTTGATAAAAAGTATTAGTGTTACTTTTATAATGATGATTAATTCCATCAATAATTTTTTTTGGTGAATTATCTCCACCCATTGCATCAACTGCAATTTTTATTATTTTGCTCATTTAATTTTGGACTTTTATTCCTTAGGATCTAAAACTTGTCTACCTCTATACATGCCTGTTTTTAGATCTAAGTGATGAGGTAATCTGTATTCTCCAGATTTCTTGTCCTCAACAATATTAGTAGATTTGAACTTCATATTCTGAGCTCTTCTCATTCCAGTTCTTGACGGTGATTGTTTTCGTTTAGGTACAGCCATAATAAAATTAGTGCTTAACTACACCTTTTATATAAGAATTTAAAGTATTATTTTTTAAATTTAACCTATAATTTTCAAAATAATTAACCAAATACTCAATATTAGATGAATTATCTAAAAAATTTACCAAAATAGAGTTTCTAGATTCTATATCTAATTCATCCCAACTATGAATTTTGTCGATCATTCCATAGAATAAGTTTAGGTAATCTTTCATTTTTTTATTAATTGATTGATCACCATAACCAATTTCCCTGATGCTTAATTCAACTTGTCTGAAGGTAAAATCATAAATCTCTTGTAGTATTTTTTTATCATTATTTTCCTTATAAACTTTCAAAAAGAAAGCAAAATGAAGTAAAAAGAATATTAATCTATCAGAAAAAGTGTCTTGGTTTTTAAAATCTTTATACAAATCTTTATTTCTAGTTAATTGAACTAAATTGTTGTAAATATTTATATAGTTTTTATCCATGAGAAAATTATTTGTATTTATTATAATATCATTATTTATTTCAGCTTGTACTTTAAAAAAAGTTGAAAAACACCACGGTGTTCATTTTTTAAATAAAAAACAAGAAAAACTTACTGTTAATCAGTCAAATAAAAACGATATTTTAAGATTATTAGGTTCACCATCAACTAAAAGTACTTTTGACAATGATTTATGGATTTATATTGAAAGAAAAACAGATAATTCATCTCTTACAAAATTTGGCAGTGAAAGAATTATTGTAAACAATGTTCTATTATTAGAAATCAACAGTATGGGTCTTCTAGAAACGAAAGAGTTTCTGGATCTCACTAATATGCAAGAATTGAAATTTGCAGAACAAACCACTGAAAATCAATACAAGAAAAACACATTTGTATACGACTTTCTATCCAGTATGAGACAGAAAATTAACGACCCCTTAGGTAAAAGAAAAAGAAATTAACCTTTTCTTAGCCAGCAATTACAGCTAACAATAATAAAGCTACAATATTAGTAATCTTAATCATTGGGTTTACAGCAGGACCAGCAGTATCTTTGTACGGGTCTCCAACAGTGTCGCCAGTTACAGCAGCTTTGTGTGCTTCAGAACCTTTTCCACCGTGATTTCCATCTTCAATATACTTTTTTGCATTATCCCAAGCACCACCACCCGCAGTCATTGAAACAGCTACAAATAAACCTGTAATAATTACACCTAACAACATTGCACCTACTGCAGCTAGAGCAGCAACTTGACCACCTATAGCTAGTATTACAAAGTATAGAACAATAGGAGAAAGAACTGGCAATAATGAAGGTATAATCATTTCTCTAATAGCAGCTAAAGTTAATAAATCTACTAATTTAGCATAATCAGGTTTTTGTTTACCCTTCATGATACCTGGATATTTTTTAAATTGTCTTCTTACTTCGACAACCACTGCACCACCTGCTCTTCCAACGGCTTGCATACCCATTGATCCAAATAAATATGGAAGCATTCCACCAATTAATAACCCAACTACAACGTAAGGATTCGATAAATCAAAAGTTACGACAATTCCTTCAAGCTTTGAACCTGCTACACCTGAAAAGTGTTTGATATCCTCAACATAAGCTGCAAATAATACTAGAGCACCTAGACCTGCTGAACCTATAGCATAACCTTTAGTAACAGCTTTAGTCGTATTACCTACTGCATCTAATGCATCAGTAGTTTTTCTAACACTATTTGGTAATTTAGCCATTTCAGCAATACCGCCAGCATTATCTGTTACAGGACCATAAGCATCAAGAGCAACAACCATACCTGCTAATGCAAGCATTGTAGTTACTGAAATAGCGATACCATAAAGACCAGCGATTGAATTTGTTGCTAATATACCGGCAACAATAATTAAAGCTGGTACAGCAGTGGCTTCCATAGAAACAGCTAAGCCTTGGATAACGTTTGTTCCATGACCAGTTGTAGAAGATTTAGCAATACTTCTTACTGGTCTGTATTCAGTACCAGTGTAGTATTCAGTAATCCAAATTAATAGTCCAGTAATAACTAAACCAATTATTCCACAGTAATACAAACTCATACCAGTAAAACTTTTACCATTAACAGTATATTCGCTTGCAAATCCGATTACATAATCAGTAACAGGGTATAAAATTATTAATGAAGAAACAGCAGAAACTACAAATCCTTTATATAAAGCGTTCATAACATTTTTACTTTTTCCAAGTTTAACAAAGAAAGTTCCTAAGATTGATGTTAAAATACAAGCCCCACCAATAGTTAGAGGATAGATCATCATATTTATATCACCATAGAAAAATATCGAAGAAAGAACCATTGTTGCAACAATTGTTACAGCATAAGTTTCAAATAAATCTGCTGCCATACCAGCACAATCACCAACGTTATCTCCAACATTGTCAGCAATTACAGCTGGATTTCTAGGATCGTCTTCTGGAATACCCGCTTCAACTTTACCAACTAAGTCAGCACCAACATCAGCACCTTTTGTAAAAATTCCACCACCTAATCTTGCAAAAATTGATATTAAAGAAGCACCAAAACCTAATGCAACTAATGCATTAATAACTTCTCTGTCATCAATACCTGCTTTTAATAAAAAATAGTAATAAACTGCGATTGCAAGTAAAGCTAATCCAGCAACTAACATTCCAGTTACAGCACCTGATTTAAATGCAACAGCAAGACCGCTTGCTAAACCTTTTCTTGATGCTTCAGCAGTTCTAACGTTAGCTTGAACAGAAACTAACATTCCAACATAACCGGCTATACCTGATAATGTAGCACCAATTAAATAACCTAAACCAACTAATGGACTGAACACAAAGAAAATAATAACTAAAACAACAACTCCAACCACGGCAATTGTTTTATATTGTCTTGCTAAATAAGCCTTAGCACCAATTTGAATTGCTGATGCTATTTCTTGCATCTTGGCATTTCCTGCACTTGAGTTAAGGATATTCATTCCTGTAAAAAAACCATAAACGATTGAAAGAGATCCAGCTGCTATGGTAAATAATAATATTGTTTCTATTAGTGAGTTCATTTTGCCTTTGGTTGTTTGGTTGTTAAATTTTATTCTTTAAAGTCCGGACAATACAAAAAAAGCAATAAAAGGCAATATTTAACTTTTTAAAACTTATGAAAATAACCTTTATTTTTAAGGGTAATTTGCCGATTTTCATCATCTACAATGGATGATTTTTTAACATGGCTTTGAATTGTGCCAATTTTAGTTAGCTTAACTCTACAATTAGTAGCTATTTTTCTTATGATTCTCATCTTATTTTTAGAAGCTGTAAATAAGACCTGATAATCATCACCATTAGAAATGTAATTAATCTTAGATAGTTTTTTAAGAGCAAGTATCTTCTTTAGGTTACTTGAAATTGGAATATCTTTTAAAAAAATTTTATAAGATAATTTCTGATTATTAATCATTTTATCAAGGTCCGCTATAAGTCCATCAGATATATCAATTGAGGTATTGGCAAACTTTTTAATTTGATCAATTAATTTTAATTGAATATTTGGCATAAAATATTGATTAGTAAAATATTTTTTTAATCTTGAATTAAGCTTAATTTTATTTTTTAAAACTAATAGCCCTAAATAGCTGTCTCCTATATTTCCAGAGACATATACATCATCATAAAGTTTAGCTTTGTTTCTATAGATAATATTATCGGCAAAACCTATTGAAGTAATTGTAAAACTTAACTTGTTAGAAAAAACTGTATCTCCACCACTTAAAAATATTTTATATTTATTTTGTTCTTGATTAAGTGATTTGCTGATTTTTGATAAATTTAATTTAGAAAAACTTTTTTTATTACCAGAACCAGAAATAAAATAATATTTTGGTTTAATACCTTTGCATATTAAATCTGAAATTGATGATCTAATTATTTTTTTAATGACAAGATCAGGTCTTTTAAAGTCTATGAAATGATTGCCTTCTGTATAAGTATCAACAGATACTGCTAATTTATTTTTTTTATCAAAAAAAACATCATCATTCAAATTTAAGGCACTTGGTGATTTTTTAGAAAGTTTTTGAAAATAATTTTTTATTAATTCAAATTCATGCATTAGTGGTTCTTATTTTTTTAGCTATTTTGTCTAATATTGCATTTAAATATTTAGTTTGACCATCTTCTAAAAAAAAGTTTGATGCATCAAGATATTCTTTAATAATTATTTTAGAAGAAACTTTAGGTTTGTATAAAAACTCAAATATAGCAGATTTTACTATCACTTGAAAAACCTGGTCTAAATTAGTTAACTCTAAGTCCTCACTTAGATATTTTTTAACCTCTTCTTTAATAACTTCATCTCTTTCAATAGTACCTAAAACAACATCCTTAATGAATTTTTTAAATCTATGTTTGGGAAAAGTTAAGTCTGTGTCATCATTAAAAAAATTTCCATATAATTTTTGGATAATAATTACCCTCGGACTTTGATTGGGATTATATGGAGTTCTCATTGTTATTGAGAAAGAACAGATATTACAGCTTGAGCTGCTTCTCTACCCTTTTTCTTCCTAGCTATAGCTTGACGCATATTAAGACAGGTAATAATTCCATTACCAATGGGTTTTTTGCTATCTACAGAAAGTTTCATTATTGCATCAGTTGAAGAATGAGAAATAAAATCAAAATGAGGTGTTTGGCCTTTAATAACACAACCAAGAGCTAAAAAAGCATCGTATTTCTTAATATTCTTTGAAATCGTAACTGGTATTTCAAAAACACCAGGAACATTAATAATTTTTATTAAACTAGATTTAGGTAATATGCTCTTTGCACTACTTAGTAAACCCTTTGATATATCTTTATAATAATCAGCAATAACTATTAGATATTTTCTTTTCATTAAATAATTTCCTGTTTAGTAATCTTTATATCATAACCTTCCAAACCAATAACTTTTTTAAGAGACTTAGTAATTAATATCATATTTTTAATCTTTAAATCTTTAATTATTTGAGCACCAATACCATAATTTCTTATAAGCTTATCATTTCCTTTTTTATAGAAATTTTTGTTTTTATAATCCTTAAGTGTTTGTGTAACAGATTTTAAATTTGTATCTTTTATAAAAACTAAAACACAGTTATTAAATTTCTTAAAATAATTTAAAGTTTTATCAAATGAATTTGGTAATTGTTGATTGATTAAATAATTTTGAACTACGTTAGAAGAAATTACTCTAACTCTTGGTATTATCCCTTTTTTAATATTTCCTTTAATCAAAGCAAAATGCTCAGATCCATCTAAAAGGTTTTCATAAATTCGAATTTTATATTTTTGATTTTTTACTTTAATATCTGATTGTTTTTTAAGTTTAATTAATTTTTCTTTTTTTAAACGATAAGCAATAAGATCTTCAATTTTACCTATCTTTAAATTATGTTTGTTTGCAAAATCAAATAAATCTTGGCCTTTGGCCATTGTCCCATCTTCATTCATTATTTCACAAATAACTGCAGAGTTATTTTTTTTAGCAAGTTTTGAAATATCAACAGAGGCTTCTGTGTGACCAGCTCTTACTAAAACGCCGCCGTCTTTCGCAATAATTGGAAAAACATGTCCAGGTGAAACTATGTCTTTCTTATTTGCATTTTTTTTTGAAGCAATTTTAATTGTCTTTGCTCTATCTTTTGCTGAGATACCTGTTGTTATTCCTTTTTTTGCTTCAATAGAAATTGTAAATGCAGTTTTATTCCTTGATTGATTGATTGGTGACATCAAAGATAAATTTAATCGCTTTGCTTGTACACTATCTAGCGCCAAACAAATTAATCCACGACCATATTTTGCCATAAAATTTATATTTTTAGCGCTTGAGTCAGTGGTTGATATTATTAAGTCTCCTTCGTTTTCTCTTTTCTCATCATCAACTAAGATGAACATACCACCTTTCTTTGCGATATTTATTATACTTTCAATGGATGCATAATTATTTTTTTTCATTAAAATAATTTCTAACGTATTTAGATAAGATATCTATCTCTATATTAACTAGACTGCTTTTTTTTAATAAAGATAAATTGGTTAGCTTAAAAGTGTGTGGAATAACCCAAACTTGAAAACCTTTTTTGGTTACTTTGGAAATTGTTAAAGAAATTCCATTTATACATATGGAGGCTTTATCAATTAAATTTGCTCGTTCTTTTTTAACAATTTCAAAATCAAATAAATATGATTTATCAATTTTTTTAATACTTTGTATTTTGCCTACCGCATCGATGTGGCCTTGGCAAATATGTCCTGATATTTTTTGGCCAAATTTTAAAGGAAGTTCAAGATTGATTTTATCATTTATTTTTAGGAATTTAAATTTTGATCTTTGTATAGTTTCATCAGAAAGATAAAATTCCATTATCTGATTTTTAATGTCGATTAATGTTAAGCAAACACCATCACAAGCAACTGATACGCCCAAATCTTTACGTGTTAATTTTAAATCAGCTTTTACAAAAATATTAATACCTTTTGATCTTTTTTCAAATTTAGTAATTAAACCTTGATTAAAAATTATTCCGTTAAACATAATATTATTTGTAAAGTGTAATTACATCTTTGCCTAATTTTTTATTAATTTTCAATTTATTTTTATAATTTTTCTTTAGTTCTTTAAGAAAACCAAACTCTTTATGATTAACTAACTTTGATAAACTTTTACTACATTTGTATAAATAAAATTCATTAAATAATTTTTTTTTAATAATGTGTTTAGAAAGATCATTTCCCCCTTCAACTAATAAATTCCTACAGCCAAGGACATAGAGTTTCATTAAAATTGATTTAATATCAAAGCTATTTTTATTTAATTTACTTTTGATTAAAGTTATACCTTTTTTTTTTAACATTAATTTCACCTCAGCTTTGGCGTTATGATAAAAAATTATAGTATTGTCTTTATTTGCTGTTTTAAAAATATATGAATTCTTTTTAATTTCTAAGTTTCTATCTAAAATTATTCTTTTAGGAGAAAATTTACTCAAACCTTCTAGTCTGCAATTGAGTTTTGGGTCATCTTTATTTAAAGTTTTGGAAGAAATCATTAACGAGTCATTTTTATATCTAAGAAAATGTGTAAATTTATCAGTATGAATATCTGAAATTCTTTTAGTATCTTTGCTATATATCAAATTATTTTTAGAAATTGCAATTTTACCAGTAACATAAGGAAGGTTTTTTTTTCTATTAAAAAAATAAGGTGCGTAAAATTTATTAATTTGTTTTTTGAGTAAATCTTTTTTTACTAAAATATTTTTTGACTTAAGAATTTTTAAAGTTTTACCTTTAACTTTTTTATCAATATCTTCAACTCCATAGACAACTTCTTTAATTTTATTTTTAATTATAATATTTGTGCATGGAGGAGTTTTTCCATAATGACTACATGGTTCAAGGGTGACATACATTTTTGAGCCTTCTATATTTTCATGTGAATTTTTAATGGCATTAAATTCTGCATGAGGTGTACCTTTAAAACCTGTTTGACCAATTGAAAGTATTTTATTATTTTTGACAATCACACAGCCTACAGAAGGATTAATTCCAGTAAGTCCATGACGAGCTTTTGCCAAATTCAAAGCAAGCTCCATAAAAATTTTATCTTTAATTGAAAATTTATCTTTTTTTGTAGACATCTAATTTGTCCACGAATTGCACAAAGTCTTTTTCTTCTCTAAAATTTCTATAAACAGATGCAAATCTAACGTATGCAACAGGATCAAGATCTTTCAAACCTTCCATAACCATTGTGCCAATTGTATTTGATGAAATTTCACTTTGACCAAGTTCTTCTAAAGCTCTTGAAGTTCGACTAATAAATTTTTCTGCTGTTTCGGTATCAATAGGTCTTTTCTTTAATGCTATATAAATTGATTTAGAAAGTTTATCTCTATCAAATGATGATTTTCTTCCATTCTTTTTGACTACCATTATTTCTCTAAATTGTACTCTTTCGAAAGTTGTGAATCTAGCTCCACACACACAAAGTCTTCTTCTTCTTATGGCTGTTCCATCTTCTGTAGGTCTAGAATCTACTACTGATGTTTCACCTTTTTTACAAATTGAACAAATCATTATTTTAAATTTTTATAGATTGGAAAGTTAGATGTAAGATCTATAACTTCCTTTCTAACCTCTTCTTCAATTTTACTGTTATCCTCAGGGTTTTCAGACAAACCTTTTACAACTTTGGTAATTAATTCTCCTACTTTCTCAAATTCTTTTAAACCAAAGCCTCTAGTTGTTGCAGCTTGAGTTCCAAGTCTTATCCCAGAAGTAATCATTGGCTTTTCGGAATCAAAAGGTATTCCATTTTTGTTACAGGTAATATTAGCATTTGAAAGGCTTTCAGCAGCGGCATTACCCTTAACATTGAAAGGTCTTAGATCAACTAACATTAAATGAGTATCCGTTCCACCAGAATAAATCTTAAAACCATTATTCTTAAGTGTCTCAGATAAAATTTTGGCATTTGCCAAAACTGATTTGATATAATCTTTAAAATCTGGTCTTAAAGCTTCCAAAAACCCAGCAGCCTTTCCAGCAATGACATGCATCAACGGTCCACCCTGATAACCAGGGAATACTGCAGTGTTAAATTTTTTTGCTAGGTCTTCATGATTAGTTAAAATAATTCCACCTCTAGCACTTCTGAAAACTTTATGAGTTGTTGAGGTAACTACGTGTGCGTGTTCACATGGGTTAGGATAACCTTTACCAGCAACTAAACCTGAAAAATGAGCCATATCCACCATCAAATATGCCCCTACTTTATCAGCAATCTCTCTAAATCTTTTAAAGTCGATTACTCTAGAGTAAGCGCTACCACCACAAATTATGAGTTTTGGTTTATGTTCTAATGCAAGTTTTTCAACATTATCATAATCAATAAGTTCGGACTCTTTATCAACGTCATACCCTATGGGATTAAACCATTTACCTGACATTGATATTTTCAACCCATGAGTAATATGTCCACCAGAATTTAAACTCATTCCCATAAACGTATCACCAGGATTTAAAAGTGCCAAAAATACAGCACCATTTGCTTGAGCCCCAGAATGTGGTTGGGCATTTGCAAATTTACAATCAAAAATTTTCTTTAATCTCTCTATGGCTAAATTTTCAGCAACATCAACATGCTCACATCCATTATAGTATCTTTTTCCAGGATATCCTTCTGCATATTTATTTGTTAAAACAGAGCCTTGAGCCTCTAAAACAGCTTGAGAAACTATATTTTCAGAAGCAATTAATTCTATATGTTGTTGTTGTCTTTTTAGCTCATCACTTATGGCTTTATGTAATTCTGGATCAGTTACAGATAAGCTGTCTTCAAAAAAGCTTTTATAATTCTCATTTAAATAGTTTTTTTCACTAGACATAATTAAATCTTTTTAATTCTTTTTGCGTGTCTTCCACCTTCAAACTTTGTATTTAAAAAAACGCTAACACAATTTAAAGCAGTTTTTTTAGTAAGTAGTCTTGATCCTAATGTAATGATATTTGCATCGTTATGCAATCTTGATAATTTAGTCGATTTCAAATTAAAACACTGAGCAGCACGTATATTTTTATGTCTATTTGCAGCAATATTCATTCCCATCCCAGAGCCACATACGAGTATGCCGGCATGATTATTGTTTGTTTTAACCTTTTTAGCAACTTTATGAGCATAGTCTGGATAGTCAACACTTTCACTATTGAATGGACCTAAGTCTGTATAGTTAATTTTCTTTTTATCTAAATGAAGTTTAATTAATTCTTTTAATTTATAACCAGCATGATCAGAAGATAAAAATATTTTTTTCAATTTAATTAAACTTATAATCTAAAACACAGGCTACCAAGTGAACTCTGTTTTCTTCACCACCATTAAAGGCATTATGGTATTTTACATTATTAGTTACCCACACTGAGCCATCAGCAGGCATATGTTTTGCAACATTATCAATAACCATTAAGCAACCAGGGTTTGTAATTATAGGTATATGTAACCTTGGCTCTGGATCTCTATGCCAACTCAATGTTGATCTTGGCTCCTTAAGTAAAATTCTAACTCTACCTAATTTGTATTTTGAAGAAAGTGCATTAAATACTTCCTTGAAATAAGTGTTTTCATAGTCTGGTATAAATTCAGAGTATGCAGCCTCATCTATTGAAACATCTCTAGTAACTTCTTTTCCTGATTTGTCTGGTTTTGTCCAGTAAGAGCCTCTAGCCTTGCTTCCTTTAATAGAATCTGGATCTCCAGGAATTTGTGTTAAACAAATAGCCCCAAAGTGAGCAATACCACCGCCATCATCAAATTTTCTTGTTTGAACAATTTGGTTATAAGCCTCTTGGAGTTTATTAATATCAAATTTAACATCTTGTTTTTGAAAATCACTA
Organism: Candidatus Pelagibacter sp. PS_17; assembly: GCF_059417945.1. Classification (NCBI taxonomy): domain Bacteria; kingdom Pseudomonadati; phylum Pseudomonadota; class Alphaproteobacteria; order Candidatus Pelagibacterales; family Candidatus Pelagibacteraceae; genus Candidatus Pelagibacter; species Candidatus Pelagibacter sp. PS_17. The sequence continues at coordinate 660,909 of NZ_CM182073.1, forward strand.
AAATCTAAAACTTTTTGATCTTTTTTTAGATCTAAGTCAATTATGTTTTTGTTGTCTAAGCTCATGCAGTTGTTTTCTACCTTTTTTAATATATATTTGTATAATACATTTGTCGCATTTTAAAAGCAGATTTAAACATGATTACAGGAAATTACCCAAATTTAAGACTTAGACGTAGTCGTAAAAATGATTGGTCTAGAAGATTAGTTCAAGAAAATAGCCTGTCATCTAGCGATTTTATATTACCTATATTTTTGATTGATGGAAAAAATATTAAACAATCCATTAAAACAATGCCTGATGTTTATAGATACACAATAGATAAACTTGGAATTATTGTTGATAGAGCAATCAAAAGCAAAATACCTATGGTTGCATTGTTCCCTTATACAAATAAAACAAAAAAAAATGAAATTGGAACTGAGGCATTGAATGAAGACAATCTTGTTTGTAAGGCCATTCGATATATTAAAAAAAGATATAAAAATGAAATTGGTATTATGTGCGATGTAGCTTTAGATCCTTATACCTCACATGGTCATGATGGTTTAATAAAATCAGGCTACGTGTTAAATGATGAAACTATTGAAGTATTAATAAATCAATCATTGTTACAAGCAGAAATTGGCTGTGATATTCTGGCTCCCTCAGACATGATGGATGGAAGAATAGGTAAAATAAGAAAAGCTTTAGATAAGGAAGGTCATGAAATGGTTCAACTACTTTCTTATGCAGTAAAATATGCTTCAAGTTTTTATGGTCCATTCAGAGATGCGGTTGGTTCTAAAGGTTTGTTAAAGGGTGATAAGAAAAATTATCAAATGGACTTTAGAAATAGCAATGAGGCAATAAGAGAAGTGGCGCTAGATATTAAAGAAGGAGCTGATATGGTTATGGTTAAACCCGGTATGCCCTATCTTGATATAATTAAAACAGTTAAAGATAATTTTAAAATTCCTGTTCTTGCTTACCAAGTATCAGGTGAATACTCACTATTAAGTAATAGTATCAAAAAAGGTCTAATAGATAAAAACTCAGTGTTAGAGAGCTTGATTGCTTTTAAAAGAGCCGGAGCAAACGCTATAGTAAGCTATTACGCAGATAGAATTGAAGATTTAATAAAATAACTATTTTAAAAGATTAATAAAATGATTTCTAGAAGTAGGAAGATTTAAATTATTTGGTTTTAGAATACTTTTTTCAAGGTAATCACTAACAAGCTTGAGACCTTTAAGTAAATTTTTTAAATTAACATCCATATTATTTTCATCTATTAAAAAATTTGGAATACTTTTTTTTTCAGTTGAGGATTTAACGTAATAATTGACTTCACTATCAACAATTTCTTTTTCAGCCATAGTTTTTAATTCCAAATCATATCCCAATAATTTTAAAAGTTCTAACTCCCAGAAAATATATTTTTGAATCCAATTTTCAGAGTTTAATATTTCAAAAAATTTATCAATTAATTTAAAAATTTCTTTATTAGATTGTGCTTCAGCAGTAAGAAGTTTTATAAGGTGCATTGCCGATGTAATGCATGATAGTTTCTGATTTTGATCGAAATAGAGCGGTGTTAAGGCTTTTAAAATCTCTATTTTGAAATAACCAATTCTAGTAACACTTTTAGAATTATAGTTTACATAAATCTTATTACCAATTTGCAAGTAGTTTTTGATTTTCTTTGAAGTTCCACCAAAAATTATCCCTGAGATTTTTCCATGGTTTTCTGTAAAGACCTCAGCGATTATTGAATTTTCACTATATCTATTTTTAGAAACTAAATAAGCGCTATCGTCCCAATTCATTTTTTAAAAATATCCTGTAAACATAAAGAAGCAGCATTCTGCTCTGCATCTTTTTTAGAAGTTCCTTCTGCTGTAAAAAATTTAGTATTTTTTAATTTAACGGCAACTTTAAAAAGAGGTTTATGTCGGGGCCCTGTATTTGAGATTAGTTTATAAATAGGCAAAACTTTGAAAATTTTAAGTGAGTATTCTTGTAGTTTTGTCTTGGCATCAATTTGAGTTATAACACTTGCTGTAATATGTTCGCTCCATAAATTAAGAATAAATCTTTCAGTAAAATTTAAACCTTTATCAAGATAGATCGCTCCGATTAAGGCCTCTAAACAATCCGCTACAATTTTATCTTCAATTTCAATTTTTTTATTCTTGGGGTTTAAAACTAAAATATATTTCTCTAGTTCTATTTTTTTTGCAATTTCTAAACATTTTTTTTTATTTACCAATGAAGCAAATTTTTTATCTAACACCCCTTCTTTTTCATCAGGATAAAGTTCTAGTAATTTTTTTGCAATAATAAGACCTAAAACTCTATCCCCTAAGAATTCAATCTTTTCATTGTTGTTTATTGAGTCAAAACTTTTATGGGTTAAACTCTTAATAAAAATTTTTTGATCAGAAAACTTTAACTTTAATTTTTTTTCTAATTTTATGGGGTTAGTTTTCATTAAATAATTTTCTTAAAAAACCTGTCGAGTCTAATTGTCTTATGCCATTTCCAAAAAGAAAAAATATTTCCAATTCTAAAATCGGATGAAAAAAAAATAAATTGAGCTTTACCGACTAAATTATCTTCATGTACATATCCAACACTAGTCAAATATCTACTATCTTTAGAACAGTCTCTATTATCTCCTAAAAAAAAGTAGTGTTGAGGTGGAACTATAAAGTTATCTGAACTTTGAAAACTATAACTTTTTAAATATACACTATTATGTGTTTTGCCGTTTGGAAGCTTTTCTTCAAATGTATTAACATCTATTGTTTGATTTCCACAATAAATTTTATCCTTTTGAGAAATTCTAGATTTTAATATTTGATTATTATTTACGAATAAATCGCCGTTAATAAATTGAACATTGTCACCTGGGAGACCAATTAATCTTTTAATATAATCAGTTCTGTTATCAGCTGGTGTTTTAAAAACAATAATATCTCCAACCTTAGGTTTATTATAAAATAGTCTTCCATTTATTATTGGTGGACTAAAAGGAAAAGAATGCTTGCTATAACCATAAGAATATTTCGTAACAAACAATCTATCACCAATTAATAACGTTGGTTCCATTGATGATGAAGGAATATAAAAAGGCTGAATAAAAAGAGATCTAATAACAATAGCTATAACTAAAGCATAAAAAATTGTTTTAATATTATCGATTATAATTTTTTTTGATATCATTTTTTTTGTAAAATCACGTAGGCTACAGAATATTTTTTTTCATCTGAAATTGACAGAAAGAAATTAAAGGATGATATTTTAAATTGCTTTTTAACAATTTTTTTTATTTTGTCTGTGACCACAAATGAGGGTTTACCTAACTTATCGTTAATTACAGTTATATCCTTGAAATTCAAATTCTCTCTAAAACCAGTTCCAATTGCTTTAGAAAATGCTTCTTTAGCAGCAAATCTTTTAGAATAATAAGATTTTTTATTAGTTATTTTTTTGGCTAACAATATTTCTGAGCTAGAAAAAACTCTTTTAATAAAATTAACATTTTTTAAAGATTTATGTACTCTAATATTTTCTACTATATCAACACCAATACCAAGAATTTTCATATTTATTTATTGGTTATTTTTTTAAATATTTTAATAGTTTTTTTTAAACCATGAGTAAGTGACTCACCAATTATAAAATGACCAATATTAAATTCTGTAATTTCTTTAATTTTACTTAGTATAGAGGTAGTTTTGTAGTCAAGACCATGACCTGCATGAACCTCAATACCAAGTTTAACTCCCAGTTCTGAACATTTTTTAATTTTTAAATATTCATTTTTATAACTTTTGTTTTCTTTTATTAAATTTGAAATTTTTCCTGTATGTAGCTCAACACAAGTAGCATTTAATTCTTTTGCAATTTTTATATCTTTTAAGTTTGGGTCAATAAATAGACTTGTTCTAATATTCTTCTTATTAAATAATGATATTATAGATGTGATTTTTTTCTTATTTTTAATTAAATTTAATCCACCTTCTGTTGTCACCTCTTTTCTTTTTTCAGGAACTATACAAATGAAATTAGGTCTATTCTTTAATGCTATATTGATTATTTCTTTGTTAAGTGAAATTTCTAAATTAGTAATTATTTTTCTACTTTTGCAAATTTTAACAACATCAGAATCTTTTATGTGTCTTCTGTCTTCTCTTAAATGAATGGTAACTGAGTTTGCTCCACATTTAATAACATGTTTGGCAATAGTAAATGGGTCGGGATGAAAAGATCCTCTTGCATTTCTTACTGTTGCAACATGATCAATATTAACTCCTAGTCTTTTCATTTAATAAATCTACTTCCAGGAACTGTAATTGGAGTATTTTTAAGACTTTCAGGTAATTTATTACTCTTAAATGTTGGAACATCTATCTTCATATGTGAGATAATATTTTTTTTTATTTTTAGTGAATTCTTGGTTGATCTGTCAATAATTGAAGCAAAACCAATAAGTTTTGCACCAGGTTTTGTTATCAATTTAACACACTCTAAACTCGATTTACCAGTTGTTATAACATCTTCGATTATTAAAACTTTTGATCCTTTTTTTATATGAAAACCTCGTCTTAAAGCAAATTTACCATTAACTCTTTCACAAAAAATTGTTTCTTTTTTTAAAATTTTACCAATTTCATAACCAATAATAACTCCACCCATTGCCGGAGCTAAAATCAAATCTATAGATTTAAATTTTTTTTTAATTTTTTTTGCTAATGAATTACAAATATCTTTTGCCAAATGTGGAAAACTTAAAAGTTTGGCACATTGAATATATTTAGGTGAATGCAAACCTGATGAAAGAACAAAATGACCTTCTAAAAGAGCATTAGTTTTTTTTAAAATATTTAAAGATTTTTTGTGTGAAAGCATTTCTTTTTTCCTCATGTCTAATGATTTTAAATTTAATATCTTTTTGTTTTAGCTCACTGATAAAATTTGTAAAGTTTTTCAAGTCTCTAATAATAAGGTTAAATCTGAAGTTAATATAATCTTTAGTTTTTTCTTTCATCTCTACACTAGATATATTCAGTTTATGAGAACCTAATGATGTAGTTATTTCACCAAGTTTACCAGGTTTATCTGGGAGAGAAATCCAAAGTGTTGTATTGTATTTTTTTATTCTTTCCTCTTTTTGTTCACCTTTAGAATGCCAGTATCTTCTAATAGCAGCTCTTGCTTTTCCAGTTTTTGTAATTGGTATCCAATGCAATGATGGTGATTTATTTTTAGAGGTTATGATTTCAACTACGTCACCGTTATAAAGTATGTTTTGTAATTCACTGTCATTACCGTTAATTTTACAAGATATTGCATGATCGCCAACTTTTGTATGAACAGCATATGCAAAATCTATTGGTGTTGCATCTTTTGGTAATTTGATAACTAAGCCTTTTGGTGTAAAGCAAAAAACATTTTCTTGAAACATTTGTAGTTTTGTATACTCAAAAAAATGTTCAGGGTTTTCATTTTTACCAATAATTTCCACAAGGTCAGCTAACCAGTCATATTCTTTCCATGTTAATGAATCAAATTTTTCAGATGATTTATATTTCCAATGGGATGCAATACCTCTTTCGGCAAATTCATGCATTGGCATTGTTCTTATTTGAATTTCAATAGGTCTTCTATTTGGACCTATCACAGCTGTGTGCAATGACTGATAATTGTTTATTTTTGGTGATGATATATAATCTTTAAATTTTCCTGGTATACAATTCCAGTGTTGATGAAAAATTCCTAATGCTTTATAGCAATCTTCTCCACTATTAAGAATAACTCTAAATCCAATTATGTCTGTAATTTGCTCTAATGATGTTCTTTTTTTTTGAACTTTTCTCCATATAGAAAATGGAGTTTTTTCTCTTCCAAAAATTTCAGCATTAATCTTATGTTCGTTTAAAAGCTCACTTAATTGTAAAGAAATAGAATTAAAACTATTTACTTTGTCTTCTTTAATTTCGTCTAATCTTTTTTTAATAAGTTCACGTGCTTCATTATTCAAAACTTTAAATGATAAGTCTTCAAGTTCATCTCTAATTCTATGCATGCCCATTCTATCTGCTAAAGGAGCATAAATTTCCATTGTCTCTCTCGCTATACGTTCTTTTTTTTCAACTTTAGATATAGCATCAATAGTTCTCATATTATGTAAACGATCTGCCAGCTTTACAAGTAATACTCTTATGTCTTTTGATGTAGCTAAGATTAATTTTCTAAAATTTTCTGCTTTAGATGATGATGTTGCTTGGTTTTCAAAAACAGAAATTTTGGTTACACCATCTACAAGATTGGCAATCTCTTCACCAAATTCATCTTTAATATTTTCATAAGTTGCGTGAGTATCCTCAATCGTATCATGTAAAAGCCCTGTGACAATAGTAGCACTGTCTAACTCTAGCTCACTAAGTATTGAAGCAACAGCTATAGGGTGATTTGAATAAGGATCACCTGAATCACGTTTTTGATTTTCGTGAGCTTTAACAGCATAATTATATGCTTTACTTAATTTTTCTGGATTTAAAAATTTATTATAAGTTTTAACTTTATTTATTAACTCTTCTGAATTAATCATTTTTAACTATAACACCAATTTATATTTGTTTAATAGATCTTAAATCTTTAATTGATAAAGAATTAATTAAATTTACTATATTAATCTTAGATTCTGGATGTTTCCAACTTCTATTTATCTCAAATAATGGTAGCAATACAAAATTTCTCTTAGTCATCTCTGGATGAGGTATTATTAACTTGTCACTATTTATATTCAAAATTTTTTTATCATAATCAATTATATCAATATCACATGTTCGTGGAGCATTTTTTTTTAGTCTAACCCTGCCTAATTTTAATTCAATATTGTTACAAATTTTTAATAATTCTAAAGGTGTTAAGATTGTCTCGATTTCTATTACAATATTTATGAAACTTGGCATTAAAGGATTTGGCCAAGATTTTGATAAATAGTGAGATGAAACTTTTTTTATCTTAATTTTATTTTTCTTAAGTTCAGACAAGGCTATATGAATGTTGGTAATTTTATTACCTAAATTTGATCCTATTGCTAAATATGATTGTTTAACTTGATTTTCTAATATGTCTTGCTTTTTCACGATTCCAGTCTCTATTTTTTTTAGTAGCTCTTTTATCAAATTGTTTTTTACCTTTTGCGACTGCTATTTCTATTTTAGCTTTTCCTTTTTTAAAATACATCTTTGTTGGAACAAGTGTAAAGCCATCCCTCTGCATTTTACCAATTAATTTGTTAATTTCCTTTTTGTTTAATAATAATTTTCGTTCATCTGTTGGATTGTGATTTGAATAACTGGCTTGCTTAAATGCAGCGATATGAGAGTTAATTAAAACTATTTCACCGTCTTTCTCTACAGCATAAGAGTCTGCAATATTAACTTTTCCATCTCTAATTGATTTAATCTCAGACCCTTTAAGAACTATCCCAGCTTCAATTAAGTCTTCAAAAAAAAAATTAAAACTTGCTTTTCTATTTAAGCAAATAATTTTTAAACCAGGATTGGCTTTCTTGTTCATTAGAGTAGATTTGCTGATACTAAAGCTTCTTTAACAATATCCTTAGTTGGGTCTGTAACTTTAACTAAAGGTAATCTAACCTCATCATCACAAAGACCCAGAAGTTTTGCGGCATATTTAACAGGGCTTGGATTGCTTTCTATAAACATTGAGCTGTGAATGGGTTGTAAAATTTTATCTAATCTGATTGCTTCAAGCTTGCTTTCATTATTTTCTATTTTTGAGGCTTTTTGAAAATCAGAACATAACTTAGGAGCAATGTTAGCAGTTACACTTATAGAGCCTACCCCACCTCTGTTATTAAATTCTAAAGCGTTATCATCATTACCTGTTAGTTGAACAAAATCAGTTCCCATTTTATCTTTTTGTTGATTAACTCTATCTAGATCACCAGTTGCATCTTTAACACCAACAATATTTTTCAATTCAAATAATCTAGCCATTGTATCAACAGACATATCAATTACAGATCTTCCAGGAATATTATAAATTATAATTGGTATCCCACATTTATCGTTTATTGCTTTATAATGTTGATATAAACCCTCTTGAGTTGGTTTGTTGTAATATGGAGTTACTATTAGAGCCGCATCTGCTCCCGCTTTTTCTGCATGAGTTGTTAAAGAAATTGCTTCTTTAGTCGAATTAGAGCCAGTGCCAGCAATAACTATATTTTTTCTATTGCTTTCTTTAACACATAAATCTATTACTTTTTGATGTTCATCATGGCTTAATGTTGGCGACTCACCTGTTGTCCCAGCAGGAACCAAGCCGTTTGTACCGTTTGATATTTGAAAATGAATTAGCTTAATATAAGCCTCAACATCTAGCTCATTATTCTTAAACGGGGTTATTAAAGCAACATTTGATCCTTTGAACATAAATACTTATAACATAGTTTAAAGATTCATTTAGTAAATTTATGCCCAGAAAGATAATTTTTTTTATAAAATCACTATTATTAAGTTTGGTAATTATAGGGAATATATTTGCTGCTGAAATATCAATAATTCCTTTAAAAAAACCTATTTTAGATGAAGAAGTTAAGAAGCAAAAGATATCTCAAGGGATCCTTAAACCTAAACCTAAACCATCACAAAAAAAAGAAGAAGTCAAAATCGTAACAGTCAAAAAAAATAAAAAAAAAATTAATTTTCTCATTCCTAAAAGTAAGCCATTAATAGTTAAAAGTGAAAAATCTGTAGTTCAAAAAAGATCAAAATACTACAGCCAAAAAGACTATGATATTGCAAAAAAATCTATCCAGGCAATGGAAAAAAGTCAATGGACAACTGCATTGAAAAATTCAAAAAATGCTAAAGATAAATCCATATATAATTTTATACAATGGAGACATTTATTAACAACAGGAAACCAAGCTACGTTTTATGACTACATGACTTTTATACAAAACAATAAACACTACCCAAGAATAAGTAGAATAAAATATTTAGCAGAACAAAAACTTTCAACGGATAAAATTTCTCCTAAAAAAATTATTAATTGGTTTGGAGTTGATGAGCCCTTAAGTGGCTATGGTATGCTGGTATTAGGTGAAAGCTTTATACAAACTGGAGATAATGAAAAAGGAATTGCTTTAATTAAGAGAGGCTGGATTACAGCAGAACTTTCTAGAGCTAGCATGAAATCTTTAAGTAAAAAATATAGAAAATATTTAGACTCAAAAGATTATATAAATAGAGCTGATTATTTAGCATGGGAAAATAAATATTGGGATTTAAAAAGAATGCTTCCTTATTTACCTAAAGATTATCAACTACTTTATACAGCTAGACAAATTTTGATGAGTAAATCTTATGGTGTTGACCAGGCAATAAAAAATGTTCCACAAAAATTCAAAAATGATGCTGGTCTCAATCATGATCGACTTAAATGGAGAAGAAAAAGAGGCAGAATTGATAGTTCACTTGAAATATTGTTTTCAATTAAAAATAATAAAGATTATCTAGTGAGACCAGATAAATGGTGGGTTGAGAGAGCAATCATGACACGAGCTCTTATTTATAAAAATAAATATGAGACAGCTTATAAAGTTGCTAGCCAACACTCACTAGATAAAGGATCAGAGTTTGCTGAGGCTGAATGGTTGAGTGGTTGGATTGCATTAAGTTTTTTAAATGACCCTATTTTAGCAGTTGACCATTTCAATAACTTTTATCAAAACGTTAGCTACCCTATAAGTTTGGCAAGAGGCGCTTATTGGCTTGGTAGATCTTATGAAAAAATTGGTGATAAACGACAATCAGAAGATTGGTATCGTGAAGCAACAAAATATCTAACAACTTACTATGGTCAATTAGCCTTTTTAAAAATCAACCCTAGTCAAAATTTTGAACTTGAAGAACAAGCTGATGTTGAAGATGACTATCGAAAATATTTTTACAATAAAGAGCTTGTAAAAATTACACATCTTTTAAATGAATTAAATAAAGATAAATATACCAAAAATATACTGAGACATTTGGCTAATGACAATATTGCAAGTGGAAGTGAGATTTTAGCAGCTGAGCTTGCTACAAATATATCAAGATACGATTTTGCGATCCAAGTATCAAAGTTAGCCTCATATGAAAAAAGATTTCATAATACTTTTAATTATCCAATTATAAGTGTCCCCCAGTATGTTAATGGCAGAAAAATACCTGAAACAGCTTTTATACTTTCTCTTATAAGACAAGAAAGTGAATTTGACATGAGAGCAAACAGTCATGTTGGTGCACAAGGTTTAATGCAAATAATGCCCTATACGGCTAAGCTAGTTGCTAAACAAGCAAAACTTCCATATTCAAAATCAAGGTTAACTTCTGATCCTGAATATAATATTAATCTAGGCTCTCATTATATAGCTGGTTTAATTTTACAATATGATGGTGCCTACCCTTTTGCTACCGCAGCATATAATGCCGGTCCTAAAAGAGTTAAACACTGGAAAAAAATAAACAAAGATCCTCAAAAAAAACAAATTGATTTTGTAGACTGGGTTGAATTAATTCCATTTAAAGAAACTCGTAACTATGTTCAACGTGTTATGGAAAACTACAATGTTTACAGATATATCTTGGAAAAAAAGCCTATTAAAATGAAAGACTTTTTTAAAAATCAGCCTTTATTTTAATGGCGGAAGAGGAGGGATTCGAACCCTCGGTACAAGTTTCCCCGCACGGTCATTTAGCAAACGACTGGTTTCAGCCTCTCACCCACTCTTCCACTGCGACATTGATATAACCGATTGTATTGAATATTCAATATTTATAAAGTAATTCTTGAATAATATTATGAAAAATAAGTATTCAATATTCTCATTAGTCAAAAATGCTTTTTCCTATCATGAAAATTGGCAAAAAGCCTGGAAAGATCCCACTGTAAAAAAAGAATATGATGCAGTTATTATTGGTGGTGGTGGTCATGGTTTGGCAACTGCTTACTATTTAGCAAAAAAACATAATATGACAAATATTGCGGTAGTAGAAAAAGGCTGGATTGGTGGTGGTAATACAGGAAGAAATACTACGATTATAAGATCTAATTATTTATGGGATGCTAGTGCTGGTCTTTATGATCATGCTTTAAAATTGTGGGAAGGTTTATCTCAAGAAATAAATTACAATGTAATGTTTAGTCAAAGAGGTGTGATGAATCTTGCACATAACTTACAGGATGTTAGAGATTTAAAAAGACGAACACATGCTAATAGATTAAATGGCATAGACGCAGTTTACTTAAGCACAGAAGAAGTCAAAAAATTTTGCCCTATTATTAATACCTCACAAGATATTCGATATCCTGTACTGGGTGGAACTTTACAAAGAAGAGCTGGTACCGCAAGGCATGATGCTGTTGCTTGGGGGTATGCTAGAGGTGCAGATGAAATGGGTGTAGATATAATTCAAAATTGTGAAGTTAAAGGAATTAAAAGAAATGGTGATGAAGTAGAAGGTATTGAAACAACCAAAGGTTTTATAAAAACTAAAAAAGTTGGAGTAGTTGCTGCTGGTCATTCAAGTGTGCTAGCAAACATGGCAGGTTTAAGATTACCTTTAGAAAGTAAACCTCTTCAAGCTCTAGTTTCAGAACCAGTTAAACCTATTATTGATACAGTAGTGATGTCTAACGCTGTACATGCATATGTTAGTCAGTCTGACAAAGGTGAGCTAGTAATAGGTGCAGGCACTGATGATTATGTTTCTTATTCACAAAAAGGTAGTCACGATATTGTTGAGGGAACATTAAATGCAATCTTAGAACTTTATCCAATTTTTAGTAGAATGAGAATGCTTCGACAATGGGGTGGAATTGTAGATATCTGCCCAGATGCTAGTCCTATTATTAGTAAAACGACGATAAAAGGTTTGTACTTTAATTGTGGCTGGGGAACTGGTGGATTTAAAGCAACACCTGGATCAGGTGATTTATTTGCTCACACAATCGCAAATGATGAACCACACAAACTAAATGCTGCATTTAATTTAAATAGGTTTATCAGTGGAGACCTTGTTGATGAACATGGTGCAGCGGCGGTAGCTCATTAATGTTTTTAATTACTTGTCCTTTTTGTGGTGAACGAGAACAAAGTGAATTTAAAGCTGGTGGTGAAGCTCACATTGAAAGACCTAAACAACCCACAGAATTAAGTGATGATGAATGGGCAGAATACTTATTTATGAGAAAAAACATTAAAGGAATTCAATTTGAAAGATGGAACCATGCTCACGGATGTAGAAAGTGGTTTAACATGGTGAGGGATACTTCAAATGACCAAATTAAAGCTGTTTATAAAATGGGTGAAAAACCTCCTATAAAATAATTTAATGCTAAAAAATTTAAGAGTTACAACTAGTAAATATATTGATGAAACTTCCAGAGTTTCTTTTAAATTCAATGGAAAATCTTATTTTGGATACAAAGGTGATACCCTTGCCTCAGCTTTGCTAGCTAATGGTATTCATTTAGTAGGAAGAAGTTTTAAATATCATAGGCCACGAGGAATAATGACTTCAGGATCTGAAGAGCCTAATGCAATTGTACAGGTTAATAACAACACAGCACTAACAGAACCCAATGTTAGAGCAACCGAACTAGAAATCTATCATGGGCTTGAGGCAAACAGTCAAAATTGTTGGCCTAGTGTTAACTTTGATATTGGAGGTATAAATAATTTCTTATCCCCACTTCTGCCTGCTGGTTTTTATTATAAAACATTTATGTGGCCTGCTAATTTTTGGGAAAAGTATGAATATGTTATAAGACATTCAGCAGGACTAGGAAAATCTCCAACAGTGCCTGATCCTGACATATATGATCATAAATACATTCACTGTGATGTTTTGGTTATCGGAGCTGGCATTAGTGGAATTATAGCTGCAAAAACTGCAGCAAAAAATAATCTTAAAACATTATTACTTGATGAAAAAAATGAAATCGGAGGATCTACAATTTTCCAAAATTCAGATCATATAAAAATAAACGATCAAAATTCTTCTGTTTGGTTAGAAAATGAAATTAATGAATTAAGAAATATTGAAAACCTAGAAATTAAAACAAGAACTAGTGTTGCTGCTTATCATGGATATAACTATTTATTAGCTAGAGAAAATTTAACTGATCACCTTCCTAAAAATGAAAAAAATAAAAAAGTAAGACAAAGATTATTAAAAATTAGAGCTAAAAAGGTTATTGTTGCTACTGGTTCTTTAGAGCGACCTCTGGTATTTAATAATAACGATAGACCTGGTATTATGCTTTCATCTGCAGTTAAAAAGTATGCAGATTATTATGGTGTTGCAACTGGTCAAAAAAATATATTTCTTACTAATAATGACACAGCTTATGAAAGTGCAATTTCATTACAAAAAAAAGGTATTAAAGTTGAAGCAATCATAGATATTAGAAAGCAATCTAAAACTGCATTTACTAAAGAAGCTGACGATTTAGGGATTAAAGTTTATAGATCACACACAGTTGTAAATACTGAGGGTTATAAAAGAATTAATAAAATTACAATAATGGAATTGTCAGAAGATGGTCAATCTTTTGCAAATCCAGAAAAAATAGAACTTGATTGTGATTGCCTAGCAATTGCAGGTGGATGGACGCCAGCCGTTCATTTGTTTACTCAATCAGGAGGTAAATTAAAATTTAGAGAAAAAGATCAAGTATTTATTCCTGATATATATTCATCAGCTCAAATTAGCATTGGTTCTTGTAATGGTGATTTTGATTTAGATGATGTTATAAAAAATTCTACAAAATCTTTAAAAGAATTTTTAAATATAAATGAAACTGAATTTGACAATTTAGAAATAAATTGTCCCAAAGATAATGAGATTAGAAATATTTGGCTACTTCCATCCGATAAAGTTTTAGGAAAAACAAAACCTTTTGTAGATTATCAAAATGATGCAACCGCAAAAGATATTAAACTTGCTCTAAGAGAAGGCTTTAGATCGATTGAACATGTAAAAAGATATACAACAACTGGAATGGGTACCGATCAAGGAAAGCTTGGTAATATGCATGCCCTTGGTATTATTGCAGAAACTGCTGGTGTTAAGATGGGTGAGCTCGGAACTACAACGTTTAGACCTCCTTACACTCCATTAACATTTGGAACAATTGTTGGACGAAATGTTGGTGAATATTTTGATGCATTTAGAAGAACGCCAATGAATGACTGGCACATAGAAAATAAAGCTGAATTTGAAAATGTTGGTCAGTGGAAAAGAGCTTGGTACTATCCAAAAAATAATGAAACAATGCATGAGGCCGTTCAAAGGGAAAGTAAAGCTGCAAGAAATAGTGCTGGTATATTAGATGCTTCAACTCTTGGTAAAATTGATATTCAAGGAACGGATGCTTCAGAATTTTTAAACAGAGTTTATACAAATGCTTGGTCAAAACTTGCCATTGGAAAATGTCGTTATGGTTTAATGCTTAATGAAGATGGTATGGTTTACGATGATGGGGTCACAACTAGACTTGATGAAAACCATTATATTATGACCACAACAACAGGTGGTGCTGCAAACGTATTAGGAAAACTAGAAGATTACCTACAAACTGAATGGCCTGAACTAGATGTGTATTTGTCATCTGTAACGGATCATTATGCAACAGCTAGCATCTGTGGGCCTAATAGTAAAAAAATTCTTAATAAATTAATACCTGATCTTGATCTTTCAGATGAAAGCTTTCCACACATGTCATTCAAAAATACAAAAATTGGCGATATTAAATGTAGAATTATGCGTATTAGTTTTACTGGTGAACATAGTTATGAAATTAATATCCAAGCTAACTATGGTGAAGACTTATGGAAAAAATGCATGGAAGCAGGTAAAGAATTTAACATCACTCCTTATGGCACTGAGACAATGCACTTATTAAGAGCAGAAAAAGGATTTATTATTGTTGGCCAAGATACGGATGCAACGATGACACCTATAGATTTACAGATGGATTGGATTGTTAGTAAAAAGAAATATGACTTTATTGGTAAAAGATCTCTTTATAGATCTGACACCATGAAAGAAGATAGAAAACAATTAGTAGGTTTACTGACAGATAATCCAAGTGAAGTTTTAGAAGAAGGAGCTCAAATAGTTGCTGACACTAGTTTAAAACCAGTTGAAATGCTAGGTCATGTAACTTCAAGTTACTATAGCCCTAATTTAAATAAATCAATTGCCCTAGCAGTAGTTAGAGGTGGAAAAAATATGCTAGGTCAAAAATTATTTATCCCAATGGAAAATAAAAATATTAATGTGACGATTGTTGATCCTGTTTTTTTTGACAAAGAAAATTTGAGGTTAAATGCTTAATTATAAAACTTCTATTAAAGGGGATATAACATATTCTGATTTAGAAATTAAAGAAATCAAACCTATTATGAAATTAATCATAAGAGGTAAAACAAAAGATTTTATTACTGCAGTAGGTAAAAATCTTAATATGGTTTTACCCACTGAGGCTAATACGTCTACATCAGCAGAGAAATTAACTGCATTTTGGTTAAGTCCCGATGAATGGATGTTAATATCAAATGAAACTGTGAGTGAGGAAAGTAACACTTATCAAGTTGAAGATGAATTAATTAAAAATATATCTAAAGTTAAATTGGGCGCTGTAACTGATGTTAGCGACCAATTTGTAATGTTAAATATCAAAGGTGGTAAGGTTTTTGATTTATTTGCTACAGGTTCCCCTTTCAATTTTAATGATTTTAAAACAAAAAAAGGACCAGTTGTTCAAACAATATTATCTCATATTGATGTAATTATTCATCATAAAGAGATTAATGAGGTAAATTTATTTGTTAGAAGGTCTTTTTCTGAGCATTTACACTCTTGGTTGAGTGATAGTGCGTCAAGGTTATAAGCTTATATTTATTAAAATTATTGTTATAAAAAGTTTATGAAAAAAATACTTCTTGTGGTGCTATTAGCACTTTTACCCTTCTCTCTTAACGCAGAATCAAAACTTGATCAGATTTTATCCTCTGGTGAGTTAAAAGTTGGAACAACAGGCGACTGGGATCCAATGACCATGAAAGATCCTGCTACAAATAAATATAAGGGATTTGATATTGATGTCATGCAAGAATTAGCAAAAGATATGGGTGTGAAAATTACCTTTGTACCAACTGAATGGAAAACAATTGTTTCAGGAATTACCGCAGGAAGATATGATATTTCCACAAGTGTCACTAAAACTCCAAAAAGAGCAGAAGTTGCTGGATTTACAGATTCTTATTACAAGTATGGAACTGTTCCATTGGTACTTAAAAAGAATTTAAAAAAATATTCAACATGGAAATCTTTAAACAATAAAGATGTAACGATTGCTACAACACTTGGGACTTCTCAAGAGGAAAAAGCTAAAGAGTTCTTTCCTTTGTCTAAATTACAATCAGTTGAGTCACCTGCAAGAGACTTTCAAGAAGTATTAGCTGGTAGAGCTGATGGAAACATTACAAGTTCAACAGAGGCTAATAAATTAGTTGTCAAGTACCCTCAATTAGCAATTGTTCCTGATGGAGAAAAAAATCCTGCCTTTTTAGCAATGATGGTTAGTAAAAATGATCAAGTTTGGAATGATTATGTAAATGAGTGGATCAAAAGTAAAAAATCCTCTGGTTTCTTTAATAAACTACTCGCTAAATATAATTTAAAAAGCTTATAAAAAATTAGATATTAATCTCTAATTCATTATAACTTTAAGAGTGAAAAATTTACTTTTTTTACTTTTAATTTTACCCCTTACCTCTTGTAGTGGTCAGGAATTGGGTTGGTTTATTCTATCACCTAACAATGTTGAAGGTTTAACAAACCTAAAATTTTTATTAAGTGGTTTAACTACAACTATTTATATTTCAGTAGTATCTATAATTATATCTGCAATTTTAGGGTTTATCGTTGCAATTCCTTCTTTAGCTAAGAATAAATTTTTAACATACATAAATATTGGATATGTGGAAATTGTAAGAGCAATACCGTTACTTGTTTTAATATTATGGATTTATTATGGTTTACCTATAATGACTGGATTAAGTTTCAGTCCATTTGTGTCTGGAATAATTGCGCTGGCAATAAGTGAAAGTGCTTTTCAAGCAGAAATTTTTAGAGCAGGAATAAACTCAATTAAAAAATCACAATGGGAAGCAGGCTCATCACTGGGTTTAACTTTTTATAAAAGGTTAAGATTAGTAATTCTTCCACAAGCAATTAAAAATATCCTTCCTGCATTAGGCAACCAGTTTGTATATGTATTAAAAATGTCTTCATTGGTATCAATTATAGGTATTGGTGACTTAACAAGAAAAGCAAATGAATTAGTTGTGTCAACCTATAGACCATTAGAAATTTATACATTTTTAATCTTGGAATATTTAATTTTGATATTAATTGTTTCTTTCATAGTAAGAAAATTTGAAAAAAAACTTAAACAAGATGGTAATAATTAATGAGTAATTTAGACTATGATGTTGAACTAAATGATGGTGTTATTACTTTTAAAAACATTAATACTACACTTGGTTTTGTTCGGTATAATGAGACAGCCGAAGTGGAGTATATTTTTGTTAACCCCATGTTTAGACGTCAAGGACTTGCTAAAAAACTATTAAGTATCGTTGAGGAAAAAACTAAAATCAAACCCACACCTCAAGACCCAATCAGTCCTTTAGGTGAAAAGCTCTTTAAAATTAATAAACAAGAGATTAACTAGAATTTTGGAGCACCTGTTAACAGAACGCCCCTACACAACACATCTACTTCTCTTTATTTATAATGATAATTAACGTTTGATAACATCAAGAGTCGAACCAGAGTCGAAATTTTTATTGAGGCAAATCAGTTTTAAAAAAAATCCATATAAGCCAAAGTAAACCAATTAATGACCAGCCCATAATTAGAATGATCATTATTCCTAAAAATACATCTACAAAGCCATACCAAATTCCGTGGTAGTCACCACTGAAATAAAATTTATTTATATCATTAATTATTTGATCAAAATTATAATCATATTTTAAAGCTCTATAACCAAAATATAAATTATTAATCCAACCAAATAATAATAATAGTTTAACAAAGATTTGTATAAATAACATAACTCTAGTGCAGCACCCTATCCCAAACTTCAATTTTTATAAACTGCCAGCCTTCATCATATTGAATTTCTATATTAAAATAATCATCTGGATCTAAAGTTCTACGAACTAAATCAACATATTTGTCTATTTTTGTATAAGACATTTTGCCTCTAAAAGTTTTCACAAAAGTTTTCATCAACCCAAAACCACAATCCCTAAAAGTTTTTTCATTTATATTCTTTTATTTTAAAATCCACCTCATATAAAAATGCTTCTGAATTTGGTACCATTGTTTTTGCATATTTTAATTTTTCATCAAATTTGCCAGCAACAATAATACCTTTAACTCCATCGTCTTTTTTATGTTCTTTAATCCACCCCATATATCTTGAAAGTTGACCTATGGTATCATCACTCGTTTGATTTTTTTTAAGCTCAATAACAACATAGTTTTTAGTTTTTTTGTCTGTAGCAAGTATGTCTATTCTACCAATAGAAGTTGGGTATTGTTGACTCTTTAAAACTCCTTCTTCATATATCAAATCGTATTTTCTCCCAAATTCAGTATTCTCCCAGTTAGCTATTATAAATTCTTCTAATTGTTTCTCCATATAGAAAAGACCCTGACTAATGGGTGACTCTTCATTTTTAATCTCCATTGATACAAATTTTTTGTATGAATTAATTATTTGTTGCAAATCTTTTTCAATAACTTCTATAGAAGTTTTTTGATTATCTTCGTTAGCAAATTCAACGTTATCAGAATTAATATTTGGTACATAAGATTTAAACAAAAAAGAATCTCCATATCTTGCAGGATTATCAATATGTTCGCTTATTTTTTTATGATTGCTAATAACTTCATCTGGCCATGTTTGCGGATACTCTGAAGTTTCGCTTATTCCATAAGCTAAAATTAACTTATTTTCTTTTTTATAAAATAGATAAACAGGATAAAACCCATTGCTTGTTTGCATTTCAGGTGCCAAAAAAGATATCCAACTAACTCTAGCAGGCACTCCCTGCCCAAAAGATACCTTCATATTTAAGTCTAAATATTCTTTGGGATAAGCTGACCATTTAAGATTATCTGTTTTGGACTGCTTTATGAATGAGTCTAGTATCTCTTTAATATTATTCATACCATTAAGCTAACACAACAATAAGAGTCGAACTAGAGTCGAAATACCGTTCAAACTTCTGCTATTTGCCATTTCAACTTTGTTGCAAAATAAGGATTATAGAAGCACGGTCTGGGGCACCGGGTAACAGAACTACCCTATTAGCTTTAATTTTTCTTAGATTTTCTGTAATCCCAAGGATAATCAAATTCCATAGACCACATACCTATTTTATTAATTCTTGCATAATCTTCATCAGATACAAATTTTTTTGAATACCTTCTATAGGCAAATGCATAGCCACTTCTAACTAAATAACTTGATAAGCTTTCATTATTAACAAAACATTCGGCCAGTGTTCTTTTGTATTGATCTTTTCCTTCACTAATACATTCAACATTATTGTTTGAAATTTTATCAATAAGGATTTGTTTTGCTGTAATTCCACAAGGATCCTTAGCTCCTTTGTTAAGGCAAGTTTGTTTTAATTCAGGTGTATCTATCCCTATAAATCTAATTTTTTCTCCATTAAGATGAATTGTGTCTCCATCTACAATTTTAATTGTTTGAGATTTGACTTGGTTAATAGTTAAAATAAATATTAGTGCGGAAACACTAATAAGAAAAATGGCTTTTTTTTTGTTTAAAAACATTATTTAAAAAATATCCAATAAAGATGATTACTGCAATACCCATAAACCAATTGGTTGCCATGATGGTATAAAAAATATCCACATAATCTCCTCCTCTAATATTAATTACATACCATAATGATAAGAACGGAAATGCAGTTAACCTTAGAACGCTTAAGTAAAGACTATAAATTGGTTTTTTAAGTGCCTGAAAGACTGCTGTTGTAATAAAGAATACTGGGTAAATAGGAGCTATTAATGCAGCAACTTTTAAATATATAGCACCATGATAAATAGCTTCTACATTATCTGTAAACTGAGATACAAAAAACTCTGCACCGAAGAATAAAACCACACCTGCTACGGCCATAAACGATGATCCAAAAAATAATGCCTTAGTATAAAGCTCTCTAATACGGTTATAATTTTTAGCACCAAAGTTTTGTCCACCGATAGAAAGTACTGCTGTATTTAAACCAATTACTGGAAGTAAGAAGACTTGTTCAACTCTTAAAGCTGCACCATAACCTGCTGTTGCAAGATCACCAAATTGTCCAATAAAATATAATATGTTAAAAATACCTACTCCAATAAACAACATACTAATCATAATTGGCATTGCTTGTGTGAACAATTCTTTAAGAAGAATAAACTTAGGAATAAAGCATTTAATAGATAAATATTTTCTTAATTTACATGAGTTAATTTTATAGGCTAAATAAATAGTACCAATAGATTGAGCGATAACAGTTGCTATTGCAAGGCCACCTATACCATAAGCTGGAACAATTCCGTATCCCCAGATAAATAATGGGTTTAAAAAAATATTTAAAAAGAAGCTAAAGATAAGAACATTTCTATAACTTTTAGTATCTCCCTGTGCATTTAAAGCTCCATTTAAAGAGATTTGGATCATAACTATAAATGTTCCATAAAAAATTATATCTAAATACTCTCTAGTTAAAGCGATACCAGCAGCATCAGAGCCCATAACGCTCAAGAGAAAATCAGAAGCGTTTAATCCAAATGAAGTAACAACAATAGAAGTGACCAATGAAAAAATTACTGATTGGGCAATAAATAGTGAAGCTTTATTAATTTTTTTAGCACCTAATAAATTGCCAATACATGAGTTCGTTGCAGCACCAATACCAACACCAACAGCAATGATGACAAAGTATATGGGAAATGACTTAGCAATAGCACCTATAGCTTCTGCAGAAATTCTACCCGCAAACCAGGTATCAACTAAATTATAAAATGTTTGAAATAATGAACCAACACTTGCTGGGATGGTTACTTTTCTAAGTAACTCCCAAATTGGATCTTTAGTTAATTTAATGGCTTTGGACAATTATTTTTCCTATTTAAATTCTTTTTGAAATATATGCTTCGATCCACTCTTTTTAGCAAGGTTTATTTGCTTTTGTCTCATTCGAAATCTCTCTTTTTGAGTTTGAGTTAAATTATCATGACAATTTACGCATGAAACACCCTCCTCATATTTTTTAGACTTCTTATCTTTTGGTGAAACTGGTTTTCTACATCCACTACACATTGAGTATGTACCAGTTACTAATCCATGTTTAACACTGATTCTGTTATCAAAGACAAAACATTCCCCATTCCATAAACTTTCTTTTTTTTTAATATTTTTTAAATAATTTAAAATTCCACCTTTTAGCTGATAAACATTTTTAAAACCTTTTTTTTCTAAAAATACCGAAGCTTTCTCACATCTTATTCCACCAGTACAAAACATTGCAATTGGTTTCGTTTTTTTTAGTTTATTTAGGTATTTTGGAAATTCTCTAAAATTAGCAACATCAGGATTAACTGATCTTTTAAAGGTGCCCACATTATATTCAAATGGTTTTCTAGAATCTAGAACTAATGTGTCTTTATCATTAATTAACTTATTCCATTTTTTAGGATCTATATGATTATTTTTCTTATTTTTTGATGACAAAGAAAGACCCATGGGAACTACTTCTTTTTTAATTTTTACTTTTGGCTTATGAAATGGTTGAAATTTACTTTTTGAAATATTTTCACTATCAAACTTTTTAAAATTCAATATCTTTTTAATCTTGTTGATAGTTGACTTTAGATCGTTAGCTTTTCCTGAGATTGTTGCATTTACTCCTTCATTAGCTATAATTATTGTTCCTCGAATATTTTTTTTAATCAAATAATCCTGTAGTAAAATCTTATTTTTTTTTAGAGAAGTGAGTTTTTTAAATTTGTAAAAACCAAAAACATCAAACATTATATCACTCTACAAACAGTCATACCGTCACCTAAAGGGACAATGATTTGCTCCACTCTTTTATCGTTTGCAACATAAGTATTAAAATCTCTAATATTTACAGTGAATTTATCTAAATTATCTTCATCAGCGACCTCACCATGCCATAAAACATTGTCTACAATAATCAATCCTCCTTTATCTAATAACTTCAGTGATTTTTCATAATATTCTTTATAATTCATTTTATCGGCATCAATAAAAACCATATCAAATTTACTATTCTTTAATTCATCTAAACTATCTAATGCAGGCTTAACAATTGTTTGAATTTTATTAGTAAGATTAGCTTTTTTAAAAAAACTTACTGCAATCTTGTTGGTTTCTTTGTCTTTATCTAGCGCTATAAGTTTCCCATCATCTGGTAATGCTAAAGCTATTGAAAGTGCACTTAACCCAGTAAAAGTACCAATTTCAAGTACATTTTTAATGTTAGAAGTTTTTATAATTAAATGAAGAAAATGACATTGAGATGTTGCTACTTGCATTCTCTTAACGTCTCCAAGTGTATTATTGTATTCGATTATTTCTTGCTGGATGGGATTTAACTTTAAACTAAAATTATTTATATATTTTTCAAGCTTTTCAGTAATTCTAATTGCTTTACCCATGGTATTTTAAGTCCTTTTTATCTACCTATTTTAAGACTATTGAAGTTTTTTCTTTAATATTTCATTTATTAGTTGTGGATTAGCTTTACCACCTGAAACTTTCATTGCTTGACCTACAAAGAAACCAAATAGCTTTTCTTTACCATTCTTATATTCAATAGCTTTTTCTCTATTAGTATCAATTATTTTATCTATTAACGCCTCTAAAGCTTTAGGGTCACTTTCCTGTTTTAAACCTTTTTCTTCAACAATTATTTGAGGATCTATGTCTCCATCAATCATCAATTCAAATATTGTTTTAGCTATTTTTCCAGAAATTGTTCCATTCTTAATTAGATTAATTAACTTTGCTAAATTTTTGGCACTTACTGGGCTTTCAGATATTTCTAAATTTTTATTATTTAAAACAGCAAATAATTCACCTGTAATCCAGTTAACTGCTAACTTCATATCTTTGTTTTTGCCCATTTTAGCAACTACCTCTTCAAAATATTTAGCTGTTTCAATATCTGATACTAAAATTGTTGCTTCGTAAGCAGAGACTTTAAACTCATCAATAAATCTTTTTTTCTTATCGTCTGGTAATTCTGGGATATCTGCTTTAAGTTTTTCAATAAATTCATCTGTTACTTCTAATGGTAATAGGTCTGGATCTGGAAAATATCGATAATCATGAGCATCTTCTTTAGATCTCATAGATCTTGTTTCATTTTTTTTAGTATCAAATAATCTTGTTTCTTGATCAATTGTTTTACCATCTTCAATTAAATCAACTTGTCTATTAGCTTCATAATCAATAGCCATTTGCATAAATTTAATTGAGTTAACATTTTTAATCTCACAACGAGTTCCAAGTTTATCAGAACCTTTAATTCTAACAGAAATATTGACATCAGCTCTTAAAGAGCCTTCCTGCATATTTCCATCACACGTACCAAGGTATCTCATAATAGATCTTAATTTTTTAATATAAGCACTAACTTCATCTGGAGTTCTCATGTCTGGTTTGCTAACAATTTCCATCAAAGCTACACCAGATCTATTTAAGTCAACCAATGTATTTTGTGGGTCCATATCATGAATACTTTTTCCAGCATCTTGTTCTAGGTGTAATCTTTCAATCCCTACTTCTTTTTGGCCATGTGCCATATCAAGAATAACTGTTCCCTCTCCTACTATTGGATACTTAAACTGTGAGATCTGATAACCTTGTGGAAGATCTGCATAAAAATAATTTTTTCTATCGAAAACTGATCTTTTATTAATTTGAGCTCTTAAGCCTATTCCCGTTTTAATTGCTTGTTTTACACAGTACTCATTAATAACCGGAAGCATTCCTGGAAATGCTGCATCTACTAAACTTACTTGTGTATTAGGTTCAGCACCAAAGGTAGTTGATGAAGATGAAAATAATTTTGAATTTGATGTAACCTGAGCATGAACTTCAAGACCAATTACCACTTCGTAAACATTGTCTCGTCTTTCGATTAAGTATTCTGAATTATCTTTAGTCATTTATTTAATCCACCAGTCAGTAATTTTGTTTTTAAACTGGATTTTCTCTTCCATAGCATAAGCAATGTTTAAAATATTTTGTTCATCAAAAGCTTTACCAATAATTTGTAGTCCCAATGGATAACCTTTAACATCTATTCCAGCTGGAATTGAAATTGCTGGTAATCCAGCTAAATTCACTGGAACTGTAAATATATCATTTAAATACATTGAAACGGGGTCATTAGTTTTTTCACCAATTTTAAAAGCAGCACTTGGTGTTGATGGAGTTAAAATTGCATCAACTTTTTTGTAAGCTTCATCAAAATCGTTTTTTATTAATTTTCTAACTTTTTGAGCCTTTAGATAATAAGCATCATAATAACCAGAGGATAAAACATAAGTTCCAATCATTATTCTTCTTTGAACTTCGCTACCAAAACCTTCAGATCTTGTCTTTTCATACATATCAATAAGGTTTTCACCTTTAGATCTAAAACCATACTTAACACCATCATATCTTGCTAAGTTTGAAGAAGCTTCCGCAGGGGCCACTATATAATAAGTAGGTAGAGCATAGTTTGTATGAGGTAATGAAATTTCTACAATTTCAGCACCACAATCTTTTGCATACTCAATGCCCTTCGTCCATAAATCCTCTATTTCTTTTGGCATTCCATCAACTCTATATTCTTTAGGAATTCCAATTTTCTTACCTTTAATATTATTTGTTAATTCTTTACTGTATTCATTTCTTTTAAAATCAATCGATGTTGAGTCTTTTTCATCATAAGTACTAATTATTTCTTGAAGCAATGCGCAATCTTTTACATCTTTAGACATTGGTCCTGCTTGATCTAATGAAGATGCAAAAGCAACAATTCCATATCGTGAACAACTTCCATAAGTAGGCTTTAATCCAACAGTACCTGTAAATGAAGCAGGTTGTCTAATAGAGCCACCTGTATCAGTTCCAATTGTAATAGGCGTTAAATTAGCTGCTAGAGCTGATGCAGAGCCTCCTGAAGAGCCACCTGGTACTAAACCTTTGTCTATTGGACTTTGTACATTTCCAAAAAAACTAGTTTCATTAGATGAGCCCATTGCAAATTCATCACAATTTAACTTACCAAGTAATATCGCACCTTCATTCCAAATATTTTGAGTAACGGTAGACTCGTATGGTGGAATAAAATTATTTAAAATTTTACTACCTGCTGTAGTTTTTACATCTTTGGTACAAAACAAATCTTTAACTGCTATTGGAACACCTGGAAGTTTTAAATCAAAATTTGGTTTTTGATCAAAACTTTTAGCTTTCAAAAGTGCGTTAGAAAAATCTTCTGTTATGTATGTATTTAAATCTCTAGATTTTTCTCCTCTATCAATAAAAGCTTTGGTAGTTTCTTCAGAAGAAATCTTTTTATCTTTAATATTTTTAACTAATTCAGTTAAAGTGAGTGATGTGATATCAGACATTATTCAACAACCCTTGGTACTACAAAAAAATCTTCATTTTCCTCTGGTGAATTTTTTAATATTTGATCTCTTATATTTTCACTTTTAACCTCGTCGGCTCTTAATTTTAATGTGGTCTCTGCAACAGAAGTTAAAGGCTCAATATTATCAGTATTGAGTTCATTTAATTTTTCAATGAAATCAAATATAGAGTTGAGATCTCCAGCTAATTTATTAGCTTTTGCATCATCAACTGAGATTCTTGATAATTTAGATATATGCTTTATTGTTTTAAGATCAATTGTCATGTGGTAATTAAATATGTCGGCAAACTATCACTTAAGTATAAAATATACAATATGATCACAATTGAAGATTTTAAAATAAAACACACTAATAAAGTGAGATTTATTGGTTTAGATTTAGGGTCTAAAAGAATTGGAGTCTCAATTTGTGATGAAAGACAATCCATAGCCACACCCTTTAAAACCATAAACAAAACCAACACAAACGAACTAATTGATGAACTTAAGATAATAATTAAGGATAATAATATTGGTGGAATAATTGTCGGGAACCCAGTTAATATGGATGGTAGTCTAGGTAGATCAGCTCAATCAGTTAATGATGTTGCATCAAATATATCAAAATCTATAGACCTACCAGTAATTTTATGGGATGAGAGACTTTCAACAGTTGGAGCATTTAATCTATCGAGTTTATTAGACGTTAACGTTTCAAAAAGAGTTAAAACAATTGATCAAAATGCTGCAGCCTTTATTTTACAAGGGGCAATAGACTTTTTAAATAATTAATACTTGCCATAGTGATGGTTAATAGTTATAGAGTTAATTTTAATGGCAACCAAAACAAATAAAGCTATTAAAATCTCTCAAAAACACCTCCTAGGTATTCAAGATCTATCAATTAATGATGTTAATCTTATTTTAGAAGAAGCTAAAAGTTTCATCAAATTAAATCAAAGTAAAAACAAAAGATTAAATGTCTTAAGTGGTAAAACTCAAATTAATTTGTTTTTTGAACCTTCCACTAGAACACAGAGTTCATTTGAATTAGCTGGAAAAAGATTAGGTGCAGATGTTATGTCAATGAATATGGCAAATTCAGCTATTAAGAAAGGTGAAACACTCATAGATACTGCAATGACTTTAAATGCAATGCATCCTGATATAATTGTAATTAGACACCAAGATTCAGGTGCGTGTAATCTTTTATCTCAAAAAGTAAATTGCGCAGTACTTAATGCTGGAGATGGAAGCCGTGAACACCCTACTCAAGCTTTACTAGATGCTTTAACAATTATAAATCGAAAAAAAAAAATTGAAGGTTTAAGAGTTGCGATTTGTGGTGACATAACTCATTCACGTGTTGCAAGATCAAATATTTATCTTTTAAATATGTTAGGTGCAGAAGTTAACATTATTGCACCATCAAATTTAATGCCAAAAGAAATAGAAAAGTTTGGGGTTAATACTTTTACAGATATGAAAAAAGGTTTGAAAGATTGTGATATTGTAATGATGTTAAGGTTACAAAATGAAAGGATGACTAGTTCTTTCTTGTCTTCTAATAGAGAGTACTATGAATATTATGGACTAACTCCAGATAAACTTGCTCATGCAAAAGATGATGCTTTAATTATGCATCCAGGCCCTATGAATAGAGGGATCGAAATTGACACTAAATTAGCAGATGACATTAACAGAAGCGTAATTAAGGAACAGGTTGAACTAGGTGTTGCAGTAAGAATGGCTTGTTTAAAAATATTTTGTGAATAAATGAAAAAACAATACTTTATAAATGCAAATATAATTGACCCTTATAACTCTATCAATGAGAAAGGTGGATTAATTATTGGAGAAGATGGCTTTATTGAAGCTGTTGGTAAAAAAGTAAATACTAATAACATTCCTTCAAGAGAAAAAGTAATAGATTTAAATGGCAAATATATATTCCCAGGTCTAGTTGATATGCGTGTCTTTGCAGGTGAACCTGGTTATGAATATAAAGAAAATTTTAGAACGCTAAGTAACGCAGCTCTTGCAGGAGGTGTTACTTCAGTTGTTACTATGCCTAATACTGACCCAATTATAGATAACGTTTCAATAGTAGATTTTTTAAAAAGACGTGGAAGAGATAAATCTAAAATAAATGTTTTTCCAAGTGCTGCTCTTACCAAAAATATTGAAGGAACTAGCATGACTGAATTTGGTCTACTTCAAAGTAGAGGAATAATTGGATTTACTGATGGAGTTAAAACAATTCAAAATACTAGATTAATGTCACGCATAATGAATTCAGCTAAAGACTTAGGCACACTGATCATGCAACACGCTGAAGATTATGATTTATCCAAAAATGGAATGATTAATTCTGGAATTATTGCAACTAAACTTGGATTATCTGGAATACCTGCTGTTGCTGAAAGAATAATTATTGAAAGAGATTTAACGTTACTTGAAAACATTAAATGCAGATATCACATATCACAGATTTCAGCTGCTAAATCAGTAGAAATTATTGAGGAAAGAAAAAATAAAGTTAAATTTACAACAGGTGTCTCCATAAATAATCTTTCATTAAATGAAAATGATATAGGAGATTTTAGAACTTTTTTAAAATTATCACCGCCATTAAGAACTGAAGAAGATAGAATTGCTCTAGTACAAGGATTAAAAGATGAAACGATAGACGTTATTGTATCTGATCACAAACCAGAAGATGAAGAGCAAAAAAGATTAACGTTTGCACAAGCATCTACAGGGGCCTCTGGAATAGAAACGCTTTTATCATTAAGTCTAGAATTATATCACAATGGCTCTGTTAAATTAGAAACTATCATTAAAGCTTTAACATCAAACCCTGCAAAAATTTTAAAAATTGATAAGGGTAATCTTTCAGTGGGCAATGAAGCAGATTTTTGCATTGTTGATATTGACAAGCCATGGGTTGTCAAAAAAGATAAGCTTGTCTCCAAATCAAAAAATACCTCTATTGAAGACAAAAAACTTCAAGGAAAAGTCACCAATACATTTGTAAAAGGTGAAGAATTATTTAAGTTATAATAATGGAATATTTAATTGTTGCATTAAGTTCATATTTATTAGGATCAATACCTTTTGGTTTTATACTTACAAAAATATTTTTAAAAAAAGATATTAGAGATATTGGCTCAGGAAACATTGGGGCAACAAACGCTCTTAGAACAGGCAATAAAACATTAGGCTACGCAACTTTACTACTGGATATAACAAAAGCTGTATTGCCTGTTTTATATGTAAAATTTAATTATCCTGATTACATCTTCATTGCATCATTAAGTGCATTTTTAGGTCATGTTTTTCCAATATGGCTTAAGTTTAAAGGGGGTAAGGGTGTTGCAACATATGTTGGAATATTATTTTCGATAAACATTTTTTTGGGTTTGGTATTTATTATTAGTTGGGCTGTTACATTTCTTATTTCAAAATACTCATCACTTTCATCACTAGTTGGTAGTTTAATGGTGCCAATGTATTTAATAGTTTTTGAAAATTATAATTCAATATTTTTCATAATAATGTTTGTGCTTATATTCTACACGCACAGAGAAAACGTCAAACGATTGAAAAACAAAGAAGAAACTAAGACTAAAATTTATTGATTTGACTATCTAAGTCTTTTAAGTAATTTGTTTAGTAATGAATCTTGTAGTCGTAGAAAGTCCAGCTAAAGCAAAAACTATCAACAAATATCTTGGTGATGATTATATTGTTTTAGCGAGTTATGGTCATATTAGAGACCTTCCCTCAAAAAATGGTTCTGTTGATCCAGAAAATAATTTTAAAATGGAATGGGAAGTCGATAGTTTTTCTAAAAAATATCTTAAAGAAATTACAGATGCAGCTAAGATTTCATCAAAAATCATATTAGCAACTGACCCAGACAGAGAGGGAGAAGCAATTGCTTGGCATGTTAAAGAATATTTAAATGAAAAAAAATTAATTAAAGACAAGCATATAGAAAGAGTTGTTTTTAATGAAATTACAAAAAAAGCTGTTATTCATGGAATTGAAAACCCTCGACAAATAGAGCCACTACTTGTTGATGCCTATATGGCTAGAAGAGCCTTAGACTATTTAGTTGGCTTTAATATATCACCAATTTTGTGGACAAAGTTACCAGGTTCTAAATCTGCAGGTCGTGTTCAGTCAGTTGCCTTAAAATTGATTACAGAACGAGAACATGAAATAGAGCTTTTTGATCCTGAGGAATTTTGGACTTTAAGTATTCAATTCAACGATAGTGATAAAAATTCTATATTAGCAAGTATCACTCAATTGAATGATAAAAAAATTGAAAAATTTTCTTTTAAAAATAAAGCTGAAATTGATAAAGCAATGGAAGAGGTTAAATCTAAGAATTTCAATATAAATGACATCTCTAGCAAAGTTGTTAATAGAAACCCTTCTGGCCCTTTTACTACCTCCACATTACAGCAAGTTTCTTCTGGTAGGTTAGGATTTGGAGCGTCACGTACAATGCAAATAGCTCAAAAACTTTATCAAGGTATAGAAATTGACGGTGAAACTATTGGTCTTATTACGTATATGCGAACAGATGGCACTAACCTGTCCACAGACGCTATAGATACTTTTAGAAAATATATAAAAAATGAATTTGGTGATGAATATGTTCCAGATAACGCTGCAAGTTACTCTGGAAAAAAAGCTAAAAATGCTCAAGAGGCACATGAAGCAATTAGACCCACAGATATAATGCGAGCACCAGATACAGTTAAAAAATACCTTAGTCCAGATCAGCATAAATTATATGATTTAATTTGGAGTAGAGCCCTATCCTCTCAAATGAAACCCGCTCAATTTGATAGAAATACTATAACGATATCTTCGGATGATAATGGAACAATTTGTAAAGCTAGTGGATCTGTTATTAAATTTGATGGCTTTTTAAAAGTTATGAAAGATACTAAAAAAGATGATGATGAAGATATCCTTCCTGAAATGAACAAGGGTCCAGTTAATATAGAATCTCTATTAGATGAACAGCATTTTACACAGCCACCACCAAGATATTCAGAAGCTAGTTTGGTTAAGAAATTAGAAGAATTAGGTATTGGAAGACCTTCAACATATGCAAGTATAATATCTGTTATATCTACTAGAGGATATGCGGAAACAATTAATAAAAGATTTCACCCAACTGATCGTGGTAAATTAATTTCTGCTTTTCTTGAAAAGCTTTTCTCTAAGTATGTTGATTATAACTTCACAGCAAGTTTAGAAAATCAACTTGATGATATTACTACCGGGAAGGAAGGATGGATAAAAGTTCTAGAGTTATTTTGGAAAGACTTTAATCAAAACGTATCTGACGTTAAAGAGAAAAGAACTAGGGAGGTTTTAGATCTATTAAACGATAGTCTAGGAAGTTTAATTTTTGAAAGAGATGCAGATGGAAATATTAATAGACAATGCAAGTTATGTGACAGTGGATCATTAAGTTTAAAAAATAGTTTTAGGGGTGGTGCTTTTATTGGTTGCTCAAATTATCCAGATTGTAAATTTACCAGACCCCTGTCTAAAGCAAAAGCAGCTGCTCAATCTCAATTAGCTGAACCAAAATTTATAGGTAAACATGAAAATGGAAATGACATGTACCTTAAAAATGGAAGGTTTGGTCCCTACTTACAGTATGAAAAAATTGAGGAAATAAAAGAAAAGATTATAATTGAAACAAAAAAGAAAAAGAAAACAAAAAAAAAGAAGATAGAAAAAGAAGATAATAATTTAAGAAATGTCTCAATACCTAAAGGAATTACATTAGATAGCGTGGATCTTGATAGAGCTAAATTTTTATGTTCATTACCAAAAAGTTTAGGCATTAACCCTGAAAATCAGAAAGATATAATATTAAACTCAGGAAGATTTGGCCCATATTTGAAATGTGAAAACAAATCAGCAAGAATTGAAAATGTTGAGGAGATCTTCTCAATTGGACTTAATAGAGCAATAACTCTAATAGCGGAGGCTAAACCTGGTAGAATGTCTGCATCAATTATAAAAGATCTAGGAGAACACCCTGAAGACAAAAAACCTGTTAGAGTAATGAAAGGGCAATATGGGCCTTATATTAAATATAAATCTCTTAATGCAACAATTCCAGAGGAAAAAGACCCTTTAGAACTTAATATGGAAGAAGCTTTAATATTAATTGAGAAAAGAAAAGAATACGATAAAAATAAAAAAGTTAAAAAAAAGAAAAAGAAATGAAAAAAATAATATTTATAACATTAATTACATCGGCACTTATGTCTAATGCTATGGCTGAAATAATTGATTGTAATCAGTTTGAAAAGGTTAGTGCTAAATACATAGAGTGTTCAGCGAAAAATCTAAAAGAAAAATCTTCAGAACTTAAATTAAAAGCAACGGTTGGAGCTGAAGAACTTAAAGATAAAATAACTACTAATGCTAAAAGTGGAAAAAAGAAATTTGACAAAATTAATTTAAAAGAAAAACTTGTTAAATTTAAAAACAGTAAAACATTAACTGAATTTATGGAGAAATAATCATGTCATATGAAGATAAAATTAAAGAATTAAAGTTAGAACTGCCAGAAGCAAGAGATCCTGTTGGATCATATCTTGCATCAAAACAAATTGGTAAGATGTTATTCATCTCAGGACAAATTTCTACTGCAGCAAATGGAGAATTAATCAAAGGTAAGGTTGGTAAGGATCTAAAAACTGAAGATGGATATGAAGCAGCTAAACGTTGTGGTTTAAACATTATATCTCAGGTTAAAAAAGCTTGTGGTAATGATCTTTCAAAAGTAAAATCTTGCATAAAGCTTACAGGATTTGTTAATTCAACAGAAGATTTTACTGAACAACCTAAAGTAATAAATGGTGCTTCAGATTTAATAGTTTCAGTTTTTGGAGACTCTGGAATGCATACAAGAGCAGCTGTTAGTACAAACAGTTTGCCCCTTGGTGTGTCAGTTGAGGTTGATGCTATTTTTGAATTAAATTAATTTCCAATACTAAAATATTTAATTTTATTATCTTTCATTTTATCAGCTGAGTAAATATTTCTCATATCAAAAATTGAGAATTTTTTATTTTTCACATCTTTTTTAAAATTAATATTTTTAAAATCATTCCATTCTGTGTGAATAACGATTAAATCTGATTTTTTAATTGCGTCTTTAATGTTGTTTGAAAAAGTAACATTATTAAATTTTTTAAAATCTAGTTTTTCTCCAGTTGGATCAAAATAATTTATCTTTGCACCTTTTTTAATTAATGCAGGGATCATTGTTAGACTTGAAGAATCTCTCATATCATCTGTATTGGCTTTAAATGTTACCCCTAAGAAACAAATATTTTTATTTTTTATTTTATTTTTTAAAATCTCAAAAACTTTTTTTAGCATTAGTGATGATCTATTTTCATTTGATTTAATAACACTTTTAATCACTGTTAAATTAGTTTTGAATTTATTTGCAGTGGCTGTAATGGCCTTAGTATCTTTTGGAAAACAAGATCCACCATAAGCAGGACCAGCTCTTAAAAAACGACTACCAATTCTATTATCGAGGCCCATACCGATAGAGATATCTTCAATGTTAACATTAATTTTTTCACATAAATTGGCTAGTTCATTGATAAAAGTAATCTTTGTTGCTAGAAAAGCATTAGAAGCATATTTTATTAATTCGGCTGCTCTTCGAGACGTATTAACGTATTTTGCACCTTTTGATATCAATGGCGAATAAAGATTTTTTAAAATCTTATTAGATTTTTTATTATGAGTCCCAATAACTACTCTGTCAGGGTAGGTAAAATCTCTTATAGCATCACCTTCTCTTAAAAATTCAGGATTTGAAACCACTGAAAAAAGTTTTTTTGATACTTTTTTTGAAATAATCTTTTCTATTTCGTCTCCTGTTGTCACAGGTACAGTAGATTTAGTTATAATAATTTTAAACTTTTTAATAGATTTGCTAATTTCTTTTGCAACATTGTATACCTGACTTAAATCAGCATTATTACCATTTTTTTTAGTGGGAGTGCCAACGCAAATAAAAATAATATCCGATTTTGAAATTGAATCTTTTAAATTTGTAGAGAACTTTAAACGATTATTTTTATAATTTTTAATGAGTAATTCTTCTAAACCAGGTTCATATATTGGGATAATACCATTTTTTAAGTTTTCAATTTTATTTAAATCTTTATCAACACAAATAACGTCATTTCCTAAATCTGAAAAACAAACTCCACTAACTAAACCGACATACCCCGTTCCTATCATGCAAAGTTTCATTGTTTAGAAATCTCCAACGTTGATTTAATATAACCCTTCATTGTTCCACAATCTAAGTATTTACCTAAAAAATTGTGACCAATAAATTGATTATCATCTTCTATTAAAGCTTGGATAGCGTCAGTGATATGAAATTCACCACTTTTACCTGGTTTAAGAGATTTTAATTTAGAAAAAATTGTTTTAGGTAATATATATCTTCCTATTACAGCATTATTAGAAGGTGAAGTTTTTATAGAAGGTTTTTCAACAACATTATTTATAATAAAATTATTTTTATCAATTTTTTTTCTGATGTTGTAGATACCCCACCTAGATACATCATTTTTATTAACCTTCATACTTGCCATAACTGATGCTTTAAATTTATTATGCACAGCAATCATTGACTTAGAGCAGTTTTTTTTAATTATCAAATCATCAGGTAATAACATTAAAAAATATTTATCTGTAATAAATTTTTTAGTCTTGTAGACAGCATCACCAGTTCCTAATGGTTTGTCTTGAAAAACAAATTTAATCATTTTTTTATATTTGAGAATTTTTTTATATTCTTTGATAATTTTTGGATCATTTTTTTTCTTGATAATATCTTTATAAAATTTATCATTATAAAAATATTTCTTTATCATCAATTTTTTTTTAGAAATAATAAATACAATTTCCTTAATACCAGCCTCAATACATTCTTCGATAATATATTCTAAGCCTGGTTTTCCATTAATAGGTAGAAGCTCTTTAGCAAAAACACTTGTTAGTGGTAGTAGTCTAGTCCCAAGACCAGCTAAAGGAATTATAGCTTGTTTAATCATATAAATGTTTTACTTATTAATATTCTTATTACAAATGAAATTAATAAAATTAAAAACTGATTTAATTAAGGCAATTGAGTTAGATAAAAGATTAGGTTTTGTCCCAACAATGGGAAGTTTACACGAAGGTCACAAGACATTAATCAAGACATCACAAAAAAACTGCAAAAAAACATTAGTCAGTATTTTTATTAATCCAACTCAATTTAATAATAAAAAAGATTACAAAACATACCCTAAAAATTTAAAGCAAGATTTGAGTTATCTTAAAAAACTTAAAGTTGACTATGTATATTTACCAACCATTAAACAAATTTATTGGAAAAAAAATAATGAAATCAAACTAAATAAATCACAAAAAATATTGTGTGCAAAATTTAGAAAAGGACATTTTGAAGGTGTACTTGATGTTTTGGATCGTTTTATTGAATTAATTTCTCCACAAAAAATGTTTATGGGAGAAAAAGATTTTCAACAATTTTTCTTGGTTAAAAACTATATTGAAAATAAACACAATACCAAAGTTCAAGTATGTAAAACAGTCAGAGAACAAAACAAACTAGCTTTATCTTCCAGAAACTCTTTATTAAATAAGAAAAGTTTTATTAATTCGGGAATAATTGCAAAAAAATTATTATCTTTAAAAAATGAAATTAAGAAAAACAAAAAAAATTACAAAAAAATGATATTTAATTTAAAGGAAGAGCTATCTAAAAATTTTGATATTAAAATTGAATATTTGGAATGTAGAAACACACATAATTTAAGCACAAATATTACGAACAAACCTTTTAAACTTTTTGTGGCTTACTATATTAATAACGTACGATTAATTGACAATTTTTAGAGAAAATAAGCACTAACACCAAGAAATGAAACAAAACCTATAACATCAGTAATAGTTGTTACAAACACACTTGATGCAATAGCAGGATCTATATCCATTTTTTTTAAAGTTATAGGTACTAAAATTCCAAATAAACCTGCAACAATCATCGTAACTATCATTGACATAGAAATTATTAAAGAAAGTAGAGAATCTTGAAACCAAACTTGAACTACTAAAGCACTTATTATTGCAAATATGATACCATTTAAAATACCAATATTAAATTCTTTTAAAATATTTTGAGTAAAATTGTTTTTTGTTAAGTCATTTGTTGCTAATGTTCTTACAGTTACAGCCAAAGTTTGCATTCCAGCATTACCACCCATAGATGCAACGATTGGCATAAGAAATGCAAGCACAACCATTTGTTCGATTGTTGCACCAAATAAACTAATAACCCACGTTGCAAGAAATGCTGTAAATAAGTTTAATAAAAGCCAGTTAAATCTTCTTCTAGTTTTCTTAAAAACTCCATCAGTAATTTCTTCATCCCCTACCCCAGCTAATCTTAAGGCATCTTCTTCGGCTTCTTCTTTTAATACAGTTAAAACATCGTCATACATAATCATACCAACCAACTTGTTTGATTTATCAACAACAGCTGCTGAATTTAAGCTATAGTTTTCAAACACGTTACCAACTTCTTCTTTGTCCATATCAACAGGAATAAGTAGTTGAGATTCTGACATAATAGAAAGCATTTTAGTTTCTCTCGAAGTAGTTAAAACTTTAGATGATGGAACAGTTCCAATCGGTTTAAAATCTTCATCTATAATAAAAATTTCAAGAAATTCCTCAGGTAAATCTTTATTTTCTCTTAAATAGTCAATTGTTTGACCAACTGACCAATTACTAGGAACTGCCGTGAATTCACGTTGCATTATTCTAGCAGCTGTGTCTTCCGGATAACTTAAGCTTTCAAGTAAAGCAAATCTATCTTTTGGAGGTAAGGAGCTTAATATTGTATTCTTATCTTTTTCATCAACATTTTCTAAAATTGTAATCGCATCATCAGATTCAAGATTTTTTAAAAGTCTAACAATAGTATCAGGTGAAAGATAAGCTATGATTTCAGACTGCACCGACTCGTTTAATTCAATAAAAACTTCTGGATCTATATTGAAATTATTAAGTTTAATTAAGCTTTCTCTATCATTTTGACCAAGATGTTCAATTATATCAGCCGCATCAGCTGGGTGCATCTCATTAAAAGAATTAGTAATAAATTGAGCATCATTATTAGCAATCTTAGAAGTAACAACTTTTATGTACTCTTTATTAAACTCAAAATTAACTTTTTTATCTTTTATTTTTTTTATTAAAGACATAAATTTACCTATAAATCAATTTTGCACTAATAGTGCATAATAAAAATAATACAATTTATAAATGAATATAGAGATTAAAAAGTCAATAAAACCAATAAAATATGAAGATGCAATAAAACTACTTGAAGAAAGATTATTGGAGATAAACAATGGTCAAAAAGAGGATTTAATATGGATCTTAGAACATGAAGAGGTTTATTCAGCAGGTACGAGTTATAAAGAAAAAGAAATTCTTAATAAAGATATTAGTCTAGTAAAAACAAACCGTGGAGGAAAAATTACTTATCATGGTCCAGGTCAATTGATTTGTTATTTTGTGATAGATTTAAAAAAAAGAAAAAAAGATATAAGAAAATTTATAACTTTAATTGAAGAGACGATTATTGACAGTTTATCAAAATTTAATATTAAGACATTTGGTGATCCAAAAAACATTGGTATTTGGACTGACCATAAAGGTAAAATTAATAAAGTTGCAGCAATTGGTGTAAGAGTAAGTAAGTGGATAGCATATCATGGATTTGCAATAAATATTAATAACGATCTTTCAAAATATAAAAATATTATTCCGTGTGGTATTTCAGACAAAGGCGTAATCAATCTTAAAGAAATTAAAGATCAAGACTATAAGAATTTAGATGAAATTATTATTGAAACCTTTTCTAAGAATTTGGAAATCTAAGTCTTTTTGTTTTTAAAAGTTTTTTAAAATAATCTGGTAATAATGCTGTGTAGGTATATTTTTTATCATTTATCATAAATTTAATTTGATATGAATGAAGCATTAAATTTTTATTTATTGCTTTATCTGTGTTACTAAATTTATATTTTTGATCTCCGTAGATTGGACATCCTACTGCATAAAGTTGTTTTCTTAGTTGATGTTTTCTTCCTGTGATTGGTTTCATTTCAACTAGACTACATATAGAATTTTTATCTAAAACTTTGTAAAGTGTTCTAGCTTTTTCAACTACCTCTCTATCATTATCATATCTGGTTAAATCATCATTCCACTCACCAGAGTCCTTTTGCAATTCTCCATGGCATATAGCCAGGTAAGTTTTATGAACTTTTCGAAGTCTAAATAAAGAGGTTAATAACTGAGCGGATTGTCTGTGTTTTGCCATAATAAAAACTCCAGATGTATCTTTATCAAGTCTATGTACAGAAAATGGTTTTGTGTCCTGAAAAATTTCACTACGAGCAAATATATCTACAAGATTTTTTTTAGATTTAGTTCCACCTTGAACTGAAATACCAGAGCTTTTATTAAGAACAATGAAATCATCATTATTATCAATTATTAATTCTTCATTTTCTTTAATAACTTCTTCTGAAGGTACAAATTTAATTGTCTTTTGAACAATTGTTTCTTTAAAATCAAAGTTGAATAAATCTATAGTGTCACCTGTCTTTACTTTATGAGAGCTTTTAATTTTTTTATTATTGATTTTAACTTTTCCACTTTTTAAACTTTTTTCAATTAGACCTTGAGGGTAATTGCCAAGATTATTACGTATCCATCTATCGATACGCATATCGTTAAACGTTGAATCAACGTTAAAAGACTTTTTCATGATGATATAATTTTATATAAAAAATTAAGCAGTAGCTAATTTTTTCTCTTCAGTTTTATCTTTAGCTGGATCTTTTTTCTTTCTATCAACTCTTTTTGCCTCAACATCTCTATCTACAAATTCAATTACAGCCATAGGTGCATTGTCACCATATCTAAAGCCAGCTTTGATGATTCTTGTGTAGCCACCATTTCTTGCTTCATATCTTTTTGACAATGTTTTTTTTACTTTATTCGCAGATGTTATATCTTGTAATTTAGACATTAACATTTTTGTAGTTTGAAGAGTCTCTTTTTTTCCTAAAGTTATGATTTTATCAGCTTGAGGTTTTAAGAATTTAGCTTTTGGAAGTGTTGTAGTGATCTGTTCATATTTTATTAAAGAATTAAGCATATTCTTCAATAAAGCTTTTCTATGTTCAGAAGTTCTATTTAAC
Source organism: Candidatus Pelagibacter sp. PS_17 (assembly GCF_059417945.1). Classification (NCBI taxonomy): domain Bacteria; kingdom Pseudomonadati; phylum Pseudomonadota; class Alphaproteobacteria; order Candidatus Pelagibacterales; family Candidatus Pelagibacteraceae; genus Candidatus Pelagibacter; species Candidatus Pelagibacter sp. PS_17. Next base: position 700,110 of record NZ_CM182073.1, read on the forward strand.
TTCTTATTAGCCATACCATGTCTCATTAGATTTGCTCCTCTAACTTTTTAGACATTTCAGCTATATTTTCTGGTGGCCAGTTCGGAATCTCCATACCTAAGTATAAAGACATACCAGTTAAAACTTCTTTTATTTCATTAAGTGATTTTCTTCCAAAGTTAGGTGTTCTAAGCATTTCACCTTCTGACTTTTGAACTAGATCTCCAATGTAAATAATATTATCATTTTTAAGACAATTCATAGAACGCACAGATAATTCAAGTTCATCAACTTTTCTTAATAAATTCTTATTGAATTCAGGCTCAGATGAAACTTCTTTTACAGGTACTTCAACAGGTTCGTCAAAATTAACAAACATATTTAGTTGATCTTGGAAAATTCTAGCAGAATAAGCAACGGCATCTTCAGCAGAAATTGATCCATTAGTTTCAACTTCCATAATTAATTTATCATAATCAAGGGCTTTTCCTTCTCTTGCTGTGCTTATAGAGTAAGAAACCTTCTTAACTGGACTATATAAAGAATCTATAGCAATTAATCCCAAAGGTGGTTCTTCTGGTTTGTTCATTACTGCAGGAACGTATCCCTTACCTGTTCCAACATTCATTTCCATATGGAAATGCGTATTTTCATCTAAATTACAAATAACCAGATCAGGATTTAAAATTTCAATATCGGCAACTGGTGCTATGTCAGAAGCTTTAATTTCTCCAGGACCCTTAGCATCTAAAATAAGTTTTTTAGTAGTTTCTGATGAGCTTTTTAAAGCTAATGATTTAACGTTTAAAACTATGTCAGTAACATCTTCTCTAACACCTTTGATAGATGTAAATTCATGTAAAACACCATCAATTTGAATTGAAGTTACAGCAGCACCTCTGATTGATGAAAGTAAAATTCTTCTTAAAGAATTACCTAAAGTTAAACCATATCCTTTTTCTAAAGGTTCTGCGATAATTTTTGCATGTGATTTGTCATCACTAATTTTAACATCTAATTGAGCTGGTTTAATTAATGCTTTCCAATTTTTAGCATTTACATTTAAACTTTCCATTTATTAAACTCTCCTTTTTTTTGGTGGTCTTACGCCGTTATGTGGCATTGGTGTTGTATCTTTTATTGAAAGAATCTTAAATCCTCTCGCTTGTAAAGCTCTTAATGCGGTTTCTCTTCCTGAACCAGGTCCTTTAACCTCAACTGATAAAGTTTTCATTCCATATTCTAAAGCTTTAGATGCAGCAGAATCTGCAGCAATTTGTGCAGCATAAGGTGTTGATTTTCTTGAACCTTTAAAACCTTTTTGTCCAGCGGATGCCCAAGAAATTACATTTCCATTAGTATCTGCAATTGAAATTATTGTATTGTTAAAAGTAGACTGTACATAAGCAATACCATTAAGAATATTTTTTTTTATTTTCTTTTTTTTGGAATAAGAACTTTTCTTAGATTTTTTATCTACTTTTTTTTCTACAACAGCATCTTTATTCTCAACTTTATCTACTTTAGCCATAAATTAATTATTTTTTAAGTGGAGTTAATTTTTTACCAGCAATTGCTATTGCTTTACCTTTTCTTGTTCTTGCATTACATCTTGTTCTTTGTCCTCTAACAGGAAGTTTTTTTCTATGTCTAGATCCCCTGTAACAAGCAAGGTCAATTAATCTTTTAATAGTTAAAGAGTAATCTCTTCTAAGATCACCTTCGACTTTAAAATTTGCATCAATGTATTCTCTAATTTTTAAAATATCTTCGTCAGTAAGTTCATTTATTCTTTTTGCTTTAGGAATTTCTAAAGAAGTACAAATTTGGCTAGAAAATTTATTACCAATACCATAGATGTACGTTAGTCCTATGTGGACAAGTTTGTTTTGCGGAATGTTTACACCTGCTATACGAGCCATATTTTTGAGAATAAATTTAGCCTTTTATATAAGAAGATGTTCCAAAGTCAACGTCTTAAACCTTAAGAATTTCATTAATTTTATTGGTTATTTGATCAATTTCACCTGCTCCATCAATTTCAGTGAAATTTGAATTTTTTGAATAGAATTCTAACACTGGTTTTGTTGAAGACATATAAGTGTCATATCTAGAAATAACAATTTCAAGATTGTCATCTTTTCTTTTCTTTAAGTGTTCAACACCACAAGGATGAAGCTCTATTTGCTCCTTATTAAAATATTCATTTAACGTCATATTACATTTTTCACAGGTCATTCTGCCCATAATACGTTTTTCAATAATGTCTCTTGATACATTTAAAAATATAGTATGCCCTATTGTTTGGTTAAACTCATTTAATAAAACTTCTAAATTAATAGCTTGTTCAACATTTCTTGGATAGCCATCAAAAATAATTCTATCTCTATATTTTAAATTAGTTAAAGATTGTCTTAATAAAGTATTTACGATCTCATCTGAAACAAATTTGCCATTAGATATTAGCTTTTCTATATCCACTCCAAGATCAGTTTTAGATTTAACTTCATCTCTTAATAGATTGCCTGTTGATAATTGGAAGTAATTATGTTTTTTAACAATAGATTGAGCTTGAGTCCCCTTACCCGCTCCTGGAGGACCAAAAAGAATTATATTCACTTAATTATTTTCCGAATTTTGTTTTTTTAATTAATTGCTCATATTGAGAGCTCATTAATCTAGTTTGGATTTGTGTAACGGTATCAATTGCAACTACAACAACAATCAAGATTGAAGTTCCACCTAAATAAAAGGGTATTGGATAATTAGCAATTAGAAATTCTGGCATTAAACAAACTATTGTTAAATACAATGCCCCAATTGTCGTAAGTTTTGTCACAATTTTTTCAATATACAAAGCTGTATTTTCACCTGGTCTAATTCCAGGTACAAAACCACCATATTTTCTTAAATTATCAGCAGTCTCAGTTGGATTAAATGTTATGGATGTGTAGAAAAAAGTAAAAAATATTATTCCAGAAGCATAAAGCAACATGTAAAGGGGTTGTCCTTGTGTAAAGTATGAACTTAAATTTAAGAATGTATCATTGTCTGAAAAACTAAAATTAGAAAAGGTAACAGGCAATAATAATAAAGCTGAAGCAAAGATTGCTGGAATAACACCGGCTTGGTTAATCTTTAAAGGTAAATGAGAAGATTCACCACCGTACATTTTATTTCCCATTTGTCTTTTAGGGTAATTTATTAAAATTTTTCTTAATGCTCTTTCCATGAAAACAATGAACATAATTGTTGCGACTAATAATACAAAAATTCCAATAATCATAATTGTAGATACAGCGCCCGTTCTACCCAACTCGAATGTAGTAACTAAAGCACGTGGAATTTCAGCAACAATACCAGCAAAAATAATCAACGAAATACCATTACCGATACCTCTTTGTGTTATTTGTTCACCAAGCCACATTAAAAACATTGTACCAGCAACAATGGTTGATACCGCTGTTATAGTAAAAAATAAGCCTGGATTAATAACTAAGTCAGCAGAAGATTGTAAACCTATAGATAATCCGTAACCCTGAATAGTAGCAAGAATTACAGTCCCATACCTTGTGATTTGAGTTATTTTTGCTCTTCCAGTTTCACCTTGTGCCTTTAAATTTTTAAAGTAATCAGATACGCCAGTTAATAACTGAACTATGATTGAAGAAGAAATATAAGGCATAATTCCAAGTGCGAATATAGCCATTCTACTTACAGCCCCGCCTGAAAAAACATTGAACATTCCAAGTAATCCTTTTTGATTACCACTCATCATTGTTTGTAATTGCTCAGGGTCAATGCCTGGAATTGGCACAAAAGTACCAAATCTATAAACTGCTAAGATAAATATTGTAAAGATTATACGATTTTTAAGATCATTAGTTTGAGAAGAAGAGCTCATAATATCTTAATTATTTTTTTAATTGTATTGTTCCGCCAGCTTTCTCTAATTTTTCTACAGCAGATTTAGAGATTAAGTCAGCTTCGATATTAACTTTATCTTTAATTTCACCTGTACCTAGTATCTTTAATTTTTGTGAATTTTTATTGATCAATTTAAGTTTTTTAAGTAATGCCATATTAATAACATCACCAGAATTAATTGTTTTTTCAGTTATAAAAGTTTGAATTTTTTCCAAGTTCATTATTGCAATAACAGCTTGGTATCTCTTAATTGCATTAAAGCCTCTTTTAGGTAATCTTCTATATAAAGGCATTTGACCACCTTCAAAAGCTTTAATAGCAACACCAGATCTAGATTTTTGACCTTTAACACCTCTGCCAGATGTTTTTCCTTTTCCAGAACCGATACCTCTACCGACTCTCATCTTTTTTTTGTATAAAACTTTTCCTGTAGTATTTAATGTAGTCATTATCCTCTTTTTTCGATTACATCAGAAATTTTTTTATTTCTAATTGTTGCAATATGCTTTGGTGAATTTTGTTTTGAAAGAGCTTTCATCGTCGCTCTTATCATATTGTGAGGGTTTGATGTACCCATTGATTTAGCAACTATATCTTTAATTCCTAAAACTTCACAAACTGCTCTTACAGGACCTCCTGCAATAATACCTGTTCCCTTAGGAGCAGATCTTAAAATAATTTTACCAGCACCATCTTTACCATAAACATCATGATGAATAGTTCTGCCTTCTCTTAGCGGCACATGGATTAAAACTCTTCTTGCTGTTTCATTGGCTTTTTTAATTGCATCAGGCACCTGTTTGGCTTTAGCATGTGCTACTCCAATTTTACCTGCTTGATTACCAACTACTACTAAAGCTGAAAAACCAAATCTACGACCACCTTTTACTACTTTTGTAATTCTGTTGATGTGAACTAATTTTTCTAAAATACCGTCGTCTTTTTTGTCTTTAAAATCCATAATTAAAATTCCATTCCATTTTTACGTAGTGTTTCAGCAAAAACTTTAACTCTGCCGTGGTATTTGTATATACCTCTATCAAAAAATATTTTTGATATTTTCTTTTCTTGGGCTTTCTTTGCAAGTTTCTCTGCTACTATTTTAGAAATTTCTGTTTTATTTACTTTGTCCATAGAACGAATGTCTTTTTCAACAGAAGAACATGACACTAAAGTAATGTTTTTAACATCATCAATAATTTGAGCTGAAATATTTTTTGCAGATCTTGATATGCTAAGTCTTAATCTATCAGATGATGCAACTTTTTTTAATTTACCAGTAACTCTAAATTTCTTTCTTTGGATGGTATTTAATTTCATTATTTCTTCTTCCCTTCTTTTCTTAGAATGTATTGACCTTGCTCTCTAATACCTTTGCCTTTATATGGCTCTGGTTTTCTAAAAGCTTTGATTTTTGAAACAACCATACCTACTTGCTGTTTATCAGATCCACTAACTTTAACTACCGTCTGTTTTTCAACAACAATTTTAATTCCTTCAGGAATATCAAAATTAATATCGTGGCTATAACCTAATTGCAAATTTAACTGTTTATCTTTTAATGCAGCTCTGTAACCCACTCCAACAAGCTCAAGAATTTTTTCATAGCCAGTACTTGACCCAATAACAGCATTATTGATTAAGCTTCTATTCATGCCCCATAATCTTTTTGAGTTTTGATCCTTTACTTTAGGGCTGATAGATATTTCTTTTCCTTCGGTAACGTCAAGATTAAACATTTCAAGATCAATATTAAGTGATTTTTTACCTAATGGTCCCTCAATGTTAAGAACACTACCAGATAGTACTGCTTTAACTTTTTCAGGGATTGAAATACTTATTTTACCAATTTTAGACATTAAAATACCTTACAAATTATTTCGCCACCAACTTTTTGTTTTCTAGCTTCAATATCAGTCATTACACCTTTTGGTGTTGATACAATAGCTATTCCTAGTCCGCCATTAATTTTTGGCAAACTATCAGCACTTGAAAATATTCTTCTACCAGGCTTAGATACTCTCTCAAAAGTACTAATTACTGGATTTCCAGAATAATATTTTAAGTCAACTGACAATGTGGGTTTATTATTTTCAGTTTCAATTTTATAGTCTTTTATAAATCCTTCACTTTTAAGAATATCTGCAATCTTAACTTTAAAGTTAGAAGAAGGTAATGCTACTTTCTTATGATTTCTCACTTGTGCATTTTTTATTCTTGCAATCATATCCCCTATTGGGTCACTTAAACTCATATTATCCTTTCTACCAACTCGACTTAGTCATGCCAGGAATTAATCCATGCAGTCCCAAGTCTCTTAAGGCTATTCTTGATATTTTTAATTTTCTGTAAACACCGTGTGGTCTTCCAGTAATTTGGCATCTATTCATAACTCTGTTTTTTGCAGAATTACGAGGTAAATTTGAAAGCTTTTGCTGTGCTTTAAATCTTTCTTCTAATGATATTTTTTTATCCATTACAATTTTCTTTAATGCTTGTCTTTTTTTGAAAAGCCTATCTGAAAGTTTAATTCTTTTATTATTTTTATTTACTGCGCTTACTTTAGCCATTCTTAATTGTCTCCTTTTTTAATAAATGGAAAATTTAGTTTTTCTAAAAGAGCAAAACTATGATCTTTATTTAAAGCAGAGATCACAACTACAACATCAAGACCTCTAATCTTATCAATTCTATCAAAATTAACTTCTGGAAAAATTATATGTTCTTTAATGCCAAACGTATAATTACCAAACTTATCAAATCCTTTGGGTGATAAGCCTCTAAAGTCTTTAATTCTTGGTAAAGCAATATTTACAAGTCTATCTAAAAATTCATACATTTTGTTACCTCTTAAAGTAACTTTTAAACCAGCGTTTGTACCTTTTCTCGTTTTAAAGTTTGCTACTGATTTTTTAAATTTAGTCACAGTTGGTTTTTGACCTGTAATTTTTCCTAAATCTTCTTCAGTAGATTTCATAATCTTTGCATCAGCACCATCAAGACCAAGACCCATGTTAATAACAACTTTTTCAACTTTTGGCCCCATATAGGTATTTTTATATCCAAGGGTTTCTTTAAGCTGTGGTTGGATTTCTTTGTAATAAAGTTCTTTTAATCTAGGTATCATTATTTCTTAGCCTCAGTTTTTTTTGTTTTAGCTTTTTCGTCAATAAGTTTAAGGTTTGAAATGTGGATGAAGCTCTCTTTAGAGACTATTCCACCTTTTTTTTCTTTTGTAGTTTTAACATGTTTTTTCACAATGTTAATTCCTTGAACTTTTGCTCTGTTATTAGGTCTATCGATTTCAATAACCTCACCCTCTTTTTTTTTATCTCTTCCTGTTAAAACTCTAACTTTTAATCCTTTTTTAATCATTTATAAAACCTCTGGAGCCAATGAAATTATTTTCATTTGACCTCTACTTCTTAATTCTCTTGTTACTGGACCAAAAATCCTAGTCCCCACTGGTTCACCTTTATCATCAACTAAAACAGCTGCATTATTATCAAATCTAACTTTAGATCCATCTTCCCTATGAATTCCCTTTTTAACTCTAACTACAACAGCTTTATGAACAGAACCTTTTTTAACTTTTCCTTTAGGTAATGCCTCTTTAACTGCGATAACGATAGTATCACCAATACTTGCGTATCTACGTTTAGAGCCACCTAAAACTTTAATGCATTCTATTCTTTTTGCACCAGTGTTATCAGCTACTAATAATTCAGTTTGTACTTGTATCATTTAGATCCATCCATTACTTGAAATTTTTTATTCTTAGAAAAAGGCTTACACTCAATTATTGACACTGTGTCTCCAGTTTTAAATTTATTATTTTCATCGTGAGCGTTATATTTTTTTCTAACTTTAACTACTTTTTTTAATACTGGGTGTGAATATTTTCTTTCAACAGATACAGTTATAGTTTTGTTTGGTTTATCGCTTGTTACTACTCCTGTTAATATTTTTTTAGGCATTTAATTTTCCTTTTAGTGTAGTTTTTAATCTAGCTATAGTTTTTTTAGTTTGTCCAATTTTAGATGGATCTGTAACTTGTGAATTAATTTTTTGAAATCTAAAGTTAAATAAATCTTTTTTTAATTTATCAATATTTTTGATAACTTCATCCTTAGATAATTTTTTAATTTCTTGTTTTTTCATATTATGCAAATCTCTTAATAAATTTTGTTTTTATAGGTAGTTTAGCTGAAGCCTTATAAAGTGCTTCTTTTGCTATTGTTTCTGAAACACCATCAATTTCAAATAAAATTCTACCTGGCTTCACTCTACAAGCCCAATATTCAGGAGCTCCTTTACCTTTACCCATACGTACTTCAACAGGTTTTTTTGAAACAGGTATATTTGGAAAGATTCTTGTCCAAACACGTCCCTGTCTTTTCATGTGTCTTGTTAAAGCAACTCTAGCAGCTTCTATTTGTTTTCCTATAATTCTCTCTGGCGCCATAGCTTTTAATGCAAAAGATCCATAGTTAATCTTGCTAGCACGTGTAGCTGTTCCATGAATTCTTCCTTTATGTGCTTTTCTGTATTTTGTTCTAACTGGCTGTAACATAATTATTCTTTAACCTCTTTAGGAGCTATCTTGTTAGTTTCTTGGCTAAATTCTTTAGCGAATACTTCACCTTTATAAATCCAAATTTTTATTCCAATAATACCAAATGTTGTTAATGCCTCAGCTTCTGCATAGTCAATATCTGCTCTTAAAGTATGTGATGGTATACTTCCTTCTCTTAACCATTCAGTTCTAGCTATTTCATTTCCACCTAGTCTACCACTAATAGAAACTTTAATGCCTTTTGCACCAAGTCTTAAACATGATTGCATAGCTCTCTTCATGGCTCTTCTATATGATATTCTTTTAACTAATTGTTGCGCTATATTTTCAGCAACTAAATAGGCATTTGTTTCCGGTTTTTTAACTTCTTTAATATTAAGCGTTACTTCATTGTTGGTAAATTTAGATAAATTATTTTTTATTTTATCAATATCGCTACCTTTCTTTCCAATTACAAATCCCGGTCTTGATGTGTAAATAGTAACAAAACATTTATTAGAGGTTCTCTCTATCATAACTTTAGATACACCAGAATTAACAACATTTTTCTTGATATATGCTCTGATCTTAAAATCTTCGATAAGATAATTTCCAAAATCTTTCTTTTTTGCATACCAGACAGAATCCCAACCTCTGTTTACACCTAGTCTGAAACCAACAGGATTAACTTTTTGACCCATGACTCTCCATTTGTTTTGCTTCTGATAATATAATTGTAATAGTTGAATAAGGTTTTAAAATTGGTGCAGCTCTACCTTTTGCTCTTGGTCTAAATCTTTTCATAACAACTTTTTTCCCACAGTATGCTTCTTTAACAATTAGTTTATCTATGTCGTATTGATTGTTATTTTCAGCGTTAGCAACAGCTGATGATACTGTTTTTCTTATTTCTCTAGTAATTCTTTTTGCAGAAAATTGAAGCTCTCTAATAGCTACATCAACTTTTTTTCCAACAATTGCTTTAAGTATTGGGTTAAGTTTTCTAACACTAGATCTAATATTATTATTTACAGATCTAACTGTATCTACTTTAGTTCTGTTAATTTTCTTTTTTTTATTCATAATTATTTTTTCTTCTCAGCTGGTTTTCCTTTTTTTTCAGCTGGTGTATGTCCAAAAAATGTTCTAGTTGGAGAAAATTCACCTAATTTATGACCCACCATATCTTCAGATATAGTAACTGGAATGAATTTTTTTCCATTATAAATCAAAAAACTAACCCCTATAAACTCAGGAATTATTGTTGATTTTCTTGACCACGTTTTAATAGGCATTTTTTTTGGATCTAATTTTTGTTTTTCAACTTTTTTAATCAAGCTCTCTTCAACAAAAGGTCCTTTCCATACTGATCTAGCCATTATTTTTTAGAATCCTTCCTGTTGTTTCTTCTTCTAACTATAAATTTATCTGTACTCTTATTGTCTCTAGTTTTTAATCCTTTTGCAGATTGACCTGTTGGAGATACTGGATGTCTACCACCTGCAGTTTTACCTTCACCACCTCCGTGTGGGTGATCAACAGGATTCATCACAACTCCTCTAGTATGAGGTCTTCTACCAAGCCATCTTGATCTTCCAGCTTTACCAATCTTAATGTTTTTTTGATCTGGGTTTGAAAGCACACCAATTGTTGCCATGCATCTTGAATCAATTTTTCTAACCTCTCCAGAGGTCATTTTAATTAATGAGTAATTTCCATCTAACCCACTGATAGTAACAGATGTACCTGCAGATCTAGCTATTTTTCCACCAGCTCCAGGTTTTAGCTCTACATTATGGATATTGATACCAACAGGAATATCTCTAAGTGGCATACAATTTCCAACTTTAATTTCTTTTTCCGATCCATTTTCAACTTTATCGCCAACTTTAATTTTTTGAGGAGCTAAATAGTAAAAATGTTGTCCATCATCAAACTTAACTAACATGATGTAGCAAGATCTATTTGGATCATATTCAATTCTTTCGACAGTACCTGGCATGTCGATTTTCTTTCTATAGAAATCAACCAACCTATACATTTTCTTGTGTCCACCACCTGACATATTACGAGAAGTTATGTGTCCATTATTATTTCTTCCACGCATTGAATTTTTTGGCTCAACTAAAGCCTTAAATGGTTTGCCTTTCCAAAGACCAGCTCTATCAACTAAGATTGTTCCTCTTGTTGATTTTGTATACGGTTTGAATGTTTTTAATGCCATTTTTAAATTCCAGATGTTAGGTCAATACTTTGACCCTTTTTAAGTGTTATTATTGCTTTTTTGTAACCTTGAACATTAACTTTTTTTCCCCTAGCTACTTTAGTTCGATTTTGTTTATTGATAATATTTATCTTCGTAACATTAACTTTAAAAATCTTTTCAATATTTTTCTTCAAATTAGTTTTGTTTGCAGCTCTTGGTACTTTAAAAACAATTTTGTTTTGTTCTGACAAGTTAGTAGTTTTCTCAGTAACCATTGGTGATAGAATTTTATCGTATAAATGTATTTTATCCATTTTAAGAATATCTCTTTTCTAGTTCTTTAATTGAACTTTCTGTAAAAACTACTTTTTTAAACTTTATAATATCAAATGCACTGAAATGATTAATATCCGTAACTTTAACATTTGGAATATTTCTAACTGACTTTTCAATTTTCTCTTTGGATGATTTATCTAAAATGATTAATGAATTTGTAATTTCAAATTTTTTAATAATTGAATGCATTTCTTTAGTTTTTTTAATCTCATTTCCAAAATCACTAAAAATTATCAAATTATTAAATTTATTCTTCTCAGTAATTAGTGAAGCAATACTTAGTTTTTTTTCACTTTTATTTAATTTTCTTTTTTTGTATGCCAGTTCACCTTTAGGTCCATGTGCAACACCACCACCAACGAAAATAGGTGCTTTTCTACTTGCGTGTCTAGCTCCACCAGTACCTTTTTGAGCATAAATTTTAGATGTAGATCCAGTAATCTCATTTTGTTGTTTAGTTTTTGCGTGTCTACCTTTGTAATTAGCATTAGTTTTATATAATACGTTATCAACCAATCTTTTGTTAATTTTAGCAGAGAAAATTTTATCTAAAACTTCAATTGAATCTTTTTTACCGTCTAAGTTTAATTTATCAATTTTCATTATTTTTTCTTTTTATCTGGTGTTTTTTTAGCTTCTTCAGCAGCAGCAATTTTTTCATTAATAGTCATTTTGTTTATAACTTTTACTGATTTTTTAACTAAGATTTCAGTATTTTTTGATCCAGGAATTGATCCTTTTAAATATAACAATTCATTTTCAATATCTGTCTTAATAATCTCTAAATTTTGCATAGTTCTAACTCTATCACCCATATGACCAGCCATTTTTTTACCTTTAAAAACTTTACCAGGATCTTGTCTTTGTCCAGTAGATCCGTGAGATCTATGTGATACAGAAACACCGTGAGTAGCTCTTAACCCACCAAAATTGTGTCTCTTCATAGCTCCAGCGAAACCTTTACCAATAGTTTTTGAAGTTGTATCAACAAACTTAACTTCATTAAATATTTCAAGACCAAATTCGTTACCTTCTTTGTATAACTCTGTATCTTTAACTCTAAATTCTTTTAATTTTTTCTTAGCTTCTGTATTTTTTTTTGCATAAAAGCCCTTCATTGCTTTTGTAAGTTTAGATGCTTTAATTTTACCAAATCCTAGTTGCACAGCTTTGTATCCACGTTTTTCTTCTTCAATAACTTGGATCACTCTAGCCTTTTCCATTTTAATAACAGTTACTGGAACTAAACGCCCTGTTTTATAGAACTCTCTAGTCATACCAATTTTTTTTCCAACTAATGCAATTTCACTCATAATTAAATTTTTATCTCCACATCAACACCTGATGCTAAATCAAGTTTCATTAAAGCTTCAACAGTTTGAGGTGTTGGCTCTATAATATCTATTAATCTTTTGTGTGTTCTTGTTTCAAATTGCTCTCTACTTTTTTTATCAATGTGAGGACCTTTTAAAACGGTGTATCTTTCAATTCTAGTTGGTAAAGGTATTGGTCCTTTTATCGTGGCACCTGTTCTTTTTACAGTATTTACAATTTCTTCTGTAGATGCATCTAGAATCTTATTGTCGTATGCTCTTAATTTAATTCTTATATTTTGTTTTTCCATAATAATTAGCCTGCAATCTTTTTAGTTACTTCATCCTGAACATTTTGTGGGACTTTAGAGTAATGATCAAAAAACATTGAATACTGAGCTCTACCTTGAGACATTGATCTTAAACTATTTATATAACCAAACATATTAGCTAAAGGAACCATAGCTGTAATCACTGTTGCATTTCCTCTATTTTCTTGAGTACTGATTTGGCCTCTTCTACTATTCAGGTCACCAATAACATCACCCATATAATCTTCAGGTGTAACAACTTCAACTCTCATAACTGGTTCTAATAATTTCAAAGTTCCTCTAGTACAAGCTTCTTTAAAGCAAGCTCTACCTGCTAATTCAAATGCAAGAACACTTGAGTCAACATCATGATGTAATCCATCTAAAATTGTAACTTTATAATCAATCATTGGAAACCCTGCTAAAATTCCGCCATCTGAAATTGTTTCAATTCCTTTTTCAACACCAGGAATAAATTCTTTAGGAATTGCACCACCTTTAATTTTGCTTTCGACAGATCTACCTGAACCAGGCTCTTGTGGCTCAACCAAAAGTTTAACTTTTGCAAACTGACCAGCACCACCACTTTGTTTTTTATGAGTATATTCAAATTCTGAGGCATTTTGTAATGTTTCTCTATAAGCAACTTGAGGAGCACCTACATTTGCCTCTACATTAAATTCTCTTTTCATTCTATCGACAATAATATCAAGGTGTAACTCACCCATTCCTTTAATAATAGTTTGACCAGATTCTTCATCTGACGTTACTCTGAATGATGGGTCTTCTTTAGCCAATCTTCCTAATGCTTCACCCATTTTTTCTTGGTCAGCTTTTGTTTTAGGTTCAACGGCAATTTCGATTACAGGTTCTGGGAACTCCATTGGTTCTAATAAAACAGGATTAGCTTCATCACAAAGAGTATGTCCTGTTATCGTATATTTTAAACCAGCTAAAGCAACAATGTCACCCGTATTTGCTTCTTTGATATCCTCTCTTGAGTTCGCATGCATTAAAAGCATTCTACCAACTCTTTCTTCTTTATCTTTTGAAGTATTATAAACAGCAGTTCCAGTTCTAATCGTTCCCGAGTAAATTCTAATAAAAGTTAATGAACCAACAAATGGGTCATTAGCAACTTTAAATGCTAATGCAGAAAACCCTGTGCCATCATCAAATTTCATTTCAACAACATCTTCACTACCAGGTTTAGTTCCATTAATAGACCCAATATCGATCGGGCTTGGTAAGTAGTTAATTACAGCGTCAAGTAAAGGTTGAACACCTTTGTTTTTAAAAGCTGAACCTGTAGTTATTGGAACAAAACTAAAATTTAATGTTCCTTTTCTTATGCATTTTACCAAATCTTCTTCTTTGATTTCTTCCCCATTTAGGTAAGCTTCCATTAGTTTTTCATCTTGCTCTACAGCCATTTCAACTAATTCAGTTCTGTATTTTTGTGAAATTTCTTTTAAATCATCAGGAATTTCTTTGTATTCCCATTCAGCTCCTAAAGCTTCATTTTTCCAAACTTGAGCTTTCATTTTAACTAAGTCAACAACGCCAGATAAATCTGCTTCAATACCAATAGGGATTTGAATTGGTAGAGGTTTACAGCCTAATCTATCCTTAATCATTTCAACACATCTATAAAAATCAGCACCCGTTCTATCTAACTTGTTTACAAAACAAATTCTTGGAACTTTATATTTATCAGCCTGTCTCCATACTGTTTCAGATTGAGGTTCTACACCGGCAACACCATCAAAAACACAAACAGCACCATCTAAAACTTTTAATGATCTTTCTACTTCAATCGTAAAGTCAACGTGTCCAGGCGTGTCGATGATATTAATTCTATGATCATTCCAGAAGCAAGTTGTTGCTGCTGATGTAATCGTAATACCTCTTTCTTGTTCTTGTTCCATCCAATCCATTGTTGCAGCACCATCATGTACTTCACCAATTTTGTGACTTTTTCCTGTGTAATATAAAATTCTCTCAGTGGTAGTTGTTTTACCAGCATCAATATGAGCCATGATACCAATATTTCTATATTTATTTAATGTATGTGTTCTAGCCATAATTTATTACCACCTAAAATGAGCAAAAGCTTTATTTGATTCTGCCATTTTATGTACATCTTCTCTTTTTTTAACTGCAGAACCTTTTTTTTCATAAGCATCATACAGTTCGTTAAAAATTTTATCTGACATGTGTTTGTCTTTTCTTTTTCTAGAAGCATCAACTAACCACCTAATTGCAAGTGCTTGTGCACGTTTAGTTTTAACTTCAACAGGAACTTGATAAGTTGCACCACCTACTCTACGTGATCTAACTTCTACAGTAGGTTTGATGTTATTTATTGCTTCATTAAAAACATTAATGGGCTCTTCTTTTGTTTTTGATTTTATTTTTTCTATAGCTTCATAGACAATTTTTTCAGCAACTACTTTTTTGCCATCGTACATTATTGAGTTAATTAATTTAGGGATTATTGTAGAATTAAATATTGGGTCTGGAGTAACAACTTTTTTGGGTTGTGTTTTTTTTCTAGACATAATTATTTACCTTTTTTAGTTCCATACAAAGATCTACGTTTCTTTCTATTTGCAACACCTTGTGTGTCTAGGTTTCCTCTAAGGATATGATAACGAACACCAGGTAAATCTTTTACACGACCGCCCCTAATTAATACAACTGAGTGTTCTTGTAGGTTATGACCTTCACCACCAATATAAGCTGTAACTTCAAAACCATTAGATAGTCTAACTCTAGCAACTTTTCTTAATGCTGAGTTGGGTTTTTTAGGAGTTGTTGTGTAAACTTTTACACAAACACCTCTCTTCAAAGGCTGTTTCTGAAGTGCAGGAACTTTATTCCTAGCAACAGGTTTAATTCTTTTTTTTCTTAACAACTGGTTAATAGTTGGCATAAATTTTTTTAATTAATTAATATATTTTTGAGTGAAAATAACTGACAGGTTATTTTGTGGCAGCGTTTAGTTCCGTAAAGTAGGTACTACATTCCAACCAAAAACAGCGTCAAAATACTATTAAATCTCTGATTGTCAAACTAAAACTACAAGTTAAACGTGTTTTTTTTATTAATTTGCTGGAGTTTCTGTAGTCTCTAAAGGCTCAATTTTCTCTTGCTCAGCTAAGAATTTATTATCAGCATCAATGGCATTCTTATTCCATTTGTTCTTAATGTGACCTGTTCCAGCTGGAACTAATCTACCCACAATAACGTTCTCTTTTAAGCCATTTAATGGGTCGACTTTACCTTTAATCGCAGCATCAGTTAAAACTCTAGTAGTTTCTTGGAATGAAGCAGCAGAAATAAATGACTCAGTTTGAAGTGATGCTTTAGTAATACCCATTAAAACTCTTTCACCAGATGCCGGATTCTTTCCTTCGGCAACTAGTTTTTCATTTGTATTATCAAACTTAATTCTGTCAATCATTTCACCTGGTAAGTAAGACGAGTCGCCAGACTCTTTGATTTCAACTTTTTTAAGCATTTGTCTTAATATCGTTTCGATATGTTTGTCGTTAATAATTACACCTTGTAACCTATAAACTTCTTGTACTTGGTTAACAAAGTATTCTGTTAAATCTTTTATACCAAGTATTCTTAAAATATCATGTGGCAACGGTTGTCCATCTAAAAGATACTCACCTTTTTTTATTTTTTCACCTTGGTTAAAATTAATATGTTTACCTTTTGGAATTAGATAATTTGAAGGTTCACCATTATCTGGTTGTATGGAAATTCTTTGTTTTCCTCTAACTTCTTTACCAAATAAAACTTGGCCATCATTTTCTGCAATTATTGCGCTATCTTTTGCTTTTCTAGCTTCAAATAATTCTGCAACACGAGGCAATCCTCCAGTAATATCTTTTGTTTTAGTAGTTTCCTTTGGAAGTCTAGCTATTATGTCACCAGCAAATATTTTTTGACCATCTTTCACTGAAAGAATTGAATCTGGAACCAAATAATATCTGGCTTCATTATCGTCAGCTTTTTTAATAACATTACCTTTATCATCTCTTAAAGTAATTCTTGGTTTCAAATCTGTATTTTTAGATTGAGCTCTCCAATCAATAACTGATTTAGATGAAATTCCTGTTGCATCATCAGTTGTTTCTTGAATTGAAACACCATCAATTAAATCTACATAACCAGCTATACCACTTTTCTCTGCGATAACTGGAGTTGTATAAGGATCCCATTCACAAATCTTTTCATTTGCTTTAACTTTATCACCATTCTGGAAAAATAATTTCGAGCCGTAAGCAACTTTATAAACAGCAACTTGAACTCCATTATTATCTTCAATTGATAATTGAGTGTTTCTTCCCATTACAATTAAATTTTTCTTAGAATCTTCTAGTAAGTTAGAATTTATAATTTTTAAAGTTCCAGCTGTTTTTGTTACGATCTGAGATTCTTGTTTAACAGAAGCAGTACCACCAACGTGGAAGGTTCTCATTGTTAATTGCGTACCTGGTTCACCAATCGATTGAGCTGAAATCATACCAATTGCTTCACCAACATGAACCATTTTTCCTCTAGATAAATCTCTTCCATAACAAGTAGCACAAACACCAAGTTTAGAGCTACAAGTCATAACTGAATAAGCTTTGATAAATTTAACACCAGCTGCATCAATTTTATCGCAACCAGCTTCATCAATCATTGTTTCTTTTTTAATAACTACTTCGCCAGTGATTGGATTTTTTACATCGAAAGCTGTAACTCTTCCAAGTGCTCTTTCTGATAAACTAACAACAACATTTCCACCTTCCAAAATTTCTGCTAATTCAATAAACCCTGGATTATCACACTTAATTTTAGATATAGTAAGATCTTGAGCTACGTCACAAAGTCTTCTTGTTAAATAACCCGAGCTTGCAGTTTTTAGGGCTGTATCAGCTAAACCTTTTCTGGCTCCGTGTGTTGAGTTAAAATATTCTAGGGCAGTTAAACCTTCTTTGAAATTAGAAATAATTGGTGTTTCGATAATTTCTCCAGATGGTTTTGCAATAAGACCTCTCATACCAGCCAACTGTTTCATTTGCGCAGCTGAACCTCTAGCTCCACTATCTGCCATCATAAATACTGAGTTAATCTTCATGCCATCAGGAGTACTTTCCGTAGCCGAAATACCTCTCATCATTTCACCAGCAACTTTATCTGTACATTTTGACCAAGCATCAACAACTTTGTTATATTTTTCACCTCTAGTAATTAAACCTTCTGAATATTGATTTTCATAATCTGCAATTAATTTTTTAGTATCTTCAATTAGTTGTCCTTTATTTACAGGAATAACCAAATCATCTTTACCAAAAGAAATACCAGCTTTAAATGCATGTTTGAAACCTAAATCTTTTAAATGATCGCAAAATATAACAGTAGTTTTCTGACCACAAAATCTAAATACACTATCAATAATTTCTGAAACAGTTTTTTTAGGAAGCAATCTATCAATCATTGAAAAAGTAATATCTTTATGTTTTGGAAGTAAGTTAGCTAATAAGAATCTTCCAGCAGTCGTAGTGTGTTTTTCAACTCTTTTGTTGCCCTTCTCATCTAATGTTTCAAATCTAGAAACAATAGTAGAGTGAACTTTTATTTGACCTGTAGATAGTGCATGTTCAATTTCATCATTATTTATGAAGTAACCATCTGGCTTTTCAGTTTGAAAAGGCGCTTGAGATAAATAGTAAAGACCTAAGATCATATCCTGACTGGGTACTATTATAGGTTTACCGTTTGATGGACTTAAAATGTTATTTGTTGATAACATTAAAATTCTTGCTTCTAGTTGAGCTTCTAAACTTAGAGGTACGTGAACAGCCATTTGGTCACCATCAAAGTCAGCATTAAAGGCCGCACAACATAAAGGATGAAGTTCAATTGCATCTCCTTCAATTAACTTAGGTTCAAAAGCTTGAACCCCAAGTCTGTGAAGTGTAGGTGCACGGTTTAATAAAACTGGGTGTTCTCTTACAATAAGTTCTAGTGCATCCCAAACAGCATTAGTTTCTTTTTCAACTAATTTTTTTGCTTGTTTGATTGTAGAGGCTAATCCTAGTTTATTTAATCTAGCATACAAGAATGGTTTAAATAATTCTAAAGCCATCTTCTTAGGTAAACCACATTCATGCAATTTAAGGTCTGGCCCTACAACGATTACAGATCTTCCTGAATAATCTACTCTTTTTCCTAGTAAGTTTTGTCTAAATCTACCTTGTTTACCTTTAAGCATTTCTGCTAAAGATTTGAGTGGACGTTTACCAGTTCCAGTAATTACTCTTCCTCTACGACCATTATCAAATAATGCATCAACAGATTCTTGAAGCATTCTTTTCTCATTTCTAACAATGATATCAGGAGCTTTTAAATCCATTAATCTCTTAAGACGATTATTTCTGTTTATAACTCTTCTATAAAGATCATTAAGATCTGATGTAGCAAATCTTCCACCATCTAATGGAACTAAAGGTCTTAATTCAGGTGGTATAACTGGTATTACAGTTAAAATCATCCATTCTGGCTTTTGACCAGTTTCAATAAATGACTCGATCAATTTAAGTCTTTTAATCGATCTTTCTTCATTAACTTTTGATTTTGTTTCTTTAATTGTATTAATTAAAAGCTTTCTTTCAAGCTCAAGATCCATTGATTTAAGAATAGATAAAATTGCTTCAGCTCCAATACCAGCTTCAAATGACTCTTCACCAAACTCGTCTTGATATTTTGCTAATTCTTCTTCGTTAAGTAATTGATTTTTTTGAAGACCAGTTAAACCAGGCTCAATAACTATGAAGTTTTCGAAATAAAGAACTCTTTCAACTTCTTTTAGCTTCATGTCAACGGCTAATGAAATTCTACTAGGTAAAGATTTTAAAAACCAAATGTGTGCAACAGGAGTAGCGAGGTTTATGTGACCCATTCTCTCTCTTCTTACATTGGATTTTGTAACTTCAACTCCGCATTTTTCACAAATAATTCCTCTAAACTTCATACGCTTGTACTTACCGCACAAACATTCGTAATCTTTTATAGGTCCAAAAATTCTAGCACAAAACAAACCGTCTTTTTCTGGTCTAAAAGTTCTATAGTTAATAGTTTCTGGTTTTTTAATTTCACCATATGTCCAAGATTTAATTTTTTCAGGGCTAGCTAAAGTAATTTTAATGCTATTAAAATTTTGTGCTTCAGAAACTTCACTATTTTTAAATAAATCTGTTAATTCTTTTTTCATATTTAATTTAACTCTATGTTTAGTGCTAATGATTTAATTTCTTTAACTAGAACGTTGAATGACTCTGGAATTCCAGACTCAAAATTCTCTTCACCTTTAACAATCGTTTCGTAAACTTTAACTCTTCCAGCAACGTCATCTGACTTAACTGTTAAAATTTCTTGTAATGTGTACGAAGCTCCATACGCTTCAAGAGCCCACACTTCCATTTCACCAAATCTTTGTCCACCAAGTTGTGCTTTACCACCCAATGGCTGCTGTGTAACAAGACTATAAGGACCAGTAGATCTTGCGTGAATTTTATCCTCAACCAAGTGATGCAGTTTAAGCATATAAATAATACCAACGGTTACAGGTCTATCAAACATTTCACCTGTTCTGCCATCCCATAAATTAGTTTGACCTGAAGTAGGTAATTTTGCTAACTCAAGCATTTCAGAAACATCTTTTTCTTTAGCTCCATCAAATACTGGAGTTGAAATAGCTATACCATTTTGTATGTTTTCACATAAATCTGAAAATTCAGTTTTGTTTAATTTGTCAATTCCCCCATCAAACACTTCTTTACCATAAACAGATTTTAGGAATGATGAAATTTTTTCAGTTTTTTCAAATTTTTTATTATTTTCATTAACTAATCTTTTAACTTCTTCCCCAAATTCTTTACAAGCCCAACCAAGGTGAGTTTCTAAAATTTGACCTACGTTCATACGACTTGGA
Organism: Candidatus Pelagibacter sp. PS_17; assembly: GCF_059417945.1. NCBI lineage: Bacteria > Pseudomonadati > Pseudomonadota > Alphaproteobacteria > Candidatus Pelagibacterales > Candidatus Pelagibacteraceae > Candidatus Pelagibacter > Candidatus Pelagibacter sp. PS_17. The sequence goes on from NZ_CM182073.1 coordinate 720,733, forward strand.
ACTCCAAGTGGATTTAATACAATGTCAACAGGTCTTCCATCTTCCCTATAAGGCATATCTTCAACAGGGACAATTTTACTGACTACACCCTTGTTTCCGTGTCTACCCGACATCTTATCACCTGGTCTTAATCTTCTTTTAATCGCAACAAAAACTTTCACCATTTTCATAACACTTGGTAATAAATCATCGCCACTTCTAATTTTTAAAACCTTATCTTCAAATCTTTCTTGAATATCTTGTTTTGCTTGATTGTATTGATCTTTTAATTGAGCAATACTCGCTTCATCATTAACATTGCCTACTGTTATTTTGAATACATCGTTAATATTAATTTTATTAATTGTCTCAAGATCAAGTTTGGTACCTTCGTCTAAATCTTTTATTTTTTTAGTTAAAGAAGCTCCTGATAAAATTTGATTAGCTCTTTGTTTTATGCTTCTTTCTAGAATTTCTTCCTCTACAATTTTGTCTTGTTGAACAGTATCAATTTCTGCTCTTTCAATTGTAATAGATCTTTCATCTTTTTCTATCCCATGTCTATTAAATACTCTAACATCAACAACCGTTCCACTGCTTCCTCGAGACATTTTTAATGATGTGTCAGTTACATCGATTGCTTTTTCTCCAAAAATAGATCTTAATAATTTTTCCTCAGGTCCAGATGCAGAATCTCCTTTAGGTGTAACTTTACCAACTAATATATCGCCAGCTTTTACTTCAGCTCCAATATAAACAATTCCAGATTCATCTAGGTTTTTTAGGGCTTCTTCATTTACATTTGGAATATCTCTAGTGATTTCTTCTTCACCCAATTTTGTATCTCTAGCCATAACTTCATATTCAACAATATGAACTGATGTAAATACATCATCCGTGACACATCTTTCTGAAATTAAAATAGAGTCTTCAAAATTGTAACCTTGCCAAGGCATAAATGCTACTGTCACATTTTTTCCGAGTGCTAACTCACCTAGTTTAGTAGATGGACCGTCAGCAATAATATCTCCTGATTTAACTTTATCACCTACTCTAACAAGTGGTTTTTGGTTAATACATGTATTTTGGTTTGATCTTTTAAATTTTTGCAGGTTATAAATATCCACACCTGATTTAGTGAAATCTGTTTCTTCAGTTGCTTTGATTACAATTCTTTTTCCATCAATTTTATCTACTGTACCATCACGACTAGCAACAATAGTTACACCTGAATCAAGAGCAACATCACTTTCAATTCCAGTACCAACTAAAGGAGACTCTGGTTTTAATAAAGGAACCGCTTGTCTCATCATGTTAGATCCCATTAGAGCTCTGTTCGCATCATCATTTTCTAAGAAAGGGATTAGAGAGGCTGCAACAGAAACTAACTGTTTAGGTGAAACATCAATATAATCAATTTTACTTGGATTTGACAAAACGAAGTTCAAATTTTCTCTACAAGGAACAAGTTCTTCTAAAATTTTCCCAGATTTATCTATTTTTGCATTAGCTTGAGCAATTGTATATTTTGTTTCTTCCATCGCTGAAAGATATTCAACTTTATCTTGAACTACACCGTTTAGAACTTTTTTATAAGGACTTTCAATGAAACCATATTTATTAATTTTAGCATAAGTAGATAAGCTATTAATCAAACCAATGTTCGGTCCTTCAGGTGTTTCAATTGGACAAATTCTTCCGTAATGAGTTGGATGAACGTCACGTACTTCAAACCCAGCTCTTTCTCTAGTTAACCCACCTGGTCCTAAAGCAGAAACTCTTCTTTTGTGTGTAATTTCTGATAATGGATTTGTTTGATCCATAAATTGAGAAAGTTGTGAACTTACAAAAAAATCTTTAAGAGAAACTGTTAATGGTTTTGCGTTAATCAAATCTTGTGGCATTGCTGATTCAATATCAAGAGTTGTCATTTTTTCTTTAATCGCTCTTTCCATTCTGTAAACACCAATACGCGCTTGGTTTTCAACAAGTTCACCAACAGATCTTACTCTTCTGTTGCCTAAGTGATCAATATCATCAACTTCATCTTTGCCATCTCTTAAATCTAACATTTTATGAACAATAGCAATTATGTCGTCATTTCTTAAAATTGTAATTTTATCTGAACATTCAAGATTCAGTCTCGAGTTCATCTTAACTCTACCAACATCAGAAAGGTCATATCTATCTGAACTAAAGAATAGGTTATTAAATATCTGTGTAGCAATCTCAACTGTTGGTGGTTCACCTGGTCTTAAAACCTTGTAAATTTCAGTAATTGCATCATTTTTTGAATTATTTTTATCATTTAAGATAGTTGTTAATAAATAAGGTCCTTTATTAATAGAATTAGTAATAGAAATTTCAATTGAGGTAATGTTAGCCTCTAAAATTTGCTTAATAATGGTGTCATTTAACTCTGTACCTATTCCAAAAGTACCTTCTTCTTCATCATCACTAACTTTAACTTCATTATGCAAATATTTTCCAATTAAAGACTCTTGAGATACAAGAATGTCTTTAAGCCCATCTGAAGCTAACTTTTTAGCAGTTAAAAAATTAATTTTATCCCCAAGCTTAATTACAACATTTCCTGTTTTAGCATCAGTAACTTCTTCAGAAAAATTTTTTGCTTTGTAATTTTCAGGATTAAATTTTGTTTTCCATTTTCCTGTTTTTGCATCAAATGAATAAGTGTCTTTATCATAAAACTCATCAGCAATTTCTGATTTAGTTAAACCTAAAGCCATCAAAAGAGTTGAAGCAAATATTTTTTTCTTTCTATCAATCTTAAAATATAAAAAATCTTTAACATCGTATTCTAAATCTAACCAAGATCCTCTGTTAGGAATAACTCTACAATTAAATAATAATTTACCACTTGCATGTGATTTGCCTTTATCATGATCAAAGAAAACACCCGGACTTCTGTGCATTTGGTTTACAACAACTCTTTGAACACCGTTTGTTATAAAAGTTCCACTATCAGTCATCATGGGTACTTCACCCATATACACTTCCTGCTCTTTGGCAGATAAAATATCTTTAGTATTATTTTCTTGGTCAATTTCGTAAACAACCAATCTTAAAGTACATTTTAATGCTGACGTAAAAGATAATCCTCTTTGAATACATTCTTCAGTATCAAATTTTGGTTTTTCAAGTCTATAAGAAACGTATTCTAATGTTGCTTTATCATTTAGATCTTCTATCGGAAAAATACTTTTAAAAACTCTATCAAATCCTTTTGATAAATCCCCAGCTTCACTGTCAAAATCAGTAAGTTGTTTGTATGAGTTTTTTTGAACTTCAATTAAATTTGGAATAGATAAAGTTTCTGAAAGCTTTCCAAAGCTTTTTCTTACATTTTTCTTTTGAGTAAAAGATAATTGCATTTAATACTAATCACTGATTAATAAATTAACCAGTTATGAAATCTTTCTAATTAATTTATTTAAGTTCTACTTTTGCGCCAGCTGCTTCCAACTTAGCCTTGATCTCTTCAGCGTCTTTCTTGTTTACACCAGACTTAACTTCTTTTGGTGCACCCTCAACTAAATCTTTTGCCTCTTTAAGACCTAAAGATGTTGCTGCTCTAACTTCTTTAATAACATTAATCTTTTTATCACCTGCGGAAATTAACATGATTGTAAAATCATCTTTTGCTTCTTCAGCTGCTCCACCTGCTGCTGCTGCTGGTGCTGCGGCAGCCATAGCTGTAACGCCCCACTTTTCTTCAAGCTGTTTTGAAAGTTCAGCTGCTTCAACAACAGTTAAACTTGATAAGTCTTCAATAATTTTGTTTAGATCAGGCATATTTTTTTTTACTCTTTAGGTTGTTTTTTAAGAATTTTCTGGGCTCAAACTACTCATTTTTTCGGATCGTGCAAGTAAAATACTTACTAATTTTGATGCTGGTGTAGCCAAAATTCCCACAAGGTTAGCTCTTGCTTCATCAAGGGTTGGTAAATTTGCTACATTTTGAACTGCAGCTTGGTCTAATACCTCATTACCCATAATTCCACCTAAAAGTTTCAAACTTTCGTTTGTTTTGGCAAATTTAGATAAAATTCTAGCTGATATTATCGCGTCATTAGAAAAAGCGACTGCAGTAGCTCCTGTAAATAAATTTGATAGTTCCTTACACTTAGTTTTTTCTAGTGCAATTTTAGTAATTCTATTTTTTGTTATAGTGAACTTAATGCCATGTTCTCTCATTTGCGCTCTAAGTTCATCAAGTTGAGACATTGTAAGGCCTTGGTAGTGAGTTACCATTACAGCTTCATTATTCTGAAACTGTGTTTCCATTTCACTAATGTAATTCTTTTTTTGTTCCTTGTTCATCATAACTATATAACTTTTCCTAATTTAATTTTATACGAAACACCCATGCTTGACGTTATAAAAGTATTTTTTATTAAGTCACCTTTTAAGGTTAGGTTTCCTTTTTCTTTTTCTAAAGTATCTAAAATAGCATGAAAATTTTTAAGTAATTGATCATCATGGAAAGATTTCTTACCTATACTTACACCAATATTCCCATCTTTATCATTTCTAATTTCTGCTTGTCCTGATTTAGCATTTGTTACAGCTTGCTTAATGTCCTCTGAAACTGATCCTAATTTTGGGTTAGGCATTAATCCTTTTGGACCTAAAACTTTTCCAAGCTTAGATAATTTAACCATCATACCTGGTGTACAAATTAATTTTTCAAAATTAAGTTCACCAGCTTTAATTTTATCAATAAATTCATCGCTACCAACTATATCAGCTCCGGCATCTTTAGCTTCTTTGGCTTTTGTATCCTCACAAACAACAGCTACTTTCACTTTCTTACCTGTTCCACCAGGTAAGTTAACTACAGTTCTAATATTTACTTCACCTTTTTTTTGTTTGTTGTTCACTTGAAAGCTCAAGTCAATTGATTCATCAAATTTTGTAGTACAATTTTTTTTAACAGTCGCTAATAAATTTTCAATAACATCAGCAGTTAAATCTTTTGTTTTTTCAGGTAATTGTTTAAATCTTTTTGATGGCATTAGTCTTTAACCTCTATCCCCATTGATCTTGCTGATCCTGCAATAATTTTTACCGCTTGCTCAAGATCGTGAGCATTAAGATCTTTCATCTTTTGGGTTGCAATTTCTTCTGCTTGTTTTTTTGTAATTGATCCAGCAATACTTCTGCCTGGCTCTTTAGATCCACCTTTAAGTTTAGCAGCTTCTTTAATAAAATGTGATGCTGGCGGTGATTTAATTTCAAAATCAAATTTTTTATCTTTATATACTGTGATAACTACTGGAATTGGTTTTCCAGCAAATGCTTTTGTTTTATCGTTAAAAGCTTTACAAAATTCCATTATATTAATTCCACGTTGACCTAACGCAGGACCAACTGGCGGTGCTGGATTGGCTTGGCCACCCATAATTTGTAACTTTATATATCCACTAATTTCTTTTGCCATTAACTTGCTTTCTCTACTTGGTTATATTCTAAATCAACTGGTGTTGGTCTTCCAAATATTGAAACAGAAACCTTAAGTCTTGATTTCTCTTCATCTATATCTTCAACCATACCGCTGAATGATGCAAAAGGACCGTCAACGACCTGAACTTTTTCACCAATGCTGTATTCTATACCAGATTTTGGCTGAGCTACACCATCTTTTATTTGTCCTAAAATCTTTTCTATTTCTTTATCTGAAACAGGAACAGGAATGCCCTTTGAACCTAAAAACCCACTCACACGCTTTAAGTTTTTAATTAAATGATAAAGATCATTATCCATTTCACTTTTAATCAAAACATAACCAGGAAAGTATTTCTTTTTTCTCTGAATTCTCTTTCCTCTTTTTACTTCTGTTACATCGTGTGTTGGAACAACAATTTCTTCAATTTTGTCAGAAATTTTTGCTTTTTCAGCTTCTTCCTTAATTAATCCAGCAACTTTATTCTCAAAATTTGAGTGTGATTGAACAATATACCAATTTTTCATTAAATACTTACCTTTAGTAAAGCTTCCAATAAAAATTTAAGTACTTGATCAAGAAGCAAAAAGAAAAGAGACATAATAACTGCCATAGCAAATACCATTAATGCACCTTGCATTGTCTCTTTTCCGGTAGGCCAAGAAACTTTAAAGGCTTCTTGTTTAACTTCTTGGATAAATTTTATCGGGTTTTTCATAATATATTGTTTAGCTTATTGGCAGGAGCGGAGGGAATCGAACCCTCAACCTCCGGTTTTGGAGACCGGCACTCTACCAATTGAGCTACACTCCTATAGAGTTTACTCTATAATTTTAGTTACTACTCCAGCTCCAACTGTTCTACCACCTTCACGAATAGCAAAGTTTAATTTTTCGCTCATCGCAATTGGAGTAATTAATGTAACAGTGAATTTAGCGTCATCACCAGGCATAACCATTTCAGTTCCAGCTGGTAATGTAACTTCTCCAGTTACATCAGTTGTTCTAAAGTAAAACTGAGGTCTGTATTTAGTAAAGAATGGAGTGTGTCTTCCACCCTCATCTTTTTTAAGTACATAAGCCTGAGCTTCAAATTTAGTGTGTGGTGTAATTGAAGCGGGTTTACAAAGAACTTGTCCTCTTTGAATGTCATCTCGCTCAACACCTCTTAATAGAATACCAACGTTATCACCTGCTTCACCTGAATCTAAAAGTTTTCTGAACATTTCAACACCAGTACAAACTGATTTTTTAGTTGCAGTAACTCCTACGATTTCAACTTCTTCACCTGTTTTAATAACACCAGATTCAATTCTTCCAGTTGCAACAGTTCCTCTACCTGAAATTGAGAAAACATCCTCAACAGGCATTAGGAAAGGCTTGTCAATATCTCTAGTTGGTTGAGGAATAAATTCATCAACAGCTTTCATTAATTCTATAATAGAATTTTTTCCAATTTCTTCATCTCTACCTTCAACAGCAGCTAATGCAGATCCTTTAACGATAGGAGTTTTATCACCTGGATATTTGTATGAAGTTAAAAGTTCTCTAATTTCTTCTTCAACAAGTTCAATCATATCTTTATCATCAACTTGATCTACTTTATTTAAGTAAACAACAATTGCAGGAATACCAACTTGTCTTCCTAAAAGAATGTGTTCTCTAGTTTGAGGCATAGGACCATCAGCAGCATTAACCACTAAGATAGCTCCATCCATTTGAGCTGCACCGGTAATCATGTTTTTTACATAGTCAGCGTGACCTGGGCAATCAACGTGTGCGTAGTGTCTTTTTTCAGTTTCATATTCAACGTGAGCAGTTGAAATTGTAATCCCTCTTTCTTTTTCTTCAGGGGCTTTATCAATCTGATCGTAAGCAACAGCTTTTCCTCCACCAAGTTCTGCTAATGTAATTGTGATAGCAGCTGTTAATGTTGTCTTACCATGGTCGACATGACCAATTGTACCGATGTTACAGTGTGGTTTATTTCTTACGAACTTTTCTTTTGACATTACGTTTTTACCTCAGTTTTAGTTTTATTAATAATTTCTTTTTTTCTTGGAGCGGGTAAAGAGAATCGAACTCTTACATCCAGCTTGGAAGGCTAGCGTTCTACCATTGAACTACACCCGCACAACATCAAGAATAACACTCCATTGTTATAAAAAATTTTATTGATTGGTGGAGGGGGAAAGATTCGAACTTTCGAAGACCGAAGTCAACGGGTTTACAGCCCGCCCCATTTGACCGCTCTGGAACCCCTCCTTTTTGGGGAAGTGTCCCCTTGCTCAATAAAGCTTCAAACAACATGCGTTTTATATATTTTTATTATGCAATTGCAACACGAGATTTACTGTGAAAATGGAGGAAAATACGTATAAAACAAAGATAATTTTATGAATAAATCATCTTTTTTAATCGTTGGTCAACATGCTGTAATTGAGGCTTTAAGAAACCCCAAAAGAAAGGTTTTAAAAGTTTTTTTAACAGAAGAAAGTAAAAAAAATATTCATAGAAAGAACCCGAAGAAAAATGTCCTTGAAGACGTTAAAGTCTATTTTAAATCAAAAAAAGAATTAGATAAGTACACCTCTAAAGATCAAATTATGCATGGTGGTTACATTGCAGAAGTTGAGCATATCGATCAACCCGACTTAAAAGAATTTATAAAAGGAAAAAATAAATTAACATTTGTTTGCATTGATGAAGTGACGGATCCTAGAAATATTGGATCGTTAATTAGAAGTGCTTCTTCATTTCATATAGATGGATTAATAGTTAAAGAAAGACAATTTCCGTCTGACAGTAAGCTTATGTATAAAGCTGCAAGCGGATGCATGGAGCATATTAATATTTTTGAAGTATCAAACATAAATTCAACACTTAAAAATTTAAGAGAAAAGAATTTTTGGGTATATGGGTTTGATGCAAGAGGAGAAAAGGACTTTACAGATATCAAATGGGAAGGAAAGAATGTTCTTTTGTTTGGATCTGAAGGTTTTGGTATGAGAGAGCATACTGGAAAGTACACAGATTTTTTTGTGAAGATTGACATAAATAAGGATGTAGAAAGCTTAAATATCTCAAATAGTGCAGCGATTGTGTTTCATCATTTAAGTTATTTGAAAAAAAATTCTTGATTAGTCTAAGATTTCTTAATAGAAATCGTTTATGCCCTTGTAGCTCAGCTGGTAGAGCAATTGATTTGTAATCAATAGGTCCGCGGTTCGACTCCGTGCGGGGGCACCATCACTTAATTATTTGAAGTTTCTTTACGCGTTTGTTCAATCTTTATTTTTTTGTGAAGACTGTTATTTTTATCATATAATAATTCAAAGCTAATTTTTTTATTGGCTTGAATTTTAATTGTTTTTGCATTTCTAACCTCAAAATTATCTGCAACAGCGCTGATAGGTCTTTTATTTGTATCTAAATTTTTTATTAAAATTTTAGATTTATCACTAATAATTGTACCCTTCCATCTTCTAGGTCTAAAAGGACTAATCGGAGTTACTGCTAGCTTTCTTGAATCTAAATTTAGAATTGGTCCATGTGCTGATAAATTATAAGCCGTACTACCTGCAGGTGTTGAAACTAAAACGCCATCAGAGATTAGATTTTTAATAATATTTTTATTATTAGCAGTAATCGAAATTGATGATGCTTGCTTACTTTGTCTTAATATTGACACCTCATTGATAGCTATTGATTTTTTTGTTTGATTTTTTTTATTAGTCACAGTCATTTGTAGAGGATAAATTTTAACACTATTAGAGATATTCAAATTTTTAATAAAGTTTTCATTAGAAAACTTATTCATCAAAAAACCATAGTTTCCAGAATTAATTCCATAGAAAGGTTTTTTATATTTATGTAATTTTTTTAAAGTTTGAAGCATGAAACCATCTCCTCCTAGAACAATTATTATGTTGGATTTTCTTAAAGATGTAATGTTAACTTTTTTAATAAGAATTGATTTTATCTTAAGGGAGACTTTGGTTTTATCAAATACTAAATATACTTTATCTCTCATTTAGTGGTGCCCTCGGCCAGACTCGAACTGGCACTCCAAAAAGGCACGGATTTTAAGTCCGTTGTGTCTACCAATTTCACCACGAGGGCATGTACTATTTTCATTTGTTTAACTGTTTTTATTTATAACTCAACTTCTTTTTGTTAACAAATCATATCAATATTTTAATTAAGCTTTTAATGCTTTTTTAAGAATACGATTATCTAAATTACAATCTTTATAACCTCTCTTTACAACATTTAAATATCGTTCTGTTGGATATGCAAATAAAGTTTTTTTAGTCATGGTATAGGTCATTACTTTTTTACCATAATAAGTAAAATAATATTTTTTATATAGAACTGGATAATCTTCATAAACATCTAATTTTTTTTCATCACTTTTAGATATTTCAAATAAAGCACCAGGAACAATTGAGTTTTTTTTAGGTTCTATATCCGCAGCTCTATATTTGCTTCTAAAGGTTAGTTTAAAATTAGTTAAATTAATTTTTTTTAAAAAGACACTGTCCTTGCATCTTCTTTTCATTTGAAAATGATTAAGATTACTTCCGTAAGCAAAATAAAGCATTAAACTATCTAACAACTACTTCTATTTTTTTTTGATTAACAAACTCTAATACTTCAGAACTACACTTATCAATTTTAAGTTGGTCTTCAGATCTTATTACTATTGATACGCCTAATTTTCCTGCATGAAAAAATGGGTAACTTCCAATTTCAACATCTTTATTGTTATCTTGAACATTGGTTAAAGAGTTTGCAATTTCACTTTCAACAGTTTTTAAACTTATTGTATGGCTTAATATTGGGTCTCCCCCTACTATCTTGTTTTTTAATCCACCCAACATTGATTTTAAAATTGAAGGAACTCCTGGTAAGCAAAAAACGTTTTCTATATTAAATCCTGGAGCACCACTTGTTGGATTTAATATTAAATTAGCATTACGTGGCATCCATACCATTTTTTGTCGACCTTCATTAAATTCACCTACTTTGTAGTAAGCTTCTAATATTTTAAAAGCTTCTTTGTGAATTTCATACTCAAGATTAAATGCTTTAGAAATAGACTGAGCAGTAATATCATCATGAGTTGGTCCTATACCACCAGTTGTAAATACATAATTATTAACCTTTCTTAAATGATTGACGGTCTCAATAATTGTATTCTCTATATCTGGAATTACCCTAACCTCGTTAACTTTTACACCAATTGAGTTTAACCATTGTGCAATTGTGCTGGTATTAGTGTCTTGCGTTCTTCCAGATAGAATCTCATTACCAATAATAAGTATTGCTGCATTAAATTTTGTATTTTGGGTCATTATTAAATATACAATTTAAATATGGAATTTACCAAAGCTTTAATAAAAGGCAAACTGATCAAACGTTATAAGAGGTTTTTTGCAGACGTTAAAATTGGCAAGGAAATTGTTACGGCACATTGCCCTAATACTGGATCTATGAAGGGCTTATTAGATGAAGGAAATATGGTTTATGTATCTAAAAATGATGACCCAAAAAGAAAGTTAAAATATACCCTTGAAATAATTAAAGTTAAAAAAAATTTAGTTGGTGTTAATACTCATTTTGCAAATAAAATTGCCTTCCATGGTTTAGTAAATAATCTAGTTAAAGAAGTTGCAAACAATGACAGTATCAGGGCTGAGGTATTTTTTGATAAAGAAACACGGTTTGATTTTTTAGTTGAAAAAAATAAACAAAAAATATTTGTAGAAGTTAAAAATGTTACTTTATTCAGAGAAGAAAAAACTGCAGAATTTCCAGATGCCGTTACCACTAGAGGGTCAAAGCATTTAAAAACACTTATAGAGGCGGTTAAAAAGGGCTATAAATCCTATCTATTATTTTTAGTCCAAATAGAGGGTGTGGATAATTTTAAAATAGCAAAAGACATTGATAAAGAATATTATGAAAATTATTTACTTGCAAAAAAAGCTGGAGTTAACTTTTTGGCTTATCAATGTAAAATAAATTCAAAAGAAATTAAAATAGATAAAAAAATTAAAATTATTAATGCCAGATTATTTAGAAAAATTTGAAAAGATGAGAGTTGCTGGAAATCTTGCAGCAAGAACTCTTGATATGCTTACAGATAATATTAAGCCAGGTGTAACCACAGAGTTTGTAGATAAATTAGGATATGAATTTATTAGGGACAATGGTGGTTACTCAGCTCCACTTTTTTATAGAGGTTTTAAAAAATCATTATGCACTTCTTTAAATCATGTTGTTTGTCACGGTATACCTTCTGATAGAGTTTTAGTTGAAGGTGATGCTTTAAATGTTGATGTAACCGCTATAGTTGATGAACATTATGGTGATACAAGTCGAATGTTTTGTATTGGAAAAACTCCTGTTAAAGTTAATAACTTAATTGATGCTACATACGAGTCGATGATGAGAGCAATTAATTTATTAAAGCCAGGATTAAAATTAGGTGACATTGGATATGAAATACAATCTTTTATTGAAAAAAAAGGCTACTCAGTTGTTAGAGATTTTTGTGGTCATGGAATAAGCACAACATTCCACGAACCACCTAATATTTTACATTATGGAAGAAGAAATACAGGGATGGAACTTAGACCTGGAATGACTTTTACAATTGAGCCTATGATAAATATCGGTGAATGGGATGTGAAGATGCTAAAAGATGGCTGGACAGCAGTTACAAAAGACAAATCTTTATCAGCACAATTTGAGCATACGCTAGGTATTACTGAAAATGGTTATGAAATCTTTACAGAATCTGTTAAAGGTTATTCTAAGCCCCCTTACTTATAATTAATGATTGAACGATATTCTAGAAAACAACTAACTGACATATGGTCAGAACAAAACAAATACCAAATTTGGCTCGATGTAGAGGTTGCAGCAGCAGAAGCCATGGAAAAATTAGGTCAAATTCCAAAAGGTGTTTCATCAATTGTTAGAAAAAAAGCTAAAATAAACGTTAAAAGAATTCATCAAATTGAGAGTAAAGTTAAGCACGATGTTATAGCATTTTTAACATCTGTTACTGAAAAAGCAGGGATTAAAGCAAGATACCTTCACCAAGGTATGACCTCTTCTGATGTTTTAGATACCAGTTTAAATATTCAATTAGTTCAATCTGGTAAAATTTTACTCAGTGATATCGATCAAATTCTAAAAGTTTTAAAGAAACAAGCCAAAAAATATAAATACACTCCTTGCATGGGCAGAAGTCATGGAATTCACGCTGAACCTATAACATTTGGTTTAAAATTAGCTTCATTTTATGAAGAGTTTAAGAGAAATAGAAAAAGATTAGTTGATGCAATTGATGAAATTTCAACATGCGCAATTTCTGGTGCTGTTGGCACATTTGCAAATATTAATCCTAATGTTGAAAAACATGTAGCAAAAAAACTTGGATTAAAAGTTGAGCCTATATCAACTCAAGTAATACCAAGAGATAGGCACGCTTTTTATTTTTCAATTCTTGGAATTATTGCAGGATCAGTTGAAAGAGTTGCAATTGAGATTAGACATTTACAGAGAACTGAAGTTTATGAAGTTCAAGAGTTTTTTTCAAAAGATCAAAAAGGTTCATCTGCAATGCCTCATAAAAAAAATCCAATCCTAAGTGAAAATTTAACAGGTCTTGCTAGAATGGTTCGAAGTGCTGTAATCCCAGCTCTTGAAAATATTGCACTATGGCATGAAAGAGATATTTCTCACTCAAGTGTTGAAAGAAATATTGGTCCAGACGCAAATATTACCTTAGATTTTGCTTTAACAAGACTAAGTAATATTTTAGATAAAATGATTGTCTATCCAAAAAAAATGATTGAAAATTTAAATATAACTAAAGGTTTAATTTTTTCACAAGAAGTAATGTTAGAGCTAACAAAATCAGGTTTAAGTAGAGAACAATCTTACAAAATGGTTCAAAATTATGCAAAAAAATGTTTTGCAGAAAACTTAAATTTATTTGATGTTATATCAGATGATAAATTCATAATGGCTAAAATTTCATCAAAAAGATTAAGGGCTATATTCAATTATTCATCGCATTTTAAAAACGTAGATTTAATTTTTAGAAGAGTATTCAAATAATGAAAAAAGGTAAAAAATTATATGAAGGTAAAGCTAAAATAATTTACGCAACATCTGATAAAAATTTGGTTATTCAATATTTCAAAGATGATGCAACTGCTTTTAATAATTTGAAAAAATCAACAATTGAAGGCAAAGGTGTTTTAAACAATAGAATTTCAGAACATATTTTATCAAACCTAACTCAAATTGGGATTAAAAATCATTTAGTAAAAAGACTAAATATGAGAGAACAAATTATCAAATTAGTTGAGATTATACCTATTGAATTTATTGTTCGTAATGTTGCAACGGGCTCTATTACTAAAAGATTAGGTATCGAAGATGGAACAGTTCTAAAACAGCCACTATTAGAGTATTGCCTTAAAGATGATAAATTGGGTGATCCACTTATTGCTGAAGAACATATTTTAGCTTTTGATTGGGCTACAAAATCTGAATTAGAAAAAGTTAAAAAAATGATTCTTAGAATTAATGATTTTATGATTGGAATGTTTAGAGGAGTTGGGATTAAACTAATTGATTTCAAACTTGAATTTGGAAGACTTAAAGAAAATGGGAAAAATGAGGTTATTCTGGCTGATGAGATTAGTCCTGACACTTGCAGATTATGGGACAGTATTACTGATAAAAAACTAGATAAAGATAGATTTCGTAAAAATTTGGGTGATTTAATACCTGCATATACTGAAGTTGCAAAAAGACTTGGTATATTGCATGAGCAATCAAATTTAAGTGCTGTTAATGTTACAAAGTTAAGATCAGTTAAAAAAAGAAAATAATATGAAAATATCTGTAATTATAACTCTTAAAAAAGATGTTTTAGATCCTCAAGGTAAAGTTATCCATCAAACCCTGGACGGTATGGGATTTGAAGGGATTAATGAAGTAAGACAAGGAAAATATTTTGAAATTGACACTAAAGAAGACGATAAGAAAAAAGCTGAAAAAAAAGTTGAAGAAATGTGTAAGAAACTTTTAGCAAACTTAGTGATAGAAGACTTTAAAATTATTGGATCACAATAATAAAAAATGCATTCATCCGTAATAACCTTTCCAGGATCCAATTGTGACAGAGATATGGATGTTGCTTTAAAAAAATTTGGCTTTAAAAATAAAATGGTTTGGCATGATGATGTTGAACTACCAAAAAGTGACTTAGTAGTTTTACCAGGTGGTTTTTCATACGGGGATTACCTTAGATGTGGAAGTATGGCATCAAAATCAAAAATTATGAAATCGGTTCTAAACTTTGCTCAAGGGGGTGGTAAAGTTATGGGAGTTTGTAATGGGTTTCAAATTTTAGTTGAATCTGGATTACTGCCTGGTGTGCTGCTTAGAAATAAATATTTAGAATTTATTTGCAAAAATGTTTTTGTTAAAGCTAACAATAAAGATAACTCTTATTTTAAAGATGATAAAAAAAACATCTACGAGTTTCATATAGCTCATAATGAGGGAAATTACTTTTGCTCTAATGATCAAATTAAAGAAATTAATGACAATAACCAAATAGCTTTATTTTATTCAGATGAAAACGGAAATGTTAATGAACAATCTAATCCAAATGGTTCATTACAAAATATAGCTGGTGTGTTTAATAAACAAAAAAATGTTTTAGGAATGATGCCTCATCCAGAAAGAATGATAGACCCTGCTCTTTCAGGTGAAGATGGTTCAATTTTTTTTCAAAACTTAATTAATAATTTAAAATAATGATAGTTAACGAACAGCTTGCAATTGATCATGGTTTAAAAAAAGATGAATATAAAAAAATCTGTGATTTGTTAAAAAGAGTTCCCAATATTACTGAGCTTGGTATTTTCTCAGCAATGTGGAATGAGCATTGTTCTTATAAATCTTCAAGATTTCATCTTAAAAACTTGCCTACTAAAGGAAAAAACGTAATTCAAGGTCCTGGCGAAAATGCTGGTGTTATTGATATTGGTGATGATGATGCAATAGTATTTAAAATTGAAAGTCATAATCACCCTTCATTTATTGAACCTTATCAAGGTGCCGCAACGGGTGTTGGTGGAATTATGAGAGATGTCTTTACAATGGGAGCAAGACCAATAGCTAATTTAAACTCAATTCATTTTGGCTCACCTCAGCATAAAAAAACTAAGAATTTATTACGTGGAGTTGTTCACGGTATAGGTGGATATGGTAATTGTATGGGGGTTCCAACAATTGCTGGTCAAACTAGTTTTGACGAATCTTATAATGGTAATATTTTAGTAAATGCTATGACCCTAGGTCATGTAAAAAAAGATAAAATTTTTTATTCAAAAGCTGCAGGTTTAGGGAAACCTGTGATCTATGTTGGTTCAAAAACAGGTCGAGATGGAATTCATGGTGCAAGCATGGCATCAGCTTCATTTGATGATAAAATTGAAGAAAAAAAACCAACTGTTCAAGTTGGAGATCCTTTTACAGAAAAACTTTTATTAGAAGCTTGTTTAGAATTAATGGCAGGAGATTCGATTATTGCTATTCAGGATATGGGTGCTGCAGGATTAACTTCTTCAAGTATTGAAATGGCTTCAAAAGGAAATTTAGGAATTGAGATCAATTTAAGTAAAGTTCCTTGTAGAGAGGCAAACATGTCCCCTTATGAAATTATGCTATCTGAAAGCCAAGAGCGAATGCTTATTGTTTTAGAAAATGGCAAAGAAGAAATGGCTAAAAAAATATTCGATAAATGGAATTTAGATTTTGCTGTAATTGGTCAAACAACAAAAAGTAAAAAAATTGAACTTTATTTTAATGAAGAAAAAGTAGCAGATATTCCTGTTAACACATTGGTTGAAAACTCACCTATGTATGATCGAAAATGGAAAAAAGCTAAATTACCTAAAAGAATTAAAGTTGATAAAGAACAATTTAAAACCTTAAAAGTAAAAAATGTTTTAAATAAAATATTATCTAATCCAAATGTTTGTAGCAAAGAGTGGATTTGGCAACAATACGATCATACCGTTATGGGTGATACTATTCAAAAACCTGGCGGAGATGCTGGTGTTGTTAGAGTTCATGGTACCAATAAAGCTGTTGCAGCATCTGTAGATTCATCTGCTGTATATTGTTGGGCTCACCCTTTAAGTGGGGGAAAGCAAATTGTTTGTGAAAGTTGGAGGAACTTAATTTCAGTTGGTGCTAAACCAATTGCTATTACTAATTGCTTAAATTTTGGTAGTCCTGAAAATGAAGAAAATATGGGTGAGTTTGTTGAGTGTGTTCAAGGTTTAGGTGAAGCGAGTGCTTACTTAGAGTTTCCAGTAGTTTCTGGAAACGTTTCATTTTACAACCAAACTAAAGATATTGGGATTAAACCTACACCAGCAATTGGGGGGGTTGGTTTAATTAAAGATTACCAAAACATGGTTACAATGGATTTAAAAGAAGCTGATAATATACTTTTAGTTATTGGTAAAACTGAAGGTCACTTGGATCAAAGTTTATTTGCAAGAGATATTTTAAATGAAAAAAATGGACCTCCTCCTGAAATTAATCTTTTTAATGAAAAAAATAATGGTGAAACAATTTTAAAGCTTATTAATAAAAAATTTATAAAATCTGCTCACGATGTTTCTTTAGGTGGAATAATTACTGCTCTTTCTAAAATGTGTATTAAAGGTAAAAAAGGTGCAACTCTTAAAAAGTCTAATTACTTAATTAATCAATTTGAATACTTATTTGGTGAAGATCAGGGAAGATACATTATTGAAATTAGTAAAGATGATCTAGAAAATGCTACTAAAATACTTCAAGAAAACTCCGTACATTTTGATGAACTTGGGTTAGTTAATGAAGATGGTTTAATAATTGACGATAAGACAAAAGTATCAATTGACGATTTGATTAAATCACATACAAATTGGCTAACGAACTACATGGAAAATTAAAATGGCAATGGATATAAAAGAAGTTGAAACACTCATTAAAGAAGCTTTACCAGATGCTATAATAGAAATTCAAGATCTTGCAGGAGATAGTAATCACTACTCAGCGACAATAACCTCTAAAGAGTTTTCAGGAAAAAGTAAAATTGAACAACACAAAATGGTGTACAATTCTTTAAAAGGGAAAATGGGCAACGAACTTCATGCATTAGCAATTAAAACAAAGGAACAATAATGGACGATAGTACAAAAAATTTAATTCAAGGTCATATAGAAACCAACGAAGTATGTTTATTTATGAAAGGAACGCCAGATGCTCCTCAATGTGGATTTTCTATGGCTGTGTCAAATATGTTAAAAATTTTAGAAGTGAATTACAAAGGAATAAATGTTCTTGAATCTCAGTCTTTAAGAGAAGGTATAAAAGAATTTAGTGACTGGCCTACTATTCCACAAGTTTATATTAAAGGTGAATTTGTTGGTGGCTGTGACATCGTTAAGGAAATGTATGAAAATGGTGAACTCAAAAAAGTCCTTGAGGATAAAGGAATTAATTTTAAAAAATAATTTATTACTTATAAATATAATCTCTAGTATTCGGAGTTGACATATAGTTCTTTGTTAGTTGGAACTGATAAACAACTTGGTCTCCCCACTTAAAAGCACTTTCACAGCTAGCTAAATAAAATTCCCACATCCTAAAAAATTTTTCATCAAACATATTAATTATTTGAATTTTATTTTTAATACAATTTTCTTTCCAGTGCCTTAGAGTGTGAGAATAATGTAATTTAAGTACCTCTATGTCAGATACTATTAATCCAGCTTTCTCAACAGGTGTTACCACCTCACTGAGACTAGGCGTATAACCACCTGGAAAAATATACTTAGTTATCCAGGGGTGTGGGTCTCTAGGAGGATTAACTGAGCCAATAGTGTGAACTAGTGAAACACCATCATCTTTAAGCAAATTATCAATTTTCTTAAAAAAATTTTTATAAAATTTCCTACCCACATGTTCAAACATTCCAACACTTACAATTCTATCAAACTTTTCGTCTAACTGACGGTAATCTATTAGCTTAAAGGTAACTTGATTTTCTAAATTAAGCTTTTTGGCTTTTTTAACACAGTAGTTAAACTGATTTTCAGATAGAGTAATCCCTGTAACTTCACAATTATTACTTTTTGCAATATCAATAGCTAAAGATCCCCAGCCACAACCTATATCAAGAACTTTTTGATTTGGCTTTATATTAAGTTTTTTTATTATGTGTTGTATTTTATTATTTTGAGCATCTTCTAAAGTATCATTTTCATTTATAAAATACCCACACGAGTATTGTTTTTTAGGATCTAAAAATAAACTGTATAAATCATCTGAGAGATCATAATGATGTGCCACATTCATTTTTGATTTTTTTATAAAGTTAAAGTTTGTTAAATATCTATAAGACCCATAAAGCTTATTTATCAACATACTAAAAAAATTTAATTCACCTCTTCCTATATTCATAAGCGCTATATCTAAGAAATCAGTTAAACTTCCGTTTTCAATTTGTATATCTCCATTAGAATAAGCTTCTCCAAAATATAAATCTGGCCTAAAAAATAATTTATAATGGAGTTTCTTATCTAATATTTTAACTGTGATTGGCTTATTGTTTTTTGGTGTGCCAATAATATATTTATTTGAATTAGCATCAATTAAAAGAAAGCCATCTTTCTGAAACAATTTATTTAGATATCTTGCCAGTTGCATTTAAAATCTCATAAAAATTTTATTTATAAGAAAAAATGTATAATAAATTTATATAAAATTCACTCAGGATTAATTCACAATTTTATTGGAATTTTAAGAGCAATATTAAAAGAATTTTTTAAAAAAGGATATTTATTATCTAGAGTAATATTCAATTACTAGATTAGGTTCCATTATTACTGGATAAGGAACTTCGTCGAACTTAGGTGTTCTAACAAAAGTAACTTTTTTATTTTTTTCATCTAAATTAATGTATTCAGGTGTTTCTCTTTCTTTACTAGCTAGAGCGATATCAATTATAGCCAACTGTTTAGATTTATCTCTAATTTCAATTATATCTTCTTCTTTAACAACGTAACTTCCAATGTTAACTTTTTTACCGTTAACTCTTACGTGACCATGGTTAATAAGTTGTCTCGCTGAAAATACTGTTGTTGAAAATCTTGCTCTATAAACAACAGAATCTAATCTTCTTTCAAGCAAACCAATTAAATTTTCACCCGTATCCCCTTTTAACATGGTAGCTTTTTTATAAATATTTCTGAATTGTCTTTCGTTAATGTTACCGTAGTAACCTTTTAATTTTTGTTTAGCTTGTAGCTGAATTCCGTAATCAGAAGGTTTTCCTTTTCTACCTTGTCCGTGTTGTCCTGGACCATAATCCCTTTTATTAAAAGGACTTTTAGGTCTACCCCATAGGTTAATTTTTAACCTTCTATCTATTTTATGTTTAGCGCTTATTCTTTTTGTCATTTGATAGGTGGGTTTATAAACTTACTCATTATTTTGTCAATCAACCTTTTTTGGACAAACTTGCAAATACACTGGATAAAATACGTGTTTCTTTCTCAGAAAGCTCCATTTTAGAAAAAATACTTCTTAAGTTTTCAAGCATAATAGGTCTCTTTTCTAAGGGTTTAAAAAAGTGTTTTTCCTCTAGTTTTTTGATGCACAAGTTAGTCATAGCTTGAATATCCTTTTTGCTAGCTAAGTTTACTTTTTTTGATTTAGAATATTTTGCACCCTTTAAATTAATAATGCTTGCTACTGTATGAGCTATAATAATAACACTATGTGACAGGTTTAAAGATTTAAAATCAGGGTTAGTTGGGATTTGCATAGTGTAATTAGCATAACTAATCTCATTATTAGATAAACCAGATGCCTCAGAACCAAATAAAAAAGCTATCTTTTTATTAAAATCAATTTTTTTTAAATCATCTAAATTAATATGTTTAATATTTTTATTTCTAAACCTTGCAGATGTTGCAACAACATAATCTACCTTTTTTACAGCAGATTCTAAAGTTTCATGTACTTTAGCATTAATAATTAGATCTTTTGCCCCAACTGATGTTGCTAAAATTTTATCATTTGGGAAAATTGGTTTTGGTTTAACAATAACTAACTTTTTAAAATTAAAGTTTTTAACAGCTCTAGCACAAGCTCCAATATTTTCTGATAGTTGAGGTTGATGTAAGATAAATGAGATATTATTAAAAGACATTAAAGACTTGCTGGAGCTTTATCTTTAAATAATTTATAATCTAAACTATCAACTAATGCTTTAAATGAAGCGTCAATTATATTTGCTGAGACACCAATAGTGAACCAGTTCTTACCTTTTGAGTCTGTGCTTTCTATTGAAACTCTAGTGATTGCTTCAGTACCTGTATTTAAAATTCTAACTTTGTAATCAACTAATTTCAAATCTTTTAAATATTTAGAGTATTTGTTTAATCGATCTACATTTTGTCTAATAGCATTATCTAGTGCATTAACAGGACCATTTCCTTCACCAGTACACATAATTTTTTCACCATCAACTTCAAGCTGAGCTTTTGCAGAAGAAACAATTGTGCCTGATGAATCTTTTTTAACAGAAACATCATATTCTTTAATCAATATATACCTTGGTATTTTGCTAATAATCCTTCTGGCCAATAATTCAAAAGATGCGTCAGCACCATCATAACTATAACCTATAAATTCTCTATCTTTTACTTCATCTAAAAGTTTTTTAATTTTAGGGTCACTCTCCTCTATTTCTATACCAATTGTTTTTAATCTTGAGATTATATTGGATTTTCCAGATTGATCTGAAACTACTATGTTTCGAGAATTTCCAACTTCTACTGGATCAATATGTTCGTAAGTTTTTGGATCTTTTTGAACCGCTGATACATGAAGGCCACCTTTATGAGAAAAAGCAGCAGCACCAACGTATGGAAGATGTTTGTTAGGTTTTCTATTTAAAATCTCATCTAACAATCTAGAGCATTCTGTTAATTTTTTAATATTGTCTGGTTTAATTTTTAATTCAAAATTAGTTGCAAAATCTTCTTTTAAAAAAAAAGTAGGGATTAGTGACATTAAATTAGCATTACCACACCTTTCACCTAAACCATTGATGGTTCCTTGCACCTGTCTAACTCCAGCCCAAACTGCAGCTAAAGAATTCGCAACTGCATTACCAGTATCATTGTGTGCATGTATCCCTAAATTTTTTCCAGGTATAGTTTTAGAAACTTCTGTAACAATTTTTGTAACTTCATGAGGTAAGGTTCCACCATTAGTGTCACATAAAACAATCCACCTTGCTCCCTCATCAAATGCTGATTTGAGACATGATAAGGCGTAACTTGGATTAGCCTTGTATCCATCAAAAAAATGCTCTGCATCGAACATGAATTCTTTATTCTCTTTAACGAAATGTTTAGCTGTCTCTTTAATGTTTTCTAAGTTTTCTTCATTAGAAATCCCAAGTGCTATATCAACATGAAAATCCCAAGATTTTCCTACAATACAAACTGCCGGTGTGTTTGAGTTTAAAAGTGCTGATAGTCCAGGATCATTATCGGCACTACGACCAGTTCTTTTGGTCATACCAAAAGATGTTAGTTTAGCATTATTAAATGAATGTTTTTTTTGAAAAAATTCAGTATCCGTAGGGTTGGCTCCTGGCCACCCACCCTCAATATAATCAACACCTAAATTATCTAAAGCTGAGGCAATTTTCAATTTATCATCTACAGAAAAGTCTACACCTTGTGTTTGTGCACCATCTCTTAGTGTTGTATCAAATATAAAAAGTTGTTGTTTGCTCATTTTAGTTTCCAAATTGTTTTACCATCTTTGTCTTCTATTAAAACCCCTTTATCTAAAAGCTTATCTCTAATGATATCAGCTTCTTTATAATTCTTATCTTCTCTTGCTTTGTTTCTAAGTGAAATCATTTCCAAAATATCATCTTCATTAATGGATGATTTTTTCTTTTTAAATTCCATCCACTCTTCTTTTGTTTTATTTAAAATACCAATAAAATTACAAGCTAATACAAATAAACTTTTCTCTTCATTTCCTCCTTTTAAGGCCTTATCATACAGTTGATGTAACTTTGCAATGTAGCCAGGTGTATTCAAATCATCGTATAATGGAGACAAAATATCTTCATCTAAAACTATTTTGTCTTTTGGGGGTAAATAAACTTCATACCATTTATCAATAGTATTTTTGCAATCTTCTAAGAGCTTTTCGTTCCAGTCTAATGGTTGTTTGTAGTGAGCACTCATAAGAGCAAGTTTTAAAACTTGTCCGTCAACATTATCTTTAAAATCTTTAATCTTAAGTATGTTGCCAGTTGATTTAGCCATTTTTTCATTGGACATAGTAATAAATGCGTTATGGATCCAATAATTTGCAAAAACTTTAGTATCATTCGCACATCTTGATTGTGCAATTTCATTTTCGTGATGTGGAAAAATTAAATCAATTCCACCTCCGTGAATATCGAATATGTTACCTAGATATTTTTTAGACATTGCAGAACATTCTAAATGCCAACCAGGTCTTCCTTTACCCCAAGGAGAATCCCAAGAAGGTTCATCATCCTTAGAGGGTTTCCATAATACAAAGTCTTCTGATTTTTTTTTATTCTCTGAAACTTCAACTCTAGATCCTGCAATTAAATCTTCTAGTTTTTTATTCGATAATTTTCCATAATCATCAAATTTGCTAACTTCAAAATAAACATGGTCGTTTACCACATAAGCAAAATCTTTTTCTATTAAAGTTGATATCATTTTAATCATGAGATCAATATGATCTGTAGCTTTTGGTTGTTGGGTTGGATTATCTAAATTTAAGTAATTACAATCATCATTAAAATCTTTAATAACATTGTTTGTTAATTCTGATATTGAAAGATTTTTTTCTTTTGCTGATTTAATTATCTTATCATCAACGTCTGTAATATTTCTTATATAATTTATTTTATCATGACCATATTTTGATTTTAAAACTTTGAACAAAATATCAAAAATAACAAGAGGTCTTGCGTTCCCAATGTGTGGGTTGTCATAAACGGTTGGACCACAAACATACATTCCAATGTTTTCTTTATTTATAGGAACAAATTTTTCTTTTTTATTGTTTAGATTGTTTGTTAAAAAAATATCCTTGTTCATTATCTTAGAATTATACTTTAATTATAGATTTGTGAATCTATAAGATTAGTTGGGAATCTTGCAAACTGGGATTGGTTCCATTTTATGCAAGTTTATCTTTCTTATTTTTTCGTATTTTTCACGATTTATTGAATTAACATTGTTCATAGCTTCTTCTAATTCCTTGTATTTAAGACCTAACTGACCTTCATCAGTTCTGCCATCATCCCATAATCCATCTGTTGGAGCTGCATCAATTATCTCTTGAAGAATATTAATGGATTTACCTATTTCCCATACTTCTGATTTATTGCAATCTGCAATAGGAGATATATCAACTCCACCATCTCCATATTTTGTATAAAACCCTACCCCAAAATCCTCAACTTTATTTCCAGTACCAACCACAATACCTTTGTTTGCAGCTGCTACTTGATAAAGAGTAGTCATTCTAATTCTAGCTCTAGAATTTGCCATACCAAGCTCACTATCAAAATTAGATAACGTACTCTCAAACGTTTCAAATAATTTATCTAAATTTATTGTGTGTGCTTCAACATTATCAAAATTTTTAACAAGCCATTCTTGATGTTTTAAGCTTAAGTCATGTTGTGATGATTTTTGTTTAATGGGCATTGATAAAACAATTGTTTTAATACCTGTCATTGCGCTCAATGAACTTGATACAGAAGAGTCTATTCCCCCAGAAATTCCAATGATTAAAGATTGAGCCTTACTTGGCATCTTGTTAACGTAATCTTTAATCCAATTGCTTATAAATTGTGCTTTTTCTAATGGTTTCATTTCCTAAAATTTAAACGAAATTGTATTCAATACAATGCTTTAAGATGCCGCTTTAATATTTTTTTTAGAATAAGCAGCATTTTTTTTAATCTCATCAGAAATTAAAAAAGCTAACTCTAACGCTTGGTTAGCATTAAGTCTTGGATCGCAATGAGTGTGGTAACGGCTAGATAAATCTTGGTCAGATATTTTCTGAGCACCCCCTGTGCATTCAGTAACGTCTTGACCAGTCATTTCAATATGTAATCCACCTGCATAACTTCCTTCACTTTGGTGACATTCAAAAACATTTTTTACTTCTTTGACAACACTATTAAATGGTCTTGTTTTAAATCCAGTTGTAGCTTTAATTGTATTTCCATGACAAGGATCACATGACCATATTACATTTAAACCTTCTTTTTTAATTGCTCTTATTAATTTTGGTAAAAATTTAGAAACATTTTCATGACCAAATCTAGAAATTAAAGTTATTTTACCTTTTTCATTTGTTGGATTAATTTTATTGCAAAGATTTATCAAGTCTTCAGCTTTTAATGTTGGTCCACATTTAATTCCAATTGGATTTTCAATTCCTCTACAAAACTCAACATGTCCACCATCTAGTTGTCTTGTTCTATCTCCTATCCAAACAAAGTGAGCTGAGGTATCGTGATATTCACCTGTAGTAGAATCTACTCTTGTCATTGCTTGTTCAAAAGGAAGTAATAAAGCCTCATGTGAAGTCCAAAAGTTTACTGTTTTTAATCTTCTATTAAAGTCAGAATTAATTCCACAAGCATCCATAAATGCTAAGGCATCTGCAATTCTATCTTCTAAATCTTTAAATTTTTTTGCAGCTGGAGAGTTTTTAATAAACCCTAAGTTCCAAGTATGTACTTTTTTAAGATCAGCAAAACCTCCATGAGAGAAGGCTCTTATAAGGTTAAGCGTTGATGCAGATTGAGAATAAGCTTTAAAAAGTCTTTTTGGATCAGGAACTCTTGATTTTTCATTAAATTCCATTCCATTAATATTATCTCCAAGGTAACTAGGCAGTTCAACACCATCAATATTTTCAACAGGAGAACTTCTTGGTTTTGAAAACTGTCCAGCAATTCTTCCAAGTTTAATTACTGGTAATGATGCCGAATAAGTAAGCACTAAAGACATTTGCAGTATCAGTTTAAATGTATCTCTAATGTTATCAGGATGAAATTCTGCAAAACTTTCTGCACAATCTCCACCTTGTAATAAAAAAGCTTTTCCATCGACAACATCAGCTAATTGTTCTTTTAAATGCCTTGTCTCACCAGCAAAAACTAATGGTGGGAAATCTTTAATTTTACTTAAAACACCATCCAATTCTTTTTGATCAGGATATTCAGGAATGTGTTTTACAGGATAATTTCTCCAGCTATTTATTTTCCAATTTTTCATGTTCAACCTAGGGGTGTTGTAGCAGAGTTTAATTATTATTCAACTGTGACTGATTTTGCTAAATTTCTAGGTTTATCAATGTCATACCCTTTTTTAAGAGCTGAATAATAAGCTAATTTTTGCAATGGAACAGTTAATAAAAAAGGTAATAAGTCATCATTGGCACTTTCAACTAATACCGTTTCCCAAATATTTTCTGAAAAAACTTCGTCTTTGCTCTTGTTAGTAATCAATAAAACTTTAGCCCCTCTTGCTATTACTTCCTGCATATTGGAAATTGTTTTTTTATAATAATTATCTCTTGGAGCTAAGACAACAACTGGCATTCCATCTTCAATTAAGGCTAATGGACCATGTTTCATCTCACCTGCAGGGTACCCTTCAGCATGAACGTAAGCTAATTCTTTTAATTTTAACGCCCCTTCTAATGCAATTGGGTAAGAAAAGCCTCTCCCTAAAAACATCGAACCTTTTGCATCAGTAAATGAGCTTGAGACTGTCTGGATTTTACTTTCTGTTAGTAAAGTTTGCTCAACTAATTTAGGTAATAATTTTAAATCTTTAATTTTGTTTAAAAATAAATCTTTATCCAAGTCTTTTCTTAAAATTCCTAATTTTAATACTAAGATATAAAGAACCAGCATTTGACCCATAAAAGCTTTTGTGGATGCAACACCAATTTCTTGCCCACAATGAATGGGTAAAACAAAGTTAGAATCTCTTGCAATAGAACTTTCTATAACATTAACTACACTGCAAGTTTTCATATTATTTTTATTACATAAATCTAGAGCAGCGTAAGTATCTGCTGTTTCACCAGACTGAGAAACAAAAATATATAAATTATCATCTTTAAATCTATTTTTTCGGTATCTAAACTCGGATGCAATATCAATTGTTACATCAAGTGTAGTATTTTCTTCAAACCAATATTTTGCCATTAAGCAAGAATGGTAAGCTGTACCACAACCAATTAAAGTAACTGAAGAAATTTCCTTAATATTCCATGGAAAATTATAGATGTTGATGTCGTTGTTAATTGTATCAACATACTCGTTTATACAGTTCTTTAATGTTGTTGGCTGTTCTTCAATCTCTTTTGCCATAAAATGTTTAAAATCACCTTTGTCATAATCCTGTTCTTTTGAAGATAATTCTAAAACTTTCTTATTAACTTTTAAGCCTTCTTCATCAAAAAACTCAACTTGGTCTTTTTTTATAATGCAAAACTCTCCATCATTTAAATATGAAATTTTATTAGTCATCGATTTTAAAGCGTAAGAGTCTGAGCCTAGATAATTTTCGTTAGGACCATAGCCAACTGCAAGTGGAGACCCTCTTCTAGCACCTACTATAAGATCTGGTTGATCTTTAAAGATTATACCTAAAGCAAAACTTCCATGTAATTGTTTAAGAGTTTTAATAATTGCATCTTTTAAATTTAGTTCTTTTAAATACTCTGTTATTAAATGAACAATTACCTCAGTATCTGTTTGAGATTTAAATACATGACCCTTGTTTATTAAATACTTTTTTAAAAGTGTAGAATTTTCAATAATCCCATTATGCACAACTGATACACTCTCTGAAGAATGAGGATGTGCATTAATAGTATTTGGAATACCGTGCGTTGCCCATCTAACATGTCCAATTCCAATAGCGCCTGACATATTCTTAACAGCAAGATTTTTTTCTAAAATATCAACTCTACCTTCTGATTTTGCTTCACTTACAATTCCATTTGATAATGTGGCAATTCCAGCAGAGTCGTATCCTCTATATTCTAATTTTCTAAGAGAATTAATAATTGTAGATGAAACTGGTTTATTACTAGCTATACCTATTATTCCACACATTTTATTTCGTTCTTCTTTTGTAATTTTTAACTTCTGTTTGAGAGCTTCTAGTTAAAGCTAATGAATTTTTTTTAACTTTTTTTGTAATAACTGATCCTGCTCCAACAATACTATTTTTTTCAAGAGTAATTGGTGCAACTAATGATGAGTTAGACCCTATAAATACATTATCTCTAATTTTTGTTTTACTTTTTTTAACACCGTCATAATTGCAGGTAATTGTACCAGCTCCAACATTTACACCTTTACCCAATTCACTATCACCAATATAGGATAAATGATTAATTTTTGATTTTTTTCCAACTGTACTTTTCTTAACTTCTACAAAATTTCCAATTTTAGACCCTTCTTCAAGAATAGTTCCTGGTCTTAATCGTGCATAAGGTCCAACTTCAACTTTATTTTTTATTTTACAATCTTCTAAATGTGAAAATGAATTGATAGTTACATTATTTCCAATTTTAACTTTTGGCCCAATGACAACATATGGATTAATAGTAACGTTTTTTCCAACCTTTGTATCTTTTGAAAAAAAAATAGTTTCAGGACCAATCATCTTTACACCAGACTTGATAAAAAATTTACGAAGTTTTTCTTGTTCAATATTAGAATTTATTTGTTTCATCTGGAAATATTTTTATATTAAGTGTATAGATAGCTTAATTCACAATTTATTTCTTAAAAATACTTTATTAATGACTCAAAAATACTCAATATTATTTGACCTAGACGGAACCTTAGTCGATACCGCACCTGATTTAATGAATGCTCATAATCATGTAATGAGAAAATATGGTTATCCTACCAAATCTACTGCTGACATTAGAAATTTAGTAGGTCAAGGCGCTGGTGCGATGATTGGTAGATCTATATGGGGACAAGCAAAAAAAGAGTTTGGTAAAATTGATGATCAAAAAATTAAAGCTGAAATGGTAAAAGATTTTGTTAATTTTTATGGAAAAAATATTATTAAAGAAAGCACACTTATTAATGGGGTAAAAGAATTTTTAAAATGGTGTAAAGAAAAAGAAATTTCAATGGCAGTTTGTACCAATAAACAAGAACACCTAGCAATTGATCTTTTAAAAAAGATTGGAATTTATGATTACTTTGAGTACGTTGCAGGTTCAGATACGTTTGATTATTGCAAACCCGATCCAAGACACATAACAAGTATTATTGAAATCATCGGGGGTGATGTAAAAAAATCTCTAATGTTTGGGGATAGTGAAACTGATGCAAATGCAGCTAAGGCTGCCTCTGTTCCTGTTATTTTATTAGAAAATGGTTATACAGAAAAAAATTCTAATGAAATTTACCATAATCATTTAATAAAAGACTTTATTGGTGTTGAAAAAATAGTTTCAACTTACTTAAAAGATTGATTTAATTTTTTTTCTTACTATTAATAGGTTTGCACAATTAAGGAGGCCTAATGATTTCACATAAAGTTAAAGTTTACCCATCAAAAATTGATTTACCTAAAAAAAATCAATTAGCATGGAAAATTGCTGAAATTGCCTCTGATAATGCAAAATTAGATAAGGCAGCCATTGAGATGGTTATTAATAGAATAATTGATAATGCTTCAGTTGCCATTGCTTCTTTAAATAGGAGAGCGGTTATCTCTTCAAGAGAAATGGCCCTAAAGCATCCTAGAAAAAATGGTGCAAATTTATTTGGTATTGATTCAAAATTAAAATTTGATTGTGAATGGGCTGCTTGGTCCAATGGAACAGCTGTTAGAGAGCTTGATTTTCATGATACTTTTTTAGCAGAAGATTACAGTCATCCTGGAGATAACATTCCACCCATTTTAAGTGTTGCTCAACAAACTAAAAAAAGTGGACTAGATTTGTTAAGAGGAATTATCACAGGTTATGAAGTTCAGGTTAATTTAGTTAAAGGAATTTGTTTGCATAAACATAAAATAGATCACATAGCACATTTAGGACCAAGTGTTGCTGCAGGTTTGGGTACAATGTTAAAACTTAACACTGAAACAATTTATCAAGCAGTTCAACAAGCTCTACATACAACAGTTTCAACAAGACAATCTAGAAAAGGTGAAATCTCTAGTTGGAAAGCTTACGCCCCTGCTCATGCTGGTAAACTTGCAATTGAAGCAGTTGATAGAGCAATGCGTGGTGAAGGTGCTCCAAGTCCTATTTATGAAGGAGAAGACAGTGTTATAGCTAGAATATTAGATGGCAAGAAAGCTTTATACAATGTGCCACTTCCAAAGAAAAAAGAATCTAAAAGAGCGATACTTGAGACCTATACAAAAGAATATTCAGCTGAGTATCAGTCTCAAGCACTAATAGATATTGCTAAAAAACTTAATAAGAAAATTCCTAATTTAAATCAAATTAAAAAAATTGATATTTACACAAGTCATCACACTCATTACGTAATTGGAACTGGTGCAAATGATCCACAAAAAATGGATCCAAATGCAAGTAGAGAAACACTTGATCACTCTATTATGTACATTTTTGCAGTAGCACTTGAGGATGCTGATTGGCACCATGTTAAATCATATACCAAACAAAGAGCTAATAGAAAAAGCACTATAAAAATTTGGAAATCAATTACGACGTTTGAAGATAAAAAATGGACTAAAAAATATCACGATCCTAATCCAAAAAATAAATCATTTGGTGCAAGAGTTGTAGTTACTTTAAATAATGGTAAAAAAATTACAGAACAATTAGATAGAGCAGATGCTCATCCTTATGGAGCACGTCCGTTTAAAAGACAAAATTATATTAATAAGTTTTTAACGTTAACAGACGGTATCTTAGATAAAAAAGAGAGTGCACGTTTCTTAAAAGTTGTTCAAAATCTTAAAAACCTGAAAGCTGGAGAGTTAAATAAATTAAACATCCAGGTTAAAAGAAGTCAGATAAAGAAAAATACGAAACAAGGAATTTTTTAATGCATTTTGTAGAAAAAGAGCCCAGTCAAAAAAGAGCTGACTTTGTTAGTAAACTAAAATCAAATAAAATTTTAAGAGTTCCTGGTGCTTATAACCCACTAACCGCAAAACTAATTGAAGAAATTGGGTATGATGCAGTTTATGTATCAGGTGGAGTTATGGCTAATGATTTAGGATTTCCAGATATTGGTTTAACTACGCTGCAAGATGTTAGTACTAGATCTTATTTAATATCTAGAGTTACAAGTTTACCTACCATCGTTGATATCGACACTGGCTTTAAGTCTTGTGAAGAAACTATTAAAACTTTTGAAGAATTTGGGGTGTCAGCAGTTCACTTAGAAGATCAAGTAGAACGAAAAAGATGTGGTCACTTAGATAACAAAGAATTAATTTCAACTGAAGCAATGGTTAAGAAAATTAAAGAATGTGTTGCTGCAAAACAAGATGAAAATTTTAAAATTATAGCAAGATCTGATGCTAAAGGAGTTGAGGGAATAGATAAGATGATTGATAGATGTAAGGCATATATTGATGCTGGAGCTGAAATTATTTTCCCAGAAGCTTTACAGGATGAAAAAGATTTTGAAAAAGTTAGAAAAGAATTATCATGTTACTTACTGGCTAATATGACAGAATTTGGAAAATCTAAGTTATTCAATTACAAAGAGTTAGAAAATTTTGGGTATAATATTGTGATTTATCCAGTAACCACACAAAGATTGGCTATGAAAAATGTAGAAGATGGTCTTAGAGACATTTTTGTGAATGGACATCAGAACAACATTATTGATAAAATGCAAACTAGAAAAAGACTTTACGAGTTAGTAGAATATGAAAAGTACAATTCGTTAGATGAAAAAATTTATAACTTTAGTACGGAAGGACATGAATAATGAGTGATGATATTAAAAAAGGTTTACTAGGGATAGTTGTTGATGAAACAGAAATTTCAAAAGTTATGCCAGAGATCAATTCTCTTACTTATAGAGGTTATGCAGCTCAAGATTTATGTGCAAGATGTGATTTTGAAGAAGTTGCTTACTTAATTTTAAATAAAGAATTACCTAATAAAAAACAATTAAAAGAATTTAAGAAAGAATTATCTAAAGAAATAACTTTATCTAAAAATTTATTAAGTATTTTAAAAAAAATACCTAAAAATTCTCATCCAATGGATGTTGCGAGAACAGCTGTTAGTTTCATGGGTCTTGAAGACAAAGAAACTAAAGATAGCTCACCAAAAGCAAATTTAAGAAAGGCGATTAGAATTCTTGCAAAAACACCTACTGCCTTAGCAGCTTTTTACAGACTTCGAAAAGGGAAAAAAATTATAGCTCCAAAGAAAAATCTTACTTTTTCTGAAAACTTTTTCCATATGTGCTTTGGAAAAGTTCCTGAAAAAGAAATTGTTAAAGCTTTTGATGTATCACTAATTTTATACGCTGAGCATAGTTTTAACGTATCCACATTTACTGCAAGAACTATTACCAGTAGTTTATCTGACATTCATGGAGCAATCACAGGTGCGATCGCTAGTTTAAAAGGTCCTCTTCATGGTGGTGCTAATGAAGAAGTAATGCACATGATGAAGAAAATTAAAAAACCTGAGAACGCTTTAAAATGGATTACGAAGGCTCTTAAAAACAAAGATGTGGTGATGGGATTTGGTCATAGAGTTTACAAAAGTGGAGATTCAAGAGTTCCAACCATGAGAGAATACTTTAAAAGAGTAGCTATTATTAAAAAAGATAAAACATTTGAAAAAATTTATGACATTGTTGAAAAGGTAATGATTAAAGAAAAGAATATTTATCCAAATGTTGATTACCCAACAGGACCTACTTACCATTTAATGGGTTTTGATACTGATTTCTTTACCCCAATATTTGTAATTTCAAGAATTACAGGTTGGTCAGCACATATTATGGAGCAACATGCTGCTAACAAATTGATTAGACCTCTTGCTAGTTATAAAGGTAGTAAACATAGAAAAGTTATACAGTTAAATCAAAGATAATTTTTTGTATTGAGTAATAAATAAATAATTTCTTTCATTATATTTTAGAAAATTCTAAGGTTGTATTTTTAAAAAATGCACAAAAAAAAATATTTATTTTTCAGTTGGTTATTAACTATATTAATAGCAATTATATGGACCTATGAAAACCCCGAAAAAATTGAATATATAAAAGACAAAGCTAAACTATACAAACCTGAACATAAGTTTGAGGATTTAAAAAGAAAAAAAAATAGTGATATATTCAATTCAAATCATTTTACATTAAAACTTGAAAAAATAATCTCACTAGAAGACAAAACTTCATTTGTAGTAAATAATTCTAATAACAAAGATTTTAATATTAATGAAGTTGAAATTTTCACACAAGAGGGTTTTAGTTTAAAAAAAGATAACGTTAAAAAACTAAAAATTAATAAAAATTTTACTAAAGACTTTAATGGTGGATTAAAAAATGTTTTTTATGTAAATGAAGAGATCTATGGTTTAGCTTCTTCTAAAAACAAAAACTGTTATTATGCAGCAATTGTAAATCTCTCTGATGGTCTCGAGCTATTAAAATCTCAATGTTTAACATTAGATGAGGGCACAACTATTGATTTTAATGGACTGGGCAGTAGCTCAATTCATTATAATGATAAGATTCTAATTAGTATAGGAACACCAACAACAAACTCTATTTCTATTAATAATTTAGCTCAAGACAAAGACTCATATTTTGGTAAAATTTTATATATTAATATTGAAGACTTTAAAAAACAAAAAATAGAACTTAAGAATTTTTCGATAGGTCATAGAAATCCCCAAGGAATAACACAAATAAAAAATAAAATTTTTTCAGTGGAACATGGCCCTCAAGGTGGTGACGAGCTAAATAAGATCACGTTAGGTTCTAATTATGGTTGGCCTAAAGTTTCATATGGAACTAAATACTCTTACGATGATGGTGGTAAATCTTACCCATTAGGGCACGAAGAAAATGGATTTAAAGAACCATTATTTGCCTTTGTACCTTCGATTGGAATTTCTGCATTGAATACTTGTCCCTCTAAATTAAAAAATTATTACAAAAAAAATTGTTTGATTGGATTATCTCTTTATGGCAATAATTTAAGACCAGGAAAATCACTATTGATTTTTTTATTAGATGAAAAACTAGAAAAAATTCACTCTATAGAAAAAGTTTATTTAGACAGGCCTTTGAGACACTTCATGACAAACCGTAAAAATGAAATTTTTGAGGATTCTAATGGAAATATATATCTATCGTCAGATTTTAATGGAATATATAGATTAAATTTTGATAATTTTAGAAATTGATTTTATATTTTATAAAGTATTAGAAAAATAAGATTTTAAAATCTAAGCTAGAAAAGTTAGTTTTTTTCTATTTTTACAAATCTTTCAAAGATATTTTCAGACTTAAAATTATTATCTCTGACAAATTCATCAATAGCTTGTTTGACCCCTGGTGCTTGACTTAAGTTATAGTCATCACAAAGAATGGTTCCATTATTATCTAGAACTGGTTTTGAATAATGAAGGTCATTTTTAACCGTCTCATAAGCATGTCCTCCATCTAAAAAGACATAGTCAATTTGAGACATATCCATCTTTTTTAAAAGTAAATTTGAATTCCCTTTAATTAAATGAATATTTTCTTTAAATTTTTTTAAAAGATAGGTTACCGCCTCAACTGAGTATGGATCTTGTCTTAAGATATATTTAAAATATATTTGCTTTAACGGATTATTAAACTTAGTGTTTGGTATAACTTCATTAGCATTTTCAACACTCTCACCAAACAAATCTAATCCTATATATTTGAAATCATTTCCATGAATGCTGTGTAATAACTCACAAACATTTCGTGCTGTAACACCATGAAACACACCAATCTCAAGGAAATTTTTAGGTTTCTTGGAGGCTATTTCATTAAGAAAATGCTCTCCAATACCTTCTTGTTTAAGGCTAGTTTTTCTAAAATATTTCTTATATTTCAAAAGATTAACTAAAGGCTTCTGTCCAAGTTCCTTGTGTAGATGCTTTAGAATATTCAGTAGAACGACCCTCAAAGAAGTTCATGTGTTCAACTGCATTCAACATAGAATCTAACCAAGTAAGTGGGTTCTTGTCCACATCATAAATTGGCTCTAATCCAAGCTGAGATAATCTTCTATTAGCAATAAATCTTATATAAAGTTTTACATCTTGCGCCGTAAGACCTTGCATAGGACCCATTTCAAAAGCTAAATCAATGAAAGCATCTTCATGCTCAATGATTGTTCTGCATGCTTTATAAAGTTCTGCTTTTAATTCAGGAGTCCAGATTTCTGGGTTCTCATGAATGAACTCTTTAAACAATCTAATCATAGAATTACAGTGCAACGTTTCATCTCTTACTGACCAAGTAACAATTTGGCCCATGCCTTTCATTTTATTATGTCTTGGAAAGTTAAGTAAGATTGCAAAACTTGCAAATAATTGTAAGCCTTCAGTGAACGCACTAAATACAGCTACTGTTAATGCAATATCTTTTTTTGAACTCATGTCAAAATTTTGCATATAGTCGTATTTATCTTTCATCTCTTTATATTTCATGAACGCAGAATATTCTGATTCAGGCATTCCTATCGTATCAAGTAAATGAGAGTAAGCTGCGATGTGAACTGTTTCCATTGAAGCAAAAGCAGTCATCATCATTAAAACTTCTGTAGGTTTAAACACAGTTGTGTAATGTCTTAAATAACAATTTTGTACTTCAACATCAGCTTGAGTAAAAAATCTAAAAATTTGTGTTAATAAATTTTTTTCAGATTGAGTTAAATTTTTCTGCCAATCTCTAACATCATCACCAAGAGGCACTTCCTCTGGTAACCAGTGAATTCTTTGTTGTGTTAACCAGGCATCATAACACCATGGATATCTAAATGGTTTGTAAACTGGGTTTTCAACTAATAGCCCCATTTTTTGTGGTTGAACTATTTTTTCTTTTGGTGGTTGGATAATTTTAGCATCCATTTTTTCTACTGACATGATAGGCACTCCTCGTATTCTGGTTGTTCAGTTGTTTGTGGTTTTGATTTGTAAACGTTCGCGGTAACGTCTGTTGCTTTAGTGTCATTAACATTTTCCGCACGTTGAATTGATTTTGATCTGCAATAGTAAAGGCTCTTTAAACCTTTTTTCCAAGCATCAAAATGAATTTTATGTAGTTCTCTTTTATGAATATCCGCTGGTACAAATAAGTTAATTGATTGTGCTTGAGATATAAAAGGCGTTCTATCTCCACTTAATTCAATAATCCATTTTTGGTCCAATTCAAAAGCAGTTTTGAAAACATCTTTTTCTAAATCAGTTAAAAAATCTAAATGAGAAACAGAACCTTGGTTTGTTGTAATTTCAGACCAAACATCGTCTGTATTTTTCCCATGTTTTTCTAATAACTCTACTAAATATCTGTTTCTAACATTAAATGATCCAGATAAAGTTTTGTGCGTATAACTATTAGCTGCAACTGGTTCTACTCCAGGGGATGCTCCACCACAGATAATAGAAATCGATGCAGTTGGTGCAATAGCAGTTTTATTAGAAAATCTTTCATTATAACCATAATCAGCAGCATCTGGACATGGTCCTCTTTCATCAGCCAAATCTTTTGAGGCTTGATCTACATGCTCTTGAATATGTTTAAATATTTTTTTATTCCAAGCTTTGCTCATCACAGATTCAAGTGGAATACTATGTTGCTGTAAATAAGAATGGAAGCCCATAACACCTAGACCAACACTTCTTTCTTTTTCAGCAGAATATTTTGCATCATCAAATTGTTCAGGAGCTCTTTCAATAAAATCAGTTAATACATTATCTAAAAATCTCATAACATCATTAATCATAACGTTATCGTCTTTCCACTCATCATACTTTTCTAAGTTTAAAGATGATAAACAACAAACAGCCGTTCTATCTCTTCCATTTTTATCTATTCCCGTAGGTAAAGTTATCTCACTACAAAGGTTAGAAGTTTTAACAGTTAAGTTAGCAAGTTTGTGATGTTGAGGAATTTGTCTATTAACTGTATCGATATAGATAATATAAGGTTCGCCTGTTTCAATTCTTGCAGTTAATAATCTAATCCATAAATTTCTTGCAGAGATCGTTTGTTGTACAGTTCCATCAGCAGGACTTTTTAATGCCCATTGTTCATCTGTCTCAACAGCTCTCATAAATGCATCTGATACTAAAACACCATGATGAAGGTTTAATGCTTTTCTATTTGGATCACCACCTGTAGGTCTTCTCATTTCAATAAACTCTTCAATTTCAGGATGATCAATTGGAAGGTAACAAGCAGCAGATCCTCTTCTTAATGAACCTTGGCTAATCGCCATCGTTAACGAGTCCATTACTTTAATGAAGGGAATTATTCCTGATGTCTTTCCAACTTTACCAATTTTTTCTCCAATAGATCTAAGGTTACCCCAGTAACTTCCAATCCCACCACCTTTAGCAGCTAACCAAACGTTCTCACTCCATAAATCAAGTATTCCATTTAAGCTGTCTGATGCTTCATTTAAAAAACATGAAATTGGCAAACCTCTTTTGGTTCCACCATTAGATAAAACTGGAGTAGCTGGCATGAACCATAAATTACTAATGTAGTTATAAATTCTTTGTGCATGTAAATTGTCATCTGCATATGAACTTGCAACACGAGCAAATAAATCTTGAAAAGATTCGTTTTGACCTAAGTATCTATCTTTTAAAGTTGCTTTACCAAAGTCAGTTAATTTTGAATCTCTTGTTCTATCAATTTTAATAATTATACCTTTTTCATTTTGAAAAAGTTCTGTATCATTGCTAAGTGAAAATAAATCTGGACCTTTACTCTTTGAAAGTTCGCTATTATTTGGGCTATATTCGGAGACAGCTTTCTTGAGTGCCTGTGATAGTATTTTGTTCATATTTTAATATTTTATAAGTTATTTTTCACAAAACAACTACATGTTGTATGCTGAAACCATTGATACACCATATAAATCATTATTCAACAGAACATTTATAGAACATAAGAAAAAAAAATCAATAAAAAAATAAAATGAATGTAAGAAAGGTTAACAATGACAACAAATTTAAAAATAGATCCATATGGCTTCAGAGAGTATGACGCGAGATGGTTGTATGAGAAGGACATAAACCAACTCGGAATAGAGAATCTGGGCAAAGGTTTGGGCACTCAAATTATAAAACATACTAAAAAAACCAACCCAAGAGTAATTGTTGGTCATGATTATAGATCTTACAGTGAAGAAATAAAATCTGCTCTTAAAAAAGGACTACTTTCAACTGGATGTAATATTGAAGACATAGGTTTATCATTATCCCCTACTGTTTATTTTGCACAATTTAATTTAGATGCTGATGCTGTTGCAATGGTAACTGCTAGTCACAATGAAAATGGTTGGACTGGAGTTAAAATGGGTATCAAAAAAGGTTTAACCCATGCACCAGAAGAAATGAAAGAATTAAAAGAAATAACTTTAAATGAAAATTTCATAAAAGGAAAAGGGGTTGAGAAACAAATAGAAGGTTTTCAACAAATTTATAAAGATGATTTAATAAATAAAAATAAAATAACAAAAAAAATTAAAGCAGTTGTTGCTTGTGGTAATGGGACGGCTGGAATATTTGCCCCTGAAATTTTAAGAGGAATTGGTTGTGAAGTAATTGAGCTTGATTGT
The DNA here is from genome assembly GCF_059417945.1 of Candidatus Pelagibacter sp. PS_17. Classification (NCBI taxonomy): domain Bacteria; kingdom Pseudomonadati; phylum Pseudomonadota; class Alphaproteobacteria; order Candidatus Pelagibacterales; family Candidatus Pelagibacteraceae; genus Candidatus Pelagibacter; species Candidatus Pelagibacter sp. PS_17. The sequence continues at coordinate 759,204 of NZ_CM182073.1, forward strand.
GATCTAGATTGGACTTTTCCAAAATATAATCCAAATCCAGAAGATTTAGAAATGTTACATGCAATCGCAAAAGCTGTAAAAGATAATAATGCTGATATTGGTTTTGGCTTTGATGGTGATGGTGACAGAGTTGGTGTGATAGACAACATTGGAGATGAAATCTTTTCAGATAAAATTGGATTATTGATTGCAAGAAACTTATCTAAAACTCATAAAAATTCTAAGTTTATTGTCGATGTTAAATCAACTGGATTGTACGCAACTGACAAAGTGTTAAATGAGAATAACTGTCAAACCATTTATTGGAAGACGGGACATTCACACATTAAAAGAAAAGTTAATACAGAAAAAGCTTTAGCTGGATTTGAAAAAAGTGGTCACTTTTTCTTTAATCAACCATTAGGTTTTGGTTATGATGATGGAATTAATTCTGCAATTCAAGTGTGCCATTTATTAGATAATGAAAACAAATCTATGAATGAGATTATAAAAGAACTACCTAACACTTTTCAAACACCAACCATGGCTCCCTTTTGTAAGGATGAAGAGAAATACCAAGTAGTTGAAGAGTTAGTTAAACAAGTAAATGAATTAAAAGATAATAAAACAAAAATTGATGATCAAGAAATTAGTGAAGTCTTAACTGTTAATGGTATCAGATTTTCTTTTAAAGATGGTTCATGGGGATTAATTAGAGCTTCATCTAATAAACCATCTCTTGTAATTGTTACTGAAAGTCCAACATCGAATGAGAGAAAGAAAAAGATCTTTGATTTTATTGATGATCTTTTACAAAAAACTGGCAAAGTTGGCGAATATGATCAAAAAATATAAATATTTACTAATTTTTATCCTCCTGTTTACCTCTAAAAGTCACGCTTTAAGCCCTGAATATGAGAAGGAATTATACATTGGTTGTTACTCTAACTCTAAAGCTTATATTGGCCCGGATGGTGCTAAAATATACTGTCAGTGCACCGTTGATAAATTAAGTGCAAAATTTAGTGATGAAGAGATGGATGAAGTTTTCAGCAAAGAGCCTGAAGAGATTATGGAGCAAACAGCATTTGCGACAGAGGATTGTGAAAAATAAGAAATAAAGCTTTTAAAATAATCAAATAATTAATAGGTTTTGAAAATGGAAGATAAAAAAAACTTCGGTTTTGGAACGCAAATTAGAAAATCCCCTTACTTTAATTCAACTGTTAAATGGGGTGCAACTGGCTTTTCAGTTTACAATCACATGTACATTCCTCGTGACTTTGGTTCTCCTGAACAAAACTTTTGGAATTTAGTTAATGAAGCAATTTTATGTGATGTTGCAGTGGAGCGACAAGTAGAAATTACAGGACCCGATGCTACAAAATTTATTCAACTGTTAACGCCAAGGGATTTATCAAAGCTTGCAGTTGGACAATGCAAATATGTTTTAATAGTTAATAATGATGGTGGAATTTTAAATGATCCAGTTTTATTAAGATTAAAAGAAAACCATTATTGGTTATCACTTGCTGATAGTGATATTTTATTATGGGCACAAGGCGTTGCAATCAATTCAGGTCTTAATGTTAAAATTATTGAGCCCGATGTCTCCCCTCTTCAATTACAAGGACCAAACTCTGGAAAAATTATGGAGGCTTTATTTGGTGAAAGTATTAATGATCTTAAATATTATTGGTTACGTGAATTAGATTTGGATGGCATTCCTTTAATTGTCTCTCGAACAGGCTGGTCTAGTGAACTTGGTTATGAGTTATATTTAAGAGATGGATCTAAGGGTGACAAACTTTGGGAAAAAATAATGGCAGCTGGTAAACCTCATGGATTAAAACCAGGTCACACATCATCAATTAGACGTATTGAAGGTGGAATGTTATCGTACCATGCTGATGCTGATATTAACACTAACCCTTATGAATTAAATTTAGGACGACTTGTGAACCTTGATACCGATATAAACTTTATCGGAAAAGTTGCTTTACAAAAAATTAATAAAGATGGTGTTAAAAGAAAACAAGTTGGTGTGATCTTAGATTGTGAACCCTTAACTGGACCCAACACTACCTTTTGGGAAATCTTAAAAGATAATCAGCAAGTTGGTAAAATTACTTCTGCAGTATATTCACCAAGACTTAAACAAAACATAGCCCTTGCAATGGTTACAATTAATAATTCAGAGATTGGAACTGCACTCGATGTTAAAATGAATGACAAAATCATTAAAGCAACAGTTGTTGAAAAACCTTTCTATGATCCTAAAAAGAAGCTAGCAAGTTCCTAGTAAGTCAAGTATTCATAAACCATGTTATCTCCAAAAGATTATATCTCTCTTTACTTGCTCGTAATTGTTCTAACAGTTGTTTCAGTTAACTTCATGTACCGTCTTTATTTTTAGTAGAAACCTCCATCTTTAGCTATGAAAGAAAATTTTATTAAGCTTATTGATTTGTAATCAATAGGTCCGCGGTTAGAATCCGTGCGGGGGCACCATCATCCAATAAAATCAGATATCTAAGTGAAGGAATGAGAGTTAATCAACTAAAAGGTCGTAGAATTTAAAGATTGATTAATAAAACTATTATAGCGATAGTTATTAACACAGCACTGACAATAATATAATTCAATCTAATATTAAATTTTTTAAACACTATTTCAGTAATCTTTTCCCAGAATAATACGATTAAGAAGATGATTATAGCTGGCAGAATATATTTGATCATAAATCCATAATTATTGTGTAAGCTAAATAAGTAAGTTCAATGGCTAATAGTATTTCAAGTCCAGACATAATTTAAACCTACCAAACCTTATATCAGGTGTCCAGTTGATGGAATGAAGACGAAGATAACTGCTTGTTTAATGTTCATTTTTTATAATATGTCATTTATAGATGTACTCCACATAGGATCTGAATGCTTATCCCAATAGAGTTTGTGAATTTTTCTTGTAATATCCCCTACCGTTCCTTGTTTAATATTTTCCCCACTTACTTTTGTTATTGGCATTACCCCTCCTGCAGTTGAGGTTGCAAATAATTCTTTAGAGGATTTTAACATTTCAATCGTTATAGATTTTTTATTAACTTTGATATTTAGTTCTTTTGCTAAATCAATAACAGTTTGTCTTGTGATACCTTCTAATACTCCATGGTCTGGGGTATTAATTCCATTTTCATCAACTGAGAAAATATTAAAGCCTGGGCCTTCAGAGATATTATTATCCTCATCAACTAATAAAGCAGTATGATGTCCTCTCTCATAAGCATCAAGCATACCGGTGACTAAATCCATCCAATGATAATTTTTAATAGTAGGATCAACTGAACTTGGAGGAATTCTTGTTATATCGGTTAAATATACATCTAATCCTTTTTCAAAATCTTCTGGTTTAAGTATCCAACCAAAGGGTACTGCAAAAGCCATAAAACGTGGTGTCGCTTTTCGAGGATCTCTAACAAAATTTGGAGACATTCCTCTTGTTTGTATCATTTCAACATAAGAATCTTCAAGATCAGCTTTTTTAACACAGCCTGCTAATATTCTTTGTATTTCTTCACGACTAAGTCTGCATGGCATTCTCAGTTTTTCTGTTGATTTAAAAAAACGATCAATATGTTTATCTAATTGAAAAAATCTATCCTTCCAAACATGGACAACATCATATGTGGCATCAGATCTTAGAAAACCCCAATCTAAAATAGGAATTTTAGCTTCAGAAAGTTGAATGAATTCACCGTTCATCCATGCCGATCCTTTTGGAAAAATATCACTCACCAACAAACCCTACCAAAACTTAAATCAGGTGTCTAGGTGATGGAATTAGCTAACACTAAATAAGGATAAAGAGATCTTGAGAATGGTTAATATTGTTATTTAATAATCCAAAAAATGATATTTATTATATAAACCAAAATACCATAAAATAAGAACATTAGAAATTTGTCTTTTCCTGACTTTTCTTTCCAATTCAAAGTAAATAACGCAGCAGGTGATGCAACTAGTAAAATAACCCCAACAACAATTACCAATACTGATAAAATTATAAATACATTCATAAATTAATTTTTATCATATATTTTCTTAAATATTAAATCTGTCTTTAATTGCATAAAACCACACCGCTAATCTAAAATAAAATGTTCTTAACTGGGGGAAGATAAATTTCTTAGGTAATCCTTTATAAATTTTTGAAATATCTAACTCTTTACTGTTTGATAATACTAACTTAGACAATTGTTTTCCAGTCCAAGGAGCAGCACTCACTCCAACCCCATTATAACCAAATCCATAATAAATCTCTTCATTATCAATTTTACCAATGGAGGGAGTTAATTTTTGAGATAAAGCAATTAATCCCCGCCAATTATAATCAATATTAATATCTTTCCATTTAGGAAAAATATCTTTTAAAAATTTTTCCATTTTCTTAGACATATTTAAATTAGATTGATCACTGCCACTTAAATCCCCTCTAGTGCCAAATAAAATTCGGTTGTCAGGTAACTTTCGATAATAATATAAAAGATTTTTAGTATTAGCTATTGGAGAAAATGTTTTAAAATTATGTTGGTCAATTTCTTGCTTCGTTAAGGCTCGGGTGACAATAATATTTGAAATTACTGGTAAAATTCTTGAATTCATCTCTGGGATTAAGCCTTCTTGATAGAACCCGTTTGTTGCAACAACTATTTTTTTTGATCGAATAGATCCTTCTTTCGTCCTTAAAATATAAGCACCATTCTCTTTATCAATTTTATCCACTTTAGTGTGCTCGAAGATTTTTAATTGTTTAGATAAAGCATATTTTGCAATGCCATTAACAAATTTAAGAGGATTGATTGCAAAACCAGGTTTATAAGAAAAAGCTCCAAATTGCTCTGTGCCACCATGGCCAATTTTATCAAAGTCTTCTTTTGAATAAATCTCAGTTTCAATGCCAAACTCTTCTCTGTAAGCTTTGGCTTGTTCTTGAATATCTTTAAACTTATTTGGATGATGGGCTACAACGTAATTACTATCCCCCGTTACATCACAATCAATATTATATTCTTGTATAATATCTTTTGTATAATTTGAGCCTTCAACAGAGTTTTTAAAGAACTTTTTAGTTTCATCATTGCCGTAAATAGATTGCATCTTTTTAAAAGACATCTTACTTGGCGGTAGAGAACAGAAACCTGCATTACGAGATGAAGCCCCCCAACCTATTTTTCCAGCTTCAACTAAAATGACCTCTAAATTATGATTTTCTATTAAATTAATTGCACAGGATAAACCAGTGTACCCTCCACCTATTACAACAATTTCTGAGCTGACATCTTTATTAAGTTTATCTAGATTTAAATTTTCGCTTGAATGATCTTCCCAATAACTACTAACTGGGGTGTTAAATTGATAAATATCAGAATGATAAATATTTTTCATTAACAAGACCCTAGCACGCAATTAATACTTAATTCTAGTCAAACTTCTAATTTTTTAGGATTTGAAATGAACTTAAAAGACTTAAGCCCTATTTTCATAGGGCTTAAATTAGATTAGTTAAGCAGCACTTGCTCTTTGCTCTATGTGCTCTTTATTATTAGAACTTGAAGAAACCTTTTGAAACAATTTAATAGGAACTCCTTTTGATAAAATATCTAATACCGGGCAATGTGTATTTACCGTATCAATCAATTTATCTATTTCTGCTTTAGGTGATGAAGATTTAATATCAACAGTACCAGAGATGGATTGAAAGCCAGGTCTAGTGTTTTTATTTAAAGCTAAAAAACCCTGAAGATCTAATTCACCTTTTAATTTAACACTAACACTCTCAATATTAATACCCGCTGCTGTAGCAAATGCTTTATAGGTTATCTCCTGACACGTTGCTAACGCTGCTAATATTAACTCTACTGGGCTCGGACCTTCGTCTTTACCACCAAAACTTTTGGGTTCATCAACAACTAATTTATGCTCTCTAAGAGTGACTACAGATTGAAGTCCTTCTTTAAGAATTGAGTTGCTTTCATATTGGACCAAAGCATTTTTGGGGTTGGCTGTAAAATCCTTCTGTAGATTGCTTATTGTTTCTTTTAGATTGTTACTCATTTTTTTTCTCCTGTTTTAGTGCTTCGACATATGTCAGGCGCACAATTTAGTTAAATGCCCTTCTTAATTTATTTACGCTTTGTCTCCATATTCAGTCATATGTTTTGGAATTCTTTTATTTTTTCCATACATAAAATGATTTTCCATGTTCTCTCGATATTTACTTGCTGGAACAGTTAAACCAATTGACTCAGCAACTTCCCTAATCAACATTGGGTTTGCTCCACAGCATACTCCAAGGTAATTAATACCTAGCTCATAAGCATCTTTTGCAAATTTACCTATTTCATATCTATTACAAAAGTGTGGGTCCAATGCTGTTGGAAACGTTCTTCCATGAGGCGATGGACATGCACAATTACTTCTGTCCGGTAGGTTAAAAAATGTTGGGTAATCTTCACTGGTTCTATAAGGAATAGGTAAAGCTCCAACATGGCATTTAACTGCTTTTCTAATTTCTTTTAAAAAAGGAAACATAGTAGCAGGTCCTCTAAAACAATTTAAACCTACAACATCGGCCCCTAATTGCTCTAGCTCTTTACAAGTATCAACAACTGATTTTCCATCTCTCATTTTATTTTCACCCATTGGGGATATGGTTAATACAGTTGGTAAACCTGTTTTTTTCATAACTTCTAAAGCTTTAAAAGCTTCTTCAGCATAATAAAAAGTTTCACCAATTAACATATCAGCACCTTCTTCAACGGCCCAACCAATCATCTCTGTAAACATTCCTTCAACTTCTTTTTGAGATTGTGGATCATTATGTTTCCAGATATTTGAATTTGAAATATTACCTGCCATCAAATTTGGTTTTGATCCTTTAGGAGTATCTAGTGCTACTTTTTTAGCAATTTTTAATGCTGAACGATTTAGTGGTTCGAGAAGTTCTTCCTTACCAATAACACGCATTTTTTCTCTGTGTCCATTATAAGTAAAGGCCTCAACTACATCAGATCCTGCGTGTTGAAATTCTCTATGTAAGTTCTCTAAAACTTCAGGATGATCTAATGACACCATTGGGACAAATTCCCCTGATGACATGTAGCCACGTCTTTCTATCTCAAATAAAAAACCTTCTGCGCATATAACCGGTCCTTTATCTAATCTTTCTTTTAATTTATTTGTGCTCATTTTTTTTCCTCTTGTTTTGGAGAAAAAAGGTCACAAAATAATAAGAGGTTATATTCATAGGCCTCTTTTCTCCTTTTTAGTGCTTAAGCAAATGCAGGGCGCACAATATGGTTCAACTGCCCGGCTTAATTTTATGAAAGATAAAAAAAAACCACCTGTCTAAAGCGGTGGTTGAAGCGTCGCTTTAGCAGGATTTGTAACGCGCTCTGCAATTTAACTTAAATCAGCGCAACTAAATATAATCAACTTTCTCTCAAACTGTCAATTGAAAAAATAAATAATAGTTAAAATTATGAGAATAATGACAATCCAAATACTAAGATTAGTTAAGAATTGCTTTAATTTAGAATTAGATTGTAGAAAAGCTGGGAGTACTAATAAGAGTATCCCTAGCATATAAACAAAGGGTATTATCTGATCTGCCATTTATATCAATGATAGCTTCATCTTTTTTGAATACTTTTTCTGAGGTGAATTTTTTATAACTGCTTGAGCACAACGCATGACTCCTCTTTTTTTATCAAAAGTCATTTTGGGTTCACCATACAATTTCCATCCATTGGATATGGCCTCCGTTACACGATGGCAAAATTCTGAAGTGTCGTCACTTGTAATAAATCTATAACCTTTCATAATCAGACCTTAACAAGTCCTAAATCATGTGTCTACGTTCAGTTTATTATTATTATTTTAAGTCTTTATGCTTCTACAGTCATTACTAATTTAATGAATAGCCAGCTGATCTTACGGTTCTAATTAATTCTTTAAATCCATCAATATTAATACTTTGTCTAAGTCTTCTTATATGAACATCAACTGTTCTTGTTTCAACATTGATATTATCAGACCAAACATTCTCTAGAATTTGATCTCTTGAGTAAACACGTTTAGGGTTTTTAATAAAAAAATTGATTAAATCATATTCCTTGGGTCCCAAATGAATTTCTTTGTTTTTTCTAAAAACACGTCGTGTTAATCTATCCACCTTAAGGTCTTCGAATTCAACAATATCAGAAACTAATGAGGGCTTAGATCTTCGAAGTAGCGCTTTTATTCTTGCAAGTAATTCTGGGAAACTAAAGGGTTTGGTGATGTAATCATCTGCACCAGAGTTTAACCCTTTAATCTTATCTTCATCCTCACCCTTAGCAGTAAGCATTATGATTGGAATTTCTTTAAATTTTTTTTCTTTTTTTAAAATTTTACAAATTTCTACGCCAGAAAAATCAGGTAACATCCAGTCTAATAAAACAAGATCAGGAAATAATCTTTTAATATCTTCAATACCCTCATTGCCATTGTCTGATGATGAAACTTTATAACCTTCTTTTTCAAGGTTATATTTAACTAAAGTGATAATAGGTTGTTCGTCTTCTACAATATGAATGCTAACGCTCATTAGTTTGGATCAAAATCTTTACCTTTAGGTCTTGCTCCTTCAATATGCTCTCCCTCGATTAGATAAAATAAAGCTTCAGCGATATTAGTAATATGATCTCCTGCTCTTTCAATATTTTTAGTCACAAACAATAAGTGTGTTGCTAGATCTAAATTTTTTTTATCTTTGCTTAAGAAATTTGCAACTTCATTCATTGCGATATGTGTTAAATCATCTACTCTCTCATCTGATTTCCAAATTTTAACAGCAGCTTCTTTTGACTGGTTAAGATAAGCATCCAAAACATCTTTCAATTGTCTTTGAACTAACTCCCCTAATCTTTTTAAACTGGCAATTAACTCTTCTGGAAGATCGCGTGGTAAAGGTTTGATCTTTTTAGCAACACTTTTTGCTAAATCACCAATACGTTCAAGATCACTTGAAATTTTTAAAGTTGAAATAGTTAATCTTAAATCAATTGCCATCGGGGCTCTTTTAACGAGTACTGTTACAATCTGCTCTTCAATAGTTGCTCTTAACTCATTAATTTTTTCATCATTTTTAATAATGTTTTCAGCAGCTTCTTTATCAACTTTGATGATGGCCTCCATTGAGTCTGTCAACTGAGCTTCAACTAAGCTACCCATTTTAATTAAGTTATCATTTAAACTTTGTAATTCATCCTCGTAGGATTTAACAATATGTGTAATATCTGACATAATTAACCAAACCTCCCTGTAATATAATCCTGGGTCATTTTATTTCCAGGGTTTTTAAATATTTTCTCTGTTGTATCCACTTCAATTATTTTTCCTAAATGGAAAAAGCCAGTTCTTTGAGAAACTCTTACAGCTTGGGACATTGAATGAGTAACAATGACTATTGTATAACTTTTTTTAAGTTCATCAATTAATTCTTCAATTTTAGCAGTGGCAATAGGGTCTAGTGCCGAACACGGTTCATCCATTAAAATAACTTGAGGATTTACTGATATGGCTCTTGCAATACATAATCTTTGCTGCTGACCTCCAGATAAACCTGTGCCTGCTTCATTTAACCTGTCTTTAACTTCGTTCCATAAAGCTGCTTTTTTTAAACTATTCTCAACAATTTCATCCATATCTGTTTTATTTTCTGCTAAACCATGAATGGTTGGTCCATAAGAAATATTATCATAAATACTTTTTGGAAAAGGATTGGGTTTTTGAAAAACCATACCAATTTTCTCTCGAAGTCCTACAACATCCAGATTTTTGTCAATGATCTCTTCATCATCTATTGTAATTGATCCTTCAACTTTACAAATATCAATAACATCATTCATTCTGTTTATGCATCTTATGAAGGTTGATTTTCCACATCCAGAAGGACCGATTAAAGCTGTAACTTCTTTGTCATAGATATCCAAATCTACATCAAAGAGTGCTTGTTTTTCTCCATAATGCACATTTAAATTACTGCTTTTAATTTTTATTTTATTATTTTTCATTACCACTTCCTTTCAAATTTTTGTCGTAAGTAAACTGCTATAAAATTTAATGTAATTAAAAAACTTAAAAGAACCATAATAGTTGCTGATGTTTTTTCTACAAACCCTCTTTCTGCTTGTTCAGACCATAAATAAACCTGTACTGGCAACGAAGCTGATGGATCCGTTGGAATAGATGGAATATCGACCACAAAAGCAACCATACCAATCAATATTAAGGGCGCTGTTTCCCCAAGCGCTTGGGCCAAACCAATAATAGTTCCTGACAAAGTGCCTGGAATTGCTAAAGGCAGAACATGATGCGTAACTGATTGAACTTTAGATGCGCCAATTGCAAGCGCTCCTTCTCTAATTGAAGGAGGTACTGCTTTTAAGGAAGCTCTACATGGAATAATAATTCTTGGTAAAGTCATTAAGGCTAAAGTAATTCCTGCAACTAATGGAGTTGATCTTGGTAGATGAAAGGTCCCAAGCAAAATACCCAAACCTAATAATCCAAATACAATGGAAGGTACTGCTGCTAAATTATTTATATTAATTTCTATAAAATCAGTAATTTTATTTTTAGGAGCAAATTCCTCTAAATAAACTGAAGCTGCAATAGCGATTGGAAAAGATAATAATAAAGTAATTACAATGGTAAAAAATGAACCCACTAAGGCTCCACCAATTCCTGCAAGTTCAGGGTTTCTTGAATCTCCTTTAGTAAACAAATATGAGTTAAATATTTTATTAACTTTTCCTTCATTAACTAATTCGTCATAAAGATTTAATTGAAAATTATTAATCCGTCTTCGCTCTTCTGGAAGTTCTCTAGGGTAATTACCTTTATGCAATTGATCAAAATCATCTGATGCAGTTAGTTTTAATACAGTGGTTTGATTTAAAGCTTTTGGATTATCAAGTAAAAAGTTTCTTATTTCATATTCATAATCAGGACTAAATAAATTAATTAATAACTTTTCTTCAGTTAAACCATTAACTTTTTTTACTTTAAGAATACTATCAATTGCTAGTTCATAGTAATCTGTATTTTCTAAATCTTCGAGTGGAGGCGATTCACTTAATTCTAAAGTGTCAGCATCAAAATTTACCTCAACATCGATAGTTGTTTTTAAAAATGCGCCACTGCCTTTTGAAAAGATAGCATTTAATAAAAAGATTACAAAAAAAATTGCCAGTAAAATAGAAGTTAATCCATAGAGCTTAAATCTTTTTTCAGCATTATGTCGTTTTTTTAATCGTTGCTCTTTATTCATATTTTTCTCTATATTTTTTAACAAATCTTAAGGCTATGTAGTTTAAAATTAATGTTGCAAAGAAAAGTGTTAAGCCCAATGCAAAAGCAGATTGTGTTTTTGGACTATCGAACTCCTGATCGCCAATTAATAACATTACAATTTGAGTGGTGATGGTAGTGGTAGACTCAAGTGGATTAATGGTTAGATTTGCGGCTAAACCAGCAGCCATTACCACAATCATTGTTTCACCAATGGCTCTTGATACAGCTAATAAAACCGAGCCCACAATCCCTGGTAATGCAGCAGGAATTACAACATTTTTAATAGTTTCTGATTTAGTTGCTCCAATTGCATAAGATCCATCTCTTAAAGATTGAGGGACTGCATTAATCACGTCATCAGATAATGAAGACACATAAGGAATAATCATAACCCCCATTACCAATCCTGCAGCAAGAGCACTTTCAGAAGATACCTCTAAGTTTAACTTTTCACCTAATTCTCTAAAAAAGGGGCCAACAGTAAGCGCTGCAAAAAAGCCATATACAACTGTTGGAATTCCAGCCAGGATTTCAATAATTGGTTTAGAATATTTTCTAACTTTAGAACTTGCGTACTCTGCCATATAAATTCCAGAAAATAATCCAATAGGAACAGCTACAAGCATTGCAATCAGAGCTATAAATGCTGTACCAGCAAATAAAGGAACAGAACCAAAAGCACCTTTTAAATTTTCATATTCTAAAGCTGTAATTGCTGAGGCATCACTAACGAAAGCTCTTTGAGGACTCCAATTCATTCCAAACAAAAAATCAAAAATATTAATTGCTGAAAAAAATTTTAAACTTTCAAATAAAAGAGAGAAAATAATTCCCATTGTTGTTAATATAGCAACTAGAGAACATACAAAAAGTAACCCTGTTAAAATTTTTTCAACATCATGTCTTGCTTTATTATTTTTTGAAATTCTAAAAATCCCATATGAGATAGCAGCAATAAAAGTTGATAATAATAAAACAATTTTAGAATTTTGAGCAATTGTTTGTAAATTTTCATAATTCTTAACACCTATTTTAATTTCTTCAGTTAAGGTTCCTGAAAAATTACCCTCATAAAGTGATCTAATTTTTTGATAAAGTAAATTAAGTTGGTCACTGGAATAATTTAAATCGTTTTGAATTAAAGTTTGTGAGATCAAATATTTAATAATCGCTGGTTCAAATATAGACCAAAATAATAATATAATTAATGCTGGTAACGCGCACCATAAAGCTAGATAATAACCATAATAATTTGGTAGAGCGTTAATCTTTATAGATTGTGTTGATGTAATTTTTCTAATTCTAGAGCGACCATATAAAAATGATAGATAGCTAAATATTGTAACTAATAATAAAATTATAATATTCATGAGCTTATGTATTACAGTTTTAATGTTACAGATTTGTTACAATTTTAAACTACAAATTGTACTAATAAAAAAGGCCAGAAGTTTATTCTGGCCTTGATTGTGTTTGAGGAATTTAAATTACTTGATGCTAATAGTGTTTAATTCGACCGCTGCAGTTCTTACAGCATCATATTTTGCTTTAGCTAAAGGTACTAAACCGATCTCAGCTAAGTAACCTCTTGGTCCCATTGCTTTTTTTGACGTAAAATCTTTAATAAATGCGTCAATTCCAGGAACTACTCCAATATGTGCTTTTTTTACATAAAAGAATAAAGGTCTAGCTATTGGATATGAGTAATCTTGAATACCTTCAAGACTAGGTTTAACTCCTTCTATAGCTGCAGCTTTCACCTTGTCTTTATTGCCAACTAAATAGCTATAACCAAAAAAGCCGTATGCGTCAGGATTTGATGCTAGTTTTTGAACAATTAGAGTATCGTTTTCACCTGCTTCTACTGCATAACCGTCTTCACGGATTTTAGTACATTCGCTACTAGCTTTGTCACCAAAAAGTGCTTTTGCCTCTTTAGAACAACCTTTGCTCATTACTAAAGAATTCCATGCATCTCTTGTACCTGATGTTGGTGGGGCAATAAGAATTTCTATCTTTTTAGAAGGAAGTGATGGATCAATGTCGCTCCATTGTTTATATGGATTAGCAACCAATTTACCATCTACATCTACTTCATTTGCTAGTGCTCTCCAAAGTTGTTCTTTAGTAAAATTTGAATCTGGAGAATCTACTGCGTGAGCTAAAGAAATACCGTCATTTCCTACAATAATTTCTATAATTTCAGTTACACCATTTTTTTCACATAATGCTTTTTCTTTAGATTTTATAGCTCTTGATGCATTAGTAATATCTGGGTGATCAGTGCCAACACCAGCACAAAATAATTTCATACCACCACCCGTTCCAGTGCTTTCAATTACGGGCGTTTTAAATTTTCCTGTTTTACCAAAATTTTCAGCAACAACAGTTGCATATGGATAAACAGTTGATGACCCCACTATCCGGATTTGATCTCTTGCTTGAACATTTGACGCAAATAGCATCACCGTCAAGATTGATAAAATAATTTTAACATTTTTCATTTTTATTTTTCCTTTGTTTATTTATATTTAATTCTTATAAAATTTCTTTGTTTCAATTTTATTACAAGTTTATGAAACTTTTATGACAAAGAATATTTTATTATCTTCTAAAATTTTATACTTTTGGAAATTCAATGGTAAATTCAGTACCTTTTCCTTCAGTACTGATAATATCCATAGTTGCACGGTGTTGATTTACTATATGTTTAACAATAGCCAAACCTAAACCAGTACCCCCTGCATCTTTGCTTCTTGCAGGATCTACTCTGAAAAAACGCTCAGTGATTCGGGATAAATATTTTTTAGGAATTCCAACCCCTTGGTCTTTAATAGAAAACAAAATAGTGTCCATTTTCTTAACCAAGGAAATTTTAATGACAGTATCACTATCGCTATACTTGCAAGCATTATCAATTAAATTAGTAAAAATTTCTATTAATCTATTTCTATCTCCAGAAATTTTATAAGTATCATCTGTAATATTGTTTTCTATTTTTATCTTTTTTTTCTTAACAAGCTCTGAATTCAATTTAATCACGTGAGTTATTATTTCTTTTAAATCTAACTCAGTGGTGGGTCTAATATGTTCTTGTAATTCGATTTTTGACAATGAAAGTAAATCATTAATCAAATTTTCCATACGCTCCGTTTGTTGCATCATAATGGGTAAAAATTTCTTTTGCATTTCAAAATCATTTGAAGCATGACCATCATTTATTGTCTCTAATCCTAACTTAATTGACTGTAAGGGTGTTCTTAACTCATGAGAAACATTAGCAACAAAATCTGATTTAAATTGTTGTGTCTTATATATTTCAGTTAAATCTTTTAAAAATATTATTACAGAATGTTCATCTTCAGATTCATTTAAAGACTCAGAGATAATATTTACATTATAGAATTGAAAAATAGGAAGTTTAATTTCCACATCTAAAACTTGTGAACTTTTATCCTGAATTGCAAGATCAATACTTTCTAATAAATTAGCATCTCTTAAAATTAATGAAATATTTTTACCAATAATATCATTACCAAATCTAGCAACAGCGCTTTTATTTGCAAAAAAAACATTTTTAAATTTATCAAGGATAATTACTTGATCCATCATCTCATCAAGAAATATCATTTTTTGATCTTTTATTTTAATATCAGAGCTCATAATTTTAAAACCAGAGGTAGTATTATAACTCTAAAAATAAATTTGTAATTAATAATTAATTATATAGAAAGTTTTAATGACTCTTACACTGTTTTATACAATCGTCGGCTTTGCTTTAGCGGGGTACAGTGTTATTGCAAATGACTCAATTCAAACATTGGGAACTTTTATCGCGTCAAAACAAAAATGGTTTAAATGGTACACTCTTGCTAGTGCAGCATCATTTGTAATGATACTTGCTATTACTTGGGGTTGGTACAGTAATAATGGAGATATCTCTTACGGTAGATTAACAAGAATACCTTTCCAAGAGATACAATGGTATCACGCTGTGGCACCAGGAATACTTCTTGTATTAACAAGAGTTGGAATACCTGTTTCAACAACCTTCTTAGTTTTATCAGCTTTTGCATCAACAGTAGTACTTGAAAAGATGCTTATGAAAAGTGTTGTCGGCTATGGTCTTGCTGCAGCTGCTGCTTATATTTGCTGGATCGTTATCTCTAAATTTATTAATGAAAAATTAGATGAAGTTAATGACAAATGGATTTCCTTTTGGCGTAACTCTGTTTGGATAACTTCAGGCTGGTTATGGTGGGTTTGGTTATCTCATGATGTAGCAAACATTGCTGTATACCTTCCAAGACAATTAGATGTTGCTCTTTTATTAGTTGTTCTGGGTTACTTTACAGCACTACTTTTTTATATCTTCTACATTCATGGAGGGGCTATTCAAAAGGTTGTCTTAGAGAAAACTGGAACAAGATATGCAAGATCAGCAACTATAATCAATATTATTTATGCAGCTGTACTTTACTACTTTAAAGAGCTTAATGATTTACCCATGTCAACAACCTGGGTATTTGTTGGTCTATTATGTGGAAGAGAGTTAGCAATCGCATCAATGAATAAAGACTATAAGTTCAAATATGTGTTTCCACTAATTGGTAAAGACTTTCTTAAAATGATATTCGGATTAAGTGTGTCAGTTGGAATTGTACTTGCAATTCACTACATCATAATTCCAAATAATTGGTTTTAAGTATTAATTATTTAAGCTTAAACCTTGAGCACAAAAACTTAAAGATAAAGTAATTAAATTTCCCAAGACCGTAGGAATTTGGTTCTATTTTTTTAGTCTTTAATTTTTTAGCTTTTTTCTTCTTCATAGCCAATATGGTTTTGTGTTTCGTTTGAATGTTTCAGGTTATAACAATCTGTGCAAAGTAAGATCACCTCTGGTCCTGAGCTTACTTGTGTTAAGATGGCTGTATCATCTCCACACTCACTGCACCCTGATAAACGTTTTTTCATTTATGTTTTTTGCGGGTAATTTCATTAATTCTATCAATATAATTTTTTATCTCAGGGCTATCTTGAGTTTTATTATCTTGCTTAGGGTTTTTCTTCCTTTGGTAATAATAATAGATAGGCATAACAACAGATAAGGCAACAATAATAATTGCTAATATGATTTCAGATGTTGTAACCATTTAATATTTAATGACAGGCTTGATTGAATTTTTTAAGTCTCCAATAATTATAAGGCCAGGGTGTTAAAAATCCCGCAGTTAACATAATAGGTACCACCCACCAAGTTAGCATCGCTCCACCGGTTAAAAAATAATCTGTAGCGTTCATAGAAATTTCCATACTAACCATTGAGATGAAACTCATTCCACAGGCGGTCTTTAAAGCATTAATTAATTTAAAATTTTGTCTCATTAAAATAAAAGTTTCAAGCATAATGCTGGTTAATAAACCATTTATGATTGCTAAAGTCATAATACCTAATACTGGAAAAGGAATTTTACTTAACTGAAAAAATAGTATGGTTCCAAAGTCACCAATTGCACAACCGATAACACACCACATCGTATTCTTAGCACTTTTTCTCCACGTGTGTTTACACGACCAATGAAATGTGTCTGTTGCCATTTAATTTATTTACTTAAATTTATTTGATGTTTGTAATAATCATCTGGCCAAAAACTTTTAATGTAGGCTAAAACTGAATCTATATCTTTGTCATTTAATTTATCTCCAAAGGCACCCATTTTTCCTTCATAGTCACTAATTATTCCAACTAAACCATATTTAATAATTTTATGTAATGTCTCATCATCATGGTGCCAAGTGTGACCTGTACCATTTAAAGGCGGCGCTTTTCTATGGCCGTCTTCATCAACACCCTTCCAATTTTCAGCACCTGACAAATTAACTTGATGACAGCTTACACAATTATTTTGGTAGGCAATTTTACCTCTAGCAATCATTAATTGAGAATCTCTTGTGATTGGATAATGATTATCAGAATAAGAAATGCTACTTAATGATATAAGTAGAGTTGAAATTAGAAGTATTTTTTTCATAACTTATAAATTTATATATTAAAAATTGTTAGATTAATCTTATATTTTTTTAAGATTGATTGATTATAGTCCTTAATAATGAACAATTTTTTCTTATTTATTGTCACACTTTTTTGCTGGTCCCCTACTTGGTATGTCATCAAGTTTCAATTAGGTTACGTTGATCCATTAGTATCGGTGTTTTATAGATTTTTGATAGCTGCAATAGTTATTTTTGTTTATCTAATTTATAAGAAGAAAAATCTTAAGTTTTCTTTAAATCAGCATCTTTGGTTTTTACTCTTTGGTGTTTGTCTCTACTCACTAAACTATGTTTTCTTTTATCTATCAAACACTTATTTAATAAGCGCATTTCCAGCAGTTGTCTTTTCAACGGTAGTTATTATGAATATTTTAGGAGAAGGCTTTTATTTTAAAAAGAAACCTTCTTTAAAAACTTTACTTGGAGCAACTATTGGGATGATTGGAATTATAATCATTTTCAATGATGAGATTTTCAATTTCAGCTTTGCTAATGGAACTCATGTTGGATTATTTTTAGCCTTACTTGGTACATTTTCTGCATCAACAGGAAATATGGTTCATCAGAGAAACTTAAATAATAACTTTTCCTTAATACCAACACTTGCATATTCAATGCTTTATGGATCATTAGTTACTCTATTAATCACTCAAATAAAAGGTACTGAACTATTATTTGAATATAGCTTCAGTTATATCGCATCCCTTGCTTATCTATCAATAGTTGGCTCGATATTTGCTTTTATCTTTTATCTAAGATTATTAGAGAAAGTTGGAGCTGGACGAGCTGGTTATGTAGGAGTTGTTATGCCTGTACTTGCTTTATTAATCTCAACAATATTTGAAAACTTAGAATGGCAGCAAGATTTAATTATAGGCTTACCGATTTTAATAATTGGTGCAGTGCTCGTGATTAATCAGAAAATTAAACCTATAAAATAATTTCTAAGATTTTTTTATTTATTACATTTACCGATAGAGCCTAGTAAACATTTAGTTCCATCAATCCAAACAGCGTTATTAAGATTAGCACCTTCAAAAGTGGCATTTAAGATATTAGCACCCATTAAATCTGCTTCAAAAAGATTACTATTAGTAAAATTTGTCTCAATTAATGATGAGCCTTTAAAATTTACTCTTGTTAAGTTGGCACTTGAAAAGTTAGCTTTCTCAAAAATACCCCCTTCAAGATTTGCTTCATATAAATTCGTTCTAATAAAAGAAGATTCTACAAAATTACCGTTAGCTAATGTTGCATTCATCATTACCCCTTTATCAAAGGTAACTTTAATAAAGCTAATAAAGGAAAGATTAGAGTTTGGTATATAAGCTCTACTTAGATCTTGGCCTTCTGAAAATTGGCAATTAGAATAATCCACTCCATCAGTTGGAGCATCATCACAACCAGCTTTAGCACCACTAGTTAATAATAAGCTTAAGACTAAAATGGTAAAAAGCTTGCTCATAAAACCTGCTCTTATTAATTTTATCATGTCAAATGCTAACAAATCATAGATTGAGAGTCTTCTATTAATTTAATTATAGGTAAAATTAAGCCACTATTTATCGTTTAGGAAAGCCTTCTACTGTATAAAAATTTCTTATCTTCTTTAGAGATACATAATAAGCACTATCTCTAAAGGATTTTTTTATTTGTTTTTTAGCATTATAAATTTCAATAAATGCATTTCTCATACTATCTTCTAGACCTGAAAAAGCTAAGTCCTCTTCATCAGCACCATGAATAATTTTTTTAATGGTGTCAAAATCTGTTTTAGTATTCGTTTTTTTATCTATCAAATCAATAATGTCTAATATTTTTTGTTCTTGAAATCTTTTTTCAACTCTACCAAAACGTATATGAGAAATATCTTTTACCCACTCAAAATAAGAAACCACAACACCCCCTGCATTGACATAGATATCAGGAATAATCATAACGCCTTTTTCAAATAATTTTTGATCCGCCTCAAATGAAATGGGTCCATTAGCAGCCTCAATTATTAATTTCGTTTTAATTTTATCTACATTATCAATGGTGATTGCATTTTCTAATGCAGCTGGAATTAAAATATCACAATCTAATTCTAAAAGTTCACTTGGATTGTTTTTAAATTTTCCAAGTTTAGGGTTATTGATAGTTTTATTTGTCTTATAAAATTCAATTAGTGCATTTATATCAATACCTTTTTTGTTATATAAATAACCATCATATTCTCCAATTGCTATAATCTTTGCATTATCTCTATTATATAAATGTTTGGCTAAATTACTTCCAACATTACCAAAGCCTTGAACTATAATTTCATTATCCTTTAATTCATTTTTCAATCCTGCTTCTTTAACAACATCTTCATGTCTAAATATTTCTCTAACTACTTCCTCAATACCTCTACCAGTTGCTTCTGTTCTGCCAGCAATACCTCCTCTGTGTAAGGGTTTACCTGTTACACAACCTCTATAATTTATATCATCAGGTTTAAGTGTTTTATAAGTCTCTAAAATCCATTCCATTTCTCTTTCAGACGTTCCGACATCTGGAGCTGGAACATTTAATGCTGGAGAAATAAAACCTTTATTAATTAATTTACTAGCAAACGCTTTAGTAATTTCTCTAAGTTGAGGCATTGTGTAATTTTTAGGATTAATTTTTAAACCCCCTTTAGCTCCTCCAAAAGGGATATTAACTATTGCACATTTGTAAGTCATCAAAGATGCTAGAGCTTCAGTATCATCTTGATCAACCGTTTCTGAATATCTTAGTCCACCTTTAGTTGGAAGAATGTGCTCTGAGTGAACAGCTCTCCATCCAGTAAAGTTATTAATTTTGCCATCTAAGACAACACCCACATTTACTTTAATTAATGAGTGAATAGATTTTAAATGTTCAAGTAAATCATCACTAAAGTTTAGTAATTTAGCTGATTTATCTACATGTAAATTGACGTTATCTTTAAAGCTCATTAATAATTATTATATCTTTAATTTATTTTTTTCCAATAACCATAAACACAACGTGTGCCCCGTCTAGAGCAATCATATGTATCATGCAAGACACCATCTTTGACAACCGTTATGTGCTTTGAACAAGATACAATTAAAGTCCCACTTGGAAGTTCATCTTTCTTTAAATGAACTTTACAACCTTGACCAATAAACATAGTTGGCGTCCACTGCCACCCAAGTTTTTCAAGATATTTTTTAACCACCACTCTATGAGTGCCTGATCTTGGGCTATCATTTTTTTGTTTTAGGCTTCTAGCAAGTTTTGTTCTTGATGTGGTTCTAAATTCTTCATTTGCTTTATAAAGATCATCATAAATTTTTTGATAAGGAAGATTTGTTACAATTGCAATAGATCTAACTACACAGTCTCCAGCTTTACCTTTATATCCAGCAGCAGCTCTGCCTCCATCATTGATTTCTAGTTCTAAATTGCTACTTGAAAATAATCTTTTAAAGAAATTCACGATTTAGTTTTATGATCTAAGATCTCGATCATACACTGGGTTGCATATTCACGCCATTCACTAGCAGTTTTGCCTTTAAGACTATCAAGCTGTTGCTTGTTACTATTAATGCTTTCTTGGTATTTAACTTTATCAGTTTCTTCTAGATTTTTTTCCATGTTAGCAAGATTGGTTTCCATGGCACTAATCCAACCATTACCAAGTTCAACACATTTAACATCATCTTTCTCATCACAAACTTGCTTGAAGAAATTGAAAATAACATCATCTGTTTTAATCTCTTTGCTCATCTTATCTGCCAAAAATACCTAATTTAACATCATAATCAACTGCAATTCCATAATCAGGATCATCATCACTATCAACTACTAATTGGCCTGCTCTACTTAATAATCTATGACAATCACGAGTTAGATGTCTAAGTTTAACTTTTTTTCCAAAACTATTATATTTATCAGCAATGTCTTCAATTGCTTTTAATGCAGATTGATCAATTACTTTTGATCCTGCAAAATCTATAATAATTACATCAGGATCTTGTTCTGGTTTAAATAATTCTAAAAAACTATCTGTTGAACTAAAAAATAGCGGTCCTTCTATTTCATAAACTTTAGCACCCTTTTCTCTAACGGATGCTCTCTCAACTGCTCTAATTCTTGATGCAGATTTCCAAGCAAACACTAATGCTGATACAATAACACCAACAATTACAGCAACGGCTAAATCTTCTAAAACAGTTACAACAGTTACAAGAACAATTACTAATGCATCACTCTTTGGTACAAAAAATAATATCTTTAATGAGTTCCAGGCAAAGGTTCCAATCACTACCATAAACATTACACCAACTAGTGCTGCAATTGGGATCATCTCAATATAGTTTGATGTATATAAAATAAAAATTAATAAGAATACTGCTGCAGCTATTCCTGCAATTCTTGTTCTACCGCCTGATTTTACGTTAATCATAGATTGACCAATCATCGCACATCCACCCATACCCCCAAAAAAACCAGTAACTGTATTTGCAAAGCCTTGTGCTAAGCATTCCTGACTAGCCCCACCTCTTTTATTAGTAATTTCACCAACTAAGTTAAGAGTTAACAGGCTTTCAATTAAGCCAATGGCTGACAATATAAATGCATAAGGAAAAATGATCTTTAAAGTTTCAAAGTTTAAAGGAACACTTGGAATTGAAAATATTGGTAATCCTCCTTTAACACTTGCAAGATCTCCAACACTTGGAATATCAATCTTTAATGCTAAAACTAATACAGATGTAACTAAAATTGCAGCAAGTGTTGCTGGAACCGCTTTAGTAATCTTTGGTAGTAACCAAATGATTAACATCGTTAAAATAACGAACCCTACTGAATAATATAAAGTGTTTCCTGAAATCCATTCTAATTGCCCCATTGCATTAAGGGTTTTAAACTGACTAAGTTGTGAAATACCAATAACAATTGCAAGGCCATTAACAAAACCTAACATTACCGGTTGGGGTACCATTCTAATAAATTTTCCAAGCTTAAAGACACCCGCTAATAATTGTAAAATTCCCATCAAAACTACGGTTGCAAACAAATACTGTGCACCGTGATCCATAACAAGGGACACCATAACAACAGCTAAAGCACCGGTTGCTCCTGAAATCATTCCAGGTCTTCCACCAAACACAGCTGTAATTAAACCAACAATAAAAGCTGCATAAAGCCCTGATAAAGGTGCAACTCCTGCAACAAAAGCAAAGGCAATAGCTTCAGGAACTAACGCTAAAGCAACTGTTAAACCAGATAAAACTTCAATTCTAAATAAAGAAAAGGATGCCCCTTCTTTTGGAATATAATTTTGTGAATTAAAACCAATAGATTTTGCAAATGATGAGAGTGTGGTTTTAATCAATGTGTTTAAATTTTAATTATTTATGAGTCGG
The DNA here is from genome assembly GCF_059417945.1 of Candidatus Pelagibacter sp. PS_17. Lineage (NCBI taxonomy): Bacteria > Pseudomonadati > Pseudomonadota > Alphaproteobacteria > Candidatus Pelagibacterales > Candidatus Pelagibacteraceae > Candidatus Pelagibacter > Candidatus Pelagibacter sp. PS_17. The sequence goes on from NZ_CM182073.1 coordinate 782,038, forward strand.
TGTGTTATCTATTTAGTAAAGCAAGCAGTTGATAAAGTCTAGTTTCAATTAATACGTGTTAACAAATTTGGGACGAATCAGATACATAATGATTAAGAGGTAGTGGCGGGAGACTAAAACTACCTCTGTCTTTATCCCTTAAAATACTTTTTAATTTTTGAAATAGTTTTCGCTAATAGAACTTTTGAATAAGGTTTTCCTTTAATAACCCAAACCGATAGTGGCCACGTACTGTCTTTAGTAGATCTTGCAATAATATGAATATGTAATTGAGGAACAATATTGCCAATTTTTTCAACATTAAGTTTTTTTGTTTTAAATATTTTTTTCATTAACTTGCTGCAATGAACAATTTCTTTCATTAATAACATTTGATCTTTTGAATTAAGTTCTGAGATATCGGTTATATTTTTTCGCTTTGGAATTAAAATGATCCAAGGAAATTTAGCATTATCAATTAAACGAATACTACATAATTTTAATTCAGTTATTAAATGAGAATCTTTTAGAAAACTTTTACTTACTTTATTTGCCATAACTACAGTTTGAAATATTCATATAAAAATTTTGCAGCAATGATAAGTAAAAATATTCCAAAATATTTACTAATTCTATTCTTATCAATTGTATGAACTGTTCTTGCACCAATTCTAGCCATAAAGGTTGTAATCGGTATAAAAATTAAAAAAGCAGGAATATTTAAAAAACCAATACTTAATGGAATATTTGTTTTTAAATAACTGCCAGTTATCAAAAATCCGATTGCGCCAAATAATGCTATTAAAAAACCAATAGCTGCAGCGCTACCTATAGCTCTATTAATTGAGTAACCAAAAAACTTTAGAATTGGAACATTCATAACAGCCCCTCCAATACCCATGGGTGCCGAGATAAAACCTACTAAAAATCCTAAAATAATTTTCAAATGAAGCTTAATTTTAAGAGTTATATTTTTTTCCTTTTCTTTTAATAATAAAAGATAAATACTTAATAAAAATATTACGATTGCAAAGAAAAGAACTAAGGTTTTAGTTTTAAGAGTTGCTGCAAAAATTGTTCCAAAAATAACACCAAGTACTACAAATATTCCATAACTTTTAACTATATCAAAATCCACTGCTTTAAATTTATGATGAGTTAAAACTGAGACAGTTGAGGTTGGTATTATGATTGCAAATGATGTTCCAACTGCAAGGTGCATGACATATTGTTGATCAATCCCTAAAGAATTAAAAATATAAAACAAAAATGGAACTGTAATTAATCCACCGCCAATACCAAATAAACCTGCAACAAATCCCACAGGAATAGCGGTTAAGGCCATTAGTAGGCTAAAGTATATGTACTCGTTAGATAAAAGAGAACTAAGCAGATTGACTTACCGACGTGTCGACATTGTTATATTTAATCTTATCCATGATGTGATCAATCTTTTTAACATCGGCATCTCTAACACACATATTTTCGCTTAAATACCTTTTCCAAAAGCTAGATCCTGTTTGACCATGAAATAATCCAAGTGTATGTCTCATAATTTGATTTAAACGTGTTCCTTTTTTTATTTCTTCTCTAACGTACGGTAGCAACTGTTCAATTACATCTTGTCGACTTGGTACATTTTCATTATTAAATATATCTCTTTCAATATCAGCTAATAAATAAGGAGTATGGTAAGCAGCACGTCCGATCATAACTCCATCAACTTTATCTAAGTGATCTTTCATTTGATCGGTTGTGGTAATTCCACCGTTAATAATGATTTCTTCATTAGGGAAATCTTTTTTTAATCTATAGACAAAATCATACTTTAAAGGAGGAATGTTTAGATTTTGTTTAGGGGTAAATTTTCCAAGAATAGCTTTTCTTGCATGAATGATGAAAGTTTTAACACCAGTGCTTTTTAAAGTTGAAATAAAACGATGTAAGTTTTCATAGTCTTCAGTATCATCGTAACCAATTCTTGTTTTAATCGTGACCGGTAACTTTGTAACCGATTGCATTTTATTCAAGCAGTCTGCAACCAAATTTGGTTCTTTCATTAAACATGCACCAAATTTATTTTTCTCAACTTTTTTTGAAGGGCAACCAAGGTTTAAATTTATCTCATCATAACCAAAGTCTTCACCCACTTTCGTTGCCTCTGCAAGTAAAGTTGGAGACGATCCACCAATTTGAAGGGCTATTGGTTTTTCATTTATATTAAATTCTAATAGTTTTTTTTTATCCCCTCGATGAATAGCTTCAGAGACAACCATTTCACTATAGAGCAATGTATTTTTACTAATCAGTCTTAGAAAAAAACGTTCATGACGATCAGTACAATCCATCATAGGTGCAACGGATACTTTCCTGTTCATACTAAACTTTTATATTATTTTTTTAGCTATTTGTAGTCTCTGAATCGTCAGAGTTTACTTCAGTTGTTTCAGCTTCTGTTTCAGCTTCAGCTATTTGATCTAAAGAAACTGCTGTCTCTTCATCTCCCACTTCTAACTCTGCATCAACGTCAACTTCTGGCTCTGCCTTTGCAGTTAATTCTTCTAAATCATCAGAGGATACTTGAATTTTTTCAGGAATTTTTCTAGCTCTTTTAGATGGTAAAATAGGAGTTCCACTTTTAGAAATTTCACCTTTGTACATACTTTCAAAATCATCACCAATAATTTCATCATCATCAGTACCATCGTCAACTTGCTCAACGTGTTTTCTAAGTTTGTGAATAGCGCTATCTGTTAAGTCTGAAACTTTAATAGTGTCTGCTGCAATTTCTCTTAAAGATATAACTGTGTTTTTGTCATTATCTCTATCTAAAGTTGGTTCTAAACCAGAATTTAATTGAACGGCTCTTTCTTTAGCAACTAAAACTAATTCGTAAGGACTTTCTACTTTATCTATGCAATCTTCTACTGTTACTCTAGCCATGCGCAGTATCTATACAGTAGTTAAAAAAAAATCAAGGATAATTCTATAAATAATCAGGATTAAGCTTATTCTTTACAAGGAATAACAACAATATTGCTATTAAAATATAAGATCCTGAAACAAGAGCAATTTGCTCAATAGAAAGGCTATTATCAATCAAAATTCCAAAGAGCGCTGTACCAAATGCAGTTGAAAATACCATTAACGCTGTGGTTAATGCTTTAATGGAACCAATATATCTCACTCCATAAATCTCAGCCCAAGTAGCAGAACCTAGAACATTTGCTAAACCGTTTGAAATCCCAATTAAACCTAAAAATACAAATGATGAAATTGGTGAGTTAAAATAATAAAGCACAAACGTTGCAACTAATAAAGGAATGTTCATATAAATTATTAATTTTCGACTACTAAACTTATCAATTAAAAAGCCTGTTAAAAATAAAGTAATCACTGATAAAATTGAATACATCATAAAGGATTGGGCAATAACATATGGTCCCCAACCTTTAGATGACACTATAAAAGATTGATAAACAAATGTACCCGTTGCAATCCAAGGCATCGCTAACATGCTTAAACATATAATATAAAAGCGATAATCTTTTAAAACTTCACCTCTCGTCCATTGTTTTATATCTTTAGTTTTAATATTTGTGGCAATAGATGTTTCTCTTGAGTCTAATTTAACGTTTTTAACTAATGTAACAATGACAATAGGTAAAATGATAATAACTGAAATTGATATGGCTATCCAAATATTTCTCCAATCAATAAAAGTTAATAAAAAAATAATTAATAAGGGTAAAATAAATTCAGCTAACGATAAACCAAGCCAAGTTGTGCTTAATGCACGTCCCCTAGTCTTTTCAAAAAATCTTGATATTGTTGTGGTTGCAGTGTGAGACATTAGTCCTTGACCTGATAACCTCATTAAGAAAATTGATAAAAATAAGAAAGCGACTGATGAAATTTTAGAAAATAAAAAACAAGAGATCGCTAGTAACGCAATGACATAAGATGCAAATTTTAAAATATTAAAGTCATCTATTTTTTTACCAACCCAAACAAGTATAAAACTACTTAATAGAGTAGCAGATGCATAGATAGATCCAAACTGACCATGCGTGATAGAAAGCGCGTCTCTTATGCTTGAATTAAATAATCCTAGAAAAAAACTCTGTCCAAAGCTTGAAAAAAATGTAAATATAAATCCAAATAAAATTACTTTAAAATTCAAACTTTTAAACATAGGAAATAGAAATTATGAGCAATGTTGCATTTATAGGTTTAGGTGTCATGGGTTATCCAATGGCAGGATATATATCAAAAGCAGGTCACAATGTAACTGTTTATAATAGAACAGCTGCAAAAGCTGATAAATGGGTTGCTGAATATAAAGGGTCAAAAGCAGATACTCCTGCAAAAGCTGCTGAGGATGCTGACTTTGTGTTTACCTGTGTTGGTAATGATAACGATTTACGAGAAGTAACTTTTGGTGACAACGGTATCTTTAAAACAATTAAAAAAGGCTCAGTTTACATTGATAACACAACCGCTTCTGCAACGATTGCTAGAGAAATTTATGAGCATTCATTAAAAAGTGAATTTGGTTTCTTAGATGCACCGGTATCAGGTGGACAAGCTGGTGCTGAAAATGGTGCTCTAACTGTTATGATTGGTGGAGATCAAGCAAACTTTGATAAAGCAAAAGACATTATTGATTGTTACAGCAAAAAGATGAAATTATTAGGTGGTGCTGGTAATGGTCAATTAGCAAAAATGGTTAACCAAATTTGTATTGCAGGTCTTGTTCAAGGTTTATCAGAAGCAATTAACTTTGGAAAAAAAGCAGGTTTAAATATGGAAGATGTAATTGAAGTTATATCTAAAGGTGCTGCTCAATCTTGGCAAATGGAAAACAGATATAAAACGATGATTGATGATCAGTTTGAATTTGGTTTTGCAGTTGATTGGATGAGAAAAGATTTAAAAATTGCTATGGATGAAGCTAAAAATAATGGCTCTCAACTTCCTGTAACTGAAATCGTTGATAAATATTACGGTGAAGTTCAAGAAATGGGTGGAAACCGTTGGGATACTTCCAGTTTAATTAGAAGACTAAGTAAATAATCTCGTATGCAACCAGCGTACTACGAAGATTTTGAAGAGATCAAAAATAAAATCTGGTATATGCTGGATAATGCTATCAAAGATAGAGGGTCTCAATTTAGAATTCCTGTATTTATTTGTGGTGGTCAAGATGACTTTGATGGAAGAATTGTAGTCCTTAGAAAATCAGATAGAGAAAACAATATTATCCAATACCATAGTGATATCAGATCAGATAAAATTGCTAAATTAAAAGCAAATAAGAATGCATCAATGTTATTTTATGACAAGGATGAGAAGATACAAGTTAGACTTAAAGTTGAGTGCACCGTTAATCATGAAAATGATATTACAAAACAGTCCTGGTTAAAAACAGGACACATGAGTAGAAAATGTTATTTAGTTGATAACGGACCAGGAACATTATCTGAAACCCCTACTTCAGGACTAAAGCCTGAACTAGATAATTTTGAATTTACAATGGAGCAAAGTGAAGTGGGATATAAAAATTTTACTGTTATTCAATGTAAAATTAAAAGTATGGAATGGCTTTATTTAGCAGCCAAAGGTCACCGTCGTGCTAAATTCGATTTAGAAAATAACAAGGATACCTGGTTAATTCCTTAAAAAACTGATTTAGAATATTTTTTCCAATTATCTTGGTAATGAATTGCATTTTCAGTAATTGACTTTGCCTCTTCTGTTGAGACTTGTCTTACAATTTTACCAGGGGATCCAATCACTAGAGAATTGTCGGGAATGACTTTGTTTTCTGTGATCAATGCATTAGCTCCTATGATGCAATTTTTTCCAATCTTTGCACCATTTAAAATTACAGCACCAATTCCAATTAAAGAATTGTCTTCAATCGTGCAGCCATGCAACATAACCAAGTGACCAATAGTTACATCTTTACCAATTTTTAAAGGGTAACCTGGATCGGTATGCAATACACTGCCATCTTGTATATTGGAGCCTTCACCGATATGAATATTTTCAACATCCCCTCTTAAAGTTACATTAAACCAAATGCTGGTATTTTTTTCTAGCGTGACATCACCAATGATAGATGCATTAGATGCAGACCAATTATCACCTAAATTTTTAACTTTTTTATCTTCCAAATCATAAAACATAACATATATATTATTATAACATGCCGTTAAAAACTCCAATATGTGATTTTGGACAAGCTGCTAAAAGCTTTGAATTAAAGTCCACTAATAACGAAATTATTAAATTAAATGATGTTAAAGGGACAAATGGAACTTTGGTTATGTTTATTTGTAACCACTGCCCTTATGTAAAAGCAATTATTAAAGACATTGTTGAAGATTACAAAAATTTAGAAAAACATGGAGTAAAAGCTGTGGCTATTTCAGCAAACGATCCGATAAATTATCCTGAAGATAGTTTTGAAAATATGATCGAATTTGCAAGAAAACATCAATTTAATTTTCCATATTTATTTGATGAAACTCAAAATGTTGCAAAAAGTTATGATGCAGTATGCACTCCTGATTTTTTTGGATACAATAATAATTTAGAATTACAATACAGAGGTCGTATAAGAGAATTGGATAATTTAAAACCAGTAAGAGCTGGTGATAGTGATTTATTTACTGCAATGAAACAAATTGCAGAGACGGGCAAAGGTCCTGAAACGCAAATTCCAAGTGTTGGCTGTAGTATCAAATGGTTAGATAATTAATGTACTTAATAGTTACAAAAACGTTCCCTCCAGAAGTTGGAGGTATGCAGAATTTAATGTGGGGTTTAGCAAACGAACTTTCAAAACATTACATGATAAAAGTATTCGCTGATTATCATGAAAATCATAAATTATTTGATGAGCAAGTTTCTTTTTCAATAGAGCGTGTTGGTGGCATAAAACTTCTTAGAAAATATAGAAAAGCTCAATTGATTAATGAATTTATTAAAGAAAATAAAATTGATGGTATAATTGCTGATCATTGGAAAAGTTTAGAACATCTTAAAACTAATAAAAAAAAGATATGCTTGATCCATGGTAAAGAAATTAATCATGAAAAAGGTACCTCTCTTAATAAAAGAGTATTGGAGGTTTTAGATAGTGTTGAAACCATCGTTGCTAATTCTGAGTACACTAAAAATTTAGCTATTTCATTGGGAGTTCAGCAAGATAAAATTGTAGTTATAAATCCAGGTGTTGATCCTGTTGAAGAATTAGATAAAAAAACTTTAGATAAAGTAGAGAATTTATTAAAACATAAGTCTCCAAAATTAATTACTGTTTCTAGATTTGATAAAAGAAAAAACCATGAAAAAGTAATCATGGCGCTTCGAAATTTAAAACAAATCTACCCTAGTATTATTTACATTTGTGTGGGTTACGGCGATGAAGAGGAAAATATTAAAAAATTAGTAGCAGAATTGGGCCTTCAGCCACAAGTGATGTTTTTTAAAGATATTTCTAACGAATTAAAAAATGCACTAGTTGCTAAATCTAATATTTTTGTCATGCCATCTATTGTTCATAAAAAATCTGTTGAAGGATTTGGGATAGCTTATGTTGAAGCTGCTCAATATGGATTGCCCTCTCTTGGAGGAAAAGATGGAGGTGCAGCAGATGCAATTGAACATGAGAAAACAGGTTTAATCTGTGATGGTAATGAGTTAGATGAAGTCTATTCAGCAATTAATTTAATGTTAGAAAATAATAAATTCCAAGAGTATGGAAAAGTTGCCAAAGAAAATTCTGCTAAATTTAAGTGGAGTACTATTATTGAAGAATATAAAAAAATATTAAATTAATATTTTTTCTAAAACTTTACCCGGACTTAATTTGTTTAAATCATCAACCTGTATTGCTTTAAAGTTTTCTCGCTCAATACTAACTTTAAAAGCTGTTGTATGTTTACCAAATAAGGTCAAGCCTTTTACACCAAGATGAGCAGTCATATGAGCAGGTCCTGTATCATTTGCAATAACAAATGAACTTTCTTTAATCAAGCTTGCAAGTTGAGAAATATCTAAAGCTTTACCTTTATCTAAAATTGAGATGGCATTAATATTTTTTGCATCATCGATTTCAGAGGGTCCAGGTGCCACAATAACTTTAATTTGGTCTTTATATTTATTTTTAATTAACTCAATTAGCTCATTGTAATGGGGCCACTTTTTATGAGTTAGATGGGCTGAACAAAATGGAAATAAAACAATATATTTATCTAATTTAAATTCTTGTTTAATATTATCAATATTAGTCACAGCCCAACTAAAATTTGGTTTCATGGTATGTTCTGTTTTAATTCCAGAGGTTTTAAGTTGATGATCAAATCTATTTAAAACTGGGTCTTTATCAAATTCATCTTTTGAAATATCACTTGGCAAAGTTGTTTCTGAGCTAGACCAAGTATTAAAATTTGCTTTTGGAAATAAAATATTTTTATAAAATTTTGTTCTAGATGAGTTTTGTAAATCATAAACTTTTCTAAAATTCTTCTTTTTCAAGTTTCTCATTAACATATATAGATAAATTAAATTAAATCTTGATTTACGTTTGTCTAAAATAACATTGTGTACGAATGGGTTTTTCCTAAATAATTCAAAATAAGGTTTTGTTGTTAATATATGTATTTGATCTTCAGGGTGGTTTTCAGAAATATCTTGAATTGCCCCACAAGCTTGGGCTATATCTCCTAAAGAACCATGTTTGATAACTAAAATATTAGACATATTTCTAACAACTTAACATAGTATAAATTTTTATGAATAAAATTCTAGTTGAAGTATCAGTTGGTGAACTTTTAGATAAAATTTCTATTTTAGAGATTAAACAAGAAAAAATTAAAGATCCTGAAAAATTAAAATTTATTAATGATGAGCACAGTATTTTAAAAAATCAATTAGATAACAATGTTAAATCTGATGAAAAGCTTAATACACTTTTTAAGTCACTGAAAGATATTAATGCAAAATTATGGGTGATAGAAGATGACAAACGATTGTGTGAAAAAAATTCTGATTTTACTGAAAAATTTATAAAACTATCAAGAGATGTTCATTTTTTAAATGATGATCGTGCTAAAATAAAATTAGAGATGAATAATCACACAGGCTCTAAGATTAAAGAGATTAAAGAATACACTTCTTATTGAAAACTATATTTCTTTTCTAAATATTTTATCAAGTTATGAATGATAAAAGTCATAAATAAATAAATTCCACCTGCTAAAAGAAACACTTCTAAAGGTTTATAAGTTGTTGATACAATATGTTTTGCAACTCCTGTAATATCCATTAAGGTTACCGTGCTTGCAAGAGATGTGCCCTTCATCATTAATATAATCTCATTACCATAAGCTGGTAAAGATTGTCTGATCGCTACAGGAATTTGAATTTTATATAAAATAATTTTACTTGATATCCCTAAACTTTTACCCGCTTCAATTATTCCAGGTTTTATAGTTTGAAAAGCTGATCTTAAAATTTCTGAAGTATAAGCCCCTGTATTTAAGGCAAATGCAATAATTGCACACCAATAAGGCTCTTTTAATATTACCCAAAGAAAAGTTGATCTTAACCATTCAATTTGTCCAAGACCATAATAGATTATAAATATTTGAACCAATAAAGGAGTGCCTCTAAATAAATAAGAATATCCATAAGCAAACTTATTAATAAATGGGTTCTTATTTAATCTTAAAACTGCAAATAAAAATCCAATAAATAAACCAATGATTAAAGATGCTGATAATAGTTTTAAAGTAATAACTGCAGCACTAAGTAACTTTGGTAAACTTGTGATCATTAAATCAAAATCCATTAAAAGCCCCTACTATATTTAACTTCAAGTCTGTTAATTAGCTTCATGCTTAAAAATGTTAGCATCAAATATAAAACCGCAGCAAAACAATAAAAGAATAAAGGATCTCTAGTAGAACCTGCTGCAATATAAGATTGTCTCATAATCTCAACTAAACCTGTAACTGATATTAAAGATGTGTCTTTTAAAGTGATTTGCCAAACATTGCTTAAGTTTGGAATAGCAAGCCTTAACATTTGAGGTAGAATTATTTTATAAAATTGTACAAATTTACTAACCCCTAAAACTTTGGCAGCTTCAAATTGGCCTTTATCTATTGATTGAATAGCACCTCTAAATACTTCTGTTGAATAAGCGCCAGATATAATACCGATTGCAACTGAGCCCGTAATAAATGCATTAATCTCAATATATTCAAAGTATCCAAAAATTGAAGCAACATACATAATCGCTCCACTACCCCCAAAAAAGAAAAGGTAAATTACTAATAATTCTGGAACGCCCCTGATTACTGTAGTGTACGTATTACCAATAAAATTTAGAAATTTATTATTTGATAATTTAAGTGGCGTAAAGATTAATGAAAATAAAAAACCAATTAACATTGCAGTAACTGCCACTGCAATTGTCATTAGAGTTGCATAAAACAACTCGTCTCCCCAGCCTGTTTTTCCGAATGATAAAAGATCCATATCGAAAGGGCGACTAAATAAATAGTCGCCTTTTCAAAATATTATTTACATAGAAGCGTCAAAGCCAAAATGCTTGATCGCTAATTTGCTGATGATTCCTTGTTTTCTAGCAGTGTTAATTGCTTTGTTGAAATCTTTAAGAAGTTTTGCATCTCTTGTACCGATTGCATCATCTCCACCTTGTCTAATTCCAACACCAACACCATTACCAAAAGCACCACCTGAAAAAGTAGGTCCAACTAATACTACTGGTTTTCCTGATTTATCCGCATAATCAGTGAATGCAACAGCTGCAGCTAATGCAACATCACATCTACCAGAAGTTAAGTCTAGATTTACTTCATCTTGAGTTTTGTAAGTTCTAACATTTACTTTACCTACATCACCCGACTCTAAAAAGTTTTGGTGAATAGTTCCAGTTTGTGTACAAACAGTTTTTCCAGCAAGTGCAGCAGTTAAAGTCTTAAGAGTTTTCTTAACAGCACTTCCACCTAAAGTTAAATTAATTCCTTCTGGTGTATCCATGCCCTCTAAACTAGAACCTTTCATTACCGCAAGGGCTGCAACTTCGTCTGCATAACCTTGTGAAAAAGTAATTGTTTTTTGTCTTTCAGCAGTAATTGACATTCCTGCCATGATCGCATCGAACTTTCTCATTAACAAGGCTGGAATCATTCCATCCCAATCTTGTTCAACGATAGTACACTCGTGACCCATGATTTTGCATAGCTCTTCTGCTAACTCAACCTCAAAACCAATAAGAGCACCTGAAGCATCCTTAGAGTTCCATGGTGGGTAAGCACCTTCTGTTCCAATCTTTATTTTATCAGCGTAAACATTTCCGATTAATAATAAAGAAGCAAGAACACTTAATATTGTTTTTTTAAATATATTCATTTTTTCCTCCATATGATTATGAGGATTTATTTCACAATTTTAATAATTTAAAAAGAAATTTTTAGTGATTAATTGATGATGAAAAGTTCCAAGAACAGTCAAAACTTGGGATGTAAACCCTATCCAAAGTTGTATTTCCAAAATTCTTATTGAAAACATCTAACCATTTCTCTACTTGCTCTGGTTTCTTATCTTGGCTACCCACTTGAGCGGTAATTACTCCATTAGGTTTTAATATTCTAATTAATGAGTCCATATTTTTGGCAGCAAGATCAATACAAAACTGATCATCGTTAAGATCTACAAAAATTTTATCGTACTTATCGTCTTCAACAGACTTTATACTTTCAAAAGCATCTCCCCAAATACATTTAACTGAATTTTTCTCAGTTGATTTATTGCCAATGCTTCCAAGGTGTTTATTGCAAACCTCAACTACTTCTGGATCAAGTTCATACCAGTCTATAAAATCAAAACCTTTAGACGTACACTCTCTTGCAACTCCTCCATCACCACCACCAATGATAGCAGCTGTTCCCATGTCTTTATTTAATTTTAAAGCAGCGTTTACAAATGTTGAGCTATACAAAACTTCATCATTTGTTGCGACTTGAATTTCGTTATCAATAAATAATGATTTACCAAATTGTTCTAAATCTAATATTTCAATATGTTGACCTACTTTAGATTTAAAATCCTCTAAAACTTCATTTACAACATACGATTTTTGTAATCCAGGCGAACTGTAAATGTCATGATATAAAGACTTAGTATCCCTATCAAAAGCTTTTGTGACAATTCTCTTATGTTTAAATTCTTTTTTAACAATATCGAGGGCGATAGAAGGACTTACCTTCCCGCATGTGAAAAAATCAAAACTAATAATTCCTTTTTCTGGAAACGTATGAAAACTGATATGACTTTCCGCTAATAAGGCAAGGATAGTAAAACCTTGCGGTTCAAATTTATACTTTGAAATTTCAAGAATTGTAACTTCTGCAGCTTTTGCAATTTTACGAATTACGTTCTCGTAAACTGAAGGGTCATACTCTTGAGTAGTGCCTATGATGTCTAAAGTTATATGCTCGCCTACTTTAGTCATAAAAATTATTCCCTCTTATAATTTTTTATTAATATTAAGTTGCTCGGTTTTATATAGGTGTATTGATAATTTTCAACAATTAATCAATTTTTTGATATTTTACTTAATTAAATTAAAACTGAGTATTAATCAAACTAGCAAATGCACTAGCCCCTTTTGCTAGATTTTTGTTCCAATCATTATCAGCATTTTCATCTGCATTATCAGATATGTATTTAAAACATTTAAATTCAATTTTCTCTAACTTGCAAACTTTTGCAATAGCGTAGGCCTCCATATCAACTACATCAACTTCTATATCTATTTTTTTATTAACAAAACTATCTCCTGTTCCACAAGAATAACCTTCTTTTGATGTAATAATTTCTTTAATTTTATCAAAAGGTGTCTCACCTAATTCAAAATCTAACCCTCTAACATCCATATCTCTTTGATAAAATTTGGTGCATTCAACGATTCCTTTTAACTTAGTATTAATTGCACCTGCAGTACCATAATTGATAATTAGTTTTGGTTTGTAAATATTGATTAACTTTAATGTGTTATAAGTTGCATTAATTTTTCCAACTCCAACATGGTTAAAATAGTCTAATCCAATCGTTTCTTCTTTAATTGCTGCTAGGAATAATTTGTCCATAGATTTTTTTTACTAAAGATATAAATATATTAATATCATGAATTTAAAAGATTATATTAGATCTATTCCAGATTATCCAAAAAAAGGAATTTTATTTAGAGATATTACAACTTTAATTAAAGACGCAGATGCATTTGAAGAATGTATTAATCAAATAATTGAAAGATCAAAAAATTATAAAATAGATAAAATTGCTGCAATTGAGTCAAGAGGATTTGTATTTGCTTCTGCTGTTTCTTATCTTCTTAAAAAACCTTTTATTATGTTTAGAAAGAAAAACAAACTTCCGGCTGAAACTCATTCAGTTGATTTTGAATTGGAGTATGGAACTGCAACTATTGAAGTTCATAAAGATTCAATTGACAAAGATGATTCAGTTTTAATTATAGATGATTTAATAGCAACAGGTGGAACAGCTGAAGCAGCAGCTAAACTTGTGGAAATGTCTAATGCCAAAATTGCTGCATTTGTTTTTGCAATTAATCTTTTTGACCTAGGTGGATCTGATAATTTAGTTAAAAAAGGTTATAAGGTTGAAAACTTAATGGATTTTCCAGGGCATTAATTGGTAGCGGGAAGTGGAATCGAACCACTGACCTCAGGCTTATGAGTCATGCGCCATGACCCTTGGAACCAACGCATCCTGCAAGAACATCTTCAAAACTCCTTTGTCTCTGCTCTTTTCTTTCTAGACTCAGATTTACATAAACTTAGACTCTAGTCAACTTCTATTGGAGCATTGGAGCATGAGTGGAGCACAGATTTTATATCAATAGAGGTACCAAGTGGATTTCGAAAATTGAAAGTTGTTATGACCCCACCACCCTTTTTTATAAATGGGACTCCTTATATCTATACGTAAATAAGAATGTAAAAATATTATTGCTATTCTTGTAAGAGAAAGTGGTTTTTAAATATCATTAGTTTATTAAACCTAAAATGGACGTCTTTTGATATAAAAAGATACATCAAATCAATTATAATTTTAAAAATGAAAGTTATAAATAATAAAAAAGGTTTTACCTTAATTGAATTATTGGTGGTAGTTGCCATCATTGGTATTTTATCATCTGTCGGGGTTGTTGCTTATAATGGGTATACAGCTGGGGCTAAAGAATCAGCTTGCAAAGGTAATTTTAGAACCATAGTTAAATCTGTTTATGAAAATATAATGTGGTGTGAGCTTAACCCAACAATTAATTTTATAGGGGGTAATGATAAACAAGTTTGGGAATATGATTGTAATACTATGTTCGTTGGCGGCATGTCAGTTTCGTCTCAGCTTGGGTACACGACAAATGAAAAAATAGCCCACCTTACTATAACTGAAATTAGTAATCGAGATAGACATAGAGAACCAGACTCAACAATAGGTTCAAGAACAACACTTAACACGATTTCTAATCCCTACACTGGTCGTTATGTTTATGATGACACACCCAGTGAATATTATTATGGAGATAAATATGATATGAGAGGTAAATTATCTCTTAGAAAAAGAGATAGTAGTGGAAATGAATTAAGCAATAATTGGCAGTCAGAGGGACAACTGTATCTAATAACTAGATGTGGTGATAAGGTGATAGAACACGAATTTGATATCTATTGAAAATTTATATGTTTTCTTCTAGATAACGCTATGACCAATTCTCATTGGAGCATGAGTGGAGCAAAAAAAGTTAGTTCCAATCACTAACAGCTTTAACTTATCAAAATTATTAAAAGCTTTCAAATAAAACCCAAAATAAACATAGTATGACTTTGATTACATTAAATATAAGTATATATTTTAAAATTATGACTCAAACACTATTTGAAAAATATGGCGGAAAAAAAACAGTTGGTCAAATTGTTATTAATTTTTATCAAAAGCTTATGGCTGATGAAAATTTAAAAAAATTTTTTACAAATTCTGATATGAAAGTTTTGATTTCACACCAAACTAATTTCATTTCCCAAGCTTTAGGTGGGCCAAAAGAATATACTGGTCTTGATATGAAAACTGCTCATCAAGGCATGAAAATATCTCAAGAAGACTTTAATGGAGTTGCTGGACATCTAAAACAAACCTTGGAAGAACTAAATGTTGAAAGCCAAGATGTTGACACCATCATTGGTGTTGTCGCTCCACTTTCAGAACATATTGTATCAAAATAACAGAATTCATAATTAATAAATTTTGGTAATATTTATTTGATGATAAAAATAAATAATTGGGAAGACTTAATAGCATTAGCAAAAGAACAAGGGCTCACACCTAAGGAAGCATGGGAAAGAATTGAAAAAACAAATCTAAAATTTTTAAATAGAAAAAGTTCAGCAGAAAAAGAACTTAAAAAAGGAACAAGAGTACAAAAACTAATGTTTCCAAAGAATAATGAGGAAAATATTCTTTTAGCAAAAAATGTACCTTCTTTGGATGTTTCTGGTGATTTTTATAATTTTAAAAATATAGGAGATAAAATCTTTTTTACTCTTGGCGATGTTTCTGGCAAAGGAGTGGATGCAGGACTCATTATGGCAAGAGTTACCTCATTGTTTGAAATCCTTGTTGAGGAAAAAAAGAGTCTTATTGAAATTGTGTCATTAATAAATGATAATTTATATAATTTACGTTCAGGAAAATTTTTAACAGGAATATTTGCTGTATACGATAAAAAATCTAAAAATCTTGAATTTATTAATGCTGGCCATTCAGAAAGTATAATTTCAGAGAATAAAAAAATTACTGAACATGTTTCTAGCAAAATTCCGCCGCTTGGAGTTCAGCCTATTAATCTTGATTTAAATAGTGTTTTAAATAAAATTTCATTGAAGGATAAAATTTTTTATATATACAGCGATGGCTTAAGCGAAAGTAAAGATTTTGAAGGAAATGAAATTGAAGCTGAGGGTATAATAGATTTGTTAAATAAGAATAAAGATCACGATATTGCAACACAATTGGAAAATATTTTTATAGAAATTTCCGCGTTTGGTGCATTGCAAAATATGTCAAATGAAGAACAAAGTATAATTAAGGATGATCTTACAATTTTAGCTATTAATGGGAAAAATATTTAATCAATGAAAAAAATTAAAAATGGTTTTACCTTAATTGAATTATTAGTGGTAGTTGCCATCATTGGTATTCTTGCAAGTGTAGGTATTGTTAGTTTTCAAGGTTACACTAAAATGGCAAAGAACAGGGTGCTTGTTGCAAATTGGAAAACAATTTCAAAAGTAATTGAGTTAGAATTAGCTGCTGCAAACAATGGTCTTGATAGTTTTATTGCAGAATATGATGAAGATGGAAATATGGTTAGTGAAAAAATGGATGGAAATACAACTTGTAATAATTTTGCATTTTCAGTCCAACAACATTTTAGTCATTTTAAAAACCCATACAATCTAGAATGGGAATCTGTAACAGTTGATACATTAGCGCAATCACAACATAGGAAAGGACAAATTCAATTAGTGTGCTATTCACATTTTGGAAGTTTCGGTGACGGTGGAGGATGTCCTATTTCATCTGATGCATGTAGATTGTTGTTGATTGCTTATAAAGAAGATAGAGGACGATGGAATACGCCTGATGGAAAGTGTGATAATACAATTGTTTCAACCACTGGTGATGGCTGGCAACGTAATATGAGAGAATTTGTAAATGATTGTTATAATCAAATACTTGTAGGTGGAGACCAAAGAGAAAGTCAAGCTCAAGCACAATCTGATTGTGGTTGGAATTCAAGTATCCATGGCTCTTGGGCAGTAAATCAAAATAGTATCAGAGATGAAGCAGGTGGAAAATGTTCAGGTTCAAGTGGAACACCTTGTTCTTAAATTTTTAATTAATCTGTTATCTAACACGTGCTTCTCACTTGTTATTTCTTCTTCTAGATAACGCAATGACCAATTCTCATTAGAGCATGAGTGGAGCAATTGATATTTGAAAATGTTCAACCTTAAATAAGGGTTGATTTTTGGTAGCGGGAAGTGGAATCGAACCACTGACCTCAGGCTTATGAGTCCTGCGCTCTAACCGACTGAGCTACCCCGCCACTTAATTCTTGATGATTTATAATAGGTTTTTAATTTAGATCAATCAACTTTTGATCAATATGATTATTTTATAACTACTATAAAAGTTGAAAAAAGAGTTAATGCTAAAATTACTGAACTATAAAAAACGATTTGTCTTTTAGTTTCGTTTTTCTTATCTATTTTTACTCGGTTCAATAATTTATTGATGTCTACAATTCTCTTTTGATCAATATACTGTACTGGAATAGTTTTTTTATGAACTTTTTTTTCACTGATATGTTTTCTGTCATGAGAATAAGTTTTTTGCATGAGATTATTTAACCACCAATTTTTAAACTCGGCAACTAAAATTATAACAATCTAGCACGTTTATCTTTTAGGGGAGCGATCTCTACTAGTGCTGGGAATTTTTGTTTAGCAACTTCAATATATAGGTCCATTTTTGAAAGTTCTTCATTTGAATGTATTGAGCTTACATATCCAAAAGACAAGTTTTTTTTATAATTAAAGGAATAATTGCCAGATGTTGTTCTCCCAATAATCTTATCTTCTAGATAAATAGGCTCTTCGTGTAATAATAGAGGTGTGCCTGGCTTACTATTCTTTAGTGATAACATAATAAATCTTCTACTCTTTTTTTGATCTTTTATTTTTAATAAGCTTTCTTTACCAATAAAGTCGATTTCTTTTTTATAGCTTATTGCAAAATTTAATCCTGCCTCGTATTGGTTTTCTTCAGGTGAAATATCGTGACCCCAATGTAAAAAACCACTTTCCATTCTCATAGTATCCATTGCATGAGAACCACAGTGAGATAAATTATGATTTTTTCCCTCTTCAATAATTAATTGATAAATTTCTTTAGCATCTTTATTTTCAATATAAAGTTCAAATCCTAATTCACCAACATAAGACAATCTTTGGGCCCAAACTTTTTTTGAACCAAGCGTTACAAATTTGCCATAACCAAATTTAAATGTTTCATTGCTAAAATCATCATTTGAAATTTTTGAAATTAAATTTCTACTTTTTGGTCCAAAAATTCCCAAACAAACAAGATCATCAGTAATATCTTTAAATTCTAAATTAGGTGACAAATGTTTTAAAATATGTGCTTTATCGTGAGTTCTTGTTGCAGCTGAACTTATTATTCTAAAATTATTTTTATCAATACAAATAACCGTTAAGTCTGTTTCAATTCCTCCAGCCTCATTTAACATTTGTGTATATGTTGATCTTCCTATTTCATCTTTAATATTAGCTGTGCTTATTCTTTGCAATTCACTGTGTGCTTGCTCTCCTTTTATTTCATATTTGGAAAATGGAGAAAGTTCAAAGAGACCAACATTGGTAATTGTATTTTTTGTTTCAAATTCAACTGAAGGATACCAGTTTTGATAATCAAAGCTGTATTCATATTCTGCTTTTTCATTATTTAGTGCATACCACATAGGTCTTTCGTATTCGCCAGATACACCAAAGCATGCTCCCTCTTTTTTTAACTCTTCATGATAAGGTAAAAGTCTTTGATTTCTTGATGTGTTATGTTGTTTATAGGGCCAGTGCATTCCATATAAATCACCAAGAGTTTCCGTTACCCTTTCCATAATAAATTTTTTAGATGAATGAAATTTTTGAAATCTTTTAATATCGAGTGAAAATAAATCTTCATTCATATATCCATTAATCATCCATTCAGCAGTAACTCTGCCCGCACCCCCAGAACTTGCGATCCCAATGCTATTAAATCCACAACACGTAAAAAGATTACTCACCTCTGGAGTTTCTCCTAAAAGATATTGCGTGTCAGGGGTAAAAGATTCAGGCCCTGAAAAAAATTTTCTAATTCCAGCAGTTTCTAACATGGGTAATCTTTGAAATGATTTTTCTAAATAAGGTTCAAAGTGATCAAAATCATCTGGAAACTCACCAAAAGAAAAGTCCTGTGGCACCACCCCTTTGTCTTTAAACGCAGGTTTTGCATTAGGCTCAAATATTCCAACTAACATTTTCCCTGCATCTTCTTTTAAATAAAGACAGGAATTATAGTCTCTTAAAACAGGCAAGTTTTTAGGTAACTTATCTAATGGTTCTGTGATTATGTAAAAGTGCTCATTTGGATATAATGGAATACTTACCCCAATATCCTCTCCAATTTGTCTTGACCACATCCCAGTTGCAATTACAACGTATTCACAATCAATTTTGCCAAATTTAGTTTGAACACCAACAATTTTTTTGTCTTTAACCAATATTTTTTCAACAGGAGTTTTCTCAAATATCTGAGCCCCTTCCATCTTTGCAGCTTTAGCTAATACATTAGTAACCCCTATAGGATCTGCCTGACCATCTTCTGGCATATAAACTCCACCTAAAATGTCATCATCATTTATAACGGGATAGAGTTCTTTTATTCTTTGTTTATTAACGCTTTCAACATTAACATCAAATAATTGTGCAGCTGTTGCTTGTCTTAATAATTCTTGTAATCTTTCGGGTGTACTTGCAACTGTGATTGCACCATTTTGTTTTAATCCAGTTGATAATCCAGTTTTTTTTTCTAATTCTTTATAAAGATTTAAGGAATATTTTCTAAGCCGTGTAATAGTGGCTGATGCTCCTAATTGACCAACAAGTCCTGCTGCATGCCAAGTAGTTCCTGAAGTAAGTTGATCTCTTTCTAATAATATAGTGTCTTTCCAACCGTATTTTGCAAGGTGATAAGCAACAGAACAGCCAGCAACACCCCCTCCAATAACTACTACTTTAGCTGATTTTGGTAATACGGCTGACATTTATATTTAAACAATATTAAAATTTTTAAATACAAACAACTAAATCTTAATGTTCAGCTCTAAATTTTGAGTGACAAGCTTTACAGCTACTCCACATATATTTTCCAAGAGTTGCCTTCATATCTTCTGCCCCATCAATGACAGACGTTAACTCGATCATATTGCTTGAAGCTTTTGTCATTAATAAATTAAATTCATCTTTATTTTCCCAAATAGAAGGTAAAGCCTCTGTTTTAAATCCTACTTTTGAATTTTCAGGAAAAAGATCAATTAATCTTTTATAATTATCGCTCATTTCAATCATTAGTTTTTTTGCTTCGTCTAAACTTCCATTAGAAGCAAGACCTTGGACTCTTTTGGCAGTTTTGTAATTTTTACTAAAAATAGATTTTCTTTCTTTGATAATCTCTTCAACCGTTTGTTCTGAAAAAGCACTGAAGCTATAAAATAATATAAATATAAAAAATAAAGTGTTTTTAATTAATGTCATAATATGTTTAATTTAAACATGTCTATATTTAATAACATATCAAAATATGGATTACTTGCCAAATTAATCCATTGGCTAACTGCCGCAGGATTACTAATTCAAATACCTTTGGGGTTTTATTTGGTTGATTTAGACTTTGATCAATTTAGGGTTGATATAGAAAATTATCATATATTATTTGGATTAATCCTATTTTACACAACTCTAATAAGGCTAACTTTTAAACTATTATCTCCTACACCAAATTTCAATGACAATGCTTTTCCTGGTCAAAAAGTTTTAGCAAAGTTAAACCACTTTTTTTTATATTTAGCTTTATTAACAATAACTATATCGGGTATTTTTAAGAAATTATTTAATGGTGAAAGTTTAGTTATTTTTTTCAAAAAAGTTAATCTAACCTATAATTTTGAACTCTCAGAACAGTTTTATTCAATTCATGTATTAGCAAATTATGTATTAATTGGATTAATTGCATTACATATTTTAGCAGTACTGTTTCATAAATTTTTATTAAGGGAAAATATTTTAAAGAGAATTTTATAATTTTTAATTATCAAATGCACATCTAAAACCAACATAGATTGCATAAAAGTTCGAGGGTTTATATTGAGCTCCATTAATACTGGTCTTTGAACCTCCATACCACCAGGAGGCCCCTGCTGTTAAAGAATTATTTTTTTCTTGATCATCCACCCACTCCCAAACATTACCACCCATAGCAACTAATCCATTTACGCCTTCTGGCAATATTGTGACATCTACATGCTTGTCATAATTTAATAAACCTTGGGAGTTCATTTCTTTAGCTATATCTCCACTAGGGTATCTATAAGTTTTATCTTTATCAAATTTATTGGATGCAAATATTTGAGTGTAAGCTGCATAAGACCATTCCTCAAATGTAGGCAATCGGCCATTTATAAATTTGCAATAATTCTCAACTTCAAATCTACTTAGATGAACAGCGGGCTCTAATTCACTATCAGGTTTTTTTCCATAAGGTGTTTTATAATTCCAATTATCACGTTTAACCCAACCAGCACCCCATTCGTAACCTCCACCATTTTTTTCAGCTTCTGTAATGACTTCGTTTTTAATTGTATAATTATTAAACTCCATAATTGTTACTTCATATTTATTTAGTGAAAATTTTCCAAAGTTAATTTTCTCATTTTCAAAACTAAATACTTTAATTGGTAAGATTAATATAAATATCGAGAAATACTTTATAGTTTTGTAAATATTATGCATTTAAGCTTATCGTTGAATAAAATATTTTTTTTATAATTTAGATTAATCTCATTAATTCCGTTAGAAATTTGAAGTGAATTAAATTTTAATAAAGTAGATATATAGCGTTGTTTTATCATTTTTAAATATACGTTTTTCTTAATATTAACCTTAAAGTTAAAGCTAGCAGTGTTTTTTTTTATATTAAGCTTAAGTAGTTTTTTCCAAATAAGACTATCTCTTTTAAAAGATTGGTTAAGTTTCTGTTTCATCAAGTAAAATGTGGGTATTTCATTATCTTTTGTATCTAAAGTTAAAATTAAAATAATTCCTCCTACTTCTAAACTAGAATATGCATAAGTTAAAATTTTCTTAATATCTTTTAGATTAAATAAATGAATAGTTTGTTTAATTAATATTAAATCAAATTTCTTTTTATTATTTCCTAGATATTGAATTGCATTTATTTTTTTAAAACTAATTCTTTTGTCAAAATCTTTGTGATTTTCAATATCAAGTCCAACAGGCTTATTAATTAATTTGAGTTTAGAGGATAACGAACCCATTATCTTACCTCGGCCACAACCAATATCTAGAATTTTTGAGTGTTTAGTTAGTTTTTTTTGTTTTAATAAAAAATTATTGAATGATTGGATATATTTAGCTGATGAAATCCAAGTTTTATTATCCCAATTTTTTATACTTAACATTACCTAATTTAAAACATTTTAACTTATATTTAAATAAAGTATTAGTAACTCATGTTTAAAAAGTTGCATATATTTCTTGGCGCAACTGTTGCAGATGCAGCAGCCCGACCTTTGCATTGGGTCTATGATGAAAAAAAACTAAAATCTTATATTAAAGGAAAAAAAAATATTGCATTCTTTAAACAAAATAGATCTCCGTTCTACTCTATAAAAACAGGAGAAGTTTCAGGATATAATGATGTGGGTCAAGTAATGTTTAAAACATTAACTAAGACCACTAATCATAAAGAGGTTATTAAACTTTTTAAAAAGAATATTGTCAAAAATTTTGGACCAGGGTCAAAATATTGGAAAAATTTATCTTTAAGAAAAAAATACAAAAAGATTAAGTGGAAAACAGCCATGAAAGGTCCATGGATCCATCAAAATATTTTAGAAACTATCAAAAATATTAAATTAAAAAAAACTATCACAGGTGGGACTAAAGTTAACGAGTCTGATGGGTATTGTGCAAGCCTACCCTTTTATTTTTCAAATAATTCAGAGCAGAAAACAAAACAAATTATAAGAACGGTTGCTAATGGCAAAATTAGTGAACAATTTGCTATGGCAAAACTTAAGATTATTGATTTAGCTGATAAAGGAGACAAGAATCCAGTTAATAGTTTTTTAAAAAAAAATATAAAAAACAAATACTTTAAAAATGTTATTGAAAATATCAAAAAAGTTAAAAAAATTAAGTCAAAACCTCATAATTTTGTTGTAAAGAAATTTGGTAAGGCGTGTAGTTATCCAGGTACTTTTAATGGAGGTATACATGCAATCATCACTTCTAAAAGTTTTAAAACAGCGGTTATAAAAACCATTAAGGCTGGTGGATGTAATTGTTCTCGTGCTAATTTTGTTGGTGCTTATTTTGCAGCTTACAAAGGCTTAAAAGGTATTCCTCAAGATTGGATTAAGAAAACAAATCCTGCTAAATCTATACTGAAGTTTATTGCTTAAATGCAAAACCCATCGATTAAATACATTTTAAAATTATCTATTCCAATTTTTTTTGCAAACTTGGCTATTCCCCTTGTTGGTATTATTGATACTGGTTTAATGGGTAACCTTGGTAACTTATCATATTTATCAGCAACTTCCGTTGCTGCTAATTTATTTTCTATGATTTTTTGGAGTTTTGGTTTTTTAAGAATGGGAACCGTTGGTTTGGTTTCGCAAGCTTATGGTAAAGAAGATTATACAGAAATATTTAATATTGTTGTTCGAAATTTAGTTTTTGTTTTGCTAATTTCATTGATCTTAATTTTGTTACAAAACTATATATTCAATCTAAGTGTGGGTATTTTTAATTTATCAGACACGACTAGGCAATTTTATCAGGATTATTTTCAAATAAGAATTTATTCAGCACCTGGTGAGTTAACACTTTACATTATAACCGGTTTATTTGTTGGATTACAAAAGACCAAAATCTCAAGTTTAGCAGTTGGTCTTTTTTCAATTCTAAATATAATTTTAAGTATTATTTTAGTTTCAAAATTTGATTTAAATATTAAAGGAGTTGCTTATGGGACTTTAATCTCGGCACTTTTAATATCGGCAACTTTTCTAATTTATACATTTTGGTATCTAAATAAAATGTCTAAAATCAATATCGATATTAGTAAATTAATAGATCTTAATAAGCTTAAAAAGATTTTTAATATTAATCTAAACATATTTATTAGAACTATATTGTTAACCTTTTCATTTTTTTGGTTTACTTACCTTGGTAGTCAAATTGGTGAAGACTACATTGCAGCCAATGCCATCTTAATTAACTTGGTCTTTTTGTCTGCTTTCATTCTTGATGCTTACGCATTTTCAACTGAAGGTATGGTTGGATATTCTTTGGGTAAAAAAGATATAGGTTTGTTTAAAAAGATTGTTAAAAACTCTTTTATTTTAAGTACACTTACTGGATTAATTATTTCTATAATTTATTTTTTTATTAACAAATACGTCATTGAATTAATGTCTGATATTGAAAGTATTAGAAATCTAAGCTCATCTTATGTGGTATGGCTAATTCTCATGCCTTTAATTTCATCTTTTTGTTATCAATTTGATGGAATATTTATTGGTGCATCACAAACAAAAGAACTTAGAAATGCCATGATTTTTTCAGTGTTTTCTTATTTATTAATGTCTTTATATTTAACAAAATTAACGGGTAATACCGGTATTTGGCTATCTTTATGTTTGTTTATGATATTAAGAGCTCTATCCTTATTTTATTATTTAGACAAAATTTATTTAAGATTTCGTAAAGTTAAATAAATTTAACTAGCACCAATATGATGATATTCTAAATCAATGTTATTTCGACAACTCTTTGATAAAGTCTCAAGTACATTTACATACCTAATAGCTTCTGCAAAAGGAAGAGAGGCCTTAATCATTGATCCAGTGTTAGAAAATGTTGAACAATATATTAAGCTTCTTAAAGAACTAGATTTAAAGTTAGTAAAAGTTATTGATACTCATATCCATGCTGACCATATCTCAGGTATTGCCGAACTAAGAGATAAAACGAATTGCGTCACAGTAATGGGTGACAAAACCCCTGCTGATGTGGTTGCAATGCAAGTTGCCGATGAAGAGACAATTAAAATTGATGGCTTAGAATTACAGGCAATTTATACCCCAGGTCACACCATAGAAAGTTTTAGCTTCTTAATGAATGATAGGGTTTTCACTGGAGATGCATTATTAATTAGAGGAACCGGTAGAACAGATTTTCAAAATGGAAATGCACGAGATTCTTATAATTCAATTTTTAATAAACTTTTAAAGCTACCTGATGAAACATTAGTTTACCCTGCTCATGATTATAAAGGAGAGATGGTCAGCACAATAATAGAAGAAAAAAAATTTAACCCAAGACTTCAAGTAAATTCTGTAGATCAGTATATTGAAATTATGAATAATTTAAACTTACCTAATCCAAGTATGATGGATGTTGCAGTCCCTAGTAATTTACAATTAGGAATAGATTTTAATAAACAAAAAGTAAATAATGGTGTTAATCCAGAAAAATTTAATGAAATCAAAAATGATGCTCAATCAATTTTAATTGATCTTAGAGAACAAAATGAAATAGACAAAGATGGTATGATTAAAAATAGTACGGTTGTTCGTTTTCCAGAAATTAATGAGTACCTTCAAAAAAATAAAGATACATTAAAAGATAAAAGAATTTTATTTTACTGTGCACATGGCCACAGATCGACACTAGCAGTTCAATTATCAAAATCCTATCAATTCATCAATTGTTTTCATTTAATCGGTGGCCTTAAGAATTGGAAAAAAGAAGGTTTAGATTTATAAAATTAGAATTTAATAACTTAACTTCAAATTTAATCTTTTAAATTTATTTCTAAAACTAAAAAATAATTTATTATGGTTACCAGTATCTTTTTTAATTGTTTGTTGCCATAAGTGAACCATCTCATGTGACAAGGTATTTAAAAATTCCATTTTATTTTTATATTTAGGCATCATCTCGAGCACAAATCTATTTGTACCTTTTCTATAGGAAATATATTCAACACATTGCCCTGATCCTCTAACTATTCTTTTAATCTTTACATCATTAAACGGATTGAGTTTGCTATTAAATAAAGATTTATTAAATATCTTAAAGTAATTTCTAATGTCTTTAAAATTAGTAGTATATTTTTTTTCAGACTCTATTGTGTCTCTAAGTATTCTTTTTTTTGTTCTTACTATGTAGCTATCTTTAACAATTTTCTTTTTTTTCATTTTTAAAATATGGTGAATAAGCGTTACTAAATGGGTATAATTTCTGATTATCTACTACTAAATTTAGAACTTACAAGATAATAAAATCTTTAAAATACGATTATTTTTAACTCTATTATGATGATGTTATCTAATGATTATAGAGATTTTATAACAGAATAGATTTTGTCTTTATTCATTTGACCAATGCTTCTATAGATTTCCTTGTTATTTTGGTAAATTACAATTGTCGTCCAATAGTCAATGCCAAGCTGTTTTGCAATTGTCTTGTCCTTTTCTTGCTCAAAGCTTAGAAAAAGAATATCCGTAAATTCTTTTTCGGCTTGATCTAGAATCTTAATTTGAACCTTACATGTTGTGCATGTTTCATTCCAAGAATTTATAACAACTATTTTTCCATCGAGTTGAGCTTTTTGGAAAATTTCATTATTAAAGGTAGTATTCTTTTCTACGGCAAATGAGTTAAATGACAATAATATAAAAATTAGAATTAAGATTTTTTTCATATTTTAAATATATAAGTTGCCAAGTTAATTAACAACACTTTAATTTATTTTATAACTCCAATTTGTTTCTGTCTTGATATAATAATTAAACCACTAATTATTATGATTAATGCACCAATATAACTGCTAGCTGATGGAACTTCATCAAACAAGAAATATCCATAAACTATTCCCCATAAAATTACTGAATATCGAAAAGTTGATGTGACCGATACAAGTGCAATCTTGATGGTTGCAATTGAAAAAATATATCCCATTGCTAAGAAAAAAGCTGAAATGAATAAAATCAAAATATCTTTTAAAGTAAAATAATAAAATTTATAAAAAGTTAATAACCCAAAAAAAATAGTAACTACAAAACAAGTCATGAATGCAATTTGTAGACTGTGATAATCTTTTTTAAAATTTTTTGTGTACATATCTCTAATAGAAAGCATGATTGCAGCTAAAATTGGGAATATAAAATAATAACCAAACTCTAATTTACCTGGATTAACAACCACGACAACACCAACAAAACCTAAAATTACCGCACTCCATCTTCTCCATCTTACCTTTTCATTTAAAAAAATTGCGCCAAATGCAGTTAAAATAATTGGCGCCATACTTAATAGAATATAAACTTTAGCAAAAGGTAATAAAGCGATACCAATAAAAAAGAATAATGCTGCTAAAGATTCAAGTAGACCTCTTATTTTTAGTTCTGTTGAAGAAAAAATTAATTTAAAATCTAATTGTTTTTTTATGTAGAGAAATAATAATATAAAAAATAATGTAAAAATCCCTCTTATAAAAATTATCTGATTTAAAACAAATATTTCATTGAAGTGTTGGTATATATTTTTTACAAAAGCATCATTTGTTGCAAAAGAAAATTGACATAAAAGCATATATAGTATGCCTAATAACTCATTGTTAATTTTAACTTTTGGAAACATTTTGGGAGTAAATATAGGCTTTTTTATTGATAATATACAAAAATTAGAAACCAGTAAGAAGCTAGTCCTGCTAAAATTGTAACAATAATACTTCTACTAAAATAACCAACGATAATAGCAAATATGGCTGCTAGTAACTTTGGATTACTATCAATGTCTATAGACCCTGTAGCATTAAGAAATATAGGAGGAAATATTATTGCTGGAAAAATAGCTGATGGAACATAGGATAAAACTTTTTTTGTCTTTTCACTCAAAATATCTCTCTTTAGAAAAAAAATCATAGAAAATCTTGTCATATAAGTCAAAATTCCACAGTATATAATTGTTGTCCAATGCATTATTTTTTCTTCTTATCAATTAATGTAATTATAGTAGCAACTGATAAGGCTGATAGTGCTGCTACAATAATGTAAGCTTGAAATGGAATAGCGTTATAACCAATGGTTGCTACAACCCCTGATACTAGCATTACAATTACGTTCTTAAATTTTCTAAAATCATTAATCAACAAAGCAAGAAAGGTTAAGGAAATCGTAAAACTTAACCCTAACTCTTCAGGTACTACTGATCCAAGAACTATTCCTAAAATTGTTGAAATTTGCCAAATTGTCCAACAAGTAAATCCAGCACCTAATAGGTGATAATGTTTATACTTATTATTTAAATTTTTCTTAAAATAAATATTTGAGACCGCAAACGCTTGATCAATTAACACATAGGATAATATAATTTTCCAAGTAAGCCTTAAGTGAGATAGATATTCAGAAAAAACTGCACCGTACAACAAATGTCTAGAGTTTACTGCCGTAACTGATGTTATTGCAACTAATGATGATGCACCTCCAGAAAATAATTGCAATAAGACAATTTGAGAGGCTCCACCAAAAATTATAATAGACATACCAAATGTCATATACGCGCTCAAACCTAGCTCCATTCCAATAACACCATATATAATTCCAAATGGAACTACCGGTATCATTAAAGGACTTACATCAATAATCCCTTTGGATAATGTTTTTAATCTATTATTCATTTTAATTTAAGATTTTGTATTAGAAACAAACTATATGATCAATATTAATAGGACGCTTGATACCAAATTTTTCATCTACTTCATGTTGATGAATATGGTGGGAATGGACAAACACTGGTATTAATTTATTACTTGTAGTTTTAAGGGTGTAGATAAAATTTGTTCCCCTAAATTTTCTATCTACTACTTCTAATTTTAAGTTACTTTGATCATCATGTTCTAGATCTTCAGGCTGCAATAAAAGTTGAACTTCAGACCCTTTTGGATAATGTTTTATAAAATCTCCAGTTATTGTTCCAAGATCATCATTTTCTAAACTATTTTCACCTGTAACTTTTGCTGGGATTAATATGCCTCGATTTAAAAAATTAACCACCTCTATTGAGTTTGGAAAATGGTAAACATTATACGGATCATCGTATTGTTTAAGTTGACCATCTAAAATTATTCCACATTTTGTTCCCAAATAAAAAGCTTCGTATGAGTCGTGCGTTACAATAATTGTTGTAATTTTATGTTCTGTTAAAATTTGCTTTAATTTAACCTGTATTTCTTCTTTAAAGTTCTGATCAACATTTGAAAGAGGTTCATCTAATAACAATAAATCAGGATTAGATAGCAAAGACCTTGCTAATGAAGCTCTTTGAGCTTCTCCAGAACTTATCTGATGTGGATATTTATCAGCAATGTGTTCGATATGAAGAAGCTTATTTATTTCATTTAAATTTAAGCCTTTCTTCTTCTTTTTATTTCTATCAGCACCAAATTTTATATTTTCTAAAACCGTATAATGGGGAAAAAGTGAATTGTCTTGAAACCCCATAGAAATATTTCTATTTTCAGGTTCAATATGAGTTTTATCAGATGATAAGATTTTATTTTTTAAGATAATCTTTCCTGATTGTATTTTTTCCAAACCTGCAATTGTTCTAAGAATAGTAGTTTTACCAATACCTGATGGGCCTAATAAACAAACAATGTCTCCTTGATTTTCGATTGTAAGAGACACATTATTTACTTTGCTCTGAGCACTTGCTGCAAATGTTACATTATTTATTTCTAAAAAATTTTTTGTCATAATTTTAATCCTTAAGGATATATCTAGATGTAATTAAAATAAAGCAACTTGCAATAAGAATAAGCAGTAATGATGGGGCCGCTGCAGCTTCAAGTAAATCTTGGGAAGCATAAATGTATGCTTTTGTTGCAAAGGTTTCAAAATTAAATGGTCTCATAATTAGAGTAATGGGTAATTCCTTAATTATCTCTATAGTTAACAAAATACCTATTAATAAAACAGAATTCTTTAAATAAGGAACATGAATATTTTTAAATGTTTTAAGTTTTGAATAACCAAGAAGATAAGCACTTTCATCTATAGAATAATTAATCTTTAGGTAGCCAGATTTAATTCCATTATTTGCTAAGGAATAAAATCTTATAAAGTAAACTAAAATCAGACCAAAAATTGATCCAATAAAAATAGGTTTAATCGTTTCTGTTCCAAGATAATTAATCATATTTAGATCTAACCATGAAATAAATGTTATAAAAGCAACTGCTAAAATAATTCCAGGTATTGCATATCCAGAAATAGAAAATGTATTTAATGATTCTAAAAATTTACTTTTTGAAACTCTGTTTCCATAGTTTGAAATAAAGGCTAATAATATTAATAAGCAACACGATAAAAAAACTAACAACATTGTATTTGAGAATAATTCAATTAAATTTAAATCTAAAAAGTGTTTTGGAAAAATAATTGTCCAATATAACATTTGAAAAACTGGAAATAAAAAGCTTAAGAAAAATACTAACGTACAAAATAAAAACGCTAAAATTGATTTATAATTATATAAATGAACTACAGATTTTGATTTAAACCCTCCTTTTGATGATGTGTGATATTGAGCTTTTTTTCTAGATAGATTTTCTATAACAAAAAGTCCAAGTATAAAAATTAACAAGTAAGATGATAACCTGTTTGCTAAAGTAAGATCGTCAAAAGATATCCATGCATTATAAATACCTGTTGTTAAAGTCGACACTCCAAAAAATGAAACAGAACCAAAATCTGATAAGGTCTCCATCGCAACCAACGAAAGGCCAGCAACTATTGCAGGTCTTGCTGAAGGTAAGATTATCTTAAAAAATGATTTTTGCTTAGAAAAGCCAAGGTTTTTACCAAGTTCTATTAAGTTTTGTGACTGATAATGAAATGATGCTCTAGTTAATACGTAAATATAACCAAATAACGAAAATGATATTGAAATTATTGCGCCTAACATTCCATCAAACTTTGGAATATGAGCGTTGTAATTTCCCTCGCCCAATAAGTTTTTTAAAATTGAAAAAGCCGTTCCATAGTTTTCAAAAAAAGCAGTTAATGAATATGCATAAATATAGGCTGGTACTGCAAAAGATAGGATTAAAGCCCATTTAAAGAAATTAACACCAGGAAATTTATAAAATGAAACTAAATAAGCACAACCAACTCCTATAATAAAAGTTAAGGTTAAAACACCTGTCAAAAGTATTAATGAATTATAAATATAATCTAAAAGAAAAGTATTTTTTAAAACTGTTACATAGCCTCCAGTTGTTTCAAAGAAACTACTGAATACAGTTATAATGGGTACAGCTACAATTATGGATATGACAAAAGAACTAAAATACCAAATGTTAATCTTATTACCCATTTTTTAACAACGCACTAATAACATCAAGCAGGGTAATTAACTTAATATTAAAAGCGCGCTGTGTTATAACCTCTTTATTTCCACTTCGCGTTAAGCATTATCTCTAATGCGATAGCTTGATTTTTTCCGTAATTAGCTACTTTAGTTTTAAGGTCTTGTTTAAAATTAAACCCCATTTGTGTAATTAATCCATGAGGCTCAACACCTTCAATCATTGGATATTCATACGTATTATTAACAATATGTTGTTGAGCATCTTTAGTTAATAAAAACTCTAACAGTTTAATTGCGTTATCTTTATTTGGAGCATATTTTAATATTCCACCTCCACTAATATTCATATGTGTTCCTCTATCACCCTGATTTGGGAAAAATGGTAATACTTTTTTTGCAGCCTCTTGTTGCTCTGCACCTTTACTACCAGAAAGCATAAGTGCGTAATAATAAGTATTTGCAACAGCAATATCAGCTTCGCCAGCTGCTACAGCTAAAATCTGAGCTCTATCATTTCCCTTTGAGTCTCTAGCCATATTCTTAACCAAATTTTCTGCCCAAATAGTAGTTCTCTCTTTTCCATTATTATCTATTAATGAAGCTACTAGAGATTGATTATAAATATTATTAGATTGTCTTATAACAATTCTACCTTTCCACTTAGGATCAGCAAGACCTTCATAAGTCAATCCATTAAGATCATTGTCACTTACTCTCTCTGGAGAGTAATAAATTATTCGTGCTCTTTTAGCTATTCCTGTCCAATTTTTAGATCTAAAGTTTGCCGGTACTGCAGATTTAATTGCTGGCGACATAGAGTTTTGAAACATCCCTTTTAAATCGAAAAGTCCTAACTTTCCAGCATCAGCTGTAATATAAAGATCAGCTTTTGAATCTTTTCCTTCTTCTATAATTCTTTTTTGAAGAGATTTATCTTTGCCGGATATGACATTCACTTTAATTCCAGTTTGAGATGTAAATTTATTGTAAAGCTGGATATCTGAATCGTAATGTCTTGCACTAAAAACATTAACTTCATTAGCTAATGTCATGCTTTTAAAAAAACTCAAGGTTAATATAATAAGTATAATTTTTTTCATTTTTTCCTTTATTTTTTACCCTTGATTAGTTTAGAATGCTTATTATTAACATTGCGAATGATTATCAATCGCATTTATTGACGCATTTTACAACGATTAATTACGTTAATATCAGGATAAGCAAATTACTAAGAAAAGACATGAATACAAGGAACCCTATAAAGAAATTACAGTACATTATTGAAACAGTGCGGTTTCTAACTCTTCTTTTTCTTACAAAAGGCTTGTCATCAAGATCTGAAACGTCTCTTTCCCCAATTACTTGATAATCATATGACCAACGCCATATAGAGCTACCAAAACGTTCATCTTGATTATTGTAGAATATTATCCAAGCAACAATATATCTATGAGAAAAATAAAGAATAATTAAAAGTAAACTACTTATAAGCATCCAAATATTTAATCACATTTAGAAAGCTTATTAAAGAATAATTAAAACTGTTCAGATTCTGTGGAGCCTGCCATAGCTGTTGTAGAGCTTTTTCCACTACTTATAGTATTTGAAACTGCATCAAAGTAAGAAGTTCCTACTTCTCTTTGATGTTTAACACTTGTGTAACCATCCTTCTCTCTAGCAAATTCAAGCTCTTGGATTTTAGAATAAGCAGTCATGCCTTCTGTTTTATACTTTTCTGCAAGTTCAAAAATTGCAATATTTTGCGTATGAAATCCTGCAAGCGTAATGAACTGAAACTTATAACCCATCTCACTAATTTTTTGTTGAAATGTTGAGATCTCAGCATCTGATAAATGCTTTTTCCAATTGAACGAGGGTGAACAGTTGTAAGCTAATAATTTACCAGGAAACTTTTCATGAATTGCATCGGCAAACTTTTTTGCTTCTTCAAGGTTTGGCGTTGCAGTTTCACACCAAATTAAATCTGAATAAGGTGCGTAAGCTAAACCTCTTGAGATAGCCTGCTCAATTCCATGCTTAACATAATAAAAACCTTCAGGAGATCTTTCTCCAGTTAAAAATGGTTTATCATTTTCATCAAAATCATTTGTAATTAATTTTGCAGCATTTGCATCTGTTCTTGCTAAAATTATTAAAGGTACCTCTGCAATATCTGCAGCAAGTCTTGCAGCTTTTAAATTTTTAATCATTGTACTAGTTGGAACTAAAACTTTTCCACCCATATGGCCACATTTTTTTTCGCTAGCTAATTGATCTTCAAAGTGAACTCCAGCCGCACCTGCTTTAATAAATTTTTTTGCTAATTCAAAAACATTTAATGGACCACCAAAACCTGCTTCACCATCTGCAATAATAGGCAACATATAATCTGTTCTATCATTTGATTTCATTTCACCATCTTGTAATTCCATATGCTGAATTTGATCTGCTCTAATTAATGCATTATTCATCGACTCAACTAATTTTGGCGCACTATCATATGGATATAAGGATTGATCTGGATACATTTCACCAGCCGTATTTGCATCAGCTGCTACTTGCCATCCACTTAAATAAATTGCTTTTAATCCAGCTTTTGCATGTTGAATAGCATGGTTTCCCGATAGAGATCCCAATGTATTAATATAATTTTCTGAATTTAACAAATCCCATAATTTTTTGGATTGGTGTTTACACATAGAGTATTCAATTTTAAATGAACCTCTTAATCTCTCAACCTCTTCTGGGGTATAATCTCTTTTAATTCCTGCAAATCTTTTTAAATCGTATGAGATGTTCTCAGCACTCATTTAGTCCTTTACTGTTATGTTGTGAAAATATTTTAAGTGAACGAATTAATTACTGTCGTTGATTTGATCAACTAAAGCATCCATTCCACTTGAGCCCCAATCACAGTGATCATCTCTCATATAAATGCCTTTTGCATTATATTGAGAAATGTCTTCTTCTCTTATGATTTGAGCTTCATTTTCAGTATTTTTAATTTTATCGTCCATGTAAACTTTATAATTTACTAAATTTACAAATTCCAACAAAATCGTTAAAAACCTTGTAAAACAACATAATTTATTGTAAATTAAAATTTACAAAATTTACAAATAACTTATATGAGTCAATTAGATATTAAAATAGGTCCAAAAATAAAAGCTTTTAGAAGGCAATTAGGACTGCAAGCTAATAAACTTTCAGAGGATCTAGGAATTTCTCCAAGCTATTTGAATTTAATTGAAAGTGGAAAAAGAAAAATAGATGGAGATTTATTACTTAAGGTTTGTGAAAAATTAAATATTCAACTTTCAGACTTAACTTCAAAATCAGATATTAATTTAGAAAATACAATTTCAGAAATTTTAGATGATAAATTATTTGAAGACTTAGATATTCTTGGTCCTGAAGTTAAAGACCTTGTTGGCACAAACCCAAAGATCGGTAGAGCCCTTGTTAGATTAGGAGATATTCTTAAAAAGAAAGATCACGAACTAATTGATAAAATAGAAAAAATTTCAGGTAAGATAGTGGATAATAGAAAAAACTCTTTTCCTGGCGAAGTAATATCTGATTTTCTTCAACAGCATAAAAACTATTTTCCAAAATTAGAAGAATTTGCAAATAAAGTTTTTGATAAAATTCAAAAAAATAATAGAACTCGATATATTGCGTTATGTGAGTATTTAAATAAAGAATATTCAATTACAGTAAAAGATATTTTACCTGAAGAAGGAAAGCCTTTTTCTAAAATCTATAATAAGAGCAAAAAAGAACTTTTGTTAAGTGATTATAGTTCCCTAGAAACAAAAAAACTTCATGCAGCAGCTCAGATAGCTCAAGAAGGAGCAATGAAAGATATTGATATTTATTTATCAAAATTTTCTTTTCCATCAGATGAGTCTAAAAAATTAACTAAAGTTGCATTATTGAATTATTGTGGTGCTGCAATTTTAATGCCTTACAAGCCCTTTCATGCTGAATGTAAAAAATTAAAATATGACTTGGAACTTTTACAAAATACATTTGCAACTTCTTTTGAGCAAGTTGCTCACCGTGTAACATGTTTACAAGACCCAAAATTACCTGGAATTCCTTTTCACATGTTAAGAGTTGATATGGCTGGAAATATTTCAAAAAGATTTTCATTATCAGGAATTGATATACCAAGATATGGTGGTGCATGTCCTAGATGGAATGTTTATTCAGCCTTCACAAGACCCGGTGTTATTCAAGCAGCAGTTAGTAAAATGACTAATGGTGAAAAATATGTGTGTATTGCAAGAACAGTTGAAAAAGGTGTCGGACGATTTGGTCAATCAAAAAGTATTTTATCAATTGGACTAGGTTGTGACGCAAAGTATGCAAAAGATTTTGTGTACACTGAAAACATTAATGTAAGTGATAAAACTACAGAAATTCCCATTGGTGTATCTTGCAGAACTTGTGATAGATTGGATTGTCCACAAAGAGCGTTTCCACCTTTACACAAAAAATTTGATGTAGATATCAATTCTAGAGGTGTTTCAGTTTATGTTAATGATAAGTCTAGTTAATTAAGACTTCCAATCACCAATTTTACTAAACAAAAAGTTCCTAAAAGCGGTTATTCTTGCTGTGTTTTTAAGTGATTGAGGATAGACAAAGTGAGCCTCTGTTATAGGTCCTTCCGAACTAGGAAGTACTTTTATTATATTATTTGAATTTGAAACTAAATACTCTGGAAGTGCTGCAAGACCTACACCAGCTTCAACTGCTAAAAGTAAACCCATAACACTATTAACTTTCATTACTGGTTTTCTTTTTTTACCATCTTTAATTCCAAGTTTTAAAGCCCAATCTGGATCATAGACAGGAGATGGTGCTCCTTTTCCAAATGAAATGAATTTATGTTTATTAAGGTCTGAAATAGTTTTAGGCATCCCATGTTTTTCTAAATATTTATTAGAACCATAAATATAATATTTTAAATCCACTAATTTTTTTTGAATATAATTAAGCTGCTTAGGTCTTCTCATGAAAATACCTATATCTGCCTGTCTCGTACTTAAATCTAACTCCCTATCTTCAAAAATTAATTCAATTTCTATTTCAGGATTTAAAGTCATAAATTCTTGAATACGAGGTGTTAACCAGTGGGTACCAAAACTTCTAACTGTTGTAATGGTTAATTTACCAGTTGGTTTATTTTTTTGATCTCCCAAAGTAGATTCAACTTCTTTTAATTTACTAATTACATCATGAGCTGTTTTAAATAAATATTCACCATTTTCAGTTAATGTAAGACCTCTTGCGTGTCTTTCAAAGAGTTGTACTTTAAGATCTTGTTCTAAAGATTGAATTTGTCTGCTAATTGCTGACTGACTTAAGTTTAGGTTTATTGTTGCGTTAGTAAAGCTTCCCGCTTCTGCAACTGCGTGAAATATTTTTAATTTATCCCAATCCATTATTTATTAAGGTCAACAATATATCGTCCTGATGTTTCACCTTTTAACATTTTCGGATATATGTCTATTAAATCTTCTAAGCTTACTGTTTTAATTGATTTTTCTAATTGTTCGAAATCAATTAGACTTTTAACTTCACCCCAAACAAACTCTCTTCTTTTAATCGATGCTGTAACAGAATTAATTCCCCAAAGTTTAACCCCTCTAATAATAAAAGGCATAACTGTTGTATTTAATTTATAATCAGAGGCGTTTCCACAGGCTGCAACAATTCCATTGTCTCTTGTTTGTGCAAGCGCATTAGCAAGTATCTTTCCACCAACAGTATCAACAACACCGTCCCATAAACCTTTGTCTAATGGTCTAGCGTCTTTATCTAAATCTGCTTTATTTATTATATTTTTAGCGCCTAATGATCTTAAATATTTTTCATTTTCTGCCTTTCCAGTAACAGCTGTAACATCATAACCAAATTTATTTAAAATCATCACTGCAATACTTCCAACACCACCGGATGCACCAGTAACTAAAACATCTTTTACTTTTTCACCTAACAAAAGTTCTTCTCTAGCTTTGATTGCAAAAGAACATAACAATGCTGTTAATCCAGCAGTCCCTAAGATCATTGCTTGTTTAGATGAGATATCTTTTGGTTTTTTAACTAAGTAATCTCCATTAACTTTAGCAAACTGAGAATAGCCACCAAAGTAAATTTCGCCAACTCTCCAACCTGTAAGGATTACTTCATCCCCTTTTATAAATTTAGAATTATCACTTTCTAAAACAGTGCCTGCGAAATCAATTCCTGGGATATGTGGAAATTCTTTTACTAATTTTGCCCCATTATTTAAAATAAGTGCATCTTTATAGTTTAAGTCTGAATAATCTACTTGAACAAGTACATCACCATGTTTTAAAAATGATTTATCTATTGATTTTACTTCTCGTGTAAAATTTTCACCTTCTTGATTAAGAACTAGTGCTTTAAAATTATCCGACATGCTTTTCTCCCTTAGGAAGGTTACTTACTAATAAATCTTAAATATCTATTCTGAATACTTAAATCTTTTTTAAATTCTCCTAAGAAATAATTTGTAACTGTTGTTGCATTTTCTTTTTTAATGCCTCTCATTGTCATACATTGGTGTGCTGCATCAATTGTAACAGCAACTCCTTTTGCATCTAATGAATTCATTAAAGCTTGAGCAACCTGCATTGTTAATCTTTCTTGTGTCTGTAATCTTTTTGAAAAAACTTCTACTACTCTTGCAAGTTTACTTAAACCTACAACTCTTTCATTTGGAATATAAGCAACATGTGCTGTACCAACTATTGGTGCCATATGATGTTCACAATGACTTGATACTGAAATATTTTTTTCAACAACCATGTCATCATAACCTTCAACATCGCCGAAAGTTTTCTCTAAAATTTTTTCAGCATCTTCAGTGTATCCACCAAAATATTCTTTAAATGCTTTAACAACTCTTTTGGGAGTTTCTAATAACCCTTCTCTACTAGGGTCTTCACCCATCCAAGTTAAAATAGTTTTAAAAGCCTCTTCAGCTTCTTTGTCAGAAACTTTTTTGGTATCTAAAATCTTGCTATCTGTGTCTTCGACTAATTTCATAAGGCAACTTTATACAGTAAATCATTGTTTTTAAAATATTTAATATATCTAACAATATGCTA
Organism: Candidatus Pelagibacter sp. PS_17; assembly: GCF_059417945.1. NCBI lineage: Bacteria > Pseudomonadati > Pseudomonadota > Alphaproteobacteria > Candidatus Pelagibacterales > Candidatus Pelagibacteraceae > Candidatus Pelagibacter > Candidatus Pelagibacter sp. PS_17. The sequence continues at coordinate 820,592 of NZ_CM182073.1, forward strand.
CATAATTACCTAATTATGTTTAAAAAAAGAGAAAATATAGTTGAAATCGAAGAGGGCAAACTCCTTTCACCAAAATTTGATAATGATGGATTAATTCCAGTTATTACAATGTGTTCAAAAACTAAAGATGTTTTGATGCATGGTTACATGAATGTTGAAGCTTTTAAAAAAACCATTGAGACTAAAGAAGCTCATTATTTTAGTAGATCTAGACAGCAAATTTGGCACAAAGGCAAAACTAGTGGCTTTACTCAAAAAGTAACTGAAATTAGAATTGATGATGATCAAGACTCAGTTTGGTTAACTGTCGATATTGGTGATGGTTCAAGTTGTCATGTTGGTTATCGATCATGTTTTTATAGATCAATTCCACTGGGACCAATTGAAAATGGTAGAGAAGTTGAAATGAAATTTGAAGAAAAAGAAAAATCTTTTGATCCTGAGGTTGTCTATAAAGGTCAACCCAATCCTACAAAAATTTAATGCAAGAAAAACAAAAGAATGTTCTAGGTGAGGATCTAGAAGAATGCTCTAACGATCCTTTAACAGGGTGGTATAGAGATGGCTGTTGTAGTACAGATGAAAATGATCACGGCGTTCATACGGTTTGTGCAAAAGTTACAACAGAATTTTTAGAGTGGTGTAAAGAAGCTGGGAATGATTTAATAACTCCTCATCCTGAATTTGGGTTTCCAGGTCTAAAAGCTGGAGATGGTTGGTGTGTATGTGCTAGTTGGTATGCAAGAGCTGCTGATGCTGGAAAACCATGCCCTGTTTATTTAAAAAGAACACATGAAAAAACTTTAAAACTTGTTTCAATGGAGGTTTTAAAGAAAAATGCTATTGATTTATCTTAATTAATTTAATTATCTTTCATTAAACTTAAATTATAAATACTTGTAGAAAATTTAGATAAGTTGTTTAGGGTATTTTTTTGTACGTCTAATATTTTTTTTTGGTGAACTCCTGTTATAGAATAATGTTTTTTACTATCTATTGTTAAAAATTTTTGTTTTAATAATATATTTAATTTTCTAATAACTGTAGCTCTTGGGATACCTGTAATATCTGAGATAGACATTGCGTTAACACCTACTTCATCCTTTTGCTCAGCAAAGAAGTACTTTTCTAAGTAAAATTCTTTATTCATTTCACTATTATCATTTTTTTTTGAGTGCAAAGCGTGATTGACTAAACAAATGCCATGAATATGAAAGGATTCTAGATCGCCATAAACTTTTTTATATCCTAATAACATAGGCATTTGCATTTCATAATAAAGTTTCCAAACAAATGAAAAATATTCCTTGCTTGTTTCTGTTAAACGTTCACTGCTGAATGGTTCTGATATTATCCCTTCTTCAACACATATATTTGAAAGAGTTGATAAAAATCTCGTCATTCTTTTTATTGTTTCTTCAGGTTTAATGCTTGGCCAAGTGTTTCTATCAATTATAATCTTTCTATTTACTCTTTTTATTACACCGATTTCTTCTAATTCATTAATTTTTCTTCTAGTAGTTTCTTTTGGTATATTAAGTGATTTGGATATCTCTATTACATTTATTGTTTCTATTTCAACCTCATTTTGATCAAAATACTCCTCATAATTTAACTTCACAAAATTCTTTGAATAAGCTTCAAATGTGTTCATTAATAAATGCATAATGATCATAAATTTTTCATAATCATGAAAAGTTCTGTAAACATTATTAACCCAAGCTAATTGTAGTGGTACCCAAACAGGCATTATCGAAACAAAGTTTTTCTCAATTACTTCTAGTATATCCTCACTGTGGATTTGCTTTGATATTTCAGGTAATAATTTCTTCATAAAATTATATTTCCACCCAAAATGGACATGATTTAAGCAAGAGTCAACCCAAAATGAACATCTAGTGATTTGTGTTGTTTGTATTTTGATGGTTTATTATCTACATGAGTGCTGAAAAAATAAGTTCTACAGAGTTAAATGATCTTCCTCCTTTAGCAACCCCTGAAAAGAGTGAGGAAGTTTCATCATCTGGAAGAGTAGATATTAATATTCTTTTAAATAGAGCTAGAAAAGAAAAAGAAAAAGAAAATCTAACAAACCTAGTTTTTGTTGGATTAACGTCTTGCTTAATTATTGTTGCCGGTATTATCTTATCCTTTTAACTACATATTTCCATATTTAGGCCCACCACTTCCTTCGGGTGTTACCCAAGTAATATTTTGAGAAGGTTCTTTAATATCACAAGTTTTGCAATGAATACAATTTTGAGAATTTATAACAAATTTATTTACACCATTTTCATTTTGAACTTCATAAACGCCTGCGGGGCAATATCTTTGAGCAGGTTCATCAAATTTTTCTAAAGTATAATTTATCGGTAAGTTCGGATCTTTTAATTGTAAGTGTACAGGTTGATTATCAGTGTGATTGGTTCCTGTTAAATAAACAGAACTTGTTTTATCAAATGTAATCACATTATCTGGTTTAGGGTAATCAATTTTTGGCATTTCATTTGCTGGTTTTAATGTTTCATGGTCAGCATGCTTATGTCTTAAGGTAAAAGGTAATTTTCCTCTAAATAATATTTGATCAATTCCTGTAAATATTATTCCAAGAATTAAACCCCAGCTAAAACTTGGTTTAACATTTCGAGCTTGGTGGAGCTCCTCATAAATCCAACTTTTTTTAAATTTATCCTCATAAATTGATAAATCTTTATTTTCTTTTAAATGTTCGTTTATTGTTTCTGCAGCAATCATTCCACTTTTCATTGCAGTATGTGATCCTTTAATCTTAGGCATATTCAAAGTTCCCGCATCACAACCAATTAATAAAGCTCCAGGCATAAACATTTTTGGTAAACTCTGAAGTCCACCTTCAATTAAAGCTCTTGCTCCATATGAAATACGTTTTCCACCTTCAATTATCTTTTTAATTGCAGGGTGAGTTTTAAATCTTTGAAATTCATCAAACGGTGAAAGATGTGGGTTTTTATAATCAAGACCAATTACATATCCTAAAAAAACTTGTTTGTTTTCTGCATGATACATAAAGCTGCCACCATAAGTATTGTTATCGAGTGGCCAACCTGCGGTATGCATAACCATTCCCTCTTCATGATTTTTTTCACTGATTTCCCAAATTTCTTTAAACCCAATTCCATATTGTTGAGGATCTTTACCTTCTGATAAATTATATTTTTCTATTAATTGTTTTCCAAGATGTCCTCTACATCCTTCTGCAAACACAGTAACTTTTCCTAACAGTTCTATGCCTGGTTCAAAGCCATCTTTTTTATTTCCATTTTTATCGACTCCCATGTCTTGAGTTGCAACTCCCTTAACAGATCCATCTTCATTGTATAAAATTTCACTTGCGGGAAAACCTGGAAATATTTCAACACCTAAAGCTTCTGCTTGTTCTGCTAGCCATCTACATAGATTTGCTAAACTAATTATGTAATTATTATGATTTTGCTGAACCGATGGCAGCAGCCATGTTGGCCAGCTTAATGATTTAGATTTTCCTAAAAATAAGAATTTTTCTTTAGAAACCTTAGTTTTTATAGGTGAATTAAGTTCTTTCCAGTTTGGTAATAACTCATCTAATGCTCTAGTTTCAAAAACATTGCCACTTAAAATATGAGCTCCTATTTCGGATGCTTTTTCTAGTAGGCAAATATTTAATTCTGGATCTAATTGTTTGAGTTTAATAGCAGTCGATAGTCCTGATGGGCCACCACCAACAATTACCACGTCATACTCCATTGCTTCTCTAGGCATATGGTAATTTTTTATATTATTTGTTATTTTTGTATAGTGTTTAATTTATTCAATTCTTCTAGGAATTGAGGAAGGGCTTCAAACAAATCAGCTTCTAAACCGTAATCAGCAACACTAAAAATAGGTGCCTCTCCATCTTTGTTTATTGCGACAATAATTTTACTTTCTTTCATACCAGCTAAATGTTGAATTGCTCCAGAAATACCAACTGCAATATATAGATCTGGCACTACAACTTTACCCGTTTGACCAACTTGATGTTCGTTACTTATGTAACCTGCATCAACAGCTGCACGCGAAGCTCCTATTGCAGCATTTAATTTATCTGCAATATCAGTAATTAATTTAAAATTGTCACCATTTTGCATACCTCTTCCACCTGAGATCACAATTCTTGCAGTTCCAAGTTCTGGTCTATCTGATTTAACTTCTTCTCTTTTAATAAATTTAGATAACGTAAACTCTTTTACCGAATCCATTTTTTCAATGGGTGCTGATCCACCTGAAGTTTCACAAGGTTCAAATGAAGTTGGTCTAATAGTTACACATTTTTTTGCATCAGTGCTTTTTACAGTTGCAAATGCATTTCCCGCATAAATAGGTCTGATAAATGTATCTGGAGATACCACTTTGATTATGTCACTAACTTGTGATGTGTCCATTAAAGCTGCTATTCTTGGCATTAAGTTTTTACCAAATGTATTAGCCGAACTAATTACATGGGAATAATTTTCAGAAACTTTAACAATCAATGGCGCAAAATTTTCCGGTAGAAAATTTTCGTAATGAGTGGCTTCAACTTGTATTACTTTTTTAACCAAGGGTATTTCAGATAAAACTTTTGCAACATCAGAGCAATTGTTTCCTATTAGTAATGCATGAACATCGCCATCAATTTGAGAGGCAGCTGTAATAGCGTTAAGAGTAAATGGTCTTAATTCTTTATTGTTATGTTCAACAATTAATAAAATTGACATTATATAACTTTCGCCTCATTTTTAAGCTTTTGCACAAGTTCAGCTACACTTGATACTTTAATTCCAGCTTTTCTTTTTGGTGGCTCTTCAACTTTAATTTGTTGAACTCTTGGTGTTGCATCAACACCTAAATCTGCAGCCGTCATTTGATCTATTGGTTTCTTCTTAGCTTTCATAATATTTGGTAGAGATGCATAACGCGGTTCATTTAATCTTAAATCACAAGTAACTACCGCTGGAACGTTAACTTCAATAGTTTCTAAGCCTTCATCAATTTCTCTAATTATTTCTAATTTATTGTCTTTAATGTCAATTTTTGATGCAAAAGTTGCTTGAGGCCAGTTCAATAAAGCACTCAACATTTGTCCTGTTTGGTTGCAATCATCATCAATTGCTTGTTTACCCATAAATACTAGATCAGGTTTTTCTTTATCAACAATTTTTTGTAATATTTTAGCTACTGCTAAGGGTTCGACTACGCCATCTACTTTAACATGAATTCCTCGATCAGCACCAACAGCTAATGCTTTTCTAACTGTTTCTTGTGCTTTTTCTTCACCAATAGTAACCGCAACTATTTCAGTTGCTTTACCTGCTTCTTTAATTTTTACAGCCTCTTCAATTGCATTATCATCAGGTGGGTTGGTTGACATCTTAACATTATCCTTAACAATTCCTGTGCCATCTTCTTTAACTCTGATTTGAACATTGTAATCAATAACTCTTTTTACAGCGACTAATATTTTCATTATGCTCTTAATAAGTTGTTTTCAGGATCATATGGGCTTTCTTCTAAAATTGTACAATCGTACATTTTACCAAGAATATCAATTTTCAATTTTTGCCCTGGTGTCGCAATCTCTGGTTTGACCATTCCTAATGCGATTGATTTTCCAAGTCTAAATCCAAAATCTCCACCAGTTGCACGTCCTATAACTTTTTCATTATCATAAATTGGATTATTCCCTAAAACATCTGCATCCTCTATATTGTGAACTTCCAAGGTAACCAATTGATTTGAAAATCCTTTTTCTCTCCATTTATTCAAAGCATCCAATCCTATAAAATTTCCTTTGTTGGGATGAACAAATCTATCTAACCCAGATTCGTAAGGTGAATATTCAATTGATAATTCTGTGCCAACAAGTTTATAAGATTTTTCAAGTCTCAAACTATTCATTGCTCTAATTCCATAAGGCTTAAGACCTAAATCTTTTCCAGCTTCCATTAATCTATCAAAGATGTGATTTTGATATTCAATTGGATGATGCAATTCCCAGCCAAGCTCACCTACAAAGTTTACTCTCATAGCGTTAACTGGTGCATTACCAACATCAATATTTTTTGCACTCAACCATTTAAAATTTTCATTTGAAAAATCATCTCTTGAAACTCTTTTCATTAGTTCTCTAGCTTTAGGACCAGATACAACTAGAACTCCCATACTGTTTGTTAAATTTTCAAATTGAACACTACCATCAGTTGGCATCCACTTTTGAATCCAGTCATGATCTAATCTTTGGTTTGCTCCTGCAGAAACTAAATAGTAACTTCCATCAGCTTCTTTCATGATTGTAAATTCAGAGTGCACTCCACCCTTAGTATTAAGTGCATGACATAATCCAATTCTTCCAATTTTTTTAGGAAGTTTGTTTGCAACTAAATAATCTAAAAACTCTTCAGCACCAGGTCCTTTAATTCTACATTTAGCAAATGCCGTCATATCTAAAAGACCAACATTCTCTTTTACATTTTTGCATTCTTGCTCAATTGCTTTAAACCATTTTGATCTTCTAAATGACCAATCATCTTTTTGCTCCATCCCATCGATTGCGAAGAAGTTAGGTCTTTCCCAACCAAATTTTTGACCAAATACTGCACCTAATGCTTTCATTCTGTCATAACAAGGTGATGTTCTTAATTCTCTAGCAGCCTCTCTTTCTTCATCTGGGTAGTGAACTTTAAATACATGATTGTAAGCTTCTTCATTTTTTTCTTTTAAATAAGATTTTGTTGCATAATCACCAAACCTTCTTGGTTCAACTCCAAGCATATCTATTGTTGGCTCACCATCAATTATCCATTCTGCAAGTTGCCAACCCGCTCCTCCTGCTGCAGTTATTCCAAAACTGTGTCCTTCATTAATCCAAAAATTTTTCAATCCCCATGCAGGTCCAACAATTGGGTTTCCATCTGGTGTATAACAAATTGCACCATTATAAACTTTCTTAACTCCAACTTCTCCAAAAGCTGGTACACGATGAATAGCTCCTTCTATATGCGGTGCTAATCTATCTAAATCTTCTTGAAATAGTTCATACTCTGAATCTTTTGATGGCCCATCAACATAACAAGCTGGCGCACCATCTTCGTATGGTCCTAATATTAATCCACCTGCTTCTTCTCTCATATACCATCTGCTGTCGCTATCTCTTAAAACTCCCATTTCAGGTAAGCCATCTTTTTTTCTTTTTACGATATCTGGATGAGGTTCTGTTACAATATATTGGTGTTCAACTGGTATTACTGGAATATCTAATCCAACCATTTTTCCAGTTTGTCTAGCAAAGTTTCCAGAACAAGAAATTACATGTTCGCATTCAATAGCACCTTTATCTGTTTCAACAATCCAGCCATCTTTAGTTTGTTTCATTCCAACTACAGCTGTGTTTCTATAAATCTCTGCACCTAAATTTCTAGCACCTGTTGCCATTGCTTGTGTTAAGTCAGCTGGCTGAATGTATCCATCTTCAGGGTGTTGGATTGCTCCAAGTAAATCTTCTGTACGGCACAATGGCCAAATTTCTTTTACTTGATCTGGTGTTAAAAATTTTACATCCACACCAATTGTTTGAGCAACACCTGCATATTGATGATACTCATCCATTCTATCTTTAGTGCTTGCTAAACGAATATTTGATACGACACTAAAACCAACATTTTGTCCTGTCTCTTCTTCTAATTTTTTATAAAGATCCACTGCATACTTATGAAGCTGTCCAACCGAATAACTCATATTAAATAATGGAAGTAGACCTGCTGCATGCCAAGTAGATCCAGATGTTAATTCTTTTCTCTCAATTAAAACAACATCAGACCAGCCTTTTTTTGCTAAGTGATAAAGAGCACTAACTCCTACTACACCACCACCAACTACAACAACTTTAGCTTTAGATTTCATTAACACGATTCCTACTAAATTTTCATTACGAACGAAACAAAATTCGTTTACCCTCTAAATTAAATTGAAGATCCTAGGGGCATTGGAGCGGACACCATTGTGGTCAACCAGCAGTCTTTGAAGGGACCATCTATTTTATACTTTTCAACCTGCCATTTAAATTTGTAATAGGATTTGTCTTTTCCAAGAACACTAACTTCAAACAAGGCTACTGAATTGTTAAGGTTTTCTTGAACAATTTCATGATCTAAATGATCTAATAATATTTTATATGACTTGCCCTTCAGCATGGTCTTAAATCTATCTAAAGGTCCTGTGCTTTTTCTATTACTAGGATGAGCAAATTCCCAGGTTTGTTCAATGCCATTATCTATAGTGGGAGAGTTGTTTTTTTGTAAACTTTTCAACTGAATTTCCACAACCTGGTATGGCTCAATATTACTATTAGGCTTTATTAATTCTGCTTGTGAAATTGTAAGACTTAGAAAGTAAATTAATAAGGTTTTATATATTATTTGCTGTCTTTTTAACGTCCTCAAGAAATTCTTTTCGTTTTTCATCTGTTACAAACGGTACTGCAAAATATCTTCTGTATACAATATTATAAATGCCACACATATGAAACACACCTCTTTTTAGCCTTCTAATAGGTAAATTTAAAAAAAATGTTGTAACCGCTAACCTTGGGGATCCATAGGTACAAAAGATTATAGCTTTTTTATCTTTTAAGTTTCCCATTGGATAACCATAATTTCCAACTAATTTTTTAAATGTGTAAGCCCATGGGGGTGACAAAACTTTATCTATCCAGCCTTCTACAATAGCTGGCATTCTAAAGTTCCAAATAGGTGCAATTAGAACAATAATATCACATTTCTCAATACGTCTTCTATGATCTAGAACGTCTTCTCCAGCTTGTTCACCTGCAAAAACTGGATTGAATTTATCTTTATATAAATCTACACAATCAACTGTATTACCGTTTTTTTCTGCTGTTTTAATAAATGTATCTCTAATAGCTGCATTAAAAGACTTTTCATTATAGTGCCCGTATAAAAGAAATATTTTTTTCATTACATTAAGGGTGTATAGACTAGAAAAATTAAAAATCTATGAAAAATTTTTACGTAGTTGCTGGTATTCATAAAGATCCAAATAAAATTGAAACTATCATTAAAGATACAGAAAAAAAATTTGGACCTTTTGAGGAGATTGAAGCTAATAATTTAGCTAAGAGTTTAATTCAAAAAAATATAGATGATTTTTATCATCGTGCTTGGATTGTTAAATCTAATAATTTAACCAAATAAAACCCAACAAACATAAAAATTACAAAGCTTACAGAATTTAAATTTAATAAAGCCAGTGAGGCTATTGCAGGTCCTGGACATAATCCAGCTAAGCCCCAGCCTGCACCAAAAAGTGATGAACCTATAATTAATTTCTTATTTAGTTCTTTATTATTTGAATAAGAAAATTTATCAGCAAAAATTGGTTTCTTATTATTTTTAAATAAATAAAAAAATGGTGAGGATATTATTAAAGCTCCAATCATAACAAATGCTAATGATGGGTCCCATTCTCCAAAAATATTTAAAAAACCTAAGACTTTAGCGGGATCTATCATCTGTGAAACAGTAAGACCTATTCCAAAAATTATTCCACAAATTAAAGATATAATCTTATTCATATTAAATTTTTTACCAAAACAGTTAAAATTCCAACAATCATAAATGTTACTGTTGCAATAATTGATCTTAAAGAAAATCTTCCAATACCACTGATGCCGTGTCCACTAGTACAGCCACCACCTATTCTTGTACCAGCTCCAACCAATAAGCCTGCAATTGCTAATAAATAAAATGAGTTTGAAATTGTGATATTGATTTCCTGTTGAGTAAATATTTTATAAACAATAGGTCCGATAATTAATCCAATTAAAAATAAAAAATTATCAAATCTATTATCTTTTGAAGTTAAAAAATTACTGGCAATTCCACTTATTCCAATTAATCGACCATTAAATACAAAAAAAATAATTACTGCTAAACCAATTAAGGATCCACCTAGAAATGCAGAGATTGGAGTAAAATTAACTATATTCATTTAACTTTGTAATACTGGAAAAGCAGGGTTTATATTTAAAAAAAGCTTTTGATATTCCATCTTTGTACATCTATTTTCAATATACTCAATATCATTACTCTCCACTAATTCTTTAGCATCAATGCTTCTAATTCCAAGTTGTAACCAAAGAACTTTAGCTCCAATTTTAACACTCTCTTCAGCATACTTGTTAGCTTCAGATGATGGTCTAAATACATCTACGATATCAATAGGTATATTAATATCTTCAAGTTTTTCAAAAACCTCTTCTCCTAAAATCTTTTGACCTTTGGCACTTGGATTAACTGGAATAACTTTAAAACCATATTTTTGCATATACTTCATCACTATTGTTGATGGCTTTTTATCATCTTTACTAACACCCACCATCGCTATTGTTTTATACTTTGAGAGAATTTCTTTTATTTTATCGTTCACTACTTATGTTTCCACTTAGGTTTTCTCTTTTGTAGAAACGCTGATATGCCTTCTTTAGCATCCATTGCCATCATATTTTTAGTCATCATTTTACTAGTGTATGCGTAAGCTTTTCTCAATGGCATTTCTAATTGATTATAAAAAGTTTGTTTTCCAATTTTAATTGTAAGACTTGATTTTGAAGCAATAGTTTTAGCAACTTTTAACACTTCATTGTTTAATTTTGATTTAGAAAAATGATTGTTAATTAGTCCAATTTCTTTTGCGTAATCTGCTTTAATAGGCTCTCCCGTTAACAGCATATGCATCATTCTTTTTCTATTAACCTTTCTACTAACAGCAACCATCGGCGTGCTGCAAAATAAACCGATATTTACACCTGGTGTTGCAAAAATTGCATCATTAGAACTATAAGCTAGATCACAGCTTGCAACTAACTGACAACCTGCTGCAAATGCTGCTCCATGAACTTTTGCAATAACTGGCTTTTTTCCTTCAACTATTTGAAGCATCAACTTTGAACAAAGATTAAAAAGTTTTTGATATTTTTCTCTTTTCTTTAATCCACTTACTTCTTTTAAATTGTGACCCGCACTAAAACCTTTTCCAGACCCTTCAATAATTATTACCTTAATATTTTTGTCTTCATCTAATTTTTTAAAAGCTTTAATTAAATCTCCTAAATTTTTTAATGAAAGAGCGTTATATGTTTTTGGTTCATTAATGATGATTGAGGCAATATCTTTATTTAAAAGTTTAATTTTAATATTACTTAAGTTTGCCATCTTCTCTCATTTTGGCTCTAATTTTTGTTGCAGAGATTTGTTGAATTTCTTCTGACAAAACAACTTCTTCTATTTTGTAACCAACTCCTCTTCCATAACAAATATTAGTAATATTAGGAACCATCATTATTTTAAATCTTCCTTCAAATTCTGGGTTTAACTTTTCTTCAATATTTTTTTTAACTGTGTCAAAATCAAATGGATTATCGTCAACACCTTGAACATCTCTTATTTGAATGCAAACTTGTCCCGTTTTTTTAATAATTTCTTGAAATAAAGCGTAGTGACCATCATGAAATGGTTGCCATCTGCCAAGCATTTGTGCTGTTGGTTTTTTATTATCCCATTCGTAAGCCATTATTTTATCTCCTTTACTATTATTGGTGCCCAATGTTTAGCATCTTGAGTTGTAACCTGACAATCAAATTTTTCAGGCTTTACAAACATCTTGTTAGTATCGTCAAAACGTCCTTCTTTTATTGTATTTACCCAAACTATATAATCTGCAGGAAACAAGTTTCTTGCCTCCGGTGTTGGGCAAACAAAGTCTGCTACAACATAATTTCCATCATCTTTTAATTTTTTTGCAAAATCTGCCATTCTACTTGCTTGTCTTGTTCTGCCTTCTTCTGAAAAATCCCAATCATTAGCTTCTTTTCTAACTTCATCAGCATTAAGTCTTTTAGCATTTAGTAATGGAGCAATTTCATTGGCTAAAGTTGTTTTGCCAGATCCTGGAAGACCCATAATTAATATTATTTTCATTTTAAACTAAGTTTGTTGCAACCCATTTATGAAATTCATGTGTAGGGTTATCCATTATCGGTGAAAAATTCCCACCATTATATACTGGTGAATTTCTACCTTCTTGCATACCCTCAATAGCTTTTATATCCTCAATCATTACTTCTTTCCAAAATTCTGAATTTTTTTTTCTCATCTCAGCAAACTCAGATCCATTTGCACTATCATCACCAACATAATACATCATTAAATGCTCTTTAGTTTCACTAATAGATTTAGGTTCTAACCAAAAAACATAAAAATGGTCTACATGAAGACCAATCATTACGTTTGGAAATAAAGCAATATACTCAGCTTTGCTGGATAAGTCTTTAGGCCAATTTGGAAAATTATTGAAACTTTGATTTCCTTTAACAGGTTGATCATATTTATTTGTTCCTTGGCCAGCAAATCTATTTGGTAAACCTTGAATATGGTAATGATCACTAATATTTGAAACTTTATTTAATTCAGGATGTATCCAAGGCAAGTGATAACTTTCACAGTAATTCTCTATTGCAAACTTCCAATTACACTTAACATCAAGACTGAAGTATCCATGATCTTTTGAGTGCTTAAGTAATTTTTGATCTTCCTTAGATATAAATTTTGACCATCTTTCTTCAAGAGGCTTGATATATTCATCAAACTCTAATTCATTACTATTTATATTGACAAATATTATATCCATCCAAATTTTGGTTTTAACCTCTTTTAAATTGCTCGATGATTTATCGAATTTTTCTGTCTCATGAACATTTAAGCCTCCTATGTGAGGTGTCGCAACCAACTTTCCATCAAAATCGTAGGACCAGGAGTGGTATGGACATCTTAAGACATTTTTCAAAGCACAAGGCTCATCTAAAAGCTTGAAGCCTCTATGGCTGCAGACATTGTGAAATACCCTTATTTTTTTCTCTTTATCTCTTAAAATAATAAGAGGGATGCCTAGTAAATTATAAGGTTGAGCATCTCCTACATTTGGCACAGAACTTCCAACGCCAATCACCGTCCATTTATCCCTGAAAATCCTCTCTCTTTCAATGCTTAGATAGTCAGAGCTAGTGTAGCACTCGTTTGGTAGGCCATGGGCTTTCTCGATGGGGTTCCCAACCACTCTAATTTTTTCCAAGTCCAAGATTTTTGAAAGTTGAAGATTTTTAAGATTTTCAGACATTAAAAAAAATTATCACCAGCACAATTTTTGGCAACAAATATTTTATCCACAAGATGAATTTCTTTGACAGCATATACAAAAAAGATAATCATCAGGAAAAATGAATTTTTCACTTGAGGTTGGACCTCAAACAGATCTTAATACACTGCCTCCCGTTAAGGATGTTTATGTAACTATGCTTCCAGGAGGAGACTATAAAGAGACAGCTAACCAAACAGCGGCGTTAGTTAAAAAAGGATTTAATCCAGTTCCACATTTTCCAGCACGATCAATTACGGATGATGCTCAGCTTAAAGATTACATTGTAAGATGTAAAGATGTGGGTGCTAAACAAGCTTTAGTTATTGGAGGAAGTAGAGAGCCAGTTGGAAAATTTGATAGTTCAATTCAAATTTTAGAAACAGGATTTTTTGATGGAATTAAAATAGGAATAGCAGGACATCCAGAGGGAAGTCAGGATATTTCTGATAAAGAATTAGAAAAGGCTATGATAGATAAAAAACCTTACGCCGACTATATAGTGACCCAGTGGTTATTAGAGAGTCAACCTATCGTAGATTTCATTTCTAAGCAGTCAGTACCAGTGCATGTAGGAATTACTGGGCCAATGAAAATAACTAGCTTAATTAAATTTGCTAATATTGTCGGGGCGAAAAATTCTATAAATTTTCTTAAGTCTAATTTTAGTAAGGCATTAGATTTATTGAAACCTAAAGACCCTAATGAATTAATTGGGAAAGTGAAAGAGTTTACTGGTAACTTCCACATTTATACATTCGGCGGCTTGAAGGAAACAAACAAGTGGTTGAAGGAGAACGGTTATGTCTAATGAATTTGACTATACTAAACTAAATCATGTAACTTCAGTTGATCAATCAGATCGTGAAGTACCATACAACTTAAGACAGAGTGGGCCTACAAAAGTTGAAATGTTAATTTCAACAAGAGTAAGAAAATCTCCGTATTGGCATTTATCAATGCAAGCAGGTTGTTGGAGAGCAACTGTATACAATCGTATTTATCACCCAAGAGGATATGTAAAGCCCGAAGATGGTGGAGCGATGGTTGAGTATGAAGCAATTAAAAATCACGTTACAATGTGGAACGTTGCTGTTGAAAGACAAATTAGAGTTAAAGGTCCGGATGCAGAAAAGTTTACTGACTACGTTATAACTAGAGATGCAACTAAAATCTCACCCATGAGAGCAAGATATGTAATTCTATGTAATGCTTATGGTGGCGTTTTAAATGATCCTATTCTTCTTAGAATTTCAAAAGATGAATTTTGGTTCTCTCTATCAGACTCTGATATTGGAATGTATCTTCAAGGTGTTAACGCTGATGGAAGATTTGATTGTACTATTGAGGAAATTGATGTTTGCCCAGTGCAAATTCAAGGACCTAAATCAAAAGCTTTAATGAAGGATCTTATTGGAGATCAAGTGGATCTAGATAACATGCCTTTCTATGGTTTAGCTGAAGCAAAAGTTGGTGGTAGAAGTTGTGTTATTTCACAATCTGGTTTCTCAGGTGAAGCTGGATATGAAATCTACTTAAGAGAAGCAACTAAATATGCTGACGATATGTGGAATGCTGTTCTTGAAGCTGGAAAAAAACATAGCCTAATGGTTATAGCCCCTGCTCACCACAGAAGAATTCAAGCTGGAATTCTTTCTTGGGGACAAGATATGGATCATCAACACAATCCTTTCCAGTGTAACCTTGGTTACCAAGTATCACTATCAGGTAAAGGCGAGTGGAATAAAAAAGCTGACTATGTTGGAAAAGCTGCATTAGAGAAAATGGGTGCAGATCTTAAGGCTGGTCAAAAACCTTATAAACTTCAGTTAGTAGGTCTTGAGTTGGGTGGAAAACCAATTGAAGAATATGCTCCTGACTTTTGGTTAGTGTCACCTGAGAGTGGTGGAGATCCTGTAGGATTTATCACATCACCTTGGTATCACCCTGAAAAAGGTCAAAATATAGCAATGGGATATGTGCCATTTGATGGAACATTAAATGCTAATGGTTTCCCTAAAGGTAAAGTTGGAACTAAGTACAAAGTTCACTTACCTGCTAAATATTCTGACACACCAGGAACGCCTGTTGATGCTGTGGTAGTGGATATTCCATTTACAGAATCGTTTAACGCAAACACAAGAGAAGTCGTTAAAGGTTAAATTAATTATTTGGGGGAGGTTAATTCTCCCCCACTAATAATGACAAAATCATTCCTAATCGTAATTTGCATAATAATAATAATTGCTTTAATACTCTTTCCACTATTTGTTTCTTATAAAGCGCAGAAAAATAGTAAAAAAAATAAATAATGTTTGGTCAATTTTTAAATATAGTTGTTCGGTCTATTAAATTAGATAAATCTCTTTACAAAGATAATAAGAACTTTGGTGAAGCTGCAATATATTTTGCAGGCCTTATCATGATACTAGACGGGTTAGCAGGAGCTGTTGCAGCAAACACTGTTATTAAAACTGCTGTTGCAATGTCTGGTTTAACTGCCATTCTTACTTGGTTTGTATGGGGACTATTTATTTATGTGATCGGTGTAAAATTATTTCCAGATAAAGATACTAAAGTTTCATTTAAAAAAGTTTTAACAGCTGTCGGGTTTGCTCATGCACCAGGGCTTTTAAGATTTTTTGCTGTAACACCAGATTTAATGATCCCAATTATATTTTTAACTCAGTTCTGGATATTTGCTGGATTAATCATTTCAACAAAACAAGTTTTAAATCTAAAGTCTAATTTTAAATCATTTGGAATAGTCTTTTTAGCTTTTTTAATAATTGCTTTTCTTTCAATATCTTTTGTAATGAGCAAAATGAATGCTTTGCCTATAAGCAATATCAGTTAAATTGGAAATATAGTTTTTGAAAGCTTACAAGAATTGCAGGTTTTAAATCCTGTTAAAATTAAATTTTGAGAAACACTTGGGTCTTCTTTTTTACACTCTTCACAAAAATTATCTAATTGAAGAACTTCTTCATCATTATTATCTTGATCATTAAAGTCTTTAGTCATTATCAGTAAGGCCAGCTCCTGCTCCACCTTGTTTTAAGCTTTCATTTTCTTCAACAAACGTTTCTTCTGAAAGCTTATAAAGCTCATTCCATTCTTTTTCTTCAAACGAGTCTCTGTTTTCTAAAACTTTTAAATAAATATTTTCAGCAGATTCAATAATTTCGTTTTTAGTGTAATTAGAATAAATATTATTATTAAAGTTTAATAAAAACTCCCTGTCATCCATTTTTAAGAATATTCTTTTACCGATTACCTCAGCTGCTCTACTTACAAATGGTAGGAAAAGTAATGGATATGAGACTTTTTTAAACGTTATCTCATTTAAAGTTTCTAGAGTTTTAATCTGATCTAAAAAATTTACCCCTGCGATTATTGGGCAATATTCATTTTTACCAGCCTCATTGTCTTGCTTTATGATGCTGATATTCTCTAACCTTATTTCTTTTTTTTTCTTAAAAAAACTATTTAAGTTTTTAATTCCAGGTAAACTAAAAATTTCGAGTAGTCTTATATTTTTTCCAATCTCTTCTGCAATCCCCCATGAATATCCTGCAGCTCTACTTGATCTTTTAGAAACTGTATCTATTTCGCTTAATGATCTCATGTTGATTAATTATAAACCCAATGTTCATCATAGTTTTTTAATTGTTCTGGTAGGGGTGCTCCTTGAAACATGCATATTCTTAGCCACTTATCAGAACGTGGATCAAATTTTAATGCTCCAAAAAAAGATAATTTTAGTCTCAACATATCAATAGGCATTATTTCTTGGCCAATAGTATTGTCTTGTATTTCCGAATAAGGAAATTTCTCCACTATAAATGCTCTTCTTACAACGTGTCTTAACTCATTATTGGTTGATAAAAATTTAGCAATAGTCCAACTATTTTTAGTAACCGATAACGATTCATAAAGTTTTTTAATATCTCTTGCAATTGCTAAGGGTTGCTCTAACTCAGCACCCACTTCATCAAATCTATTTGCTAGTCTTGGTTCCTCTTTATTTTTTGAGATAAACCAAAAATTTAAATTATTTTCATCTTTGGTAAAATCTATTGTTAAGATATCTGGATATTTTTTTTCTAAAATTAGCTTTAAGTCTTCTACCGTTCGCTCAGTTGGAATATTGAAATATTTTTCTTCTTCAGAGCTCATTTCTTTAATTAACGGGGACGTTATATTATCATAAGGTTCCATCATCATTGAGACGACATATTCAATGCATTCTTCACAATATTTTTTTTCTAAATACAGATATAATTCGTTAAAGGCATAATCTTGCTCAAAATTAAATTCATTATCTAGATAGACAATAAATTCATTAAGATCTTTCAATAAAGATTTAATCTTATTTATTTGATATTCACTTTCAGTATTCCAAGAAGTGATATTCTTTATTGATTTTTTTAAACATTCTAAAAATAAGTTTTTATCTTTCTCTGATATTGTTTTTATCTCTCTTATTTTTTTTAAAGAAATTTCTCTTGCTGAAATCCAGTTATTTAAAAGAGTTGGATGATTAACAATAAATGGAGCCATTCCAAGACCTGTAGAATTTCCTATTCCTAAACCTTTACAAATATTTATATCAAGATTTACAGCTTTTTTTGGATTCTTACTTTTTGCAACGTGATTAACTTGATCAAAAGTAAATTGTCTTACCAGATAAACCAACATCATTTCCAATCTAAATGGACCATATATTTCTTCTCGGTCTTTAATTCTAAATCTGTCTGCTAAGCCAAATTTACCTGACCCATAAACTGCTGTGGTTCTATATAAATAACCAACACTAGTTAACAAATCATTATCAGGCTGCTTACCTTCGCTTAAACATTCAACCACATGATTGAAAACTCTTACTGATTTATTAGCTCTTGAAAGAGTTAATTCTTTATAAGAAAGTCTGCCAAATTCTTGTTTTGGTACTTCGTTTTTTAATCTTTCAATATCTTGTTTTTTTGGAACACCATCAAAAAGTGTGAAGGCTGCATCCCATTTGGTAGCTATAACTCTATCTGATCTTTCATTATCATCTAATTCATTTGCAAAACAAATTAATGAATACACTCTATTTTTTTTCTTAAATGAATAAACTGCAGTACCATAGCCATGTTCGTTTAATTCAAATAAATCTCTTTTGTAATCCCAATCCTTAAATTCTTTTAAAAAACTTCTTAAAAATGAAAGTTTAGATTGATGAAAAGACCCAAGTCTTGATAGCTTCATTACTACATTGGGGTCTCTTAAAGAAATATTCATTGGTTCATTTCTTTGTAAAAATTATACCAGTTGTTTCCAAGAATTCCATTTACTTCACTTTCTGAAAAACCAACTTTTTTAAGTCCTATCTCTAAGTTTTCAAATCCTCTTGCATCTAAAAACCAATCAGGTTGTTTTGGAAAACCAGGTTTGTTTTTAGACCCTTCTCCATAATTTTTGCTTTTAGTCCAAGTACCATTTCTCATCCATTCAACAATAGTATCTGGTTGGTTTAAACAAAGATCTGAACCTATTCCAATTTTTTCAACGCCCATAATCTCAGCAGTCTTAGCTGTCATTTCACAAAAACTTTCCAAAGAACAATCTGTCCCATCTTTTAAATGATGAGGATATAAAGAGAGACCCAACATTCCTTTGTGTTTGGATAAAATTTTTAATAGTTCGTTTGATTTGTTTCTCTTAGCTGGATGCCAAAATGATGGATTTGCATGAGTTATTGCAATTGGTTTTTCACTTATCTCAATTGCATCAATTGTACTTTTTTCTGCTGAATGAGACATGTCTATTACAAGACCTAGTCTATTCATCTCTTTAATTACCTCTTTACCAAAATTAGTAACACCACTATCAATTGCTTCATAACATCCCGTCGCTAGTAAGGACTGATTATTATAAGTAAGCTGCATAAACCTACATCCTAAATCATAAACTTTTTCAACCAATCCAATATCATCTTCTATAGGTGAACAATTTTGAAAACCAAAAAAAACTGCAGTTTTATTTTCAGATTTAGCTTTTTCAATATCTTTAAAACTTTTACCGTGAAAAATTAAGTCGGAATTTTCTGAAAAGTGATTTTCCCAATTTTTTAATACCGTTTTTAGCTCATCAAAATCTTCGTGGTAAACAATAGTTACATGGATTGCATCCAGTCCTGCTTGTTTATTGATCTGAAAAATTTCTCTAGACCAGTTACAATATTGTAAATTATCAATTTTAAAATTCATTGTGATCTTCTTTGTTTTAAAGAATACCAATAAGATAGATAAATTCTATTAATTTTATTGAAATTTTAGGCTTAATTTGAAATAACAATTTACGTTAGAATAAAATTACAACAAATGGCTAAAAATAAATTAAACAAAGTATCAATTGTTATGGGTAGTCAATCTGACTACAAAACCATGACATTTTGTCAAAATATTCTTAAAAAATTAAACATAAAATTTGAAATAAAAATAATATCAGCTCATAGAACCCCTAAAAGAATGTATGAATTTGCTATTAATGCTGAAAAAAATGGTATTGCAGTAATTATTGCTGGAGCTGGTGGATCTGCACATTTACCAGGAATGATTTCAGCCCTTACTTCTCTACCGGTACTAGGTGTTCCAATTGAAAGTAAAAAGCTGAAAGGTCTTGATAGTCTTCTATCCATTGCACAAATGCCAAAAGGAATACCTGTTGGAACATTAGCAATTGGAGAAGATGGTGCAATTAATGCTGCCTTATTAGCTGCATCTATTATTGGTCTTAGTGATTTAACTGTTAAGAGAAAATTAAATCAGTTTCGTTTAAATCAAAGCAAATCTGTTAAAAAAAAACCCAAATAGTTGTAAAATATGTCTAAACCAATTCTTGGAATTATAGGGGGAGGTCAGTTAGGTAGTATGCTTGCTATTGCTGCAAATAAACTTGAAATTAAAACAGTTATTTTTTGCAATGATATTGATGCTCCTGCCCAAAATTTTTCTAATGATTTTGTACAAGGTGAATATAATGATAAAAACAAGATTAATGAGTTTTTGAGTAAAGTTGATGTTGTAACTTATGAATTTGAAAATATTCCCTATGAAACATTAAATGAAATTAATAAAATAAAACCTGTTTTACCAAAACCTTCTGTAAATAGAATAATTCAGCATAGATTAGCAGAAAAAGATTTTATCAATAATCTAAATATAAGAACTACAAGATATGTATCTATTGAAAAAAAATCTGAAATAGATTCTGTTGAAGATTTATTACCTGGTATACTCAAAACTACTACATTAGGATATGATGGCAAAGGTCAACACCCTATTAACAGTTTAGAAAATTTAGACTCAATTGATGTTGATTATTCAAAAGGTTATATTTTAGAAAAATTAGTAAAATTAAAAAAAGAAATTTCAATAATCATTACTAGGTTTGGTATTCAAAAATATGAAATTTATGAACCCATTGAAAATGAACATGAAGATCAAATCTTAAGAAATTCTAAAATTCCAGCAGAGATTAGTGATAAAATATTAGAACAATCAAAACTATGGGCTACAACAATTGCAGAAGAATTAAAATATGTTGGAACTTTGTGTGTTGAGTTTTTCATTGACAGGAATGATAACCTTTATGTAAATGAAATTGCACCAAGAGTTCATAACTCAGGGCATCTAACAATTAATGCGTATAATGTAAGTCAATTTGAAAATCATGTAAGAGCAGTTTGTAAACTAGAGCAAATACCTCTTAAAAAAATATCCAATGCAATGATGACAAATATAATTGGAGATCAAATTACTAATTACAGAAATAAAGAACACAATGAAAATGAATTTTTCTTTGATTATCTTAAAAAAGAAATTAAACCAAAAAGAAAAATGGGGCACCTAACAACTCTTCTTAAGTAGATATTACTCATATGCTAAAATCAATCGAAGGAAATTTTGATAATCCAGAAGTTCATGAGCTACTTATAAAGCATTTCATTGAGTTAAGATCTGTGTCACCTGAAGGTAGTGCTCACGTACTTGATATAGCTGGATTAAAAGACCCATCTATTAAATTTTGGAGCCTGTGGGAAGAAAATAACCTAATGGGAAGTGGCGCATTAAAATTCCTAGATAATGAACATGGTGAATTCAAATCTATAAGGGTTAGTGACAACTTTAGAGGTAAAGGAAATGGTACAAAAGTCATAAATCATCTAATTAATGAGGCAAAAAAACTTAATATTAAAAGATTAAGTTTAGAAACAGGTGCTGGTGAGTTCTTTTTAAATGCCAGAAAACTATTTAGTAAGTGTGGTTTTGAGCCCTGCGAGCCCTTCTCTCATTATAAAAAAGATATCAACTCTATTTATATGACCATGCTAATAAGCAACAAATAAGTCTTTAATTATTTATTCTTTTAAATTTAGTTGACAAAACCTCAATAAATCTAAACAAAGCGAGAATTACTTAATTATAAGTAATAAAAGTAACACAATAAAAAGTAAGAAGATAAATATGAGTCTACAAGGAAAAGTAAAATGGTTCAATCCAACTAAAGGTTTTGGTTTTATTGAAAGAGAAGATAAAGAAAAAGATGTATTCGTTCACGTTTCAGCTGTTAGAGATGCTGGTATGAACGGTTTAGATGAAGGTCAAGCTTTGACTTTTGAAGTTGAAGATGGTCCAAAAGGTCCTTCAGCGGTAAATTTAAAAACTGCATAATATTCACACTTTCTATTGGCTGCGATTTTTTAATTAAATTAATTTTTTAATTATTTAGCTAAATATTTCAGCCAATACCAATCAGTTTTTTTTAAGAAATTCACTCACTATTGTATTAAATTCATCTGGCTTCTCTAAATGGACATTGTGAGAGCAGCCATTAACTATTCTAAGTTCACTATTTATAATATTTTCTTTTAAAGTTTCTACTTGGTTGAAGTTATAGGCTTTGTCTTGATCTCCCCAAATTATCAAAGTTTCATTCTTAATATTTTTTAAATTTTCAATACCACTCCAATTTTTCATAGCAACAAGAGCATTGTCCGCCGCCTCTAAAGAAGTTTGTTTACCCGCTTCTTCACATAAATAAAAATATTTAGATTTATCCTCTTCAATGAACCATGTTTTTGCAATTCTATAAGCTGTGTTATCCAGTCCATTAATTTTTAGTTTGTCTCTAGAAACATCTATGGTTTCAAATCTGCCAGGTATATTTCCTCTTGGTCCTGTACCATAACAAATTAATTTTAATATTTTTTCACCTGCTAACTTTGCCATTTCTTGCACAATCATGCCACCCATTGAGTGACCTAATAAATAAAAACGTTCTATTTTCTTTTTTTCTAAACTTGTCAATATAGATTTAGCCATACCTTCAATTGAATTATATGAGTTAACTTTATTACTTTTTCCAAAACCAGGTAATGCTGGTGCCAAAACTCTAAAATTCTTTTTAAAAAAGTCAGTTTGCAAAGTCCACATCTCAGATGATCCTAAAAAACCATGCACTAACACTAGTGGAGTGCCACTTCCCATATCTTCAATAAATATATCTTGCATATTTATATTTTATTAATAATCATCGAATATAACAATTTAATAATAAGTAACTAACAAGTATGACAAATAGAAAAATAACTGACCTTTATGATGTTGAATTCACTCCATTTGATAATTATGGGGTTGTTGTGCCTGGAATGAGTTGGCATAAAATTAGCTATAATAAAGAAAATGGTGGTAATGGAACTTATCTTTTAAAGATGGAACCAAATGCTAAAAGTTTGCCCCATGTGCATACAGGCTTTGAGGAATTTTTGATGTTAGAAGGTGAATTAACTGATCCAGATAATAAAGTTTTTAAAAAAGGTGATTTTGTTACTTTTGAACCAGGCTCTACACACTCATCCTTTACTAAAGATGGTTGCTTAATTTTAGTTTTTATGAGAGGTATCAACAAACCTCTTTAAGGAATTATTAAATAAATTTAATAGAAAATATATATTTATGATTGGAATTTTAGGCGGAATGGGAACTCAAGCGGGACTTGATTTTTGCAATAAACTCGCAATGTTAAATAGAGGAAAAAGTGATCAAGAATACCCTTTATTCATGCTTTATAACAAATCAAATATTCCTGGAAGACCAGAATCTATTGGTGTTCAAACTAAATCATTATCTACAATTCCAAGAAACTCAAAAAATACAAAAAAATATAATAGAGTTTTAAAAAGTTTGTTAGATGGATGTAAATCATTAGAAAAAAGTGGGTGCAAATTTATTGTTATACCCTGTAACACTGCACACTATTGGTATGAAGATTTAAAGAAAAAAATCAAGATACCGATCATTAACATGCCTAAAGAAGTTTTTATACAAACAAAAAAAAGTTGTAAAAAAAATTCTAAAATTGGACTTCTTGCAACAGAGGGAACTTTAAAAACTGAGATTTATGATAAAATTTTTAAAAAGGATTATGTATTGATTAAACCTTTAAGTAATTTACAAACAAGTTCAGTAAACAAAACAATCAAACATGTAAAAATGGGCAATATAAAACTAGCAGAAAAAACTATTAAGCCTGCAATTAAATATTTAATCAAACAAAAATGTAAAAAAATAATACTTGGCTGCACTGAGATACCTATTGCAATTTTTGCATATAAATCTTTACAAAATGCTAAAGTTTCAAAATTGTACCTTGATCCTAATTTAATATTAGCCAACTCCTGTATGGCAAAATATAAAAAATAGATAATGAATATAAAAGTCAAAAAACCATATGTTATATATATGGCTGAAATTATTTACTCCTACGTTTCTATTGAAAAAAATAAAGATCCGGAGCTTGATGTAAAACAAGCTATTAATAAATTCATGGAAACTAATGAATTTATAAAATTAAGCACTGGTGCATTACACGACGAATGGTTTAGTGAATTAAAAAAAAATGAGTATCTAGACAAAGATACTGGAAATAAAATACCAGATGAAACCATTAAACTTTTAGAAATTCAAAAAGATATGACTATTAAAAATTTAATTAAAATTCCTAAACTTTACGAGACTGAAAACAATACTCTCATCGAAGCATCAAATAGAGCACAACAATTTTTATGGCGTATGTGTGAAAGTTATGAACTGTGGTGTAAAGAAACTGGGCAATCAGAGCAGCTATTATTAGGTATTACTGATTAGCTAATTGAATAATTTTACTTGTTTTTTCTATTCTACTTTTGACTAAAGCAAAAAACTCTTCTTGGCTTTCTTCTTCTTCAACTTTTAATTTTTTATCCTCTACAAAGCTTTTAATATTTTCAGTAGGAGACTTACCAGTAATTTCTTTAACTGCTTGATTAGAACCATATGAAAGGCCAGCTTGATAGATATTACCAGAGCTAGCTAATGTATAAGCAGGTCCTAATAAAGCTGCACTTTGCACACAACCATTAAGAAAAAATAACAAAAATAATCCAGCAATTATTTTATTTAAAATCATTATACTCCTACCTAATCCTAAGTATTTATAAGTACAACTCAAGAGAGAAAGTGTTCATTTTGGATATTAATCTCTAATATTGATATAAAATATGACCTATAACTTCGGTATGGTTAAAATTTTTCCATTTATTTTTATCATTTTGTGGTCCTCAGCTTTTGTGACAACAAAACCAATAATAGACAATAGTGATCCTTTTGCTGCATTAGCCTTTAGATTTTTTGTGGTAGCTTTTGGTTTCTATATTTATTCAATTTATACAAAACAAAAAATTTTAACAAATTTAAGAAACCTTCTACAATCACTTTTTAGTGGAGTACTTTTTCATGGTGTGTATTTGGGAGGTGTTTTTTATTCAGTTTCAATCGGAATGCCTACCGGTATCGCTGCATTAATTGTAACCTTACAGCCAATTTTAACCAATGCTTTAGCAGGAAAATTTTTAGGTGAAAAAGTTACTTTTAAACAATGGATTGGAGTGATCCTTGGATTTATTGGTGCAGCTTTAGTTTTAGGTTTTGATATTGGATCAAGCCTTCCTATTTTTGGAGTGATAGCTTCTTTTGTGGCTCTTCTAGCGATCACAACTTCTACTTTATGGCAAAAAAAAATAAGTAATAATTTACCTTTGTCTGTAAGTAATATGTATCAAGCAATAGGTGGCTGTTCTTTTCATATAATAATTATTTTAATTTTTAGTGAACCTTATATTAATTTTACATCCACATTCTTAATAGCAATGAGTCATCAGATATTCCTTGTATCTTTTGGAGCTTTCACAATCTTAATGTTTTTAATTAAGAACAACTCAGCAAGTAAAACTGTTTCTATATTTTTTTTAATACCCCCTACTACTGCAATAATGGCCTGGATATTTTTGAATGAAAAATTGAATAATCTAGATTTAGTTGGTTTTGCTGTGGCAACTTTTGGTGTTTATATTGCAACAAGAAAGCAATAAATTTTTAAATTCCTTTATAACCAAATTCTAAGCAAGCATCAGTAATTGAATGATAAAAAGATTCTCCAAAACTTCTTAATGTAAATATTCTAACTTTATCTGGATTGTCATCTAGCATATCAATTGTAACTGACATTCCGTTATAAATTGAATTTAAACAAGTATTTTTTTTCAATTCATTAAAATTAAAAGGACATCCTTTTTTTAATATCTCTTTTGTATTTTTTCCCTCTATTTGAATTATCGCTCTGCTATGAGATATATTTGTTATGGCGAAATCTGTTTCTGGTAATTTTTCATTAATTTCTTTTAAAATTTCTTTCTTTGAAGAAACTAAAAGCCAGTTATTTGGTCCATTCCATAAAATTCTTGTATTGGTGTTACAGCTTATATTTTGAGTTTCATTTTTTAAGTTCAAATCATCTAACTTAATATTTTCAATAGTTATTGCTGAACTATTATACTTAACAATTTGAATGATTAGATAGTCGCTTAATTCGCTTATTTTTAACAGCTCTTTATCATTTTTTCCTTCATGATCACCAAATAAACCTTTGATATGAATATTCTTTAAAGCAGAAATTGAAGTCATGATCTTACTCTTTCACCTTTTGGATCAACATAATGCGATGAAACAATCTCAACTGGTATTGTTTTATTTTTTAAAGGAGACATTGCAAATAGTTTTTTCCCTATCATATTTTTTCCATCCTTAAGAATTGCTAGTGAAAATGGATTATCGTATTCAACACTCCAACAAGATGCTGAAATATATCCTAATTTAGGATTTGGTGTTGGAGCCATTGCATCTTTAACTAAATGAGACCCTTCCGGGATACTTGTTTTCTTATCAATTGGAACAACCCCTACTACTTTTTGTCTATCTTCAGCTATAAATGCTTCTCTTTCTAATGAGCGTTTCCCTATAAAATCTTTCTTTTTACTAACCAGTCCTTCTAAAGAGTTATCATAAGGAATGGTTCTGCCATCAAGTTCTGATCCTGCAATGTGACCCATTTCAATTCTTAGAGTTGATAATGCTTCAGTGCCATAAGGTTGAATTTTAAATTCTTGTCCTACTTCCATTATCTTCTCCCACATAAAGTTTCCATTATCAGATTCGACATTAACTTCATAAGCAAGCTCTCCTGAAAATGAAATTCTAAAAATTCGTGCGTGAACTCCAAATAAATCTGCTTCTAAATATCCCATAAAAGGTAATCCTTCATTTGAAGCATCAATATTTGGAAATAATTTTTGTAATAAGTCTCTAGATTTTGGCCCAGCAATTGCAGCTCCTGCCCATTGCTCTGTAGTTGAAACCACATTTACATTTAGTTCTGGCCATACAAGTTGTAGATAATATTCAAGATGAGATAAAACATTCGCTGCTTGTGCTGTTGTTGTTGTCATATGATAATGGTTTTCAGAAATTCTTGTTGTTGTTCCATCATCCATAACAATTCCATCTTCTCTTAACATTACACCATACCTTGCTTTACCAACTGGCAGTTTTAACCAAGCATTAGTGTAAACTCTATTTAGTAGCTCTGCTGCATCAGGTCCTTTAATGTCAATTTTACCTAAAGTAGTTACGTCACAAACACCTACATTTGTTCTAACGTTTTTAGCTTCTCTTTTTGAACCTTCAAATAAAGTTTCTTCTCCAATTTTATAATATCTTGGTCTCAACCAAACACCTGCATCTACAAACACAGCATTATTTTTTTCATGCCAAGTGTGCATTGGTGATTTTCTTGTTGGTTTTGAATGTTTTCCAACTTCTCTTCCAACAATTGCACCAATAGTAACTGGTGTATACGGAGGTCTAAAAGTTGTATGACCTACTTCTGGCACTATTTTATTTTCAATGTTTGAAACTAATTGCAAACCGTTGAGATTACTTGTTTTTCCTTGGTCTGTGGCCATTCCTAGTGTCGTGTATCTTTTTACATGTTCTATGGATCGATACCCTTCTTTTAGTGCAATTTCTACATCTGAAACAGCTACATCGTTTTGAAAATCTAAAAATCTTTTATATGTTTTTCCTTTAGGCAAAGGCACACACCAAAATTTATCATGGGTGGTAGATTTTTTTTCCATAACTGTTGGTGATGATGTTTTGTTATCATTATTAGTAATTTTTTTTGAAAGTTCATATCCAGTTTCAAATGAACTTTTTAAAGTTTCTTCTAATGTAAAAGTTCCATTAGCAGCACCTAAAGTTGTTTCATTTTGTTTTGATAATCCAGGTACAAATGCATCTATATCCTTATTAAAAGTAGTTTTATTTCCTGATTGAGAAGCTAAATGTATTGTTGGTGTCCAAAAACCTGAAACGCAAATGCAATCACAATTGATATTTTCTAAAGTTCCTAGTTCATTTTTATCATCTGAAATTTTTGCAACTTCAGCTGATTTAACTTTTTTATACCCTTTAGCAGCAACTACTACGTAAGAAAATTTAATTTCAATATCTAGTTTTTTTGCTTCATCTATAATTTCTGACTTTGGTTCTTTTCTTGTATCTAAAATAATTGGATCAACACCATTTTTTTTAAACTCTATAGCCGTTTCATATCCGCTATCATTATTGGTAAATATTAAAGGTTTTTTACCAACTAACACTCCATAAACTTTTAAATATTCTTTTGCTGCAGAAGACAGCATCACACCTGGTGTATCATTATTTCCAAATACTAAAGGTCTTTCAATTGATCCTGATGAAATTAAAACTTCTTTTGCTCTAATATACCAAAGTCTTTGTTTTGGATTATATTTTTTAGTTTTAGGTAAGTGATCACTTAATTTTTCTGACATCACTAACATATTGTGATCATAGTAACCAAATACCTGAGATCTATTTTTAACAATAACATTAGGCATTTCTTTAAGTTCAGAAATAATATTTTCTGCCCATTCTTTTCCTGTTTGATTTCCAATATTAACCTCGCTAGTTAATAAAGTTCCACCAAATCTAGGCTTGTCTTCTGCTAAAATTACTCTTGCTCCATTTTTAGCAGCAGCATATGCGCTTGCTAAACCAGAGGGTCCTGAACCTGCAATTAACAAATCACAATACTCATATTTATGTTCGTATCTTTCCTTGTCATGTTCAATTGATGCAACCCCAAGTCCTGCTGCTTTTCTTATAAATGGCTCATAAACTTTGTACCAAAAACTTTTTGGCCACATAAACGTTTTGTAATAAAATCCTGCTGGAAGAAATATTTTTAACAAATTGTTGATAGCACCAATATCAAAATTAACACTCGGCCAAC
The DNA here is from genome assembly GCF_059417945.1 of Candidatus Pelagibacter sp. PS_17. Classification (NCBI taxonomy): domain Bacteria; kingdom Pseudomonadati; phylum Pseudomonadota; class Alphaproteobacteria; order Candidatus Pelagibacterales; family Candidatus Pelagibacteraceae; genus Candidatus Pelagibacter; species Candidatus Pelagibacter sp. PS_17. The sequence goes on from NZ_CM182073.1 coordinate 849,572, forward strand.
AATTAACGCTTGTTGCTTCCAAGCCTTCAAATAATTCTTGCTCTGTAGCTTTTACATTTGGTTCAGTTTCATTATTTCTATATAGTTGAACAATTGCGTATGGTTCATCCACTCCTGCACCAAAAAACCCTCTAGGTCTATGATATTTAAAGCTTCTACCTATTAAATGAACTCCATTAGCAAGCAACGCTGAAGCTAAGGTATCTCCCTCGTAACCAAAGTAAGTTACTCCATTAAACTTAAATGAGATTTTTTTATCTCTATTTATTAATCCAACATTATCTAATCTATAATTTTGTGTCATATTAAATATCTTCGCTAGCTTTAACGGTTTTAAATATTTCGTGAGTTGCAGTGTCTCTTTCTACTTTAATCCACTGTCTGCATCCTGATATATGTTGCCATAGCTCTTTGTGTTTTCCTCTTAAACTTTTTCTATTATAGACAAAATTATCCCAATCTTGATCTGAAACTTCTTTATTAAGTTCTGGTCTTTTAACAGTTGCATCACCACCATATGAAAATTCATTTTGAGATCTCATCCCACAGTGAGGACATTTAATATGAAGCATTTATGAAATCCACGTTTTAGTTCCAAGTCCTTTTTCATCTAATAAGTGACCTGTGTGAAATCTATTTAAACTATATCCAGCATTTAATTTGTGAACTCTATCTTGTGCAATTGTATGTGCAAATGTCCATCCTGATGCTGGTGTTGCTTTAAATCCACCATAACACCATCCACAATTTAAATATAATCCTTCAATATGAGTTTTATCTATTATAGGCGAGCCGTCCATAGACATATCCATTATCCCACCCCAAGTTCTAAGCATTTTTAGTTTGCTAAGAAAAGGCATCATCGCAATTCCTTCAGTTAAAACATGTTGAAGGGTTGGAAGGTTTCCTCTTTGCGCATAGCTATTATAGCCATCCAAATCTCCTCCCATTACCATCTCACCTTTATCCGACTGACTAATATAAAAGTGTCCTGCACCAAAAGTTACAACTTTATCTAAAACAGGTTTAACTGGTTCTGAAACACAAGCTTGTAGAAGATGTGTTTCAATTGGTACTGTCATATTTAATTTCTCTGCTAAAACATTTGTACTACCTGCAACACACAGTCCAATTTTTTTAACTTTAATATCTCCTCGTGAAGTTCTAACTCCTTGAATTTTTCCACCTACAACATCAAAACCTGTTACTTCACAATTTTGAATTATATCTACACCCATTGAATCTGCTTGACGTGCATAACCCCATGCAACAGCATCATGCCTTGCCGTTCCAGCGCTTGGTTGCATCAGTCCACCAAATATAGGAAACCTTACATTGTCTGAAAAGTCAGCCATTGGAATAATTTCTTTTACCTCTTCTCTATTTAATAAAACTGCATCGATACCATTTAATCGCATTGAGTTTCCTCTCCTTGCGAAAACATTCATCTGGGCATCTGAGTGAGCAAGGTTAATAATTCCTCTTGGAGAAAACATTACATTGTAGTTTAAATCCTGACTCATTTTTCTCCACAAATCCATTCCAAACTCACTGAACAATGCATTATCGTCATGCATGTAGTTTGATCTAATGATTGTGGTATTTCTTCCAACATTTCCGCCCCCTATCCAACCTTTTTCAATGATAGCAACGTTTGTAATATTGTGCTCTTTAGCTAAATAATAAGCAGTTGCTAGGCCGTGACCACCTCCACCAATTATAACCACATCATATTCTTTTTTAGGAGTTGGATCTTTCCAAGCCAAATCCCAATTTTGATGACCAGAGAAGGCATTTTTGATCAAATTAAATATAGAATATTTTTGCATAAAATAATTTTATACAAAGGAATATAAATAGTTCTTATTTTTTTTATATATATTTTTTAGAAGTTTCCAAAAATTTAAAATAAGATATCAATTGGGCATTAAAAATTAATTTTATAGGAGTTTAAAATGAGCGAAGTTAAGTCAGACATTCAAATAGCTAGAGAAGCTAAAATGCAACCTATAAATGATATTTTAGCCAAGATAAATGTGCCCGATGAAAGCTCAGCTTTTAGTCCAATGGGAAGACACATTGCAAAGATTAATTTAGAATATTTAGACACTTTAAAAGATAAACCAAATGGAAAACTTGTATTAGTGACGGCAATCACTCCTACACCAGCTGGTGAAGGAAAAACCACAACTTCAGTTGGTTTAAATGATGGATTAAACAAAATTGGAAAAAAATCCATTGTTTGTTTAAGAGAACCAAGCCTTGGTCCCTCTTTTGGAATGAAAGGTGGAGCAGCAGGTGGTGGTTATGCTCAAGTAGTTCCAATGGAACAAATTAATTTACATTTTACTGGAGATTTTCATGCAATAACATCAGCTCATAATTTGTTGTCAGCCTTAATTGATAATCATATCTATTGGGGAAATAAACTTGATATAGATGTTAGAAGAATTGTCTGGAAAAGAGTAATCGATATGAACGATCGTTCTTTAAGATCTATAAATATAAACTTAGGTGGAGTTGCAAATGGTTTTCCAAGAGAAGATGGTTTTGATATTACTGTTGCATCTGAAATCATGGCAATCTTTTGCTTATCAAATGATTTAGAAGATTTAGAAAAGAGAATAGGAAATATTACAATTGCTTATACTAGAGATAAAAAACCTGTTTATGCTAAAGATTTAAAAGCACAAGGTCCAATGACAGTATTATTAAAAGATGCAATTCGACCTAACGTTACTCAAACTTTAGAAAATAATCCTGCAATTATTCATGGTGGCCCTTTTGCTAACATTGCTCATGGCTGTAATTCTGTAATTGCAACAAAGACTGGACTAAAACTTGCTGACTATGTTGTGACAGAAGCAGGATTTGGTGCAGACCTTGGTGCAGAAAAATTCCTTGATATTAAATGTAGAAAATCAGATTTAAAACCTAGTTGTGTTGTAATTGTTGCAACTATTAGAGCATTAAAAATGCATGGTGGTGTAGCAAAAGATGATCTTAAAACAGAAAATGTAGAAGCCTTAAAAAAAGGTCTAGTTAACCTTCAAAGACATGTAGAAAATGTAAAAAAATTTGGTTTACCAGTTGCAGTAGCTGTTAATCATTTTATTAAAGATACAGAGAATGAAGTAAAAGCTTTGATAGAATTTTGTGACACTATTGGAGTTAAAGCAAGTCTTTGTACTCATTGGGCAAATGGTGGCGAAGGTACAAAAGAACTTGCAAGTCATGTTGCTGAATTATGTGAGAAAAATGAGGATAAATTTAAATTCTTATATGAAAGTAAAACTCCTCTTTTTAAAAAAATAGAAACAATTGCAAAAGAAATTTATAGAGCAGATGAGGTTATTGCAGATACTAAAATTAGAGATCAATTAAAAAGCTTTGAAGATGCTGGATATGGTGACTTTCCAATTTGTATTGCAAAAACCCAATACAGCTTCTCAACAGATCCAAGCTTAAAAGGTGCACCAACAGGACACTCTTTACCAATTAGGGAGATTAAACTTTCTTCTGGAGCAGAGTTTATTGTTGTTATATGTGGAGCTGTTATGACGATGCCTGGGTTACCAAGAGTTCCAGCAGCAGATTCAATTAAGCTAAATAAAGATGGTGAAATTGAAGGTCTATTTTAGAAACTAGTTACGCAGATAATTAAGCCAGTTTCTAACTTCACATGTTCTGTCATTAAAATCTAATAGTTCGTTTTGAGATTTTATGTATGAGATATGACTTTCATACTCTTCTTCATTTAAAAAATTTTTATTTACAAATAGTCGTTCTTTACGACCTTCAATAAGTTTAAGCATCTGAAAGTACTCATAATCAGGATGATACTGTAAGCCAATAATTTCAGAGTTTCCCGCTCTAAAACTAACACCCATTACATTGTTAACTTTATCACTTGATAGAAGAATAGCATTTTCCGGTAATTCACTTACTTCATCAAAATTAAATGCGGGTGATGTAAAAATTTTTTTCTTATCTTTGTAAATAAAATGCTTCTCACCTTCATTATTAATAATTACATCTGATGCAATTCCAATGTGAGCACCATTTTTACCAGGGTTTACCTTGCCTCCAGCTGCTGTAGAACAAACTTGTAATCCCCAACAAATAGCTAAAATCTTCTTTTTTTGAGTAAAACAATTTGATGCAAAATTAATATGTTTCTTAATCACATCCGTCATATCATTTATTCGCATTGCACCACCCGTAAAGACAATACCATTATATTTACTCATGTCTTTTAGAGCATTCGTAGTCTCATCATCATTACCAGGATTTATAATTTCAGTAATTGCAGATGGTTCTATTTTTAAGATTAAATTTTTTAAATTATCTGCTGCAGAAGCTCCAGCTGCTTTAATAAAAAACTCACTATCTTCTCTAATATTTCCTTCAACAATTAAAATATTTAAATCACTCATTTAAACAATTCACCCGTCATACTGTTCTGGTACATTATCCTCATATCATCCTCAGTTAATTTTTTTGGATTTCCTCCAGTAGATGGGTCTGCTAAAGCCATTTTTGATAATCTATCAATATCAAAATCTTTTTCATCAATCACTTCTGATAATTTATGAGGCATATCAAGTTTTTTTCTTAAATCTAAAACCCAGTTAACAAAACCATCAAAAGATTTGTCTTTAAGTTCTAAATAGTCACAAATTTTAATTATTTTCTTTTCAATTACATCTTTGTTAAAAGTTAACACGTAAGGCATAAATATTGCATTAGATAAACCGTGATGAATATTATTTAATGCATTGACAGGGTGACTTAGAGAATGAATTGCTCCTAGTCCTTTTTGAAATGCAGTTGAGCCCATACTAGCTGCTGTTAACATATTCATTCTTGCTTCAATATTAGATCCATTGCTAACAGCTTCTAATAGCCACTTATCAATTAATCTCATTCCTTCTAAAGCAATTCCATCTGCCATCGGATGATAGCCTGGTGCACAATAGGCTTCTAAATTATGTGCTAGTGCATCCATTCCAGTTGCTGCAGTCATTTTTGCTGGTAATCCAACTGTTAAAATTGGATCTAAAATAACTATTGATGGTAAAAATTTTGGATGAAAAATAATATTTTTCACGCCTGTTTCTTCATTTAATATTACTGATGCTCTGCCAGTTTCAGAACCAGTGCCCGCAGTAGTAGGTACTGCAATAATGGGAGCAATCTTATCAGAGTTTGCTTTAGTCCAATTATCTCCAACATCTTCGAAATCCCAAATAGGTAGATTTTGACCTGACATAAAAGCAACTGCTTTACCAACATCTAAACCACTACCACCTCCAAACGCAATAACACCATCACAATTGTTTTTTTTATAACTATCAACACCTTCATTAACATTCGTACCAGTTGGGTTACCAACAACATTTGAATATAATGCAGCAATAATTCCACCCTCTTTTAAAATCGATAAAGTGTTTTTAACAATAACTGATTGAGCTAATCCATTATCAGTAACAAGCAGTGGCTTTTTAATGTTTAAATTTTTACATGCTGAAGCAACATCATTAATTCTATTTTCACCTACCCACATTGTAGTAGGATAATTCCAGTTGTATTTTTGCATATTATGTTTTAGTGTTTTATAAAGTTGGTTGATGTATATCACTTTCTAAAATAATTTTAACCGAAATATTTATGCAAAAAACTATTACACCTATTGATAATACCCTTTATATCGAAAGAAATTATGATGGAGCTAAAATAGAAGAAACTATTAATGGCTCAATGAAAGCTCAAAAAATGTGGGCCGATCTAGATATTAAAGAAAGAGTAAAACTATTAACAAGTTTTGTTGAAGATTTTTTATCAAGAAGCGATCTGATTTGTGAAGAACTAAGTAGACAAATTGGTAGACCTATTTCTCAAGCGGCTGGTGAATTAAAGGGCTTTAAAGAAAGAGCCGATTACATGCTATCTATTGCAGAAAAGAAATTATCAAATATTGATGTAGCAAAAGATGATAATTTTAAAAGTTATATAAAAAGAAAAGCTCTTGGTGTAGTTTTTGTAATAGCGCCATGGAACTATCCATACCTCGTTGCAGTAAACTCTATAATACCAGCTATGGCAGCAGGTAATTCTGTTATATTAAAACATTCTGCTCAAACCCCTTTATGTTCTGAGCAACTTTACCAATCAGCTAAAAAAATTCTGCCTAAGGATATTTTTAATTATTTACATTTAAACCATGAAGATAGTTTAAAAATTGTTTCTGATAAGCGAATTAATTTTGTCTCATTCACTGGATCAGTAAAAGCAGGTTACGATGTTCAAAGAGCAACTCAGAATAAATTTATTGATATGACTTTAGAATTGGGTGGTAAAGATCCAGCTTATGCCAGATATGATTGTGACTTAGAAAAAACAGTTGAAAATTTGGTTGATGGATCTTTTTTTAACTCAGGTCAATCATGTTGTGGAATAGAAAGAATTTATGTTGATGAAAAAATTTATAATAATTTTTTAGAATTGTTTGTTTCAAAAACTTATAATTACAAACTTGGAAATCCATTAGAAAAAGAAACCAACTTAGGTCCTGTGGTTAAACTATCAGCTGCTGATTTTATTTTACAACAAATAAACTCTGCAATTGATAAAGGTGCAAAAAAAATGATTGATGAAAGTAAATTTAACTTTTCAAAAGAACATAAAAATTATTTAATTCCTCAGGTTTTAACAAACGTGAACCATGATATGGCTTTTATGACTGAAGAAACTTTTGGACCCTGTGTTGGGATTATGAAGGTTAAAGATGATAATGAAGCAATTAAATTAATGAATGATAGTCCTTATGGATTAACAGCTTCAGTTTGGACAAAAGATCTTGATGTTGCTCAAAAAATTGGCAATCAAATTAATACAGGCACGTTTTATATGAATAGATGTGATTATCTAGATCCTGCATTATCATGGACTGGTGTTAATGAAACCGGAAAAGGTTGTTCGCTATCTGAGGTAGCTTATGAAAAATTAACTTCACCAAAAAGCTTTCACTTAAGAAAAGAACAATAAAATGAAATTAAATTTTAAAGGTAAAACTGCTGTAATCACTGGTGCAAGTGGTGGTATGGGTTTAGAGATGTCAAAAAAACTATCTCAAAACAATATTTCAGTTTTAATGTTAGATTTAAAAAGTCCTAGTAAAGAATTTTTAGATAATAATAAAAAATGTGAATTTAAAAAAGTTGATGTAACTAATTTTAATAAATTGAAAGTATATATCGATAATTTTTATAAAAAACACAAAAGATTGGACTACCTAGTTAATACAACTGGTGTTCTTTGGTTTGATAAAGATGTATCAGCGGTAAATATAGATTTTAATGTATGGGATAAAGTTTTTGAAATAAATTTAAAATCTATGATGTATCTTTCAAAAATTATTGTACCTAAAATGATTAAAAATAAATTTGGTTCAATGGTGCATATATCTTCCATTGATGCATTATCTGGTGATGACAAACCTCAAGACGCTTATGGTGCTTCAAAAGCAGCAATGATTAGACTTTCAAAGTCCTTTGCCATTCAATTTGCATCTAACAAAATTAGATCAAATATAATCTTACCTGGGCCAATAGATACGGGTATGCAGATTAGATGGAAAAAAAATCCTAATACAAAGAAAAATTTAGAAAAATTTATTCCTTTAAATAAAGTAGGTAAACCCGAAGATATTTCAAATGCTTCTTTATTTTTATTAAGTGATCAAGCAAGTTATATTACTGGAACTGAATTGATTGTTGATGGGGGTCTTACGGCTAAGCCGTAGTTATTAACTTTAGGCGCCTCTTTCTTGAGGCGCCTAAAAAATATTTATTATCTATAAGGGTATCCAGCTTTTTCCATTGTGTTTGCATATAACTTAAATGCATCCACAACTTTTTTAGCTCTTGGACTAATACTTGAAGTCTCATCCCAGAATGCTTTAGAGTCGTTTACGACTTTAGCCCATTCATTATCAGGAAGACTTGTTAGTTCCATTTTTTTCCCATTAACACGAAGATCAGCTTCTCCACCCCAATACCAAACTTGTCTATAATAATGAGAGTCATTAATAGACATTCTGTAAAGTGCCTGAAGTTTTGGACTTAATTTGTCCCAAGCTTTTTGATTAGCAAAGTAAGATCCAAACCATGCTCCTGTAACAGAGTTAGTTAATGCATACTTGCAGATATCAGCCCAACCCACTTCATATGCCTCAGTAAACCCGCACCAAGCAACACCATCTAGTTCTCCGGTTTGCATAGCAACTTCCACATCATCCCAAGGAACCGTAACTGGTATTAGACCGTATTGCGCCAAGAATTTTCCAGCAGTAGGAACACCAAAAACTCTTAGGCCCTTCATATCTGCTAAAGAAGTAACTTTTTTGTTTACAGTGAAAAGATGACATGGATCCCAAGCACTTGTGCTCAACCATTTAACACCTTCAACCTCACTATAAGCTTCATCCCAAATTTCATTTAAACCATAATATTTAAATAAAGCTGGAACGTCTAAGCTGTATCTAGTTGCAAATGGAAAATATCCACCAAACACTGAGATATCAACTGGTGATCCCATTGTAGCATCATCACTTTGTACGGCATCTAGAGTTCCTGCTTGCATGGCTCTGAATAGTTCATCGGTAGGAACTAATTGATCCGCATAATACAGTTCAATTTCCATTTCACCATAAGCAGCCTTATTAAATGCTTCAATTTGTGGTTTGATAACATGTGCACCAAGCGGAGCCCCTGAATATGTTTGAAGCCTCCATTTAATTGGGTTTGATGCAGAATAAGCGTAAGGTGCTTTAACAACACTTGCTCCTGCTACACCAAAAGTTAACAAGCCAGCTTTCTTAATAAACGATCGCCTCTTACTTGTTATTATTTTTTTTTCTTTTTTCATTAACTCTCCCTATTAGTTAAAAAGTATTTTTAAACCCTATTATAAAAAAAATTATGATTAAACCAAAAAATGAAATTTTTTATTCCACTAAATGATAATTTTTTCAACTTTAAAACCTAAAGTTGTATTATTATTTTTTATAGGTACTTATTTGGAAGATAAGTTGCAATTTGAGGAAAAACCATAACCAAAATCAATGCTAAGAGCATCACTAAGAGAAACGGTGTAATAGATTTATAAATATCAGATAAAGTTATTTCTTTTGGTGCCATTGCTCTCATAAGAAATAAATTATAACCAAACGGAGGGGTCATATATGCAATCTGACATGTAATTGTGTAAAGAACGCCGTACCAGATTGGATCGAATCCCAATGAGATAATTAGAGGTACATAAAGTGGCGCCACTATAACCAACATAGCCGTATCATCTAAAAACATTCCCATAAATATATATGAAAGTTGCATCATAATTAAAACTCCCCAAGGAGTTAAGTGCCATCTTTCTATAAATAAAGTTTCAATTGCACGCGCAGCACCAAGTCCATCAAATACCGCTCCAAAACATAGTGCAGCTAATATTATCCACATAAACATGCAAGAAACACCAAGAGTTTTTCTAAGTGTTGTATCAAGAACTTTTCGAGTAAATCTTTTTTTGTAAATGGATGCTAAAGTTGCAAGTAAAGCACCTACAGCAGAACACTCAACTAAACTTGCTATACCCATTAAGAATAATCCAGTCATGGACATAAATATTACAAATGGAATTATTCCAGCTGTTAAAAGTTTTAGTTTTTCTTTAAGTGGAATATTTCTTTCTTTTTCACTTAATACAGGACCTAATTCAGGTTGAAGACGACATCTTACATAAATATAAATTATAAATAAGGTAGCCATTAAAAGACCTGGTAAAAGTCCTGCAAGCCAAAGTTTACTTACTGGTTGACGTGCGATCATACCATAAAGAACCATCACAACACTTGGAGGTATTAAAATTCCTAACGAACTTCCTGCTTGAACGACACCGGTAATCATTCGTTTATCATAATTTCGTTTTAACATTTCAGGGAGAGCAATAGTTGCTCCAATCGCCATACCAGCAACACTTAATCCATTCATAGCTGAAATTCCAACCATCATGAACATTGTACCAATTGCTAAGCCTCCTTTTATTCCACCAAAAAATACATGGAACATTTTATATAAATCGCTAGCAATACCTGACTCTGAAATCATAAAACCCATGTAAATAAAAAGTGGAAGCGTAAGCATTGGATACCACTTAAAAAGTTTCCATGTAGCCGTATATGGCATTTCAATAGCTCCATTTCCCCAAACTAATAATGCTGAAATAACAGCCACAAATCCAATTGCACCAAACACTCTTTGACCAGTAAACATCATTGCCAACATCGTTATGAACATGAACAATGCAATAAATTCATAACTTAGATATTGAGCTAGCATTATATTTTAATACCTTTAATTTTTGCGATATCTTTAATTAACATTGAAAAAGCTTGTAGTAACATCAAGAGTATACCCAGTAACATCAAAGATTTTATGGGCCAAAGATAAGGCGCCCAAGCAGTAAAAAGTTTTTGTTTGTATTCCAATGTATATTGTAAACTTGAAATAGAGCCATAAAGAAGAACTACCAAGAAAAAAATCAAGAAAATACTTGTAAAAACATCCATTTTAGCTTTACCTTTTGTAGATAGCTTCCCATAGAATAAATCCATTCTAACATGATCATCAGTAATCATCGAGTAGCCACCCCCAAGTAAATAATACGCTGTAAGAGTAAATTGAGCCATCTCTATAATCCACATTAAAGGATAGTTAATAATGTTTCTCGTAACGAAAGATAATATTAAAAGAAACATCATAAAAAAAACACCGTACATTACAAATCTGCCAACTTTGACACAAATGTTGTCTATTATATTTACATAAATTGAAAATATTTTTGGCATAAATTTCTATTTTTTATTTTTTTTAATTTCTTCTTCACAAAATTTTTTAGCTTCCTCAAGATCAGTAATTTTAGATTTAGATAGTTTTTGGCTTCCAGCTAAACAGGCATCTACTGCTCTTTTAAGATTATGGTCACTAAAATTTAAAATAACCACCATTCCAAGTATTATAAAAACAAATATTAATATATTTTTTACCATCGAATTTCTAATTTCTTATTATCACATATAGTATTTAACATACTAAACATTAATGGAAAATGTTTAGAATTAAGATCTTGTAAAATTTTAGGACCAATTTCCAATGCAAGTTGTGCACCTTCAACTGTAATATTTTTCATAAATTTTTCTTTAGCTTCTTTATAAAGGTATCCTTCACCTAAATATTTTCCCATCAAGCTATTTCTTCCTCCTATTGCACTAACATATAAATCACCTAAACCAGCTAGGCCATAAACAGTTTCAGGTCTTCCTCCATAGAAAGAAACAAACTCAACCATTTCAGATATTGATCTATGAATTAATGAGGCTGATGTATTTAAATAATATTTAGATTGAATTTCTTTAGGTGCTTTTGAATTACTTAACCCTTCTGAGGCTCCAATTAACATAGAATAAATATTTTTAATTGCACCTGATAATTCAATGCCAGTTAAGTCATCTGATACTTCTGTTGAATAGTAATCTGTTGATATAATTTTTTTTAATTTTTCAGTTTCTTTGATATCTGGGTTTGCAATAACTGTGCCTGTCCTCATTTTATATGCAAGACCTGCTGCCAAACAGGGTCCTTTAATCGCTGAAATATTTACTTGTGTATGACCTTCATCTTTGAGAAGTTTTTTAATTTTATCTGAAAGTGTTATTAATTCATTTCCCTCAATAGCCAGGCCTTTGGTTAATAAAATAATGGGAAGATTTTTTTTGTAGCTCTTTGTAATTTGCTTAACAAACCATTCAATTCCTACCGAGCTAACTCCAGCAACCATGATGTCTACTCCCTCTTCAAGTATTGATTGTAATTTTTCAAATTTTTCTACCTTCAATTTTGATGGTAATTCAATATTTAAAGCTGGATGAAGATTGTTATTAGATTTAATATTATTTATTAAATCATCTTCTAAATGCGTACCAACGAGTGTTACCTCATTTTGGTTTTCAAGACATGGTACAGCAAAAGCTGATCCCATTGCTCCAGCACCAATAATAATAATTTTTTTCATAATTTAGTATTTTTTTATATTAATTTTTAGCATTTTGTTGGTAAAGTACAGTTATAAATTTATAGAGAGAGATGATATTATGACAAAAGTAGCTATTATTGGCGCTGGCCCTTGTGGTTTGTCCGCTTTAAGATCCTTTGAACAAGCAGAAAAAAATGGTGAAAAAATACCTGAAATAGTTTGTTTTGATAAGCAAGAAGATTGGGGAGGATTATGGAACTACAGTTGGAGAACTGGATCTGATCAATACGGTGACCCTGTACCTAATAGTATGTATCGATATCTTTGGTCAAACGGCCCTAAAGAATGTTTAGAATTTGCTGACTACTCATTTGATGAACACTTTGGAAAACCAATTCCTTCTTTTCCACCTAGAGCAGTTTTATATGATTATATTTTAGGTAGAGTTAAAAAGGGAAATATAAAATCTAAAATAAAATTTAACACCTCTGTTACTAATATTTCTTATGTAAACAGTAACTTTGAGGTTACTTATCGAGATAAAAAAAATGACAAAATTTCGAAAGATATTTTTGATTACGTAATTGTATCTACTGGTCATTTTTCGGTTCCATTCATCCCAGAATATCCTGGAATGAAATCATTTCCTGGAAGAATAATGCATTCTCATGATTTTAGAGATGCAGAAGAATTTCGAGGCAAGAATGTTGTTGTTTTAGGAAGTAGTTATTCTGCTGAAGATGTTGCTCTTCAGTGTCATAAGTATGGGGCAAAAAGTGTTACTATTGGTTATAGACACAATCCAATGGGATTTAAATGGCCCAAAGGTATGAAAGAAGTTTTTCATCTAGATAGACTTGAGGGGAATAAGGCAATATTTAAAGATGGCCACGTGCAAGAAGCAGATGCTGTAATTTTATGTACTGGATATCTTCATCATTTCCCTTTTATATCTGAAGATCTTAAATTAAAAACTGGCAATAGATTGTATCCTCCGATGCTATACAAAGGTGTGGTTTGGCAAAATAATCACAAATTAATGTATTTAGGTATGCAAGATCAATTTCATACTTTTAATATGTTTGATTGTCAGGCTTGGTTTGCAAGGGATGTTATAATGGGGAAAATTAAAGTTCCAAATGAATCTGAAATTGAAAAAGATATTAATAAATGGGTATCAATGGAAGAAAAATTAGAAAATCCTGAACAAATGATAGATTTTCAAACTGAGTACACCAAAGAACTTCATGATTTATCTGATTATCCTAAAATTGATTTTGAATTAATTAGAAAAACTTTTAAAGAATGGGAACATCATAAAGTGGAAAATATAATGACTTATAGAAATAAATCATTTGCTTCACCAGTGACAGGCTCTGTTGGACCAATTCACCATACACCATGGGAAGAAGCTATGGACGACTCTTTAAAAACATTTTTAAATAAATAAAAAATTTATTAACTAGTTTAAGAAAATGTTAGCTATCCTATACCAAGGTGTTTTTTTCTTTTTCCAACCCACGTTCTGATTAAATGGTCAAATATTAGGCCAATAAAAGCAACACAAAGTCCCAATGTCAATCCTATACCTGCACCCTTTTTATCAGATAGAGCTTTTAGAATGTACTGTCCTAAATCTTCTGTTCCAATAAAAGCCCCGATAATTACCATGAACAAAGCAAATACAATTGTTTGATTTAAACCAAGCATCATATGAGGAAAAGCTAAAGGGAATTCAATTTTTAATAACCTTTGTACTTTAGTTACACCTGACATTGTGGCAGCGTCATGTAAAGCTTCTGGAACACTTCTTAAACCTTCAATAGTATACCTTGTTGCAGGTATAGTTGCATAAACTATTACAGCAATTAATACTGAAGTATCTGTAACTCCAAAAAGCATCATCACAGGAATTAAGTATACAAACGAAGGGAAGGTTTGAAAGATATCACAAACGCCCAGCATAAAATTTGCAGTATGCTTGTTTTGAAATGATATAATTCCAACTGTAAATCCAATTATAGTGGATATAAAAACTCCAAAAGTTGCCATGTACAATGTAACTAAAGCTCTATCCCACCAAGGACTCAATGCGATAAATAAAGTTAATCCGCCCACTACAAGAGCTGAACGAATTCCTCCAATTATATAACCCGCTCCAATGACTAAAACTAAAGTAGCAACTGCTGGCATTCTTAAATATAAAGCTCTCATGGGTTGCAACACATCTACTATCAACCAAGTATTAAAAATCTTTAAAGTATGAAAGAAAGTATCCCAAATCCAATCCACACCTTTATTCCAAAAATCTGCTGTTGATATTCCTTTATTGTGAGGAACTTCAAATAAATAATTAGACCCATCTTTAAAATAAAATGACCCCAGATATGAAAAAATAATTCCTAGAATTACAGCAGCTGCAAAAAATAATATATTTTTATTACGCTGAAAATAAGTCAAGTTACCAAAATAATCTATTTGCTTATTTGCCCAAGCTAAGGACATCTTATCCAAAAGTATTGCAATCAAACTAATACATAAACCAGCCTCTAATGCTAATCCAATATTTAGCTGGTTTAATGCTAATAATAAATTAAACCCTAAACCTTTTGCTCCTATAAAAGCTGAAATAACTGCCATAGAAAAACACACCATTATGACCTGGTTAACTCCAATTAAAATATCTCTTCTAGCAGTAGGAATTAATACTTTAGTCATCAGTTGCCAATTATTACACCCACTCATTCTACCAGCCTCAATAACCTCAGAGGGTATTCCTCTTAGACCTAACAAGGTTAATAATATCATTGGTGGAACCGCTACAACCATAGTTATAATAACTGCAGCATGATCACCAATGCCAAAAAGAACAATTGCAGGAACTAATACTGCGTATTGAGGCATAGTTTGCATAACCAAAAGTATTGGATATAAGAATTTTTCTACACGTTTGCTTTTAAATGCCATAACTCCAAAAGTTAAACCAAAAAGAAAAGAAAGTGGTGCTGCTACTAATATAAAAGAAAGAGTTTGCATCGAAGGTTTCCATTGACCAAAAACAGAAATATAAATCATGACTAAACCTGCAAATAAAGCTAAGCCTTTACCGCTTAATTTATATCCAAGTATTACCGCACCTGCTGTAACGATTGTCCAAGGTAATCCTGGCAGTTCTGCCCATGGATTTGCATCTATCCAATCCCAACTACTAAATGAAACAATTGTTTCAACACCTCCTAATAAAATTTCTCTTATTAACTCTATAAGAAACGTCATAAATGAAGTTAAATTTCTTGTAATTTGTAAAAGTAGAGGTTGAGTTCTGAACTCTTGAATGTCTTCATTCCAAAACTCCATTGGCATCCATTCATTCATTAAAAAAAATAAAGAATCGTTTATCCAAATAGGCAACCATCCAAGTAAAGGTGGTAGTCTCCAAAAAACATCAAACGCATAATATCTCACCTCAGCACCAAATAATGTGTAAGTACTTTGATTAGGGTCTTTAATGAATTCGGCTTGGCCTCTTATAAAATTATAAGTTTCAGGAACTTCTATTGCAAAACATAAGCTAAAAAATACAATTAACAAAAATAACCATTGAAAAAATTTTGGATATTTTTTTAATAATTCCATATTTTGCCTTTATTTTTTCTCCCTTGAAAAAACAGTATGAATTATTTTTGAGGGGTGAACGCTTCCAACAATTTTATTATTTTCATCTGTAACAGCTACAGATTTTTCTTGAGTTAAAATTTTTTCAGCCACATTTTCAATTATTTCATTTTTCGAAACTTTGAAATCACTTAAATTTTCAGTTTCTGGTTTTTCCATTAGATCTGCTATTTTTAGAACCTTTCCCCTAGGTACTTCTTCGGTAAATTTTCTTACATATTCAGTTGCTGGATTTAAGACAATGTTGGCGGGTGTATCCAATTGCTCAATAACTCCATCCTTCATAATTGCAATACGGTCAGCAAGTCTTAATGCCTCATCAAAATCATGAGTAATAAACATAATTGTTTTTTGTAACTTTTCTTGAAGTCTTAAAAATTCATCCTGCATTTCTTTTCTAATTAATGGATCTAATGCAGAAAATGGTTCATCTAAAAACCAAATATCGGGCTCAACCGCTAATGATCGAGCAATACCTACTCTTTGTTGTTGTCCACCAGAAAGTTCTCTTGGAAAGTAGTTTTCTCTTCCATCAAGACCTACAAGTTTAACCATTTCCATTGCTTTATTGATGCTATCTTGAGTTTTAATCCCTTTGATTTGAAGTGGAAAAGCAATATTTTCAACAACTGTTTTATGAGGCAGTAAAGCAAAACTTTGAAAAACCATTCCCATCTTATTTCTTCTAAGTTCAATTAATTCTTTATTATTTAGTGTAAGTAAATCTTGACCGTCTATATAAATTTTTCCGCTTGTTGCATCTGTTAATCTAGAAATACATCTTAGTAATGTTGATTTTCCTGAACCAGATAGCCCCATCACAACTAACATTTCACCTTTTACAACTTCAAAAGAGGCATTATTTACACCAACTATACACCCATTATCTTGAAATGTTTTTGCATCCACATTTCCATTTGCTTCATGAAGCATCTTCTTGGCGTTAGAGCCAAAAATTTTGTAAACTGATTCACATTTAATTACAGGATCGCTCATAATGTATTAATAAGTTATACGAAATAGAAATAAAATACACTGTATATTATTTTTATTTATTGTTTTTCCTCCTTAAAAATTTTTAATAAAATAAACTCTTGTATCAATACCAGTACTTAAAAAACTTAAAGCTTCACCAGTAACAGTAATTGTTTCATCTATCCCAATGTTATTTCCACTTACCGTATAACCTGTAATACATTTGTTTTTGTCTTTGTCCCATTTAACAAATGTTTCATCAATTAGATTTCCATTCTTAGTATAAATTTCATGTGCCTTAAAATTTAAAAAATTTGCACCCATAATTGCACGTTGTGGAATAAGTTTTGTTGCATTACAAACTGCCTCATACAATTCATCTGTTAATTTAAAATGATTCGTTCCATCAAAAGTTACTAAAATACCTGATGGAAGACTTGATGTCAGTTCACTTAGTTTTCTTTCTTTTGCAATTCTTTCTTCTTCTATTTTCATCTTTTTAACTAATTCATCTCCTTGACCAAAAAAGATATTTAGAGTTACAAAAAATAAAATTACAACAACGGTAACTGAAATAAGACCAACAAATTGATTAAGTGCATGAGGTAAGTTTCTTAATTTATCTAAATATTTTTTTTCCATTATTATTTTAATTATTCTTGTAACTTCCCATTTTTCCAAATTCCTATTTTTTCCTTTCCATCGGACCAGGTAAATTTTCCTTCACCATTCATGAAGCCATTAGTCCATTCCCCATCATAAGTTGAGCCATCAGGAAAAGTTAAAATACCTTGACCACTCCATTCGCTATTTTTAAATTCACCTTTATAAATATAGCCATTTGGCCAAGTTTCAGTTCCATTACCCTCTTTTTGCGTCTGAACCCACTCTCCTTCATAGGTGGTTTTATCTGTGTACACCCATTTTCCAAAGCCGTTTTCACAGTTTCCCTCTTTACATCCGGTACTTCGGGCTAGGGCTATAGATGTGGTTAAAAAACTTAAAATAATACAAATAAGATATTTTTTCATTATTATATTTTACACAAAATTAGATAAAAAAAAATCAGACTTTTTTCTCATTTTTTTTACATGAATAAAAAGAAATATCTTTTTCAGAGTTTTCACTTTTCATGTCTCTTGTAATTTCATGAATTAATTCACCAGATTTTCTATTTATAATTCCTGATTCAGAGTAGTTTTTTTCTTCATCAATAGCTTTAAATAAAACTACGTCTTTGTTTACTATTCTAACTGTTAGTTTTTCTTTTTTTGAAAGAAATGAAGATAATCCATTTATTAAAAGTGTTTTTGGTTGTTTTGCATTGATTTCAAATTTATCTAAATCTTTATCCTCTAAATCCTTAGCTAAAAAAGTTTGATAATTATATTCTGCATTCTTAACTATTTTTTTTTCTAATTCACATACAAAGCTAAGACTAATATTTTCCTCTATATTCACATCTTGTGCTAAAGAAAAATTAAAAACAAATAAACTTATGGAAATGTAAAAAAAATATTTCATAACTTGTATAATTTTTTTCATTAATAATATGAATGTTTCTTGAAAAATTACCTATAAAAAAATCCCCCCCAATAAATATTGGGGGAGATCTTAAATTATTTGTTTATATCCTTATTTAGTAAAAGGAGTCCAAACTGACTTATTATCTGCAAGCCACTTTTTAGCTGCATCTTCGTGAGTCATTTTGTCAACGTCAACTAAAGCAGCCATTGCACCAATGTGACTTGTAGAGAATGACATCTTTTTAAACGTTGCAGCCGCAGCTGGATGAGTTTTTGGAAAGTCTGCATTTACAGCTTTTTTCAAGTAACCATCAGGCGAACCACATTTACCGTCACCACCATCTTCTGGTCTACAACCAGCAGTATATGGAGGGAAGTCTATAAATGTAAAACCAGCACCATCTGTAAAGTTTGGTGTCCAGTTGAATATTATAGTTCCTCTTCCTTCTTTTTCAGCAGCTACTAATTCTGCCCAAAGTGCATCTGCACTTCCAGCAAATTTAACTGTCCAAAGATCTCCTAAGCCTAAAGCATCAACCCTTTGAGGTATCAAATCTCCATGCCAAGTTTGAGGTCCTTCTAACATTCTTCCTTTTCCACCTGAGTCAGGTGTTGTAAAGTTTTTAGCACAAGCTGGATTTTTTAAAGCAGTCCAATCTGGTAGACCTGGACATAATCCTTTTTCAGCAACCCAGTTTGGATATCCCATATCTTCAAGCGTTCGAGCTTCATGATCTCCCCAATCAACTAAACCACCTTTATCAAGCGCTGTAGTAAATGATTTACCAAAAGCAGATTCCCAAACTTCATGAGATAAACTTACATCACCTAGACGAATTGACTCATACACAGCTTGTGAATCAGTATTTACGTATTTTACGTTATTTCCCATACTTTCGAAAATTCCACCAATAACGTGAGCCATTACAATTTGGCTTGACCAGTTATGAGTTGGAATTACGATGGGCTTTTTACTGTCTGCTGCGTTAGAAATTCCAGCGAAACTTACTACTGAAATTACTAGGGCAGACATTAATGATACTATTTTTTTCATTATTCTCTCTCCCTTAATATTAAGTTATAAAAGTATGTTCTCATTTATTAAATTTATAGTCAATCCCTTATGAATATATTATGCTTAAGGTAATTTATCAAAATTTACACTGGCAATGCTACATACTAGTAAAGATATACGAAGTCCTGGTTTAAGAACGTTACCACCTGGAGTTGAAAGATATTTTGTAAGAGGTGGAGGTTTATCAATTATAGAAGTTTTACCAGAAGATAAAATAGAAATAATAAATGAAGAAGGAAAACAAATTTGTGAAATAATTGTTTTTAATTCAAAAGGTAAATCTGATTTATCTATTTTAAATTTAAAAGAAAATTCTAACGCAGATTTTTCAAAAAAAACTATCTCAAACGATGAAAAAATTTCAAAAATTTTAAAGAAAAAAAACTTAAATTTAAGTAATGCTAAAGCATCTATCATTTTTAACGATGATTGCTTGATGGGTGAAAAAATAACACTAACCTCAAAAGATAAATGCATTGTAATGATTGCTGCACCTGGTGATGCAATGAATGTTCATGAACAAAATCCTCCAACAGATTTAACGATTTATTTAAATAAAGCTAAATTTATTGAAACTGATGAACAATTTATCTTACCAGATCCACTTAGTGATCCAATTATAGAACAACTTGTAAAAAGAAGAACTGCTGAAACCTACAGTGTTAAAGCTGGTGAATATATTCAAATAATTGATCCAGGTGGAAGACAGTGTTCTGATTTTTTAGCTTTTGATACACAAAAATTAAATGACGGTATTGAAAGCATTATTGATGATAAAACAACACGAACCTTTATGGGTGGTGCCTACCCTGGGCCAGGATTATTTTCAAAGTTTTATGACGGCGATCATGAAGCTATGATTGAAGTTGTGAGAGATACCGTTGGAAGACATGATACTTTCAATCTTGCTTGCACATCAAAATACTATGAAGACATGGGATATATGGGGCACATAAATTGTACAGATAATTTTAATAATAGGCTGGATAAATATGACATCAATTCTCGAAAAAGCTGGTCTGCAATAAATCTTTTTTTCAATACTGCTATTGACGCTAATAATGTTGCATCTTTTGATGAGCCTTGGTCAAGACCGGGGGATTATGTTTTGTTTAGGGCTTTAAAAGATTTAACTTGTATATCCTCTGCTTGCCCATGTGATGTAGATGCTGCAAATGGCTGGAATCCAACTGATATTTTTGTTAGGACTTATTCAAAGGAAAAAAAATATTCAAAAGCAATAGCATTTAGAATGAAAACAGACTCAGAGCCTAAATTAACACAAGAGACAGGGTTTCATAAAAAAACTTCTGAGCTAACAAGAAATTTTGTTGAGTATAAAGGTTTTTGGCTTGCTAATAATTTTACAAATTCAGGAACAATAAAAGAGTATACGGCTTGTAGAGAAAGTGCGATTGCAACAGACTTATCACCTCTTAGAAAGTTTGAAATTCTTGGACCTGATGCAGAAAATTTAATGCAATACACACTTACTAGAAATGTTAAAAAACTATCTATCGGACAAGTTGTTTATACAGCTATGTGTTATGAAAATGGCTGTATGCTAGATGACGGTACTTTATTTAAATTAGGACAAGATAATTTTAGATGGATCGGTGGAGATGAATACAGTGGTGAATGGTTAAAAGAACAAGCTAAGAAGAAAAATTACAAAGTTTGGATAAAATCTGCAACAGATCATATTCATAACATTGCCGTTCAAGGTCCAAATAGTAGAAAAATTTTAGAAAAGTTTGTATGGACGGCGCCAATCCAACCATCAATCACTGAACTTGAATGGTTCAGATTTAATATTGCAAGAATAGATCATGAAACAGGTACGCCAATTGTTATTTCAAGAACAGGTTACACGGGTGAACTTGGTTATGAAATATGGTGTCATCCAAAAGATGCTGCAGAAGTTTGGGATAAAGTTTGGGAAGCTGGTAAAGAGTTTGATATTACCCCATTAGGTTTAGAAGCTTTAGACATGGTTCGTATAGAAGCTGGCCTTATTTTTTATGGTTATGAGTTTGACGATCAAACAGATCCATTTGAAGCTGGAATTGGTTTTACAGTTCCACTTAAAACTAAGGAAGATGATTTTATAGGTAAAGAAGAATTAATTAAAAGAAAAGCAAATCCACAAAAAAAATTAGTTGGTCTGGAATTAGTAGGTCATGAACCGGCATTACATGGAGATTGTGTTCATGTAGGTCGTGGTCAAGTAGGTGTAATAACAAGTGGAATGCTATCCCCTAAACTTGGAAAAAATATTGCGCTTTGTAGAATAGATGTAAAATATTCTGAGATTGGAACTGAAGTTGAAATTGGTAAACTTGATGGTCATCAAAAAAGAATTGGAGCGAAAGTTGTACCTTTTCCTTTCTACGATCCAACAAAATCAAGAGTTAGAGCGTAATAAATGCCTAATAACAGTAAAGATCTTTTAAGTTTTTGGGAAGACCAAATGAAGCAATCCCATACTTCAAGCAACTATTTTTTTAGAAAATCCCCTTCTCATTATCATATGATGCTACTTGTAATGTCAGCTTACAAACATAATGAAAAGTTATCTGTTGAAGGGCTAAAGACAAAACTATTCAAAACTTCTAGACCAAAATCTGCATTGATTATTAATGAAGCTTGTGAAAAAGGATTCTTTCGTCTTGAAAAGACTTCAACTGACCAGCGAATAAAAAACATAGTGCCTAGTGAGACTTTTATTAATGAGTTTAAAGAATATTTAAATACACTGCAAAAGTTAAGTTATTAGTCACTTTTTAAAAAAATCTATAATATATAATTTATATATATAATTTATAGATCTATAAAAAATTGTATTTTTTTTTATCCAAAAAAATATTGTTTTGCTATGTCAACTTTACCAAAAAAAGCAAAAGTCGTAATTATAGGTGGTGGGATTCATGGCTTAAGTACAGCATGGAAACTTTCTGAAACTTATAAAAACGAAAATGACATAGTTGTTCTAGAAAAAAAAGATATCGCAGCAGGTGCAAGTGGAATTGCTTGTGGTGTTGTTAGAAATAATTATTTTCAGCCCGCTATGAGAGAATTAATGGCTCACTCAGTATCGGTTTGGGAAAGTGATCCCAAAGCATTTAAATATAACTCTGTCGGTTATTTGCAAATTTCACCGGAAGTTATGCACGAAGATGTTGCTTCAATAGCTAAACAACAAAAAGCAATAGGATATGATTCAGAATTTATAGAAGGTGAAGCAGACTGCATGAAGTATATGAAAAATATGTTTGGTGACTGGCAAGCTCAAGGGATAACTTCAGTTCTTCATGAAAAAAAAGGTGGTTATGCATTTAATAAAGATTCTATAAAAGCGCTTGAAGAAAAATCAACATCAAATGGGGTCAAGGTTGTTAAAGGGGTAACTGTTACAGGTTTTAAAAGAGGTAGTAACAGTAAAGCTGTTACAGGTGTTGAAACAGACAAAGGTATTATTGAGTGCGATCAAGTTGTTGTTGGTGCTGGTCCTTGGGTGAGAGATTTTTGGAATATGCTAGAGCTACCAAAAACTGCAAAAATTAAAGATAAAGATGGTAAATTTCATGAAACTGAAATGTGGAAATACTGGATGCTACAGGAAGGTGTAATTGGTGTTGATGAGGATTTTTTAAAAATGGATAATGGTGGTCAACCACCTGTAATTCATGTCGATTCTACGGCTCCTTTATATTCTGATAAAACAAAAAAATTAATTACTGATAAAATTTGGGGAATTTATTATAAACCTGATATCGAAGGTTTGGGAGTACAAGGTGGAACGTCACCCTACATAGTTGATAAACATTTTGATAAAGTTAATGTTGACCCCTATGGAATTGAGTCTCCTGAATTTCAAACTACAGAAGAGTTTAATGATATGTGGTGCTCAGCTTTAGCTCATTGTCAAAAAAGATTTGAAGGAAAATCTGATCTTTATAGAAAAGGCCCTTCAGGTGGACTTGGTTGCATGACCCCTGACTCATTTCCAATTTTTGATAAATTTTTAGAAAATGTTTACATGATTGCTGATGCTAACCACGGTTACAAAATGATTGGTGTTGGTGAACTTGTTGCAAAAGAAATTCTTGGAACTGAAAGTGATTTATTAAAACCGTTTAGATTCAACCGTTACGAGAAAGGTGAACTTCACCCAACTTCTAACAGTCCGTTCCCTTGGAGTTAAACTTCAAGCCTAGACACTAATAAATTTTTCAGTTACGGTTCGTTAAATAAAAATTCATTAGAGGGAGAGATAATGACAGATTTAGATAGACACGTAAGACAACCTGGTAGAGACAAATTAGTAAAGCAAGTTAGAGCTAAGATTAATGAGCTAGGTGTTGAATATATTTTTTTTCAATTTATTTCAGTAACTGGAAGAGTTGTAGGTAAAGGTATTCCTACTGATCACTGGGAAAGAACTTGCGAAAAAGGTTTTCAATTAGTTTACGGTGCTACAGCTAACTTATTTGTTGATCGTCATGGAGATTATATTGGTTATGGTCCAGAAGCAAAAGAGCTAGTTGGTATTCCTGATCCTGAAACTTTTTGCCAACTCCCTTGGGATAAAAAAGTTGCAAGAGTGTTTGTTACTTGCTTTAGAAATAGAGAAGAAAGAGAAAACCCAGGTGCACACTTAACTTCAGACTGCCGTGGAAATTTAAGAATACACGCTCAAGAATTTAAAAAGAAACACGGCTACCAATTAAGAGTTGGAACAGAGCCTGAAATGATGTGGTTAACTAAAAATGAAGATGGTTCACCAACAGGTAAAGGTTTTTCTAAACCCTACTGCTATCATATTGATCAATTCGAGTCGTTAAGACCAGTATTTATGAAAGTTTTTGAATACGCTAGAGCAATGGGCTTTGACATGATTCAAGGTGATCATGAGGATGCACCAGGACAATTAGAATTAAACTGGATGTATGATGACGTATTAAGAAATGCAGATAGACTTTCAACTTATAGACAAATTTGTGCTCAAGTTGCAAGAGAGTTTAATTTGATAGCTTGCTTTATGACAAAACCTTTTATGGGAGTGTCAGCAAGTGGTTGTCATACTAATATGTCTTTGTGGAAAGGTGGAAAAGATAAAGTTAATAAATTATCCCACAAATCAATACCAGCGATGGATGAAGTTTTCACTTATGTTGAAGGTGGAACTAATTACTTTATGCCTGATACTAAAGATATTCAGTTACCAGGTAAGGTTGGATTAAAAGCAATTGGTGGAGTAATGAAACATTTAGGTGCATTAACTGCAATTGGATCATCAACTGTAAACTCTTATAGAAGATTATGGGATACAGGTTTTTGGGCTCCTGTTTATGCTGATTGGGGATTTCAAAACAGAACATGTGGATTAAGAGTTTCTGCACCAGGAAGATTTGAATATCGTTCAGTTGACTCAATGCATAATCCTTACTTGATGGGTTCAGGATTATTGAAATGTTTTGATGATGGGATAACAAATAATATTGATCCAGGAAAACCAGAATCTAGAAGTATGTACGATGCTCAGGCAGCTGGTAAAGAAGTTAAAAAATTACCTTTGAGTCTAGGTGAAGCTTTAGATCGTCTGGCAGAAGATGAAGTGATCAAAGCAGCTATGCCAGATGAAATGTATAAAGTTTTCCATTGGTATAAAAATGATGAATGGGAAAGATTTTTAGGGGCAACAACTCAGTGGGACTTAGATACTTATCTAGATTGTCTACCGTAATCTTTAATAAAATAGGGGAAATATATGTGTGGAATAGCAGGATTAATACATAGAGGAAAATCATCCAATGTAGGAAGTGAGCTACAAGGAATGCTTCAAGCTTTAAAACATAGAGGAGAAGATTCTACAGGTTATGCTTTGTATGGAGATACTGATGGTAAAAATTTTATCATGCGTTTTAAAGTTGGAGAAAATGTTGGTGAAGGAAGTTCATCCATAATGGAAGATGTTTCTGTTTATGACAAAAGAAAGAAAATTGTTGATCAATATTTATCTGAACTAGGTGCTAAAATAGTAAAAGAGGAAAGAATTTTACCCTACTCTTTGAGATATGAGCTTGATTATGATGTAAAAGATCTACTAGAATTTTCACAAAAGATTGAAAGTATTCCAGGTGTTGAAATTTTATCTATGGGAAAATCCTTAGAGGTAATTAAAGATTTAGGAAATGCTCAAATGGTTCTTGATAGGTATGATTTAGGTAAAGTAGTTGGAACTCATGCAATTGGCCATGCAAGAATGGCTACAGAATCTGGTGTAGATATTAAATCAGCCCACCCTTTTTGGGGTTATCCTTTCAGTGATGTATCAGTAGTTCATAACGGTCAGTTAACTAACTATTGGAACAATAGAAGAATGCTTGAAAATAAAGGCATGAGATTTATGTCTGAGTGCGATTCAGAATTAATAGCGGTTTATATTGCTCAAAAAATGAAAGAAGGAGCAAGCCTTGAAGAGGGCATGAAAGCTTCATTAACAGGTCTTGATGGAGTGTTTACATATTTTGTTGCAACTAAAGATTCTTTAGGAATGGCAAAAGATACTATGGCTGCAAAACCTTTGGTTCTTTATGAGTCAGATGATTTAGTGGCAATGGGCTCAGAAGAAATAGCAATCAGATCAGTTCTACCACAAGAGATAGATACATATGATCCATTTGATGGAGAGGTAAAAGTATGGCAAATTTAAAGAATACAGAGAAAAAAACTAAAGCCCAGTCAATGGGTATGCACTCAGAAGTTTTAACAGGAAGAACTCAACAAAAGTTTTTTAATCCTGATGAAGGTGAAAACCTTTATTATTTTGGAACTTACGATGTAGATTTTAATAAAAGAACAGAGCTAGATGTTAAAGATATGACAGCTCCAGAAGCTAATAAAGAAATTGATAACTTAATGAGCCAAG
This sequence comes from Candidatus Pelagibacter sp. PS_17, assembly GCF_059417945.1. NCBI lineage: Bacteria > Pseudomonadati > Pseudomonadota > Alphaproteobacteria > Candidatus Pelagibacterales > Candidatus Pelagibacteraceae > Candidatus Pelagibacter > Candidatus Pelagibacter sp. PS_17. The sequence continues at coordinate 875,844 of NZ_CM182073.1, forward strand.
GATTTGGCACAATTGTTATTAAAAACCCTCAAGGTAAACATAGTTTAGGGGTTGGTATTTTAAATAAATTAAATTTAATTTTTGAGGGAAGTTTAGGTTATTTTGGTATGGGTTCATGTGATGGACCTACTGTTAGAATTAATGGTAGAGTTGGTTGGTCTTGTGCAGAAAACTTAATGGCAGGAAAAGTTGTTATAGAGAAAAATGCAGGGTCTTGCTTTGGTGCCGCTATAAGAGGTGGTGATTTAATTTGCAAAGGAAGTGTTGGTGCAAGAACTGGAATTGACATGAAGGGTGGAACTATCATTGTTGGTGGTGATGCTGGAGCGTTCACTGGTTTTATGATGCAAAGAGGAAGAATAATTATTCTTGGTGATGTTGGAATAAACTTAGGTGACTCTATGTATGATGGCACAATCTTTATTGGTGGAAAAATAGGATCATTTGGAAGTGATGCTGTGCCTGCTGATCTAACTGCTAGTGATCAAGATTGGTTAAAACGAAAATTAAAAGTTGCAGAAATTGGTGAAAAATTTGATGTTAGTAAAATGACTAAAATTGTAGCTGGTAAAAAACTTTGGAACTATGACAATCTAGAACCTCATGAAAAGAAAGGAGCTATCTAATGGCTAAAAAGAAAACAAAAAAAAATGAAAAAAAATTAAAAAAAGCTAAAGGTAGTGTTGGTGGAAAAGCTGATGTTCATGCACATGAAGATGGTAAAAGAAATAAAAGTCTATTAGGTCACAATGCTATTTTTACTCCTGAAGTTATAGACGATATTCACATCAAAGCTCAACTTGGAAGATACAGAATGCGTGGAATGGCATTAATGAAAAAAATTCCAACATTTGATGATTTAGTATTCCTACCAGGAACTCTTACTAGATTTGTAATTGAAGGTTATAGAGAAAAATGTGAAACAAAAACTATTATCGGTCCTAATTGTGAGAACCCGATTGAACTAGATATACCAGTATATATTACAGGTATGAGTTTTGGTGCGCTTTCTTATGAAGCTAAAACTGCTTTAGCAAGAGGAGCAACAATGGCTGGAAGTGCTACTTGTTCAGGAGAGGGTGGAATGATTCCAGATGAAAGAAGATATTCTGAAAAATGGTACTATCAATGTATTCAATCAAGATACGGGTTTAACCCTCACCACGCTCAACTTGCTGATGCAATAGAAGTGTTTATTGGTCAAGGACAAAAAGTTGGAATGGGTGGACATTTAATGGGTCAAAAAGTTACTGATCAAGTTGCAGAAATGAGATCTTTACCATCTGGTATTGATCAAAGATCTCCAGCAAGACACCCCGACTGGCTAGGTCCAGATGATTTAGCTTTAAAAGTTGAAGAATTAAGACAACTTACAAAAAACAAAGTACCAATTCAGTTAAAACTAGGTGCATCAAAAGTTTATGATGATGTTCGTATGGCTGCAAAATGTAATCCTGACTCAATCTTTTTAGATGGTATGGAAGGTTCAACTGGAGCTGGTCCACATATAGCTGCTGCAAATACTGGTATCCCAGGAATTGCTGCAATCAGAGAAGCAAGAAGAGCTATTGATGATGTGGGTAAAACTGGACAGGTAACTTTAATTTATGCAGGTGGTATTAGAGATGGTGCTGATATGGCGAAGGCTTTAGCCTTAGGTGCTGATGCAATAGCAATTGGAACTGGTGCTTTAATAGCCTTAAACTGCAATAAAGATATTCCAGAAGCAAACTTTGAAAAAGAAATGGGTGTTAAGGCTGGTGACTGTTATCACTGCCACACTGGTCGTTGTCCAGTTGGTGTTGCAACCCAAGATCCTAAATTAAGAGCTAGATTAAATCCTGATGATGCTGCTTTAAGAGTTTATAATTACTTGCATGCAATGACATTAGAGGCTCAACTTTTAGCAAGAGCTTGTGGTAAAACTAATATTCACTCATTAGAACCAGAGGATTTAGCTGCACTAACAATGGAAGCTTCTGCACTAGCAAAAGTTCCTTTAACAGGAACCAACTTCACTGTTGGTGTTGATAACTATCACAAAATATAAGAGGTAAATATGGTTAAGAAAAAAACGAAAATAAAAGTAAAAAAAGAAAATCTAGGTGGAAAGTCTAAAGAAACTGCTAGAGAAAAAATGATTGGGCAACATATTGGTTATAGATATGATGTTAACTTACTCCCTGATTATAAAAAAATCACTCCATTCTTAAAAAAGTATATTGAAGCAATGGGATGGGATGATCTTAATTGGCTAGAAGATATACACATGGGTTATGAAGAAGATAGACCTGCTGTATTTTGTAGAAATGCAAATGGCTGGGTTACAATTCCAAAATCAATCAAATTGCCAAACAACCAACAAGACAGAGATATGATCGCAAGAGAGCTTTTAGTTAAGTTTCAAATGTCTAAAAAACACCCTCTTGTTGATTTGAAAAAAGCTTACCTTAAGTTTTAGTACCTCAATCAAAGGTTGATTATTTTTCAAAACTTGTAGTTATTACTTGCTTATTTAAGCAATGTATAGTTTGTCACGTCTCTATAAATTTTATAGTCTTTCTTAAAACTAATAGGAGAGAGATTATGGATGATCAATTAGGCGCTCTTACAGTTATATTTACAGAATTTTACTACTGGGTAACAGTGGTATTAATGTTCCTGATTCACGTCGGGTTTTGTATGTATGAAGTTGGAGCCTCACGATACAAGCATCACCAACATACTTTAATGAAAAATACCATGGTAATACCACTAGTAACGGTAACCTGGTTTTTCTTTGGTTGGTGGATTTACTGGGCATTCCCAACAGGACCGGGAATAGCACCTTCAATAATGAATGAGAGTTCAGCATTAATTACTGATGAAAGTACTTTTAGTGCGAAATGGTATGTGGCAAATACTGAATTTATGGCTGTCAACTTAGGTGACCGTATAAGTGGAGTATTCTGGGCTGCATTCTTACTATTTTCATGGACAGCTGCTTCAATTGTTTCTGGAGCAATCATTGAAAGAATTACAACTTTTGCATTTGGTATTTTAGCAATTGCAATTGGTTCGTGTTTCTGGGTAATTGATGCTGCTTGGGGATGGCACTTTGATGGATGGATGCTTAAAATTTTAGGGTATCATGACGCTTATGCATCAGGAGTAATTCACGCAATTGCGGGTGGATTTGCTTTAGGTGTTCTAATCGTACTAGGACCTAGAATTGGAAAATTCTCATCAAGTGGTGAACCAAGAAATATAGGACCAAGAAATCCATGGCTAGTTACAGTTGGATTATTTTTAATCTATACTGGTTTCTGGGGATTTTATGCGGCATGTAATATACCAATATTTGATCTTGGACCTGAGTATGGAATGGAAGGTGTCACATACTGGACAGCAACAAACATATATGTAACCCCAACCACACTGAGTGGAATAACCTATAACTTCTTGATGTCACTATCAGGTGGATTATTGGCTGGATACGTGGTCGCTAAAGGTGATCCATTCTGGACTTACTCAAGTGGACTGGCTGGTATCATCTGTGCATCTGCAGGTAATGATTTGTATCACCCGATACAAGCAATGCTTATTGGTGCAATCGGTGTAGTTATTTCATATAAAATGCATTACTGGGTTGAACGTAAGTTCAAAATTGATGATGCAGTTGGTGCAGTAGCAGTGCATGGTTATGCAGGGTTTGTTGGTCTTGTAATTTGTGGATTTGTTTTAAATGGCTATCCTTCATCTGGATACAGTGTTGGAGCTATGTGGGACGGATCAACTTATGCATCAATCAATCCACTGGGACAATTCCTTGGAGCAATTATAATGTTCGGAGTTCTTGGAATGTTACCAGGTTATGTTTTAGCTAGAATACTAAGCGCATTTGGCAAATTAAGAATACCACGTGAAGTTGAAATAGCTGGACTAGACTATGAAATAATGGAGGACGATAGAGAAGCTGAAAAAGCGGTCGCCTCTGCAACTAGGTAAAGGAGAAAAATATGGCTACAGTTACAAACTGGATAGATCATTTAAGTGCAGAAGAGGTTGTCGGAGCCATTTATCCGGGAGCTGGATCCACTGAAACTTTGCTAGTTATTCTTGGTGTAGTTTTTTGGATTGGGTGGCATGTCATCACAGCTAAATCTGAGAGTGAAAAACTCTCAAGATTAGCTAAGAAAAGACATGGTGCAAATGATCATAAAAGCAATATTACCGACTGGTAATATTAAATAAACTTTGGGCGCTGCTTAATTGTGGCGCCCTTTTTTTTATAAAAATTCTATATGAATGAGAATAATCAAGAAAATCAAAGACCAAGTAAGATGAGAGGTGTTGTTTTTCCAAAAGCAAAGTACGGAGTAATAGCAGCTATCATCATCATTGTAGTGGGAAATATTTTCTACTATAAGGAATTCTTACTATCTTTAATAAAATAAACTTAAAAATTTATGTGTGGAATTGTAGGGATTTATCTTAAAACAAAGAAATACGAAAAAGATCTTGGTAAATTTTTATCTGGAATGCTTGATGGTATGGCGACTAGAGGCCCTGATAGTGCTGGATTTGCAATATATACAAAGCAAAATAAAAATAAATTTAAATACTCTATTTGTTTAAATCAATTAACAGATAAAGAATTTAAAAAAAAAATATCTAAATTTTTAAAAAAAATAACACTTAAAACTTTTTCGGATCATGTAATTCTTGAAACAGAGGAAAAACCCAAAAAGGTATTAGAAATCCTAGATACTAAATTAAAAGAAGTTTCTTTGGTGGGCTATGGTAAAAGTATTAATATTTTTAAACAAACAGGAAACCCTAAAGATGTCGTTAGAAAATTTAAATTATCTTCTTTTTCAGGAACTCATGCAATAGGCCATACTAGAATGGCAACAGAGAGTGCAATTACAACTCAAGGTTCTCACCCCTACTCTACATCAGAAGATGAGTGCTTGGTTCATAATGGATCTCTTTCAAATCATAACAACGTACGAAGGTCTTTAAAAAAAGAAGGTCAGAAATTTAATTCAGAAAATGATACTGAGGTTGCGGCTGGTTACATCTCTAATCAAATTTCAAAAGGAGAAAATCTAGAAGAAACCCTAAAAAATAGCCTAAAAGATTTAGATGGTTTCTACACCTTTATAGCTGGTACTAAAGATGGTTTTGCATTGTTGAGAGATGAAATAGCTTGCAAGCCAGCAGTTGTTGCAGAAACAAAAGATTATGTAGCGGTTGCTTCAGAATTTCAATGTATGGCGCACTTGCCAAATGTAAACACAGCTAAAATTTTTGAACCAAAACCTGGTATTGTTTATCACTGGTAAATTATGAATTTAGATCTAAATAAAAAAAAACTAAGAGAAATTAATCAACTACTACAAAACGTTGGTAGAGAAAAAAATAACAGAAGTTTCCAAATTTTAAATCCCCAAGGTCAACACGCTATTTGTGCAGGTTTAAAAGATGATATTGAAGTTTCAATAAAAGGACACACTGGCTATTATTGTGCTGGGATGAATAAAAATGCTTCTATTACCGTACACGGAAATGTTGGAACGGGTGTAGCTGAAAACATGATGTCTGGTAAAGTAATTATCAAAGGCAATGCTTCTCAATCTGCTGGAGCAACTGGTCATGGCGGTTCTTTAATTATTGAAGGAGACGCTAGCTCAAGATGTGGCATATCAATGAAGGGGATTAACATTATAGTAAAGGGGTCTGTTGGTCATATGTCAGCATTTATGGCACAAAAAGGTAATTTAATTATTTTGGGAGACGCTGATGCTGATTTAGGAGACTCAATTTATGAGGCAAAAATATTTGTTAAAGGTAAGGTTAAAAGTTTAGGTTCTGATTGTATAGAAAAACAAATGGATGATAAAAATATAAAGGAATTAAATAAAATTTTTAAAGATTTGAATATATCTGAAGATGCAAAAAAATTTAAAAGATATGGATCTGCAAGAAATTTATATAATTTTAAAATTGATAATGTGAGCTCATATTAGTTATGAAAAAAGATTTAAAAGAATTTAAAACGTTTCCATCTTCAACAATTAAAGAAATTCAAAGAGCTGCTAAGGAAGGAATTTACCAAATTAGAGGATTGGGTGCTAAAAGAAAAGTTCCAGACTTTGATGACTTGGTATTTTTAGGAGCTTCCATGTCTAGATATCCATTAGAAGGTTATAGAGAGAAATGTAATACCTCTGTAATACTTGGAGACCGTTTTGCAAAAAATCCTATTAAATTAGATATACCAATTACTATTGCTGGAATGAGTTTTGGAGCTTTAGGTGCCAATGCAAAGGAAGCTTTGGGCAGAGGTGCTTCTGCTATGGGAACTTCGACAACCACTGGAGATGGAGGCATGACAAAAGAAGAAAGAGGATCTTCTAAATATCTAGTATATCAATTATTACCTTCTCGATACGGTATGAATCCAGATGATTTAAGAAAAGCAGATGCTATAGAAATAGTTGTGGGACAAGGTGCAAAACCTGGAGGGGGTGGAATGCTTCTTGGACAAAAAATTAATAAAAGAGTTGCTGGTATGAGAACTTTACCTGAGGGCATAGATCAAAGAAGTGCTTGTCGACATCCAGATTGGACAGGACCTGACGATTTAGAAATAAAAATTCAAGAATTGAGAGAAATTACAAATTGGGAAAAACCAATTTATATAAAAGTTGGAGCAGCAAGACCATACTATGATACGACTTTAGCAGTAAAAGCTGGTGCTGATGTTGTTGTGTTAGATGGAATGCAAGGTGGAACAGCTGCAACACAAGATGTTTTTATAGAACATGTGGGTATACCAACTCTTGGTGCCTTAAGAGAATCTGTAGATGCTTTAAAAGAATTGAACATGCATAGAAAAGTTCAATTAATTGTTTCTGGTGGAATTAGAACTGGTGCTGATGTTGCAAAAGCAATTGCAATGGGAGCAGATGCTGTATCAATAGGATCTGCTGCTATGATGGCTTTAAATTGTAATGCAGATCTTTATAGAAAAGATTACGAAAAACTTGGAACAGAGCCAGGTTACTGTCATCACTGTCATACAGGAAAATGTCCTGTAGGTGTTGCTACACAAGATCCTATACTAGAAAAAAGACTCAATCCTATAGAGGGGGGTAAAAGATTAAAAAATTATTTATCCACATTAACCCTAGAGTTGCAAACATTAGCAAGAGCAAATGGAAAATCAGATGTAAGAAATTTAGAACCTGAAGATTTAGCAGCTTTAACAGTAGAAGCTGCAGCAATGGCAAGAGTTCCGCTGGCTGGAACAGATTGGATACCAGGACTAAAAAATAAAAAATAGTATTGTGAAGACTAATTAACAGTTGTAAATTAAGAAATAAAATATGCCTATTAATTTATCTAAAATTGCTAAAGCTAAAAAAATAAAATATTTTTTGATTAGTTTTGTAGATTTTTTTGGTGTCTTGAGATCAAAATTAGTACCAGCACAAGCGATTGCAGACATGCAAAAGAATGGGGCGGGTTTTGCGGGTTTTGCAACTTGGCTAGATATGTCTCCTGCAGATGGGGATATGTTTGCTCTACCAGATCCTAAAAGTTTAATTCAATTGCCTTGGAACAAAGAAATTGGCTGGTTAGCTTCTGATTTATATATGTATGGTAAACCAGTTAAGGCTTCACCTAGAGTAATGCTCAAAGAGCAAATTAATAAATTACATAAAAAAGATTTAGTCATGAAGTCAGGTGTAGAGTGTGAATATTTTTTGATCTCAGAAGATGGGAGTAAAATTGCTGATGCAAGAGACACTCAATCAAAACCTTGTTACGATCAGTCTGCTTTAATGAGGAGATATGATTTAATCAAAGAAATATGCGATAGCATGATTACTATGGGTTGGAACCCATACCAAAATGATCATGAGGACGCTAATGGCCAGTTTGAAATGAATTGGGATTATACAGATTGTTTAACTACAGCTGATAGACATGTATTCTTTAAATATATGGTGAAATCATTAGCTGAAAAACATGGTTTGAGAGCAACATTTATGCCAAAACCTTTTAGCAATCTAACAGGAAATGGCTGTCATGCTCACATCTCTTTATGGAATGGAAAAATTAATAAATTTCTAGATAATGGAGACAAATTAGGTTTGAGCAAATTAGCATATAATTTTCTAGGTGGAATTATGAAACTTACTCAGCCTTTGACAGCATTTTTTAATCCGACAATTAATAGTTATAGAAGAATAAATGCACCACCAACAAAATCGGGAGCTACATGGTCACCTAGTAGTATTTCTTATACAGGAAATAATAGAACTCATATGATAAGAATTCCAGATAAAGGTAGATTTGAACTAAGGTTAATGGACGGAGCAGTAAATCCTTATTTGCTTCAAGCTGGAGTAATAGCTGCTGGTTTACATGGAATAAATAATAAAATAGATCCTGGTGAACCTTTATCTTGTAATATGTACACTGATCATAAAAATTACCCTCACCTAAAAAAATTACCTGACATAATTGAAGATGCATTAGATCAACTAGAAAATAGTAAAGAAATTAAGGAAGCATTTGGCGGTGATACTATTAAAAGCTATCTAAAGTTAAAAAGGTCTGAAATTAATGATTTTAATCAAGAAGAAAAATTTGATAAAAAAAGCTCGGTAACTCACTGGGAAAAAAATAGCACTCTTGATTGTTAATAAATGAAATCAATCATGCAGAAAGACCTTTGGTCTATTACATCATTTTTAGAGAATAAAAATTATAAATTTAATAAAGAAAATATACTTACGCAACTTCCAGAAAAATTTATAGATGAAGCAATTAAGGCTATATCTAGTTGGGATAATTATGCCCCCACTCCATTGGTTAAATTAAATAAACTAAATGATGAATTAAAATTTAAAAATATTTACTACAAAGATGAGGATAAACGGTTTGATCTAAAATCTTTTAAAGCTTTAGGTGGAGCTTTTGCTGTTTACAAGATTGCCAGTGAAAAAAACAATATAACTGTATCAACAGCAACAGCTGGAAATCATGGTCGATCTGTAGCCTGGGGAGCTCAAAGACTTGGATTAAAATGTAAAATATTTATAAGTGAATTTGTTAGTGAATCTAGAGCTGAAGCAATGCGTAAATTGAATGCTGAAGTGATTAGAGTTAAAGGTAATTATGACAATTCATTAAAAGAATGCATAAAACAATCTAAAGAAAATAATTGGGAAATTGTACAAGATGTGTCTTGGGAAGGTTACAAGGAAGTACCAAAATTAATTATGGCTGGATACACCATAATGATTAAAGAAATTTTAGATGAAGTAAAATCTAATTCAATATCACACGTATTTCTTCAAGCTGGAGTTGGTGGGATGGCTGCAGCAATGATTGCTGGCTTTGCAAAATTATCACAAAATATTCCGAAATTTATTATTGTTGAACCAGAAAATGCAGACTGTGTATTTCAAAGTATTAAGAATAATAAACCCACAAGTGTTGATATTAAAAAGGAAACAGTAATGGGTGGAATGTCTTGTGGTGATGTATCAAGTATTGCCTGGGAAATTTTAAAAAATTCTTCAAATTATTGTTTAACTATATCTGATGAAGCAATCTCAACTACTGTAGCATTGCTAGCAGAAAAGCGTTTATCCGATCTAAAAATAATAGCTGGTGAATGTGCTGTCCCAGGTATAATCGCGTTAATAAGCTCATTTAACAATAAAGAATACTTAGATAAGCTAGAGTTAAATGAACAATCAAATGTACTTCTATTTGGTTGTGAAGGTTTAACTGATAGTGCAATGTATCAAAAACTACTAAGTGATGGGTTGCAAAAAATCTGAGTAAATATGACAAAAAAAGCCATTGTTTGGATTAGGGAAGATTTTAGAATTGAATATAACGAAGCCTTTGCGACAGCAACTCAAAATCACGAGTATGTAAATGCTCTTTATATATATAACCCAAAAAACTTTGATAAAAAAAGAGAGGCCCAAAAATGGTGGCTGTCTAAATCACTAGAGAATTTAAATATAGATCTAAAGAAATTAAATATTACATTGGAAATTCAGTTAGGTGATGAACTGGAAGTATTATCAATTTTAAAAAAGAAAGATGATGTTACTGTTTATTGGAGTAAAGTTTATGAGCCAGATGTAATTAATAAAGGTAAAAAAATAAGAGATCTATTTATTAAGAATGAAGTTCAATATAAATATTTTAAAGGAAACATTCTTGTAGAATTTCAGGAAATGACTAAAGACGATGGCACACCCTATAAAGTATTCACTCCATTTTGGAAAAAAACTGAACAACATTATATTTCAAAAGCACCTTCAAAATTAATACGAGTTAAATCAAAAATTAAAAAGATAAACATATTTAAAAATTCAATTTCTATAAAAGAAATTTTACCTAAAAAAAATTGGTATAAAAAATTTGAGAAATACTGGAACCCATCTGAAAAAGAAGCTAAAAAATATTTACAAGAATTAATAAATAATAGAATTGAGGACTATGGTGATGCTCGAGATATTCCAGGTGTTAATGGAACCTCCAAGTTATCTCCTTTCTTAAAATTTGGTCAAATACATGTAGAAACAATTTGGAAGAAATGCCAAGACATTAAAGTTAAAAAAATTGGATATAGAAAGTATATTAATGAATTAGGATGGAGAGAATTTTCTCATAGTTTAATTAATTACTTTCCACAAATGTTAAAAGGTAATCTTAGAAAAGATTTTGACAATTTTCCTTGGGTTAAAAATGATAAATTTCTTAAAGCTTGGAAAGCAGGCATGACAGGATACCCTATTGTAGATGCTGGAATGAGAGAACTATACGAAACAGGATGGATGCATAATAGAGTTCGAATGATTGTTGCTTCTTTTCTTGTTAAGCATTTAAGAATTCATTGGATGGAGGGTGAAAAACATTTTAAAAATTGTTTAGTTGATTATAATGAAGCTAGTAACGTTGCTCAATGGCAATGGGTTGCAGGATGTGGTGCAGATGCAGCTCCCTACTTTAGAATCTTCAATCCTATTCTCCAGGGTGAAAAATTTGACAAAGATGGGATTTATACAAAAAAGTGGGTTCCTGAACTTAAAAACATGCCTAATAAATTTTTATACAAGCCATGGGAACTTGAAACCAAATACCAAGAACAGATTAAAGTAATTGTTGGTATCAACTATCCAAAACCAATTGTAGATCACGTTGAAGCAAGAAATGCTGCTCTAGATGCTTTTAAAACAATTAAAAAAAACTAATCTCCTAAATAATGAAGAACAATCAATCTTTTTTGCTTCTCAATTCTGTGCTCAAAAAGATATAAACCCTGCCAGGTACCAAGTAATAACTCATTGTTTTTAACGCTTAAAGAGATTTGATTATTAGTTAACGCAGATTTTATATGTGCAGGCATGTCATCTTTTCCCTCAGCTGTATGGATGTAAAGGGAATTGTCCATAGGTACGAGCTTATTAAAAAAATTTACTAAATCACTCTGAACATCTGGATCAGCATTCTCTTGAATTATTAAAGAAGCACTGGTGTGTTGAATGCTTATATTGATAATTCCATTATTAAATTCATTATCCTTGATCCATTTATTAGTTTCGCTTGTAAATTCATAGAAACTCTGGCCATTAGTACTCAATTCTAAATTAAAAAACTCTTGTCTCATAACTTCGTATACTTAATAGATGTTAATTCATACAACCTACTAATGGTTCTTTTAAATATCTTTTTTAAATCTTCAGAAGAGCTTAATAAATCTAATTGTAGTTGAGAAGTTATCATAAGTGGTATATTTTTTTCATAAAGAATATCAATTAAAGTAATAAATCTTTGTTGTTGATTAGAATTATCACTATTAAAAATTGGAATATTTTCTATAACAATAAAATTGCATACTTCAGTTATTTTAATGTAATCTTCAGCTCCAATATTTTTAGAACATAACTCTTTAAAATCAAAACGTGCTATTCCATTAAAGTAATTCTTAATAGTAAGCTTTCTACCTTTAATACTTAAGATCATTTCTTGATTAGTAAGATTTTTTGTTATTTTTCTAAAAAATTTATTAAGTTTAAAATTAGTTGATTCATTTAATGGATAAAAATATCTTTCATTTCTGTTTTTTACAGACTTTCTATAATCATCTTGGATAATTAATTGTGTCTCATAAGATCTTTCCTTCATTATTTTAATAAAGGGAAGAAATTGATCTCTTTGTAATCCATCTTTGTAAAGATCATTTATTTTAGTATTTGATGAAAATAAAACTTTAATATTCTCATCAAATATTTTTTTGAATAAGCTACCTAAAATCATAGCATCTACAATATTTGTAACCTGAAACTCATCAAAATAAATTAATTTAGATTTATTTTTTAGTTTTTGAACAAATTTATCTATAATATTTTCTTGTTTATTTTCTTTGTTTTTAAATACAAAGTCATGAAAACTAATCATAAACTCGTTAAAGTGAAATCTTTGTTTAGTTTTATCAAATTTATTATAAAAAAAATTTAGTATCATGGTTTTACCCACACCCACATCCCCTTGTAAATAAAACCCTGTTTTATAATTTTGTTTAGTAAATATTTTTTTTAGAAGTGATTTATTAAAGTTTTGATTGTAGAATAAATTCAGCTCATCGATTGAGCCTAATTGATTGGGATTAATTTCTAAATTGTTAATTTTACAATAACTAAGAAATAATTTATTTAAATTCATTTGGTGTTTTAAAATCTATACCATATTCTGATCTAGGGCCTTTTCTTAATCCAAAAGGACCAGATAAAAATAATGTAAGAGGTCTTGTTCCTGGTTTAAGATCAACTCTGTGTAAATTATTTGCTGATCTAAAACCAATATATCCAGGCGGTCTCCAAAATCTTCCATTTTTTAACGTTTCCCAATACCCCCCTCTTAATATAACAGTTATGTAAGGAAATGTGTGATTATGAACCCCTTCCCCATGATCGTCTGCTAACATTTCATGTAACAAAATATTAAATGGAAACCATTTAGGCCTATGTCTTAATAAAACATAATATCTATTCATCCAGGGTTTAGCTTCATTAAATTTGGGATGGGAAGGTCCACGATCTAAAACAACTTTTTTTCTTCCTAATTTATCGAGTAACTTAAGAAACATTACTAATTAAATTTGATAATAGAACCGTTGCTTATTAAAAAAAGATTATTTTCATTTATAAATGGCTGCAAAATTTTACTTCCTGAAACTTTTACTACATTCAAGATGTTACCTTCATTACTATTTACAATAATTAATTTTCCGTCACTATTAGTTAAATATATTTTATTCAAAGCTACGATAAAACCAGTAGGTTTTATTTGGTTTCTTTTCTTATCTTTATAGTTTTTATATAAATCGTTAATTCTTATTATATTCCCTGGTTTTTTGTCAATAATATATAAATATCCTTTTTCAGATATGGTTATTATAAGTTTGCCAATAACAACAGGTTTAAGATCTGAGCTAATCTCAGTTTTCCAATTAATTAATCCTGTAGCACTATCAATAGAATAAAATTCATTTTTATTATTAGAGAAAAATATTGTGTTTTCATTGATAACTAATTCTGAATTAGATAATTGAAATGCATTTTGACTAATATTATTATTTTGTGTGGGTAGTTGCCACACCAGTTGACCAGATTTTATATCTACCGCTGTGATGTCTCCAATTGAATTATTAAAATAAATATTTTTATCATCAAGCGCAATTGATATTTGGGTATTTGATTTTGTTAAAGACTCTTCAGTTTTTAAATTCCATATTTCAGATCCATCTTTTATTGATATTGATCTTAGAATATTTTTATAATCGACCACATAAAAAACATCATCTTTTATTTTAATGTTAGAGTTAAAAGGAACTATGTTTGTTTTTGTCCATAATAGCTCTCCTGTATCAATATTAATTGCATAATATTTTGCCACATCATCTGTTACAATTAATATATCGTCTTTTAATGCAAAATTTAATCTTGGCCTAATTTTTTTTTCACTTTTATTGTAAAAATTATTTTTCCATAAAGTTTTTTGATTTTCATCGTAAAGAGTTATTTCACCTTTGTTGTCATAAAAAACTAAATTATTATTATAAAATAAAGGGCTGGGACTTATAAAATCAAAATCATTAAATTTAGAAAAGTTATATTTTCCAATTTTTTCTAAGACCCCTTCATAAGTTAGTTCGCCAGTATCATTTTGATCATTCAAGCTGTTTTGATTTAGCTTGCCATTTGATATTTTAACATAAAGATTTGAATTAAATTCTTCTTCAGGTCTTATTTGTTTGGTTAAAATAGTTTTGTTATTTTCAATTTGCTGTTGATTTTTGTCATCTTTATTCCAAAAACCTGCTTTTTTACTAGTTGAGCAGTTGTTTAAAATTAAGAGGATTAGGACTGATAATAGTACTTTATTCACCAAGGTCTCTGTTTAGTCTCTTTTGTGACTCAGTTTTAATTGTGCCGTTAGCATTAGGTAAAATTATAATTTGGTTAAAAAATTCTTTAGCTTTTTGTTTTTCATCTTTTGAATAAAAAAATTCTGCAAGTAAGTATAATGCATGGGACTTCCAGATGCTTTCAGAATTAATTACTGGATTAAGTATTTGCAATAATTCATTTTCACTAACAAAGTCTGAATTGAATAATGCTTTTTTATATATAATCAAATTCTTAATTTCGTTATCAAGTTTTGTATTTTCAATTAACTCATTAAATAATATATTTATCTCATCATTGTTCTCTAATAAATTATTGTCTAGTAGATGATATAAAGCTAATGGAGAATAAGTTGCATCATTACTTTTTACAACATTAACCATTTCATCAATTGTTTTTTGTTTATTTTCAGGATTAAGATCTATTAATGCTAAGTTGTATTGATTAGCTAATTTAATTTTATTTTTTTCTTTAGAATTTTCAAATGATAGATAGCCAATTATAATTACTAATATTATTGAAATAATTATTATAAGTTTTTTTTTATTATCTATAAAAAAATTCTTTATTCTCTCATTTCTTGCGTTTGTATCTATGATTGTAATTTCTTCGTCCATTTCTATATCATATTCCTTAATACATACTGAAGTATTCCACCATTTTTATAATACTCTAATTCGTTTTTAGTGTCTATTCTACATAGCGTTTTGATCTTTTTAATGTCTCCCGAGGCATATTTTATTTCAACTTGAACATGATCTGATGCATTTATACCCTCTTCAATTTGAAGAACTGTTATCAACTCTGAACCAATTAATTTTAAGTTTACCCTATCGTGTCCTTCGGTAAATTGTAGAGGTAAAACACCCATTCCAATTAAATTAGATCTATGAATTCTTTCAAAACTTTCTGCTATTACAACTTTAACACCTAATAGTTTTGTTCCTTTGGCAGCCCAATCTCTTGACGATCCTGTTCCATATTCTTTTCCACCTATAACAACAAGGTCTGTGCCTCTTTTTTTATATTCCTCAACAGCATTATAAACTGGCATTACTTTTTCTTCTGGATATAATTTTGTAAACCCACCTTCTGTTCCTGGTGCCATTTCATTTCTTATTCTAATATTTGCAAAAGTTCCTCTCATCATTACCTCATGGTTTCCTCTTCTTGATCCGTAAGAGTTATAATCTGTTGGAAGTATTTGATGTTCCATAAAATATTCACCTGTCGGGCTTTCTTTTTGAATATTTCCTGCTGGAGAAATATGATCAGTTGTAACCATATCCCCTAAAATTAAAAGTGGTCTTGCCTCTTTAATAGGTTTAAATCCCTCAGGTTGATCAGATAAATTTTCAAAAAATGGTGGTTTCTTTACATAAGTTGAACTTGAATCCCAATTGTAAATACTGGTATTTTCAGTTTTAATTTCTTGCCACTGTTTAGGGCCTTCTGAAACATTTGAATATCTTTTAACAAACATCTCTGCATTTAGAGATTCTCTTAATGTGTCTTCAATTTCCTTATTAGATGGCCAAATATCTTTTAAAAATACATCTTTACCATCTTTACTTTTTCCTAAAGGCTCTTTGTATAAATCAAATTCCATGTGACCAGCAAGTGCATAAGCTACTACAAGTGGTGGTGATGCTAAGTAATTAGCTTTTATATGTGGAGAAATTCTTCCTTCAAAATTTCTATTTCCAGATAAAACTGACACAGCGTAGATGTTTTCCTTGTCTATTGCTTTAACAATTTCCTCTGGTAAAGGGCCTGAATTTCCTATGCAAGTCGTGCAACCATATCCAACCAAATTGAAACCAAGTTTATCTAAAAATACATTCAGTCCTGCTTTTGCTAAATAATCTGTAACTACTTGTGAGCCTGGTGCTAATGATGTTTTAACCCAAGGTTTGGTTTCTAAACCAAGTTCAACTGCTTTTTTTGCTAATAACCCAGCACCAATTAATACATTTGGATTGGATGTATTTGTACATGAAGTAATAGCTGCAATTAATATTGAGCCATCTTTAATTTCATAATCTGTTCCTGATACTTTTGAAATATGCTGTTCTTTTCTATTAGTTGCATCTTCAAAAACTTTTTTAAATCCAGTAGATGCATCTGTTAATAAAACTTTGTCCTGAGGTCTTTTAGGTCCTGAAATAGTTGGAACAACTGTAGACATATCTAACGATAAGGTATCAGTAAATTCAACTTGGTCATTAGCCCATAAACCTTGTTCTTTTGCATATTTCTCAACTATATTTACTGTGATCTCATCTCTACCTGAGAATCTTAAATACTTTAATGTCTCTTCATCAATTGGGAAAAAGCCACATGTTGCTCCATATTCTGGTGCCATATTTGCAATTGTTGCTCTATCAGCAAGAGTTAAATTCTTTAAGCCTTCTCCATAAAATTCAACAAATTTTCCAACAACTCCTTTATCTCTTAACATTTTTACAACTGTTAAAACTAAATCTGTCGCAGTAGTACCTTCTGGCATTTTATTTTTAACTTCAAATCCTATTACTTCTGGAATTAACATTGAAATTGGCTGACCTAACATTCCAGCTTCAGCTTCTATTCCACCAACACCCCAACCAAGAACTGATAAACCATTAACCATAGTAGTGTGACTATCAGTACCAACTAACGTGTCAGGAAATAAATAGTTCTCGTTTTGAAATTTTTCAGACCAGACTACTTTTGATAAATATTCTAAATTAACCTGGTGACAAATCCCAGTTCCAGGAGGAACAATTCTAAAGTTATTAAAAGCTTGCTGTCCCCATTTTAAAAAAGAATATCTCTCACCATTTCTTTTAAATTCAATATCAACATTTTTTTCAAATGAATCTGAGTTTGCAGATTTATCTACTTGTACAGAGTGATCAATAACTAGATCAACTGCAGAAAGTGGGTTGATTGTATTGGGATCTTTATTTTTTTCTTTAACCGCTTCTCTCATAGCTGCAAGATCAGCAACGGCTGGTATTCCCGTGTAGTCCTGTAACAAAACTCTAGCTGGTCTATAAGCTATCTCAGTTAATGATTTTTTTGTCTTTAGCCATTCTTTAATTGCTTCTATTTGACTTTTAGTTACTGACAGATCGTCCTCGTATCTTAAAAGGTTTTCTAACAAAACTTTTAATGACTTTGGAAGTTTTGAAATTCCATCTAAACCATTCTTTTCTGCTTCTACTAAAGAATAATATTTGTAGTCCCTATCATTAATACTGATAGTTTTTAGGGAGTTATAAGAATTTTGATTTCCTGGTTTCATTTAATTTAGATATAGAAGCCTATTATACAAACAATAAGTAGCAAGGACATAGCATAATTAAATCGTTTAATAAAATTATTATTTGTCGCAAAATTCCTTAAAAACTTACCTAAAAAAGCCCATGCTGTAATACTTGTTAGAGCTGTCAAAGAGCAAACGACAATAACTGTTAAAGAACTATTTAAGTAATCGTTTTCTAATACAAATTTTGAGATTAATGTAATAGCTGCCATTACTCCTTTAGGATTTAAAAACTGGAATGTAAAAGTATCAATAAATTTTACTGGATTAATTTTTTTACCCTCTTTGGATGTTTCAGAAAATGAAATTTTATAAGCTAAATATATGAGGAATAAAGTTCCTAATATTCTGATCACTTCCTGGATTAGTGGATATTTAATAAAAGTTGATATCAATACAAAATTGATCAAAATTACTAACACAGTATAACCCAACCAAACTCCCATTATTAATGGAATTGTTTTTTTTATACCAAAATTAAAACCTGAGTAAGAAGCAACAGCATTATTAGGTCCTGGTGTAAAACCTAATGAACAAGAAATTCCAATCAATAAAAATAATTCAGGATGCATAAAGTTTAAGCTATTGGAAGCCCATTCTCTGATTGTTGAGATGGGTGAACTAGTATAACTTTGCCTTCATCATCAATCGAACCTAAAATAAGAACTTGTGAAACTACACCTGCAATATTTTTTTCTGGAAAGTTACAAACGCCAATAACTTGTTTACCTTTTAAATTTTCTTCATTGTAATAATGTGTAATTTGTGCGGATGATTGCTTAACACCTATATCTTTTCCAAAATCCACTTCAATTACTAGTGAAGGTTTTCTAGCTTTTTCATTTTTTTTAACTGATATTACAGTGCCTACTCTAATGTCTATTTTGTCAAAAATATCATAGGTTATTTGTTCTTTCATAAATTTAATATATAATACAACTATATTATGAGTACAGAAAATAGTTCAGATCAATTATTCAACAACTCTGTTAAAATCTTAACTGATTTAATTAGTTTCAAAACTATATCTGGAGAAGACAATAGTTCATTAATTAACTATTGTGATGAAATTCTAAACAAACTAGGTGCTACTTCATTTAAAACTTTTGACGATGAAAAAAAAAGAGTTAATCTTTTTGCTACACTTAAAGCAAAGAAACCTAGTAATAAAAAACCTATAATTTTATCAGGTCATACTGATGTTGTTCCAGTTTCTAAGGGATGGAGTACCGATCCATTTGTTGCAACAATAAAAGATGACAAACTTTTTGGTAGAGGTTCTTGTGATATGAAAGGTTTTATAGCTTGCACATTAGCTTTTGCTCCTATTTATGCAAAAGCTAATTTGGATAGAGATATTCATTTCTCATATACGTTTGATGAAGAAACTGCCTGTATAGGGGCTCCAATTTTAATTGAAGAGTTAAAAAAAAGAGGAGTTAAAGATGGAATTTGTATAATTGGTGAGCCTACTAATATGAAAATAATAGATGCACACAAAGGATGCTACGAATACACAACTTATTTTGAGGGTTTAGCAGGTCATAGTTCTGCTCCACACAAGGGAGTTAGTGCTGTTGAATACGCATCAAGATATGTGAATAAACTAATTGAATTAAGAGAAGAATTAAAAGAAAGATCACCTAAAGACTCTATTTTTGACCCTCCTCACTCTACTTTATCAATTGGAGGGATTTTTGGCGGTATAGCACACAATGTAATAGCGGATAAATGTCATGTGAATTGGGAAACAAGACCTGTCGTCAAAGAAGATGGTGTTTTTTTAAATGCAAAAATAGATAAATATGCAAATGAAATACTTTTACCAGATATGAAAAAAGTTTTTCCTAACGCATCAATTAAAAAAAAAATTATTGGTGAAGTCACTGGTTTTGATAGAGATGAAAAATCGAATGCTTGTGAACTAGTTTCAAGTTTAACAGGAGACAACACAAGAGAAGTTGTGTCATTTGGAACTGAAGCTGGTTTATTTCAAGAAATAGGAATAAGCACAGTTGTGTGTGGACCAGGCTCGATTGAGCAAGCTCACAAAATTGATGAATTTATAATTCTTGATGAGCTTAAAAAATGTTTAAGCTTGCTTGATGGCATTAAAGAAAAATCTGTAATAAATTAACAAATTGTTAATTTAGTTAAATTAATCGTTCCAACCACTAACTACCTTAACTTCTAAATATTCTTCTAAACCTAATTTACCAGCTTCACGGCCAATACCTGAATGTTTGTATCCACCAAAAGGGGCATCAGGAGCTAAGCCTGCACCATTAATATCGACCATTCCTGATCTTAATTTTCTAGCAACTCTATTCGCTTTTTCTTGATCTTGAGTTTGAATAAAATTTAATAATCCATACGGAGTGTCATTAGCTATAGCAATAGCTTCTTCTTCAGTTTCAAAAGGTATAATTGACAAAACAGGACCAAATATTTCTGTTCTTGCAATCTGCATTTGGTTATTAACATCCGCAAATGCTGTAGGTTTAACAAAATAACCTTTATCAAGGCCATCTGGTTTGCCTGTTCCACCAGCAACTAATTTTGCACCTTCGTCAATTCCAATCTGTATTAATGTTTGAATTTTTTCAAATTGAGTTTTTGAAACAACAGGACCAATATGATCACCATTTTTTGTTGCAACATCAACTTTCATTGAGTTAGCAAAATTTTTAACTCTTTCCACTGCATCTGCATAGATTGATTTTTCAACTAACATTCTTGTTGGAGCATTACATGATTGCCCTGAATTTCTAAAACATCTTAAAGCACCTCTTTCAACTGCTTCAGCGTCAGCATCTTTAAATATGATATTTGCACCTTTCCCTCCAAGTTCAAGACTAATTCTTTTAAAATCACTTGCAGCATTTTGAGAAATTAAAGCACCTGCTCTAGTTGATCCTGTAAATGAAACCATGTTTACATCTGGATGACTAGTAAGTGCATTACCAGCAACAGCACCATCTCCGTTAATAAGATTAAAAACGCCTTTTGGTAGTTTAATTTCGTCAATCATTTCTGCTAAAATTATTGATGATAATGGAGCTATCTCAGATGGTTTAAGAACCATTGTACATCCAGCTGCTATAGCAGGAATCACTTTCAAGCAAACCTGATTCATTGGCCAATTCCATGGAGTAATTAATGCACAAACTCCTTTTGGTTCATGCAAAATATTATTATTAAGAGCATGTTCTCCTAATTTTGCTTCAAATGTGTATTCTTTTAAAACTTTTATATAGGATTTTATGTGGCTAGCTCCAGTTCCCGCTTGTAATTGTGTTGAAAAATCTATCGGCGATCCCATTTCAAGTGAGATTGCCTCAGCCATATCATTCCATCTTTTTTTATAAACTTCATAAAGGGCTTCTAAATACTTTAATCTTTCTTCTTTAGTGGAAAAGGCCCAAGTTTCAAATGCTCTAGTTGCAGCACTTACAGCATCATTTACATCATCAACTCCAGCTAAAGATATAACTGCGCATTCCTCTTCAGTTGAAGGGTCAATTACTTTGAAATCATTTGATTTTTTTGGAGAAACCCATTCTCCATTTATATAAAATTTTTTTTTATCTAGCATTTCTAAAAATTATATTATCTTTTAACTTTTGCAAACAAATTAGTTAATTCATAAACAATTGTAGCTGCTGCTAAAGATGTAACTTCTGCATGGTCATATGCTGGAGACACTTCAACTACATCCGCAGAAATTAAATTTAAACCTGAAAGGCCTCTTATAACATTAACCATTTCTCTTGTAGTCATTCCTGCAATTTCGGGTGTACCCGTTCCTGGTGCAAAAGCAGGATCCAAAACATCTATGTCAATAGATAAATAAAGTGGATTGTTCCCAACTCTTTTTCTTATTCTTTCAGCAATTTTATCTGTACCTTGTGTTTGAAATTCATCACAGTGAATGATTTTAAAACCAAACTCTTCATCATTTTTAATATCATCTCTACTGTAAAGAGGACCTCTAATCCCAACATGCATTGAAGCATCATCTAAAAATAAATTTTCTTCTCTTGCTCTTCTAAAAGGAGTTCCATGAGTATAGGGCGCTCCAAAATATGTGTCCCATGTATCTAGGTGAGCATCAAAATGTACTAAAGCAACTGGCCCATTATTCATTTTATTAATAGCTCTTAGCAAAGGAAGAGCAATTGTGTGATCACCTCCTAAACTAATAATGCCACCTACTTTATTTAAAAGTTCCGTAGCCCCCTCTTCTATTTGTTTGATGGCTTCATCAATGTTAAATGGGTTACATGTGATGTCGCCTGCATCAGCAACTTGCTGAACTTTAAATGGCTCAACATCGTAACTTGGATGATAATTAGTTCTTAAATGTCTTGATGCCTGTCTAATACTCATGGGTCCAAATCTCGCACCAGGTCTATAACTGGTGCCTGCATCAAATGGAATTCCAACAATTGCTACGTCACAACTCTCAACATCTCTTAATTCTGGTAATCTCGCAAATGTAGATGGCCCAGCAAATCTTGGAACTTTAGTTCCACTTATTGGTTGTACTGGATTTTTGTTTCTTTCTTTTTTCATTTATAAATAAAATGTACCACATTCTTTAAGAATGGAATATCTTCTATCTTTAAAATTATGAACTTAATAAGAGCTATTTTACTATTAATTTTTTTAAGTACACCCCTAAAAGCAAATACTATTTATAATTTAATTAAGATACCTAACTTAGAGATTTATGAAATAAATACCAAAAATAAACTTAGATATTTTTATGCAGCAAGACCCTTCCAACTAGGCACTCAAAAAAACATTGTTTGTTCAAATCCGAATAAGAAAGATTTAGAATTAAAATATAAGATTATTCATAAAAATCTTAATAGATACTCTTATGACTATCTAAAAAAAATTAATCTCAAATATATTGTAATGTGTGAAAATTTATCTATCTCAGAACTATATACAGCTGGTATTCCAGATAATATAATGAAAACATTAATACTAGATATCAAATTTAATGAGAAATATTTTGAAAGAGTAATTCATCATGAAGTTTTTCATGTAATGCATCTTCAGCACAAAAATATTTTTAATGAAGAAGAATGGGCTAAATTTAATAATTTTGAATTTAAATACGCTGAATGCTCTACATGCACAAAGAATATATCTTTAGAAAAATATCAAGAGACTGATGGGTTTTTTACAGAATACTCTAAATCAACAGCCTCAGAAGATATGGCAGAAGTTTATTCGCATATGATCTTCTTAGAGAAAAAAGAAATTAATCAAATTCGTAAATTAGATCCTATTTTAAATAATAAAATTTCATATATTGAAAATAAAGTAAAAGAAATAGATAATTCTTTTACTTTCTAATGATAAAAAAAATTAAAGCTTCTAAATCAGAAAAACTTATTTTTATTTTTTTAATCCTAATAGCTATCACAACTTTCTTCACATATTTTATAATTAAAAATAAATGTTTATTTGTTAAAAATATTGATCCAAAGAATATTACTTTTAAGAATCCAAATAATATTGCAATTTTAAATGTACCTTGTGGAAATGTAATTATAGAACTTTATCCTAACATTTCACCTAATGCAGTTCAAAGATTTGTAACTTTAATTAGATCTAACGCTTATGAAAATATTGCTTTTCATAGAGTAATCGAAAATAAACTTATCCAGGCTGGTGACCTAGAGTTTGGAAAAAAAGGAAATTTAGATTATGGAAAAATTGGAACTGGAAAATCAGGTTTAGGTACAATTAAATCAGAAATTGATAATGAGTTTAATTATACCATAGGTAGTGTCGGGTTAGCTCGAACATTTAAGAATGATACTGAAGACAGTCAATTTTTTATAATCCTACAGGATGAACCATTATTTGAAGGTGAATATACACCTGTTGGAAAAGTTCTTTATGGTTTCGAAGCATTGAAAAAGATAAAATCTGATAAACGCTCAGAGTATATATTAAGACCAGATTTTATTAATTCATTTAAAATGCTTAATTAACAATGAATAAAATTTCAAGTTGAACCCATTTTAGTCACTCTACGACTATTATTATTAATTAAAAATTGATGAGATACGTTTGTGAAAAATGTCCTAAAAAATACAATTAGGAAAAAAATTAATTTAAGTAAAAAAAAATTAATTGAACAACCCTTAAAAATTTTAAAAAAGATTAATATAGAAAAAATAACAAATTTCACATCATCTTCACTAATAGAAAAATACAATAATTTCAAAGAAAGAGCTAAACAAAAAGAACTGCGTAGAATTAAATTAATAAAAGAAGAAAAAATTAAAGAATTAAAAAAAGAAAAGTTAGAACAAGAAAAACAAAAAAAAGAAGAAATAAGGTTAATTAAACAAAATGAATTAAATCTAATAAAGGAAGAAAAACAAAGAATAGCTAATGAAGAAAAACTGAAAGAAAAAATTATAAAACAACAGCAGCAGATTGAAAGAAAAAAAATTAAACTTGAGTCTCAAAGAATTAAAGCTGAAGAGCAAAAACTAAGAGATGAAGAAGAGGAAAAAGTAAGACAAGATGATTTAAAATTAAAAGAAGAAAAACTAAAATTAGAATTTTTTGAAAAGCAAAGAATAAGACAAGAGCAACAAAAAGCTAAAATTGAAAATGATAAATTAATGGCTCTTGAGAAACAAAAAGCCCGTGAAGCTAAACAGAAAATAAAAGATGAAGAAGAAAGATTAAAAAATATTGAGATTGATAAACAAAAAAAAAATATGCAAAAGTTAATTGAAGAAGAACATAAATTAAATTATCAAAAACAAAAACTTGAAGAAATTGAACAAAGTATCAAAAAAATTGAAATTGAAAGAATAAGAGAAAAAGAAATAAAAATATTAAAAGAAGCTGATGAGTTAAGAGAAAAAGAAAAACAACTTAGACTAAAAGAACAATTAGAAATAGAAGAACTTAACGAATTAAGATTAAATGAACTCAATCAAAGAAAAATCCAGGAAGAATTACAACTAAAAGAAGAAAAAATAAGATTAGAAAATTTAAGAGAACAAAAAATAATTCAAGCTAGAATTCTCGAAGAAAAAAGAATTAAAGATGAAGAAGAGAGAATAAAAGAGTGGGAAAGGAAATTTGATGAGGAGCAAATAGCAAAAGAAGAAGAATTGATTAAAAAGTTTAATGACCAATTAATTAAAGAAAAAGAACAAAGTGAAAAGATAATAGAATTTAAAAAAGAAGAAGTAATAGAAGAAAAAAAAGAAGAAATATTAGAAAACGAGGTAAAGAAAGAAGAAGATGATAGATATTAGTTAATTAAAGGCTTTCCTGTTGCTAGTGTGTGTTTAATACGGTCTTGAGTTTCTTTTGTCTCTATTAATCTCATGAAAGCATCTAATTCTAATTTAAATAAATCATCTTCTGATAAAGTTTTATCTATAGTTGTATCTCCTCCACTCAAAACATGAGCCAGTTCTTTTGCAACAGTAACACCGTGATCACGAATTATTTTTTCATTATAAAGATTTTCTATAATTTTATTCATTTCTATTAAAATTTCTTTTCCTGGTAGTTTAAATTCAGTCTCTGTTGGAGTTTTAAATTCTTTATTGTCGTCTAAGATTTTTTTTGAAACTTCTAGTAAACTATTTCTATTCATTATTTTTTTATCTTCTGGTCTTAAGTATTTTAATGGTTCTGCCTCAATTGGTGAAGTTGCTGTTTTTCCATAACCAATAATATCAAATACTTTAAGTGGTGCATAATGAGGATCTTTTTTAGCCTCATCTGTATCAAGCCATCTTGCTAACATTTCCTTACATCCACCTCCAGCTGGTATCAGTCCAACTATTGTTTCCACTAATCCAACTACAATATTTGTATGTGAAGCAACAAAATTACTTTGGACCATTACTTCAAATCCACCTCCAAGAGTTAAACCTGATGGTGCAGATATCACCGGGTGATTAGAATACTTAAGATGTTTGCAGGTTTCTTGAAAATATCTAATAAATTTTTCTATGGATTTAAAATCATTTTTGTTCGCAAAATCCATTGTATAACTCAAGTTTACTCCAGCAGAAAACTGCATGCTTTCATTTATTATAATCAAAGGTTTGTCTGTGGCTTTTTTTAAAGCATCCATTGAATCGTAATCTAGAGCATTTGCTTTAGTGGTAAACTCAACAATATTATAATCATTAAATCTATATATCTGTGCTGAACTGTTTCCATCTACACTTAATGCTTTCTTTTTAGCTTTTCCAAACGTTTCAATGTCAGTGTATTTTTGTCTAGATCCATAAAAATCTTGATTTCTATTTTTAGATAAATTTTCTAAAAAAGCATTTCCTTTAACGTCATCAATCTTACCAAAAAAAGTTTCAACTCCGATTTCTTCTAACATTTCAAATGGACCTTTAGTCCAATTAAAACCTAATCTCATTGCTTCATCAATATCATTGAAATCTTTTGTAATTGATGGAACTAAAGAAGAAGCATATTTGATAATCTTAGAAATAACAGACCAAGCATACTCACCATACTTATCCTCTCTAGAAATTAATTCTTTAAGGTCTATTTTGTCTGATTTAATATTAATTTTTTTACTTGCAGAGTATTCTCCAGTTTCAAGATTAATTGCTTCCATAACCTTAACTTCACCAGTTTTATTAACTCTATAAAATCCGCCCTTGCCTTTTCGACCGGTATATCCTGTTTCAATTAATTTTTTTACTAAAGGAATTTCTTTTGCAACTACTTGAAAAGGGTCATTTTCTGATAATTCTTTAATAAAACTTTTTAAAACATCAGCCATTAAATCAATACCAATTAAGTCATAAAGACCAAACACACCTGTTTTTGGTATACCCATTGGTCTTCCAAAAATTGCATCAGCTTCTTCTATGCTAAGTTTCATTTTAAAAGCTTCAGTCATTGCAACTTGCATTGCATAAACACCTATTCTATTTCCTAAAAAGCCTGGCGTGTCATTACAAATAATTGCACCTTTTCCAAGTTCTGTTTCACAAAAAGTTTTTAGAGAGTTTATTTTATCTAAATCATTATTTTCATTTTTAACTATCTCTAATAATCCCATGTATCTGACTGGATTAAAAAAGTGAGTAATACAAAAATCTTTTTTTTCTTCCTCTGATAAGTGTTGAGATAATATTTTGATAGGAATAGATGATGTGTTTGAAGATACTATCGCACCTTTTTTTCTTTCTTTGAATATTTTTTTATAGATATCATGTTTAATATCTATTCTTTCAACAACAGCTTCTACTACCCAGTCAGCTTCTTTTACTTCATCAAAATTATCTAAAATGTTTCCTACTTTAATGTTTTTTATTTTGGACTTATCTAACAAAAGTGGTGGTCTCGATTTGTAAATTTTATCCCGTGCTTGCTCACTTATTTCAGTTTTTAAATCTAATAAAGTAACTGGAATATTTGCATTACACAAATGCGCTGCAATTCCACTACCCATAGTTCCAGAACCTATAACTACTACTTTTTTAATTTCCATAATATTTAAAAATTGAAGAATTGTTTATAATAAAAAAAATGATCTTAGTAAATCAATTACCTATTAATCCCTCTTAGTCTTTCAGACCTTCTTCTTAAAAGTTCTGCGCTAACAAGAATTAATGTGGACATTATAATTAAACAAGTTGCCACTGCCATTATTGTTGGGCTTAGCTGTTCCCTTAGACCAACCCACATTTGAATTGGAATAGTAGTGTTTTCAAGTCCTGCTAAGAATAACACAACAACAACTTCATCAAATGAAGTTACAAAGGCAAATAATGCACCAGAAATAACACCAGGTAAAATTAATGGCAATGTTATTTTCATAAAAGTATTAACTGGATTACTACCCAAACTTGATGCAGCACGTGTTACACTATGATCAAAACCTGTTAAAGTTGCTGTAACTGTAATAACTACAAACGGTGTACCCAAAATAATATGAGATAAAATTATTCCTGTATGTGTTGCAGCTAAACCTACTTTTGCCATAAAGAAGAATATTGCTGTTCCTGAGATAATTAATGGCACAATCATTGGAGATATTAATAAAGCCATGAACGCTGCTTTATATGGCATATGCCTACTACTTAACCCTAGAGCAGCTACCGTTCCAAGTACTGTAGATCCAATTGTAGCAAAGAAAGCTATTATTAAACTGTTTTTTGTCGCAAGTCCCCAAGGATTTTTAGTCCCATAGATCATGTCTTCGTACCATCTTAATGAAAATGCGTCTGGGTCAAGGGCTATCATTCCCTTGGAAAAGTGAATGTATTGTTCTGCATTAAATGAAAGTGGTAAAATTACAAATAGCGGTGCTATTAAAAAGAAAAATACCAACCCACAAATTGTTAAATAAGTATAATGCCAAATTCTATAATTCCAGGATGTGTAAGTTGGTAATGCCATAATTTATCCTAGTTTAATATTATCAATTCCCACTAATTTATTATAGATCCAGTAGATTGTTAACACTCCAACTAACAGCATAGAACCTAATGCTGCAGCAAACGACCAATCTAAAGAACTCTTCATATGATACGCAATCGTATTACTAATCAATGATCCACTCGCTCCACCAACTAATGCTGGAGTGATATAGTAACCTATAGCTAAAATAAAAACTAATAAACAGCCTGCACCAATTCCTGGAATTGTTAATGGAAAATAAATTTGTCTAAATGCAGTAAATGGAGTTCCACCTAATGATTTTCCAGCTCTCATTAAGCTTGGAGATATTGTTTTCATCACACTGTAAAGTGGCAAAACCATAAAAGGTAATAAAATTTGTGTCATTGCAACAAAAGTGCCAACAACATTATACATTAACTCAGGTCTATTATCATCAGCAGCCCAACCTAGCCAAACAATTAGGTCGTTTATAGGGCCCTGTTGTTGAAGTAAAACCATCCAGCTAGAAGTTCTAACTAATAGTGATGTCCAAAAGGGCAACAACACACATATCATCAATAAATTACTATATTTCATTGGTAGTGTGGCCAATAAATGTGAAATTGGGTAAGCAAGCAAAAAGCAGAATACAGTTACCCAGAATGCAACTTTTATAGTTCTTAACCAGAGGATTTTATGAATTCTCCTGTCTTCATCTTGTTGAATAATATTTCTGTCTTGATCAAATTTTAAATCAAGACCTTTTAGATATTTTGCATAAGACCAATTTGGAGCAGTATTCTTTAAAGCAATCCAATAATCCACGTCTTTCCATATTTTATGGGTTGCCATAAATTGTTCTTTATAATTAGCTTTTTCAAATTTTTTAATTGTTCTATTTGTTTTTTTTAATCCACTACTAAAACCAGATTTTTCATAGTTTAATCTCTGATATAATTTTCCAGCTTCTTTGTTTATAGCCAATGGATAGAAATCTTTATAAAACGCCTCATAAGTTGCTTCATCAGGCAATTCTTTTCCATCCCATTTTTCTAAAGCAGCAAATGTGTTAGGTAATTTTTGTGTGATCATACGATCATCTACACTTCTAAATAGCATGTCTCCTATTGGAAATATGTATGTAATTATAAGGAATAAAAATAACGGACCTACAAGCATTAAAGCCTTTAGCTTATTTTTTCTCTCAGCTTTTTTTAGGCTTATCTCTAGAGGTATCCCGTCTGATGATAATATTTTTTCTGTACTCATATTTAAAATTCTTAAAAAAAAAGGGCGGTTATTTTATAACCGCCCTAATATTTTATAACAAAAACTTAATCTATAAAACTAAATTATAGACCAGCTTTCATTGCTTCCCATTTTTCACCGATTTCATCTTGATTATCTGCCCAGAAATCAGGGTTCATAAGAATGTATCTTTTTGTGTTAGCAGGTGCTGTTGGCATATGTGGTACCATACTTGTTTTACCATCTTTAAACCAAGGCTCTCCAGCTTCCATAACAGCAATTGAAGATTTTCTCCAAGGTGCGTATGCAATATACTTAGCACTTCCAGCTAAACCTTCTGAGCTAGTCATTTCTCTAAGTACTTTCATAGCGCTACCGTCAGCATAACCTGGACCATCTTTAACTAATGCAAAATATTCATAGTCAAGAATTTGTCCATCCCATACTTGTACAAGTGGAGTTCCTTCCATTTGCGCATTAAAGAATCTACCGTTCCAACCAGTTGCCATTACTACTTCACCATTAGCTAGTAGTTCTGGTGGTTGAGCTCCAGCATTCCAGAATACACATCCACCATTTGGATCTGTACAAAGTGCTTTAAGCTTGTTCATAGCTCTATCAATACCGCCATCTGCTTCAAGTTTTCTGTAAGTTAAGTCAGAACCTTTACCAGGGTTTACACCGTCTGCAGTGATAGCAATCTCTAAGTTAGACATTGCACCTTTGTAAATTGCTCTTTTACCAGGGAAGTTTTTAGTATCAAAAAAGTCTTTCAATGAGTTAGGCTTTTTAGCACCGATTGTTGCATCGTTATAAGCATAGTTCCAAGAGTACAGAATGTTTCCAACTGCACATTTTGAAGGCATGCTTGTAAAGAAGTCCTGACTTGCAGGTGTTCCATCTGGAGCAGGTGCAAAGTCTTTATCAAAATCGAATTCATGGAAAATACCTTCGTCACATCCAATGATAGTGTCTTTTGCGTACACATCAATGATGTCCCAAGTGATTTTTCCAGCTTCTTTTTGAGCTTTAATCTCTGATAATCCACCAGTGTAGTCTACCCAGTTTACAGGTATACCTAATTTAGCAGCAGTAGGATCACCATACCCTAATTTTTGACTTTCAGTATAAGCACCACCCCAAGACACTACAGTAACTGCAAATGCTGAAGTCGTGATAGAAAGTACAAAAGATAGAGCAAGTAATAATTTACTTAATTTTTTCATTTTCTCTCCTATTTAACGTTAACGTTTGTTATTTTATAAAGTGAAAGTAAAACAATATAGGATACTTTAGTCAACAGGCAATTATGGCTAATTTGCCTTTATTTTATTTATATTTTATTAGGATAGTTTTTAAATTATTTTGGATCTAAGGCTCTACAGTCAATACTATTCCAGCCTATATCTAGTACATTACCCTTTTTAAGGTCTAATCTTGCAGTACTATTTGGTACTTTAAGAATGAATTCTTTATTACCTAGTAAGTCAACTCTAAGTCTTGTGTGATCACCGTGATAAATTATTTCTTCAATTTTACCTTTATGATTATTATCCATTTTATCTGTAGGATCTATAATTGCTCTTTCGGGTCTTAGTGAAACTTTAGTCTTATCCCCTTTTGCTTTAACAGCAACTGGATTTGCTAAAATTTCTGTGCCATTTTCTAATTTAACTTTACATTTATCTCCTGAAATATCTAAAACTTGACCTGAAAATTTATTATTTTCTCCAATGAACTCAGCAACAAACGAATTAACTGGTTTTTCATACAATTCATCAGGACTTGATAGTTGCTGAACTTTACCATCATTGAAAACTGCAATACGGTTTGACATTGTTAACGCCTCGGTTTGATCGTGTGTAACATACACAACTGTTACACCAATACTTTCGTGAATATGTTTAATTTCATATTGCATGCTTTCTCTTAAATTTTTATCTAATGCTCCAAGTGGTTCATCCATTAATACCACTTGTGGATCAAAAACTAATGATCTTGCAACAGCAACACGCTGTTGTTGTCCACCTGATAATTGCATCGGCATTCTTGCTTCAAAACCATGAAGTGAAACCATGGATAAAGCTTTATCTATTTTTTTATCAGCTTCATCTTTTGGAATTTTTCTAACTCTTAATGGAAAAGCTAAATTTTCATAAACAGTCATGTGTGGAAATAAAGCATAGTTCTGGAATACCATTCCTATTCCTCTTTTGTGAGGTGGAATATTTGAAATAACCTTACCATCTAAATAAATTTCTCCATGAGTTGGTGTTTCAAAACCAGCCAGCATCATAAGACAAGTTGTTTTACCAGAACCAGAGGGTCCTAGCATAGTTACAAATTCACCTTCTTCAATGTCTAGATTTAATCCTTTAACGACCAATACTTTGCCATCATAGCTCTTGTCTACATTGTCAAATTTTACAAATTCTTTGTTTTTAGTCATATTTTCTAAATGGATTTAAAACATTTGTGAGCTTATTTATCAAGTTTTTTTATTTTAATTATTTAATGTGAAGATCTTTTGAAAAATTACAAAATAGCTCACTTCCTTGATCCGTAACTCTTATTGCTTCAGAAGCTTCAACTCCCCAATTTCCAAATTGCATAACAGCAATCATATGAAAAGTAATATTTGGCTCTAAAATTGTCATATCTCCTTTTGATATATTTAAAGTGTGTTCCCCCCAATCAGGTGGGTAACCAATTCCGATAGAATATCCAGTACGAGAGGTTTTCTCTATACCGTACTTATCTAGAACCTTCCAAAATGCCTGAGCCACATCATCTGCAGTTTTTCCTGGTTTGATAGCATCAATGCCTGCCTGCAAGGCTTCGTTTGTTTTTTTCATTGTATCAATTTTAAGTTGGTCAGCTTTTCCAAGAAGCACTGTTCTTGCCATAGGACAATGGTATTTTTTATGAGAACCTGAAAGTTCAATAATTGTTGCTTCGCCCTCTACAAATTTATCTTCTGTCCATGTTAAATGAGATGCTGATGTACCTTTGCCAGTTGGAAGCATTGGAACAATAGACGCATAATCTCCACCAAACTCAGGAGTTCCCTTTATTAGAGCCGCTTGTATTTCTGATACAGCATCACATTGTCTTACCCCAGGATTGATTACTTCAAAAGCTTTCTTCATTCCTGTTTGAACTATTAATGATGCAGCTTTCATTAAATTAATTTCAGTATCTGATTTTACAACTCTAACCCAGTTGACTAATCTTTCACAATCTGAAATTTTTGCATTGGGTAAACCTGATTTTATTTTTTCATAACAGTAGGCAGTAAAATAATGACTGTCCATTTCAACTCCAATAGAAAGTTTATCCCATTTTCTTTCTTTAATAATATCTGTTAAAGCTTCATAAGGGTGAAGCGGCCAATTATGAATATATTTTTCACCATACTTTATAATATTTTCATCTTTCAAATAAGTTTTAATATATGCTCCACCAGCATCTTGGTCTCTAACAAAACATAAGGGCTCATCTGCATTAATATGAACTATGACACATTGGGCATAATAGAATGACCAAGCATCATAACCTGTTAAATAATTCATGTTCGATGGATCCTGAGAGATTAATACATCAATGCCTTTATCTTGCATTGATTTTTGAACCTTCTTTAATCTATTTTTGTATTCTTCTTTTGTAAAATTCATTTAGTTAAATTTAAATAGTTTTCCAAAACCTTCAATACTATTTTTATAGCCAATAGCATTTAGACTTTCCCAAATTAATGTTTGATTGCTAGATAAAATGACTTTATTCATTTTTTTTTCAAGCTTATCGATTATCGATAATACTGGTAATGCCGTACAAGACACAAATAATGCCTCACTTTCTTCTAAATTAATTTTTGACAAAACTTCAAATAAATATTCTTCATCTACTTTTCCAATATCTAAATCAGACTCAATATCAAAATATGTTAATCCATTAACTGCAATATTTTCTTTATTAAAATAATTTATAACTGAGTCGTTTATACTTTTTGTATAAGGGGTAAAAACCGATACTTTGTTAATGTTAAAAGCTTTTAAAGCCTTAATAGCAGATGTAATTGGGGTGGTAACTTTTGCTTCAGGCTTGGCTAACTTCACATTTTTTTCAATCACATCATAACCTGCTGCAATTGTTCCTGATGTACATCCATAAGCAACACAATCTATTTTTTGATCTGGTAAAATATCTTTAGTGACATCGGTAATATCATCTGCCATTTTAGCTAACGTTTCGTTGGTCAAGGGATTGTAACAATGTATTCGATTAACATACAGATCTACATCTCTTCCATAGATCACATTATTAAAATCCTTTTCAATTCTAAAATCGCTACCAAGCGTTATAAGACCAATTCTTGGGTTCGATTTTGAAATATATTTTGGCTCAACCTTGTTTAATTTCATAAATTACCTGTAATATTTGGATTAAATATATATTGAATAAGGAGTCTAGTTAAAATAAAGTTTAACAAAAGCGTACATAACTCGTCGTTAACTAAGGTTTAAACGGTACTAAAGAATACGAAAGTGGGATCAGTCGTCTTTAAATTTAACTATTTAAGGGGGTTTGAATGAAATTTGGATATTTTTGTAACACTACTAATTGGAATCATAAACCATACAATCAACTATTAAAAGAAACCCAAGAGATCACTATTTACTGTGATGAAAATAATTGGGACTCTATTTGGTATACCGAACATCACTTTAATCATGAAGGAATGGAATCTTGTACAAATCCTTTAATGATGGGTGTGGATGCGGCCGCCAGAACAAAACAAATAAGAATAGGTCAAGCTTGTAATGTAATTACATTTCATAATCCTATCCGTCTAGCTGAAGACATTGCTTTGCTAGATCAATTGTCTGGAGGAAGAGTTGATGTTGGTATTGGAAGAGGAATTTACGGAAGAGAAGCTATCAATATGAATAAAGAAGCTGACTTAAAAGATCAGGCAAAAAATTTTAGGTTGTTTGATGAGTCATTAACCATAATGAAAAAAGCTTGGACAGAAGAATTTTTTAGTCACCAGGGTGAGTTTTACACTTATCCATCACCAAATTTTACTTGGCAACATGACATGAGTCCACCTAGTGAAAAATTTTTAGATACAAAAACAAATGAAATTAAAAAAATTAGCGTTGTACCAAAACCAAAACAAGAGCCACATCCGCCAATATGGCAAGTTGTGGATGGTGCACGTTCAATTGAATGGGCGGCACAGAATGGCTTAAATACAATAATGTGGATACCTACAGTTAAAGCATTAAAGAAAAGGTTTGAAATTTATAGAGATGCAAAATCAAAAACTGAAAATAGAGAAGTGCCGCTTGGAGAAGGTATATCTTTAGTTAGAGATATGTTTGTTGCTGAAACTATGGAAGAAGCTGAAAAAATGGCTGGTGAGCATATTATCAATTATATGAAATGGGTTTGTCATTGGAGAGGTTTGGGTAATCATATGGATCCAGGAGAAGAACTACCAGAAACAAAACATAAATTAGACTTACTTAATTATGATTTTTTACATAAAAGAAATTTATTATTTGGAACACCAGAATATGTTGTTAATAAAATAAATGAATTAAAATCAGAATTAAATTTACAAAATCTTCAAGTTTGGTCTAATTTTCCTGGAATAGATCATGAGGCTTGCATGAGAAGTATAAAACTGTTTAATGATGAGGTTATACCAAAGATTAATTTAGACAATTCAAGTATCGAAAAGGCAAGTTAATGAAATTAGAGCTTAGAAAGTTTACAAAATTTGTAGATAAAACTTTTATCGAAGGTGGTAAGGAAGCTAAAGAGCCTGTTTTGATGGTTTCTGTTGCAGCTGTATTTAAAAATCCATGGCATGGAAAAGGCTTTGTTGAAGATTTAAAACCAATTATTTTAGATTTAGCACCTAAATTAGGTGATATTTTAGTTCCAGAGTTAATAAAGGAGATTGGATCACCTGAAAAAATTTTGGCGTATGGAAAAGCTGGTACGGTCGGACTTGATGGTGAAATTGAGCATGCCTCAGCATTTATTCACACTTTAAGATTTGGAAATAAATTTAGAGATGCGGTTGGGGGAACATCTTATTTAAGCTTTACCAATACCAGAGGTCCAGCTGGATCCAAAATGTCTATTCCAATGATGCATAAAACAGATTCAGGTCTAAGGCCTTATTATTTAACTCATGAATTTACGATTCATGATGCTCCTTTTGATGATGAAATTGTTATAGCAATTGGTGGAGCCTCCACAGGTAGAGCTCATGCTAGAACGGGTGATCGTTATCAAGACATGAAAGAAATGGGAATAGATCCCAAATAAATTAATGTTTCAAAATTTTGATCCAAATCAAAATTATTATTCATTTAATGATAAAAATACAGTTCCTGTAGTTTTTATTCATGGTGTCGGACTTGATCAGCGGATGTGGGAACCTCAAATTGAAGCTTTTAAAGAATATTCAATAATTACATATGATTTATTAGGGCATGGAAAAACTATTCTCAATAAAGAAGATGTAACATTAAATGATTTTTCAAACCAACTAAAATCGATATTAGAATATTTAAAAGTGGATAAGATTAATCTTGTTGGTTTTTCTTTAGGTTCTTTAATTGCACTAAATTTTGCCTCTAAATTTCAAGACAAACTAAACAGCCTTATTGTAATGGGTACAACATATAAAAGAACTTCAGAACAAAGGTCTTTGGTTATAGAAAGATTTGAACAGGCTAAATTAAACAAACCTATTTCAAAACAAGCCCTAAAAAGATGGTTTACCGATCAATACTTAAATGACCATCCAGAAACTTATAATCAATTTATAAAAATTTTGACAAAAAATAAAAAAGATCATTTAAATTTTTTAAAAGCTTACAAATTATTTGCTTATCATGAGGACAATACAGATATAATTAAAAATATTAAAACTAGGACCCTTGTGATGACAGGTTCAAATGATTCAGGATCTACTGTCGAGATGTCAAAATCTTTATGTGAAGATTTAATAAACTCAAGTTTTATTGAGATAAATAATGGAAAACATCTTTGTAGTATAGAGTGTGCAGATGATGTTAATATCAATCTTAAAAATTTTATTAATAGATAAATGACAAAAATTCAAAACTTTAAAATGTATATAAATGGACTGTGGGTTAATTCAGAGTCTGGAAAAACAATAGAAACTGTAAACCCAGAAAACAACGAAGTTTGGGCAACTGTTCCTGAAGCTAACGAGAAGGATGTAGATAAAGCAGTTAAGGCCGCACAAAATGCTTTTGAAAAATCTTGGTCAAATTTACACCCAAGAGAAAGAGCTAAATACTTAAGGTCTCTTGCAGATCAATTAAGACAAAATGCTGAACATCTTGGAACTATAGAAACAATTGATACAGGAAAAATTTTTAGAGAAACAAAAACACAAGCTAACTATATTGCTGAGTATTATGATTATTTTGCAGGACTAGCCGATAAAGTTGAAGGAACAGTTGTACCAATTGATAAACCAGACATGCAATTAACAACTACTAGAATACCTATTGGTGTTGTTGCTGCGATAATTCCTTGGAACTCCCAAATGTTATTAACTGCGGTAAAACTAGCACCCGCATTAGCAATGGGTAATACTGTTGTAATAAAAGCTTCTGAACTAGCGCCTGTAACATTATTAGAGTTTGCAAAACTAGTTGAAAAATCAGGTATACCCAAAGGTGTTGTAAATATAATTACTGGTCTAGGTGAGCCTTGTGGTAAAGCTCTAACTACACATGACCTTGTAGAAAGAATTGCTTTTACAGGTGGTCCTGAAACTGCAAAACATATTGTTAAAAATTCTGCAGAAAATTTATCGCAAGTAAGCTTAGAACTTGGTGGAAAAAGTCCTGTTGTCGTATTCGATGATGCCGAACAAGAGAACGCACTAAATGGAATTACTGCTGGTATCTTTGGTGCAAGTGGTCAAAGCTGTATTGCAGGATCACGACTTTACATTCAATCTAAAATTTATGATGACTTTTTAAATAAGCTAATAGCTAAGGCTGAAAAAATAAAATTAGGAGCTCCTATGGATAATGAAACTCAAATGGGACCTTTAAATAGTTATAAACAACTAGAAAATATAGAAAAAAATATCAAAGCTACAATTGAGCAAGGTGGAAAAATTAGATGCGGTGGAAAAAGGTCCAATATATCTAGTAAAGCTTATTATTTTCCAGCTACAATTATTGAGTGTGAAAATCATAATTTGCCTACAGCAGAGAATGAATTATTTGGTCCAGTTTTATCTGTTATGAAATTTGAAACAGAAGAGGATGTGATTAAATTAATGAATGATAATAAATATGGCTTATCTTCTGGAGTTTATACCTCAAACTTCGGAAGAGGTTTGAGAGTATCAAAAGCAATTAGAGCTGGAATTACTTTTGTAAATACTTATAGGTTAATTTCACCCATGGCCCCGTTTGGAGGAATTAAAGATAGTGGATAT
The DNA here is from genome assembly GCF_059417945.1 of Candidatus Pelagibacter sp. PS_17. Taxonomy (NCBI): domain Bacteria; kingdom Pseudomonadati; phylum Pseudomonadota; class Alphaproteobacteria; order Candidatus Pelagibacterales; family Candidatus Pelagibacteraceae; genus Candidatus Pelagibacter; species Candidatus Pelagibacter sp. PS_17. The sequence goes on from NZ_CM182073.1 coordinate 913,813, forward strand.
GGAAAAGAAGCAGGAATTGAGTCAATTAAAGAATACACAAGAATAAAAACCACATGGTTAAATTCATCGGATAAACCAATGACTGATCCATTTACAATGGGTTAATTTTTTGACTGTCAGACATTATTTTTTAGTTTTATTTATCATGTTTCTTTTTGGTAGTTCTTATCCAATTAATAAACTTGCATTAAACACATCCCTCACCCCTGTATTGGCAGCCTCATTGAGAATGTTTATACTTTTTGTTTGTCTTGTTCCTTTTTGTAAATTTAAAATCCCAAACAAAAAATACTATCTGCCTTTAGCAGGTTTTTCTTTTTCAATGGGCTTTGGTGTTTTTATTTTTTTAAATTTATCTCTGCAAAAAGCAACTATGGTTGCTCCTATAATTATTGGAGCTCAACTAGCAATACCCTTTGCAATTCTGGCAAGCTCTTTATTTTTAGGTGAAAAGGTAACTCCTAAAATGTGGGTATTAATATTTATTTCTTTTTTTGGAATTTTTTTAATTGGTTATGATCCAAATTTAAAAAGTGAAATTTTTGCAATTTTTCTTTGTGCAATTTCTGCTTTTTTCTATGGTGTTGCGAATGTGTTTTCTAGATATATTAAAGATATAGATGTTAAATTAACCAACACAGTTATGGGCTTTACTGGTTTTATACTGCTTTTTCTTTTTTCCATTTTTTTTGAAGGAAACACAGTTTATCAATTACTAAATATTGATTTTTATACTTGGCTTTTATTACTCCATAATGGGGTGATGGTTTCTGTAATTGCACACACTTCATTATTTTATTTATATAAATTTTATTCAGTAAATAAAATTATGCCCTTTTATTCTTTATTTCCAGTATTTGGCCTAATCCTAACGTTCTTTATATTCGGAGAAATCCCAACTCTACTTAGTGCGATTGGTGGTTTAATTATAATATTTTCTGTATATAGGCTTCAAAAAATTAGATAATTCTCCTATTGAAAATTCGTTTAAATAGTCTTTAATTTGATTTTTATAAATTGTTAACAATCAAAAAGGAAAATAATGAAAAAACTATTTATTGCTGCTTTTATATTCGTTTCTACTTTTACAACGAATACATTCGCAGAAGTTAAAATGGGAATCATTTTAGGATTTACTGGTCCTATTGAATCTCTAACACCAGCTATGGCTGCATCTGCAGAGCTTGCATTTAAAGAAGCTTCTGACTCAGGTTCACTATTAGGTGGAGAAACTATTTCAGTAGTAAGAGCAGATTCAACTTGTGTTGATTCAGCAGCAGCAACAGCAGCAGCAGAAGGTGTTATTGCACAAGGTGTTGCAGCAATTATGGGTGCTGACTGTTCAGGTGTAACTGGTGCTATTGCATCTAATGTTGCTGTACCAAATGGTGTAGTAATGATTTCACCTTCAGCAACTTCTCCAGGACTTACAGCTTTAGATGATAAAGGCTTCTTTTTTAGAACAGCCCCATCTGATGCTAGAGGTGGTCAGATTTTAGCTGATATTACTAAAGACAGAAAAATCAAAAGTGTAGCAATTACTTACACTAACAATGACTATGGAAAAGGTTTGGCTGATGTTTATGAAGCAGCTGTAAAAGCTCATGGTATTAAAGTAACAACTGTATCTGCACACGAAGATGGTAAAGCAGATTACTCATCTGAAGTAGCAACTTTAGCTTCAGCAGGTGGTGATGCCGTAGCAGTAATTGGTTACCTAGACCAAGGTGGAAAAGGAATTATTCAAGGTTCTTTAGACTCTGGTGCATTTGATAAATTTATTTTATCTGATGGTATGATCGGTGACTCATTAACTGAAGCTTTTGGAAAAGATTTAAATAAATCTTTTGGTTCAATTCCTGGTTCAATGAATAAAAAAACAGCAGGTACTTTTGCCTCTGTTGCTAAAGCAGCGGGTATCGACTCATCTGGACCTTACACTGGTGAATCTTATGATGCAGCAGCTTTAATCGTTCTTGCGATGCAAGCAGGTGGATCAGCAGATAGAGCTTCTATTGCAAAAAATGTAATGGATGTTGCTAATGCCCCTGGTACTAAGATTTACCCAGGTGAACTTAAAAAAGGTTTAGACTTACTAGCTAAAGGTAAAAAAGTTGACTACGAAGGTGCAACTGGTGTTACTTTTACTAACGTAGGTGAAGCTGAAGGTTCTTTCCTAGAAAAAGAAATCAAAGGTGGAAAATTCAAAAATAAAAAACAAAGATAATTAAAATCTTAATTTTAAAACCCTCAGCAGTGAAAATTGCTGGGGGTTTTTTTTATTTAAAAATTACTAATAATCCTAAAAAAACCAAATATCGAAATTAATATAAGAAAATAAAAAACAACTTTTCTATAAGTTTTCTCTTTGCTTTTAACAAAAAATTTATCACCAATATAAACACCTATTGGTAAAATAATAATCAGTGGAATAGTTCTATAAATAGTTGTGAGATCTACAATTCCTGCAAAAAAACTTAGAGTAAATGCATAAATATCTGTTAAAAAGAATAAGGCTGCTAATGAACCTCTAATTACTGCTGGTTGAATACTTGTAACTAATAAAAAAAGTGCCACAGGCATTCCACCTAATGTGGTTAATCCATTTAATGTTCCAGAGACTATTCCAGTAATAAGTTTTCCATAATTATTATTAATTTTTTTATTCTCATATCCTTTCATTAATAAAAATGAAAAAAATATAACTAATGCGCAAACTGACAGGTGTGTTGTATCTGGAGATAAATACTTCAATAAATAAAGCCCAATAGGTGACCCAATGATTATTCCTATCAATAATTTTAAAACAAAATTCCAGTCTATTTTGTTCCATATATATGGAACCATAAAAATACTAATAATAACCTCAAGTATTAGAATAATTGGGACTATCTCTATTGCTGGAAGAATAAAAGAAAAGCCAGAAATACATATTGCAGAAAAGCCAAAGCCATTAAAACCTCTTATAATAGATGCAATAAATACGGTAAATATTACAAAATAGATTTCAATTAAACTAAGTTGAAGATTAGATAAAAAATCCACTCTATTTTCTCTCTTTAAAGTCTGCTCTTAATGTTGATAAAATAATTATTACTAAAAATATTATACAAACTAAATTCATTGTTTTCCAACTTGTTAAGGTTAAAAAAACTCCAGCCGATAAGCTTGCTACTGCCTGAATAGAATAAACAATTAAATCATTAAAGCCTTGTGCTTTAAATTTTTCATCCTCTCTATAAGATAAAACTAGTAAACTTGTTCCAGATATAAATAAAAAGTTCCAACCAAATCCTAAAAATATTAATGCAATTAAATAATTAATAAAATTTTGCTCAAATAAACTAGTCAAAATTGTTATAAAAAATAAAACAACACCAGCGTACATAATTTTACTATGTCCAAATTTTTTTATCAAAAAACCTGTTATCAATGAAGGTAAAAACATAGCTGCGATATGAAATTGAATTACAAAACCTGTTTTAGTTAAACTTATTTTTTCCATTACATGCATACTTATTGGAGTTGCAGTCATTAAAAATGACATCACTGCATAAGCAAATGCCGAAGCCACTAATGCTTGTAGAAATCTTGGTTGAGAAATTAACTCCAAATAACTACGTTTGATTTTCTTGTTAACATGATTGGGTTTATGTCCATCCTCATAAAATAATAGAAAAATTGTTGAAGTAAGAGTTAAAGCAGCAAGTGCAATATAAGATCCGGCATATAAATGTTCGGCTATAAAACCTTTTGTTATATTAGCAACATTTGGTCCTATAAAGGCCGAACCTATTCCTGCTAATAATATTATTGAAATAGCTTTTGGTGCCATATCTTTTTTAACAGTCTCAACTGCAGCAAAACGATATTGATGACTGAAGGCTACTCCTGCACCAAGCAAAAAACATGAAAAATTAAAAAGAATAAAACTTTCAATAATTATTGAGTACGCCGCTAGAACAGATGATAAGGAACTCACTACAGAAGCAAACATAAAGCCTGCTCTTCGACCAATTATACTCATAACCTTTGCTGCAAAGATTGCAAAAATTGCAATACCAACAATTGATAAAGCCATCGGTAAAGTTGCTAAAGATTTTACTGGACTAAACTGAGAGCCAATTATTCCACTTAAGAAAACTGTTACGGGTGCTGCTGTAAAAGCAAAAATTTGACTTAAAATTAGCAACCATAAATTTTTATTCATTAAAAAATGTATTTATCACTAAGATAAAGAGCAAAACCTAGAGCCATCCCTAATAAAATATATTTCATAATAAGGTTTATTTTATTTCGATTTTTTCAGGAAGTATACCTTTAGGTCTATACCTCATGATCAACAGAAGACCCATCCCCATCATTAAATATCTAAAGTAAGGAACGCTTTCAATTAAATGAATTTTTAATGAATGTGTATCTGCTAAACCTGCTGTAAACAAATTAATCAAGAATAATGCAATTGGCGCTGCCTCAATCCATAGAAACCAGACTGCAAAACCTCCTAAAATTGCTCCAAAATTATTTCCACTTCCTCCAACAATAACCATAACCCAGATTAAAAAAGTATATCTCATAGGTTGGTAACTACCTGGAGTAAATAAACCATCTTGAGTAACTAACATAGCGCCAGCAATTCCAACTATAGCTGAGCCTAAAATAAAGATTAATAAATGTTGCTTGACGACATTTTTTCCCATTGCATTAGCAGCTTCTTCATTGTCTCTTATCGCACGCATCATTCTTCCCCATGGAGAGTAAAGAGCTTTTTGAGTTACTATTAACAAGGCTATAACAACAATTAAAAATAAACCTGAATAACAAAGTTTTACAAAAACTGATGATCCCTCAATTACTAATTGGTTAAGAGCTGATTGTTTATCAGTAATACTGGAGATTAAATCTAATTTCCCAGAATTAAATTTTGCAACTAAATTTATAAACCATTCTTTAGTTTGGAGTTCAATTTCATAAGGCACTGGTCGATCCAGTCCAATTACATTTTTAACACCTCTTGTTAACCAATCTTCATGCTTGATTATGGCTATAACTATTTCTGATATTAATAGTGTGGCAATAGCTAAATAGTCTGCACGTAAACCTAAAGCAACTTTACCAACTATAAATGCTAGACCTGCTGCAAAAAATGCACCTACGATCCAAGAAAACATAATTGGTAATCCTAATCCACCAAGAAATCCTGTTGTTGCTGGGTTAACATTTTCAATAGCTTCAATACTTGTCTCTGATGTAATTCTTATAATTATAATTCCAGCAATAATAATTGTAGCAATACCATAAGTTCTAATTTTAGATTTTTCAAAGTTTTTTAATACAAAACGTATTGCAAGGACCATTGCAACAATTAACCATAAAGACATTAGAATACTAAAACCTCCCGCAACCCATGCTTCTTGTACAGGTTCAACAGAAATTAAAACTGCAGCCAATCCACCTAATGCCGCATAACCCATTAGACCAAAATTGATTAACCCTGCATACCCCCATTGAATATTTGCTCCCATAGTCATTACAGCAGAAATTAAACACATATTAAAAATTGATAGAGCTACATTCCAAGATTGAAATATTCCAACTAAAATAATAAGCCCCAACATGATTGTGTAAGCTATAATTACATTTAAGTGCTTTCTCACAGTACCTTCCCTTTGAATATTCCATTAGGTCTATAAAGTAAGACAATCACCAGTATAGAAAATGAGACAGCAAATTTATAATCTGTTGATAATAACTGAACTAAGGTTTCTGGCTCCATGCTTGCTGGCAAAACATACATAAAGAATTTTTTATAAGCATAAGTTAGGAATATTTCTGAAAATGCTATGACGTATCCTCCTAAAAATGCTCCAAACGGGTTTCCAATACCTCCAACAATTGCTGCAGCAAAAATTGGCAGCATGTTATTAAAGTAGGTAAATGGCTTAAAACTTTTGTCCAATCCATATAAAGCTCCACCAATTGTCGCTAAAATTCCTGCAATAATCCAAGTAATCATAACTACTCTTTTAGGATCAATTCCAGACAATAAAGCTAAATCCTCATTATCAGAATAAGCACGCATGCTTTTTCCTGTCTTAGTTTTGTTTAAAAACCAAAATAAAATAGAAACCAATACAATTGTTACAAATATAGTTAATACCTGACTAGATTTAATTGCTAAACCTTCATTAAGTCCTGTCATTTCTTTAAACTCACCTGCTTTGATAATAAATTTTTCTCCATCAAAAAACCTCTGATCTGATGGACCGATTATTATTCTAACAACAGCTTGAGTTACAAACATTACACCAATACTAACCATTGCAAGTTGAACAGGAGGGCTTTTACTTACTCTATAATATCTAAAAACAAATTTATCAACTAAGAGCATGTACCCAATTGTTAAAATAATTGCAAAAGGGATGGCAAGTAATGCTGTTGGTAAAACTCCTAAAGAAATTCCAAGTGATTGAAAATACCAAGTGAATAATATGGTGACCATCGTACCAAAAGCCATCATGTCTCCAGTTGCAAAATTAGCAAATCTTAGAATTCCATAAATTAAAGTTACAAATATTGCACCTAATGCTAGTTGTGAGCCATACGTAAGTGCTGGCATAAAAATGTAATTCAATAATAATATAATTGCGTTTAAAAATTCCATACTATCCGCCTAAAAAAGAGCTTCTTACTCTTGGGTCGTTTAATAATTCTTGTCCTGTTCCTGAATATTTATTTTCACCTGTAACTAACACATATCCTCGATCAGAAATATTAAGAGCTTGTTTAGCATTTTGTTCTACCATTAAAATTGCAACATTAGTTCTTTTCACTTTAATTATATGATCAAATAATTCATCCATTACTATTGGAGAAACTCCAGCAGTAGGCTCATCTAACATTAACACAGATGGTTTTATCATTAATGCTCTTCCAAGAGCCACTTGTTGTCTTTGACCTCCTGATAATTCTCCAACTAATTGATTTCTTTTTTCCCTAAGTATTGGAAATAGTTCATAAATTTCTTCTATAATATTTTGATAATTATCATCTCTTAAATAAGCTCCCATCTCTAAATTTTCTTCAACACTCATTCCAGAGAATACATTTTTTGTCTGTGGTACAAATGAAATACCCTCTCTCACCCTATCTTGTGGTGAAAGTTGTGAAATATCTTTGCCATCAATTATTACTGAGCCTGATTTTAAATTTAAAAGACCTAGCATTGCTTTCATGGCTGTTGATTTACCAGCACCATTAGGTCCAAGAATTGAAACTATTTCACCTCTGTTCACATCAACAGAACAAGAATTGATGATATCAGGTCCAGTACCATAGCCACCCGTCATTTTTAAACCTTCAAAAAAAGCCATTAGTTCTCATCCTTTAATTTTGATCCTCTACCTAAATAGCTTTCTATAACTTTTTCATCTTTTTTAGCTTCTTCAGCAGTTCCTTCAAATAAAACTGAACCTTCTGCCATAACAATAACTGGGTCACATAATCTGCTTATAAACTCCATGTCGTGCTCGATCATACAGAATGTATAACCTTCTTCTTTATTTAACTTAAGAATTGCAGTCCCTAGATCTTTAAGTAATGTTCTATTAACTCCCGCTCCTACTTCATCAAGCAATACTAGTTTTGCATCAACCATCATGGTTCTTCCAAGTTCTAATAATTTTTTTTGACCCCCTGATAAGTTGCCAGCTAATTCATTTGATAAATGCGTCAGATTTAAAAAATCAACTACGTCTTGAGCTTTTTGTTTAACTTTAAGTTCTTCAGTTCTAACCAAACTTGGTTTCAGTAAGGCTGTCATTAAATTTTCACCTGACTGATTTGCAGGAACCATCATTAAATTTTCAAGCACTGAAAGATTAGTAAACTCATGTGCTATTTGAAAAGTTCTTAAAATTCCTTTAGAAAATAATTCATATGAAGGAACATCTGTCACGTCTTCATTATTAAATAATACTTTTCCTTGTGAAGATTTTAAATTGCCAGCAATTAAATTAAATAAGGTAGTTTTACCAGAGCCGTTGGGTCCTATGATACCTGTAATAGATCCTTTTTTAATCTTTAAAGAACAATCTGAAACTGCTGCCAACCCTCCAAAATATTTAGATAGATTTTCAATTTGTAAAATATTCTGTTCTTGATCCATGAAATTTATTTATTTAATCTTTTATGTATACTGTTGAGTGTCTTTTCTAAAGATTTATAAAAACCTGCTTTGGTAAGTTCTTTAACACCTTGTTCATTTAATCCTTTAGGTGTTTGAGACTCTTTTACTAAATATTTTAAATCTTTTTTAGAGTTTGCAACCGCATCTTCTGATAATGCTAAAAATAAAGATGTTATATATTTTTGAGCATTATTTCGTTTAACTCCTCTTTTAACTAACCAGTCAGTCATCACTCTTAATAATTCATAAAATGGTGCCATCATTCCAGAGGTTGACCAAAAATTGATTGAAGACTTTTCATTTTTTATTTCAACAGTAGTGCCAATTTTATTAAAAAAATCTTTTACTTTTTTATTGGGTGGACAAATAGGAACGGGTCCTTTTTTTAAAGATATTGGCGGTAATGGTATAGCTCTTATAATTTTTGCTTTAACTTTAATTGCTTTTTTAAGTTGAGCTAAAGTAATTGTTGATATGAAACTGATTATAGTTTGATTTGATCTGAACTTTAAATTTTTAATAATTTTTTCACCTACCGTTGGAGTTACTGATAAAAATATCCAATCACATGAATTAATAATTTCCTGGTTATCTTTACTAATAGTTATCTTTTTAAATTTTTTTTTTAAAGTACTAGATGTAGATTTATTTCTGTGAGAGATGATTATTTTGTTATATGAAATGCTAGAACTACAAATCCCAGTGATGACAGCCGACGTAATTTTACCCGTTCCTATAAAGCCTAATTTCATAAATATAGTTACTTTATAGTGATATTAGTGAATTAATTAATAAAAAAAGAACCTCTAATTCTCAACAGTTCTCTACTTAAATCTTTATTTTCTTTAAAAGGTTTTCTTCCATGTAGCCAAAAATAATTATTAGCTACAATAGTTGATCCAGGTCCTAATTTAGTGATTACCTTATTCTTACTCTCCTCTAAACCATCTGATAATCTTTGTAAGAAAATTCCTTGATCCATATTTTTTGGCTCAGGGAATTGATCGATATATGAGATATTTGGCTTGCCTTTATCATCGGTCGTGAAAACTGGATGCTCCACTTTATATTCTATATTTTTACTTTTAGGAGATCCCCATACAAATTTTTGCTTTCCAATGGGATCATTAAATAAATCCTCACAATGTTCCCAGTCATCAAGATGCAACATTGCCGTTTCTCCACCCTGCACATTTTGTTCTTCAATTTTGGTCATAAGCAGCCAATCTGTGATCTCTTTGACATATGTCCCGTCTGTATGGAGATCCATATTTGTGTAGGCTTTTCTCAAATACGAGTCACTTTTATCTTCGTGCTTTACGAAAAATCTTGCATAATATTTTCCAGCCATTGCGTCATGGTTTGGATTGCCAATTAAATAAGCAATTGCTGTTGATAGTTTAACTAAAAAAGTATCATTAATTTTTGGACTTATATTTTTTGGTCCTATTATAAAGCAACCTGTGTTTCTGTCTCTAATTATTGAATTAAGTAATTTGCTTAATTTATTAGAAGTTAAATCATCTAAACTTTTGGCAATAGTAAATCTAGTAAATGGTTTGTACTCTAAAGCAGTAATATCAAATTTATTAAATGGAAATATTAATTTATCTAAAATTTCATCTTCAATTCTAATATCAATTATTCTTTTTGAATTTTGATGTTCTGTTATTGTTATTCCAGAGATATTTTCCATTAGAGATAATTACTTAGTAGCGCCATCATGATAGCAGAAATAACAGTAGGATAAACAAAATTTCTTTTAGATATAAAAAATATAAATAAACAAAATAAAACAACAGTTACTCTACTTAAATAACTTGCATCAGACAAAACACCTACAGGAAATATAATTGTTCTTGCTATTAATGCTGCTAGAGTTGAGTAGGCAAGACAGTTAAACCACTTAAATAATTTTGAAGTTTCTTTTATTCCTTGTGAAGAAATTGCACCTAAAAACCTTGAAGAGAAAGTTGCAAGGGACGTGACTAAGATTGCAAGAAATACACTAGTTGACATTTAGTTCTCCTATAAAATAAGCAATTGTTCCACCAACAAGCCCACCCAGTAAAATTGACCACTCTGGAGATAGAAAATAAAAAATTGGTCCTAATACCAGACCTAAAATTACTGCAGCTGTAATTTGAATAGTTTTCATTGCACCTACCATCATGCATAAAAAATAAATTGGATTTAAAATTGCTAAACCCATCATCATATTTTTATCCAAATAATCAGATGCGTAAAAACCTATAAATGTTCCTATTACTGCAGTAGTCCAAGTAGCACAACCAATTCCAATCCAAAAATCTATTCTATGTTTTTTATCAATACTTTTATAATTACTCTTCATTATCAACCATGCAGATACTGCTATAAAATGACATGAAAAGTAATATTTCCATTTTGGTTGGCTTTTATGCATCATTAATGGAAACAAAGAAACAGCCATTGGATAAAGACGAGCATTAACAAACCAAACAGCTAAAAAAATATTTAATAATGACGCTCCAACTAATAACGACTCAGCCATGACTAATGATCCAGGCAAAGCATAAGTAAGCATCGTTGAAAAAATACTTTCTTGAATATTAAATCCTAAATTTTTAAGAAGTGCACCTATAGCGATGAAGCAACATCCTAACGCAAGTGCTGGACTGTCTGGAGCTAAAATAGATTTGAAACCTTTAAAGAAAAATTCTTTATTAATCATTAACCGCCAAGGAATAATCTACCAACATCAGGATTTTTTAATAAATCATCCCCTTTGCCAGCAATAGCAGTTTGTCCTGATACTAAAACATAACCAATATCTGCAAACTCTAATCCTTTTTTTGCATTTTGTTCCACTAGGATAATAGTTTTCTTTTCAGTTTGTTGAAGGTCTCTTAATATTTCAAAAACCATATCTATATATCTTGGCTCTAATCCAATTGAAGGTTCATCAACAAGTAATACAGAAGGTTTCATAACTAGTGCTCTAGAAATTTCTAATAGTCTTCTTTCACCACCAGATAAAACTTTTGCTGGTTGATTTCTTCTATTTCTTAATCTTTCATATTTTTCAAAAATTCTTTCTGCTTCTTGATAAGACTCGTCCGTATTTTCTTTAGCATAACCACCCATTAGTAAATTTTCTTCAACCGTCATATCTGGAAAGACTGAGTTATCTTGTAGGATATATGCTATTCCACATGACCTAAGTTTTTCAGCTGGGGTTAAGTGAGTAATTTCTTTACCGTCAATTTCTATTTGTCCTGAAAAAATGTTTGTAAATCCATAAATAGAATGAAGGATCGTAGATTTACCTGCTCCATTTGGACCAATTAAACATAGCGACTGAGCTTTACTTACACATAAATCAAAATCATGTAGAATTTCCATCTTACCATAACCAGCAGATAATTTTTTTATTGTTACGTGGTTATTGTCTGGAGATAGTTTTTTTAATTCTTCTGGTCCTGGTGCTTTTCCTAATACATCATATTGATTTGACATTATTGTGCTCCCAAGTAAGCGTCTAGCACACGCTTATCATTTTTAATTTCATCTGGAGTTCCGTTTGCCAACATTTGACCATGTGCTAAACAAAAAACTCTTTGTGCTAAATTCATAATTACTTTCATATTGTGCTCTATAACTAACAGGGTAATCCCATAATCTTTATTAACACTAATTAAACGATCTATAATTCCATTAATTAATGTTGGATTAATTCCAGCTGTTGGCTCATCCAACAAGAGCATTTTAGGCTCATTCATTAAGGCCATTGCTAGTTCTAATAATTTTTGCTGACCAAAAGAAAGATCTCCTGCTCTAAGTTTTCTTTTTTGATGAAGTCCTACAAACTTTAATAATGTTTCTGCTTTATCAGTTAAATCTGAAGGTATTTTTTGGAAAACTGTTAAAATCCCATCGTTTTCAGGTTTGTGGCTGATTAGCATATTTTGAATACAGTTTAATTTTCCATAAATTCGAGTTTGCTGAAAAGTTCTAAGTAATCCAAGTTTAGCAATAACGGGTACTGGTAACTCAGATACCTCTCTATCGTTAAATTTAATTGATCCACCATCAATTGGATAAGTTCCAACTATTGAGTTAAATAAAGTAGTTTTTCCAGAACCATTTGGACCAATCAGTCCTACAATTGAACCTTGTTCAACTGACATAGAGATATCTACGTTGGCTTTAACACCGCCAAAAGATTTACTTACATTTGATATATCTAATATGGCCATTATTTTAATTCTACCTGTGCCTTTCGGTCAGCTTCATCAATTACTTCTCCAAATCTTTCAGGATATTTTTCTCTTAACCATCCCATTAATCCTTCAGGAAAATAAACAACGATTACAATAATTAAAACTCCAAGAGCTACATACTGCCAGCCTAAGAAGTAAGTCCAAAAACCTTCTTTAAATAAATGAAATAGAACAGCACCAACTAGTGGTCCCCATAAAGTTCCTTTACCACCAAGAATTGCCATTAACACCATGAACACTCCAAATGTAGGTCCTGCAAATGCGATTTCTGTAGGTTCAATATAGCCATTGATGTGACCCATTAGTCCTCCTGCAATTCCAACAAAGAAAGCTGATACCATCCAACCTATAATTTTATATCTCATAGTATGAATACCCATTGCTTCAGCTTTATCTTCATTGTCTCTAATTGCGTTTAAAACTAATCCAAATCTTGTGCTGTAAGCCCACTTTAAAGTAATAAAAGTTACAACTGCTAAACCAAAACTTAAATAGTACATAAACTGTGATGATGATGCATTCGTTCCAAAACCTTTTGGCCAAACTGGAACTGTCATACCCTGTCCTGCTCCAATAATTTCAATTCCACCAGCAATTTCACCAGCAGCTATTCCTAAAGCTAATGTACAAATTGCAAAGTAGTGTCCTCTTAAACCTAAAATTCCATAACCAATTACTCCAGCAATTATTGTTGGAATAATTCCAGCTAACAATATTCCAACTCCAAATCCTTGAAAAAATTGTGGGATAGTGTGAACAAAAGTTTTTTCTCCCCCTGCATCTGTCCACTCAGCTAGTGAAAAAAACATTGCTATCTGAGTGCTTGAAGCAACATACATTCCAACACCAAAAAATAATATATTACCAAACGTGTTGTAACCCATCTGTCCTCCTTGAACATCCCAAGTCATCGCAAGTACAATTAAAATATAAAGAAACGACATCTGAAGTTTATAAGCTGGGAATATGAATGCTCCAGCCAAACCAAGAATTATTAAACCTGCATATAGAAATGTATTTTTACTCATTATTTCAGATATTCTCTTTTTCTTGATAGTTTAAATCTTCTATAAACAAGGATTAATACGAGTAACGAGAATACAGCTGCTATTCTAAATTCTGTTCCAAGTAGATAATCTGCCCATTCCTCAAATATTCCAAGGCCCATACCAGATATTGCAACAGCTGGTAAATTTCCAAGTCCTGCAATAATTACAATCATGAAAGATCTAACTGTGTAAGGTAGTCCTGTATAAGGGTGCAACGTGAATGTGATTGCAATACATGCTCCTGCTATTCCACATAGTGCTGCATTTATTCCAAAAGTTGCTGCATAAACTTTTTCAGTATCAACACCTAAAATTTTAGCAGCTCTTGCATTTTGAGCAGTTGCTCTAATAGCTCTGCCTAATTTTGATTTTTTCATGTAGATGACAAGAATAATTGCCGATATCACACAAATTGCTCCTGAAAATATCTTAGCATTAGGTAGTGTCACTGAATTATCAAACAACATTGTTGTTCCAAAATTTGATTGAGCAACAACTACATCGGCACCAAATGCAAAGTTCATTAATTGTTGCGCTAAAATACTAATTCCAAAAGTTGCAAGAATTGATGTAAATAAATCTTTGTCTACTACTTTATTAATAACAAGCTTGTACATTCCCCAACCAACACAATACATAATGATTGGTGATACAATTACTCCAAAGGCTGGGTGAATTCCTGATAAATACATGAAGTAAGCGATGTATCCACCCATGATTACTAATTCTCCTTGAGCAATGTTTATTATATTCATTACTCCCCACTGCAGAGCCATTCCATAAGCAATTAATGCAAATAAAATACCAAGTAGTATTCCATCCATTGAAGCTTGGACCATTAGTATTGGGGCTTGGAAAATTAAGAAATCCATAAATTTTATTTTCTATTATTTATAAAAAAATGCCCCCTATTTCTAGGGAGCATTTTACATATTAGGTATTATCTTTTTGACCAAGATGGAATTGGGTGTACCAACTCAGCTGATGCCCATTTTGTAGGAGCAACAACTTTGTTTTCACACTTACTACCATCATCGTTACATGATACTTGGAAAAGTACCATTGGCTTAGATACGTTTTGACCACCTTCAGCAAATTTTATGTTTCCATAAAAAGTTTGCATATCAGTTGCAGCTAAAGCATCTCTAACTTTTTTAGTATCAAATGATTGTGCTCTTTCGAACGCATCTTTAAAAACTAATAAAGCAGCAGAAGATTCAGCAGCTTGGTATGGCGGTGCATATCCGAAAGCTTTAGTAAAGTCTGCATCATACGTCATACCATCTTTAAAGAAGTTATCCGTATAAGATAGAGACTTATGCCATTGAGAAGCACAAAGCGCGTACTCAGAAGCTTTACCATGTTGCTTAGATAATTTAGCAGCATCACAGTGAGTCATTGCTAACATTTTCACATCAACTTTCATCTCTGAGATTTGTCTAACAGCTGTCAAAGCACCTTTAGTATGACCTGAAACTACAAGAACGTCCGGATTAGTAGCTTTTACTTTAGATAAAGTAGCAGCCATATCGTTAAGCTCTTTTGGTAACTTGTCATCTATAATGATTTTAGAACCTGTTCTTTTAGCAGCATCAAGAATACCTAATCTCACATCTTGAGAAAAAGCGTCTTGTTCAAATGCCATTGCAATCTTAACTGGTTTTCCACCATTTTTTTCAACTGCAAGATCAATTGCTACATCAAGATATAAGTTCGCTGGAGCTAGTACTGCAAATAAATATTTATAACCCTTAGTGAATAACGATCTAGACGCACCGTTTGCTTCAACCATAGGAACTTGGTATTTTTCAGTTACAGGAGCCATAGCTTTAGTCAAGCCTGAGCTATAAGGTCCAAGCATATATTGAACACCATCTTGTTGAATTAATCTTTCTGCAAGTTGTGCTGCTCTTCCAGAGTTTGATTCATCATCGTAATAAATGATTTCAAACTTGTAAGTTTTTCCACCAACTTTAATACCACCCATGTCATTTATTCTGTCAACTGCTAAGTTATAGCCGTTTTGAGTATGAACACCATTTGACGAGTATTTTCCAGTCAATGAAATAGCTGCACCTAAAATAATTTTATCCCCAACAACCTTCGCGAAAGATATTGTTGAAGCTGAAATTAAAAGAGCAATTGCAGAAACTAAAGTAATAATTATATTTCTGATTTTCATTTTATTTTTTCCTCTATTAGTTTTAAATTTAAAATATTATTAAACCTCTAAACTAAACTTCATACAACCCTCAACTGGAAAGATGCGACCTAATATTTTTGAATAAAGGCTATAATTATTGCAATTATAAGTAATACACACGCTGAAATTGTATTTATAACTTTTGGGTTTGCTTGTATCCAAACAATTAATTTTTTAGCAAGCACAGCATAAGCAATTAAAGATAAAAAATCTAACACAACATAAGTTGTGGTTAAAATTATAAACTGGATAATATAATTTGAATTAAAATCTATAAACTGTGGAAAAATTAAAGGAAAAAACATCCAAGCCTTAGGACTTAATCCTGCAACTAAAAATCCATCTTTAAAAAATGAAAAGATACTTTTTGAAGAATTATTATTTGAATTTATCTCTTTAGGTCTTGAGTTATAAATATCATAAGCAAGGTAAAGCAAATATACAATTCCTATCCATTTAAAGGTATTTAGAAAACTTGGGTTATCTACAAAAAAAGATCCAAGAAAAAAAATCACTAAAATTGCTTGAATTGTATTTGCAGTAACATCCCCTAATGCAGTCCAGATACATTTTTGAACTCCATAATTCATCGAGTAAGAAATGATCACAATTCTGGGAGTACCAGGAGTGATAAACATAAATAAAATAATCTGTAAAAAAAGGAAATAATTTAAAGGAAGCATTTTAAAGGTTTGGATAGTCCTAAATAAAACCGGGAGCTAAAGATGGCTAAATAGGACTATCTTAAATATGATATTATCATGAGCCTAAATAAAATGCATTAATCATTTTTTTCAAATATAATGAAAATAGAGAATTTATGAAAAAAAAAGGTCACACCCCCATAACTAGAGTTAAAAACCCAGAACCTCATATATCAGATCCTGATTGGATTATTTGGGCTGCTTGGGCCGACCGAATTACCTTTGAAGAAATAGAACAAAAAACTGGGAAGACTGAAGCTGAAGTAATCAAGATTATGAGACGATCTATAAAGCCTGTTTCTTTTAGATTGTGGAGAAAAAGAGTTAATCAAAAAAGTATTAAACATAGAAAAAAATTTGAATACTCTAGAAAAGAAATTACTAGTAAAATTAAAAAGAATGATTATTTATAAGATATGAAATCAGTAACTATTTATACAGGTCCACTTTGCGCTTTTTGTGATGCAGCAAAGAAATTGTTAACTAGAAATAACGTTGAATATAAAGAAATCAACATTGCAACAGTTGATGGTGCGATGGATGAAATGATTACTAAAGCTAATGGTAAAAGAACTATTCCTCAAATCTTTTTTGATGAAAATCATATTGGTGGTTACGATGATGTTAGAGCCCTTGAAAAGGAAAATAAATTACAAGATCTTTTAAAATAAAGCTAATCTTTTGGCTTAAAGGTTAGGCAAATACCATTATTACAGTATCTTTTGCCTGTTGGCTTTGGTCCATCTTCAAAGATATGACCGTGATGTCCACCACATTTCTTACAATGATATTCTACTCTTTCGTACCCTAATAAAGTATCTGTTTTAGTTTCAAAAGCATCGGGTAATGATTGATAAAACGATGGCCAACCTGAACCACTTTCATATTTAGTGTTTGAATCAAATAATTTTTCACCACAATTAGTACAGTGATAGCTGCCTTCTCTCTTCTCGTGATTTAATTCACTCGTGCCTGGTGCTTCAGTTCCATCTTCAAATAAAACTAATTTTTGCTCAGCTGTAAGGTCTTTGTTAATTTTTTTTGTCATAAATTTATTCTAATACTCTTAAGGGTTTACCCGCAACACATGCCTCTAAACCTTCAATCATTTGTGTATAAAATACACTATAATTTTCTGCAGTTACATAACCAACATGAGGCATTAATAATGCATTTGGTAAAAATCTTAATTTATTACCTTCTGGTAAAGGTTCTTTTTCATAAACATCAAGTCCTGCGCCAGCAATAACATTGGTTGATAGTGCGATAATTAAATCATCTTCATTAATAATTGATCCTCTTGATGTGTTAATTAAAAAAGCAGTTTTCTTCATCATATCAAGCTCTTTTAATTTTATTAATTCTTTATATCTTTCTCCACCTTGAACATGGATAGATAGAAAATCAGAATTTTGAAGTAAATCTTCTTTACTGCATGGAAGAACATCTAATTCTTTACAGGTATCCAAGTTTAAATTTTCACTCCAAGCCATAACTTCCATGCCAAAAGCTTTTCCAATTTTTGCAACTTGTGAACCAACTCTTCCAAGTCCAACTAACCCCAAAATCTTTCCTTTAAGCTCAAACCCAATAGTGGTTTGCCAGTAACCTTGGTACATGTTGTCAATTTCTTCTTTAAAATTTCTAGCTAACCCTAAGATTAAACCCCAGGTTAATTCTGTTGTGCCTGCAAAATCAATGTCAGTACCACATACTACAATTCTTCTTTTTTTAGCAGTAGCTAAGTCTATTGCTTTATTTCTTGAACCACTGGTAATGATATATTTAAGGTCATTTAAATTATCGATTAAATTTTTAGTAATAGGAGTTCGCTCTCTCATTATCAATAATGCTTCAAAGTCTGATAATTGCTCTATGGCATCTGCTTCATCTTCAAAGGGTTCACTGAATATTTTAAATTCATATTTGCCAGATAATTTTTTTAAATCAACAAATTCGTGAGACACGTTTTGGTAATCATCTAAGATAGCAACTTTAAGCATTTTTAATCTTTCTGTTTGATAAAAGAATTCCTGTTAAAATAAATATTGCGCCCAACATATGATAAAACATAAATTTTTCATTAAAAATAATCATTGCCATAATTGCACTTAAAATAGGCATCATATGTAAAAAAACACCTGCTCTGTTAGCACCAATTAAAGCAACTCCCTTTATCCAAAAAATAAAAGAAGCAAGACCTGGAAATAGAACTACATAAAATAAAATCATGTAAAAGTTTTGATTTAAAACAATTCTAAAGCCCATTTGATACTCTATAAAGTAAATTGGTATTAAAAAAATAAAGCCAAATGAAATTACTACTTCTAGTAAACCTAGTTGAGATAGTTCGTGTTTTTTTTTCTTTAAAAGAGCTGAATAAGTAGCCCAAGAAAGCATTCCAAAAACCATCGTGATGTCACCCTTGTTAAAGTCTAAATTCATTAATATTCCAAGATTTGCTTTGGTTATAATTAAAACAACTCCAATAAAAGAACATGTAACGCCCATTATTTGAAAAGTATTAGTTTTTTCAATTTTTAAAATTGAAGAAATGAAAATGATCATCACTGGTATTGTTGATATCATCAACACTCCACTGATAACTTGCGTAAAGTTTAAAGAATAATAGACAATTGAATTAAAGATGGTGACACTCGTTATTCCAAGAATTGTGTAATATTTATAATTTTCTAAAATATAACTTCTTTTGTTAAATAGTTCTTGAATTGTAAATGGAGCTAAGATCAACCAAGCAAAAAGCCATCTATAAAAATTTAATGAAAATGGAGGTACTTGATATTGACTAGCAAATTTTCCAACTAAAAAATTTCCTGACCAAAATAAAGCTGCTAAAAATAAAAAAATATAAGCAACATTATTTTTATTTATCACTTAGCTAAACCTAAGAGAGCTATATGGCTTTAAATCTAAGTTTGTATTTTCTTCAGCAATCATTCCAGAGATTATTTTCCCTGAAATAGGTCCTAATGTCCATCCTAAATGATGATGACCAAAGCAATAAAAAACATTTTTATATTTTTTTGAAGGTCCTATTACAGGCAAGTAGTCTGGTAATGTAGGTCTAAAACCAAGCCACTCATCTTCATGTTCGGGTAAATCACCCATCATGTATTTTGCATTATTAATTAAATTTTTAACTCTTGATTTTGATAATGGGTTGTCTAATCCACCAAATTCAACCGTACCTACAACTCTAAGTCCCTGTTCCATGGGTGTAATACCAAATCCTCTATTTTGGAAAATTACGGGTCTACTTAAAAGATGATCGCAATTTTTAAAATGCACATGATACCCTCTTTCAGTATCTAGAGGTATTTTTTCATCTAAATTATCTGTTAATTTTTTTGAAAATGAACCACAGGCAATAACAATTTTATCAAATAGAAAACTTTGTGTTTCAGATTTTATAACTGGCTTTTCATCATTAAAATTTATGTCTTTAATATTCATTTTTAAAAACTTACCCCCCTTTTTCAAAAAAAGATCATAAAGTTTTAAAAGAATTTTTTTAGGGTTTCTCGCATGTCTGCCATATTGGTAATAAACACCTCCATGATAGATAGGTTTTATATTGGGTTCTAAGTCATGAATTTCTTTTGGAGTAATTACTTGTTGATCAACCCCCAGTTCATTTCTAACTTTAATCTCTAATTCTCTGCTTTTTAAACTTTGATCGTTCCAAATATATAAAATACCTTTTTTCTCAACTAATCCTCCAAGCTCTACTTCATCAAATAATTCATCATAAGCAGGTAATGCTAAATCTAAAATTTGATGCATGTTTTTAGCGGTATGCATCATTCTTTTTGTAGTACAGTTTCTTACAAATTGTAAAAACCAAGGCATCATTTTTGGAACATAGTTCCATTTTAAAGCAAGTGGACCTGTAGAACTTAAAAGCATTGCAGGGACATCAGTTAATACATCAGGTCTATTTATAGGAACAGATGCATATGGAGAAAAGTGACCTGCATTACCGTAGGATGCAGCAGGACTTCCCGGTTCATCTCTATCAAAAATTGTTACACTAAAACCTTTTTTTTGTAAAAATAAAGCATTCGAAATACCTTGTATACCAGCACCAACAATTCCAATTTTTAAATTTTTTTCCATGACACTTTATATAATTCTTAAAATTAAATATTCTCGCGACAAATTAGACAAGTAAAACATTAAAATACTTACGCTATTAGCTGTTTATGATTAATTTTAGCACTCATAACAATTGCAAATCCGATCATGGTTGCAAGCATTGAAGACCCTCCATATGACATAATTGGCAGGGGAGATCCAACGATAGGCAGTAAACCTAAAACCATTGACATATTTACTGTTACATAAAAAAATATTGCAGACCCATAGCCGTAGCAAAAAAGTTTAGCGAAATAACTCCTCGAGATTGCACCAATTCTTAATACTCTATAAATAATGATTATATAAATTAACAATAAAATTAGGGAACCTAAAAAACCATGTTCCTCAGCAAATAAAGTGAAAATGAAATCTGTATGTTTTTCCGGTAAAAATTCTAAATAACTTTGAGTGCCTTTTAAAAAACCTTTGCCAGTTAAACCTCCTGATCCAACTGCTATTTTAGATTGAATAATTTGGTAACCTGCACCTAGAGGATCCCTATCTGGATTAAGAAAAGTCAAAATTCTAAGCTTTTGATAAGGCTGTAAAAAAGCAATAGCAAAAGGCATTGAAATTAATAAAGCTATAAAAGAATAAACAAAATATTTAATATTAATTCCTGCAAGCCAAATGACAACTAATCCACTTAAAGCAATTAAAATTGCAGTTCCCAAATCAGGTTGAGTAATAACAAGCATGATTGGTAAAATTAAAATTACCAAAGCAACAAACATAACTTGAAAACTATTAACTTTATTCAATTGTATACGGTGATAATATTTAGCAAGGCATACTATTATTGCAATTTTCATTAATTCAGATGGCTGTAAATTAATAAAATATAAATTGATCCATCTTTGTGATCCTGAAGCTTTAATGCCATACAAGGAAGCCCAGACTAGAAAAAATAAAACTACAATATATAAAAAGTAAGCAAAGTAATGCCAAAATTTAATATTAAAAAATGACATAAAAATCATCATTGTGAAAAAAATTAAAAATTTTGAAATATGACTTTTGCTATGAAATAAGATTTGCCCCCCATCGGTTGAGTACATGGACAAAGCACTAATTAACCCAAGCAATAAAATACAAATTAACAAAATGTAATCAAAATTTCTTAATTTTTGAAAAAAAGTGGGTTGTGTATTAAATGAATTGTATTGCATTTATATTTTTAAATCATTTTGTTTAGTTTGTTTCTCTCTTAGCTCATGTCTATCTATAATTAATTTAAACAGTTTTTTTGCAATCGGTGCAGCAGCTGAACTACCTGATCCACCATGCTCTATAACAATACTTAATGCGTATCTTGGATTCTTATATGGACCAAACGCTATATATAAAGCGTGATCCCTCTCATTATATGGAATTTCAGAGGTACTTAAATCAAGTTCTCTTGCAGCTTCAGTTATTCTTTTAACCTGTGATGTTCCTGTCTTTCCAGCAAATTGGTATTTGGGATCTTCGATACGTGAATTATAAGAAGTCCCTCTGACCTCATTTGTAGATGCAAACATCGCTTCACGAACTAAGTTTATATTTTTAGAATTTTTAAATAAGGTTTCATGTTCCTTTTTATCTAAAAACCCTAAAAGTTCTTCTGTTGTATCTTTTAATCCACTGTCTTTTTTATTTAATTGTTTTTTGTTTTCATTCATTATGAATCTAATTTCTTCTGCAGTTTTACTATCCTCTTCTACTATTATTTTTGGATAAATCTTAAATCCTCCATTTGCAAGCTGAGCTGTCATTTGACATAATTGTAGAGGTGTTGTTTGAGTATAGCCTTGTCCAATACCTGTGATTAATGTTTCACCTATAACCCAACCTTTTCCTAAATTATTTTTTTTCCATTTGGTGTCAGGAATTAACCCTTTTTTCTCAATACTAAATGTTTCATTTAAAACTTTTTCACCAAGGCCAAATTTTATAGATGTTTCTTTTAATCGATCTACACCAAGTTTTCTCGCAATCTCATAAAAATATGTATCACAAGACTGCTTCATTGCGCTCTTTAAATCTACAATGCCATGTCCTCTTTTTTTCCAGCAATGATAAGTTTGTCCATACATTTCAATTTTTCCTGTACAGTTAACTTTGAAATTTTCATCAATAATTTTATTTTCTAGTGCTGATAAAGCTACCATTGGTTTGAATGTTGAGCCTGGTGAATACAAACCAGATAAAGTTTTATTAACTAATGGTTTTAATGGATTGTTTCTAATTAACTGCCAGTCATCTTGATTAATTCCAAAAAGAAATAAATTAGGGTCAAATGATGGTGATGACTGCATAGCAATTATATCACCCGTATAAATATCCATTATACTTATTGAGCCAGCTACACCTTTTAAAAGCTCATTACAAAACTTTTGAATTTCTGTATCTACAGTGAGTTTAATTGTTTTGCCATTTAATCCATCGGTATGATCAAGTTGGCTAATTCTTTTTCCATAGGCATTAACTTCATACCTTTGGATACCATTCGTACCAATTAATTCATCTTCAAAAGTTTTTTCTAAACCATTTTTTCCCACTTTGAGACCTGGTACATGTGTACTTCTTATAATTTCATTATTTAGAATATCTTTTTCACTCGCTTCACTAACATAGCCCAAGACATGTGTATAACTTTCACTAAAGGGATAGTTTCGTGATACAGATAGAACTGGTTTGGCTCCTACTAAATCGTGCAAGTAATAATTAACTTTTGTAAACTGCTCCCATGTTAAATTTTTAGAAATGATTATAGTTTCCCAAGGTTTTTGTTTATTTTTTTGGTCTATTATTTTTTTAAAATCATTATTACTAATATTTAAAATTTCTTTTAACCTTACCATCAAATATTTAAAATCTTCTACTTCTTCAGGAATAACATGAAGTTGATATACTTTTAAATTACCAGCAATAATATTTTCAAAATAATCTAAAAACTCACCTCTAATTGGAGGTAATTTCCATTCACGTAATCTATTTTTGTCAGATAGAGTTAAATATTTTTTATTCTCTGTAATTTGTAATGAAAATAATCGAGTAATTATTCCAGTAAATACAATAATCTTAGCAGCACTAATAATAAACATTCTTCTATTAATGGTTTGAACTTTTTTTACACCAAAATCTTCACCCAGCATTATTATTTCTCACTACATAATTTTCAAAAAAATTAAATAAATTTGAAAATAAAAAATAAAACAAAAAAGTGAATACCATATTTATTATTTGGTCAAAATAATTTAACTCATAATTAAAAATAAATTTTAAAGATAAAAACAATAATGAATTTATAATTAAAATTGTTAAAAGAAAAAATATACCATCTTTTAGTAAACTTGGTCTTAAAGTGATATTTCTAAGATAGGATGCTGCTACACAAAGTATTAGATACATTAAGCTGCTTAATCCAATTGGAGTTCCTATCACAACATCGTTAAACAAACCTGCAATAAAAATATAAGTATATCCTAAACTTTCAGTTTTTTTTAGACTGTAGTAAAAAATTAAAATATATGAAAAATTAAATGAAAAATATTTTAAACCTGAATAATTAAAATCATAATCATTTAAAACAGATACAAAAAGTAAAATTACGGGTACTTTTAATAATATTATTCTAATAAAATTTTTATTTCTTAACCCTGTCATTTGTTCTCACTTTTTTTAAATGAAACAACTTTTACAAATTTTAATTGAGAAAAATCTGAAAAAAAATCTACTTTTTTTTCATCACTCAAGTTATTAATATTCATTCTTCCTATAGGTATTCCAGCCTTGAATAAGCTGCCTGCTCCAGAAGTGTAAATAACAGACTCATTTTTGATATCCTCATATTTTTTGCTATACTGAATTACCCCATAATCTTTACCCGTCCCTGAAAGTATAGAAATTACTGTGTTCGGTTCTACTATGACTGGAATTT
This sequence comes from Candidatus Pelagibacter sp. PS_17, assembly GCF_059417945.1. Taxonomy (NCBI): domain Bacteria; kingdom Pseudomonadati; phylum Pseudomonadota; class Alphaproteobacteria; order Candidatus Pelagibacterales; family Candidatus Pelagibacteraceae; genus Candidatus Pelagibacter; species Candidatus Pelagibacter sp. PS_17. Next base: position 938,299 of record NZ_CM182073.1, read on the forward strand.
TACTATTCAAATCTGAAAGTAATAATACCCTAGATGATGAATAGTTAACCTCAACAATTTTTCCAACAAGATATTCACCATCTATTACAACCATTCCAAGGTTTACTTTATGTTTACTGCCTTTGTTAATGATGATTGATCTTAAGTAAGGACTACTTTTATCACTTAAAACTTTAGCAATTATAGTGTCTGATTTAACCAAATGATCATCAACAATATTTTTTAATCTTTGGTTTTCTGAAATTATAAATTCATTTAATAAATCTTTGGCTTTTAAAATCTCTAGTTCAGACTTAATTTTTTCATTTTCCTTATAAAGTTTTTTATGATTTTGGATTGTAAGATAACTATCTTTTAATAAATTTTCTGGCACAGAAACTATAAAAGACGATCTATAAACTACTTCCTTAATGCCTATTTTTACATAGTTTATAATTTTAAAATTAAAACTGCCCAAAATTAAAAAAAATATAGAAAAAAATATTAAACTTAATAATGAGAATCTTTGCTGTGTTCCTTTTTTTAAAAAAGCAGATCTTAATGCAATTACAAAATCATCTCTGCTTGTTTCCATTATTTCTAATACTCAGATAACATAGTAGAGAATGTTTCTTCTTGATCTAGCGCTTTTCCTGTCCCAATTGCAACACATGCTAAAGGATCATCTGCTATAAAAACTGGCAATCCAGTTTCTTTTGAGAATCTTTTATCAATATTTTTTAATAAAGCTCCACCGCCTGTTAACGTTAAACCCATATCTACTAAATCAGCTGACAATTCAGGAGGGGTATTTTCCAGAGCATCTTTTATCCCATTTACCATTTCTTTTAAAATATCATTTAAAGCTTCCGCTGTATCTTCTTCAGTAATATTTACTTCTTTAGGTGTTCCTGATCTTAAATCTCTACCTTTAACAGCATAAGTATTGCTGTTCGATGGTATAGCAGTACCAATTTCTTTTTTTATTTTTTCAGCAGTACTATCTCCAATCATTAAATTATATTCTTTTCTCATATAATTAACTAATGCTGTATCCATTGCATCTCCCGCAACTCTTAAAGATCTAGAATAAACAAGACCACCTAGTGACATAACGGCTATCTCCGTAGTACCTCCACCTATATCAACAACCATTGATCCTGTTGCTTCTGAGATTGGAAGACCTGCACCAATTGCTGCAGCAATAGGTTCTTCAATTAACTGAACTCTTCTGGCCCCCGCCGCTAACGCACTATCTTGAATGGCTTTTCTTTCAACAGGTGTTGACCCTGTTGGAACGCAAATTAAAATTCTTGGGTTTGCAAAAGTTTTATTTTTGTGAACTTTTTTTATAAAATGTTTAATCATTTCCTCTGTAACTATAAAGTCTGCAATCACTCCGTCTCTCAAAGGTCTAATAGCACTAATGTTACCAGGTGTTCTTCCAAGCATCGTCTTTGCTTCATCACCTACAGCTAACACAGTTTTTTTTCCATTATTATCAGCAATGGCTACTACAGAGGGTTCATTTAAAACTACTCCTTGCCCTTTTAAAACAACAAGTGTGTTGGCAGTTCCAAGATCAATCGCCATATCTTGACTCCAAATACTACTTAAATTTTTAAACCAATTAGCCATCTTAGTTATATACCTTTCACTTTTTGAGTTTCATGCTCCATTGGAGCAGTTTTTTTTCTTTTAATAATCATTTTATTTAAAGCACTTAAATAAGCATTAGCTGACGCTACTAATGTGTCAGTATCAGCAGCTTGTCCAACTGTAGTTTTGCCTTCTTCTTCAATTCTAACACTTACTGTAGCTTGAGCGTCTGTTCCCTCAGTAACTGCGTGTACTTGATAAAGTTGTAATTTAACGTCGTGTGGATATAAAACTTTTATACATTTAAAAATAGCATCTACAGGACCATCACCTGTTTCTGATGTTGATTTTACTTCTCCATAAACGTCAAGTGTCATTTCTGCTTTTTGAGGCTCACCTGTTCCTGCAAAAACTTTTAAAGACTTTAAATTTATTGCATTAATTTTATTGTCTGAAATTAAACTATCATCAACTAAGGCCATAATATCATCATCATAAACATGTTTTTTCTTGTCAGCTAAAACTTTAAATTTACCAAAAGCAGATTGGATTACGTCATCAGTTACATCTGCATAACCAAGATCATTTAACTTTTCTTTAAAAGCATGTCGCCCCGAATGTTTACCCATTACTAGTGAAGTTTTCTTAACCCCCACACTCTCTGGTGTCATAATTTCATAAGTTTCTCTATTTTTAAGCATTCCATCTTGATGAATACCTGCTTCATGAGCAAAAGCATTTTTTCCAACAATTGCCTTATTAAATTGAACTGGAAACGTTGCATTAGAGACAACTTTTGAAGCTTTACTTAATAATTCAGTTTTAATTCCTGTTGTAAAAGGCATTAAATCATTTCTTGTTCTTATCGCCATTACAATTTCTTCAAGTGCAGCATTACCTGCTCTTTCTCCAATACCATTAATTGTACATTCAACTTGTCTTGCACCAGCCTGAACTCCAGCCAAAGAATTTGCAACAGCTAATCCTAAATCGTTATGACAGTGAACAGATAAAATAGCTTTATCTATATTTGGAACTTTGTTTTTTAAAGTTGTGATAATTTTAGTAAATTCTGATGGAATTGTATAACCAACAGTGTCAGGAATATTTATTGTTTTGGCTCCACTGCTGATTGCTGTCTCAACTATCTTACACATAAAATCCATGTCTGTTCTAGTTCCATCTTCACAAGACCACTCAACATCATCTGTTAAATTTCTTGCATAAGTTACACTTTCTTTTATTGCATCCAAAACTTGTTCTGGAGTTTTATTTAATTTGTGTTTCATGTGTAATGGACTTGTGGAAATAAAAGTATGAATTCTAAATCTTGGGGAAGCTTTTAATGCTTCATGACATGCATCTATATCCTTTTTGCTAGCTCTTGATAATCCACATGGAATAGAATTTTTTAGAATTTTACTTATTGCAGTTACAGCCTCAAAGTCACCAGGGGATGCAATTGGAAAACCAGCTTCAATTACATCTATGCCTAATTCATCAAAAATTCTAGCAATTTGAATTTTTTCTTCAATACTCATTGATGCACCAGGTGACTGCTCACCATCTCGCATCGTAGTATCAAATATAATAACTTTATCTTTATTGCTCATAATCAATAATTTTAGAAAATCTATAATACAATCTATAATAGAGATTGCAAAATAAATGTTATATTTTGTTTATAATTTATGATCGATTTAGGTTTTTAGTAAAAATTAACTCTTATCACTATCTATTAATTTTTTCTTACCAATCCAAGGCATCATGGCTCTAAGTTCTGCACCAACTTTTTCAATTGGATGATCCGCAAGATCTTTTCTCATTTTTAAAAAGTTCTTTTGGCCACCTTCACACTCTTTCATCCAGTCTTTTGTGAACTTACCAGATTGAATATCAGCTAGAACTTCCTTCATTCTTTTCTTGCTCTCACTATCAACAACCTTTTTACCAGATACATACTCTCCATACTCTGCTGTATTGGAAATTGAGTAATTCATATTAGCAATTCCTCCTTCGTAAATTAAGTCTACTATCAACTTTACTTCATGTAGACATTCAAAGTATGCCATTTCTGGTTCATAGCCAGCTTCAGTTAGGGTTTCAAAGCCATTTTTAATAAGCTCAACTAATCCACCACATAAAACTGATTGTTCACCAAATAAATCTGTTTCACACTCATCTTTAAAGGTAGTTTCAATAATACCAGATTTCCCCCCACCTATTGCTGAGGCATATGATAATGCGAGGTCTCTTGCTTTACCTGTTCCATCTTGATGAACTGCAAATAAACATGGGACTCCACCACCTCTTTCAAACTCACTTCTAACCAAGTGACCCGGTCCTTTTGGAGCAACCATAAATACATCTAAATCTTTTCTAGCATCAATCAGCTTGTAATGAATATTTAATCCATGAGCGAAAGCTAAACTTGTTCCTTGTTTGATTCTTTGCTCAATATGATTTTTATAAATTGAAGCTTGCAATTCATCAGGTGTTAAGATCATTGCAACTTCTGCCCATTCAGCAGCATCTGACATATTCATAACTCTTAATCCTTTTGACTCAGCTTTTGCTTTACTTGCTGACCCATCTCTAAGCGCTACAACAACTTCTTTGGCTCCACTATCTTTTAAATTTAGTGCATGTGCATGACCTTGGCTTCCATAACCAAAAATTGCTATTTTTTTACTTTTAATTAAATCTACATCTGCATCTTTTTCATAAAACATTTTCATTTTTTTTCTCCTATTGGTAATTAATTTAAAATTTCTGCACCTCTGGTCATTGCTACCGCTCCCGTTCTTGAGGCACTGACAAGACCAAGTGGTTTTAAATTCTTTATCATACTATCTATTTCTCTTCTTAAAGCTGTTATTTGAATTACAGCAGATTTATTTGTCTGATCTAATATAACTGGATTATACTTTTTACAAGCATTTAAAGCTTTCTTAATTTTGATAGAATTTGCAACAATTTTTAATAGTGCCATTTCTTTAAATATCACTTTTTTATCTTCTCTTTTAAAATTAACAACATTATGCACTGGAACTAATTTTTTAAGCTGCAATACAATTTGTTCTATAACTTGTGGTGTCCCTGTTGTGACAATAGTAATTCTAGAAAGATTTTTTTTATGGTCAATTTCAGCAACTGCTAAAGATTCAATATTATATCCTCTACCTGAAAATAGCCCTACCACTCTTGATAAAACACTTGCTTCGTTATCAACCCATACAACAATAATGTGTGTATCAATTTTTCCAGATTTACTCGGTGTGCTATATGCGGATTTAGATTTTACCATTTAAACTAACGCTTTTCCTTTTCCTGTAATTTTATTTGCATCCTGATCCTTTGGACCTAAAAGCATTTGGTTGTGAGGTTTTCCAGATGGGATCATTGGAAAACAATTCTCTCCTTGATCTACAAGACAGTCAAAAATAACAGGTCTATCTGTGTTAATCATTTCTTCAATTTTTTCATCCAATTCACTTGGATCTTTTGCTCTAATACCAACACATCCATAAGCTTCTGCTAATTTAACAAAATCTGGTAGAGCTTTTGAATAACTTTCAGAATAATTTTTTTCGTGTAGTAGCTCCTGCCACTGTCTAACCATTCCCATATATTGGTTATTTAAAATAAATATCTTTATTGGCAAATTATACTGAACTGCTGTTGATATCTCCTGCATATTCATAAGAATTGAGGCTTCACCTGCTATATCTACCACTAGTTTTTTTGGATGAGCTACCTGAACACCAATAGCTGCTGGTAATCCATAACCCATAGTTCCAAGACCCCCAGATGTCATCCATCTATTAGGTTTATCAAATTTATAATGCTGTGCTGCCCACATTTGATGCTGTCCGACTTCAGTTGTAATATAAGTGTCACTGTTTTTTGTTAATTCGTACAATCGTTGAACTGCATACTGAGGTTTAATAATTGTATCGCTGTTCACAAAACTTAAAGATTGTTTAGTCCGCCATTTTTCAATTTGTAACCACCAGTTTGAAATTTTTTGTTTATTAGATTTTTCTAGATTTAATTTTTTCTTTTTTAATGTCTTGGTCGTTGAACTGATTACATCCGATACATCACCAACTATTGATAAATCAACTTTAACTATCTTATTGATTGAGGATGGATCTATATCAATGTGAACCTTTTTTGATTTCGGAGAGAATTCATCTATTTTTCCTGTGATCCTATCATCAAACCTTGCACCAATATTAATTAATAAGTCACAGTCATGCATTGCATTATTAGCTTCATAAGTTCCGTGCATTCCAAGCATTCCTAAAAATTGATTATCATTTCCAGGATAAGCACCTAGGCCTTGTAAAGTTGAGGTTATAGGAAACCCTGTTAAAGAAACTAGTTCTCTTAACAATTCGCTTGCTTTGGGTCCTGAGTTAATTACTCCACCGCCAGTATAAAATATTGGTTTTTTAGACTTACTCATTAAATTAATAAGTTGATCTATGTCTTTTTGATTAAATCTATTTAAATTTTTAGTAACAACTTTTTTATCTTTATTTGGTTTTGAATATTTTGTTTTTGCAAATTGAATATCTTTTGGAATATCAACTAATACTGGTCCTGGTCTTCCTGTTGTTGCAACCTCAAAGGCTTCATGCATAATTCTTGGTAAATCATTTATATCTTTAACTAACCAGTTATGTTTTGTGCAAGGTCTTGTAATTCCTGTAGTATCACATTCTTGAAAAGCATCTGTTCCAATTAAGTGTGTGGGTACTTGTCCTGAAATACAAACTAGAGGAACTGAGTCCATATACGCGTCGGTTAATGCAGTTACAACGTTTGTTGCACCTGGTCCTGAAGTAACCAATACAACACCTGGTTTTCCAGTTGATCTTGCATAACCTTCTGCAGCATGACCTGCTCCTTGTTCATGCCTAACTAAAATATGTTTTATAGTTGGATGATTTTTTAGTTCATCATAGATAGGAAGAACTGCTCCACCTGGATATCCAAAAATATGTTCAACTTTTTGGTCTTCAAGACACTTGAATACTATCTCTGCTCCTGAATATAATTTTGGCATCCAGGCAATCTATCGGACTTTATGTTAATTGGTCAAGTTTAAGAGAAGATTTTTTTAATTTTTTTATATAACCATCTAATTTGATTGGATCAATTTTAATCCACGATGTCATCCTAGTTCTTGCCCAAGTCGCTTGTCTTTTAGCGTATTGTCTTGTTTTAATTGATATTAACTCTTCTGCTTCATCCAAGGTAATTTCATCATTTAGATACTGTGTCAATTCGGCAATCCCAATTACCTTGTTTACACTCTGATCTTTTTTAATTTTTAGATTAAGAAATTTTTTAACTTCAGAAATGGCTCCACTATTTACCATGCTAGAAGTTCTTAAATTAATTCTTTCAACAAGTTTTTCTCTTTTTGTTTCAATATAGAGTTTTAAAAAATCACTATCTTTAAATTCAGATTTAGTCTTAGCTAACCAATCATACATAGATATATTTGTATAAGATTTAATCTCATAAGCTCTTATGGATCTTTGAGTATCATTTGGATCAAATTTGTCTTTAATTTTAGGATCAAGTTTTAAAAGTTTTTTATAAAATTTTTTTTGTCCTTCTTTTTTAGACATTAGTCTAACTTTGTTTCTAAACTTAAGAGGTATCTCTGGAATTTTAACTAGTCCATTGATTAATGATTGAAAATATAGACCTGTTCCACCAACTAAAATTGCAATTTTTTTCTTTTTTTGAATATTTTTAATTTTTTTAATTGTGAGTTCTAACCATTGTCCAGTTGAAAATTTTTCATTTAAATCAACAAATCCATATAGATGATGTTTAATATTTTTTTGTTCTTGCTTGTTGGGTCTTGCAGTTAATATTTTTAATTTTTTGTAAACCTGCATGCTGTCAGCATTGATGATTTCTCCTTCAATTTTTTTTGCAATCTTAACAGCAAAATTTGATTTACCTGATGCAGTCGGTCCTGAAATTAAGATAATTTTGGACTGTTTGTCCATTATTAATCTAGCTTAACACCAATATATCTTCTTTGGTTTTGATTATTGTAAATTACAATCAAAATAGTTTTTTGATTAGATTTTAAAACAGTGCCTACAATATCTTCAAGATCTTTAGTAGATTTTATTTTTTTCTTTTGAGCTTCAACAATAACATCTCCAACATTTAAGTAATCTATTGGGCTATTTTTTCCAATATTTGTTATAACTAAACCTGTTGTTTGATTGGGTAATTTTCTTTGCTCAATATCTTCATCATTCAATGGTCTTACAATTATTTTTAAAGATTTAATTTCAGAAATTTCAGGTGTTTCTTCTTTAGTTTCTTTTTTTTCTACTTTAAAATCCTCTGAAGTTTCAAGTCTTCCTAGTTTAATTTTTTTTGTAATCTCTCTTTTATTTCTCCAGATTTTAACATCTACAGTTTTACCAACTTCTGTTTGTGCAACAATTATTGGTAATTCTTTCATCTCTTTAATCTTAGTGTTATTAAACTCTAATATAATGTCTCCTGCTTTAATTCCTGCTTTGTCAGATGGGCTATTTTCTGCAACACTAGCAACTAATGCTCCTCTAGGTTCATCTAATTTTTCAACTTCAGCAATTTCTTCAGAAACTACCTGAATTCTAACACCCAGCCATCCTCTTTTAGTTTCACCAAATTCTATCAATTGATTTACAACTCTTTTTGCATCGTTCGATGGTATCGAAAAACCTATCCCAATAGAGCCTCCTTTACCCAAAATTGCTGTGTTAATTCCAATTACATCACCATTCATATCAAATAAAGGTCCGCCTGAGTTTCCTGAGTTTATTGATGCATCAGTTTGAATGTAATCTTCATAACGAGACAGACCAATTGATCTATTTCTTGCTGATATTATTCCTGCAGTAACCGTTCCTCCTAAGCCAAAGGGATTACCGATTGCAATAACCCAATCACCAATTCTTGCTTGATCAGAATTTCCAAATTTAACTGGTATAAATTTTTCTTTTGAATCTATTTGAAGGACTGCAATATCAGATAAGGGATCAGCACCAACAACCGTCGCTTTATATTCTTTATCACCATCAACTCGAACTAAAATATCTTCTGCATTTTGAATAACATGATTGTTAGTGATTACAATTCCACTCTCTTCTATTATAAATCCTGAACCAAGTGCAGCAGACTTCCTTGTTTGAGGTGTTCCAAATTCTTTAAACATATCTTCAAAAGGTGATCCTGGGGGAAACTGAAAACCAGGAAATGGATTTGAATTTGTAGTAACTGTTGTTGTTGTAGAAATATTTACAACAGAGGGCATTAATTTTTCTGCCAGATCCGCAAATGAAGCTGGTGCGTCTTTTGCTAATACTTGTGATGCAAAACTTATTGCAAAAAATATAATAAATAATTTTTTAATTCTGTTCATTTTAACTTTTTATATACCAAATAATTATAAAACCTATAACTGCAAAAATTAACCCACCACTTCTTAATTGTGAATCTTTTATCATCTCCATTTTTTTTAACATACTTTTCATTTTTGATGGAAATAAGGCATATAAAATTCCTTCTATAAAAAGAAAAAGTCCAAAAGCTATAATTAGCTCTTTCATTATTTTAGATTAATTTTTAGGTTTTATGTTACCAAAAAATTTAAAGAATTCACTGTCAGGTGATAAAATTAAAGATGTCTGTCCACCAATTAAAGCAGTTTCATAGGCTTGCATCGCTCTGTAGAAAGCAAAAAATTCTGCATCTCTTCCAAAGGCTTCTGCAAAGATTTTATTTCTTTCACCATCTCCTTGACCCTTCATGATTTCAGATTCTTTATTAGCATTTGCTAAAATTACAGAAACATCTTTGTCTGCAGTTGAAGTAATTGTAACCGCCATCTCAGCACCTCTTGCTCTAAATTCTTTTGCTTCTCTTTCCCTTTCAGTTTGCATTCTTCTATAAATTGCATCACTGTTTGCTTGTGGAAGGTCCGCTCTTTTAATTCTTACATCTACTATTTTAATTCCAAAACTTTCAGCTTCAGTATTTACACCTTCTTGTATTAAAGCCATTTGTTTAGTTCTATCTTTTGAAAGTAAAGTTTGTAATTCTTGCTGACCGAGTACATTTCTCAGTCTTGAGTTAATAATCGTTGCTAGTCTTGATCTTGCAACTCTTTCATTGCCAACTGAAATATAAAATTTTAAAGGATCTACAATTCTAAATCTTGCAAATGCATCAACAATTAAACGCTTTTGATCTGATGCAATAACTTCTTCTGGTGGTGTATCTAAATTTAAAATTCTTGTATCTAGAAAAACTACGTTTTGAATAAAAGGAATTTTAAAATTTAAACCTGGTTTTGTAATAATTCTTTTAGGATCACCAAATTGGAGAACAATCGCTTGGTTTGTCTCTTTAACTATAAACATAGATAGAAACGCTAATGCTCCTACTGCAATAATTATTGGTAATAAAATTTTTTGTACTTTCATTAGTTACTTGCCTTTTTTTTACCTAGCTCTGGTAATGGTAAATACGGCACCACACCTGAACCTGCATTTTTTTCTATAATTACTTTATCAATATCAGCCAAAACTTTTTCCATAGTCTCTAGGTACATTCTTTCTTGAGTAACTTCTTTTGCTTTCGCATACTCTTCATAGATAGATACGAATCTGCTAGCTTCACCTTCTGCTTGAGCAACCACTTGTTGTTTATAAGCTTCAGCTGCTTGCATAATTTTTGCAGCTTCTCCTCTAGCTCTTGGGATCACATCGTTTGCATAAGCTTCAGCTTCATTTTTTGATCTTTCCATATCCGCTCTTGCAGCTTGCACGTCTCTAAAAGAATCAATTACCTGATTAGGTGGGTCTGCTTTTTGCGTTTGTACTTGAGTTACTTGAATACCACTATTGTATTCATCTAATATCTTTTGAATAATTTCTTGTGTTTCAATTTCAATTTTAGCTCTTCCTTCAGTTAAAATTGATTGAATATTACTTTTAGCAACAACTTCTCTCATTGCAGTTTCTGCAGCAGCTTTCACTGTACTTTCTGGGTCTTGGACCTCAAATAAGAATTTTCCTGCATCTTTAATTATCCAGAATACTGAAAAATCGATATTAACAATATTTTCATCCCCTGTTAACATTAAACTTTCTTGAGGGATGTCTGCCACTCCTCCACCTTGTGAAAAGCCACTTTCTCTTTCAGATCTAAAACCAATATCCATTCTATTAACTTTTGTAACTTTTGGTGTTTCAACAGCCTCTACTGGAAAAGGAATATGATAATTTAATCCTGGTTGTGTAGTTTTAATAAACTTACCAAATCTAAGAACAACACCTTGCTCATCTGGAAGTACTCTATATAGGCCACTTGCTAACCATACGAAGGCTAAAATAATTAGAACTAATATAATTGGTTTTCCTCCTGATGAGCTTCCACCAGGTAAAAATTTATTTATTTTACTTTGAATATCTCTAATGATTGCATCTATATCAGGTGGTGTAGGTCCTTTTCCCGAACCATTTCCTCCTCCTGGAGGTGTTCCCCATGGGCTTCCGCCTCTACCTTGAAAATCATCTGACATATGACAAAGTATATAATGTCTTTCTCACAAAAAACAAGTAATGATAAAAATATGACAGATAAAAAGCCAGAACTAAGTGACGCAATGAAAAAAAAACTGGAACCTAGAAAGTTCACAAAGAACCCAATTTTAGGAACAAAATTTACAATAGCTGTTTCAAGTGCAAAAGGAGGAGTTGGAAAATCAACTTTTGCAACCAACCTTGCTTTAGCATTAAAACAAATTGGCTGCAAAGTTGGTTTACTTGACGCTGATATTTATGGTCCATCAATTCCAAAGATGTTTGATATTAATGAAAAACCAAAAAGTGATGGTCAAACCTTAACTCCAATTACAAAATATGACATTCAATGTATGTCCATTGGTTTTCTTGCAGATCAACAAACTCCAATGATTTGGCGTGGACCTATGGTTACTAGTGCAATTAAAACATTTACACAAAAAGTTGGTTGGAAAGATTTAGATTTTATCATTGTTGATATGCCTCCAGGAACTGGAGATACCCAATTAACTTTTTCTCAAGAAATTAAGATGGATGGAGCAATCATTGTCTCAACTCCTCAAGAAGTAGCTCTTCTTGATGTTAAAAGAGGGATTAAAATGTTTGACAAGCTTGGAGTTAAGATTTTAGGTTTAGTTGATAACATGAGCTATTTCACTGGTGATGATGGTAAAAAATATAAAATATTTGGTGAAGGTGGGGTTAAGCGAACTGCGGAAGAATTTGAAAAAGAGTTTTTAGGAGAAATTCCAATAAATCCTGAGGTTGGAAAATGTGGAGATGAAGGAAAGCCAATTGTTGAAGCTAATCCTGAACACGAAATTTCTAAAATATATTTAGACTTTGCTAGAAAAATTAAATCAACTTATCTTTAAGATCAAAAGAAACCATAAGTTCATTCCATTCTCTTTTGGATAAGCCTGAACTATCTGGATTAACATCCTCACCTTTAATAAGTTTTTGAATGATAATTTTTCCTTTAGCTGAAACTTCTGTGCCCCCTACTCTATAATCCATGAACGCATCATAAGTTATAGGTACCCATTTCTTAACAGTATCTAACATGATGTCAGCATAAACTCTTATTTCATACTGAGCATGACTATCAGCTCTTAATCTTAAAAAATTCATTAAGTTTAATAAATCAGTTTTCCAATACCACTGGGTATAAGTGTTTAAAGTTAAATTCATTCTTGCAAGTTCTCTTGCTAACCCTTTTTTATTTTCATCAATCGTTGATCCATCAAATCTTTGATTGAGCATCATCTCATAGTTGTCATAAGTTTGTTCAGCATCATTTTTTAAAAGTTCTAAAACTTCTTTTGCTTGTTCACCTTCAATAACATCACCTCTACCTTGTCTGTTGCTTGAAGATTGAGCTGCTAAATTTTCTGCAGATGGCAAATAAAATTCTTTATCTAAAATTGAATACCTAGCTGAGTACTCATTAACATTTGCTGTTCTATGTCTTATCCATTGACGAGCAATAAAAATTGGAAGCTTCACATGATATTTGATTTCACACATTTCAAATGGAGTGCTGTGCCAATGTCTCATTAAATATTTAATTAAACCTGCATCTGTTGAAACTTGTTTGGTTCCTTTTCCATACGAAACTCTAGCTGACTGAACAATTGAAGTGTCATCTCCCATGTAATCAATAACTCTTACAAAACCATGGTCTAATGCTGGCATTGCCTCATACAGAATATTTTCAAGCGCTGGGGCAGTAACCCTTTTCGTTTGATTTTGCTGACCTTGTTGATCTTTGATCTCTTGTGATTGTTCTTTAGTTAATTTCATGATTTTTATTGAATCTCTCTCAAATGCTTTTATAGTAATAGTGTTGGCTTGCCAACTACGACGATAAACGAATTTCGTAATAACCATTACGGACGTGGGGGCAGTACCCACCACCTCCACCATTTACAACTTACGGGGGTGAAATAGGATCGACGGGTGACTAAAGGCTATTCTTTCGTTCGGGATTGTTCCACCGTAACGGGCTAAACTTTAAATGCTGACGAAAGTTACGCACTTGCTGCATAATTAACTTAGGTTAATTATAGAAGCACGGTCTGGGGCACCGGGTAACAGAACGCCCCTACTAATTTATAAATTTAGTTAGATCAGGTTTAAAATATTTAGGGCCCTTCATAACTTTTCCAGATTCGTTATAAATTGGTTTACCATCTTCACCTAATTTGCTCATATTTGAGTTTTGCACTTCTGCAAAACACTTATCAAGATCAATGCCAAACGCATGTCCAGCCCCATAAGTTACATACAATATGTCTGTTAAAGCATCTGCAACTTCTAAAAGATCTTTATTTTCCATTGCTTCTTTAAGCTCTTCTAATTCCTCTTTTATTAAATCATATCTAAGACTATTGATCTTATCAGTGCTAAAAGATGGCTTAGTTTTGACTTCTTGACCAAAGGTTTCCATAAAAGTTTTTACTTTGTTAAAATTTGACATTTAGCTCCTGTAAGTTTTTAAAAATTAATATATAAGTATATTAAATTACTAATTATATATTAATCAATGAAATTAAGAAAAGAGTTTGACAGTATTGGAAACATCAATGTACCTAGTGATAAATATTGGGGTGCATCAACTCAAAGGTCTAATAAGTTTTTTAATATTGGAAAAATTTTAGTTAATATTTCTATAATAAAATCTATTGCGATCATTAAAAGATCTGCTGCTTTAGTGCATTATAAAGAAAAGCAAATAAATAAAAAAATTACTAATTCAATAATTAAAGCTTCAGATGAAGTTATTAAAGGAAAACTAGATGAAAATTTTCCTTTAAAGGTTTGGCAAACAGGATCTGGCACACAAACTAATATGAATGTTAATGAAGTAATTGCAAACCGAGCAATTGAAATATTGGGTGGAAAAAAAGGTTCAAAAAAACCAGTTCATCCAAATGATCATGTAAATAAATCTCAATCAACAAATGATGTTTTTCCAACAGCTATGCATATATCTGTTGCTCAGGAGACTATATCAAAACTATTACCTAGTTTAAAAATTTTAGAAAAAGAGTTAGCAAAAAAATCTAAAGAATTTAAAAATATTATTAAAATTGGCAGAACCCATTTACAAGATGCAACACCATTATCACTTGGGCAAGAATTTTCAGGCTACCAGGTACAGCTAAAAAAATGCATTGAAAGAGTAGAGCTTTCACTTAAAGAAATATATTTTTTAGCGCAAGGCGGGACGGCTGTTGGGACAGGTATAAACTCTAAAAAAGGTTTTGATAAAAAAATTGTTAAAGAGATTGCTAAATATACAAAAATCCCCTTTAAACCAGCTCCAAATAAATTTGCAGAACTTGCAGCTCACGACTCTATTGTAAATTTTTCAGGTACACTAAATACTTGTGCTGTTGCATTAATGAAAATATCAAATGATGTGAGATTTTTAGGTTCAGGGCCACGTGCTGGATATGGTGAATTAATATTGCCAGAAAATGAACCTGGTTCATCTATTATGCCAGGAAAAGTTAACCCTACTCAATGTGAGGCAGTAACAATGGTTTGTGCCAAAGTAATAGGCAATCATACTGGAATTACAATTGCTGGATCGCACGGGCATTTTGAATTGAATGTATTTAAGCCAATGATTGCTCATAATGTACTTCAATCGATAGATCTTATTGCTGATAGTACTAAAAATTTTGCAATTTATTGTGTTAAAGGAATAAAAGCTAACAAGAAAAGAATTAAAGAGCATCTGGATAATTCTTTAATGCTAGTAACAGCACTAGCTCCACATATCGGATATGATAATGCAGCAAAAATTGCAAAGGTAGCTTTAAAAAATGGGACAACACTAAAACATGAGACTCTTAAAACAGGTCTTGTTGATGAGAAAGATTATGAAAAAATAGTAGATCCTAAAAAAATGATCTACCCCTCATAAAGACCTATTAGTTCGTTTAATAATCTTCTACTTTTAGTCAAATTATTAGAACTATTATCATTAAAACCCTCAGCTATATTATAGAATTGATCACTCACCTTGTTGTCATCTATCTTAATATTTTTAAAAGTAATTTCATTACCCAGAAAATCATAAATTATATTTAGCTTGATGTTTTTAATATCTTTTCTTAATCTTTTATTGGTGCTTAAAAAAGAATACAATCTATCAGGATCTTTAATATCTATTGATAAATTAGCTGATAAAATTAATTTATCGTTTTCTAAAAATAAATCACTATTAGAAACTTCTATTAAACCAATATTATTGTTGATAAATATTGATTTATCAAAACTTATTTTGCCATTTAAAATTTTTAACTTCAGTTTAGCTTCATTAAAGATTTTATCTTTTTTTGTAGACTTAATATTTACTAAAGTGTGTACACTAATATTTTCATTAAATAATAAACCTGATTTAATAAATTCGTTGATTATAGAGTTTGGTGTAAATAAATTAGAAATTTTATAATTATATAAATCAATCTTTAGATTTAGATCGAATGGATTTATTGCAAGTTGTCCATTATAGTTTATTTTAGAGTTAAGAGTTTTAGAGCCATCTGATTGAAATATTACTATTTGATCCTTAATACTGTATTTCGTATTGATAGATGAATTTAGTATAGAAATATTATTCATTCCACTGTTTAAATCTTCATCTTTTTTAAAAAATTTGTCTATAATTTTAAGTTTAATATCGGAAGCCTTTATCTTAATATTTTTTTGTGAATTTATTGTATTTTGATAATTTAATTCAAAAGGTATATTAAAAATTTCTCCTTTTAAATCAAAAAGATTAAATAAATTTTTTTCATCAAAAAATAAAAATGCATTGGAGATTTTTATAATTGAAATTACTTCGTTTAAATTGTTCTTAAAAAAAACATTACTATCATTAATTTTAATTTTTTTTTTAGAAAATTTATTTTCACTGTCTTTATAAAGTGGTTTTAAATCATTACTTAATAAAGAAAAATTTGCCTCTTCAATAAATACTTCGTTTATTCTAATACTATCCTTATTGAAAAAATTATTTTGACTAATTAAAACATTTAATGTTTTAATCTCTGCTAAAGAAGTTTTGCTGTCTCTAATTAAATAATGAGGTTTTGGTAAAATGCGATATGAGATATCAAAAGAGTTAGTTAAATTTATATTAAATTCAGAGCTTAATTTACTAACAATCTTATTTTGTATCCAATTTTTGTCATATAAAAGGGGTATTGATAAATAAAAAATGTAAATAAATAATACAACTATTGCAGATATTAAATATTTACTAAATTTGCTGACATGAAACTTATTATTTGTTTTTTTTTTAAGTTTGAATATTGTCTTTTTAATTAAGTTATTAAAATTTTTAACAATTTGTTTCATAAATTACATTGAAAGTTTAACAACTTATAATCAAATTTAAAAAATGATAAACTCTGAATATTTAAACAACCTGAATAATGCTCAAAAAGAGGCTGTTTTATATCTTGATGGACCATTATTGATTGTTGCGGGAGCTGGATCTGGAAAAACAAAAGTTCTAACCTCAAGAATTGCTCATATAATCAATGAAAAAAAGGCTTTTCCAAATCAAATCTTATCAGTGACTTTTACTAATAAGGCTGCAAAAGAAATGCAAAACAGAGTAAGCTCTATATTAAATTCTGAGGCAATCGGGCTTTCATGGCTCGGGACTTTTCATTCTATATGTGCAAAACTTCTAAGAAAACATGCACCTGCAGCTGGATTAACTTCTAATTTTACAATTATTGATACAGATGACCAGGTGAGATTAATCAAAAATATATGTAAAGCTGAAAATATAGACATAAAACAATTAGCCCCAAAGTTTATTCTTTCAATAATTGATAGGTGGAAAAATAAAGGCTTCTATCCAGATGAAGTCGTTATCAATAAAAATGATATTTTTGAAAGAACTATACGTCCTCTATATAAAATTTATCAACAAAAGTTATTAGATTTAAATGCATGTGACTTTGGAGATTTAATTTTACACGTGGTTAAAATTTTAGAAAAAAATCAGGACATTAGAAATATTTATTCAAATAATTTTAAATATATACTTGTGGATGAATACCAAGATACTAATTATATACAAAGTAGATGGCTAAACTTGCTCTCAGAAAAGCATAAAAATTTATGCTGTGTTGGAGATGATGATCAATCCATTTATAGTTGGCGTGGAGCAGAAATAAAAAATTTCTTAGAATTTGATCAAGTGTATAAAAATTCAAAAGTAATAAGATTAGAAGAAAATTATCGTTCCTCACAAAATATATTATCTGTTGCTTCAAATCTTATAGCTAACAATCAAAACAGAGTTGGAAAAACTTTAAAGACAACTATGGAGGAAGGAGATCTTGTTAAGCTTAATTGTTTTAAGAATGGAAAAGATGAAGCAATAGGGATTTCTGATGAAATTGAAAAAAAACTTAAAAAAAAATATTCTTTTAATAATATTGCTATTCTAGTTAGAGCTATTTTTCAGACAAGAGAATTTGAAGAAAGATTTTTAAAAATTGGCTTACCCTACAGAATTCTTGGTGGGACAAAATTTTATGAAAGAGCAGAAATTAAAGATTGTGTTGCCTATTTAAGATTGATTCACCAGCCAAAAGATGACTTAGCTTTTGATAGAATAGTCAATAATCCCAAAAGAGCAATTGGAGAAAGTACTATAAAATTAATTCATGAGTTTTCAAAAACAAACGCTGTTAGTTTGGAAATTGCTTCTAAAAAATTAATTGAAGAAAATTTAATTAAACCCAAAACTAAAATTGGTCTAAGCTCTTTTTTATTCTTAATGGATAAGTGGAGGAATGACATTAATATTAAAAAAATTAACCATGTTAAATTATTACAACTAGTTTTAGATGAATCTGGTTATTCAAGTATGTTAAAAAACAAAAAAGATTTGGAAAATGAAAACAGACTTGAAAATATTAAAGAGCTTTTAAGTGCGATGAAAGATTTTGATAATTTAGAAAATTTTCTAGAACATGTGGCTCTTGCCACCTCAGTTGATCAGGATTGGGATGGAGAAAAAGTTAACATGATGACAATGCATGGATCTAAAGGACTTGAATTTGATGTGGTTTTCTTGCCCGGTTGGGAAGAAGGTCTTTTCCCACACCAAAAATCTATTGAAGAGAAAGGCCAAAATGGGCTTGAAGAAGAAAGGCGATTGGCATATGTGGGAATAACAAGGGCAAAAAAAAAAGCACTGATATCTTTTGCTATGAATAGGTTTTATCAAGGAAATTGGATAGACAGTATGGCTTCAAGATTTATTGAGGAATTACCAGAAAAATTTTTAGAAAAGAATTCTTTTTTTGACGACTCTAAAGATAATGAAGAAGATTTTGAATTTAATCAAGATTTTGAAATTGAAGAAGGAACTAGAAGTCCTGGATGGATAAGATATCAAAAAAGAATTAAATGATTTTAAAAAAAATAAAAATTCTAAGAAAAAAATTTAAACAATATAACATTGATGGTTATATTATTCCAAAAAATGATGAATATTTTTCTGAATATGCAAAAAATGATAGGTTAAAGAATATTACAGGATTTTCAGGCTCTGCAGGTTTTGCTGTAGTTTTAAAAAAACAAAATTATTTATTTGTCGATGGAAGGTATACTATTCAAGCACATCAACAATCATCTAAAAATTTTAAGATTATTGAAATTCATAAAAAACTACCTCATACAATTATTAAAAATTTTAATTTAGGATATGACCCAACACTATTTACATCAAAATTACTTAATAAATATTTTAAGAATAATAACTTAATTTCAATTGACCAAAACTTAATTGACCAAATATTTAAATTCAAAGAAAAACCTACTAAGCCATTCTACTCTTTAGAGACAAAAATTGTAGGTGAGCCATATAGTTCTAAAATTTCTAAAGTAGTCCGATTTCTTAAAAACAACAAAGCAGATTATTGTTTCATTTCTGCACCTGAAAATGTGGCATGGCTTTTAAATATTCGTGGATATGATAATCCAAATAGCCCAATTGCGAATGCAAGATTGATACTAAATAAAAAAAAAGAATTTTTTTTAATAGCAAATGAAAAAAAATTAAAAAATCTTCTATTAGATAAAAAGATTAAAAAGAAACAAATTTTACCAATCAAATCACTTCCGCAATTTTTAGATGATTTAAAAGGTAAAAATTTTATTATTGATAATAAAACCTGCTCAATTTTTTATGAAAAAATAATTAAATCAAATTTTAATATACTTGAATTTGATGATCCTGTTTATGAATTAAAATCAATCAAAAATTCTTATGAAATAAAACATATGATCGAAGCCCATAAAAAAGATGGCTTAGCGTTAACAAGATTTATTTATTGGATTAAAAATGTTAATAAAAAAAAAATTACAGAAGTGTTTGCACAAAACAAATTAGAAAAATTCAGAAAACTAAATAAAGATTATTTATTTCCAAGTTTTGATACTATTGCTGGTGCTGGCTCAAATGGGGCAATTGTTCATTATAGGGCTGATAAAAAAACAACCAAAAAAATTGAACAGAATGATATTTTATTGGTAGATTCTGGTGGACAATATCATTACGGTACTACAGATGTTACGAGGACTATTTCATTCTCAAAACAAAATAAATTTATCAAAAATGCTTATACGAACGTATTAAAAGGACATATTGCAGTTGCCTTAACAAATTTGAATAAAGATGACACTGGAAAAAAAATCGACATCAGAGCTAGAAAATTTTTAAAAAAAGAAGGTCAAGATTATGCTCACGGAACAGGACATGGAGTTGGTTTTTTTTTAAACGTCCATGAAGGACCTCAATCTATCTCAAAACATAATTCGATAAAGATAAAAAATGGAATGATCCTAAGTAATGAACCTGGTTTTTATAAAAAAAACTACTTTGGTATTAGGATTGAAAACTTAATCTATGCCAAAAAAACCAAAAGAAGCTTTAATTTTGAAAACCTTACACTTGCTCCTTTAGAAAAAGATTTAATTAACTACGAGTTATTAAATAAAATAGAAAAAGATTACTTATTTAAATATCATTTAAATATTTATTCAGAATTTTCTGGTTTGCTTAATAAAAAAGAAAGAAAGTGGTTAGCCACTCTTATTTAACATTTTTAACCATTCTGTCTGATTAACAATTTTTATATTCCACTCTTTAGCTGAGTTTATTTTTTTTAGAGTTGGTTTGTCTCCAGCAATTAAATAATCAAGTTTTTTATTAACGTTACTAATTATTTTTCCTGAATTTTGCTCTATCAATGATTTTGCTTCCGCCCTACTTATTCCATTTAACTTCCCAGTTAACATAAAAGTTTTATTTTTTAACAATCCATTATTATTTATTAAAATTATATCTTTGATTAATAAATTCTTTTCTAACTCAGACAACACTTTAAGATTAGTTTTATTTAGGAAAAATTTTTTAATGGATTGAATTTGAGTTATTCCAATTCCATCAATATTAGATAAACTTTCAATATTGTTTTCCCCTGATAGTCTAAAAAAATTAGATGCTGTTTTAAGGTGTCTTGCAATAAGCTTAGCATTTTCTTGTCCAATATGTCTTATTCCTAATGAATAAATAAATCGCTCTAGAGAAATATTTTTTTTTTCTTCAATTGAGAATCTTAAATTAGCAACTGATAATTTTCCCCATCCTTCGAGTTCTTCTATTTTATTATAATTAAGCTTAAATATATCCTGTGGAAGTCTTACTAATTTTAGATTCCAAAAATTTTCAACAATTTTCTTGCCAAATCCGTCTATGTTAAATGCGTCCTTAGAAACAAAATGTTTAATTTTCTCTATGGCAATTTTTTCACATTCAAACCCCTCACTAGCACACCTTCTTACAGCATCTTGTCTTTTAGTTGTCTCATTATAATCTTTAATTGTTTTGCTTCCACACGATGGGCACTTTAATGGAAAAATAAATTTCTTTGAATTTTGTTTTCTTTTTTTTAAATCTACTGAAACTACATGTGGAATTACATCTCCAGCTCTTTCAACAGTGACCGTATCCCCTACTCTTATATCTTTTCTAATAATTTCATCTTCATTGTGAAGCGTTGCATTTGAAACTATTACTCCCCCTATATTAACTGGTTTAATTTTTGCAACCGGGGTAAGTGCCCCCGTTCTACCAATTTGTATTTCAATATTCATTATTTCTGAAATTGAGCTATTAGCTGAAAACTTATGTGCTATCGCCCATCTTGGTGCATTAGCAGCAAAACCCAGTCTTTTTTGTAAATCAAAATCATTAACTTTATAAACAATTCCATCTATATCAAATGCCAGCTCTTTTCTTTTTTCCTCTAATTCTTTATGATTTAATATTAAATTTTTAACCCCAATAATTTTTTTATTAAATGGGTTTGTTTTAAACCCCCATAATTTTAAATTTTCTAAGAAACTTGTTTGATTTTTGATATTCATTTTTTTTTCATAACCATATGTGTAGGCAATAAATTTTAATGGAATTTTTGCAGTTATTAATGAATTTTTTTGTCTTAATGATCCAGAAGCAGCATTTCTAGGGTTTGCAAACTTGTCTTTAATTTTTTTAAAATCATTATTTTCTATAAAAACTTCACCTCTAATATCTATTTCCTTGGGGAAGTTACTCTTAGTAATCTCTAAAGGTATATCCTTAATTGTTTTTAAATTTTGTGTAATATCCTCTCCTTCATTACCATCTCCTCTAGAAAGCCCTTTGGTTAATTTTCCATTAATATAAATTAGAGATGCAGATATTCCATCAATTTTTGGTTCAGCACTATATTCGATAGTATTTACATCTTTTAAACTTAAGAAATTAATTATTTTTTTTTCAAAATTTTTTAAGTCTTCTTCATTAAAAGCATTTCCAAGCGACAACATTGGAACTTTATGTTTTATTTTTTGAAAGTTTTTTGATGGTTTAAATCCTATGGATTTAGTGGGAGAATATTCACTTTTTAAAAATTTATATTTACTCTCTAAATCTATTATATCATTTTTTAAAAGATCAAATTCTTGATCTGATACGATAGGTTTGTTTTTATCATAATAATGCTTGTTATGTCTCTGAAATAAATCAATTTTTTTTAAGTATTCAATTTCAAGATCTTTATCATTCATTTTACTCGAATAATCCCTTAAATCTTTTTATTAAGCCTATCTTTTTCTTTTTATCTTTTTGTAATTCTTTTACACTATCTCTATAATCTTTATTAAATACTTTGTAAGAATTTTTATACCAATCAGAAGATTGGTAATTGTATCCTAAAGTGCTTGCATATTTTTTTGACTCATTAATTAATCCAAGTCTATAATTAATTTCAACCAGTCTATGAAGAGCTTCCTCTGTATAAATGGTTGTATTGTAATCTTTAACAACTGTTTTAAATCGATTAAGTGCTGGGATCCACTTAGTTTTTTTTAGATAATATCTAGCTATGTACATCTCTTTTGCTGCCAAAATTTCATTAATTAAATCTATTTTAAATTTAGCATCCATGGCAAATTCTGTACTAGGGTAATCTCTAATTATAGTTTCAAATTGCTCCTTAGAATCTAATATTGATTTTATGTCCTTTTTTTCATCAACTATTAGTTGATAAAAACTCATACCTAGAAGAAAATGTGCATAAACTTTATCTTTATGATTTGGATATGTTACTAAATATCTTTCTAACTCAAAAATTGCATCACTGTAATAATCTTGAGTATAGTATGCATAAGCTGCCATAATTGCAGATTTTGCAGCCCAGGGTGACTGTGGAAATAACAACTCAGCCTCATTAAATTTTTTAGCTGCTAATAAAACATCTCCTCTTTGAAGTTCAAAATAACCCTCTTTGTATGCATCTGACATCTGCATTTCCATATCCACTTCTACAATTTCAGATATTTTTTTTGTTTTATCTCCACAAGACCAAATAAAGGTAAAAGTGATTAAAAGAAGTATAATTTTTAATTTTGAAAGCATGGTCTTATTCTAACAGATTATGAATAAAACTCTATTTTTTAAGCAATAGATCTTAGGTGACTCTTATTTATGAAGGTATTTGGCAAATGTTTTTCTGTAATCTCTATTAATGAAAAATTTTCGTCTTGTTGAAAAACTTTTCTCAATAATTGGTTAGTTAATTTATGCCCTCCTTGAGAACAAATAATTTTTCCAATTATTTTATAACCTGCTAGATATAAATCTCCCATACAATCTAAAATCTTATGGTTTACAAATTCTTTTTTATTTCTAAGACCTTTTTCATTTAAAATTTCATTGTCCTTAACAACTATTGCATTTTCAAGACTTCCTCCTTGAGCTAATCCCATTTCTTTTAGCTTTGCAATATCCTCAAAAAGACAGAAGGTTCTTGAATTATAAATATCAGTCAAATCTGACTCGAATACACTTACTAAATTTCTTTGCGTTCCAATTAAATTATTTTCATATTTTAGTTCAAAATCTATATCCAAACTAACTTTGCTTGGCTCTATAGAAATTGTTTTTTTACCATCATTAAATTCAATTCTTTTTTCAATTTTAATAATCTTTATTGGCGCTTCACTACTTTTTATTCCAGCTTTTGATATTTCTTCAATAAAAATTTTTGCTGACCCATCAAGAATTGGTACTTCCTGATTATCAATCTCTACTAGGACATTATCAATTCCTAAACCATATAATGCTCCCATTAAATGCTCTATTGTTGAAATACTAACCCCACTTTCATTTGCTATGGTTGTACAAAATACTGCACTACTAACATTAAAAATATTTGGAACTACTATATTATTTTCTTTTAAATCAACTCTTTTAAAAAGGATTCCCGAATTTGGTTTTGCTGGCTTAACCGTCATAGTTACATTTGCTCCACTATGAAGCCCAACGCCTTTAAAAATAATATCTCTATTGATAGTTTTTTGATTAAGAACAGACATTATTATTCTTATAAATAATTGGTTTAAATTTAGAAAAACAACAAATGTTACGAGAAAATACTAGTCTATTTGAAAAAATGAAAAAGTTTTTCAAAAAAACCTTGTTTTATTTGTTTTTTTGGCACAACTACAACCTCTTGTTTGTCA
This sequence comes from Candidatus Pelagibacter sp. PS_17, assembly GCF_059417945.1. Taxonomy (NCBI): domain Bacteria; kingdom Pseudomonadati; phylum Pseudomonadota; class Alphaproteobacteria; order Candidatus Pelagibacterales; family Candidatus Pelagibacteraceae; genus Candidatus Pelagibacter; species Candidatus Pelagibacter sp. PS_17. The sequence goes on from NZ_CM182073.1 coordinate 962,604, forward strand.
TACATTTTTCTTAGTTTATACCCAGATTGACAAACATCACCTAGGGTTTCCTCTAAAAAATCAATATCTTTAGAAAATGAAATTTTATCTTTAAATTTATTATCTAAAATTTTTGATCCTTCTCCCATCAGTATCATCTTAGATTGGGTCTTTACCTTTGCATTTGAGACAAGAGATTTATCACATAATTCAAGAATCTCTTCCGTTCTAGCAAAAGCTATTTTTTGTAGCATTTCCAAAGAAAAATTTGGATTATCAGTATGTTCGTTATTTTTTTCAAAATTTAATTTAAGTTTTTCTGCTTCATTAATATCAATTTTTAAAAGTAGAGAAATATCTTTAGTAATATGGTTTCCACCTATCGGCAGAACGTCCAAAAAGATTAATTTATCATTATAAAAGGAAATAATTGATGTTTTTTTAAAAGCAATATCAATGAAAGATACCTCTCCTGTTAAATTTAAATTATTTTTATAATTAATTGATTTTGCATAACTAGAGCAAATTATTTGATTAATTGATATATTTAATTCTGAAAAAATATTTTTAAATCTAAAGACTAATTCACTTGGAAGACAGATAAAAATAATGTCTAGCGATATAAATTGGCAATCGATTTCATCTGGTAACTCAGAATAATCAACATTATCAATTTTATAATTATTTATAATTATGTGTGCAATATTATAATCTGAATAATATTTTTTTATTTGCTGCTTTGCTTCTTGAATTAAAAATATGATATCATCTTGTCTTAATTTCAGTTCTTCAATTTTTTTAAATACAGAAATTGCAATAGAAATCGTTTTTGAACTATCTATCATCAAATCTATATTATCAATAAATTCATTTGTGGATTTTTCTAGCGATGCAATAACTTTTTGAATATCTGGTTTAAGATTAAATTGCTCTGTATAAAAATTACTCTCAATAAAAAAAGGATTATTCTTACTTTCTTCATTAAATGCGCCTGCTCTTATTTTTGAAGAACCACAGTCAATTATTATTTGAAATTTTTTATCACTCATTACTTAGCAACTAAATGACTTTTAATTCTCAAATCAATAAATTTAAAATCTTTAAAATTATCATTATTGATAAGTTCCTTAGATAAGTTTAATGACGCTACAATATGTTCTTGTGGTAGCTTAATCAAAATATCCTTATCGGTTAAAATATCCCATCTACCTGATGGGAAAAAAGATAATTCTTTTAAATTTGAAAAAGACCACATAGATTTTTCAATATTTTTTTTAAATGATAAAAAATCTTGAGAATTAAATTCACCAAAAATGTATGGGAGTAGTTCGTTGTTACTTTTATCTTCAATTAACTTACCATTGGCACCTACTAGATATTGACTATTATTAGAAACTCGAGCAATTAATTTAGTTGGTTTAATTTTAATGTTAAGTGTTGATGGGTAAATTTTTTTTATATTAAACTCTTGTATAATATTATGTTTTTCTAAAATTTTTATTATTTCTTCCTCATTAATGACAAATATACTTTTGTATAAAAGGTTATTAAGGTTATCTAAGATCTCCAAATTTTTTCTCTCAGAAAGACCTGTAATGTTTATTTTAGTTATTGATGAAGATAATTTTTTTTGATCGTTAATAAATTTTGCACTAGTAGTGCTTAAAATGAATAAAAATAATAAATAAATTATTATTTTATTTTTTTTACCTATTGATTGATGCATCTTTTAAAATCCATTCAATTAATTTTATAAAGCTTATACCCTTATGTTTTGCAATCTCAGGGACTAATGAAAGTTTAGTCATTCCAGGCTGAGTATTAATCTCTAACAAATAAAACTTCCCATTAAAAAATTTAAAGTCAGATCTTGTAACACCTTTACAACCTATAATTTTATGAGCTGCTCTTGCTATGCCAGTAATTTTAGCAAGATTATTTTTACTCAAATCTACAGGAATTAAGTGCTTAGTCTTAGCACTAGAATTATATTTTGCTTCATAATCATAAAACTTTCTTCTAGGCTCAAGTTCAATTGCACCAAGTGATTTATTATTCATTATTGCAACTTGGATTTCTCTACCTGGTATAAATTCCTCAATTAATATTTCATTATAACTTTTTAATACTTTTAAGTTTTTTAATATATTGGTCTTGTCACAAATATATACATGAACGCTAGACCCTTCATTTATAGGTTTTACTACTACAGGGAATTTTAAATTTTTTTCAATTAATTTTATAATGTTAAGTTTATTTTTTTTATGACTAAATTTAATATATTTCGGAGTTAGTATTTTATTTTTTATAAAAATTTTTTTTGAAATTTCTTTATCCATTGCTATTGATGATGCAATTACACCTGAGTGTGTGTATGGAATTTTTTTAGTCTCTAAAATTGCTTGAATGTATCCATCCTCACCAAATTGTCCATGTAGCGCATTAAAAATAACATCTGGTTTAAATGAAGTGATATTCTTTGAAAGATTTTTATCAGGCTCACTAATTAAAACCTTATATCCATTTTTAATTAACTCTTTGGCAACTTGCTTTCCAGTATCTAAGCTAATTAACCTTTCCTTAGATATACCACCAGATAATATTAAGATTTTTTTTGTCATTTTATTTTAAAATTTTAATTTCTTTTTCTAGCACTATTCCAGTTTTTTTTTCCACACTTGTCTTAACAAATTCAATCAATTTATTCATATCCTCAAAACTAGCATTATTTTTATTTACAAAAAAATTACAGTGCTTATTTGAAATATGAGCATCCCCAAAGCTTATATCTAGTGGTACAGAATCTTTTATCAGCTTCCAGACCTTTTTATCAGTTTGATCAATTGGATTCTTGAATGTACTACCACTTGTTTTTAATTTTGTTGGTTGTGCTTTATCTTTCTTTTTCTTTAATTCTAAAACTTCGTTTTCTATTTCTTCTTTATTTTTTTTTGTTCCTTTAAAAGATGCACTTAAAAAAATTAAGTCCTCTTTTAAATCATTGCTTCGGTATTTAAATATAACTTTACTCGCTGGTATTGTAAAAACCTGTCCATTTTTATCAATTGCTTGGATTGATACTAGCACATCTTTAAACTCTTTATTAAAGCATCCAGCATTCATCTTTAATCCACCACCTATAGTACCAGGTATGCATGCTAAAAATTCAAATCCACCTATTCCATTATTCAGTGCAAAATCAGAAAGCTTTTTATCAAGACAGGCACTGCCAGCTATAATGACATCATTTGGTAATATAGAGATGTTGGAAAAATTTTTTCCTAGTTTGATAACAACACCATCAAATTTTTCATCACTTATAAGAGTATTCGAACCTGCACCTAAAATATGTATTTTTTCTTTTTCTCCAAATTTTTTTAAAAACAAAATTAAGTCAGGTAAATTATCTGGTCTAAAGTAAACTTTAGTTTGTCCACCAATATTAAACCAATTGCTCTTTTTTAAATCATAATCAAAGTTAATTTTACTACTAATTTCATTAGAAAATTTTCTTATTTCTTCAATGCTCATTAGATCAATTCTGGTAATTGTCTCATCCATGCTGAAATTGTACCAGCACCCATACCAACAACTATCTTTTTGCCAAAAATAGTATTTTTAATAAATTTTGCTAACTGGTACTGATCTTCAACCATAAACAATCTTACTTTTGAATTTTTAATAATATCTTTTGCAAAATTATTATATTTAAAACCTAATTTTATTTTTTCTCCAGCGGTATAAATAGGGCATAATATTACAACATCAGCTTTTTTAAATGATAAGCTGAATTCTTTTTTAAGATCTTTTAATCTGGAAATTCTGTGTGGTTGAAATATGCAAATCACTTCTTCATTTTTATAAGCAGCTCGCACACCATTTAATACTTCTCTAATTTCAGTTGGATGATGGGCATAATCATCATAAAAATTAGTTTCTCTATGTGTAAAAATTTTATTAAATCTTCTTTGAACACCCTTAAATTCTTTTAATCCTTTTTTGATTATATTTTGTGATATTCCTATTGTTACTGCCACAGCAATTGCTGCTGTAGAGTTTCTAATATTGTGAATTCCTAATAATGGTAATTTAATTTTTCTTATAGTTAAATTCTTTTTTCCTGGCAAATTTATAGCTAAATCATATTGAGAATATTCTTTTTCTTGTTTTATATTCTTAATATAGAAATTTGATTTATTATCAGTTCCATATGTATAATAATTCTTCATTTTTAATTTACTTAATAAATCTTTATTGTTCTTGTCATCTATACAAATAAAAGACTTCCCAAACGAAGGGACCTTATTGATAAATTTTATAAATAATTCTTTAAGATCTTTCATTGAATTATAAAAATCCATATGCTCACGATCAATATTTGTTACTATAGAATAAGTTGGTGGCACATGTATAAAACTACCATCTGACTCATCAGCTTCTAATATACACCAATCACTTTTACCTAGTTTTGCAGAATTTTTTATTGCATTAAGGACACCTCCATTAATAATTGTTGGGTCCAATTTTGTCTTTGAAAATATTGAGGCTAATAAAGATGTAGTTGTTGTTTTTCCATGTGAACCGGTAACAACTATATTTTTTGTTAAAGAGACTATATTTGCCAACATCTCTCCTCTTTTATAAATAGGTAATTGTTTTAGTTTGGCTTCAATTAATTCAGGGTTATTATTTTTAATAGCTGACGAAATGACAACAATTGTTGCTTTTGCTATATTTTTTTTAGTATGACTAATTGTAATTTTAATCTTATCTTTTTTTAATCTTTCAATATTTTTATTTCCAAGGACGTCACTCCCTTGAACATTAAATCCCATCCTTTTCATAATGAGTGCAAGGCCACTCATTCCAATACCCCCTATACCAACAAAATGTATAATTTCAGTTTTAGCTAATTCAATTTTCATTAATAACAGATATAATTTTCAGATTTATATTATTCCATGTGTTTTCATAGTTAAAATCCTTCATGTTCTTTTTTTTAACAAGATATTCTTCTTTATTATCAATAATATTAATTAGTTTATTGAGTAATGTTTTCTCATCTATTTCTTTTTGATTTAACAACCAATTAAAGCCAAGTTTATTATAAAAATGTGCATTTTCAAATTGATGGTTATCTTTCGCAGTTGGCAAAGGTATTGCTAAATATGGAGTCTCAGTAAAATTTAACTCAGCTAATGTTGATGCTCCTGCTCTAGTAATGCACAGGTCTGTTTTTTGCATAAAATTTATGACATCATCGTTAAAATTGAATAATTCACATTGAATATTCTTATTTTCGTAAGTTTTTTTAAAACTTTCAAAGTTAATAGAACTAGTTTGTTGGTAAATTTTTAGTTTATATTTTTTAGCTAATTCAATAATTGCATTTTTAACTAAATCATCAAATATTTTAGCTCCTTGACTACCGCCTATTATAAGCAAATTAATTGTATCTAAGGATTTATTGTAATCTCTCTTATTATAAAAATTTTTTCTTAATAATGCTGGAATTACTTTAATTTTATTTTTAAATTTAATAGGAAATTTTTTGATATTATTAGAATAACAAAATATTTTTTTACAGTAACTTAAAAAAAATTTATTTGATCTACCTAAAACCATATTTGGTTCAAATAACAACAGCTTAATATTTAAAATTTTAGCACCTAAGCATAAGGGTAGTGACATGTATCCGCCTGTCGAAATTAATGTATCAATTTTATTTTTTCTTAAAAAAGAAATTGATTTAAAAATCAAAAATATCATAAAAATAAAATCAAGTGGTATTATTAATATGTTTTTTGAAATTGGCCTCACATTAAATATTTTTAAATTGTACTCATCTTTGTTTAAAAATTTGACACCCCTAAAGTCAGATGTCATTGAAACATCAAAATTGCCCTCTAAATGTTTATATATTATGGTTGCGGGTATAACGTGACCTCCTGATCCACCAGTGCTAATTAGTATTTTTTTATTCATTTAATTAATTTTTCTTTTTGTTAAATTTAAAATTATTCCAGATAATATAGAAACTCCTATAATTGAAGAACCCCCATAACTTAAAAATGGCAATGTCATCCCAGTTGTGGGAAATAGTCTTATATTCACCCCAAGATGTATTAATGCTTGAAAAATTATTAGACTTATTGCTCCAGTTAGCACTAGTTTATTTTTTTCACTTTTTTCTAAATAAATTTTTTTAAAAACAGAGTAAATAAAAAATAAAAATAAAATTAATAAAAATATTATTGCAATAACACCAAACTCCTCTGAAATAACTGAAACTATATAGTCGGTATGAGCCTCTGGAACTCTTGTTTTTAAGGTACCTTCTCCTATTCCTTTACCAAAAAAACCACCACTACTAATTGCTTCTATAGCTTTATCAGATTGAAAATTATGGGTTCCACCATCAGGGTTAAAGAAAGAGAGTATACGACTTTTAATATAAATAAATTTTGGGATAAAAAAAACTACATATAGCAGGCTTATAATAGAAAGACTTATAAATAATAAAATGAATAATAAGTTTATGCCAGATACAAAAACTAATATTGCCCACGATAAAAACACTAAAAGTGTTTGTCCGATGTCAGGCTGCATTATTAATAGTAACCCAGTTGGGATAATAGAAATAATAGTCAATAAGTATTTGATATAAATATTATAATTTTTTTCACTACATAAAATTGTTGCTACAAAAATAATTATAAATGGTTTTAGTAATTCAATTGGTTGAAATTGAGGAAGAAAAAAAAGATTTAACCATCTTTTTGATCCTTTGACTTCAGTACCAAAAATTGGCACTAAAAATAGAAAAAATAAAGTAATAAAAAAAAGATAAATAGAGACTCTAAAAAGATTATTTTTACTTAGAGAAGAGAAAAACACTAAGGTCAACAAGCCAATGAAAATATATACCAAATGTTTAAAAAAGAAAAAATAATTATTTGTATCTAATTTATCAGAAGCAATTAATGAAGTTGAAACTAAAGAAAAAAATAAACCCAAACTAAACAAAATTATTATCAATAAAAAAATTGTTTTATCTATATTTTTCCACCAGTTATAATATATTGAGTTGAGCGAACTATTATTTATCATTTTATATAATTTTTAATAAGTTTATTAAAATATCTACCTCTTTCTTCAAAGTTTTTAAAACTATCAAATGATGCAGAGGCTGGACTAAAAAGAATTGTCTTTTTAATAAAATTATTTTCATTTTTAATATCTAAAAAAACCTTAGCAATTAGACTCTTTAAATTTAAAAATGATTTAAACGCCATCTTATTTTTTAATTGATTAATAAAAAATTTTTGATTTTTACCAAAAATATATAATTTGATCTTTTTACAATCATCTTTTTTAAGTAGAAATTTATCTCCTTTTTTGGGTAAACCACCTATTATCCAATAAATATTTTTTAATGATTTCAATAATTTTTCTGATGAAGAAAAGCTTGTTGCTTTAGAATCATTAATAATTTTTAAAAATTTAGAATTATGAATTATTTCTTGTCTAAAACTTAGACCTTTAAAATTTTTTAATGATTTTAATAGTAAGTTATTCTTTAACCTTAATATCTTTGAAACCTTCAGCACAAATGTCAAATTTTCTTTATTACCATCTGTATCAAAATAATGATTATCAATTTTTTTAATAAACTTGTCGCTTATATTTTTTTCTATTTTCAAAATTGATGGAGCAAATTTTTTTTGCTTTAATTCTCTTTTAATATAAAAATTTTTCGCATTTAAAATTGCAATATCATTTTTAGATTGATTTTTTATTAATTTAAATTTAGCGCTTACATATTTATTTATAGTCTTGTGTCTTTCGAGGTGATCTGGTGAAATGTTTAAGATTAAAGATATATTTGTTTTAAATAACTTACTGTATTCTAGTTGATAGGATGAGGCTTCTATTACAAATAAAGTGTCTTTTTTGACCTTTTTTTCAAGTAAAACTGGATTTCCTATATTGCCAACTAAACGAACATCTTTTTTTTGATCTTTTAATATATCGTACAAAAGCTTAGCAGTAGTTGATTTTCCGTTTGTTCCTGTAATAGTTATTTTTTGATTAAAAGTATATCGACTATAAAAAATGTCTAAATCTGTATAAATTTTTTTATGATTTTTTTTTAAAAATCTACTTAATTTACAATTATTAATATCTATTCCTGGACTAATTATAATACGGTCAAATTCCTTTTTAATTATTTCTTTGTATGTTGTGTGAGTATCTTTTATATTTTTTTTAGTAATTATTCGATCATCATATAAACTAATAATATTAGTTTTTTTTAAATAACTATATGTGGATAGACCACTTTTACCCAGACCATAAATCAGTATTTTTTTTTTAAAAAGTTTTTTTCTAGATTTAACATTATCTAAGTTTTAATGTCGCTAATCCAATCATTGCTAAGATTATTGATATAATCCAAAACCTAATTACAACTGTTGATTCTGCCCAACCTTTTTTTTCAAAATGATGATGTATAGGTGCCATTCTAAAAATTCTTTTACCTGTAAGTTTGAATGAAAATACTTGGATTATAACTGATACAGCTTCTAGTACAAATAGCCCACCTGTTATTGCTAAAACAATCTCATGTTTAGTAATAATACCAATTGCCCCTAAAGATCCACCTAATGCTAATGAACCAGTGTCACCCATAAATATTTTAGCAGGTGGAGCATTGAACCATAAAAATCCTAAACAAGCTCCTATAATTGATCCACAAAAAACTGAAACTTCCCCCATACCTTCAAGATAGGGAATATTTAAATATTCAGAAAATACAATATTGCCTGTTACGTAGCTAATAAATGCAAAACATGCTGCAACTAATATCACTGGCACTGTTGCTAAGCCGTCTAAACCATCTGTTAAATTAACTGCGTTGGAGGATCCAACAATTATAAAAATTGAAAATGGAATAAAAAACCATCCAAGATTAATAATTAAATTTTTAAAAAAAGGAAAATATAAATTTGTAAGTTCAGTGTTTTGAGATAATTGAGTTAAACCATAAATTCCAACAATGGCTATTAAAATTTGAGAAATAATCTTAAATTTAAATGAAACACCAGATGAATTTTTAAACTTAATTTTTTTATAATCATCATATGCACCTAATAGCCCAAACCCTGAAACAATAAATAATAAAAACCATATATGGTAATTTGATAAATCACCCCAAAGTAATATTCCTGAAAAAAGTCCAAGTAAAATTAAAACACCCCCCATTGTTGGTGTTCCAATTTTCTTAACGATATGTTCGGTAGGACCATCATCTCTTATTGGATTTAATATTTTTCTTGCTGAAAAAAATTTAATAAAAGGAGTACCAATTAATAAAACTACAAACATTGATGTAAACATTGAAAGGCCCGTTCTAAATGTTAAATACTTAAATACATTTAGAAAACTATATTGATCAATTAATTGCGTAATAAGACTATAAAGCATTAAACTTTCCAGTTTTTAATTTGTTAACTAGATTGTTAAGTCCAGTAGAGTTTGAGCCCTTAATCATTAAATAATCATTATTATTTAAATCATTTTTAATCAAATCAATTATTTTAGACTTATCTTTCAAAATGACCCCTCTTCGGTGCTTATCAAGGTTTTTATAAGTATGTAAAATATGTTTACCCACTACATTAATATTTTTAAGAGAAGTTTTATTAATTTCTTTGCCAGCCTCTAAGTGAAGTTTCTTTGAATAATTTCCTAACTCCAACATGTCACTCAGTATTAATTTTTTTTTAGAATTATCAATTTTTAATTCATCAAAATTTTTTATAGCAGACTTTAATGATAATGGATTAGAGTTATAACTCTCATCTACAATGTAAATACTCTTTTTTTTTAATTTAACTTTTATAATATCACCACGGCCTTTTGTCATCTCATAATCAAGAAATATATTTTTTTCTAATTTTTGTGTATCTTTAAAAATTGATATAATTGCAATTGTGGCTAATAAGTTTTTTAAATTATTTTCAAAAATTAATCTTACATAAAAATAAATTTGTTTTTTATTAACATTTACAAATATTTTGTATTTAGATTTTTCTTTAACTATTTTTTCTAGATAAATATTTGCTGATTTATTTTTTAAACTAAATGTAAAAATATTTATGTTTTTTTTCTTGGCAATTTTTTTATGTAAATTATAAAATCTGTCATCTTGGTTTAAAACAAGAATTCCATTTGTTTTTATATTATTAATAATTTCTGACTTTGCTAAAGCTACTTGATGAATGTTTTTAAAATTTTTAATATGTGCGTAGGAAATATTTGTAATAACACCCACATCAGGCTTGATAATTTTTGATAGATAATCAATCTCACCTTTTTTATCCATTCCAATCTCAAAAATACCAAATTCATCATTTTTTTTTAGATTAAATAAACTTAATGGTACACCAAATTTATTATTAAAAGATTTTGGTGAATAAGTTACATTACTAATCTTACTTAAAGTTTTTCCTAATAATTCTTTAAGAGAAGTTTTTCCACAACTGCCTGTTATAGATATAATTTTACTAGATAAATTTTCTCTTAATTTTGATGAAGCCTCTGTTAAAAGTTGCAATGTATCATCTACTACAATTTTTTTTTTAGATTTTTTTTGATTGTTAGCTATTACTAATGATGCACCATTTTGGAAAGCTTCATTAACATATAGATTTCCATCTTTATTATTTCCTTTTATTGCAAAAAATATGTCATTTTTTTTTATTGTTTTTGAATTAATTGATGCATTTTTTATTTTTATATTTGAATTAATTTGGGGAGAGTTGCTGATTTCTTTTAAAATATTTATTTTAATATTAGTTGAAAGAATTTTATTTTTTAATTTAATATTCTTAAGTATTTCTAATCTGTCAGAAAATTTGTTTACAAAATTTCCATAATCTTGTGTCTGTTCATGACCTTTGCCTGCAATAACTAAGATATCACCAGTTTTTAAGTCTAATATAGCCCTATGAATAGCTTTAGACCTGCTTGAAATCTCAAAAACTTTTGATTTATCAATAGTTTTTTTAATAGCTAGTCTTATTTTTTTTGGATTTTCGTCTCTTGGATTGTCGTCAGTTAAATAAACTCTGTCACAATATTGATTGGCTATTTTTCCCATTATGGGTCTCTTGTCTTTATCTCTATTACCACCACATCCAAATACAATGAAAATTCTTTTATTTTCAAATTGTTCTTTCAAATTAGTCAAACAAGTTTTTAATGCATCAGGTGTATGAGCATAATCTAAAATAATCTTTGAATTATTTTTTAAAGTTCCAATTTTTTCAAACCTACCAATTACTGATTTTACTCTTGAAGCTAATTTTACTATTTGATCAAATTTTAAATTACTTTTTTTAGCAGCAAGCATTGCCATAAATAAGTTTTTTAATTGAATTTTACCAATTAAGTTTATTTGTAATTTATAATGTTTCTGATTATATTTAATTTCGACTATTTGTTTATCATCCCTAAATTGATGAGAATAAATATCTATTCCATTATTACTTTTTGATAAAGCCTGAAGATCCAATTTATTATTTAGCGATATTCTTTTTAAATTTTTATATTCGGGAATTTTACTATCGGTGATGATAGTTCCTCTAGGTTTTAATAGCTTCTCAAAAAGATATAACTTTGATTTGAGATAATCATTAAATGTTTTGTGATAATCTAAATGATCATGAGACAAATTTGTAAAAATTGTAGTATTAAATTTTAAACCATCAAGTCTATTTTGCTTAAGACCATGACTAGAAGCTTCCATTATAACATTGTCAATTTTTTGTTTTTTTAAATCATTTAATATTTTGCTTAATTTAATTGGATCTAATGTTGTATTAGAAACTTTCTTTAAACTATTTTTTGTCTTAACTCCTAATGTTCCAATAGAAGCTACTTTTTTATTACCTAAGTTGAGTAGCTGAAAATAAAAATCTGCAATTGATGACTTTCCATTTGTTCCTGTTACAGCAATTAAATTTTTAGGTATATTTTTTTTTGTCTTATATGATAATTCTGATAATACTTTTCTTACATTTTTTGATCTTAAAAATAACACTTTATTTTTAATACCTTCAAATTTTTGCTCTGAAATAATAACTGTTGCACCCTTTTTAATTGCATGGTCTATGAATTTAGTTCCATCTGATTTTGTTCCCTGGATTGCAAAAAAAATATAATTCTTTTTACAATCTTCACTGTTAAAACTAAGACCAGCAAACTGATGATTTTTAAATTCTTTTTTAATATTTTTAAGGAAGTTGCCAATCAACATATAAGTATTAATTTTCTATATGTTTTGTGGCCAAAATAGGCCCAATTTTTTCTATGATTTTTCCAGCTACTTCAACAGATGTCCACCCTGCTGTATTAAATGGGGTTCCTTTATATGAGCCTTTTTTATTTTTATATTCATATACGTAGTCTGATGAAGTTTTTGGCTCATCAAGTAGAACTATCAGCACATATTTAGGTTTAGAAGTGGGGAAAATACCTGCAAATGTATTTACTTTTGCTTTAGAATAACCTCCTACTATTGTTTTTTGAGCAGTTCCTGTTTTTCCACCAACTTCATAACCTTCAATGTTTACAAGTCCTGCTGTACCTTCTTTAGTATTTACAATTTTTCTAAGTATTGGATTTATCTTCTCTGAAATACCAGCTTTGATTATTCTTCTTTCTTTTTCAGGATCTTTTAATTCTTTTTTTATTAAGCTAGGCTCAATAGCAAAACCACCATTTGAAATTATTGCATAAGCTTTTGCTAATTGTAATGGAGTGGTAGTTATTCCATGTCCAAAAGACACTGTCGCAAGTTTACATTTTCCCCACTTAAATGGAATAGGCTCTCCAACCTCCTCTATGTCAAAATTTATTTTACTTAAGATTCCAATTTTTTCTAAAAAAGCTTTTAATTTAATAATTTCTAATTTTTGTCCAATTCTTACAGATCCTATATTTCCAGACCTAATTAAAATTTGTTCTACAGTAAGATCTGATGGTATTTTATTGTCATATTCAGAAATACTACTTTTTCCACATTGTAGTTTTTTTTCTAAATTTAAAAATTCTGTGTCAGTATCAATTAAGCCTTCCTCTAATCCAGCTGCTACTGTAAAAGTTTTAAATACCGAGCCCAGCTCATACACTCCTTTTGTTGCTCTATTAATAAAGTTGAGATCAACTATCTTCTCTCTTTTATTTAGATCAAAATCTGGATATGAAACCATAGATATAATTTCTCCATTATTAACATTCATCAAAATTGCTGTACTACCTTTACTTCTAAATATAGATTGAAACTTTACTAACTCTTCTCTAATTAAAAATTGTATGTCAGTATCTACTGTTAATTTAAGTGGTTTATTTGTTTGTTTTAATTTTTCATTAAAGGATTTTTCAAGTCCTGATATACCTTTATTGTCATCATCTATTTGACCAATGATGTGACTAAAGAGATTTTTTTGAGGATAAATTCTAGTTAATTTTTCTTCTGACTTAATTGATTTATCTCCAAGTAACATAATTTTTTCATAATTGTCAGAAGATATTTTTTTTTCCAAATAAAAGAATTTATTTTTTTCAAGCTTCTTAGTAATCTCTTCATAGTTTTTATCTGGGAATATTAACTGTAAATTAATTAATAGTTTTTTTTTATCAATTACTTCAATAGGGTTAATACCAATATCTATCGACTTAACTGTTTTAACTAAATAATTTCCATTTCTATCAAGTATGTCTGCTCTATAGTTTTTATTTATAGTTGAGAATTCCTTGGTATTTTCTTCTTTTAACGAGCCTAAATGAAGCAATTGTATTGAATAAATTACTGAAATCACCAAAAAAACAAAAAAAATAAACGCTATTCTATTAAATTGTATGTCTAAATTAGTTTTACTTTTTTTATATGAAAATTCATTTTCATATTCTTCTAGAATAATATTCTTTTTATTATTCATTTCCATTTTTGCTGATTAAGTCTTTTATTTCTAAAGTTTCATTATTTTTAAAGATTTCCTTAATATTCATAATTTCAATTTTGATTAAATCTTTTTCAAAATATTGCGTTTGATACTGAACTAGTTTTTCAGGAGAGCTCAAATAGTTAAACTCAAGCAATACATCTTCAAGTTCCGATTTTAAAGGTCTTATATTTTCTTTAACTATAAAAATTTGATCTTCTATTTCTTTTGTAGAATTTTTAATAAGTGATGTAATTAATATTAATACTAAAATAACAGCTACCACTAATTGTTTCATAGTTTTTTTGACAAATTTTCAATGTCAATTAAATGTTTAAATTTATCCAAGATATCTGTTTCAAAATCGAAAAAATCTTCTTTTTTAATTACATAACGTAACTTGGCTGATCTAGAAGGTGGATTTTCTCTAATTTCTTTATCACTTGGTACTATTGGTTTTTTTATAACAGATTTAAATAAATTTAATTTTTCTTCTGTTTTTGGCATATGTCTTGAGATGCTTTTATTTTCAGATAAACTTTTAAAAAAGTATTTAACAATTTTATCTTCTAAAGAATGAAATGTTACAACTGCAATAACTCCATCCTTTTTAACAACTTTAGCAGCATTAATTAATCCATAAATTAGTTCACTAATTTCTTTATTTACAAATATTCTTAATGCTTGGAAAATTTTAGTTGCACTATGTGTCTTATAATTTCTTTTTCTTTTCGAAGATTCTATAATCCTAACTAGCTCTTCTGTTGTGATCTCTCTTTTAGATCTGTCTTCAACAATATTGTGTGCTATTCTTTTACTGTCTGCTTCATCCCCAAAATATTTAAATATTTTGGTAAGTTCTTTTTCATCTAATTGATTAATTGCTTCTTTTGCTGAAAATTCATTTATACCCATTTTCATATTAAGTTCACCAATGCTATCGAATGAAAGACCTTTTTTTGGGTCTTTAATCTGGTTCAAGGAATACCCTAAATCAAAAATTACAGCTTTTATATTTTCATGTTTTAACTTTAGATTGTTTAATTGACTGAATTTTATATTTTTAAATAATAGCCTATCCTCAAAACTATTTTGAAGTTCTTGAGCTTTTATAGAGCTCTCAGAATCTCTATCTAATGCAATTACTTTTGTTTCAGGAAAGTTTAATATTCTTTTTGTGTATCCGCCTTGACCAAACGTACAGTCAATAAATGTGCCACCATATTGAGGGGTAATAATGCTAATTATTTCACTTAGCAATACCGGATAATGATTTCTCACATCTGGTATTATGGTGGCTATCATTTATTTTTTTGAAGACCATTAATTCTTTTGTCTTCTTAAAAATGCTGGAATTTCTAGATCATCATCTTCTGAGGTATTTTCCGAAGTTTCAGTTGATAAAAATCCTTCTGTCTCTGAAGTTGCACTATCCGAACTAAATAGATCTGGCGCGTCTTCACCTTCTACACCAAAGTTTTCAAGTCCATTAGAAACATGCTCCTCCTCCATTGGGCTATTTTCTTCAGGCTTTGCAGTTGTAAGTGCCTCCTCTGAAAAAGATTGCTCATAATCATTTGATTGATTGTTTTCAACAATACTTTCAACTTCTTGATTGCTAACAGTTTGCTCATTCATCATTTCTGATGATGTAGTATTTGTAACTGGTTCTGCAATTATTTCATTTTCTAACTTTAATGCATTTGCTCCATGAGAAATAGGGTTAGTCATTGTAGGTGAAAAATTAAACGATTGAGCAGAACTAGCACTGTTAAAATCTGAATAACCAGGATTTCTATTTTGTATTCTGTGAACCATATTGATTACAGATTTACTTTCTGGTTGTTGTCCATCTAGTGCCGTTGCAACTATTGATACTCTAATTTTTCCATCAAGGTCGCCAGATGTAATAGCACCAATAATCACCTCTGCTTCAGGATCTACTTCAGCTCTTATTTTATTAACCACTTCATCAACCTCAAAAAGTTTAAGATCCTTACCACCGGTAATATTTACTAGTAATCCTTTTGCACCTTTTAACGTATAATCATCAATCAATGGGTTGCTAATTGCCATGTCTGCTGCTTTAGCTGCTCTACCTTCTCCTTCAGCTTCACCAGTTCCCATCATTGCTTTACCCATTGAAGCCATTACAGTTTCAACATCAGCAAAATCTAGATTAACTATACCTGGTCTAACCATAAGATCGGTCACACTCTGTACACCTTGCATTAAAACATTATTTGAAAGATTAAAAGATTCTTCAAATGTAGTTTGTTCATTTGCAACCTTAAATAGGTTTTGATTTGGAATTACAATAATTGTATCCACATGTTTTCTTAATTCTTCTAGGCCTACCTGAGCTCTTCTCATTCTTGATGGCCCTTCATATAAAAAAGGAAGTGTTACAACACCTACTGTTAAAATATTTAATTCTTTAGCAGCTCTTGCAATAACGTGTGCAGCACCTGTGCCAGTTCCACCACCCATACCAGCAGTTATAAAAACCATGTTTGCACCCTGAAGAGTATTTACAATTTCATTTAAAGATTCATCTGCAGCTGCTTGACCAATGTCATGTTTTGCTCCAGCACCTAAACCTTTTGTTAAACTTAGGCCAATTTGAATTCTTGCTTTAGCTTTACTTAACTTTAAATCTTGAGCATCTGTATTTACTGCTATGAACTCTACTCCTTGAAGTCCATTATCAATCATTTCATTAAGTGCATTTCCACCTGCTCCGCCAACTCCCACTACTAATAATCTTGGTTGTAATTCTTTTATTTCTGGTGATTTAAAGTTAATTGTCATTTTTATTTCCCCTCATTGTTATTAAAATGTTTTTCCCATTTAAGACTTGCACGATTTAGATTTGCTTTTTTTCTTGCGTTGATCTTAAATTTTTCAAATGCTGCTGGTTCCCATATTTGGAATGTTTGACCTTGACCAACAAACAACATGCTATTTTTTATTTTTGCATGTTTTAATAATTTTGTTGATAATGAAATTCTACCTTCACTATCAAATTGTAAATTCATACTCTCAGATAAAATTGATGTTGCAAAATAATCTCTTTTTTCTTCAAATGGACTTAATGAATCTATACTTGCAGAAAGTTTTTCAATTCTATCTTGTGAGCAAGCTTCTATAGACTGATTATTAAATGAGGGATAACAGATAACACCATTGTATCCTAAGTTAGAAAGGTGAGATCTAAAACTAGCAGGCACAGATACCCTTCCCTTTTTGTCTATTTTGTTCTCGTAAGTAGATAAAAACATATTTTTTATATTTCATAAATTCCATATTTGGGAATATATGGGACAATATGGGTTTTTAAAGATAGAGTCAATATGTTCATTTTAGGCTTATTTGGCAATGATTGTAGATAACTTTTATGTATCTACATAAAGTCAAAAATCAATTTTTAGTTTTAACTCAATACAATTCTAAGACTAAAAATAAGAACAGAAATGATTCAATTATGAATCAAAAGGTGAACATCTAAAGTTAATTAAAATTGAACTGTGGATAAGTTTGCTAGACAAACTATAAGCCGGGTTCTGTCATTTAAACCTATCATTTCTCTAGGCTTAAGATCACTCTTAAGCTCATGCAACTAACCCTGATGACTAGCCAAAGACGGCTTTTAGTTTTGCAACAATGTCATCTCTACTTAGTCTTGCTCCCAGTGGGGTTTTCCAGCGTTCATTGTTACCAATAGAACCGGTGCGCTCTTACCACACCTTTTCACCCTTGCCATGTTATGGCGGTATATTTTCTGTGGCACTATCCCTAGGGTTTCCCCCGCCAGGTATTATCTGGCACTGTGTCTTTGCGGAGCCCGGACTTTCCTCTTTAATAAATTAAAGCGATAAGTCGTTCATCTAGCAAATGTAATTTATTACTTAATTATAGAACTTCAAGAAAAATTTAATTGTATGCTTTGATGAGGCTTTTATTGATTAATAAGGACTCTTGATCAATTTTTCCATCAACCAACTCTTGTCTAAATCTTCTTTGAAAAGATTTTATTAATTCTATTAAATATTTATTCCTATCAATATTTTTTGGAAATGTTTTTGAATATCCAATCTTAAACAGGTTTCTAAAAAAAATATTCTCTTCTACCTTGCTTATTTTTAGCTTTCTATTCTTTAGTAAATCTTGCTTATTTAATGTGTGCCATATCCCTATTTTATTTTTAGCCAAATATTCCCATGGGAACTTTTCACCTGGATCTTTTTTTCTAAGTACTGCTATGTCTGAGTGTCCCAAAATATTCTTAGGATTAATTTTATATTTTTTTATTAAAAACTTACTTAACTTTACAAGAGTAGTAATTTGTTTTTGTGTAAAATTTTTATAACCGTACTCATGTCCTGGGTTTGTAATTTCAATACCAATAGAATTTTGATTTAAAGACTTATAATTTTTCCAAGAAGATTTTCCTGCATGCCATGCAATATATAAATCAGGTACTATTTTTACAATTTCTCCATTATTTTTGATTAAATAATGACAGCTAACCTCAGATTGTATTTCTGTTAATCTTTTCAAAGCATCAGATTCGCTTTTCATACCCGTATAATGAAAGATAATAAATTTGATTTGCTTAGAGGTTCTTTTTTTAGGATTAAAATTTGGGGAATAGTTTAATATTGTTTTTAAAGCCATTTTTGCGTCATATTTAGAGCTAAATCTAGATTTACATTGATATTATATACATTATATAATCATAGGATAATGAAAAAAATTTTAATAACTTCACTAATAAGTTTAATGTTAGCAACAAATGTGAGTGCTGATACAGACGGTGAAAACAACTTATCTAAAAAAAATTCTGGTGAAGTTAAAGACTGTTTTGAAAATGTAAATAGAGCAACTTTTAAATTTAACCAAGTGTTAGATGGTGTTATTTTTGAACCTGTTGCAAAAGCTTATAGAATTTTACCCTCTCCAGTTAGAGCTGGGACAGGTAATGCTTTAGACAATCTCTCTACACTTGTAACAATACCTAATAATATTCTCCAAGGAGAATTTAAAAAAGCTGGAGTTAACACAGGTAGATTTATTGTTAATACAACAGTTGGAGTTGTTGGAATATTTGATGTGGCTGAAAAAATTGGTTTTCCAGAGTATGAAAAAGAAGATTATGGCCAAACACTTGGTGTAATGGGTGTTGGTCCAGGATGTTATCTTGTTCTACCTGTTTTAGGACCATCCACTGTTAGAGACACAGCTGGATCATTTGCAAATATATTAGGCGGAGATGCTTGGTATAACGTTACTGTAGCTAATGATACTCAGCATTTTTCTGACTTTGATTATTATGCATCAAGAGCAAGTTCTGGGATAGATTTTAGAGCAAAAAATATAGACTCGTTTGAAAACTTGGAAAAAAATTCAATAGATTTTTATGCTTCAGTTAGAAGTTTATATTTGCAAGATAGACAACAAAAAATAGCTAACTCTAATGCAATAACTGAAACCCAAAACGATAGTGATTGGGAAGAAATAGAAGCTCAATAATTTATAAAACTTAATGAGATTAAAAAAGTTTTTAATATTCACCTTCTTCATAATTAACTTTATTGGTATTAATCAATCATATTCAATTGAACCAGATGTATTTGTTCAATCAACTGTGAATAGAGCTTCTGAGGCCTTAAATAACAAATATTCAAAAGAAGAAAAAATAGAAAAGCTAAAACAAATTGCAAGTGAAACAGTTGATATCAATGGTATTGGTTATTACACTTTAGGAGCTTATAGAAAAAATATAAGTGACAATGAAATAAATCAATATGAAATGCTTTTTGAACAATATTTTCTAAAAAGTTTTTCTAGTCGACTGGCTGAATACTCAAATCCAGAGATTGAAGTTATATCTAAAGAAAAATTAAATGAAAATTATACAATGGTATCTAGTATTTTAGTTGGAACAGAACAAAGGCCTGAGGTTAAAATTGATTGGAGAATTTATACAAAAAATCCAGAAAATCCTTTAATCAGAGATTTAATTATTGAAGGCTTAAGTCTAGCAAGAACTCAAAAGGAAGAGTTTTCTTCTATCATTCAAAGTAATGATGGGGATATCAATGCTCTTTTTTCTACTTTAAAAGAGTTTATTAAATAATCATCTATAAAAATAATTTTTGGTGGGCCCGCCAGGACTCGAACCTGGGACCAATACATTATGAGTGTACTGCTCTAACCAACTGAGCTACAGGCCCTAAAAATTAAGCTTTAATTATATTATAATGTAACCGATGTCTAGCATAGGTAAAAGATAATGAAAATGGTGGGACTGGTTGGTTACGCTCCAACTACCCCTGCAATGTCAATGCAGTACTCTACTATTGAGCTACAGTCCCTTTGAATTTTAACTTTCTAAAAAGCTTTTTAACTGTTTGGATCTGCTTGGGTGTTTTAATTTTCTTAAAGCTTTAGCTTCTATCTGTCTAATACGCTCTCTTGTTACAGAAAACTGAAGACCCACTTCTTCAAGAGTATGGTCTGTATTCATTCCAACACCAAATCTCATTCTAAGAACTCTTTCTTCTCTTGGTGTTAAAGTTGATAAAATTTTAGTCGTAGCTTCACTTAGATTAGATTTAATAGCTTGTTCTAAAGGTGCTAATGCTTTTGTATCTTCGATAAAATCACCCAAACTACTATCTTCTTCATCTCCAACTGGTTTTTCAAGAGATACTGGTTCTTTTGATATTTTTAAAACTTTTCTAACTTTATCTAAAGGCATTCTTAATTTTTGTGCAAGCTCTTCAGGTGTAGCTTCTCTACCAAACTCACTTAAAATTAATCTTTGGGTTCTTACAATTTTATTAATAGTTTCAATCATATGAACTGGAATTCTAATCGTTCGCGCTTGGTCAGCAATAGATCTGGTGATTGCTTGTCTAATCCACCAAGTGGCATATGTTGAAAATTTATAACCCCTTCTGTATTCAAACTTATCTACAGCTTTCATAAGACCGATATTTCCTTCTTGAATAAGATCTAGAAACTGAAGTCCTCTATTTGTATATTTTTTTGCAATTGAAATTACCAATCTTAAGTTTGCTTCAACCATTTCTTTTTTTGCAATTCTAGATTCTTTTTCACCTTTTTGAACTCTACTAACTATTTTTTTATAATCAGTTACTGAAATTCCAAGTTTATGACTAATCTCAATTAATCTCTCTCTTATGTTTTTAAATTCATCTTTATTTTTTGAAAAAAACTGTTTCCACATGGGGTTAGTATCCAAGAACTTTTTAAGATTTGGATTAATTTCATTGCCAATATAAAACTTAATGAATTCATTTCTTGGAATTTTTTGATCCATTGCCAACCTTAAAAGATTTCCTTCTAGTGAAACAATTTTTTTATTTTCCACATAGTGTTTTTGAACCAATTCCTCTAATACAGAGGGTGACAATTGTAATGATTTAATATTTTCTAAAATATCACTTACAATTTTATCATGTCCTTTTTCTTTAGCAGCTGAGAAACTTACTGCATTTAAAATACAATCAAGTTTTTCTTTTTGATACTTGATTAATTTTGCATATTCTTTTGTTAAAGTATTAACAGTTTTTAAAACTTTTGGTTTGATTTCAGTTTCCATTGCTGCAAGCGTTGGATTAAACTCATCATCGTCTCCATTATTCTCTTCATTTTTATCAGTTTCCCCAGAATTTCTTTGTTTAGCACTTGGACCTGTATTTTCGTCTTCCATGTAGTTAGTATCAATATCGATAATTTCTCTAACTAATATTTCATCACTTTGAAGTTTTTCATCCCATTCTACAAATTGTTGTGCAGTAATTGGGCTTTGTGCTAATGCGATAAGCATTACATCTTTTCCAGCTTCTATTCTTTTTGCAATTGCAATTTCACCTTCACGAGACAAGAGTTCTACTCCACCCATCTCTCTTAAATACATTCTTATAGGGTCATCACTTTTCTCAATTGTCTTGCCTTCTTCTTTAGATGAATTTTCTTTTTTTCTTAAAACTTTAAAGTCAGATTTTTTTTCAACCAATGCTACACTCTCATCAAGAATGTACATGAAGGCTTGTTCTAAATTTTCGTCTGAAAGATTTCTTTTACCTAATGATTTATTCAGCTCATCAAAAGTTATAAATCCTCTATGGGTTCCACGACCCATAAGTCTAGCAAATGATTTTGTAATTATTCTTTCCACAATAGTATATTTGAGAAGACTTATATAAGCCCAATTTGAGAAAAATCCACGTATTTTTTGAAGGATTTAATTGATGTTTTTTTGTTTTTTTAGCTCTCTTATTTCGTTGAAAGTGCTTTCGCTTAAATCTTTAGAAAACTTCGACTCGAGCTCTTCAATCCTAAACTCTAAATCGTAGTTTTTGAGGTCTCTAGAAACTTCGTCTAATAATTCAAACATTTTATTCTGATCATTTTGGTGATTATTTAGAATATGTTTTATTGAGGCAAATTTAAAGATTTTTTCAGTTAATTGAGGGTCAATTGGAATTTGATCTAAGGTAAGTTTTTCTCCACTCTTTAGTTTAGTTATCAAAGTTTCAAGGATTAATTTATTTTCTTCACTAAATAGATTTATATTTTCAATCATGTGAATATTTTCTTGAAATAAATCCAAGTTGTTCATTATTAAATAAAGCAATGAAAATTCTTTAAGCTCAACACCGCTCAATAATTTACTTTCGTTAAAGTGTTTTTGAGTAGACTGTAATGACTTAACTTTTTTAGTATAAAATTGTTTTTTTCCGATATTGCTATGTGGGGTTAAGGATGAAATTTTCTCCAAGAAAAACTCTAGTACATATTTTTTTATGAAATCATCTTTTATGGTTGCAGCAATAGCTCTTAATTTTTTTTCAAAAATAGCCATTGATGAAGGATTGTTATCAGTTTGTTGTTTATAATGGTTAAATATAAACTGATGAATTGAAATTTTTGCCTGTTTTGTAAAATCAATAAAATTTGCTTTACCATTTTTATTTGCATAACTATCGGGGTCTTCTCCATCTGGTAAAAAAAGAAACGAGATTTGTTTTTCTGGTTGTAACTCTTTAATTGAATTTTCTGCTGCTCTAAGAGCTGCTTTGTATCCACTTTCATCACCATCAAAACAAATAATGATATCTTCAAAGAATTGGTTAAGCATTAAAATTTGACGATCCGTTAAAGAAGTTCCAAGATTTGCCACAACATTTTCAATTCCATTTTTACTTAAACCAACTACATCCATATATCCCTCAACTAAATATACATGATCTATTTTATTAGATAATCTTCTAGCTAAATCTAAATTATATAAGTTAGAACCCTTTTTAAAAAAAGGTGTTTCAGGAGAATTAATATATTTTGCTGAATAACTATTTTCCTGGATGGTTCTTCCTCCTAATCCAATAGGTTGACCTGAAATATTGTTAATTGGAAATATTATTCTATCTCGAAATCTTTCAACGTATGTATTCTTTTTTTCATCTAAATAAAAAAGACCACTTTCAACTAAAACTTTTTCACTAAATTCATCTTTTAATTTTTCATAAAAATTTGAGTTTCTTTCAACAAAACCTATTTTAAAATTTTTAACTTCATCTTTACTAAGGTTTCTTTTCTTTAAATATTCTCTTGCAATAGTTAAGCTTTCATTCTTTAAAATTTCATCATGATAAAATTGAACATATTGATTGTAGATTGAGCAATATTCTTGCCAATTTTTTTCACGCTCTTCATCTTGCTTTGAAAATGTGTAAGGTCTCATACCTGCAAGATTTGCTAATGATTTTACCGCTTCTCCAAATTTCAAATTTTGAGTTTTCATTACAAAATCAAAAATATTTCCATGTTCCGATGTTGCAAAACAATGATAAAATTCCTTCTCATCATTAACTGTAAATGAAGGTGTTTTTTCAGTTTTAAAGGGTGATAAACCTACAAATTCTTTGCCTCTTTTTTTTAGACTGACAGACTTTGATACAACTGTCGAAACCTTTAAACGAGTTTTAATTTCGTCCAAATACTCTTTTGGGTATTTCATTATTTATTTAATAGTTCTTTTAGCAAAGGTCCAGCTTTAGCAAAATCTAGATTGTCAGGGTATGACTTCTTTAATTCACCCATTACTTTACCCATGTCTTTAATTGATGCAGCACCCAATTTACTTATTGTATCTACACATATTTTTTTAGTTTCTTCATCACTTAACTGCTGTGGCAAAAAACTAGATAAAAGATCAAATTCATTTTGCTCAACTTCTAACAAATCCATTCTTTCATTCTTTTTATAGATCTCTATTGATTCGGTTCTTTGCTTAATCATTTTCTTTAAAAGTTTTTTTATATCATCATCGTCTGTTTCTTTTATGTTGGCTCCAGATCGATTGACAATATCAAGATCTTTTATTCCAGATAAAATTAACCTGTAGGTTGAGATTTCAACCTTATTTTTTGATTTTAGAGAATTTTTATAGTTAGTTTCTATTTTTTCTTTCAATGTCATAATATTTTTTAATCTACTGCAAAGTGAAAATTCTTCAAAAGAAAAATTGTTTTTTTATAATTTTATAATACATCTCTGTTGCGATAATTAGGGTTTTATTGTATTAACCTTTAACTCATGAGTTGTAATTGATCAAAAAAGCAAAAAAAATTAGCTCTAACAAAATCTCACAGATTCACACAGGCGTTTTAGTTCTTGAAAATAAAACTATCTTTAAAGGAGTTGGTATTGGCTATCAAGGAACAGCAACAGGTGAAGTATGTTTCAATACTTCTCTAACTGGTTATCAAGAAATCATTTCAGATCCCTCTTACGCTGGACAAATTATCAATTTTACCTTCCCTCACGTTGGTAACGTTGGAACTAATAAAGAAGATTTAGAGTCTGATAAAGTTTGGACCAAAGGTGTAATTTTTAACTCTGAAATAACAAGTCCTTCTAACTATAGATCTTTAGCTAATTTAGACCTGTGGTTAAAAAAAAATAAAATTGTTGGGATCACTGGTTTAGATACAAGAGGCTTGACTAATTATATTAGAGATAAGGGAGCCCCAAAAGGTACTATTTCTTTTTCTAATAAAGGTAATTTCAATATTAGCAAATTAGCAAATATCACAGCAAAATGGAGTGGATTAAATAATTTAGATTTAGCAGAACAAGTAACTACTAAAAAAAATTATATTTGGTCAGGTTTTAGAACTTGGAAAAAAGAAACTGGTTATTTAAAAAATAAGAAAAGTTCATTACATGTTGTTGCAATTGACTATGGGATAAAGAAAAATATTTTAAGATATTTCTCAGATCTTAATTGTAAAGTAACAGTGGTTTCGTGCAAAACGAGTGCAAAAGACATACTTAAATTAAAGCCAAATGGGATCTTTTTATCTAATGGCCCTGGTGACCCTGCAGCAACTGGTAAATATGCAATTGAAATCATTAAAGAGTTAATCAAAAATAATTTACCTATTTTTGGTATTTGTCTTGGTCATCAAATTCTAGCTCTAACACTAGGTGCAAAAACTAAAAAAATGAAACTAGGTCATAGAGGTGCTAACCATCCAGTTAAAAATTTGATTAAAGACAATGTTGAAATCACTAGTCAAAACCATGGCTTTGAAATTGTAAGAGCATCATTGCCAAAAAATATTGAAGTCACTCACAAATCTTTATTTGATAATTGTATTGAAGGAATTAGATTAAAAAATAAACCTGTTTTTTCTGTTCAATATCACCCTGAATCAAATCCAGGACCGCAAGATAGTGTTTACTTATTTGAAGAATTTATTAACAACATAAAAAAAAATGCCAAAAAGAAAAGATCTTAAAACTATATTAGTCGTTGGTGCTGGACCCATTATCATAGGTCAAGCTTGTGAGTTTGACTACTCAGGAACACAAGCCTGTAAAGCCCTTAAAGATGAAGGTTATAAAGTTATTTTAATTAACTCTAACCCAGCAACGATCATGACAGATCCTGGTGTTGCAGATAAAACTTATATTG
This sequence comes from Candidatus Pelagibacter sp. PS_17, assembly GCF_059417945.1. Classification (NCBI taxonomy): domain Bacteria; kingdom Pseudomonadati; phylum Pseudomonadota; class Alphaproteobacteria; order Candidatus Pelagibacterales; family Candidatus Pelagibacteraceae; genus Candidatus Pelagibacter; species Candidatus Pelagibacter sp. PS_17. Next base: position 988,605 of record NZ_CM182073.1, read on the forward strand.
AGCCAATAACGTTAGAGGTATTAGAAAAAATTCTAAAAAAAGAAAAACCAGATGCAATTTTACCAACAATGGGTGGCCAAACTGCTTTAAATTTAGCAATGGAGGCGGAAAAAAAGGGAATTCTTAAAAAATATAAAATCGAGTTAATTGGAGCTAATTCAAAAGCGATCTCTAATGCAGAGGACAGAAAAAAATTCAGAAAAAATATGTTAGATATTGGTTTGGACTTACCAAAATCTAAAGTGGTATCTCATATTAGAGATGCTGCAAAAGCTTTAAAACAAATTGGGTTGCCTGCAATCATTAGACCTGCTTTTACCTTGGGTGGTTTGGGTGGAGGAATTGCCAAAACTGAAAAAGAATATCTTAAAATAGTTAAAGATGGATTGCACGAGTCCCCTGTTAACCAAATTTTAATTGAAGAATGCCTTGAGGGTTGGAAAGAATTTGAAATGGAGGTTGTCAGAGATAAAAAAGACAACTGTATTATTATTTGTTCTATTGAAAATATTGATCCAATGGGAATTCACACAGGAGATTCGATTACCGTTGCACCCGCTCTAACACTCACAGATAAAGAATATCAAGTTATGAGAAATGCCTCAATTGCTTGTCTTAGAAAAATTGGAGTAGAAACAGGTGGATCAAATGTTCAATTTGCAATCAATCCAAAAGACGGCAGAATGGTTATTATTGAAATGAACCCAAGAGTGTCACGTTCATCTGCTCTTGCATCTAAAGCAACTGGATTTCCAATTGCAAAAGTTGCAGCAAAACTAGCAGTTGGTTACACCCTTGATGAATTAAAAAATGAAATTACTAAAACAACGCCTGCTTCTTTTGAACCTAGTATTGATTACGTCGTAACTAAAATACCAAGATTTACCTTTGAAAAATTCTCAACATCTGAGGCGGTTCTTGGAACATCAATGAAGTCAGTTGGTGAAGCAATGGCAATTGGGAGAAACTTTAAAGAATCTCTTCAAAAAGCATTGGTTTCTCTTGAAATTGGCTTTTCAGGTTTAGATCGTATTTTTCCATTAAACAAAAAACAAATTGAAAAAGAATTAAAAAAAAATATTCCAAACAGAATATTATTAGCTGCTGAAGCGTTTAGAAAAAAAATAAATCTTAAAAGAATTCACCAACTTTGCAAAATAGACCCTTGGTTTTTACAGCAAATAAAGGAAATTGTTGATGAAGAAAATAAGATACAAAAAAAAGGGCTTCCTAAAGACTATAATGAGTTTAACAGAATTAAATCAATAGGTTTTTCTGATAAAAAATTATCTGAAATCACTAAAATTCCTGAAGACCTTGTTAGAAAAAAAAGAACTGCTTTAAAAGTATTACCCGTTTACAAAAAAGTAGATACCTGTGCTGCTGAATTTAAATCATTCACTCCTTATATGTACTCAACCTACCAAAGAAATTATGCTTTAAACTCAGAATGTGAGGCAGAACCTTCTTCAAGAAAAAAAATTATAATCTTGGGTGGTGGACCAAACCGTATAGGCCAAGGTATTGAGTTTGATTATTGTTGTTGCCAAGCGAGTTATGCTCTTAAAGATAGTGGTTTTGAAACTATAATGATTAACTGTAATCCAGAGACGGTTTCAACAGACTACGACACAAGTGACCGACTTTATTTTGAACCTCTTAAAGAAGAGTATGTTTATAATATTATTAAAAAAGAACAGCAAAAAGGAAACCTTGTGGGGATCATCGCTCAATTTGGTGGGCAAACTCCTATAAGACTCGCAAAGTTTTTACATGACAACAAACTTCCAATTTTAGGTACGCAGTACACCTCAATAGATCTTGCTGAAGATAGAGATAGATTTAGAAAGTTACTTGATAGATTAAAATTAAAACAAGCAGAAAGTGGTATTGCCAAAACTTACAAACAAGCCATTCAAATTGCTGAAAAAATTGGACTGCCTTTAATGGTTAGACCTTCTTATGTCTTAGGTGGAAGAGCAATGGAAATTGTTCATGAGAAAAGCCAATTAAAAAATTTTGTAGAAGAAGCATTTAAAGCTGCGGAAGATAATCCGATATTAATAGATAAGTTTATTAGTCATGCTATGGAAGTTGATGTTGATGCGATATCTGATGGTAAGCAAGTATTTGTTGCAGGTATCATGCAGCATATTGAAGAAGCGGGTATTCACTCAGGAGATTCTGCTTGTTGTCTGCCTCCTGTATCTATTAAACCTAAACTAATTTCTGAAATAGAAATTCAAACTAAAAAATTAGCTCTAGCATTAAATGTTAAAGGTTTTATGAACATTCAATTTGCCATTAAAAATGATGAAATTTATGTAATTGAAGTAAATCCAAGAGCAAGTAGAACGGTTCCTTTTGTATCTAAAGCAAAAGGTCTTCCTCTTGCTAAAATTGCATCACGTGTAATGGCTGGTGAAAAATTATCTAAATTTAACTTAAAAGGTAAAAACAAAAACCTGTTTGCAGTTAAAGAGGCTGTATTTCCTTTCAATAAATTCCCAAATAGTGACTTATTGTTAGGACCTGAGATGAAATCAACAGGTGAAGTAATGGGATTTGATAAAGATTTTGGCATGGCTTACGCAAAAAGCCAAATTGCTGCTTCAAACTCATTGCCCACTAAAGGTCTAGCATTTATCTCTCTAAAAGATGGTCATAAAGATGAAGGTGTAGATCTTGCAAAACAATTAATAAAATTAAATTTCACTTTATGTGGCACTGGTGGAACTGCTGATTACATTCGTAAACATGGAATAAAGTGTAAAACAATAAACAAGGTAAGCGGAGGCTCACCTCACATTGTTGATGTACTAAATTCTAAAAAAATTGCACTTGTAATTAATACAGGTGGTGGAAATAGTGAGCATCGTCTTCATGACGCAATGGCTTTAAGAAGAGCAACCCTAGGTAATAAAGTTCCTTATTGTACAAACATGTCTACTGCTCAAGCTTGCTTGATGGGGATTAGATCTTTAAAAACAAAAGAGATTACAGTAACTGCACTTCAAGATATTTAATGTGAAGACAGTCCAGTATTTGCAATACTAAAAATCATATCTTCGTAACTCATATCAAGGTTTAGAACACACGATCTATAGAAATAACCTTTTCTAAGACCCGGCATTAAATTTGCTTCTATAAAATGAGGAACCCCTAAGTGATCCATTTTAATATCTATTCTACCTAAAGATTTTCCACCTAAGGCTTTAAATGAATCTTTTGCAAGTTTTAAAAGTTTGTCTGAAAAATATTAAATTAAAAGATTTTCTTTAAATTAATCGTTGCTTCATCAAAAGTATTTGGTTTTAAGGCATCTTGATTATTTAATTTAAAATCAATTTCAAAATCATCGATATTTTTACTTATCTTATACTCAGATCCTAAATTTTCTGAGCCTACTAATTTAAAAGCATAGTTAGTTTTTCTGTTAGGTAAATATCCTATCGCTAAATGTATTTTATCAGTATGACCCGTGCCTAATGCTTGATTTCTCTCATAAATTAAAAAGATACTAAAACTATCAGGTAAAATTATATCTATACCTAATTCACCATTTAAATTGTGTAAAGCACCTGAATTTAGTTTGGTATCAAATTCACCACTTGTTGCATCAGAGACGTAAGAATACTTTATATTAGAAGAACGATTTAAGTTTGCTTTGTATTCTAATTTTCCATGCTTTCTAATTGTATATTTTTCATTTTCTAATTCATCAATTGCAGCAATTGAAAGCCTTGCATTTCTTGATTGAATGCCTTGCTTTTTAAATTTCATAGCAGTGTTACCACTTTCTTGATAGCTATCTAACCGGGTATAACCAAGGTCTATTTGTCCAGAAGGAATTAGAATTAAATTATTTTTCTTAATCTCATCTTTTAATTTAATTGTTCCATATATTTGTCTACCTTTTCTATCAGCGGTTACACGTTTACCATCAAGTACTGACAAAATATCAGAGTTGAGGATACCCACTCCAAAAACAGTGTCTATAAATTTTGTATCATCTTCAATTGGGGATGAGGAATAGTGGGTTAAATTATAAGTATTCGTATCTAAATTACTTCCAGCTGAACCAACTTTAACATCATTTTTACCAAATCTAAAAGCAAGTCCACTAATGCCATTATTTTTGGTAAATTTATCCACTCCAACTGTAATTGCATCAGTTTTAATTTTTTTAAATGAAGAAACATTTGTCTCTCCAACTCTACCAACAGCAATACTTCCTTCACTCCAATAAAATACGTCTTGTTGTTTTTCCTCTTTTTTCTTTGTAGTAGCTGAGGTTTTTACAACTTTTGTCAAAGAGGCAAGCATTTGATTGGTAAAATTAAGATCTAAATTAAGATTTGTAAGGTTTTGATTATCTTTATTTCTTCTAATCCATTTTAATCTATTTAAAGCAGTGTCCGTTGAGTGCTCAATAGTTCTTGTTGCAACTTCTATTTGTGCAATAGCTATTCCAGTTCTGACACTATTTTCTGTAACTGGAGGACAATTTCCTTCAATAATGTTAAAAGGACAAACTAAATTAAATTCAAATATCGAACTAGTGGTGTCATGACCAATATACATTTTTAAGCCACTTGAACTGAATGAAATTCCTCTTGGTTGAGTTAATAAGTTCCCAGATATAGATTTTATTTCAACACTACCATCTATAGTAAAAGAGGACGTATCATACGCTGAACCTAATGAAATTTGAGTAACATTATATCCATTATGACTGACAACAAAAATTCTTTTTCCATTATTGCTAAATCTCATTGTATTTGGATTTACTACACCACTTCCGCTTAATGGAATTCCCGCACTTAAAACCAACGACAATGTTCTTAAATCGAATGGTATAGACAAGTTATATTCGTGCAATCTAGGTGATGCACCAGTATCATGAAATAATAAAAATAGTTTCGTTCCATCTTCATTAATTTCAAAACCTTGAAGTCTGTTGTTAGTTGTATTGCCACTACTATCTCCAGCATTACTATCGTTTTGTAACGCAGGAGTGTCGACAGTAGTAGTTTGGTAGACATAAGTACAAGTTGAAACGTCATACGGAGAAGTTAAATCAAATCTGAAAAGTATATCTCCATTTTTATCTGACGTGAATAATTTCATTCCATCATTACTAAATTCTAAATCATGTGCACTGTTTTCATCATGACCGTTGCTTCCACTCCCTAATTCACACCTTTCGTCATCTCCTGCATAAGTTCTTGTAGAGATATCATATGGTGTAGACAAGTTGTATTCGTGAACAAATTGAAAATCGGTAGCTGACCCACTGATTTCAGGTTTAAAATTATAAGTTGTGAACAATTTTGTTCCATCTTTATTAAAATGAATACCATTTATGGAACGACTTTGTTTATTTGAATCTCCAGGACCATCAAGGAATGCTTCGTTCTGCACATAAGTAACCATAGCTCCAAAGGAATTAGAGATGGGAAATATAAATAATAAAATTAAAATAAAGTTTTTTATAAATTTCATAAGATTAAAATGTTGCTGACAATTTAATACTCAGGTCTTTAAATTGTTTATTTACCAGTTCAACTATTCCAGCTTGTGCTTGCATCAAAATAAAAAATGATGACACAAGTGAACCGACAGCTAATTTTCTTAAAAAAAATACCATAATGAAAAATACTATATAAAATTTAATTTAGCGGTTTTTCAGTTCTTTTAAGTGCTCAAAACGGGCAGAAATTCTGATATTGAGTGCGTTTTATCGAGGATAAAATAATCTTCATCAAAAATTCAAATATATAAATTTTAATAAATCAAGATGCTTAATTTAATAAAAAAAAGTAAAAAATTAATTATAAAAGGTGCTCTTAAACTAAAGGTATTTTTAGTTTTATTTAGTTTATTTTTTTCATCACTAGCTTTAGCTGAACCTACATTTATTGCTAATCTTGATATCAGCGACGATGAAGGAAGCGCTACTGGGATAACATTTAAACCTGATGGTACCAAAATGTATATTACAGGAATTGGTGCTGATAAAATATTACAATATAATCTAACGACAGCTTTTGATATTACTTCAGCAGCTTTAGAAAAGTCAGTGCTTATAAGAACAGTAGAGGGTGCACCAGAAGATGTAAAATTTAATTCAGATGGAACTGTAATTTTTATTTTAGGAACTGGAGGTAATGGGATTGATAGATGGTCTTTAAGTACACCATATGATATTGGATCGATCACTGCAGCAGATACCACTTTTACTTCTATTGGTGGTGATCCAAGAGGACTTGCTTTTAATAATAATGGAACAAAAATGTTTGTTTTGAATCAGACAAATACGCGGGTAGAAGAATATAATCTTTCAACACCATATAACCCTGATACTAAAACTTTAACCAACACACTTACTAATGCAACAAGTAGTAATTTTCATCAGGGACTAGGTTTCAATGCTGATGGATCAAAAATGTTTGTAGTAAAATCAAGAGGTAGCTCTAACGCTGATAATAAAATTGATGAATACGCTTTATCTACTGCTTTCGATATATCAAGCTCAAGCGCAACATTAACTGGTACATTCTCACCAACTCATTCCAGTGATGAATACTTAAGTGGCATGGCTTTCAATGGTTCTGGAACAAAAATGTATCACATAAATTGGCGTGATGATGAAGTTCGAGAGTATAGCTTAAGCTGTCCTTTTAAAGTCACTAGTTCATCAACATGTGATGCACCACAAAAAAATAAAGATGTAAGGGGTGTAGTTGATGCACAAATTAATACTGCTAAAAATTTTGCAAAAGATTCAAGTCAGTCTGCTTTAAAAAGACTATCTATTTTAAGAGCGAATAAATACTACAACGCAAGTGCACAAAATATAGAGTTAAACTTTCAAAATGAATTATTAAAGAAAGTATCCAATAATGTTTTAAGTTCCGCACAAGCTAAATTAAACCCACTTCAAAAATTAGATCAAATTTTACCTAATGATTGGGAGGTATGGTCCGAAGGTAGCATTAGTTTTGGAAAAATTGGTGAGAGCTCCTTAAGTTCTGCTCAAGATATTGATAGCCTTGGTATAACTGTGGGTGTTGATACAAAAATGGATGATGACCAAATATTAGGAGTTGCTTTAAGAGTGGGTCAGACTGATGTTGATGTTGGAACCTTTGGTTCTAAAGTTGATACAAATGCATTAAGTTTATCTCTTTATGGAATTAACAGTTTAGAAAACAGTAATTTTTTAAAACACGTTTTTGGAGTTAGTTATTTAGATAGTGATATTGTAAGAAAATATGAAGGAAATACCGACATAAATACGGGTGACCGTGAAGGTAAGCAGGTTTTTGGTTCACTTAATTTTGGAAGAGAGTATGAAAATGGTGATTTAATTATTACTCCAACAGGTCGTATCGATGGAAGTTATACAGCACTTAATGGTTATACAGAAAGTGGCAGCGCTGCAGCACTTAGTTATAATGATCAAGACATTAAATCTTTAATGGCTTCTTTAGGAGTATTAATAGACCAAGATGTTGATCTAGAAAATTCAACTGTAAGATCTAGAATTAATCTTGAATACAGTAAAGAGTTTGCCTCAAGCTCTAAGGTGGTAACAAGCTACGTATCAAACAGTGAAAGTTTTGAATATCAAGCTGATAACAAAAATAGAGATATATACACAGCAGGACTTGGTTTAGATTTTAAGCATGACCAAGGGTTAATAATTAGTACTGATTACGAAAGACAGCAAATCAAGGGTCATGGTTATATTAATAAATTTACATTATCAGCAGGCTTTTTATATAGAAAAGAAACAGAGTTTGCACTTGGTCTTGATGAAGAAATGACTTCGAGCTTTAAAATTTCTAAAGCACTAGGTGTATTTGATTTAGAATTTGATTTAGAAAATAATTTTTCAAATCAAGAAAATCATAATGCTAACTTATCTATATTAAGTAAATTTTAATGAGTAAAATAAAAATAGTTTTCTACTTAGCTTTAGCTTTTATTTTTTATAAAGGCTTTGTTGCATTTCAAAATTTTGAAATTGGTGTTGATGACAGGGTTGCAGCTATAGAAGAAAAAGCAGATTTTGAAAAAGAAGGTGAAGTAATTGGTCTCATGATGTATTTAGGTGACCCACCAGAGTTATATGAACATTTATTAACTAAGAATAAATCTAGATGTTTAGAAATGAAACAAACAGCAGAAGAGAGCTCCTCTGCATACTATGAATGCGCAAGAGTGAACGCCGTCCTTATAGGTGGAAAAATTGTAAGCATTATTAATGAAATTGAAGTTATAGAATAATTATTAAATCAAAATTTATTTGAAATTTCTATATTTGTGCCATAGTCAGGTACATCACTTATAAAATTATAATTAGAGCTCATCTTTAAATCAAATCCATTTATGTTATTCTTATATGAGAAACTAGTATTTTCAAAATTATTCAAATCAAATACAAATTTCATTGCGTCTATTGGAACATACCCTACAGATAAATAAATGTCATTACTATAACCTTTTCCATTAGATTGAAGTCTCTCAAAATTTCCAACGAATGACCATCCTGTTATGGAAGTGACATCAAAACCGTACCCAATTCTAAGATTATGTTTGGACTTATTTTCTACATTATAATTGTAAACAGTACTTTGACTATTTAGATAATAAAATTCTGCATCTGATGATGGACTTAGATCAGTAATATATTCTAATCGACCATGGTGATTAATAATTTCATCTTCTTCTTTATCTGTATCTGTTTTATCTAAAAGGACACCAAGTGTTATTAATGCTGATTTAATATTTTGCTCTTTATAAAGTAGTGCATCAGCTAAACTATCTCCAACAACAGTTCTTTCTCTAAATGCTTTTAGTTTTGTGTACCCTAAATCTAATTTAATACCTGGATTGAGATTTAAATCTTCATCAACTATTCTTTTTCCAAAATTAAATGATCCATATATCTGTTGACCTTCTCGGTTTCCCTCTAAAATGTTACCATAAATAACCCTTTTTTGATCTATATCTAGTAAACTAACTCCAATTAATGCATCTGTAAAAACGTGATCATCTCTAAGTTTGGTATCATATAGGGCAAAACTATATGCATCTGTCTCTAATTTTGTTCCACTACTTCCAATATCAACATTATCGTTTGCATACTGAAAGACGTATCCATGCATAGCATCTCTGTCATCATCTTTAATTTTATCTGCACCAACTGAGATACCATAGCTGTGAAAATCTCTTGATGATGAATTTATAGATTTATTTTTACCCAAACTAACTCTACCTTCACTCCACTGAAACCAATCCTCACTCTCATAACTTCTATCAACTTCTTTTTTTGAGCTTTTAAGAGCACTAACTAATTTTGATATTTTTTCATTTGTAAAATCAATTTCTGCATTAAGATTTGAAAGATTGTCTTTGTTTTTATGTCTTCTTAACCATTCAATTCGGTGAAAGATTGGAAGCGTATTATTCTTAATTATACGTTTTGATAATTCGACATTTGCTTCAATGATTGCTTTAACATCATTATTATTTAAGGCATCAATACAAGTAATGGTACCAGCGCAAGCTAAACTATATTCAAAAATTTTATTTGTTGAAGCAGTAGAGCCAGCATCATTAGTAACAAACAACTTCGTAAAATTTGCTGTGAAAATAAAGCCTCTCATATGACTAACTCTGCTACCTAGCTCGTATTCAGTAGAAGTAGAAGAAATAGTTGTGATATCCCAAGGTGTACTTAGAGTGTATTTATGTATATTATTATTACCATCACCTGCGACATACAAAATTGACCCATCCGAATGCAATTGAATATTTCTCATTCCTCCGTCAGAAGAGCTGGCTAGACTGGCTGATAAAGAACCCACTGAAACTCCAGATCGAAGATCAAAAGGAGTTGTTAATATATATTCTCTTATTTTATCTTGAGTTTTTCCACCCACAAACATACGTGTTCCGTCAGGTTTAAATGTTAAAGTTCTTACTTGATCTTCATTGCCAACACCCGTTATGTCTACTTCAAATATTTTCTCACAATCCAATGTAGAAGTATCCCAAGCAGTTGTTAATTTAAATTGATAGACTGCAACTCCAGGATTTCCAGAGTGATCTTTGTTGGTAGTTATAAACATTCTTGTTCCATCAGGTTTAAATTCAATAGCGTGTGGTAACTGCATATCTGTACTACATGTTAATTTTGTTCCAGCTCCATCAACAAATGTTCTTGTTGCTGTACTTATATCGAATGGAGTGCTGAGCGAATATTGAACTATGTAGGCATCATGATTTGCAACACGATTTGTTATATACATTATGCTTCCGTCTGGTTTAAAGTTTATTCCTCTAACACCAGGTACATCTGTGGATAGTATTTTTTCTTTTTGAAATTCTAAAAAAGCAAAAGCATTAGAATAAAATAATGCTAAAAAGCTAAATACAAAAAATGATGTTTTGAGAATTTTTTTCACCTTAGCAGATTAATGAAATTAGGATAAATACAACCGTGTTGGTGCCCAAATCGAATTAAATTTGTTAGCTATAATATCATTTTAGAGTTTTCTCACATGTCGTGTTGACAACTGATCAAAATGGGTGGAAAAAACAACTTGTAAGACTTTAATAGAAATCATGATTAAAATTACAAATAAAACTAATGAAGAACAAATCTTCAAAATTATTAATGAAAATTTTAGTCAGTTAGCACCCTCATATTATTCGTTGGTAACTCATTGGTTTATTAATGCTTATAAAAATTTTAAAGGTATCGATAAGTATATAATTTTAATTTATCTGATTAATAAAGACTTTATTCACTATAGAAAAAATGGACTAATGGTTGATTATGATACGTTTTATAAGGATAAAACACTAGAAATTCCAAATATTAATATTTCAGATATTGCAAGAGACCTTCTTATACCTAAGGAAAATGTAAGAAGAAAAATATCTGAATTAGAGAAAAAAGGTATTATTAAAAGAGCAGGAAAAAAGATCTTTATTGAAAGACCTGGCTTTATACAAACAAAAGCTAATATAACTTTAAAAGATTTTAGTAGTTTGGTTTCTACGTTTAGTGAAATTTTAAAAGATAAAAAAATAATTAAAGAACCTTTAAACACAGATCAAATTTCAAATTTAATTAAAGAAAATTTTTCTTTTTGTTGGTATCAATTTTACAAATTTTTATTCATATTTTCTAACCGTTGGAAAACAGATACTAAAACTCAGGATTTAGAAACAATATGTGTGGGATTAATTGTAATGATTAATACTGTTCAAAATAGGGGTTTCAAAGACAAGAATTTAGATAGACAAAAATATTTTAAAGCAGTTCAAAAATCTAATCACATTGGTATTAACGCATTTTCTATAGCTGATATTACGGGAATTCCAAGGGCTACCGTTGTAAGAAAATTACAATTTTTAATCGAAAACAAATTTTTAAATATTAGTGAAAAAAAACTTTATAACTTTGCTATGGGGACACAAACTAAACAATTTAAAGTGCTCACTAAATTACAAGATAAAAATATGAAAGCTTTGGGTAAATTTTTGTATAAGGTTTTTAATCAGATTAAAATAATAAACACTAATTAGATTTTCTTAAAATAAAAACAAAGATTACGGAGGTTGCCATCATTACTAATGCATAGGCAGCTGTGGGTACCATATAAATAATATTATCAAATAATTGAGTAGCAACAAAAACTGCTAGGGTTCCATTTTGCAAACCACATTCTAAAGAGATAGCTCTTTGTTGAGGTGTCCCTGATGCAAAAAATTTAGCAACATAAAATCCTATCACCATCATAGTTACATTTAATATTAAGGCTATTAAACCTGCTCGAGTTAAAAAGCTTACAATTTTATCCCACTCTTCAATATATATTGCAGCAAAAACAAGTAAAAATAATGCAATAGAAAATCTTTGAATAAACTTCAAATTTTTTATGACAAGGTCACCAGTAAAATGCCTGATAGTCATTCCAATTATTACTGGAACCGTAACTACAAAAAACATTTTTAAAGAAATGGATACCATTGTTATTTCTCTCTCAACATAGGTGATATCAAACAGATTAATTGAATTGATCACAATGAATGGCACTGTTACTATACTTAATAAGCTCATAACTGCTGTCAGTGATATTGATAGCGCTACATCACCCTCTGCAAATTTTGTAAGAACATTGGAGGTTACACCCCCTGGAGCAGCTGCAATTAGCATTACTCCTAAGGCCATTTCAATCGGCACACCTAAGGTAATGATAAGTAGATAGGCAACGATTGGTAAAACAATTAACTGACAAATAAAACCAATAAAAAAATCTTTAGGGTTTTTTGCAACTCTTAAAAAGTCATCTACTGTTAAAGAAGCTCCTAGTCCAAGCATAATAATAGCTAGAGCGATTGGAGCGATGTTGGTTACTATTTCCATTAATTTAATTTAAAATTACATGCATAGTTCCACCCATTTTGATCATTTGTCAACCCATTTTGGTCGGTTGTAAACAGGACAAGATAAATCCTAAAAAAAAACTACAAATATTAAAGTTAATTCGATTAAAGAACTAATAAAGATTTATTCTAAATACACTAAGATGCTTAAGAAATTATAAGATTTTTATCTTTTAAAAGATGGTGTTTAAAAAAAGCAAAAACTATCCAATTGATATTAAAGTAAGATCATCACTTAATTTTCCAGATTTAGAGCTGTCAATTATTTTTTTACTAATATCTGATAAGTGTTTCTTCGAATCTTTTGTGTAGTTATCTTCAATTATTTCAATTGAACCTTCAATACCTATTTCTTGTCCTTCAGCATTTAAACTTTCAGACAATCCATCTGTAAAAACATAAAATTTGTTTCCATTTAAAACTTGTTTATTAATTTTATAAATTGATTTATTTTTTTGGTGAATAACCCCCATCGGCGGCGCTTCACTATCAAAATTTTGGTATTTACCATTTTTGTCTCTAATGATAGCTGGTTGATGTCCCGCATTTACCCATGAAACTTCTTTGGTAATTAAATCATATTTTCCAAGAACACATGTCACAAACATGCCTGATGTTTTGGTGAGAAATAAATCGTTATTCATATGAAGCATCATTTCATCTGGATCTACCTGATCTCTTGACATGACTTCAAATAAAGTAGAGGCTTTTGCCATCACCATTCCAGCATGAACTCCCTTACCTGCTACATCTGCAATTATAAAATTAATACTATCATTATGGGGATAAAAACTAAAAAAATCACCTGAAACTTCTCTCGAAGCAATATTAATTCCTTGCACAGGATAATTTTGTAAATCTCTTTTTGGTAAAAAATTTTCTTGAACTTTTACAGCCAAATTTATTTCTTTGGAAATTCTACTTCGCCACTTTTCTTTTTCATTTTCGCTAACCTCAAGCTTGTTCATCAATTTATTATAATAAAGTCCTATTACCCCTCCTGCAGTGAAAGGATCTTGTGGGCCTCTAACAGAGAGATCTCCACTTTCAGACTGTTTTTCAAGGATTGAAATTAAATCATGTTCTACTGAAACTGCATTATGTTCAGCAATATTTAATCCTAATTCCTCTTGTAAAGGAGTTACTCTTAATGGATAAAAATAATTTAAAATTTTTAAAATAATATAAGATCCAAAAAATGCGAAAGCACCAATTGCTAATATTCCTATAACCTGGACTTCAATTTGCTCTAACCTTGTAAGTCCTGTTCCTAATTTTTCTAAATCACTGAACAAACCAACTGAAATAGTTCCCCATACACCTGCTCCTAAATGAACTGGCACTGCACCTACGACATCATCTATCTCATATTTGTTTAACAGTTCATTTATAAAAATTGCTACGATTGCACCAATAATACCAACAAAAATTGCCGTAACTGATGTCATTGAATTACAACCAGCTGTTATAGCAACCAATCCTGCAAGAGGACCTAATATTACATAAAATGGATCTGGTTTTTTAAATAATAAAAATGAAATACCTAGTCCAGTTAACAACCCAAAAGCAGCAGAAAGAAATGTATTTATCAATATTAATGGCACTGTTTCATCCATTGCTCCATTACTTCCGCCATTAAAACCAAACCAACCAAACCATAAAATTAAGGTTCCTAAAACGGCTAACGGAAAACTAGAGCCAGTAAATTTACCTTTATTAGACTCAGAATATTTACCAATTCTTGGCCCTAAAATTAATACAGCAGCAAGTGCAATCCATCCTCCAACAGAATGAACAATAGTGCTACCAGCAAAATCAACAAAACCAAGTTCTGTTAACCATCCAGTATTTTTAATTTCTCCCGTAACAGCCGATAACTGCATTACAGTATCATTCATATTATTTAGATAACTGGATGACCAGGCCCAATGACCAACAATTGGATAAATTATGCCAGTTGCAATTATCGTTATTATTAAATATCCATTAAATTTCATTCTTTCAGCCACAGCTCCAGAAACTATTGTTGCAGCAGTTGCAACAAACATGGCTTGGAACACAAAATATGTCATGTAATCAGCTTTTTCGGTTTTAAAGAAAAAAAGATCTGTTCCAAAAAAACCATTATAACTTGTCCCAAACATTAAGCCGAAACCAAAAATCCAAAAAACTACAACTGATAAACCAAAATCAGCAGCATTCTTAAGAGCAACGTTAATACTATTTTTGTGTCGTGAAAGACCAGTTTCCATACACATGAAACCAGCTTGCATGATGAAAACTAATATCGCACAATCAATAACCCAAAGAGTATCAACAAACGATTTTACAGATTCCAAACTAATACTTTCCATTTTCTATCAATTTATAAATATCATCTTTAAATTTATTTTAAAATTTATCAATCGTTATAGATGCGATTAATTAGCTAAAATTAATAATAACTCTTAAAATTTCTTATTTACCAATTGCAATAATTGTTAAATCATCATCAAGAATATCGTTATCTTTTTTAACACCATCTTCCACAATTTCTTTTTTTAAACTTTTTAAACGAATTTCTTCTGTCGCACTTGTTAATTCTTTTTGTAATGAAGAGTTTGTGTGTTTTAAAATTAATTCTTTTACACCATCAATTCCAATTTCTTGTTTATTTTCATCCAAGCATTCTGAAAATCCATCTGTAAAACAGTAAATTCGTCCACCATTTAATTTAAAGCTTTCTAATTGATAAACACTTTCATCTTTGTGCTTAATCACTGCCAAAGGCATTGAGCTTGAAGGATATTCTTTAAAATCTTTACCCACTTTTAATAAAGTTGGCTGATGTCCAGCATTTGCAATTTCAACTAAATCTGTTTTCAAATTATATCTTCCAACAATTGAAGTAATAAAGGTACCAACAGGATTAGTTTCTTTCAAATCATTATTCATCTCTAATAAAATTTCGTTAGGCTTAAATTTTTGCTTAGCGAAGATCTTAAATAAAGTAATAGCTTTTGCCATAACCATTCCTGCATTCACCCCTTTTCCTGAAACATCAGATAGGGTGAAATACACCTCATCATCATGAAGGTAAAAATCATAAAAATCTCCCGAGATTTCTCTTGCAGGAATATTTAATCCAAATATTGGATAGTTTTCTATATCTCTTTTTGGCATTAATCGTTGCTGAACATTCATTGCAAGTTTAATTTCTTTAGAAACTCTATTCTTCCATTTGTTTTTTTGCTTTTCACTTTGTTCCAATTTGTTCATTATGACATTATATTGCGTGCCAATAATTCCACTTTCAGTAAAAGGATCTTGTGGTGCGCGGCTTGAATAATTGTCTGATTTTGCTTGATTAGTTAATACCTCAAGTAATTCGTGCGTGTCCGTTGATGCATTGTGTTCTGAAATATTTAAACCAAGTTCTTCATGAATTTTACTTACTCTTAGAGGGAAAAATGAATTAATAGTTTTTAATATTAAATAAGAACCAATGAAACAAAAAGCACCAATTGAACTTATGCCAATTAGTTGAATATATATTTGTTCTAATCTTGTTTTTTCAACACCCATCAATTCAAAATTTGCAAACAAAGCAACTGCAATAGTTCCCCAAATTCCACATGCTAAGTGAACTGGTATTGCACTAACCACATCATCAATTTTAATTTTTTCAAGTAATACAATTGTTGAGCCTGAAATAATTCCACCAATACTTCCTATTATAATTGCATGAGTGGGATCAACATAAGCACAAGAAGCAGTTATTGAAACTAGTCCAGCAAGGGGACCCGTGATCATAAATAATGGCTCTGGTTTTTTTAAAACAATGATACCCATAACACTTGAGAAAATAAGTCCAAAGGATGCTGATAAAAAAGTATTAATTAAAATTAATGGAATTTTTAAATCCATTGCACCATTAGCACCTCCATTAAATCCAAACCAACCAAACCACAAAATTAAAGCACCTAAAGCTGCCATTGGTGTATTACTTCCTTGAAAAGATTTTTTTTTATCATCTTCTCTAAATCTTCCAGTACGGTTACCAACTACCAGTAATACTGATAAAGCAATCCATCCTCCTACAGAGTGTACAACGGATGCACCTGCAAAATCTAAATATCCTAATTGACCTAACCAACCAAATTTTTGATCAGGATTTTCAAAATTAAATGCCCAAGACCAGTGACCTACAATTGGATAAAAGAGGCCAGAAACTAATAATGTAATAATTATATATGAGAAAAACTTTAATCTTTCTGCAACTGCACCTGAGATAATAGTTGCAGCTGTTGCAACAAACATTGCTTGGAAGACAAAATATGTTTGATAGCCTGCAACCTTAGTGGTGAAGAAAAAAAATTTGGTACCAAACAGTCCTGATACACTGGTTCCATACATTAATGCGAAACCAAACGCCCAAAAAACTACAACAGATATTCCAAAGTCTGAAACATTTTTAAGGGCAACGTTAATACTGTTCTTGTTCCGAGACAAACCAGTCTCTAAACACATAAAGCCTGCCTGCATTAAAAAAACAAGGATTGCACAAATTAAAAGCCAAAAGGTATCTAAATTTGCTTGTAAGATTGCATCTAAGCGAAATTCTAATGCATTTAAAGCTCCCTTATTAGTAAGCTCTAATTGATTTATGTTGGACTGCAGCTTATTGAGCAATATCTGAGTATCAGCTGCAGTCATAATTTTATTTTAATTAATCTACTAATTTTCTAGCTTCACCAGCATCAGTAATAATCTTATCAACACTCACCACTTTAATAACTTCAAAGCCGGTTCCAAGGATTGCTTTTTTATAATCTTCATTAGATAAATCAGATTTATCAGGGTAAGATGATACCGCAACACCTTCTGGCCATGAGACTTTAACAGTAGCAGATGGGCTAGCTGCTTGAAGTGCTTTAGTTACCATTTTTTGGCATTTAATACACATCATTCCATTTACTTGGGCAATTTGAGTTTGAGCTGCAAATAAATTGGTTGAAAATAAAACAAAACCTAAAAATAGTATATATTTTTTGAACATAGTTTTTCCTATTGTTAATTATAAGTCAAAGCTATCACGCATCAATTCATTTTAAAATTCGTCAATCGCCCAAAATGAGCCTTTTTGATTAAGATGAACTCAAATATCTATATTTCTTGAATAATTTATATATTATCTATGAATACTCATTGGATCAAAATAACAATCCATATGATCTATAGTTTCAAAAAAAATTTCATTTAACTCACTAGAATGAACCGTTGGACAAATTTTTTCTACATTTAATTCATTAATATAATCTTTTTTAAATTTTTTCATTGTTGAGGAGCCAGCATAAGATGCTGAAGCTTGTAAAATACTTCCAGAGTTAACTAGAGTTAAGCTTGGCCCAAGTACTGCAGAATATGGACCGCAATTATTTAATAACGGTATAAGCAAGAATATTAAAATAATTTTTTTCACATCATCAATTTATACAAGAATATTTAATTTGAAACTGTAAAACTATCCATTATGGGTGGTTAGCTAATTTTTTTAGCAATCATCGCCTCTAGTAAAATTGCCGTTACGACTAAGGATTAATTGGCAAGCTCCATCGATTTCTTTAGCAATTATATTAAAATTTGAAGAACCTATGCTTGCAACACAAATTTCATAACCCATGTCTTTACCAATTTGATCTCCTCCACCAAATAAAATTGTTTCAATATCATTAGATGTTGATGAAGAAGGTGTACAGCTATCATCGTCCTGCGTGTAATAACTTCCACTATTTGAATATTCTTCTGTTTGAGCTAGTGATATTTGTAGCATCACATTTTTTGCAGATTTTTCTTTAGTGCCTGAAATATAACCGCTGTAAGTAATAACTCCTACAGAAGCTAAAATACCAATTATTGCTACCACAACTAAAAGCTCAACCAGGGAAAACCCTAGTGAGCTTTTAATTTTTATTTTTTTTGTTTCTTGCAATCGAGATGATTATTCTATTGCAACAGCATTAGTTAGTACGTCAACAGTTGCGTCGTCACCATACTGTGTTGAAACGGTAATAGTTCCAGCATCATCCCCTGTTATTGTTGTAACACCTTTTCCTGATGCTAGACATGTTGTACTACCATCTGAAGCCGTTGGCACAGTACTACCGTCTGTTACTCCTTTACAAACTGGCGTGTATGTGTTTTTAAAATCTGCTAGTGCAGCAACAGCACCACTCATGATTAAAGCTTCTGTTCTGCCTGAACATGTTAAGTTTCCACTCATTGCAGTAGACTCTGTACCCATGTTACATTTTTGAATTTCAGCAGCTAAATATTTTGTTACTGCCCCTTGGTTTGATTTAGAAGCATTAATTTTTGCACTCTTAGTGTAACCATTGTAAGCAACAACACCTACCGCAGCTAAAATACCTATAATTGCTACAACAACTAGCAATTCAATAAGTGTAAAACCTTTATTATTTTTCATAATTTCCTCTGTTATTAGTTATTATTATTAAATTTATTATAATTATTGATGATGTAAACTAAAAATCTTATTATATTAAATAATAATCAAAGATAATTGACCATATTGGGTTTACTTGTTTCTTATTTTTGTTAATAGCTATAAATAGTAAATAAAATATGAAATATAAAGTTACAGATAATGAAAATGTAAGCACTGTTTTTCTTACTGGAGAAATAGATATGGATGTTGCAGATGAGGTAAGAGAAATTGTTTTTCCTTTAATTGATGCTGGAAAAGAAGTTCATTTAAATTTAAAAGATGTACCCTACATGGACTCTTCTGGTATATCGATAATTATAGAAAGCAATCAAAGAGCTCGAGAGAAAAATACTAAAGTTGAACTTAAAGAGGTTAGTCAACCTGTTGAAAAAGTTCTAGCAATGGCAAGAAAGTTTTTATGACATACAAAATTACAGAAGAAGACAATATAAGCACCATATTTTTAGATGGTGAAATAGACATGGATAAAACGGATGAAGTTAAGGGAGTTATCTTTCCTGTTATCGACTCTGGTAAAAATGTTGCTTTAAATCTAAGTAATGTTCAATACATGGATTCTTCTGGTATTTCAGTTTTAATAGAAAGTCATCAAAAAGCCCTTGAGAAGGGAACCAAGCTTGTCATTAAAGATGTGAGTAAATCTGTTTTAAAAGTAATCATGATGGCAAAGTTAGAACAAATTTTAAATTTGGAGTAAATAAATTATGAGTTTAGAAAACTTTAATCGTTCAGAAAAAAAAGATTTTTTAGTTAGCTCAGCAAGTTTGAAAGATGTCAGAGCTTTTTCTAGAGATGTTTTTGAAAAATTTAAAATTGATGAAGATTTAAGAGAAGAGTTAGTTTTAGCGATTGCTGAAGCTGCACAAAATATAGTTAAACATGCATATAAAGATATGCCTGATACTCAAGATAAAATGGTTGTAAGAATATCTTGTAGTGATGATGTTCTAGAGATTTCTTTCTTTGATAAAGGTAAACCAGTAGAAAAAAGCAAAGTTAAGCATAGAGCAATCGATGATATTAAACCAGGTGGACTAGGAACATTTTTTATTCAACAAATTATGGATTCAATTAATTTTGAACCAGGAAAAGAACCCTGGATTAATAATTTAGTTTTAACCAAAAAATTAAAAATTAGTTAATTAAAGCACCCACGTTAAATATTGGTGAGTACATGGCTATCATTAAACCACCAATCATTACTCCCATGAAAACAATCATGATAGGTTCAATTAAAGCAGACATGTTATCGACTGTCGTATCAAATTCTTCTTCATAATAAGCAGATACTGAATTAAACATTTCATCTAATTGACCTGTTTGTTCTCCGACAGAAATTAATTGACTAAAAGTTGGTGGGAAGAGTGGTTCTTTTAAAAAAAGTTTTGTTAAGGTATCACCAGAGAACACACCTTTTTTTACACTCTCTAGTGCATCAGTTATCACATCATTATTACTAACTGATTTTGCAATTTCTAAACTCTCTAATAAATTTACACCTGCTGCACTTAAATTACCCAAAATCAATGCAATTCTTGCCAGTAGAGATTTTAAGATCATATCTCCAAAAATAGGTAATTTTAAAATTTGTTTATGCCATCTAAAACGAATTGCAGCATTTCTTTTTACAATAAAATTAAACCCGAAATATCCGCCTATTCCACCAAACAGGATTACTTTTCCACCTGTACCACTTAAAAAATCACTCATTGCCATGATGGTTGCTGTTGCAGCGGGTAATTCTAAGCCCATTCCATCGTACATTTTTGCAAATACTGGAACTACTTTAATCAACATAAAAGCACTTACAGTAATCGCTACCGTAAACATGATCGCTGGATACATTAAAGCTCCCTTAATTTTTTTCTTAATCTTTTCTTTTTTCTCTAATGAATCTACTATTTTAAGTAAAAATACATCTAGCTTACCACTTGCTTCACCAGCTTTAATCAAGTTGACATAAATATTATCAAAATATTGAGGATATTTTTCAAAACATTTTGATAGGTTCACACCCCCTTCTAAACTTTTTCTAATATCTTCTATAATGTCTTTAAGAGCAGGACTTTCTAATTGGTCCCTTAACATTATTAAAACCTGCAAAATAGGTAAGCCCGCCTTAACCATGGTTGCAAATTGCTTTGAGAATATAAGAATTTCTTCTACTTTAACTTTTTTTTTCCCAAAAAGAGATGAGCCACCTGATTTTTTTTTTGCTTCACCTTTTTTTTTCTTAGACTTAATTATGTTGGTGATTATTACTTTTTTTTCTTTTAATAAATGAGAAGCTTCATCAAGGTTGATTGCCTCAATATCTCCTTCTACATATTTACCTTCGGATATTCCTTTATAAGTAAAAGCTTCCATTTTTATTCGCTTGAAAGAATTCTCTCATACTCTCTAAAATTAAGCTCACCAGATGCAATCATTCTTCTACCCATATCTTGCATCGTTCTAAATCCTTCCTTAATAGCTATTTCTCTTAATTCAGGAGTGGTTGCTTGTTTTAAAATAGCTTCTTTAATTGGTTTTGAGACCACTAAGATTTCATAAATACCTTGTCGACCTTTGTATCCTGAGTCACTACATTTTGCACAACCTTTACCTTTGATGGCTTTTACTTTTGAAGCGTCTTCATCACTAAACCCCATATCTTTAAGAACCTTAGGATTAACATCATCATCAGGCACTCTACAATCTTTACAATTTTTTCTAGCTAGTCTTTGGGCTACAACAAGTTGGCAGGCAGCACTTATTAAATAATCTGGCGTTCCCATGTTTTGTAATCTAGTAATAGTACTTGGAGCGTCATTAGTGTGTAGAGTACTAAATACTAAGTGACCTGTAAGGGCAGCCTTTAATCCGATATCAACTGTTTCTTTATCCCTCATCTCACCAACTAGAATAATTTCAGGGTCTTGTCTTAAAAAAGATCTTAAAGCTTTAGCAAAGGTAAAACCGATATCATCTTTAATTTGTACTTGTCCTACACCATCTAATTCATATTCCACAGGATCTTCAGCTGTTAAAATATTTAAATGGGGCTTACTTACTTCTTTTAAAATACTATATAACGTTGTTGATTTCCCAGATCCTGTTGGTCCAGTTACCAAAATTAATCCCTGACTACCGTGAATTCCTTTTCTTAGACTTTCTAAATCTTGCTTTTCAAAATTTAATTGTTCAAGGGTAATATCTCCCGCGTCTTTGTTAAGAATACGCATAACAATTCTCTCATTATTTGCAGTAGGTAAAATTGATAAACGTAAGTCAACTACTTTATTACCAATTTTAAAATTAATAGCTCCATCTTGTGGTAATCTTCTTTCTGCAATATCTAATTTACCCATAATTTTAAATCGAGTAACTACTGCCCCGTAATTGTCATGCAGAAACTGTCTATAGGTTTCTTGTTCTTGAAGCATACCGTCTAATCGATATCTTACTCTTGAACTAAATCGGTAAGGCTCTATATGAATATCACTAACACCCATTTTAATTGCATCTGCTACCACCGCTGTACTAAATTTGATTACCTCTGACTCATTTTCAATTGCTTCAATATCTTCTTCTGGTTTATTGTCTAAAACTTCCCCTGCATCTCCTAAATCTGTTTCAAAAGTTTTTGTTTTTCTCCTATTCTCATTTCGAATTGACGCAATAGTTACTTCATCTGTTTCACTTGATAATCTTTCAATATATTCAGAAATATCACCTATTTTTGCAGCATGAAGTTCTATGTTTTTTTTTGTAATAGCTTTTAAATTTCGCATCAATCCCAATTTTGAACTATCTGGGATTGCCATGTGTAAAGTTTTTCCATCAATTTTAAATGGTGCTACAAAATTCATCTTAATATAGTTTGATGGTAAAACTGTTTTTACTTCTTCAGTAATTTCAACTGACTTTAGATCAATTATTTCTAGATTTTGTTCTTTAATTAATAAATCAATTATTTTTTTTTCATCAGTAAGCTTTAATTCAAATATTGCATCAATTTGAGATTTATTGTTTTCAGTGCTTACTTTTTTAATATCTATTAAATCTTTTCCAGAAATAATGTCATTATCAATTAAGACATTAACTAAATTAATTTCACTCTCTCTACTTATTTTAAACATTATAAAATTCTTGGAGCGATAAATACCAATAACTCGTTCATTGTATCAGAATTTGATTTTCCACTAAGTACTTTTCCTAGAATTGGTACTTTTGACGTTCCTGGAACACCTTGTCTATTATTCGCTACGTTATTTTTTTTAATACCACCAATTACAACTATATCCCCATCAGCTACTAATAATTTTGTATTTATCTCCATTTTATTTACACCTACTGATGCTGCATTTGCTCTATTTGGAGTATCATTGTTTACTTGAATTGAAAGCATAACGTTTCCATCACCTATGATATTAGGAGTAACTATCAGTTTTAATGATGCATCAACTGGTTTATCTTCCCCTTCTCCACCATCAATATAAATTGTTTCACCCTGATTAATACTTGCTTGTTGATTATCTAATGTAAATAATTTTGGATTAGATACTGTTTTTGATAAGCCTTGAGCTTCTAAAAAATCAAGTTCAAGTTTTAAAACAGCAGAACCTGTTTTTTTCAATATTCCAATTCCACTTGTTGCAGCAGCTGACCCAAAATTTACTAAATTATCTGTTCCAGCACCGCTTGTAAAAGCACCTGTTGAATCAGATAATGCAGCCCCTGTTCCTGATGCAGCTCCTACACTGCTACCTCCTTGTGTACCACCCATTCTTAAACTTTTTCTTGTGTAAGCAGCTCCAAGTCTTTTTCCTAAACTTTGCTCAAATGTTGAAGTAGCTTCAACTATAAAAGCTTCTATTAAAACTTGTTTTGTTCTTTTATCAATTTCTCGAATAACTTTATCAACGATATCTAAATCTTTCTCTTTACCTCTAACAATAATTGATCTTGTGGTTGCTTCTTCCGTTACTTGTATTGGTATAAAATTCCCATTCGTTCCAACAGATGTAAATAATTCTGTGATTGTGGCTTTAGCTTCTGATGGGGTTATATAATAAAGTCTAAAAATTTCTGAAATAATTGGTTCTACTGAATCTTCTAATTCAACTTTTTTCTTAACTGCTGAAGCTCTCGCTGATTTATAACCTTCTTGTGACGTTAGATTAGCAGGAGTTGAAACTCTAATAATATTACTTGCTACATCTATGTCTGCTGCATAATTTTTTAAATCTAATAATGCATTAAATGCTTTATCCCATGGAACATTATCTAACTCTGCACTTATTGATCCTGCCACATCGTCACCTACTAAAATATTAATTTGACCAACTTCAGACATTAATTTCATTGCTTCTTTAAAATCTAAAGCTTGAAATTTAAAAGAAACATTTTGTTTTAAAGATTTGAAATCTTCCGAAATTAATAAATAATTTCTCTCTTTAACAGATGATATTTGTTTTCTTTTTTTAAGCTTTATGACATCACCTTCAGCAGGAGTTGGTCCCATTTCTACACTTTTTTCAACCTCTAGTTTTCCAGTTTTCTTGATATCAGTTTTTATTAGTGGGGTGTCGTGTTTAAAAGAACCAGTGTTTTTAGCAAATTTTTCAGCACAACCTGTTAAAAAAATAAATAAAAAAGGTAAAATTAAAAATAATATTTTGTTTTTAAATTTCATAATTATTTTGTTCTTTCTGTAATTTTATTATTAAAATTTATCACTAAGAGAGAGTTTTCATTTTTTTCAAAAACTGCTTCTCTATTATTTAATCCAACTAATTTTACTCCAGGGCTTAATTCTTCAAACCTAGCTAAAGTAATTATATTTCCACTTGAATTAATTAAAGATACGAACCCATCATCATTTGCAGAGGTCATTATCCCAACTAATTTAAACTTATATAAGCTCATTTCATTTTGTGCCTCTTCTGGATTACTTGATAAAATTGTATTACCACCAGTTAATGAACTATCTCCAGCAAAAGGATCGTTTAATGGAAGAGGCTCTTCATCTTTAATTTCTGATGAAATATTCGATTGTGAATTTGCCTGTTTTTCTTTGATCTTTTTATTTATCTCTTTAGCTTTATCAATAATGTTTTGCTCTTTATCATGACTATCAGCCATGGAAACTTTTGATAGCAACATAAAAAACACTGAAATAATGATTATTTTAAAAAAATTCATTTGGTAACCCCACTATTGTTAACGTACCTTTTACTTTTATCGCTCCAGTTGTATTCCCTTTTACCACCTGAATAGACTCTTTGTCAAAGTTTAACATTTTGTTAGAAAGCGATAGAGCTCTTTTAAATTTTATGTAACCAATAAAATTACCATCAATTTCAAAATCAACAGGGATCAAATAATAGGCAATATTTGCAACATTTTTAACTTGGTTGTTTTTCTTTTTTTTCGTTTTTTTACCGTCTGCTTGGGCTAAGGCTTGTGCTTTTAATACTTCTTGAATTACCTTTTTTTCAATTCTAGTGATTACTAGATCATTTTGTCCGGCGTATTCACTTAATGTTTGATAAAGACCCTCTACTTCAGCTTTAGAATGAAACAAGCTAGAGTATTTTTCATAATCAGGCTTAAGTTTTTTAATTCTTGCTCTCATTGAATAAATTTCAGAAGTAAATTTTGCAGTTTCTTGTATTTTCAAATTCATGTCGTCCAATTTAGCTTTTCTAGACTCAACCATTGGATTTAAAATTGCGTAATAAATTATTAAGAAAAAAACAATTGCACCAAAGATTATTCCTATTTTTATAAGAGTTTTTTTATCAGCTAATTTTGTAATCTGATCCTTGATATCAGACATGTTAATATTTTTTAAATCTATATCCATTGCTATATTTTACCTGTTTTAATTTTTACAAACACTCTAAAACCTTTCATTGTAGCACCACCTGCTGTAGATTTTGGTAATCGCATTGATGATAATGATGCTTGCTCAACCAATTTTTGATTTCCTAAATTTTCTATAAATTTCAAAATATCTTGATCACTTGCAGCTATTCCTTGAATAGTTAATCTTCTAGATCCATTAAATTCAACTTGATCAAATTTTACACGGTTTGGAACACTTGAGGCTACTTGAGCTAAAATTCTATAAGTTAATTCTTTATTTGATTTAAGTGTTCTACTTAATTTTAAAGACGTATTAATTACACTAAGTTCTTTTGAAACTATTTTTTTCTGTTTAATAATTTTAGCATGATCTATTTTTACAGTTTCATATTGTTTTAATTTATTATTATAGGAAACAATATTCCAAAAAGATAAACCAAATAATACCACATAAATTGCAACTACAGCAGCAGTAATACCCTTGAATGCAAAACCTGAAATTGCTTTCATCTTCTTTTGCTTCATTACATTTGATCTATCTGGAAGAAGATTTATATTTTTAACTGCAGTAACAAATTTATAATAACCAAAGACATCAAGTTTTCTAAAGGCTAAGCCAACAGAAGTAGATAGATAAGATCTATTTAACTTATTATCTAAAATTTGTTGATACTGACTTGGAATTTTTAATCCTTCTGTGGGATCAAAAGTGTTAAATCCAACATTCATTAAAATTTTTCTAAAACTTCCTAAATATTCATCGACATTTTTAATATCTGAAACAACTTTTATGTTTCGAATTCTCTTTTCATATTTAGTCTCAAAATCTTGAATTGCTTGCTTAACTTGAGTAACATATCTTCTAACTAATCCTTCTTTTTCTTCAGTATCTTGGGAATCTTGTAAAATTTTTCTATCTTGCCCTCTAATAAAAATATCAGTTATTATTGGGTTATTATTATAGAGGATCATTAAATAATTTTCATCTAATCCAAATTCTAAAACAGCAGTTAAATTGGCATCCTCAGTTTTATTTGTTATTTGATTAACTTGATCAACTGATGACTTTAAAGCAAAACATTTAACATCTATGATTACAGGATTTAAACCTGCATTTTTAATTATTGAAGTATAACTATTTATATCAGTTA
Organism: Candidatus Pelagibacter sp. PS_17; assembly: GCF_059417945.1. Taxonomy (NCBI): domain Bacteria; kingdom Pseudomonadati; phylum Pseudomonadota; class Alphaproteobacteria; order Candidatus Pelagibacterales; family Candidatus Pelagibacteraceae; genus Candidatus Pelagibacter; species Candidatus Pelagibacter sp. PS_17. Next base: position 1,015,584 of record NZ_CM182073.1, read on the forward strand.
ATTTTGATGCAACGAATAAAATATCCATTGTATTTTCTTTATCATTTCTATTTATGACTTGATGAAAAATAGAATAATCTTCCAAACTATCTGTTAGTTGAACTAGGTTTTCCCACAATGAATTAGTTTCGATTGCTTTATTTAATTCATCTTCTTTCATTAAAGGTGCGGTGACTACTCTTATGATTGCACTAGTTACCGGAATAGCAATTGCTGCATTTGGTGAAGTTATTTTGTATTTTTGAATTGCTAATACTAATTCTTCTGAAAATTTATCCGCATTATCAATTGGAGTACTATCATCTGTAATGTCGACGGGGTGAATATGTAATTTTTCTAACACCCATTGATTAGCTTTGTTACTAGAAACTTGGACTATTCTTATTTCTTTATTTGCTAACTCAATACCAATTATTTCTTCGCCTTGAACACTAGATTTACCTAATTTGGATTTGAAAAAATTTTGTATTTTTGATTTATAATTTCCAACTTTAGAATTATTAAAAGATGATTTTTTTATATTTTTAGCAAAATCTGGTTTTTTAATTTTAATTTCCTTAATTTTTCCAAAAATATTTGATAATTTACTTTTTACCTGATCTTGGGTAGATATTTCTGAGTTTTCATTTAATGGAACACTTGAAGTTTGTGGTTGTGCTTCATTATTACTTTGATTGGTTGTTGAAATATCAATTTGTGAAGATTCACCCTCTTCTGGCTTAATATTTTCTTCAATTTTTAATTTTTTACTTTCTTCATGAACATCATCAAACCATTTTTCCAAAATTGGTATTGCATCATCTAAATTTGTTGTTCCAGAAGATGAAATTTTTTGTTTACCATCAATATAAAGTCTACCTACCCAGTTTCTTGATTTAAGTTCACCTTTATATTTATCTTGCCTTACATATATATGTAGTCTTCCATCTTTTTTATGAATTACCTCATGCTCTTTTTTTTGTTCCTCATTATTAGTATTTGATGCACTTACATTTTGCTCAACAGATTCATCTTGAGATTGTAAAGTTTCTGAATTTTCAGTTAAATTATCATTTTCATTGGATTTTTCTGATTCATTATTATCAGTTTCTTGAGGATTTAAAGTATCAGTTGAATCGTTTTCAGATTGGTTTTCCTGATCACTCTTTAAAGTCTCTTCATCATTATTAGTATTTGATGCACTTACATTTTGCTCAACAGATTCATCTTGAGATTGTAAAGTTTCTGAATTTTCAGTTAAATTATCATTTTCATTGGATTTTTCTGATTCATTATTATCAGTTTCTTGAGGATTTAAAGTATCAGTTGAATCGTTTTCAGATTGGTTTTCCTGATCACTCTTTAAAGTCTCTTCATCATTATTAGTATTTGATGCACTTACAATTTGCTCAACAGATTCATCTTGAGATTGTAAAGTTTCTGAATTTTCAGTTAAATTATCATTTTCATTGGATTTTTCTGATTCATTATTATCAGTTTCTTGAGGATTTAAAGTATCAGTTGAATCGTTTTCAGATTGGTTTTCCTGATCACTCTTGAGAGTATCTTCCTCTTTATAATCAAATTTATCTTTATTATCTTCGTCCATAAAACTTATAAATAAAAATTAATATTTAAATTGTTAATTGATTCTCTAACACAAAATTAATAAAATTCTAACACAAGATTATAATCATTATGTTCAAAATGGGTTGAATTTAATAATGAAATACAAAATATTCAATTAAATCAACAGTTTATTAAAATCATTGAAAAAAATTAAATTTAAGATATTTTTTTCTAAATAATATTTTCTCTAACACATTTATCATAATTTTATCTTTTTATATTGTGTTAGAAATTTAATATTTTTTTCTATTTTTAAAAAATAAGTAAAATAGCTATTTTTTATTAAAACAACTTTTAATTGTTTTTTGTGTGAGAGAAAATTTTTTTTGTGTGAGAGAAAAATTTATTTGTGTTATAATTTTTTTAATTTTTTTTGTTTAGAATTATTCTAATATATTTTTTTTTCCTACATTAGAAATATTCCAAACTATTTTTTTTCTCTTTAGAAAGATTCTAATATATTTTTATTTTACTTTAGAAAGATTCTAATATATTTTTTGCAAATTTTAGAATTATTCTAATTTATAAAAAAAAAAATTATTTTTTTTTCTCTAACACAAAAATTTTATTCTAACACATTTAAAAAAAAAAAATTATTTCATTTTGTGTTAGAAAATTAACATAATATTCTTTTTTAAAAAAGTAAGCAAAATCAACGTTTTTAATATTATGAATATAAAACATAAAATGTGTTAGAGCTATATTTATTTTGTGTTATAATTATTAATATTATCATATTTTTAAAAAAGTCAATAAAATCAACATTTTTTATATTTTCAATAAATTTATTGATTTGTGTTAGAGATAATTTTAATTTTTATCCTATGTGTTAGAGATAATTTATATTTTTTATGCTGTGTGTTAGAGATAAATATGAATATTAACAAAAGCTCAAACAGCCTTACATCACTCATCCCTTTGGGATAATATATATAAATTTTAACATTGATCCATCAAATTGTTGATTATTGCGGATGCCAATATTAGATTTTGATACAATTTATATTATGGTTAAAGCCTAAATCTGGGGACTAAACTCAAATTAACTAATTAAATCTGATTTGTGGCAAATTATGAGAGATTTCACTCTAAATTAGAGATTTGACTACCAGTATAGGATTTATAGCAAATTATGAGAGATTTCACTCTAAATTAGAGATTTGACTAGGATTGCAGGATTTATTTCTAATTATCAGATATTTGACCCAAAATTAGAATTATTACATGAAACTGGGGGTAATTACTCTTATTAACTGGAAACTATCCCATAAACATTTTTACTCTATCTTAAAGAGTGTAAATAAAAACATCTATCCATAATTATTAACCATCAACCGTTACAATTGTTAAATCATCCTTTTGTATTCGACCAGATTTAATTATATCCTCGATAATCTTGTTTAATCTTTCATGGTTTGGAATTTGTTGATACTTTTTTATATAATCTTTAAATCCTTCTGCCTCTAACATACTTCCTTTAGCATCTCTTATTTCCGTAATACCATCAGTAAAAATATACATTGAGCTGTTTGAAAAATTAATTTTGGTTTCTTTAAATTTAAACTTAGGAGCAATGCCTAAAGGAGGTCCTGCTTCTTCAAAATTAGAAAAGTTTCCATCTTTAGAATAAATTAACGGAGGTTCATGACCAGCGTTTGATAAAGTTAATTCTTTTTTGTTACTATCGTAAATTCCAACCAGCATTGTTACAAACATTCCTCTTGAAGTAGTTTCACAAATTTCTGTATTTAAAATATCTAAAAGACCTGCTGCAGAAAAATTTGTTTTACTTAAACATCTATAAAGACTAGATGCTTTAGACATTAGTAATGAAGATTTAATTCCTTTACCTGAAACATCTGCAACTCCAAATCCGTAAACTCCATTAGATAATTCTGAAAAATTATAAAAGTCTCCAGAAACAACTTTGGCAGGAATATTTATTCCAGCAATAGGAAAATTTTCTTTAATGTTTTGAGATAGTAATGTTTTTTGAATCTCTCCAACAATTTCTATTTCTTTTTCTATTCTATTTTTAACAATCAAATCTTTTGCCATCTTAGCATTTCTAATTGCTAATGCAGCAGGACCAGATAAAGTTTCTAAAAGTTTTCTATCGCTTTCTTCAAAAAGTTTGTTGTCTGTTTTTTTATTTAAACAATGAATAACACCAATACATTCATCTGAAACAATTAATGGTGAACATAAAACAGAATAAGTTGTAAAATTTGTTTTATTATCTAAATCAAAATAAAATTCTGCAATTTCTCTTACATCCTTTCTAACATCTCCAACTCTTATACATTGTTTCATGAGTGCTGCTTTTCCCATGACACCTTGAGTAATTGGAATTTCAAAATCTTCTAGATATGCTTGGTGTTTTGATGCAATACATTGAAAGTTTTGCTTATCATTATCTATTAAAAAAATGTTAGCAGCTTGAGCATTAATTCTTTTAATAATTAGCTCTAATGAAGTTTGTAGTGTTTCTTTTAAATCAAGAGTTTTAGCAAACTCCTGGCCCATTTTTGTAACCAATTCTAAGTCTTTAACGCTTGTATTGTCGACTTTTATTGTTTCTGTTTTTTTAGCACCAAAGAACATGTTATTTATAAATTGATATTCATTAAATTTTTGATAGTTTTGAGACTGATGGAACTCATTATTCATAGTCCTAACTTCTACTTACACCTTACAGACGCAATGATGCTTGTACAATATTGCATTGATGGTTTCATAGAACTGTCCTCCAAAATTAAATTATAAGTTGTGTTATATCTTATAGCATTTATCTTTGGAAGTATATGGGGCAGCTTTAGTAACGTTTGTATCCATAGAATTCCTGACGATATAAGCGTTGTAACAGGAAGATCCCACTGTCCATCCTGTAAAACCCTAATTAAATGGCACGATAACATTCCATTATTTTCATATTTGTTTTTAAAAGCAAAATGCAGAGGTTGTTCGGCTAAAATTAATATTAAATATTTTTTAGTAGAATTAATATCAGCAATAAATTTTGTAGTAATTTTTCATTTCTTTGGAGTTTCATTAACTACTCTTCTTTTTTTTATTTTAAGCATCTGTTTTGTGATTATTTTTTTTATTGATTTAAAACATTTCATAATTCCAAATGAGTTAACATACCCTCTTATGATAATTGGTTTATTAAAATCATTTGATCCAAATTTAAATACCACTCTGTTTCCAAATTTAGTTAACTCTTTAATAGGTGGTTTGTTTGGTTACATAATCATTTGGTTAATAATTTTTACTTATAAAAAATTAAGAAACAAAGAAGGAATGGGTTTGGGTGATGCTAAATTACTTTCTGTAATTGGTTTTTGGTTTGGATGGGCTTCAATTCCTTTTGTAATATTTTTTTCATCTGTCATTGCACTTTTAAGTGTTGTCCCAGATATAATTAAAAATAAAAAAGATCTTTCGTCTCAAATTCCTTTTGGTCCTTATTTAATTATAGGAAACTTAGTTTTTCTTATTTTTAATGAACAGATAAGATTATTTTTGAATTAAGAATATAACCCAGAGTGGTCGATTAACCATTAGAATTATTTTTTAAATTAATATAGATCAGTGTGTATGAAAAAATTTCTTTCCATAATAACCATATTCACTTTATCTTTTTATATATTGGTTGAATTTATAGGAGACAGATTAATTAAAAATATATTAGAAGATAATATTTCAAGTTCATTAAATAGAGAAGTATCAATTAAAAAATTAAGTATTGATTATTTAAGTGGTGAAGCTCGTGCAAATAACATTAAGATACTTAACAAAAAGTTTGATGGTAATTTAGCAGAAGTAGATTTTGTTAAAGTAAATTTAGATACATTCTCAATTTTTTCTAATGATATATTGATTAACGATGTTCAATTAAACAATATAAATTTAAATTATTATTTTAAATTTTCTGACAGAATTACTTCAGACAATCTAAGAAATCTTCAACAAGATCTTGAATTTAAAAATACCGACTCTCAATCAAGCAAATACTTTAATATTAAAAACCTAGATGCTAAAAATATTAATTTAGCCGTATTATCTTCTGATTTTGATTTTGAAAAAACCTTTACAATTAATGATATGAATTTTAAAGATATTGGTAATACTAAGGATAGTAAAAACTACAAAGATATTTTAAAAAAAGTATTTAAAGACATGGTGGTTGATGTACGAGAAAAAATAATGAGTAATAATTTATTAGATGCTGTTAAAAATTTGGATATCAAGCAAATAGAGGATACAGTAAAAGACAAATTAAAGAACAAGCTGAAAGGTTTGATTAACTAAATGAATACTTTTTTATTTATCAACATTATTATTGCATCATTAAATATATTCATTTTAGTTTATGCATATTCTTTAAATTTTTTTCCAATCAAATGGAGAAAAAAAATAAAACAAGATTCAATTGTTGGTTTGGCAATTATATTTATAACTATGCTTGATATGTTTGTGTGGGTTATATATTCCTATTTTAGGTTGTTTTCAGCTTCTTAGATCCACTTGTGAGAGTGTTATAACTTGAATTAATATCCTGTATCTCTCCAACCACCTGTATTTGACAAGATCTCACCAGGAACAGCTATAACAGAATATAAAGTATCACTGTCTTCACTAGGCCCTGCAACGTTTGCGTAAAGTTTGTCACCAAATATTACTAATTCAGATAAAACCCCTTCTCTAATGAATGTACAGTTGCTTCCGTTAGCTTCTGCGCCTTTAACAAGTTTATGTGAATTATTAGTTCCACATTCATCATCTGCTACACAAATATATGCATTTCCAATATTACATCGATTTGATCCTGGAGGCGGTTCATAAACTGGAAAATATACTTGTCCTTTAAATAAAGTTGGTGGGGCAGATGCTTTTCTGTGTGAATTATTATCACCTTGTGTATCTAAATGGATTACCCAGGCACTTTCTGCAGAATCTGGGCAAAGACTAGCATCAGTATCTCCTGTAACATCTGAGCAAACAGTTGCATCATCAATCGATTTAGCATTATCAGCTCCTTGATGAGCTGTGGATGTAAAAGCTTGATCATCAAATGAAGGAATAGTCACTCCATTTAAATGTTTAAAATAAGGATAATCAAAATCTCTAATCCCATATAAAATATTATCCATATTTCTATCTATATCTCCAAGTTTATTAAAGTCTCCAGTACCACCAAACAACCAAAAATCTTTTGTGGTAACTCCTACACCTGCATCCATTGAGAAAAAAGTATATCTTTTATTGGTAGTACTTGCGTTTAATCTAAATAAGGTTGTTTGATCAAATAATTTAGCATCATTTTTTGTAGAGTCTGTTAAATTTATTTTAGTAATTTTTCCTTCTCTATCATTAATATAAACCATTGCCCCACGCCAAGGAATTCCAAATCCAGTATCAGGAGTGATCACAAGTGGGGACGTTGGAACCGCATTATTAATATTGCTACCGTTAGGTGTTTCAATTATATCATTTCCAAGAGCCACGCCTGATGGCGATGTATCAACAATTGTAATTGGTCCACCGTTTTGATCTCCACCGTAAAGTTTTCCTGGCTCATCCATATTGTCTAATTCAACCATAAACAAAGCAGAGCCCGCACATAAATTATTATTAGCCATTCCTGCACCCATAATTGCAACATATTTATCATTTGCTGGGTCTTCTCTCTCTGCTTCAATGTCTGATGGTAATCTTACAATTCTTGGTGTTGACCAAGTTTCACCTAATTTACTATAGTCAAAGAATGGATCAATTCCAGAAGATGATGTGCATGAGGTTTGAACAAATATATTTGTTGTTTCTCTTGTTTCATTTACACTTCCACCTGGATTATAAATTTTATCTTCATCAAAAGTAATTACAAATTGGCCATCGATCATTCTTGCATCTGAAAATTCTACTGGCAAAAATTCACCATCAACCATTTCTGAAACATTTATCATGTTTTCAGGTATGGATTGATTATTTGGGGTATTAAAAGATATATCACTAAAAGTGAAAGTTCTTCCTATGTAACAAGAAGCAGTTCCAGCAGTTTTAAATTCTCCAGTCACATCTGCATCAGACTGACATACAGCAATTGCATCTTGATTAGTAGTCGTCTCCGAGTCGATGGCTTCATCAGCAGTAACAGCTTCATTAAAATTTGATTGCGCTTTTAGGGCTTCATCTGAAGCAGATATTTCTGCAGAGCTTGAAAAATACTCTAATTCTCTAACTTCTCCTTCGTTGTCCATGATATATACAACATTATTAATATAATCATTATATACACTGAACATATGCATTGGTCCTAAACCATCTCTTACTAGTGGAGTGGTTACATCTAATACTGAAAAACCAGATCCACCTCTTCCAAACGGTTGGAATAATATGGTATGCCAACTAGCGGAACCTTCGACATCACCCTCTGGAGTTAAGCCTTTCATAAACACATCATGGACAACTGGAGAGCCGTCTACTCCAAACACTGCATTACTACCTCCCTTAAATCCATCAATTGCTCCATCAAGTCTGGAGTTAATTAATGTAGGTAATTTTCCAATTAAAAAGGGTGGTAAGAATGCCCATTCTTCATTTCCTGTTTCAGCAGAAAAAGCATGGAGTAATCCACTGTTAGAACCTGCATATAAAATATTTCTTCTACTTTGTTGTGAAGCTTTAAAGGCTTGATAATTATTTATAGTTCTAAAGTAAGCTTCTTGGTTATTATCAGTAAATTGGGTATTTCCATCTGGTGCGCCAATTTCAATTAATTGAGAATGATATATATCTCCAAGAACATGGCTTCTTAATTCTGTAGTGTCACAATCTCCATCATAATCAAAAAAATCTTGACCAGCTAAAAAACGTAGAATTCCATCTCGCTCATCATCTGTGGTATCATCTCCACCACATTTTGATGTTGAGGAATGATAATTTCTAAGAACATATCCTAGTCTTTCCATCTCAGGTTCTAAAGTTGGTGCAGTAGCCTCATTAACGTTATCCCAATTTCCTAAATAATCTAAACTTTGATCTGCAATGGGTGTCCATATATTTCTGCTATCAGCTGTACCAGGATCTGTAGGCCCGCCAGCTGCTTGCGTTCTTACTCGAGCTGCTGCATCCCAGTTTCCTGGTGCGTTAGGATCATGTTCAACTGTTCCATCTGCATTTAAAGTTTTCCTCAATATGGTTCCTTTCCACTCTCCAAATTGTTCATAAGCAAATTGCGCTTGGTATAATGAACCCCCTTGTTGAATGGTTGCTGTAATGGATGGTGCGGTAAATGCTAATCGCTCAGCTAAAATTTGTCTAATTTTCTGCTGAAGCTCAGTCTGAAGTTCCAGAGGTGTAGTGGCTACAATAGTTTGTTCACAATCTTCACCACCTGCTGCATCACATGAACCAACTAAAGCTAATTCATTAAATCTATTCATACCACTAGCTTTTATTCCATCTCCATAAGCAACCATCAAAGTTTTAATTCCTAATTCCTCTCTCATTCTCGTAAGTCTGCCTGCCGTACGCCCTTGAAAACTAGTTGAAGCAGTTCCTGTACCAGACATCTCACCATCACCAATAACAATTACATAATTTAACTGACAGTCAGAGTTTGGGTCATGAGGAGAAACTGGACCAAAAAAATAATCATGAGCAATCTGAGAAAATGCTTCAGAGTCTGTGCCCCACTCCACTCCTAATCTCTCAACAACAGGAATAGCGTTACCAGCACCCTCTGGACCAATTCCAACATTTAAACAAGAATTACCAGTACATATTCTGCTTTGACCAGCAGGATGATTGCCGGACCAACCTCCATAATAATTGCAAGAAGTACCACTACCATGGCAATATTTGCCACCTCTTCTACCAGTTTTTCCCTGACTACCTTCGCCAGCGTTCCAGTGACCAAAACCAAAATTAGCACCACTAGTTAAAGTACTATCTGTCAAAACGGCAATAATTGCTGCTTTTGCTCCGTCTAGTCTTGTTATTTTTGGCCCACCATATTGAATTTGCCAAGCTGTATTTCTATTTGCAGATGTAAAATTAGCTTCTGTTAATTCATCAACATAACTATTATGACTAAATAAAATTCTCCCACCAGATTTACTTATAGCAGTTAGTGCATTTGTAACTCTAACGCTATCAGCAGCTAAATTTCCAGCAGCTTGACCAGCGTTTGAAAGTGAACTAGCGGTTCCTAGACCGGTAATACGTGTACAAATGTTGTACCCAGCAGTCCATTGTACTCTTACAAGTTCTCTTCCGCTACCTCCTACAAAAAAAATATCATCGTCATTGCTAGATAACTCAAATTGTGTAATTTGGTTTATAGTTGAGTTACGGCTAGCACGACACTCCTTTTTTTCACCCCAGGCATATGAAATTACATTTTGTCCTCCAACATTTCTTGTTGCATATTCATAAAGATTCCCATCATCAGAAATATACATTCTTGTAGAGTCGCTATTTAATCTATAACGGTTTCCGTCATATATTCTGCCAAACACATCCGTTTGACCTTTACCTCTACCTGTAATTTCTTCGCAATCAGCTTGATTTAGATTACAGGTCATTTGAAAAGCATTTTTTCTACCCGATCTACCAAAAACTCCTACAATAATATGTCCTGCTGCATTAGCACTAATGTCCATACCGCGAATATGTTTTACACTATTTACCGTTAGTGCAAGTCTACATCTATATTGTGTATCAAGGGCAATAACTGCAACAGAAGAGGACCCATCATCAAATTGAACAGCAAATAAAAGATTTTCGTTACTGATATTAGTTCCTGGAACAGTTACTCCTGTTACATAGCGAGCTTCATGATATTTTCTAGTTGTAGAAATAAGATGATTAGTTGTTCTGGATCCATCCCTTAAACGGTAATCACATCGTTGATCAGTATTACTTCCTGCCCACCAAGTATCTCTTGTATAAGATCCGCCTGATTGATTGGTTCCAGTAAAGTTAATTCTCTCACCGGCAGAATTAAAAAGATATAATCCTCCCAGCGATTTATCGGCACTTGTTAAAACCCTATTTCCATTTCCATCGATTGCAGCAGAGCTTATAACAGGAATACCATCTCCTAATGTACGTCTCATACTAGCGGAGCTATCTAATAAAATTAAAATATTAGCTGGTACATCCCCTTCACCTGATCCAGGTGGCAATGGTTTTGCATAAGATGTTTGATTAAAATTAATAATTAGAATTAATAAACTAAATAATTTAAATAATATTTTCATAAATTAAAAAAACTTTATGACATTAGGTCCGAACAAAAATGAATCAAACTCTGGCTTTGTAATAATTAACATTTCATAAATTCCACTTGAATCACTAACTCTACCATAAATGACGTCATCACCAAAAGATGACAAAGATATAGCCCCTGTCCACTCTTCATCAAAATCTACTTCACTTTTGTACCCTAAATGTGTTTTTGCAAAGTCTATAATTTTGTTATTTTTTGCTTCACCCAAAGCACCTTCAATTTCAGTTCCAATGAGTTTTCCTTCTTTAATAAATACTTTTAAAACACTATTTTCTAATTGAGAATTTTCACATAAATTTAAACTGTCATATTCTTTAACGTAGGTAGCAGTTGGATCACCACCACCCGGAGGCTCGTCTAAATTATCATATTTTTCAATGATGCTTGAAACTGGGGTACCAATTTGTTCTTTTAAAAATTCACACGCCCCGCTCATGCTTAATGAACTGAAATATAAAAAAAGTGATAAAAATCCAATAAAGATATTTTTCATTATCATTAATAATAGCCCGTATTTTAAAAGATTGTAATTAAGATTGTAATTAAAGTAATGATTATGGTGTTCATTTTGTGTTTAACTAGATAAAATAATTAAAGTTTCTAAAGGAATTAAAATTTCAGGATCCTCAAATTCGCCTAATTCTGCGCCCTTAGGCATTAAATATCCACAACCATATATTCTATAAGCTGTTCCTTGTCTTTGAGCGTTAGTAGAGGTTTTTTTAAGACTAGCCCCCCCTCCTTTAAAGGTAGAGGAACCAACATTAATTGAAAAAAACTCATATCTATACCTTTTTAAATATTCTTTTTCTTTTTCTGCATCATCTGCCTCTAATCCTACATCACTTGGGGTATTTAAAATTGGCTCAATTAAACTTCCAAAATTTTGATTAGTAAAATGATCTGTAACTAAAGATAAATTTCCCCCACTATCATTTCTGATTAAATTTCTAAAACTTTTAAAACAAGGAGTTTCTACAGGAGTAAGAGTATTTCTAGGAGTATCTCTTCCATCTGTGTTTCTTGCAAAGCCATCAATTGCTGTGGCTGTAAGTTGCTCAATATAATTATTGTGAGCAGTGATCTCTGTAGGTGTAGATCCAACTGGTGGTGTGGTAATCGTACTCACTTCTGTCCAAGGTCCAATCATTCTATTAATTATTCTTTTCTCTGCTTCAATTAAGGCATGTTCAGCAACATAAAAAGTTTGTTGATATTGATCACTAGTATTATTGCTTTGATGATCCCCTGAAGAAATTACAATTAAAGCTCCACCCATCAACGACATTACTAATAACATCACAAGTGATAAAATTAGTGTAAATCCATTTTGATTATTTATTTTCATTAAAATATATCCTGTCCAACAATATTTCTTGTGTATACGGTCACCACTACATTATCTCTTAAGTTTCTATCTGAAAAAGATCTTATCGCTCTAGAAAATCCACTTAATTGTCTTTCATTTCCTGTCCTACTTTCAAATCTAAAGAAAGGCTTTTCAGAAATAAATGCGATCCTAATATCTACTGCTCTAATTTTATATAAATTTCCCCTCGAAGCTTCAGAATTTGTACTTGGGTAAGGACTTAAAACTTTTCCATTTTGATCTAATGCAATAAATTCCATATCTTCAACATAATCTCTTACTAATTCATTGTGATAACACTCGGAACAATCTGATACCCAACTTCCAGTTTCTTGACCAATATTTTGTTGCCAACTAATTTTGGATTTGTATATGCCGTATCTTGGATTTATAGGGCCATCAGCATTAGAACCATCTGATAATGGATTTGCAAAATAAGTTAGCTTATATCTTTTGTAAGGTTGAGTAGCATCATTTTGATTAAAATCATCATAAACAATATGAATTTTATCACAGCAAGTATCATCTAAGTTATGTTTTGGAGTTGGAGTAGCAATAGCATCACTTAGTGAATGTCCAAGTTCATTTGGAATTATCACAATTGGATCATGGCTATCTTTTACCGTAGTAGCACCACCAACAAATTCTAAATAACTTTCTACTGGAAAACCCAAATCATTATCACCTAAATAATATTTAAATCCTGCCATTCGTGTATCACGAATTAATAACTCGATTAAATCTCTAGAAGATCTGCTTACTTTAGCTTTTTCTAACACTTGAGTATAAGTTGAATTTACAATTGAATAAGTTGTATAAATTGCAGCCATCATTATCGATGACACCACCACACTAATTAAAATCTCAATTAATGTAAGACCAGCAATAGATTTTAAATTTTTTTTATTCATTGTTTAAGTTTATAGTCTGACTGAAAATATATAAATTTTCTTTTTTTACCTTCATTTAATTTCATCTCCACTCTACCAATGTACAAAGGCTCATCTGTTATAGAATCTAATTTATAATCACAAGCATCCCACTTACATATTTCAAATACTTGCAATTTTTTTTCTTCAGTTGTGCTTTTACATTTTAAAAATCTATTTTCTTCAAATATAGTATTCCACTTAGCTTGTTTATTTCGAGGAGCATCCACTTGTTGAGTTTCATAGATGTTTTGTTTATTCTCAACTGGTGTAGTGGTATTAGAACTGCTTCCACCACAGCTCAGATCTGCACTCCAACTATTGTCACTTAGATGCTTTGAAAATGTATTTAATGTGTCTCCATCTAGTGATGCGGTCCCATCAGTACTATAGATTATATTTTCATTATCAGAATTTACTCCATAGAAAGAATTTTTACTTCCAATGACGTCTTCTACTATCATCTCAGTTAAAAAATTTGCCTTAGTTCTATCTCCTGAATTATCTATTGATTGAACGGAAAAATTTGTCATTTGTAAAATTGAAACAAATCCAATTCCAATAATCACAACTGAGACAAGTGCTTCTATTAAAGAAAGTCCAGAAATATTATGTTTTTGTTTTTTCATCTTGTTATTGTTTAACCCAATCAGAATTTCTTGTATCCCATTTTTCAAGTATCACATTGCCAAATCTTGACCATTCAATAACATATAAATGATCATGCTCTGAAGCAGGTGTTCCATCGCTATCAACATCGCAACTTGATCGATCATTTGTTCTTCTGCAAATAAATAAAGTATTATCTACAGATCTTGCTACATCCCCCTCTTCAGGCAAGGATGATTGTAATTTACCTGCGCCACTGTACCATTTCTCATTTTTACTAAAACAAATAGCTCCGTCATCCCCTTCCCAAGAAGTTGCCATATTATCATAAGTAATTTGTCTTACTTCAACATTATCAGCACCTTGATCTGGATCATCATCCCAATATGCATCGTCTGTTATATTACATCGATCACCAATTTTTGCCCACCAGTCACTAGTTCCATCATTTAACAAACTTGCTAGTTTTTCTGGTTTCATTCCTTTTGATGTAACAATTAAATTTCTTTCTGCGCCATTCACTTCTTCTAATATATGTACTTGAACAAATGCATATTGACCTCTTTGAACTTGTGAATTTATTCCTTCGATTAAAGATTTTATGCTAAGTACTGCGCTTCTAGTCTCTCTATCTTTTCGCCATTCAGAAAAATTGGGATAACCTATGGCTGAGATGACGCCAATAAGTACAACGACAACAATTAATTCAAGGACGTTAAATCCTTTAATCTTCTCGTCCTGCACTCGCATCTATCTTACCTGCCTTAACTAATTCTTCTAATGATTTAGTCATAGTAATCATACCATCTCTCACAGAAGTTTGCATGATGCTAGGTATTTGATGAATTTTAGCCTCTCTAATTAAGTTTTGAATTGGAGGCGTACACTTCATCACTTCAAACGCTGCACAACGGCCTTGACCATCTTTTGTTTTAAGAAGTCTTTGAGTAACCACCATCTTTAAAGAAGAAGATATCTGTGCTCTTATTTGAGCTTGTTGCTCAGGTGGAAAAACGTCAATAATTCTATTGATGGTATTAGGAGCACCACTAGTGTGAAGTGTTCCAAAAACTAGGTGTCCTGTTTCAGCAGCAGTTAATGCAAGTGAAACTGTTTCTAAATCTCTCATCTCCCCAACTAGAATTACATCTGGGTCTTCTCTGAGTGCAGCTTTTAATGCACTAGAAAATGTTTTGGTTTGCTTTCCTACTTCTCGATGAGACACAATACTTTTTAAATCTTTATGAATAAATTCAACTGGATCTTCAACTGTAATAATATTTGAAGTTCTAGTTTTATTAATCTCATTTACAATTGCCGCAAGTGTTGTAGACTTACCAGACCCTGTTGGTCCAGTTACTAAAACTAATCCTTTATGCATATCGACAATATCATAAAGAACTTGGGGTAAATCAAATTGATCCATTTCAGGAATAACGCTCTCTACTCTTCTTAATACAGCAGCTGGTCCTTGAATAGTTTTATAAAAATTAGCTCTAAATCTTAATCCACTTAATGTAACTGATGAATCTAACTCATGAGTTTCACTAAACTTTTTCATTTCAGTTTCGTTACAATTAGTAGATATTAGATCTTGAAGATCTTGTTCTTTAACAACAATTTCTTGAATTTTGTGTATTTCTCCAGTTTGCCTAAACGCTAATGGCCAACCAGTTCTAATATGAAAATCTGAAATTTTTTTATTATTTTTTGCTAATTCTTCTAATTTTTCAAACATGATGAATTTTTACATACAAATATTAACAAAAACAATGTTTACTTGGTCATCTGTGTTCAAAATAAGTTTTTTCTTTTATTTGGAGGTAATGAAGCAATCAGAATGGGGACTAATAGATGTTATTGTTAATAATGAAAGAGTTTTAATTTAATTACAGAACTTTCCAATCTGTTTCAAAAGTAACATAGTTAACCTGAATGCATCGTCTTTCCTTAACTATTTTTTTCTTTTCCATACCATGCCAAGTGTTGGGCCCACTAGTAAACATGTAGCCATAGTTATTTTTGTAAGGAACTGTTTTAACTTTTTCTAATTTTTCATTATAAAAATCTGTTCCAAGATCTTCAGACTCGTTAGCATTATTTATAAAAATTAATCCAGACATCAGTTTTTCTTTGATATCGCAGTGGGGCTTTAACCAAAAACCCTCCCTATCACAAATAACTTCAACTCTAACATATGAGTTCGATAAATCTCTATCGATCATTTTTGAAATAGTTCCATGAACTTCCTTGGATTGAAGTTCTTTAATAAATTTTACTAAGTTTGGAAATTTTTTTTCATTTTCTTTTGTTACAAAACATCTAAATTTAATTGCCTCACCGCCCGAAGCTATTCCCTCTCTAAACTCTGCAGCACCACCATCAATTGCTCTGGTGCCATCATAATTAAGATTGTGCTTACTGACATCTGGAATATCAGCTTTAATAATTTCCTCAATGGCCCCGTCAGATAGTGCATTATTATATTCCCAGTGATCAAAAGGAAATTCATGTTTTTTTGCCTGATTTTGAATTGAATTTAAGAATGACATTAAGAATTAATTTTTTGTTTAATAATATTTGCTACTCTATTCGTTTCATCCAATTTTTGATAGTTCCAATTCTCTACTTCTTCACCTAAATTTCTAGTAATATTTAATTCTTTAAATAAATTTCTAAATCTTTGAAATCTTTTGTCATTTTTTTTAGGTGAAATATTAGCTACGTAGATTGGTTTTCCAGTTAAAGCAGCTTCTGATATCATGGAGCTAGAGTCACATGTTACTACAATTTTTTCTGAAATTGCTAAAGCTGATAGATAAGCTTTCTTATCAATAGTTTCAATAACTGTATGATTTTCACCAAAATAATCTTTTACATATTGAATTATATTTTTTGGTGTTCTCATTGAAGGGATCACAACTAGTTGAAAGTTGTTCTGTTTATTTAAGTTGTTTAAATTTTCAAAAATAGCTTTAATATTTTCTCTTGAATATTCATAATACTTTGTAGGACCACCCATTATTAAAGCCCAAATTTTTCTTTCATCTTTTTTTATAAATGAATTTAAATAATCTTTATTTTCATTTATTTCACTTTCAGTAAGGTAATGAATTGCACCTTTTGTACTGATAACATTTTGGCCTTCAATTCCATCATGTTCTGGTGCCACAATGAAATCAAAATTTTTAAAATTAACTTTTGGATTTTGAATATGAATATTAATAACTCTTTTATTAGAATTCTTTTTTAAATGAATAGATGGAATTACACTTTTTCTTCCACATGAAATGATTACATCAAAATCAGAAGATTCTACTTTTTTATAAACATTACTTGAAACTGGTGTTAGCTTTGGGGGAAATAATTTCCAAAAATTATTAAGTTCAATCTTCTCGTGTATAAAATCTAAATCTAGGGCCTTTGCTAAACCTTCTACTTGGCTGATCATGCCGTGCATACTCTCAGTCAATAATATCCCTTTTAATTTTGTCATTTATCCTTATATAACTTCTGCATGAGTGAAAATCCAATTAAACACACAAAAGTGTTAATAATAGGGTCAGGTCCAGCTGGCTATACAGCCGCTGTATATGCTGCCCGAGCAATGCTAAATCCTATTCTAGTTTATGGAGTTCAGCCTGGTGGGCAATTAACGACAACAACCGATGTAGAAAATTATCCTGGGTTTTCAGATGTAATTCAGGGTCCATGGTTAATGGATCAAATGAGAGATCAAGCAAAAGCAGTTGGAACAGATCTAATTGAAGATCATATTTCTTCAGTTAATTTAAAATCTACACCCTTTGAAGCTATTGGAGATAGTGGACAAAAATATACAGCTGACAGCATAATTATTTCAACTGGTGCTCAAGCAAGATGGTTAAACTTAGAATCAGAACAAGCTTATAGAGGCTTTGGAGTTTCAGCATGCGCAACATGTGATGGTTTTTTCTTTAAAGAAAAAGTTGTAGCAGTTGTTGGTGGTGGAAACGCTGCAGTTGAAGAGGCAATGTTTCTTACAAAATTTGCATCAAAAGTAAAATTAATTCATAGAAGAGATACTTTAAGAGCAGAAAAATTACTTCAGAAAAAATTAATGGAAAATAAAAAAATTGAAATAATTTGGGATAGTGCTGTTGAAGAGGTTATTGGGGATAGCGAACCTAAAAATGTTAAAGCTATTAAGATTAAAAATTTAAAAACTAATAAAATTGAAGAAATGAAAATAGATGGCTTATTTATTGCAATTGGTCACGACCCAGCAACAGCTTTATTTAAAGAACAGTTAGAAATGGATAAAGAAGGTTATTTATTGACCAAACCAGATTCAACAGAGACGAATATCCCTGGAGTTTATGCTGCGGGTGATGTTAAAGACAAAACGTTTAGACAAGCAGTTACAGCTGCTGGAATGGGTTGTATGGCTGCGCTTGAAGCTGAAAAATTTTTATCTCACTGATAAGAACCATTAAAACTTAATACAAACTAAAGGGAAACAAAATGACTGACAAAGTACTACTAACTGGAATAAGTGGCTGGATAGCAAAACATATAGCAATTGAATTATTAAATTCTGGATATGAAGTTTTAGGAACTGTTAGAAGTCAAAATTCATTAGATGAAACAAAGAAAACTCTAAGTGAATATATTTCAACAGATAAATTATCATTTGTTGAATTGGACCTATTAAAAGATGATGGTTGGGTTGAGGCTGCTAAAGATTGTAAATATATTATACATACTGCTTCTCCCTACCCTATGAAAAGTTCAAGAAATAGAGAAGCTTTAGTTCCAGCTGCTAAAGGTGGGGCGTTAAGAGTTTTAAATGCTGGTATAGAAGCTAATGTTGAAAAAATAATTCTTACTTCGTCAATAGTAGCAATGTTTAAAAAACCTAACAGAACAAACCCATATACTTTTGGGGAAAGTGATTGGACAGATACTGATTGGAGTGGGTCGAATGACTACACTATATCAAAGGCAAAAGCTGAACAAGCTGCATGGGAATTAATGGAAAGCAAAGGATTAAAAGATAAATTAACTGTAATTAATCCAGGAGGAGTTTTTGGTGATGCTTTAGATAAAAAAACAAACACTTCAACTAGCTATGTTGAACTTTTCCTTAAAGGAAAATATCCTATGGCGCCAAATTTTGGAATATTAATTTCTGATGTAAAAGATGTAGCAAGAGCTCATGTTTTATCTATAAAAAATCCCAAGGTTAATGGAAGACGATTGATTATTGGTTCAGAAGTAAAAAAAATGCTCGAAGTTTCTAAAATTATGGCTGAAGCATTTCCAAAGTATGCAAAAAAACTTCCAAAAAAAGAAATGCCAAATTTCGTGGTTAAATTGATCAGTTACTTAGATTCTTCTGTAAAGATTATGTTGCCTGATCTTGGAATTTTAATGCAGACAGACACTTCATATTCTGAAGATTTATTGGGTATGAAATTTAAACCTGCAAAAGAAAGTATTGTAGATGCTGGGAACTCAGTAATTAGACTTGGGTTAGTCTAAAGACCCTTCCAATATATATAAAGGCTTGTTTTTGATCTGATGCAACAGCAGCAGCTGAACCATCCACTTCTTTAAGAGCATGTTGATGATCGTCGTTATGAATAACAATCATAGATTTATTAAGTGCAGTAGCATAACCTGCATCAAAAGCTGCATTCCATTGCTTAAATTTTTCACCAAACTTAACAATAATTACATCACAATCTTGAATAGATTTTTTGGTTCGAATGGAGTTAATATTAGCGCCTTTTCTATCTTTCCAAAAATTTTTTTCTTCAGCTCCTAAGATTTCAACACCACAATTATCAGATGCCTCATGATCGGTGACGGGAAATGTAAATTTAATATCTAATTTCTCTTTTTCACAAAGTTGAGTAATTTCTTCTCGCCAATTACTATGAATTTCACCTGCTAAATATACGTTTAACATTAGTTTAAGCTTTTACAAAAAGTAGATATTTTTTCTAAAGCGTTTTTAAGATTTTCCATAGAGGTTGCATAAGATATTCTAAAAAAACCTTCTAAACCAAATGCAGAACCTTGAACAACTGCTACACCACTATTCTCTAATAAAGACTGAACAAAATCAGTATCTGTCTTAAGTTCTTTGCCACTTGTATCTTTTTTCCCCATTAATCCTTTGCAACTTGGAAAAACATAAAATGCTCCATCTGGATTTAAACATTCAATTCCATCAATTTCATTTAGTGCTTTAACAACAAAATTTCTTCTTTCTTGAAAAGATATTGCTCTTTCTTTTATAAAATCTTGAGTTCCATTTAATGCTTCAACAGCTGCAGCTTGACTAATTGAAGATGGATTTGTTGTTGATTGCGATTGTATTTTAGCAATTGCTTTAATAATTTCTTTAGGACCAGCCGCATACCCTATTCTCCAGCCAGTCATTGAGTAAGCTTTACTTACACCATTCATTGTTAGAACTCTTTCTTTCAAGCTATCAATTTGGGCAATGGTGAAAAATTTAAATCCTTCATATGTTACGTGCTCATAAATATCATCACTTAAAATATGAACATGAGGATGTTTTGCTAAAACATCTGCAATTCCTTTAATATCACCTTCAGTATAACAAGCACCCGTTGGGTTTGATGGTGAATTTAATATGATCCACTTTGTTTTTGGTGTTATAGATTTTTCTAATTCAGTTGGATTAATTTTAAACCCTTGTTTTTCATTACACTCTAAAATAATTGGAGTTCCACCCGCTAATAAAACCATGTCAGGATAAGAAACCCAATAAGGTGCAGGAACAATAACTTCATCCCCTTCATTTAGAGTTGCCATCATGGCATTATAAATTACATGTTTTCCACCAGCACCAACGGTGACTTGATCAGTTGTGTAGTCTAAATTATTTTCTCTTTTAAATTTTTTAACAATGGCATCTTTTAAAGCAGCAGTTCCATCAACGGCCGTATATTTAGTATCACCATCATTAATGGCTTTTATAGCCGCTTGTTTGATATTATCTGGAGTATCAAAATCAGGCTCACCTGCCCCAAGTCCTATTACATCTTTTCCAGCAGCTTTTAACTCTCTTGCCTTTTGAGTTACAGCAATAGTTGGCGATGGTTTAATCTTTTTTAAACTGTTTGATATAATGCTCATTGAAATATAATTTTATTCTAATAGTTTTATAGATAATGCAAAATACTTATCAAGATTTAATTACTGAAATCCAAAGTAAAAACCCAGAAATTCACCAGAAACTAGAAGGTGGACAAAAGTTTAAACTTGTAACAGATTTTAAACCCGCAGGTGATCAACCTGAGGCAATTAAACAATTAGTTAAGGGTGCAAATAAAGATGAGTTAAGCCAAGTTTTACTTGGTGTAACAGGTTCGGGTAAAACTTTTACAATGGCTCAAGTTATTGAACGAACTAATCGACCTGCTCTTATACTTGCTCCCAATAAAACATTAGCGGCTCAACTTTATGGAGAGATGAAATCATTTTTCCCAGAAAATGCTGTTGAATATTTTGTCTCTTACTATGATTACTACACACCAGAAGCATACGTTCCAAGATCTGATACCTATATTGAAAAAGAAGCATCTATTAATGAACAAATAGATCGAATGCGTCACTCAGCAACAAGGTCGCTACTAGAGAGAGATGATGTGATTATTGTATCCAGTGTTTCTTGTATTTATGGACTGGGTTCAGTTGAAGCTTACAGTAAAATGACTTTAAGTTTAAAGAAGGATTATGACTATAATAGAGAACAGTTAATAAAAACCTTAGTACACCTACAATATAAAAGAAATGATCAAAGTTTTTATAGAGGTACCTTTAGAGCACGAGGTGAATACATTGAAATATTCCCCTCACACCTTGAAGATAGAGCATGGAGATTAAGTTTATTTGGAGACAAATTAGAAAAGATTGAAGAATTTGATCCTTTAACAGGAGATCTATTAAAAGATTTAGATGTTATAAAAGTTTATGCGAATAGTCACTACATCACTCCAAAACCTACTATCGAACAAGCAGTAATAAAAATTAAAAGAGAGCTTGAGGTTACTCTTAAGAAATTTAAAGAACAAAATAAACTTCTTGAGGCTCAACGATTAGAAGAGAGAACAAAATTTGATTTAGAGATGATTGAGGCTACTGGTTCTTGTGCTGGTATTGAAAACTATTCTAGATTTTTATCAGGACGAAAACCTGGAGAGCCACCTCCTACTCTATTTGAATATTTTCCAGACAACACACTTATATTTGTAGATGAATGTCACGTTACTGTTCCACAATTAAATGGAATGTACAAAGGGGACAGATCAAGGAAAAGTAATCTTGCAGAATATGGTTTTAGACTACCCTCTTGTATGGATAACAGGCCACTTAAATTTGAAGAGTGGGACGCAATGAGAACGCAGACAGTTTTTGTATCAGCAACACCTGGTCCATGGGAGTTAGAACAGACTAAAGGTAAGTTCGTTGAACAAATAATAAGGCCTACTGGCTTAATTGATCCACCAGTTGAAATCAAACCAGCTAAAAACCAAGTCGATGACGTAATGCATGAGTGTAAGAAAACAATCGATAAAAATTTTAGAGTATTGATTACAACTTTAACTAAAAAAATGGCTGAAGACTTAACTGAATATTTTCACGAAAATGGTATTAGAGTTAGATATTTGCATTCTGACATTGATACACTTGAGAGAATAGAAATTATGAGAGATCTAAGACTAGGAGTTTTCGACGTCTTGGTTGGTATAAATCTTTTAAGAGAGGGGCTTGATATACCTGAGTGTGCATTAGTTGCAATTCTAGACGCTGATAAAGAGGGATTTCTAAGATCTGAAACATCACTAATCCAAACCATAGGAAGAGCAGCAAGAAATTTAGATGGTAGAGTCATTCTTTATGCTGACAAAGAAACTAAAAGTATAAAAAAAGCAATTCAAGAAACTGATAGAAGAAGAACAATTCAGGTAGCCTATAACAAAAAACATAACATTGATGCAACCTCAATTAAAAAAGAAATTAGCGATGTTTTAGAAAGTGTTTATGAAAAAGACTACCTAAAAGTTGGAACAGGTGACAATATTGGTGGCAATTTAAAGAAACATTTAAAACAATTAAATAAAAGAATGAAAGATGCTGCAACCAACCTTGAATTTGAAGAAGCTGCAAAAATTAGAGATGAAATAAGAAACCTTGAAGCATCAGAGTTAGAAATTGTATTAAATCCAAAAGTAAAACACTATAATCAAGAAAATAGAGTGTATCCAAAGGGTAGATCAAAGATGGGCTTACCTGGTACAAGAGCACAAAAAGGTAAGAAAAAATGGAAGCAAACAAAATAATTATTACAGGGGCTGCAACAAGAATAGGTGCTGCTATTGCAAAAAAACTCTCAGGTCCAAGAGTTGAAATGGTTATACATTACAATAGCTCTAAAGCTGCAGCTGAAAAATTACAAAAAGAATTGTCAAAAAATAAAACAAAAGTTTATTTAGTAAAAGGTGATCTTGCAAAAGAACAAGATTTAAAAAAAATTATAAGATTTTCAAAGTTAAAATTAAAATATTTTGATTGTTTAATCAATAATGCTTCATTATTTGAAAATGACAGTCTTAAAAATTTTTCTTCTAAAAGCTGGAATCAGCATATTGATGTAAATTTAAAAGCACCTGCGTATCTTACAAAAGAATTTTCAAAAAATGTTAAGGGTAAAAATAACAATATTATAAATATAATTGATCAAAGAGTTTTTAAGTTAACTCCCTTTTTCTTTTCTTATACTTTAAGTAAAACAGGACTTTATACTCTAACAAAAACTAGTGCCATGGAATTAGCTCCAAATATAAGAGTTAATGGAATAGCTCCTGGTCCTACTATTAAAAATAAAAGACAAACTGACATGCATTTTAAAAAGCAGTACTTGGCAACTCCTTTAAAACAGCAGGTAAATGTACAGGATATATGTTCTGCTGTTGACTTTTTTATCAAAAACAGTTCAATTACAGGTCAAGTAATAGCAATAGATAGCGGACAAAGTTTAAACTGGCAAACACCAGATGTAATCGGAAAAGAATGAAAAAAACTAATTTAAATATTATTAAAATAGATAAAAATAAAAGTTTATTTAATTACGAAAAAAAAATTCTTATTAAAGAGTTAATTCTAGATTTAAAGCTTGGTTATTATGAATTTGAAAAAGAAAAAACTCAAAAAGTAAAATTCAGTTTAGAGATTGATTATGAAGATAGAAAACCAACAAATGATAAGGATATTAAATCAATTGTTAATTATGGTCAGGTTGTAAAATTAATTACAAAACTCGCAAAAAAGAAACATTATAATTTTTTAGAAACACTTGCTGAAGATGTTTTTGATGTATTATTTAAAGATAAACGAATTGGAAAAATTATGCTTCAAATTGAAAAATTAGAAATTATTAAAGAATGTGCCTCTGTTGGTATCCAAATTACCAAAAAAAGAAGTCATGAAAAGTTCTGAATTAGGCAAAGACGTAATTAGAAAAGAGCTCCCATTAATTCCTAAAAGCCCTGGAGTTTATCGAATGCTTGATCATAAAGATGTGATTTTGTACGTAGGTAAAGCAAAAAACCTTCCCAATAGATTGAAGAGCTATGTTGCTGAAAAAAACCACATTATTAGAACAGCAAGAATGCTCTCTCAAACTTTTAAGCTAGAGATAACAACTACTGCCAATGAAAGTGAAGCTCTACTTTTAGAGGCTAATTTAATAAAAAAACATAAACCTAAATTCAATATATTACTCAAAGATGACAAGTCATTTCCCTTTGTTTTCATCAGTAATAAAGACCAATGGGCGCAAGTTACAAAACACAGAGGGAAAAAGGATAAAGAAGGATTTTACTTTGGACCGTTTGCTTCAGCAGGAACTGCTAATTGGACTATTAAGATGCTTCAAAAAATATTTCAAATTCGAGTTTGTGATGATAGTACCTTCAAGAATAGAAAAAGACCCTGCATTCTTTATCAGATAAAAAGGTGCTCTGGTCCTTGTGTCGATTATATTGATAAAGAAGATTATAAAAAATCAGTAGATCAAGCAATTCAGTTTGTATCGGGAAAATCAAGGGATATACAAAAAAACCTATCTAAACAAATGGAGGAAGCTAGTGAAAAGCTAGATTTTGAAAGAGCTTCTATTTTTAGAGATAGAATTAAATCTTTAAATATAATTCAATCTTCACAAAGAATTAATGAAGCAAATTTAATTGATGCAGATGTAATTGCTGCATACAAAGAATCTGGTAAAACGTGTATTCAAGTATTTTTTTATAGGTCTAAACAAAATTGGGGCAACCAAGCTTATTTTCCAAAACATGATCCTGATCAAAGCTTATCTGAAATAATGTCTTCGTTCTTGATGCAGTTTTATGAAAATAAAAATGTTCCAAAATTAATAATCATTAATACAGAAATAGAAGACAAAAAATTAATTGAAGAAACTTTAAGCAAAAAAGAAAATAGTGCGATTTCTATTAATGTAGCAAAAAAAGGCACTAAAGCTAAAGTGATAGCTATGGCAGAAAAAAATGCCAAAGAGTCACTTAATAGAAAAATTTATGAAACAAATAATAATAAAAATTTATTTGAGGGTGTTGCTAAAAAATTTGATCTTAAAAATGGCCTAAACTTAGTTGAGGTTTATGATAATAGTCACATCTCAGGAACAAATAGCGTGGGTGCTATGATTACTTTTGGAAATGAAGGATTTGTTAAAAAAAGATATAGAAAATTTGATATTAAGACAAAAGGTAATGAACAAGACGATTTTGCAATGTTAAAAGAAGTTCTTACGAGAAGATTTAAAAGAGCAATGTTAGAAAAAGGAAATTATTTAACTCTTCCTGATTTAATTTTAATTGATGGTGGTAAAGGTCAATATTCATCTGCCAAAGAAGTGTTAGATGAATTTGGTTTACATGATCTTCCTATGATAGCCATTGCTAAAGGTAAACTAAGAAATAGTGGAGATGAAACTTTTTTTTACAAAGGAAAATCATTTAAATTTGATAAGAATGACCCCACTCTATTTTTTATGCAGAGACTACGTGATGAAGCACATAGATTTGCCATCACCTCTCATAGAGCAAAAAGAGCAAAAGGAATTACAAAATCCTTGCTGGATCAAATTGATGGTATTGGTTCAATTAGAAAAAGAGCACTATTGAACCATTTTGGCTCTGCTAGAGCAGTAGAATCTGCAAGTTTTGATGAAATTAAATCAGTTGAAGGTGTTGAGGAAAAAGTTGCAAAAAAGATATATAACTTTTTTCACGAATAATTATGCTTAAAAAAATTCCAAATATTTTAACAATAGGTAGGATAATAATTGTACCTTTTTTTGTTCTAGCATTTTATTTACCTGGTTTTTATGGTGATTTAACTGCATGCGTATTGTTTGTAATTGCTTCATTTACTGATTTTTTAGATGGAATGTTGGCGAGAATGATGGGTGAAGAGTCTAAGTTGGGTGAATTACTTGATCCTATAGCAGATAAAATTATTGTTGCTACTGCACTTATATTGCTTGTTATGAGTGGAACAATTAAACATTACGAGGTTATTGCAGCAATTATAATACTTACACGAGAAATACTAATTTCAGGCTTAAGAGAGTTTTTAGCTAGAGGACAAATTAAATTACCAGTAACTAACTTAGCAAAATTAAAAACTTTTTTACAAATGGTTGCTATAGCTCTTTTACTAACTGGTGAAACTGGTAATAAAATTTTAAATTTTCAAGATTATAATGCTCAAACTATTGGCATAATCCTGCTTTGGCTTTCTGCATTTTTAACTTTGTATACTGGTTATGAATATTTAAGAAAAGGCATTGACCATGCAATATCTGAAGATAACAAAAACTAAGCTGCTTTTCTTTTTCTAACTAATGCTTGGTAACTTTCATTTAAGTCAATTATAGTTTCGCAAACTTTAAATTTATTTTCAGCAATACATGAAACTGGCGTAACTTCTGCTGCTGTACCTGTTAAAAAACAGCCTACAAAATTTGATAATTCAGCTGGTGCAATTTTTCGTTCATTGACTTTTATTCCTTTAGATTTTGCAATTTCAATTACCGTTCTTCTTGTAATGCCGTCTAAAAAAGAATCTGGAATGGGTGTGTGAATTTCTCCATTTTTATCTTTAAAAAAAATGTTAGCACCTGTTGCTTCCGCAACATTTCCTTCATGATCAAGCATTAGAGAATCTGTATAGCCTTGTTGTTCAGCTTCATGTTTTGATAAAGTACAAATCATATATAATCCAGAAGCTTTTGTATCCCAAGGTATCGTATTAGGCGCAGGTCTTCTCCAATTTGATATATTCAATTTAATACCTTCTATTTTTAGTTTTGGATCAAAATATGAACCCCACTCCCAAGTTGCTATGGCAACATGAATTTTTGTTTGTTGAGCAGATATAGCCATCATCTCGCTACCTCTCCATATTGTTGGTCTAACATATCCATCTTTGACACCCTGAACTGAAATTATTTTTTTTGATGCTAAATTTATTTCTTCTTCAGTATAAGGAATTTTAATACCCATTCTTTTTGCAGAATAAAAAAGTCTAGATGTGTGTTCTTCTAATTTGAAAATTGAATTATCATAGACTCTTTCACCTTCAAAAACACAACTAGCATAGTGAAGGCCATGATTTAAAACATGAATTTTAGCATCAGCCCAATCAACGAGCTCGCCATTAAACCAAATTTTACCTGATCTTTTATCGTATGGTATCATGAATGAAATAATTTAAATTTTATCTAAAATTATCTTTGTATCTATAATATGTCAATATAACTTACCCATAATGAAAGAACTTTTATATTTAAAGGATACTCAGTTAAAGCAGCTGATTGAAAAGTTATTTACAAGTTACCGTGAGTCTTTTTCAGATGCCAAGAAAACATTAGATAAATACTCTATAGGTATAGCTCACCACAAAGTTTTACATCTTTTATCAATGTATAAAGGGATTACAATTTCTGATCTATTAAAGAAGTTAAAGGTTACCAAGCAGAGTTTAAATAGAGTTTTAAAAGATTTAATTAAACTTGATGTGGTTTTTTTTGAAAAAGACCAACAAGACACAAGAGTAAAACACATTTTTTTAAATGAAAAAGGAGAAAAAATTTTTGACGAAATATTTTCGATACAAAAAAAAAGAATTTATAATGCTCTTTTAAATTCAAGTTCAGATCAAGTCTTAAACTTTGACAATGTTTTAAAGAAAATAATTAATGAATGATTTTGTAGCCCATATTTTAGTTGTAGATGATGATGAGGGAATTAGATCCCTAATTAAACAATATTTAAATGAAAATAATTTTCTGGTTACTACATCAAATAGTGCAGAAAATGCAGAAGAAAAAATTTCAATAATTAAATTTGATTTAATCGTTTTGGATATAATGATGACAGGCAAAAGTGGGTTGGATTTTATCAAACAAAATAAATCTAAAATTGATACCCCTATAATTTTATTAACGGCTAAAGGAGAAGCTGAAAATAGGGTTGAAGGTTTAGAGATAGGTGCTGATGATTATTTACCAAAACCTTTTGAGCCAAAAGAACTTATTTTAAGAATAAAAAATATTTTAAATAAAACAAAAAGAAATGATGAAAAAAGAATTATAACCTTTGATAATATTAAAATTGATCTTAACAAACTTTTAATCATAAAAAATGATATTGAATATAAAATAAATAGTACTGAAAAAATTATATTAGAAAAAATGATTAACAATCCTGGCAAAACCTTTTCAAGAGAGGATATTGGCAAACTAACTGATCTTGATAAAGAAAGGTCAATAGATGTGATAATTACAAGACTTAGAAAAAAAATTGAAATGGACCCAAAAAATCCAAAATACTTACAAACTTTAAGAGGTGCTGGCTATGTTTTATGGATTGAATAATTTTGTAAAAAATTTACTACCAAAAAGATTATTTTATAGAGCTTTATTAATCGTAGCAGTTCCAATAATTGTTCTTCAAGTAGTCATATCGATTGTTTTTTTTGATAGTCTTTGGATTAAAACAAATAAAGGTATGACAAGAGCATTAATCGGTGAGATGAAAACATTCATAACAGCTTACGATAATGGAAAATATAATAATAACGACCTTTCAGGCTTATTCTCAATTTATTTAGATCTTAATGTTCAGTTTAAAAAAGATGATTTATTTGAAAAAGCTCAAAAAGAAAGATGGTTTAGTCCAATAGATAGAACACTTAGAAGAGAACTGAAATCTAATATGGGCACTCAAAATTTCTGGTTCGATACAACAAGTTATAAAGAGCTTATTCATATAAATATTAAACATAACGAGGGTTACTTTGAATTTTTTATTCCAAAAGACAGGGTTGCAAGCTCATCTGCTAGAATATTTGCGTTATGGATCACTATACCAGCTCTACTAATGATAACCATAGCTATACTATTTCTAAAAAATCAAACTAGACCAATTATAAACCTGGCTAAAGCTGCAGAAAGATTTGGTAAAGGAGAAAACATTGATGAGTACAGGCCATCAGGTGCCTTAGAGATCAGACAAGCAGGTTTGGAATTTGATAAAATGAGAAAAAGAATAATGAGACACCTCAATCAAAGATCTGAAATGTTATCTGGCATAAGCCATGATTTAAGAACACCCTTAACAAGACTAAAACTTCAGCTATCTTTTATGAAAGATAAAGATTTATCAAAAAAAATGTCTTTAGATATAGATGAAATGGAAAAAATGCTTAATGAATATCTGCAGTTTACAAGTTCATCATATTTAGAAAAAGATGAAACCTTTGATATTTCAGAATTAATCGAAACTACAATAAAAAATTATAATAATGATAAAATAACCAAAAAAATAATTCCAAGAGTTTACATGAATGGAAGAAAGAATTTAATACAAAGATCTTTAAATAATTTAATTGATAATTCAATTAAATATGCTGAAAATATAAATTTTCATTTATCAAAAAAAGACAGCAACATAATAATTACTATTGATGATGATGGAGTCGGTATTCCTAAAGAAGAGTTCGAGAATGTTTTCAAACCATTTTATAAAGTAGATAAAAGTAGAGGGGATTCTAAATCTAGTGTTGGTCTTGGATTGTCAATTACATCTGACATAATCAAATCCCATGGAGGAAATATTTTATTAGATAAATCTCCTTTAAACGGCCTTAGAGTTAAGATTTTTTTACCTTTGTAGATTTTTTATTTGGACTTTTTTTTTCAAATTTGCTGATTTTTTTTTCTAAATTTTCAACTCTTTTAATTAATATATCCATTTCTTCTTTGCTAGTTAATTTCATTTTAAAAATGATCTCTTCTCTTTTAGATCTTAAAACATTTATTATTTCAGAACTTAAATCTTTATAAGAAATTAGCCCTTGTTCAAATAGCTTTGTTAATTTATCAATTACAAATTTTGATTTTGTCATATATTCGCTTATAAAATTAATATACTTTATACGTAGTTTTTTAAAAATGTTTATTAATAATTTTGACCCAGTTGCGTTTCAAATATTTTCATTAGAAATCAGATGGTATTCTTTGGCTTATATTGTGGGTATTGCACTTGGTTGGCTGTATTGTAAAAAAAAATTAATAAAAGACTCTCATATTCTTCAGCTATTTGATGACTTTATAACCTATCTCATTATAGGTATGATTTTGGGAGGTCGGCTTGGTTATACTTTATTTTATAATCTAAAATATTATTTAGATAACCCTATAGAAATATTGATGGTTTGGAATGGAGGAATGTCATTTCATGGTGCTTTAATTGGAATTATAATTGCATCAATATTGTTTTCAAAAAAACACAATACAAATTCGTTTATATTTTTAGACTTGGTTGCCCTATCTGCTCCAATTGGAATCTTTTTTGGTAGAATTGCCAATTTTATAAACTCAGAGCTTTATGGAAGAGCTACAGACCTTCCTTGGTCAGTTCAATTTGTTCTAATAGATAATATCAAAAGGCACCCTTCACAATTATATGAGGCTTTTTTTGAGGGAATAATTCTTTTCTTTGTACTTGGGTATTTTTTTAAAAAAGATTATTTAAAAGTACCTGGAAAAATCTCTGCTTTATTCCTGATCTTTTATTCTCTATTTAGATTTTTTATAGAGTTTTTCAGATCTCCAGATCCACAAATCGGTTACTTAGTTTTAAATCTAACATTAGGTCAATTGATAAGTGTTCTTTTTTTTCTGACTGGGGTTTACCTTTTATCTTTAAAAAATGAAAATTAAGAATAATCAGTCGTTTACCCTAGATAAGTTTATAGAGGAGTCTCTTTATAATGAAACATCAGGCTACTACATGAAAAAAAATCCCTTTGGCAAAAAGGGTGATTTCATAACTTCACCCAACATATCTGTATTATTTTCAGAAATGATTGCAATTTGGGTAGTGTCGTTTTGGCAAAATCTAGGTTGCCCTAAAAAATTTAATTTAATCGAATTAGGGGCCGGTAATGGTGAAATGATGAAAGTTTTAGTCAATACCTTTGAAAAATTTCAAATATTTAAAAATTCTTGTCACATTAAGATTTTAGAAAGAAGCAAATTGCTTCGAAAAAAACAAAAAATTAATATCAATAAAAAAAATATTCAATGGTTAAATGATTTAAGCGAATTAGATAATTCGCCATGTATTTTTTTGGCAAACGAATTTTTTGACGCTTTACCTATTAAACAATTCATAAAGAAAGAAAGAAAATGGTTTGAAAGATGTGTCAGATTTTTTAACAATAAATTTGAGTATTTTGATGTTCCTTTTGATATGGAAAAATTTGAAAATAAAATTAAATTTAAAATTACAAAACAACAGAACTTTATTGAGTATTCACTACAATCAACCGAATACCTAGAAATTATCTTCAATAAGATTAAACGTAATAATGGTGGAATTTTAATAATAGATTATGCGTATACTGATAAAAAAATGAAAAATACCCTGCAAGCTGTATCGAAACATAAATATTGTGATGTACTAAAAGGGTTTGGTAATTCTGATATTACCTACAATTTAAGTTTTAGTTTATTAAATAGAATAGTTAAAGAATTAAGCTCACTTACCTCAATGAATACTACTCAAGGTGAATTTTTAACAAAACTTGGTATTCTTGAAAGAGCAGAAATATTGTCCAAGAAAATGTTATTTAGTGAAAAAGCTGATATTTATTTTAGAATAAAAAGACTTATAGATAAAAATCAAATGGGTGAATTGTTTAAAGTAATGCTAATAACAACAAATAAAAATAAATTTAAATTGGGGTTTTAAACTGATTAAGTCAAAGAAACTCAGTAAATTTAAAAACTTACAGCATGCTTTCTTTAATAGAAAGGGTGGAAAATCTCTAGGTATTTTTAAGAGCTTAAATTGTGGCCCTGGGTCCTCAGACAATAAAAAAAATGTTTTAAAAAATCTTCAAATCGTTCAAAGGAAAATTAAAACTAAGCTTAAAAAAATTATTTTACTAAAGCAAATTCACAGCAATAAATTTCATTTTATAGATAAAAATCTAAAACTTAAAAATT
This sequence comes from Candidatus Pelagibacter sp. PS_17, assembly GCF_059417945.1. Classification (NCBI taxonomy): domain Bacteria; kingdom Pseudomonadati; phylum Pseudomonadota; class Alphaproteobacteria; order Candidatus Pelagibacterales; family Candidatus Pelagibacteraceae; genus Candidatus Pelagibacter; species Candidatus Pelagibacter sp. PS_17. The sequence continues at coordinate 1,048,016 of NZ_CM182073.1, forward strand.
ATAATTTTGAAGGAGATGCACTAGTCACAAATAAAAAGGAATTTCCTATAGCTATATTAACTGCAGATTGTGCTCCAATACTTGTTTATGATGAGAAAGAAAAGATGATTGCTGCAATCCATGCTGGCTGGAAGGGTGCTTTCAAAGGGATAATTAAAAGAACCTTAAATTTTATGATAAAAAAAGGATGTGATCCTAAAAATGTTACTGCAGTAATTGGACCATGTATTTCAGTAAAAAATTATGAGGTAAAAAAAGATTTTATTAAAAAACTCATTAAAAAAGATGGAAAAAATAAAAAATTTTTTAAAAAAATTCAAAATAAAGATTTCTTTGATTTAAAGAAATACGTCCTTTCTCAATTAAAAGCCTTAAATATAAAGAAAATTGATATAATTAATAAGAATACATTTAATCCTAAAAATAATTTTTTTAGTGCACGAAGATCTATTAGCCGCAATGAGAATGATTATGGTAGAAATATTTCTGTAATTATGATTAATTCATAATATCTCATGAAATTATTAACTGGAAACAGCAATAAACCTCTAAGTAAAAATATTGCAAAATATTTAAAAACTAAGCTTGTAAACTCAAGTATAAAAAAGTTTTCTGATGGAGAAATTTATATAGAAATTAATGAAAATATTAGAGGTAATAGTATCTTTATAATTCAGTCTATTTCATCACCTGCAAACGACAACCTAATGGAATTACTACTTTGCATTGATGCTTTAAAAAGATCTTCAGCAAAAAATATTACTGCTGTCATTCCTTATTTTGGATATGCACGACAAGACAGAAAAGTAGTGCCTAGAACTTCTATTTCTGCAAAACTGGTTTCTAATTTAATTACTAAAGCAGGTGCTGACAGAGTTGTTACTGTAGACCTTCATGCAGGACAAATTCAGGGCTTTTTTGACATTCCTGTAGATAATTTATTTGCTACACCAATTTTTGCAAGACATGCTAAAAAAAATATTAAAAGTAAAAATATTATTTGTGTTGCACCAGACGTTGGTGGAACTGAAAGAGCGAGAGCACTTGGTAAAATTTTAAATGTGGAACTTGCTATTGTGGATAAAAGAAGACCTAAACCAGGACAATCCAAAGTTATGAATGTTATAGGAAATGTTAAAGGGAAAACCTGTATTATAGTTGATGATATAATTGATTCAGGTGGAACTATAGTAAACGCTGCGAAAGCTTTAAAGGATAGAGGCGCTAAAGAGGTTTATGTTTATATTACTCACGGAGTTTTAAGTGGAGAAGCAGTAGATAAAATTAAAAAATCAGTTATTAGAAAATTAGTAATAACAGATACAATTGATAATCACGATAAAATTAAAAATGTTAAAAATATAGAAGTTTTGCCTATTTCAGCACTTATGGGTGAGGCAATTAAAAGGATCTCTAACTCAACATCTGTATCCGATTTATTTAAATAATTATCTTGAGTTATTAAGAAACTTGGGCTAAAAGCCATCTTTTTATGAATTCACTTGATGCAAATACTAGAAATACTAAGTCAAAAGGAGATGTCCGTTCTCTTAGATCAGCTGGAAATATCCCTGGCATAATCTATGGGGGACCAGATCAAAATCAAAAAGTTACTGTATTAAAAAAAACATTAAAATCTTTAATAGATAAAGGAAGTTTCTTATCAAACATAATAACTCTTAATTTAGATGGCAAACCTCAAAATGTTTTACCAAGAGAAATTACTTATAACGTAATATCTGACGAGCCAACTCATATTGATTTTCTAAGAGTTGTGCCAGGTGTAAAAATTAGAATAGAAGTGCCTGTGGTATTTATTAATCATGAAACTTCACCAGGCCTAAAAAGAGGTGGAGTACTAAACATTGTGAGAAGAAAAATAGAATTAAAATGTCCAAGTGAAAAAATTCCATCTGCAATAACTATTGATTTAGATGGGGTGGATATTGGGGAAAGTTTCAAAATATCTTCAGTAAAATTAGAAGAAGGTGTTACACCAACTATTATTGGAAGAGATTTTGTAATTGCAACTTTAGCAGCACCTACAGTGATGAAAGAGCCAGAAAAACCAGCTGAAGCTGAAGCAGAAGCAGCAGAAGATGGTAAAGAAGCAGCACCAGCAGCTGAGGGTGATAAAAAAGATGACGGCGAAAAAAAAGCCACTGAAGAAAAAAAATAATCAACTTATCATAGTGAAGACTCCTAGATACGATTTAAAAAAAATATGCTTTTATTTGTAGGCTTAGGAAATCCAACACCCGATAGCGAAAACAACAGACACAATATTGGTTTCAAATTAATTGATACTCTTAATCAAAAGTTTGGTTTGTCTAAACAAAAACCAAAATTTAAAGGATTATTAACTACAGGTAATATTGAAGATAAAAAGGTTTATGCAATAAAACCATTAACCTTTATGAATAATTCTGGAATTTGTATAAGGGAATTAATTGAATACTTCAAAATTGATGCTGAAGATGTGATTGTCTTCCATGATGACCTTGACCTTGAATTTGGAAAAGTGAAAGCAAAATTTGCAGGATCAAGTGCAGGACATAATGGAATTGAATCTATAGATAAATTTATTGGTAAAGATTATTCAAGAGTTAGAATAGGAATTGGAAGACCCAAAACTAAGGCTGATGTTGCAGATCATGTATTAAAAGATTTTGATGAAGATGAAATGATACAACTAGAAAAAATTACTAAAAATATTATTGATTCAATGGCTATATTAATTGATAAAAAATTAGATTTATTCTCAAGCACTGTAAATAATAAATAATGAGTTTTAAGTGTGGAATTGTTGGCTTACCTAATGTTGGTAAATCTACACTATTTAATGCACTTACAAATTCTAGTAAGGCACAAGCAGCAAACTTCCCTTTTTGTACGATAGAGCCAAATGTTGGTGTGGTTCCTGTGCCAGATGAAAGACTAGACAAATTGGTAGAAATATCAAAATCAAAAAAAAAAATTAATACTACTATTGAGTTTGTGGATATAGCCGGACTAGTAGCGGGCGCCTCTAAAGGTGAAGGCTTAGGAAATAAATTCTTATCTCATATAAGAGAAGTCGATGCAGTCATTCATATGATCAGATGTTTTGACTCTGATGATATTCAAAATGTGAACCCAACTGTTGATCCAATTAGAGATTTGGAAATTATTGAAACAGAAATGATGTTGGCTGACCTTGAGTCAATACAAAAAAGATTAGAAAAAAATAATAAGAAAAATGTAGATGAGGAGCAATTAAAAATATTAGAAATTGCTTCTGACTGCATAAATAATTCCAAAGATATTCAAATACTTTATGAACAATTTGATAAAAAATTAATAAGCCAAAGTGGTTTATTATCTTTAAAGCCTAAAATTTTTGTATGTAATGTTGATGAGGCAAGTGTTCAAAATGGAAATAAATACACTCAAGCATTTATTGATAAATATGGTGAAAAAAATACCTTAATAGTTTCAGCTGATATTGAGAACCAAATAAATCAATTAGAAAATGAAGAAAAAGAGAATTATATGGAGATGATTGGATTAAAAAGAACTGGTTTAAATATGTTAATTCAAAAAGGTTACAATATTTTAGAGCTAGACACTTATTTTACATCTGGGCCTGAAGAAACTAGAGCTTGGACTATCCAAAAAAATTGTACTGCACCAAAAGCAGCTGGTGAAATACACACTGATTTTGAAAAAGGTTTTATAAGAGCTGAAACAATTTCCTATGAAGACTTCATAGCTAATGATGGTTGGGTCAATTCAAAGACAAATGGAAAAATGAGACTTGAAGGAAAAGATTATATTGTCAAAGATGGTGATATATTAAACTTCAGATTCAATACGTGACCAAATTTTCTTCATACTAAAGTAAACTAGAATAGTTAAAATAATTAAATACAAGATAGCCTTAAAGCCCATCTTGTGTCTGCTTTCTAAATGAGGTTCAGCTGCCCACATTAAAAATGTTGTAACATCTTTTGCCATTTGCTCTTTAGATGCTGTAGTTCCATCACTATATTCTACCAAACCATCTGATAATGGTTCTGCCATCTTAATATTATTTCCATACATAAACTTGTTATAGTAAACACCATCATCAAGCGTTACACCACTCGGTGGATCTTCATAACCAAGTAGCAATGAGTAAATATAATCAACCCCACCAGTTCTAGCTTTTGCTAGCACAGACATATCAGGAGGATAAGCTCCTCCATTTGCTGCTTGAGCTGCTTTAACATTTTCATAAGGCATGACAAATTTATCAGATAACTTAGCGGGTCTTACAAACATTTCTCCATCATTATTGGGTCCATCTGTAATTTCAAAACTTGCAGCTATTGCTTTAGCCTGCTCTTCAGTAAACTCTGGTCCACCTGGCTCAAATAAGTTTCTATAACTTACATATTTCATTGAATGGCACGACGCACAAACCTCAGTATAAACTTGATATCCTCTTTGAAGTGAACCTCTGTCAAATTTTCCAAATAATCCCTTAAAACTCCAATCTGTTTTTAAAAGATCTACTTTTTCTGCAGCATTAACTGTAAGAGTTCCTACTAATAAAAAAATAATTGAATAACTAATTTTTAAAATATTTTTCACTTAATTAATCTAAACTTTCTTTTTTTTTAACAGCTGATGCCATTGGCATCCCTCCAAGTACTGGTTCTGTAATACTTAAGGGTAAAGGTATGGTTTTTTCTTTAAATCCTAATACCGGTAAGATTATTAAAAAGTGAATAAAGTAGTAAGCTGTGGCAACCCTGGCAATCAATAAGTAAAGCCCCTCAGCTGGCATCGCACCTACGTAACCTAGAACTAATACATCCACTACTAGTATCCAATAAAATTGTTTGTAAAGAGGTCTAAATACTGCTGATCTAATTTTTGAAGTATCTAACCAAGGCAGTGCAGCTAAAATTAAAATTGCTGATAACATTGCAACTACTCCCATTAATTTATCAGGAACTGATCTTAGGATTGCATAAAATGGTAATAGATACCACTCTGGAACGATATGGGCTGGTGTTACCATTGGGTTTGCTTCTATATAATTATCTGCATGCCCTAAAATATTTGGTGAATAAAAAACAAAAAATGCAAATACAATCATAAACATTAATAATGCAAAGCCATCCTTGATCACAATATATGGATGGAATGGCACTGTATCCTTAGAAGGTTTTTTAACATCAATCCCCACTGGGTTATTGTTTCCAGGAACATGCAACGCCCAAATATGAAGAACGACTAAGCCCAAGATTAAAAATGGTATTAAGTAATGTAATGTGAAAAACCTTGTTAAAGTTGGGTTATCTACAGAATAACCTCCCCACAACCAATTAACTATTCCCTCACCCACTAAAGGTATGGCACTAAAAAGATTTGTAATAACTGTTGCTCCCCAAAAACTCATCTGACCCCATGGTAAAACATAACCCATAAATGCTGCAGCCATCATTAAAAGGTAAATTATTATTCCAATAATCCAAATAATTTCTCTTGGAGATTTATATGATCCATAAAACAAAGATCTAAATATGTGAATATAAACTGCTAAGAAAAACATTGAAGCACCGTTTGCATGAATATATCTTATTAACCAACCATAGTTAACGTCCCGCATGATATGTTCAACACTTTCAAAAGCCATGTCAGCATGAGCAATGTAGTGCATAGCCAAAGTTAAACCAGTAACGATTTGTGTAATTAAACAAAAAGTTAAAATTCCACCAAATGTCCACCAATAATTTAAATTCTTAGGTGTTGGATAATCAGTTAAATGACTAGCGAGTGATAAAAGTGGAAGCCTGTCATTAAACCATTTTCCAAATTTTGAACTAGGAACGTACTCGTGATCACTCATAATTATTTATTATCCAATTTTAATAGTGTTGCTGTTAACAAATTCATATTTTGGAACTTCCATGTTTGTTGGAGCAGGACCTTTTCTAATTCTTCCAGAGATATCATAATGTGAACCATGACAAGGACAGAACCAACCATTGTAGTCTCCTTTATCATTTAAAGGGACACATCCTAAATGCGTACAGACACCTAACATAACTAACCATTCTGGATCTTTTGCTCTATCCTCATCTTTTTGAGGGTCTTTTAAATCTTCCATTTTAACAGCTCTTGCTTCAGCTACTTCCTCGGGTGTTCTTCTTTTAATAAAAACTGGTTTTCCTCTCCAGAGTACAGTGATTGTTTTTCCAGGCTGAACTGAACTTACATCAACTTCTGTGCTAGCTAATGCTTTAACAGATGCATCTGGGTTCATTTGATCAATAAGTGGCCAAACAACAGCTCCTACCCCAACAGCACCTACCGCATATGAGGCTGTAAATAAAAATTCTCTTCTTTCAGGTTTTTTTTCAGACATCTTTAATTTTTTGTATATTGTTATCTAATATATGATTTCATATAAGAAAAAAGTTTTTTTTCCACTGAAACAATGACACATAAAACATGAATTTGAGACCTAAAATAGCCTTATATGAACCTGATATTCCTCAAAATACAGCTGCTATTATCAGAACATGTGCGTGTCTAGGGGCTGATTTAGAAATAATTGAACCATGTGGTTTTTTATTCAGCGATAAAAGATTTAAAAGAGTTGTGATGGATTATATGGATGAAAAAATGATAAGATTTTATCAAAGTTCAGATGAATTTTTTAAATCAAAAAAGAATGAGAGAGTAATATTATTAACAACTAAATCAGCAGATTCTTATACTGACTTCAAATTTGAGAGTAATGATACACTTTTATTTGGAAGAGAAAGTGCTGGCGTACCAGACCATGTTCATAATTTAATTAAGTATAGGTTAAAAATACCCATGATGGACAATAAAAGATCTTTAAATATAGCCTCTTCAGTTGCTATAATTCTTTCAGAAAATTTAAGGCAAACTAACTTTAATAAATAATGGACAAAGAAATTAAAAAAAAACTTGCTTCTAATTGGTTTAAGTTGCTGCAAAACACAATTTGTAATGACATTGAAAAACTAGAAGGTAAGAAATCTAAGTTTAAATCTAAAACTTGGAATAGAAGTGAAATTAAGGATGAAGGTGGTGGAGAGTTTAGAATTTTAAAAAATGGTAAGATTTTTGAAAAAGTTGGTGTAAATTTTTCAGAAGTGCATGGAAAGTTTTCAAAAAAAATGAGTAAAAAAATCCCAGGTGCCTCTAAAAATCCAAATTTTTGGGCATCAGGAATTTCTATTGTAATGCATATGAAAAATCCTCATGTTCCAGCAATTCATTTTAACACTAGATTTATCTACACAACACATGGATGGTTTGGTGGTGGTATGGACGTAACCCCTTGCATCCAAGATCTTAAAGAAAAAAGCTTCCTTCATACTGAATTAAAAAAAATGTGTGATCGACATGATAAAAAATTTTATAAAAAATATAAAAAGTGGTGTGATGAATATTTTTATTTACCCCATAGAAAAGAAACAAGGGGAATTGGTGGTATTTTTTTTGATTACAAAAAAAAAGATTGGGAGAAAGACTTTAAATTTGTAACAGATCTTGGAGTTACCTTTCAAATGTTATTTAACTCGATAATACAATTGAAACACAAAAAGAAATGGACTGTAAAACAAAAGGAGATACAATATATTAAAAGAGGTAGATATGCTGAGTTTAACTTACTATATGATAGAGGAACAAAATTTGGCCTACAAACAGGTGGTAATGTTGAGGCAATATTAATGTCTTTACCTCCAATAGCAAAATGGAATTAAAATGGATAAAGAACCAATAACAGCAGATGGTCTTGAAAGTTTAAAGGAAGAGTTAATTTTTTTAAAAGAAAAAAAAAGACCTCAAATAGTTGCTGCGATATCTGAAGCAAGATCTCATGGAGATCTGAAAGAGAATGCTGAATATCATGCTGCAAAAGAAGAACAATCTCATAACGAAGGAAGGATTACAGAAATAAATGATATTATTGCAAGAGCAAATGTTATTGATGTAACCAAAATGAGTAATGATGGCAAAGTCATCTTTGGCTCAACTGTAGATTTAGAAAATTTGGATACTGGAGAAAAAATTACCTATAAAATAGTTGGAAAAGACGAGGCTGACCTTCAAAAAAAACTGATATTTTTTCAATCACCTATAGGTAGAGGTTTAATTGGAAAAAACAAAAATGATTTAGTTGAAATTAAAACTCCCGCAGGTGTAAAAAACTTTGAAATTAAAGATGTAAAGTACGTTTAATTACTTACTATTTTTTGAAGTTCTTTATCTGAAATTTTAAAATCATTACTAGTCCAGACTTCTTCTATTGCTTTTAACTTCTGTCCCAGCTCCCTTCCCTCAGGAATTTGATATTTTTCCATCAAAGTACTAGCTTTAAATGGCATAACAGGCATTTCTTTTTTTTTAAAAATTTCAATCATTTTAATTAACTTATTGTCTACTTTTTTGGATTTAAAAATTTTAAAATAAAGAACATCTAATAATGCCTCCCTGCCATTAAAATAAAAAATTTTATTTAGATTTTTTTCTGAAAAGGTTTGGTTCGTATTTTTTTCTAAATTAAACTTATTTAAAAATATAAGTCTTTTTTGATCTTTTTTGGATAAATTAAATTTATAAATAAAGTAATCTACATTATCAGTTCCATCAATAATCATTAAAGATAATAAGAAAATAAAGTCCATTTCAAGAAAGTTTTTTTTTGCAAAACTATTCATTTTATTGAATAGAGAAATATTTTTTATTTGTGGAAAAATAAGATTTATAATCTCTAAACAATCCTTATCCTTAGTTAACTTTAGAAAACCATTTGATTTTAATAATTTTTGAAATTCATCTATTAATCTTTCTGAGGAAATACTTGAAACACCGCTTAGGTTTTTTTTAATTGCTTTAATGACTTGTGGGTCATGACTATGCTTAGAATAACTAAGAAAAAATCTGACATATCTTAATACCCTCAAATAATCTTCTTTAATTCTGGTTTCTACATTTCCAATAAAATTAATTTTTCCACTTTCTAAATCTTTTTTTCCATCAAATGGGTCAAATAAACTTCCTTCAATATCCGCGTAAATAGAATTGATAGTAAAATCTCTTCTAGAAGCATCTTCTTTCCAGCTATCAGAGAACTCTACTTTTGCATGTCGTCCATCTGTATCAATGTCTTTTCTCAATGATGTAATCTCAAACTTTATATCATTAATTAACGCTGTAATTGTTCCATGTTCTATTCCACTCTCGTAATATTTTATGTCCTTTTTAGTAAGAGCCTCACACACCTCTTTTGGATTTAAATTAACTGCTAAATCTATGTCGTCATATGCTTCTTTATTAATAATCTTTCTTACACATCCACCTACATACCGGATTTCACTATTGCTAGAGTATGAATGAATTGCTTCAAATATTTTTGAAACTTCTGTTTCCTTTTTAATATTTTTGAAGCCTAAATTTATGTGATTAAGGTTTTGAGATCTAAAAAAAATTTTATCTAATAAATTATTCATATATGGCTGGCCCACAAGGATTCGAACCTCGGATCTCTGTACCAAAAACAGATGTGATACCACTTCACCATGGGCCAATATTAGTTGCATATATCACAAAAAAAAAAATTATATAGTTTTTGATTCAATACACCAGTGGTTATTAAATTTTCGTTTATATTGGCTGCATGCTTTTTTGCAGGCCTTTTTAGAATGAAAATAAGCCACTATTGAGGATCCTGATCCGGACATTCTAACAAATAGGGTGTTGGGTAAACCATTGAGGTAGGATTTAATTCTTTTAAGTTCTGGATATTTATTTAAGGCAACCTTTTCAAGATCATTGTCTAAATTTTTTAAATATTTTGCTTCAAATAGTTTCTGTTTAGGAGGGTTAAATTGAGGTTTGGAGAATGAATCAACTTTAGAATAAATATATTTTGTAGAACATCCAAAGTTAGGTTTCGTAACTAATATATGAAATTTAATTTTATTTTTGAATTTTTTAATATCTCCATTAGATAAAAGAATAGCAAGTGATGGCTTTATACCTAAAATCACATCTGATCCTATTTCATTACTTATTTTTTTTGAGTCATTTTTTTTTATTTTAATTAATTTTTTTTTAATAAAAAAATTTAATAGACTGGCAGCATTCATAGACCCACCTCCCATTCCAGCTTTTTGAGGTATATTTTTTATAACTTTAATTTCAAATTTTTTATTATTCAAAAGTTTTTTGTTATCTAAAATTTTTAACAATTTTGAAATAGTATTAATTTTACTGATGTTTTTAGAAAATCTTCCAATAAAATTAATTTTATGCTGTTTTGTATTGCTTTCTGTTATTGTAATTAAATCATGTAAATCGATAAAAGAAATTAAACTTTCGATATTATGAAGCTTTGATTTTTTTCCTGTAACGTTTAGAGCTAAATTTATCTTTGCATAAGACTTTATCTTAAAACTATTCATAATTTAGGAATTTTTTAATCCCTCTAATAATTTATTTTTAATAGTTTCTTTCATGGCATCTTCGGTCTCATCTAAATTTAAAACAGCTTGCCAAAAATATCTTGCTTGAATTTTTCTATCAAGCTGCCAAAGAATATCACCGTAATGATCATTAACTACTGGATCCTGAGGCATTAATTCAACTGCTCTTTTAAGAAAATTTTCTGCTTTTTCATATTCGTCGACTAAGTAATATGCCCAACCGATTGAATCAATAATGTATGGATCATTACTTCTGGCTTCATAAGCTTTTTCAAGCATTTTAAGAGCAGTATCAATTTTATGCTCTCTTTCTAACCACGAGTAAGCTAAATAATTTAAAACATAAGCATCATCTGGGTTAGCTTCTAGAGACTTTAATAAGTCTTTATCTGCTTTTACATAATCTCCTGATCTCTCGTAACTTCCTCCACGCCTATATAATATTTCAGCGTATAAGTCAGAATTAACATTCATTTTTAAAAGTATTTGATCATAAAAATTTATTGCTTCAATATATTTTTTTGCATTTTTATGCATATTTGCAATATCAAATATAATTTTTTTATTTGGGTTTTTAATTTCTTTAAATTTTTCATTGATAAATTTTAGAGATGCTTCTTTATTATTTTTTTTTAAAATAATTTGAGACTCTTTTTTTAACTTAAACCAATAATAAAATTCATGCTTTTTATCAAATGCTTCAAGAGTTTTTAATGTATTGGAATAATCATCACTCAAATAATAATTTTCAGCTAATAAAGACAAATTGAAAATAAATTTAGGATTTAAATAGTTAGCTATATTTAAATAAAAATTTGATTTCTCATAATCATTCTGAGAGGAATAGAGATTTGCTATTAGAAAAAATAGTTCACTAACAATGTCATTCGAATTTGTACATGAAAAAATTTCTTGAAAATTATCTAAGTTTTTATCTTCTATCCATTTTTTACCTTGAGAAATTAATACTGATGAATTTAAATAATCAAAATTATTAGTAACTTTTTTTGCCTTATCGTAATTATCTTTCTTGATTAAATAACTGATCAAAAAAAATACATACCTTGAATAATCAGCATCGTTTTGTGAATTAATTAATGTATTAAAATATCTCTCTGTATCTTTATCATTTAAATAACATCTTTGAAAAACTTCGTTAATAAATGAAAAATTTCCAAACGTATTAGTTTGTTTCACTAATTTTTTTTCTTCAAAAACTGATAAATATTGCTTGAAGGTTTCTGCAATGATTAATGAAAGTCTATCATTGTTAATAAATTCATATGATCTATCAATATAAACTTTACTTTTTTTAAAGTTTTTTTTCTTTAAACTATCAACTGCCAGCAACAGATTAGCCTGAAAAAAGTCAGAGTTGTTTTTTGTTGAGTTCTGTTTAACTTGATCAATTGCTTTCTTAACTTTGCCATCAAGTACTAAGGAAAATACATACCTCTCAAGATAGGCATCATGCTGTTTTATTAATATTTTTGATGAATTAAAAAATTTTAAAGCTTCTGTATTATCTAGATTTTCATAAGCTACAATTCCTGAAAAATAATTAGACAAATACCTTGCATTAAAATCATTTAAACTGGTATTTTTTGAGTATAATGGACTCTGATAAAGTATTAATATTAAAAAGAATTTAAAAAACTTTACCAACATTTGGCCATTCTATGTCTAAAAAAGTAATAAATCAAAAAACGAATTTTGACTCTGAGTTCTTAAACACTACTGGATCTGACTTTATTTTTGATGAAAAACCAATCAATAGACTAAAAAATACTAGTAATGATTTAAAAAAAGATCTGAGTATTCAAAAAATAGATAAAGTTAAAGAGCTTGAGAATCTTAAAGAACAAATAAACTCAATTAGTGATTGTAACTTAAAGAATAATTCAAAAAAAATAATTTTAGGAGATGGGAATATTAATAGCTCAATAATGATAATTGGTGAAGCCCCAGGCATTGAAGAAGATAACGCCGGATTAACTTTTATGGGTGAAGTAGGAGATCTTTTAAAAAAAATGCTGATTGCAATAAACATAAAAAAACAAAATATTTACGCAACTTATGCTGTAAACTTTAGACCTCCTGAGGATCGAAAACCAAATTCTACAGAAATTAAAAGATATTCCCAATTTTTACAAAAACATATTTCAATAATAAATCCTAAAATAATAATTCTTATGGGTAGTACTGCTATGGAATCTTTAACAGGTTTAAATAGTAAAATTTCTATTGAGCGAGGAAAATGGAAGGAAGTAATTATCAAAAATACAAGTTACAACGTTATCATAACTTTTAATCCCTCTTATCTTTTAAGAGCTCCTGAAAATAAAAAACATTCATGGGATGACTTAAAAAAGATTAAACAAAAAATCTTAGATCTAAAACTATCCATTTAATGAAAATTTTAGCAGGTGTTGATGAAGTTGGCAGAGGAAGTTTAATCGGGCCTGTTTATGCAGCAGCTATCATATTAAATAATTCTATTGATAAAAAATTATTGAAAGATTCAAAAACTCTAACAAAGGACAAAAGAGAAGAGCTTGAAAAATATATTAAAAAAAATTCTATATGGGCTATAGGCCAGGCATCGACTAAAGAAATTGAAAAAATTAATATATTGCACGCAAGTTTACTTGCAATGAAAAGAGCTATTCTTAAATTGAAAACAAAACCTTCACTTGTTTTAATTGATGGCAACAAACTGCCTGATCTTAAAAACTATAAATTAAAATATGTAATTAAAGGAGATCAAAAAATTCCAAGCATTTCTGCTGCATCAATTGTTGCAAAAGTCAGTAGAGATAAATTTATTACAAAACTTTCAAAAGAGTTTAATAATTATGGATGGGATACAAACTCTGGTTATGGAACCAAAGAACATTTAAACGCAATTAAGAAATTTGGTATTACTAAATATCATCGAAAAACTTTCTCACCTATTTGTGATCTTTTATAATTTTCACGTGTAACAGCACAACATCTAGTTCTCTTAAAAATTCAGACACAATTTGAATCTAGTTATTTCAATCTCAGGTTGACGCAAGAATCCGTATGGAGTCTAATTGTTTTATACAAAATGGAAAACAATTTTAAAAATAAGATTATTAATGGTGACAGTCTTGAGGAATTAAAAAAAATTCCAAGCGAAACCTTTGATCTTGTTTTTGCTGATCCACCATACAATTTACAATTAAAAAATTCACTTACTAGACCAGACAGAAGCAAAGTCAGTGCTGTTAACGATAAATGGGATCAGTTTGAAAGCTTTAAAAAATATGATGACTTTACGCTTGCTTGGCTTTCTGAATGTAGAAGAATATTAAAAAAAGATGGAGCCATCTGGGTCATAGGAAGTTATCATAATATTTTTAGAGTAGGCACTGCAATACAAAATTTGGGTTTTTGGATTTTAAATGATGTTATCTGGAATAAGAATAACCCAATGCCTAATTTCAGAGGAACAAGGTTTACAAACGCTCATGAAACTTTAATTTGGGCTTCTAAAAGTGAGAAGTCAAAATATACTTTTAACTATCAATCTTTGAAATGTTTAAATGACGATCTTCAAATGAGATCTAATTGGAATTTACCTATTTGTAATGGTGCAGAAAGACTTAAAAAAAATGGTAAAAAAGTTCACTCTACTCAAAAACCAGAATCTTTATTACATAGAGTTTTATTGGCATCATCAAACAAGGACGATTTAATTCTAGACCCATTCTTAGGATCTGGAACAACTGCAACGGTTGCAAAAAAATTAGGTAGAAAATATTATGGTATAGAGAAAGAGAAGACTTATTTTAAAGCAGCAGAAGAAAGGTTAAAAAATACAAAACCTTTGGAGGATAATTTCTTAGACACTTTAAAAAATAATCGATCTAAGCCTAGAATACCTTTTGGATCACTAGTAGAGCTTGGAATAATAAAGCCTGGAACAAGTATTTTTGATCAAAAGAAAAAAATAGTTGCTAAGATTATGGCAGATGGAAGTATCAAGCATAATCAAGCTGAAGGATCAATTCATAAAGTTGCAGCAACAATACTTGGTTCTGAAAGCTGTAATGGATGGACTTATTGGCATTGTACAGTGAATGGTGTTTCTGTGCCAATTGATAATTTAAGACAAAGATTAATTTCTAAAAATTAGTCTTTATAAATTTTACCAAGATAACTGTTAATAAATTTTTCATTTTTAACTAATTTTTTTATTACTAAATTTCTAATCCAAATTATTAATGGATTAGATAAATGAAAAGCAAAATAATTGAGTTTTGATTTCATATCAATCATCCTTACTCTTTTAACTCTTTCAGAGTTAAATTGAGTGTTTTCATTTTCTAAATTTTTATAAAGTTCATTGGCAACCTCTATTGATTGAGAGGCGCCTTGAGCAAAGGTTGGGGGTAAAGCAAAAAAGGCATCTCCAATGATAAAAGTATCTTTATTTTTTGGTTCATTGACATCAGAACTCACAAATATTGGAAAACATTTAATACTTTTTAGATTGTTCATTGTTTCAGTGGGTACTTGCTTTGATATTTCAGATACAATAGATGCAGCAAAATCTTTGTTCTCAAATAAAGAATAATCAGATAACTCTTTAGTGCTAAGCTTTTTTCTAAGAATGGTAATAAAATTAAACTGTCCTTTGCTATTAACTGGATAAAGAACTGAGTGTAAATTAGACCCTAAAAACAAAGATATATTCTCTGGGTTAATACCCTTAAGGGCACCCTGGTCTATTGTTGCTCTTAAGGCAATAGAGTTAAAATACTTTGGTTTAGTTTCTTTATTGGCAATTAATGATTTTGTTTTTGAAAAAGTTCCATCAGAGATAATTAAGTAATCACATTTAACAGATAAACCATCCTCAAAAGAAACTTCTTTATTTTCTGCTTCTTCATTAATTTTTATAACTTTTTTATTATAATGAATAATATTTTCATGAAGCCCATCTTTTAAGAAATTAACTAAAGTAGAGCGCTGTAAGGTAGTATGTTTTGTATTAGTGCTGTTAAACATGGATATATCTAAATCACATATTTTTTTATTATTTTTTAAAGAATAAAAATCTAGTTTATTGGGGTGAAATTTATCTTCCATCCTGATTTTTTGAAAATTTATTTGATTTAACAATTTGATACTATTAACTGAAAGTTGAATTCCATATCCTTTTTCCAAATTAACAGAAGCATTTTTCTCATAAATTGTGACTTGATAATTAGAGTTTTGACTTAAAAGATTTGCAATATACAGACCTGAAATACCGGCTCCTATTATTGCTATATTTTTCATTAAATCTTTTTTAAATAATTAAAAATTTTTTTAGTAAATGTGGGCAAAGTATAATCTTCAAGCTTAGAGCTATCAATCCAAGAAGAGTTAGAAATTTCACCTTTTAACTTGGAAAACTTGATTATTACATTCATATTCATATTGGATATCTTGAAGTTTAAAGCTTTTGCTAAATTATCAGGTTTGGGTATTTGCTTCATGGGAAATATTTCTAAATTCTTTAAAAAATTAAATTTAGTATTTTTGATTAACAAAAATTTATTATTCTTTTTATAAACTTCTAATAAATAAAATTTATCAATCTTCTTTTTTCTTTCTTTTATTATTTCAAAATCTTTTTTTTTAAAAGACTTACAATTTTTAATTAAAGGACATTGGTGACATAAGGGATTTTTAGGTCGACAAATCAATGCACCTAGCTCCATTAGTGCTTGTGCATAATCACTTGCTCTAATTGAACTACCTAATATTTTTTTACTCTTAACAAGGTTATCTTTTGCAATTTCTTTAGGTAATTTTAAATTTAATAATCTTTTAATTACTCTTTCAATATTTCCATCTAGGGGAATAAATGGCTTGTCGAAGGCAATTGCCATTATTGCATTAGAAGTGTAGTCACCTATTCCAGGTAATAATTTTAATTCATCAATCGTGTTTGGTAACCTTCTGTTAAAATTTTTTTCTAATATTTGTGCAGTCTTTTTTAAGTTTTTTACTCTTGAATAATAACCAAGGCCCTCCCAATATTTTAAAAGCTTATGTTCCTTAATTTTTGATAGAGATTTAATATCTGGAATATCTTTTATAAAATTATTAAAGTATGGAATTACAGTTGCAACCTGCGTTTGCTGTAACATAAATTCACTCACTAACGTATAATATTCTCGCTTAACTTGTGATAGCTCTTTTCTCCATGGGAGTGATCTTTTATTATTATCGTACCAATAAAGAATTTTTTTTGTTAGTATGGATTTGGTCATATGCATTTTAAAAATAATACTAAGCAGAGGTTTAAAACTATTCAAGGCTTAAGGTCTTTTAAAGACACTTTGCCAAAAAACATTAAAAAAATAATCAAAAAAAAGGGTCATATATTTTCTGAAACACTTAATAACTGGAAGTACATAGTTGGAGATGATCTTTTTCAAATATGCTATCCCAAATCCTTTAAAAATTCGAATAAATTTGGAGTAAGCACTCTTCAAATAATGGTAAAGAGAGGACATGAGATTGATTTAGAGTATTCTAAAAAAATAATAATGGATAAAATGAATAGTTTTTTTGGCTATGCCGTTGTTGAGAAATTGAAATTCATAAGCTTTGATGACGCCCAAACAAAGTTCAAAAAATTAGACACTAATGAAAATCATGTGACAAATATTAAATATGCAGATAGGATAAATAGTATTAAGAATGATAAAATTAAAAAATCATTACTTGAATTAACAAAACTATTTAAACAACGATGAAAAAATTCACCTCAACATTATTTATAATATTTTTAATCTTCTCCACTAAAGCGCTTGCTGCAGATAATGAAATGGTCAAAAGAATTTCTGAAGGAAAAGAAAGTGCGAAAATAACAATAATTGCATACGAGTCATTGACTTGTGGTCACTGTGCAAATTTTCATAAAGATGTATTACCTGAACTTAAAAAGGACTTCATTGATAAAGGATTAGTAAAAATAGAATTTAGACATTTTCCATTAGATTTAGCAGCTTTTAATGCATCAAAAATTGCTCAGTGTAATAACGATGGTAATTCAAATATTTTGCATATTTTATACTCTGGGCAAAAAAAATGGGCTAGAGGAAAAACTCCAGAAGAAGCAACGGGTTATTTAAAAAAATTCTTAGAAAGTGAAAGTGTAAACTTAGATTTTGAAAAATGCTTAAGTGATAAAGCTATAGAAGATTTTGTTTTAAATGATCGAATCGATGGGGTAAAAAAATTTGAAGTTAATGCTACTCCTACGATAATAATTAATGATAAAAAGTTTGATAAAGCCCTAAATTATAAGAATTTAAAAAAATATCTGGAAAAACTGATATAAGTTAGTCCATGGAGTTTAAAAAAATCCAATTAAACGGATTTAAATCATTTGCTGAAAAAACAAATTTTCTTATAGAACATGGCTTAACCGGTATTGTTGGTCCAAACGGTTGTGGGAAATCTAATATTGTGGAATCCTTAAGGTGGGTTATGGGTGAAACCTCAGCTAAGAGTATGCGTGGTTCAGGTATGGAAGATGTTATCTTTAATGGTACATCTAATAAATCTTCTAAAAATATAGCAGAGGTTTCTATTAGTGTAGATAATGCAAGTCATGATGGTCCAATGCAATATAAAGATTTAGATCATATTGAAGTTAGAAGAAAGATTGAAAAAGATAAGGGTTCAAAATTTTATATAAATGACAAAGAAGTTAGAGCTAGAGACGCTCAAATGTTTTTTGCAGATTTATCTACGGGTGCTCATTCACCATCAATGATTAGTCAGGGACGAATTGGAGCTTTAGTAACTGCTAAGCCTACTGACAGGCGTGCAATCTTGGAGGAAGCAGCTAATATTTCAGGGTTACATGTGAGAAGGCATGAGGCTGAACTTAGATTAAATGCTGCAGAGACAAACTTAAAAAGAGCTGATGAATTAAGAAGACAACAAGAAAAACAATTAGCAAACCTTCAGAAACAAGCTGAAGAGGCAACGAAATATAAACTTATATCTGAAGAAATAAAAAAAATTGAAGCAGGGCTATATTATTTAAAATTATTAGACATTGATAATGAGATTAGAATAGAAAATGAAATTAACAATGAAGCTGAAGGAGAAGTAAGTAACTTCAATCAACAGATTGCTCAATTTGAAAATTTAATTAAAACTGAAACAGATAAAGTTTCTCCCTTAAGAGAAAAAAATATAGAAAATCTATCCAAAATTCAAAGATTAAATTTAGAGCTACAAAATTTAGATGAAGAAAATGTTAGAACTCAAGATGAAATTGAAAATATTAAAAAATCCCTAAAAACTATCGAGGAAGATATAGACAGAGAAAAAGGGATTGTAATTGATGCTAACTCAAATGAAAGACGCCTAAAAGAAGAGAAAGCTGAATTAATAGAAATAGATTCTAAATATTTTGAAACAGAAAAATTATCAAACGAAGATCTTGAGAAGGCAAAAAACCTATTAAAAGATGAACAAAAATCTGTTGATGAAATTATTAATATTTTTGCTGATGGAAATATAAATATTGCTATTGGGCCAATTAAAAATGTTAAAAATACAATCACCAGAGCTAAAGAATTGATTAATAACAATGAAATTAATCAAGCGCTTACTTTACTTGATAGATGTCAAATTGAAATAGATGGTTTTTTAGATAATCTTGAAGATGAAGAGAGTAAGAAAAAGCTTTCTAATATTAATGAAAAAAATGAAAATATAAAATTATTGCAAGAAAAATATGCTGATAGTTTTAGTAAAAATCAATCAATAAAAAAAGAGTCTGTAAAAAGAAATGAAAGAATTAAAGCCATAGAATCAGAAGTTGAAAGTTGGAAAAACTTACTCTCTAATTCTGAAAAAATGGTAACAGAATTAACTGAAAGAAAAAATAAATTACTATCACAGTTAAATGAGCGTGATCAACAACCCAAAGCCCAAGCAGAAAGAAAAGGGCAAATTACTGAGGGTCTAAGAATTTCACAAAATGAAAAAATTGAAAATGAAAAAATAATTGAAGAAACAGATAAAAAGATAAACTCTTTAAGACTTGAGTTAAATGACGTTCAAGAAAGATCTATTCAAATCAGAGAAAGAAAAGCTAGCTCAGGAGCAACTGTCGAAGGTTTAAAAAAACGTAAAGAAGATCTGTTAGAAAGAGTTAGTTCTGAACTTAATCTTGAAGAAAATGATATTCTAGAAAATTCTAATTTAAATGGTGTTGAAGAGCTACCTGACTCTGTTGCGCAAGAAGATGTTTTAGATAAAAAAAAAAATGAAAGAGAAAAATTGGGATCAGTTAACCTTAGAGCTGATGAAGAAACTAGTAAATATGAAATAGAAATTAAAAAAATGGAACAAGATAGAGAAGATCTTGTATCTGCTATTATAAAATTAAAAGAAAGTATTAATGAATTAAATCAAAAAGGAAGAGAAAGACTATTAGAAGCTTTTGAAAAAGTTAATAGAAAATTTAATGAAGTTTATACAAAACTATTTAACGGTGGAAATGCAAAACTAGAGTTAGTAGACTCTGATGACCCTCTTGAAGCTGGTTTAGAAATGCTGGTAAGTCCTCCTGGTAAAAGACTTCAGTCTATAACTTTATTATCTGGTGGTGAACAAGCTTTAACAGCCTTGTCTCTTATTTTTGCAGTGTTCCTTACTAACCCATCTCCAATCTGTGTTTTAGATGAGGTTGATGCTCCACTAGATGATGCTAACGTAACAAGATTTTGTGGACTTCTTGATGATTTAACTAAAATAACTGACACTAAATTTATTATCGTAACTCACCATGCTCTAACTATGTCAAAAATGAATAGACTTTATGGAGTTACAATGCCTGAAAAAGGTATTAGCCAACTTGTTGCTGTTGATTTACAAAAAGCAGAGAGCATGGTTGCTTAACAATTTGAATGCCAAAAGATAGCCTTAAAACTCGCTTGGAGATTGCAAAAAATAAGCTTTCTAAGAAAAATCTGTATAAAAATGAAGAGGCGCCCTCTTCTATTGGGACTGCCTTTAAATTAAGTACAGAATTAGTGTCCGCAGTGGCAGTTGGGACAATTATAGGGTTTATTTTAGACAAGACCTTTGGTACTAAGCCCTGGTTAATATTAATATTTTTTTTTGTAGGTGTTGTTGCTGGAATTATAAACGTATTCAGATCTGCAAAAAATATGCAAAAATAGATTTAAAAAATTATGGCTACAAACCCGATGAACCAATTCGAAGTTTATAGAATTGGACCAGAAATTAAATTAGGCGCAATAGATATTTCTTTCACAAATGCAAGCTTGTTTATGGTGATTAGTTCTCTTGCAATCTTACTAATTTTTAATTTAGGGTCAAAAAAAAATTCTTTACTACCAAGCAAGATGCAACTTCTTTCTGAATTAAGTTACACTTTTGTTTCCAAAATGATTAGTGATACCGCAGGATCAAAAGCAAAACCTTACTTTGCGTTTATCTTCTCAATATTTATGTTTGTGCTATTCTGTAACATGTTTGGGATGATCCCTTATGCCTTTACAGTAACTAGCCATATCATTGTTACTTTTATCTTGGCTTCATTTATTTTTGTGGGTGTAACAATTATTGGATTTATGAAACATGGATTAGGATATTTAAAACTATTTGTACCTAGCGGAGTACCTGCTGTACTATTACCACTAATAGTTGTTATAGAAATAATTTCTTACTTAAGTAGACCAGTCAGTCTTTCAGTTCGTTTATTTGCAAACATGATGGCTGGTCATACAATGATGAAAGTTTTCGGAGGCTTTGTAATAAGCCTTGGAATAGTTGGTGGATGGCTTCCACTGAGTTTTTCGGTTGCATTAACTGGCTTGGAAATACTAGTTGCTTTTCTTCAAGCATATGTTTTCGCAATCTTAACCTGCATCTACTTAAATGATGCATTAAATTTACACCATTAACTAACATAAGGAGGATATAATGGAATTAGAAGCAGCAAAAATGATCGGAGCAGGACTAGCAGCAATAGCTCTAGCGGGTGCCGGTGTTGGGATTGGAATTATCTTTGGTAATTACCTTTCTGGCGCAATGAGAAACCCATCTGCAGCTCAAAAACAATTTCCTAATCTTTTATTAGGTTTTGCTTTAGCTGAAGCAACTGGCCTATTTGGATTAGTTGTAGCGTTAATTATTTTATTTGCATTTTAAATTTAATGATTAAAAAAATATTTTTTCAGTCGATATTTTTAAGCTTCCTGTTTTTTATGGAAGCTTTTGCAGCTGAAAGCGGTGGAATGCCTCAATTAAATCCAGAGTTTTGGGTTTCTCAAATTTTTTGGTTAATTATTACTTTAGGAATTTTATATGTTGTTTTATCTAAACTTATACTTCCAAAAATAAGTGCCAATCTAGAAACTAGAAAATCTCAAATTTTAGAAAATATTGAGGCTGCGGAAAAACAAAGAGAAGAAAGTGAACAAAAAATTGAAGAATACGAAAAGATAGTACAATCTAGCAAGAATGAAGCAAAAAACTACTTTAAACAAGCTAGAGAAAAAGTACTGAAAGATATTGGTGTAAAGAAAGAAATACTGGAAAAAGAGCTTGATGAAGAAGTTAATAAAGCTGAGATTGAGATAAAAACTTTTAGAGATAATGCACCAGAAAAAATCAAAAAAATTGCTGTAGAGACCTCTTCGGACTTACTGCAGGAACTAATAGGAGCTGAAGTTAACAGTAGTAGTATTTCTGCAATAGTAGAAGATCTTTCAAGAAAAAAAATGGATGAATATTATGGTAATTGATGCAACTTTTTGGGTAGCTATATCCTTTTTAATATTTATTGGAGCTTTAGTTTATTTAAAAATACCTCAAAAGATTAATGAACTTTTAAATAAGCTTATCCTTGATATTAAAAATGAAATAGATGAAAGTGAAAAACTAAGACAAGAGGCAAAGGTTTTATTAGATAACGCTCAAAATAAACTTGATACCGCACAAACTGTGAGCAATGATATTTTACAACAAGCCAAAAAAGATAGCGATCATCTTATAATCGAAATGAATGATAAATTTCATAAATCTTCAGAAATTAAAAAAAGTTTAGCAGAAAATAAAATTTCACAAATGAAAGAAGCTGCACTTAAAGAAATAAAAGATGTTTCAATTAAAATTGCTGTTGATTCTGTTAAAAAAATTATTAACACATCTGTTGATAAATCAAAACTTGATGGTCTTTTTGAAAAAAACCTTGAAGAAACAAAAATAGCTTTAAAAAAAATAAGCTCATAATTACCTTACAATTTTTTAAAAAAACTATAAATTAACCCAATGAAATCTATTGTCATTGGTTCTGGATTTGGTGGTATAGCTGCAGCATTAAGATTAAGAGCCAAAAATCATAAAGTAACTTTAATAGAAAAACACCCTGACTTGGGTGGAAGAGCTAGAGTGTTTAAAAAAAATGGTTTTACTTTTGATGCTGGTCCAACAGTAATTACTGCGCCATATCTAATTGAAGAGCTTTTCACTTTATTTAATAAGAAGTCTCAAGATTACATAAAACTCACTCCCTTAAAAATTTGGTATAGATTTATTTATGAAGATGGAGGTGTATTTGATTACTCTGGTGATGAAGATCAAATGAAAAAACAAATTGAAGAAATAAACAAAGATGATGTCAAAGGATATGAACAACTTGTAAAATTTACAAAAAAAATATTTGATAAAGGCTTCACAGAACTAGCTGATGTTCCATTTGATAAACCTCTTGTGATGATGAAACAATTGCCTTCTTTACTAAAACTTAAAAGCTATAAATCAGTTTATTCATTAGTTTCTTCATATATAAAAAATGAAAAATTAAGACGTATGCTAAGTATGCATCCTCTTTTAGTTGGCGGAAACCCCTTTACTACAACATCAATATACGGATTAATTCTATATCTCGAAAAAAAATGGGGCATACATTACTCAATGGGTGGAACTGGGAACATAATCAGTGGCTTAGAAAAATTAATGATTGAACAAGAAATTGAATTAATCAAGGGACATGAAGTAACAGAAATAATTTCAAGTAATGGAAAAATTAGTGGAGTAAAATTAGACAATCAAAAAGAAATACTTTCAAATAATGTAATATGTAATGCTGATCCTCCTGCTGTATATGAAAAACTTCTAAGTCCAAAAAAAACAAGCCCTCTATTTAAATGGAAACAAAATCGAATGCAGTATTCTATGGGTCTATTTGTTTACTATTTTGGAACAAAAAAAACATACCCAGATGTTGAGCATCACACAATCAAATTTGGTGATAAGTATAAAGAACACTTGAGTGATATTTTTGATAATAAAAAATTAAATGATGACATAAGCTATTACCTTCATAGACCATCAGCTACAGACAAATCAATGGCGCCTGAAGGAAATGATTGCTTTTATGTTCTTGTACCCGTCCCAAACAATCAATCCAAAATTGATTGGAAAATTGAAGGTGAAAAAATGAAGAATTTAGTAATAGATAAAATGGAAAAAGCATTACTACCGAATCTTAGAGAAAATATTATTGAAGATTTCTACTTAACGCCAGATTATTTTGAAAATGAATTGAATACCAAATTTGGATCAGGTTTTTCGATCCAGCCAAAATTTACTCAATCTGCATATTTTAGATTTCATAATAAATCAGAAATTTATGATGGATTATACTTTGTTGGAGCAGGAACGCACCCGGGTGCAGGAGTTCCAGGTGTACTCTCTTCAGCAAAGGTTTTAGATAAAATATTATAATGTCAAAAAATAATTATTTATCTATTTATGCCAAGTCGTTTAATTGGGCAGGTTTTTTTTTACCAAAAAATATTTATGAAAAATGCTCATCTCTTTATGATTTTTGTCGAACAATAGACAATATTGCTGATGATAAAAATGAACTAAATATTAAAAAGAAAAATTTACTAATCTTTAAGAATAATTTTATAAATAAAAATTTTGATAATTTGATAATAAAAAATATGTGGATCCTTATGGAGGAAAATAAAATTTCAATCAAGATTGTTGAAGATTTATTTGATGGTATTGAGTCTGATTTAAATGAAGTAGTAAAATTTAACAAAAAACAAGAATTGTTAATATACTCTTATAGGGTTGCTGGTACTGTAGGCTTAATGATGGCAAAAATTTTAGGTGTACAAAATAAAAACTCCATGAAATCAGCAATAGACCTTGGTATTGCAATGCAATTAACAAATATTTCAAGAGATGTCATTGAGGATATGAATAATAATAGATTTTATATTAATCATGACTTCGAGACTATAAAGAATACATTAAGTATGGCTGATTTGTTCTACGAAAGCTCCTTTGCCTCTATAAAAGAAATTCCTTTTAGGTTTAGGTTTGCAATACTTGTTGCTAGAAGAATTTATAGAAAAATTGGTGCTAAAATTTTACATAAAGAAAATATATACAATTACAATAGAAGCGCAAAAATATATGTAGCTAATTTAGGTAAGTTGTACCAAACATTTCTATCTATATTAGACTTGATAAAACTCATATTTATAAATGAAAAAAACCACCTTAGAAATAAAGAGCATCTTTTAATCAATGAAGAAATAGATTTAAATGAAAGAATTTGATTATATCATAATTGGAGGTGGATGTGCAGGATTGTCACTTGCGTATGAGTTGGACCTTCATAACAAGCTAAAAGATGCAACCTTAGCAATCATAGAGCCACGATTAGAATACAAAAGAGATAAGACTTGGTCTTATTGGAAGACCATAGATCATAACTTTCAAGATTGTGTTCAGAAAAGTTGGAATAATTTTTCAATAAATATACCTGGAAAAACCAAATTTTTAGAGTGCAACGGATTACCTTATGAAGCTATAGATAGTGGTTTATTTTATGAAAAAATAAATGAACGATTAAAAAAAAATAAAAATATTAGCTTTTACGAAAATACTAATGAAATAGACCTAAATAGTGCTTTTATTTTTAATAGCGTTCCCCAACTGGATTCTAAAGAGGATAAGCTCTGGCAACATTTTAAAGGTATTGAGATCGAAACTAAAAAAAACGTATTTGATGATGAGATTTTTAATTTGATGGATTTTGATTGTGATCAACGTGATAGCGTTCATTTTTTTTACACATTGCCTTATACAAAAAATAAAGCTTTAATTGAAACTACTTGGTTATCTAAGATAAAAAATGATTCTTTAAAAGATTATGATGAACAATTAAAAAATTATATAAGAAATCATCTTAATATTAAAGATTATAAGGTTACCTATAGCGAAGTAGGTGCAATCCCATTATTTCATCCCACAGTTTCTAATGAAAGAAATAAAATGAACATAGGTACTGCTGGGGGAATGACTAGATTGAGTACTGGTTATACCTTTTTAAATATACAAGAGCACAGCAAATACATAAGAAAAAATATTCACACTATCAAAGAGAGTAAAAGATATGAAATTAATAAAAAATATAAATTTTTGGACGAAATATTTTTAAAAGTTCTTAATTATCATCCTGAAAAAATGGCAAATATATTTTTTGATATGTTTAGCAATTCGCCTGAGACAATTATTAAATTTTTGTCTAATAAAAGTAGTTTATTACAAGATTTATTTATAGTACTCAAAATGCCTAAATGGCTTTTTATCAAAATATTTTTTAAAAATGATAAATAATCAAATTAAAAAAATTAATTTCTTTCATTCTATTATTTTTTTGTTTTTTTCTACTTCACTTGCTCTTATTTTTGATCAATTTAAAAGTCTGTCTATATCTCCAATTATTTGTCTATTACTAATCCTATCAATTGGAATCTCACATGGTGCATTGGACAATCAAAAAGGTAAAAGACTGATAAAATTATATAATATTAATAATATTTATTATTTTTACTTAATTTATTTAATAATTGCTGCTACTATAATTACTATTTGGTTGCTTGCACCAACTTTATCACTGATCACTTTTTTAATTGTTGCTGCCTATCATTTTGGTAAAGAAGATACAGAATTTCTAATAACTAAAAAATCTAACATAAATATAATTCTTTATTTTCTAAAAGGAATATTAGTTATTATTGCACCCTTAATGTTTCATTTTGTTGAAACAATCAATATTTTTAAATTACTATTAATACAAAATGAAAGTTTTTATCTATTTTTAAATTTTATAGAAAATAATTATATAATTACTTTTATTTTTTTAATCTCTTTACTCACAAATATTTATTTTTTTTTAAAAGATTTCAAACCAGTTAACTTATTAATATTTTTTGACTTCACTTCAATTTTAATTTTAAATTACTTCTTTGCACCTTTGGTCGCCTTCACATTATATTTTTGCTTTTTGCATTCTTTTAGGCACTCTCTCTCATTAATTACTGAATTAGATAAATATAATTTTAATAATGGACTATTAATTTTTATCAAAAAAGCTGCGCCCTTGACAATTTTGACTGCTATTTTCTATTTGTTAAGCTTATATTATCTTTCAAATCATTACCTGGTAAACGATGCAATATATAAAGTTATATTTATTGGTTTGGCGTCCTTAACCTTTCCACATATATTGCTTGAATACTTTCTAGAAAAAAATGAAAAATAAAGAAATTAAAATATTATTATCAGCACCACGTGGCTTTTGCGCTGGTGTTGAGCGAGCTATAGAAATTGTCAAAAAAAGTATTACAAAATATGGAGCTCCAGTTTATGTGCGTCATGAAATAGTTCATAACAAACATGTTGTGGATAGTCTTAAGGCAATTGGTGCAATATTTGTAGAAGAGCTTGATGAGATTAAAGATAAAAGTAGGCCTGTAATATTTTCTGCTCATGGTGTTCCAAAGTCAGTACCACAACAAGCAAATGGCTATAAGATGGAATATATAGATGCAACTTGTCCACTTGTATCCAAGGTGCATAGAGAAGCAGAAAATCTTTATAAAGCTGGATACCATATTGTCCTTATAGGACATATTAATCATCCCGAAGTTATAGGAACTATGGGGCAATTGCCTGAAGGCTCAATTGATTTAATTCAGGATGAACATGATGTTGAGACTTATGAACTAGATGATAATAAAAAAATTGCTTATGTTACCCAGACAACACTCTCAGTTGATGACACAAAAAATATGATTAAAGCTTTAAAAAAAAAATTTCCTAAAATTAAAGAACCATTTAAAGAGGATATTTGTTACGCAACTACTAATCGTCAATCTGCTGTAAAAAATATAGCTAAAAAATGTGACATGTTTTTTGTTTTAGGAAGCAGAAATTCTTCAAATTCTGTGCGCCTAGTTGAGGTAGCTGAACAATCAGGGTGTCCTCATTCTGAATTGATACACTCCGATAGTGAAATTCCATTTGAAAAATTAGAAAATTGCAAAGTTATTGGTATTTCCTCTGGAGCCTCTGCACCAGAAATTTTAGTTGAAAACTTTATTAACGAAATTAAAAGTAAATTTAAAGTAAAAATCGAAATTGTTGAGATCATAAAAGAAAACATTGTATTTAAAGTTCCAGGAAAATTGAATTAAATGGCTGTATACACGAAGTTAATTAAAAAAGATATTTCATCATTAATTAACAATTATCAAATTAATAAAATAGAAAAATTCCAAGGTATAAAAAAAGGAATTGAAAATACAAATTATTTATTAAAAACAAAACAGAATAAATTTATTTTAACAATTTTTGAAAAGCGGGTTAAAAAAAAGGATCTACCTTTTTTTATGAATTTAATGGAGAAGTTAAATCATAAAAAAATTATTTGTCCTAAACCTTTAAGAACTAAAAAAGGAACACATATAACAAATATTAAAACAAAATCAGCCTGTATTGTAACTTTTTTAGAAGGCAAGGATAAAACAATCCTTAACAATAAAAACTGTTTTGATGTGGGAAAAAATATTGCAAAATTTCATAAAGTTACTGCAAAATTAAAATTATATAGGCAAAATTCTATGTCGATACATAGACTTAATGATTTGTTGAAAACTATAAAATTTAAATCTAATCAAATTACACCTAACCTTAAAAACACGCTCAACCTGTGTCTAAAAGATATCAAAAATAAATGGCCCAAGAATCTACCTCAAGGAATTATTCATGGGGATCTTTTTATAGATAATATTTTTTTTAATAAAAATAAATTTTCAGGTTTTATTGATTTTTATTTTTCATCTAATGACTATTTGATATATGAAATTGCAATCTGCATTAATGCTTTATGTTTTGATAAAAAAAAAATAAGTTTGTAATGAATAGTAGTAAGATTAAAAACTTAATTAATGGATATGAAAGTATAAGAACTTTATCTAAAAAAGAAAAAGATGCACTAAATGTAATGTGTAGAGGCGCTGCATTACGATATCTTTTAACAAGGATATATGATTATTTTAACACTCCAAAAACTGCTTTGATTAGAATAAAAGATCCTATGGAATATCTACAAAAATTAATTATTCACAATAATCTTGGTCACTATAAAGATTATTATAAGTAATGATTAAAATTTATACAGATGGATCATGTTTAAATAACCCCGGTAATGGTGGTTGGGCTGCAATTATAAACCAAAATGGTGAAGTCAAAGAAATTAGTGGGAGCGTAAAAGACACTACTAATAATAAAATGGAATTGATGGCTCCTATTATGGCTCTAAAACAAATTAAACAAAATGATCAAATTGAAATCTATACAGACTCACAATATGTAAGATTAGGAATTACTGAATGGGTGCATAAATGGATAAAAAATAATTGGCAAACTTCAAAGAAAGAACCTGTTAAGAATAAAGAACTTTGGATACAACTATACGAGCTAACAAATCAATTTGAAATAAAATGGATTTGGGTTAAAGCACATGCAGGTAATGCCCTAAATGAAGAAGTAGATTTACTCGCAAAAAAAGCTGCTGAATTAAACTAATGATAGAAAATTTTGTGCTGCTGAAATTTCACAAGCACCAGCGTCTTCCTCTTCTTGTAATTTAATAACTTTAAGATTATCAATTAACATTGTGTATCTATTAGATCTAATTCCCAATCCTCTGGCACTTTTATCTACATCTGCACCTATTGCTTTTGTAAATTCTAAGAAAGGATCTGCCATCATTATAATTTTATTTTCTACATTTTGGCTTTTCCCCCAAGAGTCCATTACAAACGGATCATTTACAGAAATACAGACGATGTGATCTATGCCTTTTTCTTTATATTTTTCATAGTTATTTACGTATCCAGGCAAGTGTTTAGCTGAACAAACGGATGTATATGCTCCTGGTAAACCAAAAAGAACAATTTTTTTATCCTTATAAAATTCATGCGTATTTTTTTTAGTAGGATTACCATCTTCCATAATAAAAAATTCTGAATTTGGTATGTTATCGTTCTCTTTTAATTTCATTGTAATTTTTCCTTAATATATTTTTGAGTTTCATTTATATTATTTGAAATTATATCATAATTTTCTTTTTCATTCATTATATATTGTAATTCATTTGGAAGACTTGACTTGATACCAATTGATTTATCAATTGCGTCTGGAAACTTACAGGGGTGTGCTGTTGCTAAAACAATATTGTTACCTTCTATGTTAATTTTTTTTAATGCACCAAAGCCTATTGCACTGTGGGGGTCTAATATAACATTATATCTATTATGAACATCTTTAATAATATTTAAAACTTCAGTTTCACTCATATTTTCTGAAAGAAAATCTTTACTAATTTTTTGTAATTTATCTTTTGGAATAATATATTTTCCCTCTTCTTTAATTTTTTTCATAACATTGCCAGTTTCAACATCATTAAAATCATTTAAATCATAAATTAATCTTTCAAAATTACTTGCAATTTGAATATCCATACTTGGCGAATTTGTTTCAATCACTGTTTCAGCTTCATATTTTCCATTTGTGATTGCTCTATGCAAAATATCATTTTGATTTGTCGCTACAATAAGTTTATTTATTGGTAGACCCATTTTTTTAGAAAGATAACCAGCATAAACATCGCCAAAATTACCAGTTGGAACTGAAAAATTAACAAGCCTGTCATCCCGTATTTGAAAATATGTATAAAAATAATAAACAGCTTGTGCAATAATTCTTGCCCAATTTATTGAATTTACACCAGACATGTTTATTGAATTAGAGAATTCTTTATCTGCAAACATTGCCTTAACTAAATTTTGACAATCATCAAAATTACCATTTATAGCAATATTAAATACATTTTTTTCTTTAACTGTAGACATTATTTTTCTCTGAACCTGTGAAACTTTATTGTGTGGGTGTAGAACAAATATATTTATATTCTCTTTACCCTTAATTGCATCTATAGCAGCAGCACCAGTATCTCCTGATGTTGCAACTATAATATTAATTTGTTTACTATTTTTACTTAGATAATATTCATAAAAATTACCAAGTAACTGCATTGCTATATCCTTAAAAGCAAGTGTTGGACCATGAAATAATTCTAAAATCTTAGCATCACCAATTTTTATCAAATCTACGACGTTATCTTTTCGAAATGAAGAATATGACTTGTCTACAATTAATGACAGCTCTGCTTCTGTCATGAAATCACCAATAAATGGGAAAATTATTTTTTTTGCTAAGTCTTGATAGCTTAAATTACTTAAAGAGTTTAATTCTTCAGTAGTGTATTTTTTTATTTTTTTTGGGATAAATAGACCACCATCATCTGCTAGTCCTTTGATAAATACCTCCTCAAAACTGTACTCTTTTGAGTTATCTCTAGTGCTTATATATTTCATCTAATAATTTTTTTTTCTCAAATATAAATATATTAAAAGAATTGAAATCGCTAACGAAAACCAAGTTAATGCATATTTTTTATGATTATTTGAAATATTTGCTGTAATTGATTTTGGTTTAGGAAATTCATTATTTCCAGAAAGATAAATTACATAAGGAGAAAAATTTTTACCTGTGAATTTAAAAATATCATCTCTATCTAATGTAAACCAGTAATTTTCAGATAGATCGTTTTCAGGCTTAAACATATTGGGTTTGATTTGTTTTCTCAAAACTCCATTAATATAGTTTTCATCTATTACGTTTATAGTTTTATCTTCTTTTTTATTAAATGGTATCCAGCCTCTATTTAATAAATAGTTATTATTTCCAACTTTTAATGGGTTAATAACTTCAAAGCCCGGTTTCCCTTTTTCATTTAAGTTATAAAGATAAATTTGTTTTTCAAAATCAATTGATCCTCTAGTCTTAATTCTAAGATAATTTTTATGTTTACTATTTGATAAATTGACAGGTATGTCTTTCAGAGATGACTCTATTTGATTAATTAATTCTAATTTCCAATTAAGTCTAATAATTTGCCAACTCCCTAATGCTAGAAAGACAGAAATAAAGAAAAATACAAAAATAGAAAATAAAAATTTATATCTCAAGAGCTAAAAATTAACTTCCCCAAATATAAATGGCAGCAAATAAGAATAACCACACAACATCTACAAAGTGCCAGTACCAAGCAGCTGCTTCAAATCCAAAGTGATGCTCTTCAGTAAAGTGGTCTTTTCTTGCTCTCATTAAACATACCGCTAAAAATATAGTACCAATGATAACATGGAAACCATGAAATCCTGTTGCCATATAAAATACTGAGCCATATATATTTCCTGCGAAATCAAAAGTTGCATGCTGATATTCATAAACTTGCAGTAGTGAAAAAGAAAAACCAAGTATCACTGTTAGAACTAGTCCTTGAATAAAGCTTTTTCTATCACCTTCTAGCAATGCGTGGTGTGACCATGTTACTGTCGTTCCTGATAATAATAAAATTAATGTATTGATTAGTGGGATATCCCATGGATCAAAAGTTACAATATCTTTAGGTGGCCATATTCCTCCTATTGCTAAAGATGGAAATAAACTTGCATCAAAATAAGCCCAAAACCATGCAACAAAGAACATAACTTCTGAAGCAATGAACAATGTCATTCCATATCTGTGGTGAATTTGTACTACTGGTGTGTGATGACCTTGGTGCTCTGCTTCGATAACAACATCTCTAAACCACATGTATGTTCCATATAATAGTAGTGCTAATCCCAAATACATTCCCCAAGAAACTTCGCTATGTAGATAATAAACTGAACCTATTGCTAAAATTAAGCATGAAAATGAAACGTAGATAGGCCATGGACTTGGGTCTACTAAATGATAGTCATGTTTTTTTTCTGCGGACATTTTTATAATTTTGATTGGTTATAGTAATCTGATGAAAAAAAAGTATAGGACATAGTTACATCTTTAATATTTTTAGTATTGGGATCATTTACCATTTCTGGATCCAAATAAAAAGTCATAATATAAGTGGCCTTTTCGCCTGCTTTTAAGGCCTGTTTTTCAAAACAAAAACATCCCAATTTGCTATAATATTTACCAAATGATGATGGAGAAACATTGAAAGATGCAACTCCATAAGTCGTTTCATTGCCATAGTTTTCAACTTCAAATTCGATTCGGTTCACTTGACCAATTTTAACATCCATAACATTTGTTTTTGCTTTAAAATTCCAAGGAAGTTTATTTACATTTGTATCAAAACGAACGCTAACTTTTTGGTTTAAAATTATATCTGGCGCTTCTCTTGATATTTGTGTTGTTCCACCAAACCCAGTTACTCTACAAAATAAATCATACAAGGGTACTGCAGCAAATGAGAGTCCTAACATTAAAAAAAATATTCCAGCTAAAAGAATTGGAGTTAAGGTTTTATTTTTCACTATATTGATCTATCAAAAACACCCGTATTATAAAGTGTAAAAAAAAACAGAAATATCATAAATCCTATTATTGCTACTGCTGTTAAAATATTTTTTCGCTTAGTTTTTTTGTCTGGTATCATCATAATATCTTATCTATCAAAAAAATAACGAATATCAAAAACAAATATAAAATTGAATATCCAAATATTGTTTTTGCTTTCTTGGGGTTAAATTTATTTTTTTTAAACTTATAAAGCTCAAAACATAAAATGTTATAATACAATGTAAGCATTAGGGCTGGTACTAGAAATACTAATCCAACAAAATCTATTGCGTAGGGTAAAATAACCATTGGCAACATTAATAATGAATAAACTAAAATATTTATTTTAGTGCTCTCTATCCCATTAGTTAATGGAAGCATTGGAATTTTTGCCTTTTTATAATCATCTGATTTATAAAGACTTAACGCCCAAAAATGCGATGGTGTCCAAAAAAATATAATCAGAAAAAAGGTTATTGGCTCAAGAGATAATGAGTTAGTTGCTATAGTCCATCCAATTACTGGCGGTAATGCTCCTGCAGCACCTCCAATGACAATGTTTTGTGGAGTTTTTCTCTTTAACCAGATTGTATAAACAAAAACATAAAATAAAATTGTAAACAGCAGTAATACTGCTGAAATTGTATTAGCAAAATAATCTAATGCGATTACTGAAAAAAATGAAAGTGATGTTCCAAAAATTAAGGCTTGGTTTTTATTAACCTTTCCCATTGGAATTGGTCTCAAGCAAGTTCTTGTCATTAATGCATCAAGATCAGATTCGTACCACATATTTAGAGCACCAGCGGCTCCTGCACCAATTGATACTAAAAGAATTGCAATCATTGCATCTTTTGTAGAAACTGTAGAAGGCGCCATTAACAAACCCACAGCACACGTGAAGATTACCAAAGACATTACCCTTGGTTTCATTAGCTTGAATAATTCAGAAAAATTAAACACATTCACTTGGTTTAAATTTCTATTTTTTAATTTAGAGTTAATCATCAATATTTAATATAGAAAAAGCTGTAACTTTATTAACTAGATGCTTTTTCAACACCATCTGGATCTTCAAATTTTGGCAATTCCTCAAAAGTATGAAAATTTGGTGGCGATGGTACAGTCCATTCTAGAGTTGTAGCTCCTTCTCCCCAAGGGTTCTGAGCTGCAGCTTTTTTCTTAGAAAAAGAATAAATTAAGTTAGCAAAAAATACTAGTAAGCCAGCAACCGCTATGTATGAGCCGATTGACGAAACATAATTCCATCCAGCAAATGCATCAGGGTAATCAGCATATCTTCTTGGCATTCCAGCTAAACCTAAAAAATGTTGAGGGAAAAATACTAAGTTCACTCCAATGAATGTTAACCAAAAATGTAATTGTCCCATCCATTCTGAATACTCATACCCAGACATTTTACCAAACCAATAATAAAATCCTGCAAAGATTGCAAATACTGCGCCTAAAGATAATACATAATGAAAGTGAGCAACTACATAATAAGTATCATGCATTGCAGTATCAACACCTGCATTTGCAAGAACAACACCTGTTACACCACCTACTGTAAATAAAAATATAAAACCTAATGCCCACATCATGGGAGTTTTAAATGAAATTGATCCACCCCACATTGTTGCAATCCATGAAAATATTTTAATCCCTGTTGGGACCGCAATAATCATTGTTGCAGCTAAAAAATATGCTTTAGTATCTGTACTTAAACCTACCGTATACATGTGGTGAGCCCAAACAACAAACCCAACAACCCCAATTGAAACCATCGCATAAGCCATTCCTAAATATCCAAATACAGGTTTCTTAGAAAATGTTGAAACGATATGACTGATCATTCCAAAGCCAGGTAAAATTAAAATATAAACTTCAGGGTGACCAAAGAACCAAAATAAGTGTTGGTATAAAACTGGATCTCCTCCAGTTTGAGCATCAAAAAATGCTGTTCCAAAATTTCTATCTGTTAAAAGCATTGTGATAGCACCAGCTAAAACAGGTAATGATAGTAATAATAAAAATGCTGTAACTAAAACAGACCAAGCAAATAAAGGCATTTTATGCAAAGTCATGCCTGGCGTTCTCATATTTAAAATTGTTGTAATAAAGTTAACTGCTCCTAAAATTGAAGAAGCTCCAGCTAAGTGTAAGCTTAAAATAGCAAAATCCATAGCAGGTCCTGGTTGTCCAGCTTTTGACGATAAAGGTGGATATAAAGTCCATCCTCCACCAACACCTTGCTGACCTGGAGGGCCATCTACAAATATTGAAAGTAATAGTAAAATAAATGAAGCTGGTAATAACCAAAATGAAATATTATTCATTCTTGGAAAAGCCATATCAGGTGCACCGATCATAATTGGGACAAACCAATTACCAAATCCACCAATCATTGCAGGCATTACCATAAAGAAAATCATTATTAATCCATGGCCTGTAACCAACACATTATATAAGTGATAGTTGCCACCTAAAATTCCATCACCAGGATGCATCAATTCAATTCTCATTAATACTGAAAAAGCTGTACCAATAATTCCTGCAACAATTGCAAAAATTAAATACATTGTACCAATGTCTTTGTGGTTAGTTGAGTAAGCCCAACGTTTCCAACCTGTTGGTGTGTGATGATCGTCGTGTGATGCTGTTTTTGTGTACATTTTTATTTACTCGCTAGTTTTTTATATTCATTTACTGCAATTGGCTCTTTTGCAAATTTCATTTTAGCCTCTGCTAACCATATTGCATATTCTTCATCTGTCACAACTTTTACTGTGATAGGCATAAAAGCATGCTCAATTCCACAAAGTTCAGAACATTGACCATAGTACGTTCCAACTTTTTCAGCTTTAAACCAAGTTTCGTTTATTCTTCCAGGAACTGCGTCTCTCTTAACTCCAAATGATGGTAATGCCCAAGCATGCAAAACATCGTTGGCTGTAATTAAAACTTTAACCACTTTATTAACTGGAACAATAACTTCATTATCAACAGTTAATAATCTAGGTTGGTTTTCTTTTAATTCAGCTTCTTTAATCATATACGATTCAAAAATAATATTTTCATCAGGATACTCGTAGCCCCAGTACCACTGGTAACCAACAGCTTTAATTGTTAGGTCAGCTTTTGGAATAGTATCTTGTTTATACAAAATTTTAAAAGATGGAACGGCCATCACTATTAAAATCAAACATGGAATCAGTGTCCACAAAACCTCTACAGCAACATTGTGAGTAGTTTTTGATGGGTTAGGATTTTTTGACGCTCTAAATCTTATACAAACATAAATCATAAGAAATAAAACAAAAACACTAATAGCAATAATTACAGGAAGGAGAATGTTGTTATGAAAACTAACAATCTCAGTCATACTTTGAGAGGCAGAATCTTGAAAGCCTAGCTGCCAGTTTTTAGGCTGATCCGCCCAGGCGCTAGTTATTAACATTGTAGTTATAATTGTTATTAAAAATTTTTTCATTTGTTACACACTATATAAAGTGTCTTTTAAAAAATTACACTTTAGTTTTCGCGACAAAATATCAATTAATTAGGTAATTAACAATTGATAAGGCTGAAATTACAGCAGTTTCTGATCTAAGTATATTTTCGTTTATTTTAATTGGCTGAACCCCTTTAAAGGCAAGAATCTCCCCCCTTTCTTCTTCAGAAAAATCTCCCTCTGGACCAATAATTACACAAGTTGGATTATGAGCTAATTTATTAAAATCTAATTTTTTATTTTCAGAATTTAAATCTGTGAATATTAAGTCCATCTTTTCATGATTTAAAAAACTTTTTAATGATTGGGGATCTTCAATAAGCGGAACATTAATACGATTAGATTGCTCGGCAGCTTCTATGATTACTTTTTCTAATCTTTCTTTATTTATTTTTCTAACAATTGTTCTATCAAATATTATTGGTAAAAATTTTGTAACACCAAGCTCTGTTGCTTTTTGAATCATAAAATTAAAATAATTTGATTTAATGGGTGAAAAAGCTAACCACAAATCTTTTACATTTTCTTTTTGTCTTAATTGTTTTGTAATATTAAATTCAACTATACTTTTTGAAATAGTTAAAATTTTTGCTTCCCACTCTCCACTGTTATTAAATAAAGAAAAAACCTCACCCACTTTGATTCTCATTACTTTATTCACATAGTGAGATTGAGATTTATCAAGCTTAGCAGTTAAATTAAGTGATAAACTTTCTTTAAAAAATAATCTAATATTACTCATTAATGTTAAGTTAATTTATGAAAAATATTAAAGCAATAATTTTTGATGCATATGGCACTTTATTTGATGTCAATTCAGCAGCAGAAAAATGTAAAGATAAAATTGGTGATAAATGGGAAGGCTTTGCTAATTATTGGCGAACTACTCAATTAGAATACACTTGGCTTAGAAGTCTAATGAATAGACATAAAGACTTTTGGCAGGTGACAGAAGATAGTTTGGATAAATCTATGAAGGCTTACGAAATAGATTTATCAATGAAAAATGAATTATTAAATCTTTATAAGGTGCTCTCACCTTTTCCTGAAGTACCTGAAATTTTAAAAAGATTAAAAGAAAAAAATTATAAATTAGGTATTCTTTCAAATGGAACACCCTCTCTTCTTAACGAATTAGTTAAGAGTAATAATTTAGATAATATATTTGATGATATTTTTTCAATTGAAGAAGTTGAAATTTATAAACCAGACTCAAAAGTTTATGACATGCCAATTAAAAAATACAAAATACAAAAAGAAGAAGTCGCATTTTTAAGTGCTAATACTTGGGATGTTTCTGGTGGTGGAAATTATGGTTACAGTTCTATTTGGGTAAACAGAAATAATAATATTTTTGATAATCTTGATTATAAACCTAAAGATGAGGTTAAAAACTTAAAACAATTGCTTGATATTATCTAATTCTATTTTCTTCAAAATTCTTATTTAGTTTTACTGAAATAGTTCGAGTATTTCTTTTATTCCACTCTGAAAAGGATCTTAAGATAGGCATAACCGAAAGCCCAAATTCTGTAAGTGAATACTCAACTTTTGGGGGCATTATTCGAATTACTTTTCTATTAATTATTCCATCTCCTTCTAGTTCCTTAAGCTGCTTGGATAACATTTGTTGTGTAATGGTTTTTAATCCTTTTTTGAGCTCACCAAATCTAATTTTTTTACTTTGCAGTAAACTAAACAAAATTCTAATTTTCCATTTACCTCCAAGAAAGTAAACGGCTCTTTCAGCTGGACAATCTATTAAATTTTTCATGGTATGTTTTTGTATACTAGTATGTTTACTTTGCGTTATTGCTTTATTAATACCAAAGCACTAAATAGAAGTCAAATAAATTGAAAGGATCAATATGACTAAAGGACAAAACGCAGGTAACGGACCAATTGCAGTAGATGTAGAGAAAGATAAATCTTACTACTGGTGTTCATGTGGAAAGAGTTCAAAGCAACCATTTTGCGATGGATCTCATCAAGGTTCAGAATTCACTCCTCTAGCTTACAAAGCAGAAGAAACAAAAAAAGTATTTTTTTGTGCTTGTAAACAAACTAACAACCAGCCTCTTTGCGATGGTTCACACAGTAAGTAATGATTAAAGCAAGTAAAAGAACTAAAAATATGAACAATATCTTAGATCTGACTGGTAGAATACTTATCTCTCTAATTTTTTTGTTAAGTGGAATTAATAAAATTGGAAACTATGAAGGAACGGTTGGTTGGATGGAGTCTTTAGGTGTGCCAGGCATTTTTTTAATACCAGCTATCATACTTGAGATAGGTGCACCGATATTAATTATGATTGGATATAAAGTAAAAGTTTCAGCAGCTTTATTAAGTATATTTTGTATCGCCACAGCGGTTATTTTTCATAATAATCTTTCTGATCAAATGCAGTTTATATCTTTTATGAAAAATATTGCTCTTGCAGGAGGTTTTTTATTCTTAGTTGTTAATGAAACAAAAGATTTTAGCCTAGATAAAAAATTAAATAATCGTTAATTAACTAAATATATAAGTGTCTTGATGCTTTAAATTAAGACACTTATAAAAATTACATATTATTTTAAGATTTAATTTATTAGAGTAAGGGTATTAATGGACAAGCCAACTATAGCAGATAACAAACCTAAAAAAGTAGAACTAGTACAAAATGAAGAATACATGTTTTGTACTTGTGGAAAATCTAAAAACCAACCATTTTGTGATTGGTCTCATGCTGGTACTTCATTTGAGCCTATAAATTTTAAAGCTGAAGAAACTGGTGATGCTTATCTTTGTATGTGTAAACATAGTAGTACCAAACCTTATTGTGACGGTACGCATAAAAATTTTACCTCTGATCAAATTAATAAATCAGAAGAAGTTTCAGGCACTAATGAGACAAAGAGTACAGAAGAAGAGCCACATCTTGCATACATTCATGAGCTTGCAAAAAATGGCTTAACAAAACTTGGTCATCATGGAGAAATGGGAGCAATGGGTGTTCCCTCAAAAGACTTGCCAAAGTGGGAAGATATTCAAATACTTACAGCCCAACTAGCAAAAAAACCTCTTCTAGATAATGATAAAGTTGAGACAGATATAATTATAGGTAAACACTCAAATAAACCTCTAACGTTAAAGATTCCAATTTTTGTATCTGACATGAGTTTTGGTGCGCTATCAGAGGAGGCAAAAATTGCTCTAGCAAAAGGTGCTGAGGGAGCTGGTACAGGAATTTGCTCCGGAGAAGGTGGAATGCTTTTAGAAGAGCAAAAAAATAATTCAAAGTATTTTTATGAACTTGCTTCTGCTAAATTTGGTTATTCAGAAGATAAGTTAAAAAATATTCAAGCTTTTCATTTTAAAGGTGGTCAAGCTGCAAAAACTGGAACAGGTGGACATTTACCAGGGAACAAAGTTAAAGGTAAAATATCTGAGGTAAGACAAATTCCAGAAGGTGAAGATGCTATCTCCCCTTCTACTTTCAAAGACCTGACAACAGTTGATGATTTTTTAAAATTCTCAAACAGAGTTAGAGAGTTAACTGGTGGTATTCCAATAGGATTTAAATTATCTGCTCAACATATAGAAGATGACATTGAATTTGCCGTAAGTGCTAGTGCTGATTATATTATTCTTGATGGGCGTGGTGGTGGAACTGGGGCTGCTCCTTTAATATTTAGAGATAATATTTCTGTTCCCACAATTCCAGCCTTAGCAAGAGCTAGAAATTATTTAGATAAAAAAGGTTATGACCATGTATCATTAATTGTAACAGGTGGATTAAGAACTTCTGCAGATTTT
Source organism: Candidatus Pelagibacter sp. PS_17 (assembly GCF_059417945.1). NCBI lineage: Bacteria > Pseudomonadati > Pseudomonadota > Alphaproteobacteria > Candidatus Pelagibacterales > Candidatus Pelagibacteraceae > Candidatus Pelagibacter > Candidatus Pelagibacter sp. PS_17. The sequence continues at coordinate 1,088,673 of NZ_CM182073.1, forward strand.
GTAAAAGCACTTGCTCTTGGAGCAGATGGTATTGCAATCTCTAACTCAGCCATGCAAGCAATAGGATGCGTTGGTGCTAGAATGTGTAATACAAATAATTGCCCCGCTGGTATTGCCACTCAAAGACCAGAACTTAGAAAAAAATTAAATATTGACGAATCTTCTGCAAGATTAACTAGATTTTTTAATGCATCTGTAGATCTAATGAAGATATTAGCAAGAGCATGCGGACATGATCATCTTAATAAACTTTCTATAAATGATTTAACAACTTGGAAGCAGGAAATGAGCGAGCTATCTGGTGTGTCATTTGGTGGAGTTATAAATAATAAGCAAAACAATAAATAGAGGATAGAAATGAATAATATTGAAGTAGAAAAAATAATAGAGCCAGTTGCGGCATCAGATGGTGCTGGTGTTAAATTAAAGAGAAGTATTGGCACTCACCTTATTGATTACCATGATCCCTTTTTAATGTTAGATGAATTTGGTTCTGAAAATAAAGATGATTATATTGGAGGCTTTCCTCCTCACCCTCATAGAGGAATTGAAACAGTAACGTATATGCTTGCTGGCGACTTTGAACATAAAGACAGTACAGGTGGCGAAGGAATAATGACTGCTGGAGATGTTCAGTGGATGAAAACTGGAAGTGGTATCATTCATTCAGAAATGCCTGCAATGAAAGAAGGTAAGCTTCATGGATTTCAATTATGGGTAAACATGCCTGCTAAATTGAAAATGACTAAACCTGAATATATTTATATTGATGCAGATAAAATGAGCACTCATAAAGATGATGATAAAACTGTCAAAGTGATTGCTGGAAAATTTCAAGATGCAGAAGGACCTGTTAAAGGTCACAATGTTGAACCTGTTTATTTTGATGTAGAGCTTGAAAAAGGAAGAGAATTTAATTTTGATCTTCCCTCAACTCACAATTCATTAATATATTTAGTTGAAGGTGAAATTAAGGTAGGAGATCAAAACCATGACCAAGCTAAAAACTCTACTTTAATTATTCTAACTAGAGGTGAAAAATTAAAAGTCTCTAGCTTAACTAAAGCCAAGTTTTTATTGATATCTGGAAAGCCAATTGGTGAGCCTATTGCTAGAGGGGGTCCATTTGTAATGAATACTAAAGCAGAGATCTTGCAAGCAGTTCAAGATTATCATAATGATAAATTTGTAAAATAATGAAAACTATTAAAATAGAAAAATTTGGTGGTCCTGAAGTATTAGAGGTTAAAGATATTGAAATCGGTAAACCAGGTCCAAAAGAAGTTCTTATAAAAAATCTATCAATTGGCCTTAACTATATTGATGTTTATCATCGAACAGGCTTGTACCCTATTCCTCTACCAAGTGGAATTGGCCTAGAGGCATGTGGAATAATAGAAGAAGTTGGTTCTGAAGTTGATCTGTTTAAAGTTGGAGATAGAGTGGCTCACTCTTCAATGCCAATTGGAAGTTATTCAGAAAAACAATTGTTTCCTCAAGAAAAATTAGTTTTAGTTCCAGAGGGTATCTCAGATGAAATAGCATCTTGTATTATGCTTAAAGGGATTACTGCTGAATATTTATTACACAGAGCTTATCCAATTAAAAAAGGGGATAAAGTATTATACCACGCAGCCGCTGGTGGTGTGGGTCAAATTTTATGTCAATGGGCTAATGCATTAGGAGCTGAAGTTATTGGAACTGTTGGCTCTAAAGAAAAAGAAGCTATTGCTAAAAAAAATGGTTGTCATCATGTAATAAATTATACAGATACAAACTTTGTTGAAGAGGTGGAAAAAATTGCAGGTAAAAATGGAGTTGATGTCGTCTATGATGGTGTTGGTATTAAAACATTTGATGGATCAATTGAAACCTTAAAGGTTAGAGGTATGATGGTCGCTTTTGGTAACGCATCAGGTTACGTTGATACGATAGATGTTAAAAAACATATTAATGCAAAAGGATTATTTTTTACTCGTCCTTCTATTGCACATTATACAATGACAAGGGAAGAATTAGTCGAATCAGCTAAAAAAGTTTTTGATGCAATTTTGTCTGGAAAATTTAAAGTTGAAATTTCAAAAAAATACTCACTTGATGATGCTAAAAAAGCTCATGAAGAATTAGAAGCAAGACTATTAACCGGTCCTGCAGTTATTATTCCTAATTAATCTAAATTAACATCCATATCAGACATATGCAATTTTAATGCATTTGTTGATACTTGAATTTCTCTCATAAAAACAACAATTGAAATCATCATCGATAAACAGCAAGATCCAAAGATTAATCTTGCAGCAAAAATTTCATTCAAATAAAGGGCAAACACAGTCAACATATTAAATAAGAAACCAAATGCAGCAAACATAATAGTCCATTTTAAAAGAACAATTCTTCCACTTAAATTTATAAACTGTTTTTTCCACTCAGGAGGAATATGATTTTCATACACATGTTCATCATGAAGCTGCCTAATAAGCTTGCTCAAAGAATGAAATCTGTTGCTATATACACTCATCAATAAAGGAATGGCCGGAAACATCAATGCTGTAACTGTGTAATCTATATTCATACGAATCAGTTTGATTATGAAACTAGCCTTTGTTATTTACAAGTAAATTATTATGAAACAATTAAATCTCTTTATTGAACTAACAAGATTGAAAAGACCTATTGGCTATATGCTATTATTTTGGCCTTGTGCATGGGGACTAACTCTTGCTTATGATTTCTCAAAAAACTTAAATGATTATTTTTTTTACTTATTATTATTTTTTTTAGGATCAGTTCTAATGCGTTCTGCAGGATGCATTGTAAATGATATTTCTGACAAAGAATTTGATAAAAAAGTTTCAAGAACAAAAAATAGACCTATTGCATCCAATCAAGTTTCCATAAAATTAGGAATATTTTATACTATGATTTTATGTCTACTTGCACTTTTGGTTTTAATTAACTTTAATAACTTAACAATCTTACTTGCTCTTGGGTCTATGCCTCTAGCCTTCACTTACCCTTTAATGAAAAGATTTACTTATTGGCCTCAATTATTTTTAGGAATAACATTTAATTATGGTCTAATTTTAGGATGGACTGCAATACAGGGTGAAATAAATGCCATTGCTATTATCTTTTACTTTGGAGCCATATTTTGGACACTAGGATACGACACAATTTATGGGTTTCAGGATATTAAAGATGACGAAATTATAGGCGTAAAATCAACTTCAATAAAATTCAAAAATAAACCAAAAAACTTTGTATCTACATGTTATGTTTTTCTAATTTTTTCTATTTTAATTGTATGCTATATGATGAATTATAATTACTTTTTTTATGCAAGCTTGTTGATAACAATTGCTCACTTATTTTTTTACCAAATTAAATCTTTTAACCCTAAAATCCCATCTATGTGCTTAAAAGTTTTTAAAAGTAATAATTTAGTTGGTCTTCTCATTTTTTGTAATATTTTAATTGGGAAATTTTAATGAATAATTCAGAGATCTATAAAAGACTTTATAAAGATTACTCAAAAAAATATATTAATAAAATATTAATATCAGTTTTGTTTGGAGTTCTTGTTGCAGCTAGCACTTCTGCAATAGCTTGGCTTTTAGATCCCGCTATTAAAAAAATATTTGTTGAAAAAGACCAATCTTTAATAATTGTAATTCCTCTATTAATAATTATAGCTTTTACAATTAAAGGGTTTGCTCTTTATTTTGCAAAAGCAATCATGATTAAAGTTGCTGAAGAAATTAAAAAAATTCTCCAATCACAAATGGTAAAATCTCTAATTAAAGCAGATACTCAATTAATTGATCAAAAACATTCTGGAAAATTCATCTCAAACCTAACATATGATGTAACTCATATCACAAATTTGCTTAGTACTGCTGTTTTAAATTTATTTAAGGATAGCTTAACCCTATTTGGTTTATTATTTGTGATGTTTTATCAGAATTGGAAATTATCATTAATTGCTATAATAATGATTCCTATTGCTGGTTTAGCTTCAAAAACTCTTGGCAAAAGAATGGGGAAAGTCGTTACTGAGGCTCAAGAAAAATCTGGTTTTTTAAACACGCACTTAATTGAGTTATTTAAAAACCACAAATTAGTAAAAATATTTCAAAGAGAAGAATATGAAAGCACAAGAACTGACAAACATTTAAATCAATTAAAAGATAAAAATATTAAAATAAATACAGTATTTGTTAGAATGTCCCCAATCATGGAAACCTTAACAGGAATAATGATCGCAATTTTAATATTCTATTCAGGAAAATTGGCTCTTAAGAGTGAAATTGAAATAGGTAATTTTTTTTCTTTTTTAGCAGCAATGATGCTCGCTTATCAGCCAGTTAGAGCTTTATCAACAATCAATATAGTTTTAAATCAAGGATTATCAGCAGCTAATAGAATTCTACCTATTATTGATCATAAAAATACAATTATAGATCGTGACGATTCTAAGGACTTAAATATCACTGATGCATCCATTAAATTTAATAAATTAAACTTTAAATATAATTCTAATGAAGAAAATGTCTTAAAGAATATTAATATTAATATAGCAGGTGGTAAAATGACATCTTTAGTTGGACACAGTGGTTCCGGAAAATCAACAATTTTAAACTTAATACCTAGATTTTATGATGCACAATCTGGAGATATCATGATTGATAATCAATCTATATACAAAGTAAAAATTAAGTCTTTAAGAGATAAAATCTCACTTGTAAGTCAAGATACAACTTTGTTTGATGATACGATAAAAAATAATATCAAATATGCAAAAGATGATGTTTCTGATGAAGAGGTAATTTCAGCAGCAAAATTTTCTTATGCAAATGAATTTATAGAACAATTACCCAACAAGTATGAAACTATAATAGGTGAAAATGGAATTAGGCTGTCCGGGGGGGAGAAGCAAAGGTTATCAATTGCGAGAGCCATGATCAAGAAAAGTCCAATAATTCTCTTAGATGAAGCAACTTCATCATTAGATTCTGAAACTGAAAGTAAAATTCAAGATGCCTTAAAAATATTAACTAAAGATAAGACAACCATTGTAATAGCCCATAGACTGTCAACAATTTTAAGCTCTGATCAAATTTACATTATTGACTCTGGAAATGTTGTTGCGAACGGTAAACATGATGAATTATTAAATAATTCAGAACTTTATAAAAATTTCTATGAGAAGCAAATTCGTAAAGAATAATGTTTTTTTTATATCAAATAATAATAACTATTACTCTAATATTCTCTCCATTAATTATATTTTTTAGAATTTTAAAAAAAAAAGAAGATAAAAAAAGATATAAAGAAAAATTTTGCTTTCCATCAAAAAAACGTATTAATGGTAATTTAATTTGGTTTCATGGATCAAGTGTAGGTGAACTTTTAAGTATTTTGCCTCTAGTTCAAGAGCTTGAAAAAAATAAGTCTATAAACCAAATTTTAATTACTACTTCAACTTTGAGTTCTGCTCAAATATTTAAAAAATTTAATTTTAAAAAAACTGTTCATCAATTTTTTCCAATAGACTCAATATTCTTTTCTTATAAATTTTTGAATTACTGGAAGCCAACTATTGTAATATTTATTGAGTCTGAGATTTGGCCTAGTATCTTTAAGATTATTAATAAAAAAAAAATTCCATTAACACTTCTTAATGCAAGAATTACAAAAAAGACTTTTGATAAATGGAGACGTGTAAAAAAATTTTCAAACTCCGTGTTTCAAAATATTTCAATTGCCTACCCTCAAAATGAAGAAACATTTAATTATCTTAAAAAATTAAACGTCTCAAAAGTAAAAAAAATAGGAAATCTTAAGTTTTTCAATAATCAACAATCTAAATTTACTAAACTAGACAAAATTTTTTTAAAAAATATAAATCTTAAAAAAGTTTGGTGTGCTTCAAGCACACATCCAGGTGAAGAAATCATTTGTGCAAATACTCACGTAAAACTAAAGAAAAAATATAAAAATTTATTAACAATAATAATACCAAGACATATTCATCGTGTTAGTAAAATAGTTTATGAAATTAAAGGTTTAGATTTGAATATAGTTTTACACAGTTCAAAACCAAAAAAATTAAATAATACAGACATTTATTTGGTGGACACATATGGTGAGACAAAGAAATTTTATCAATCTTCTAATATAGTTTTTATGGGTAAATCAATATCAGGAAATGGTGGTCAAAACCCTCTTGAACCTACCAATTTAGGTTCTACTGTTTTGCACGGACCGAACGTAGATAACTTTAAAGATACCTACAAATTACTCAATAAACTAAAGATTGCTTATAAAGTTAATGGAGTAAAAAGCTTAACTCAATCAATAGACAAATTAATTACTAATCCCAATAACAAAAAAAACTATTTAAAAATTGCAAAAATAGGAAAAAAAATACTTAATGAAACTAAAGATGAGATAAATAGTTTATTAAATAATGAAATTAAAAAAACCTAAATTCTGGGATCATAAAAAACCATCCTTTTTTTCATATCTACTATTACCTTTTTCAATAATTTTAGGCTTAATCACAAAAATAAAATCAAAACCTAAATTTTCTAATTCAAAAATTAAAACAATCTGTGTTGGAAACATCTATATTGGAGGAACAGGCAAAACATCACTGGCCATCAAGATAAAAGAAATTTTAGATAAAAATAATATCAAAGCTTGTTTTATTAAGAAATTTTATCCCAATCAAACTGATGAACAAAAACTACTTAGTAAAAATGGAGTTTTGTTTAGTAATTTAAAAAGAATTACTGCACTTAATGAAGCCATTGCAGAAGGTTTTGAAATTGCTATCTTTGATGATGGACTACAAGATAGTTCTATCAAATATGACTTAGAAATTGTTTGTTTTAATAATCTAAATTGGATCGGAAATGGACTTACACTACCATCGGGACCTTTAAGAGAAAATATTAATAATCTGAAATCTTATGAAAATGTTTTTTTAAATGGAAATGAAGAAAGTCTAATTGCCATCAAAGAACAAATTAAAAGAATTAACCCAAATATTAATATTAATTCTGGAAAATATATACCGTTAAACATAGGTGAATTTGATAAAGATCAAAATTACTTGGTTTTTTCTGGTATTGGTAATCACAAAACTTTTATAGAGATGTTAAAAAATAATAAATTAAAAATTGTAAGTGATTTAGAATATCCAGATCATTACCAGTATTCAAAAAAAGATTATGATGAAATAATAATCAATGCAAAAAAATTCAACGCACATATTATAACTACTGAAAAAGATTATTTAAGGCTAGAAAACTTAAATAGAAAAGAAATTTTTTATGTTAAATCAAGTCTTGATGTATCAGACGAGAAAAATCTCACAAACAAACTAATTAAATTAAATGAAAAAAATTAAATATTTTTTTGAATTTTTAATTATATCTTCTCTTTTTATTATTTATAAATTTTTAGGATTAAAAATTTCATCTCACTTCAGTGGAAAATTATTTGAAACATTTGGTCCAATTTTCAGATCAAAAAATCTCATTAAAACTAATATTCAAAGAGCTATTCCTAAAATTAATTCATCAAAAATTAAGAGTATTACAAAAGATATGTGGAATAATTATGGAAGGACATTGTCTGAATATATGTTTCTTAAAGGTTTTAGAAATGATCAATTTAGATCAAATATTAATATTACAGGTAAAGAAATTCTTCAAAAAATAAAGCTTGAAAAAACGCCAGTAATTTTTGTTTCTGGTCATTTTAGTAATTTTGAATTAATGGCGATGGAAATTGAAAAATCTGGTGTAAATCTATCAGCAATATATCGACCATTAAACAATATTTTCTTAAATATATTAATGGAAAGAATTAGAAAAAAATATATTTGCAAAAATCAAATTAAAAAAGGAACTAGTGGAGTTAGAGAATTATTAAAATTATATAAAAAAGGCTACTCTATAGCCTTAATGATTGATCAGAGAGTCTCTCAAGGAATAAAATCTAAATTCTTTAATCAAGAAGCATTCACCACAACAATTCCCGCACAATTTATAAAAAAATTTAATTGTAAAGTAGTACCAATTTCTATTAAGAGGCATAATGGTGTAAATTTTAATATTAAAGTTGAAAAACCTATTGAGTTTTCAAAAAACTCCTCTACTGAAAAAATTACTAGAGAGCTAAACATTTGGCTGGAGAAAACAATTTTAAAAAATCCAGGGGAATGGATATGGTCTCATGATAGATGGAAGTAAGAATTTAGAGTGTCTCTTTTTTTTATGAGCTTCTACATATGAAAAATATGGTTCTTGAAGCTCAACATTCCAATAATTAAGATTTTCTAAACTAATTAATTTTCCTGATACAGCACAAACGACATGATCACCATTTTCAATAATTTCAAAGTTATTTGGTAGATATTTTAATTTTGCTAATTTTTTATTCATTTTTAGTTTATATACATCTATATGAAAGTTGGAATAATTGGAAGTGGCGGAAGAGAGCACGCTCTATGTCTGTCTATCAAGAAATCACCTAGAGTTAACAAGATATACTGCTTTCCTGGTAATGCAGGAACTTCTGATATAGCTGAGAATATTGAAATTGATTTATCAGACTTTAACAAGATTAAAGAATTTTCAATCAAAAATGAAATTAGTTTATTAATTGTTGGACCAGAAAAACCATTAGTTGATGGAATAGTGGATTTCTTTAAAGATACTGAAATAAATATTTTTGGTCCTGATAAAATTTCTTCTCAGTTAGAAGGATCAAAAATATTTACAAAAAAAATATGTGAAAAACACAATATACCAACTGCTAAATTTGGTATTTTTGAAAATGCCAATGATGCAATATCTTTTTTAGATAAAACTCAGTTTCCACTTGTTGTCAAAGCTGATGGTCTTGCATCTGGAAAAGGTGTTTATATTTGTGAAAATAAAGATGATGCAAATTTAGCAATAAAAGAAGTTTTTGATGGAAAATTTGGATTAGCAAAAAATATTTTAATTGAGGAATTTCTTGTTGGTGAAGAAATGAGTTATTTTATTATAAGTGATGGTAAAGAAATCAAGGGCTTTGAAACCGCACAGGATCATAAAAGAGTTCTAGAAGGTGATAAAGGAGCGAATACAGGTGGAATGGGTGCTTACTCACCTTCAAGACTACTCAATCAACCTTTGGAAGAAAAAATATTAAATAAAATAATCAAACCTACCATTAACGCTCTAGAAGAAATGGGATCTAATTATAAAGGATTCTTATACGCTGGCTTAATGATAGTTAAAGATGAACCTTATTTGATTGAATACAATGTACGAATGGGAGATCCAGAGTGTCAGACTATTTTACCAAAATTAAAAACAGATTTATTTGAAATTATCAATGCGTGCTGCAATGAAAACCTAAAAAATATAAATATAGAGTGGCATAATAAAAAAAGTCTATGTATTGTTTTATGTTCAAAGGGTTACCCGGATAAATATAATAATCAAATTTTAATAGATAATATTGAAAATCTAAAGCTTGATGAGGATGATTATTTTTTTCACGCTGGTACAAAAAAAATAAATAATAAAGTTTATTCAAATGGTGGAAGAGTAATTAATTTTGTTAGTCTGTCATCAAATTTTAAAAATAGTAGAGATAAAGCTGTAAGTTTAATTAAAAAACTTAATTGGAAAGATGGTTTCTATAGAAAAGATATTGGTCATAAGGTGATTGATGAATGAGAATTATTTCAGGAAATTTTAAAGGCAAAAAAATTCTTCTACCTAAAGATAAACTAACAAGACCTCTCAAAGATTTAACAAAAGAGTCAATTTTTAATATATTAAAACATTCTAAATTATTAAATGTAGAGTTAGAAAATTCTAATATTTTAGATTTATTTTCAGGTGTTGGATCATTTGGTCTCGAATGTTTATCAAGAGGAGCTAGAAATGTTACCTTCTTAGAGAGTTACACAGAAGTATTAAACATTTTAAAAAAAAATATAGATAATTTAAATCAACAAAATCAAACAAAAATAATTGAAAAAGATATTTTTTCTGAAAATACACTTAAACTATTAAATGACAAATTTGATATTATTTTTATGGACCCTCCGTATAAGGAAAAAAAATTACCTTTTCTGCTGAATGCAATAACTAAATTAGAATTGCTTAACACAGATGGCATCATAATTATTCACAGACATAAAAAAGAAGATGACGACCTACCAAAGGAATTCAACCTAATTCTAGAAAAAAATTATGGTATTTCAAAAATTATATTTGGAAATATTTTAACTTAATATTTTTTTTGTTTCTATTTTTATCAGCTCAACAGAAGGTTGATCAAATGGATTAACATTTAAAGCTCGACCAAGTAAAATAGTCTCTAAAATAAAGAAACAGAACAATTCACCCAGAGACTGTTCATTTCTTTTTAAAATTCTAAAGCTTCTAAAAGGAATTTTTTTTGAAATAAAAACTTTCTCTGTAGCAATCATTTGGGATTGTTTTATTTTTTCTATTGATAAGTTTTTTAAAAACTTATGAGTATTTAAAACACTATCATTCTTAATTTTTATATTTCTATTTTCTAGTACATTAAAAAATGTATAAAAATACTTATTTGGGCCGTCTAAATAAAGCTGCATTAAACTATGATTATCTTTTGGCATTGAAGAAACAACAGGTAATAATCCAAGTGATTTTTTTCCTAAACTTTCAGCTATTAGTTGCTGATACCATTTAAATAAATTTTCAGATTGCTCATCATAATTTAAAATTATTGACGTTTGTTTTCCACTCTTAATTAAGTTTAACGTAGTTGACACGTTACTTACTAAATTGTTAATAAAATTTTTATTTTTAATAAGATTATTAAATTGCTTAAATTTCTTTTCATTCAAATTCATTAATTCTGCAGGTAACATTCCAACTTCTGACAACACAGAATACCTGCCTCCTACGTAATTTTTATGCTCAAATATTTCTGCCTTTAGTTTTGCTGCTATGTTAGTTAGATAGCTATTTTTTGACTCAGTAATAATAATATTTTTTTCTTTTTTGGTAATTAATGCATTGGCATTCGCTATTGTCTCCAATGTATTTCCTGATTTAGAAATAATTAAATTTAAATTTATATTTTTATTATTAAAATAATCTGCATTGCTATTTAAATTATTAACAAAAGTAATTTTTTTTTTTATTTTAGGTTTTAAAAAATCATAAATAGCTTCAGAGCCAAGAACAGATCCACCCATACCAATTATTCTTAAATTTGATAATTTTTTATATTTTTTAATTATTTTTTTTGAATAGCTATATTTATATGTGGGTTTTAAAGTTTCAAACAATGCTGGCTGATTTTTTAATAGTTTTAAAAAATCTTTTTTTATTATTTTAGAACTTTTGATATTTAAAAAATTTTTAAATATCATTTCTTTAATGCTCTAGATTATTAAATTTATCTTTTAGTTTTTTAAAAAAACCTTTTTTTTTTGGTTCTTCATTATCTTGAATAACTTCATCTAAATTTATTTCTGTAGTTTCTATTAAATTAACTTTTTTTTCATTAATCTTTTTAATAATAGATTGCTCGATAGAATTTTTTGCATCATCACTTTTTTCACTTGTGCTTATAGAAGAGCTTTGATTTATTATATCTTCAATATCTGATGTATCTTTTTTATCTGATATTATGTTTTCTTCAGGTTCCTTTCCAGGTTCTGGCAACTCTCCAAAGCTAGGTGGTAATACTAATGGGGATTTTTTTTCAACCAAAAATTCGTCACTTCCTTTTTTTTTACTTCCTCCCAATCCTTCAGCAATTGTGCCACAAGAGTTTAAAAAGAGAATTATTAAAAAAGAAGCTATTAATGGATTAGTTTTTTTCATTTGTATTTTTATTATTAAAGAAAAGTTCTACTAAAATAAGGCAAAAAACTCCAATGGTAATAAATATGTCAGCTACATTAAAAACAAACCAATGAAAACCATAAAAATGTAAATCAATAAAATCTGGAACAGCGGTATAAACTATCCTGTCATAAAAGTTCCCAAAAGCGCCACCTGCAATTAATGCAAAAAAGTAACGCTGAATATTATTATTTTTTAACATCATAAAAATAATACCAATAATAATAAGACCAATTAAGATTGTAATAAAATTATAAATAACACTTCCATCTATTGAAAATAAACCAAAAGCTATTCCTTTGTTCCAGATTAAAAATAAGTTCAAAAAAGGCGTGATATAAATATCAACTGAAGTTTCTACTTCTGCAAGTTTTAAGATATATAGCTTTGTTATGCGATCAAATATAAAAACTACTAATATAATTACTAAATTTAAATAAAAGTTTTTTAAGTTAATTTTGTTCATCAACCTTTTTAGTTAATCTGAATGTCTCTCACATTTAACTTTATTGATTTTCCAACAAACTGGGCATTTATTTCCTTCGGCTTTAATCGTTTCAATAATTAGTTCATCAGTGTTTGATTGATGAACTAAAGCAGAAGATGTGATGCATATTTCTGAAAAATCCACATTTTTTGAAATTTCGAATAATGTTTTATTTAGATTAATAATTAGACTAGCTTCTAAGCTTGATCCTATTTCTTTGCTAGCTCTTTTTGCTTCAATACTTATATTGCAGATATCTCTAATTTTTTTTAACTCTATCCATTTCTTGTGTAATTCTTCATCTTGAAAAGACTCTGGATATTTCATGAATTGTTCAAGATGAATACTTTTTTGCTCTTTGTTTATCAGGGTAAAAATTTCTTCGGTTGTAAATGAAAGTATTGGTGCAAACCATTTAACCAAAGATTCTAAAATAATATTTAAAACTACTATACTACTCTTTCTTCTATCAGAATTTTTTGAGTCACAATATAAAGCGTCTTTCCTAATATCAAAATAAAATGAAGATAGGTCTACTGTGCAAAAATTTAAAAGCTCTTTATAAAGATTGTGAAAATCATAAGATTTAAAATAATTTTTAAAATTATTATTTAGCTCATACACTCTATGAAGCATATATCTCTCTAGCTCTGGTAATTGTTTGATGTCTAGACTTTCCATATCAATTTTTTGGAAATCATCATTTAGGTTACCTAGTAAATATCTAAATGTATTCCTAATTTTTCTATATGAATCAGCGTGTTGTTCTAAAATAGAATAATCAATTCTTAGATCCTCAGCATAATTAGATGATGCAACCCATATTCTTAAAATATCTGCACCATATTTTTTCAAAATATCCTCAGGTGCAATTACGTTTCCTACAGATTTTGACATTTTTAAACCTTTGCCATCCACAACAAATCCATGTGATAATATCGATTCATAAGGTGCTCTCCCTCTTGTTCCACAAGATTCTAACAGTGACGAATGGAACCATCCTCTATGCTGATCTGAGCCTTCTAAATACATTGATGCTGGCCATTGAAGGTCTTCTCTTTTTTCCAAAACAAATGCATGAGTGCAACCGCTATCAAACCAAACTTCAACAATATCACTTATTTTTTCGTAATCTTCTGCTTTATATTTATCCCCTAAAAATCTTTGAGGACTATCAGAAAACCAACAATCAGAACCCTCTTTTTCATAAATGCTCGCAATATTCTCATTTACATTATCATCTACTAAAATTTCTTTAGTAGTTTTATGAACAAATATTGGAAGTGGAACTCCCCAAACTCTTTGTCTTGAAACACACCAATCTGGCCTTGTTTCAATCATTGCTTTTATTCTTTCTCTGCCTTTGTCTGGATAAAATTTAGTATCATCAAGAGCTTTTAATGCTTTTTTTCTCAAGCCATGACTTTCCATAGAAATAAACCATTGCGGAGTTGCTCTATGAACAAGAGGTGCTTTTGATCTCCATGAATGTGGATATGAATGAACTAGTTCCCCATTAGATAATAACTTTTTTTGTTCTTTTAATTTTTCAATAACAATTGGATTAGCTTTAAAAATATGAGTTCCCTCAAATAAAGGAAGGTTTTTAGTGTATTTACCATCACCATCTACTGTCTCTATGGCTTTTATCCCATGCTTTAAACAAAGATTAAAATCATCAGGACCATGACTGGGTGCACAATGAACAATACCTGTTCCCTGTTCTGTTGTAACAAATCTTGCTTCAAGCATTGGTATATCATAATCATAACCTAACTCTAAGAAAGGGTGGCTACAAATTGTATCTTTAAAATCCTTACCCTTAAATTTTTTTATTTCTTTGTAACTTTTGATTTCACAATCTTTGATTACAGATTCTAGTAGAGCTTCCGCAACAACTATTTTTTTATTCTTAAAATCTCCTTCATCACCTAATTCAATTATTAAATAATCTAAGGCTTCATTATATGCTAGGGCTTTATTTGCGGGTATAGTCCATGGAGTGGTAGTCCATATAATAACATCTGTATTTTCTAATTCTTCTATATTTGTTTTCTTAACTGGGAAGGCTGTATAAATTGTATCTGATTTATGATCTTGATACTCAACTTCAGCATCTGCTAAAGCTGTTTTTTCTACAGTTGACCAAAGTACAGGTTTAAAACCTCTATAAAGACTTCCTTCTTTTAAAAATTTTCCTAATTCTCTTACGATTTGAGCTTCTGCTTCAAAGCTCATTGTTGCGTAATGATTTTCCCAATCTCCAACAACACCTAATCGTTTAAATTGTGTTTTGTGAACTTCAATCCATTTTTCAGCAAACTCTCTACACTCTTTTCTAAATTCTGTTATTGGAACTTCATTTTTATTTTTTTTGTTTTTTTTATATTGCTCTTCGATTTTCCACTCAATGGGTAAACCATGACAATCCCATCCTGGAACATATACAGAATCTTTACCATCCATTTGATGGAATTTAACAATAATATCTTTTAAAATTTTATTTAAAGCAGTACCCATGTGAATATTACCATTCGCATATGGTGGGCCATCGTGAAGTATGAACTTCTCTTTTCCCTTATTAGATTTTCTCAACTCTTTATAAAGATCAATTTTTTTCCAATATTCTAAAATTTCAGGTTCTTTATTCTGTAAATTTGCCTTCATGGAGAAAGCTGTTTTAGGTAAATTTATATTTTCTTTGCTCATGTTAACTTTTTTTAGCAACTTTTAAGTCGCTTTGAATTTGTTTTTTTAATTGATCAACGTTTTTGAATTTTTTCTCTTTTCTTATAAATTTTGTGAACTCTACTGATAAATACTTATTATAAAGATTTCCAGAAAAATTAAAAATATGAACTTCTAATAAAATTTTTTTTTGATTAAAAGTTGGTCTATAACCAAGATTAGCAATCGCTTTTAGTGATTTATTGGAGTTTTTTTGTTTTACTTTAACGGCATACACTCCAGGCATCGCAATCACATAATCTTTAATATCAATATTGCAGGTTGGAAAACCAATTTTTTTTCCTTGCTGTCTTCCCTTTTGAACAATTCCTTCAATTGACCAATTTCGACTTAATAACTTATTAGTTTTCTTTAACTGCCCTTTTTCTAGAAGAGAGCGGATATATGTTGAGGAGATAACTTTTTTATTTAAAATTAGTGGTTGTGGTTTTACTATTTTGTAATGGTATCTTCCCTCATTTTTTATTAACTGCCTAACATCTCCCTCTCTTTTATTACCAAATCTAAAGTTATTGCTAACAAATATGTATTGAGCTTCTAATTTTTTTGATAAAATTTCTTTAATAAAAAAATCAGACTTAATTGCAGAAAATTTTTTATCAAATTTTTTAGTAATTATAAAATCAACCCCTAAATGATCTAAAATTATTTTTTTTTGATTTATATTTGAAATTCTAAAGTTTTTAAAACTTTTATTAAAAAACATTTTAGGCATTGGCTCAAATGTTAAAACACCAATTTTTAGATTAAATTTTTTTTTATAAGTATTTGCTAATTTAAATAATTTTTGATGACCTAAATGAACGCCATCAAAATTTCCAATCAAGATAATTGATTTTTTATGATTATTTGAAATTTTAAAATCTTTATACAGCTTCATATTTTACCACTTTAATTCTGTTTGAATAAAGTTTACAACAACTTCATATTTTTTTGAAATTACATCAATACCTTCTTTTTTAATTTCATCTTTATGAACACCATTTGATATAATTAATGAATTAAAATTTAAAAGATTGGCTCCCTTAATATCTGTATTTAAATTATCACCGATAGATAAAACTCTTTTTCCTTCGTTATTAATTGCTTGATTATAAACCTCAGGAAATGGTTTTCCAAAATAAATAACCTCTCCACCCATTTTTTCAAAAACAAGAGCTACAGACCCTGCACATAATTCTCTTCTGTTTCCTTTATCAACAATTAAGTCTGGGTTGGTGCATATCATTATTTTATTAATATGCTCTTTCAATAAATCTTTAAAATAGTTTAAATCTTCTGCCTGCTCTTCAAATAATCCTGTACATAATAAATATTGACTACCTTTAATATCTTTAGATTTATTTTTTTTAAAGTCTGAAAACAAATCAAAATCTCTAGAAGGTCCAATATGATAAAAAAATTTATCAAAATAGTTTTTCTTTAAATAACTTAATGAAGCCTCTCCAGAAGAATAAACTTTTTCTCTAATTTCTTTGTTCATTCCCATTTTTTCTAATATTGTTTTAACCACTTTATTAGGTCTTGGCGCATTGGTTAAAAGAACATAGTCTTTGTTTGCTTTGGAGATTTCTTCTAAGGCTTCGATTGCGTTTTTATGAAGGGTTATCCCATTATGAACAACACCCCATAAATCGATATAAAAAATATCATAATTCTCTATAATAGACCTTAATCCATCCTTATCTAAATTCTTAGTCATTATGGGAGGTATAACTTATAAAAAACACAATTTCTCTGGTTTTTTGCCTTACATATTTTTTTTAACATCTCTTGAAATAGTAAACCTAATAGCTATATGAGTCGCATAATAAAAGGAGAATTTATGAAATTTAAACCGTTACACGATAGAGTTTTAATAGAAGTTTTAGACAGTAGTGAAAAAACTGCTGGAGGAATAATTATCCCCGATACAGCCCAAGAAAAGCCTCAAGAAGGTAAAGTTATTGCTGTTGGTGGTGGTGCAAAAACTGAAGATGGAAAACTAATTCCAATGGATGTGAAAGTTGGAGACAAAGTTCTTTTTGGCAAATGGTCAGGAACTGAAATCAAAATAGATGGCAAAGAATACAGCATAATGAAAGAGTCTGACATTATGGGTATTTCTGGCAAATAATTTAATTTAAAGGAGAAAATAAAATGGCAAAAGTTGTAAAATTCGACTCTGAAGCAAGAGCAGCAATGATAAGAGGTGTTGATATCCTTGCTAACACAGTAAAAGTTACTCTCGGACCAAAAGGTAGAAATGTTGTTATCGACAAATCTTATGGTGCACCAAGAATTACTAAAGATGGTGTTTCTGTTGCAAAAGAAATTGATCTTGAAGATAAATTTGAAAACATGGGTGCTCAAATGGTTAAGGAAGTTGCTAGCAAAACAAATGAGGAAGCTGGTGATGGAACAACTACAGCAACTATTTTAGCACAAGCTATTATTAAAGAGGGTGTAAAATATGTAACAGCTGGTATGAACCCTATGGATGTCAAAAGAGGAATAGATGCAGCAGTAGAACATGTTAAAGCGAGCTTAATTGCTTCAGCAAAAAAAGTTAAAGATACTGATGAGATTGCTCAAGTTGGAACTATTTCAGCTAATGGTGATAAAGAAATTGGTAACATGATTGCAAAAGCTATGCAAAAAGTTGGTAATGAAGGTGTTATTACTGTTGAAGAAGCTAAGGGAGTAGAAACTGAGTTAGACGTTGTTGAAGGTATGCAGTTTGATAGAGGTTATTTATCACCATACTTTATTACTAACGCTGATAAAATGACTACAGAGTTAGAAAACCCTTTCATCTTATTGCATGAAAAGAAATTAACTAACTTACAACCAATGGTTCCACTTTTAGAAGCTGTTGTACAAGCTGGTAGACCACTAATGATTATTTCTGAAGATGTTGAGGGCGAAGCTCTTGCAACTCTTGTTGTAAATAAACTTAGAGGTGGTTTAAAAGTTGTTGCAGTTAAAGCTCCAGGTTTTGGTGATAGAAGAAAATCAATGCTTGATGATATTGCAATTTTAACAGGCGGTCAGGTTATCTCTGAAGATATTGGTGTTAAACTTGAAAACGTTAAACTTACTGATCTTGGATCTTGTAAGAGAGTTAAAGTTGATAAAGATAACAGCACAATCATTAGCGGCAATGGTAAAAAATCTGAAATTGAAGCTAGATGTGCTCAAATCAAACAACAAGTAGGTGAAACAACTTCTGATTATGACAGAGAAAAACTTCAAGAAAGACTAGCAAAACTTGCTGGTGGAGTTGCTGTAATCAAAGTTGGTGGTGCAACTGAAGTAGAAGTTAAAGAAAGAAAAGATAGAGTTGAAGATGCTCTTAATGCAACTAGAGCTGCTGCTGAGGAAGGAATAGTAGTTGGTGGTGGTTGTGCTCTTTTATACGCTTCACAAAGTCTTGACACACTTAAAGTTAAAGGAGACGATCAAAAAGCTGGCGTTGCATTAGTTGCTAAAGCTTTACAGGCTCCTATTAGACAAATAACTTTAAATGCTGGAGTTGATGGTTCAGTTGTAGTTGGAAAACTACTTGAACAAAATAAAAAGAATATGGGTTACGATGCTCAGAACGAAGAATACGTTGATATGTTTGCGAAAGGTATCATCGATCCTGTTAAAGTTGTAAGAACAGCTTTACAAGATGCAGCTTCGATTGCTGGATTACTTGTAACTACTGAAGCCATGATTGCTGACAAACCAGACGACAAAGATTCTGGTGCTGGTGGAATGCCTGGTGGAATGGGCGGCATGGGTGGTATGGGTGGAATGGGTGGAATGGGTATGTAATCTCATTTTCTCATCCGAGAATTTTAAAAACCCCAACGGTAGTAATACTTTTGGGGTTTTTTTTGTTCTGACTTGTGATGAACTTTGTGATGAACAAGTGATGAAACAAAGTTAGAATTGACACTACTTTAGAACTTGTTTATTTTTATTTATGAAAAAAATATTTTTTTCTATTATTTTAGTAATTTTTCTCTCATCCAACGCACAAGCAAATAAAAATAAGAGGACCTGGGATTATCCTCTTTTAGAATATAGTGGATGGGTAATAAAAGGTTCAGAAAATCATTACAAATTTCAATCAAATTTAAGAGAAGATAAAGACGTTCTAAAAGAATTTAAAAATAACAAAAATACAGGGATAATTAGTTATTTGTTATTTGAAGACGATAAAATTGTTATTGATGTGTCTGATATTCCTAAAAAAGTTAGCAGTGGGCATACAATACTCGATGGTTTATTACCATCACATTCAATGGGTAAAAGTTTAGTGTCTTATGTAACAGGGCACGCAATTTGTGAAGGTTATATTGATAACGTAAATGTAAAATTAAATGATTGGCCATTAATTAAAGATACTCTTTACGAAGATGCAGTACTGCTTGATCTCTTAAATATGAGAGGTGGAGACCAAAAATGGGTTGGTGAAAGAAGAAATGAAGGCTCATCAGATAATAGGATCAAAGGTGAAAAGAAAGAAGAAAATGTAAATGTTATTGGTCTAGAGAGAGTAATGAATAAATATTTAAAAGGTACGGAAAAAAGTAAATTAATTTATAATTATAGTGCCTTGACCACTAATGTAATTATGAATTATGTAAAACATAAGGCTGGCGCTGATTGGGAAAAATTATTATATAAAGTTTTTAATGAACATGTTAAAGTTAAAAATAGTGTTCAATTTCAAAGATCCAAAAAATATTTTAATGAAGATTTCGTTTCTGCAAGATATTCTTTTTATGCAAATAGATATGATTATTTAAGAATTGCTAAAACAATGATGGAGGATTGGCATAACGATACTTGTGCTGGTAAATATTTAAAAACTATTTATGAAAATAGAATTCAAAAGAAAGACAACATAAAGCATACAACTGATGTAGGTCTTTATACAAAATCCTATGGTGGCCAAATCCATTTTGATATTTTTGGAATTGATAAGACAAGAAAAATTTTAGGATTGAGTGGTTTTGCAGGTCAGCAAATATTAATCGATTTAGATAATAAAAGAATAATAGTAGTTAGTTCATTATACAGAAACTATAATTGGAAAAAAATAGTATATAAGAAAATAAAGAATTAAAAAAAACCCTTAGTAACCCGTTTCTCAATGAAGTCATCTTTTGACTTCCTTTTAAATTGTTTATGAAAAGTGATGAATATAGATGAACCATTTTAAGAAAGTTAAGTAAATCAACGCTCATTTAATAATCTTATGAGAATGTAAACCCATTCACTTTACTAAAAATTATAAAAAGCCCAGTTTCTACTGGGCTTTTTTTTGCCCCAACGTTTTATTAGAGCACGAAGAAAAAATAATTAAACAAAAAAATAGAAGATGATTTCAAAGATGAAATGAAAGAAATTGGCTATTTATAAGAAATAAGTCTAGCAAAAGGCATAAAATTTAAAAAAAACAGTTTTAGCTGCTCTGTTTTTTTTACTAAGCTGTTATAAGATTAAGATATGTCAAAAAGATACAGTGGAAAATCATTTAAAGACTCTAGTACCGCTAAAAAACCAAAATTAAGCTTGAAAGAAAAAAGAAAACAGAAAAAAATAAAAAATCTTAAAATTCACAAATAAGAAAATGATAAAGCAGTTTTTAATAAAAAATAGTTTTTTGTTTAATATTTATTTAATTTATTTTTATTTTAAATTTAATTTTTTTACAAAGAAAGAAAGCTACTCCCAATTTGGTGAAGATATAATTATTAATAAATATTTTAAAAGCTTTATAGGAACGTATGTTGACATTGGTTGTTACCATCCAATAAAATATAGTAATACTGCATTGTTTTATAAAAAAGGTTGGAATGGCACAAATATAGACCTTAATCAAACTAGTATTAATCTATTTAATTTTAGTCGATTAAGAGATAAAAATATTTTAGCTTGCTTATCAAATAAAGAGGAATGGGTAGATGTATATTTAGATAATGAATTTAGTGCATTAAATTCCACAAATAAAGAAAATATAAAAAATTTTAAAATCAAAAATTTTAAAAAAAATAGAATTAAGACAAAAATTTTTTCAAAAATTATCAAACAAAAATTTGATTTTCTAAATATAGATTGTGAAGGTAATGACTACAAAATTCTAAAAACTATTAATTTAAAAAAATTTAAACCAAAATTAATATGTGTTGAGGTTACAAAAGAATCAAAAAAATTAATTTATAATTATTTAAATTCTAATAATTATGAAATTTTAACGGTAAGATCATTGTCTCACATATTCAAATATAAAAACTGATATAAAGTTAGAAATATTTAAAAAGATATTGTAAAGAATAATTTAAATATTCTGTTGCTCCAAATTAACTAGCATTAAACTTAGAGAGATAAAAATATAAGCTCTTAAGGTTGAGTTCTTTTTTGACTGTGTTTTTTGAAAGTAAAGCTTTTAGGTCTATCACTTCTGCTTTTAAACTTCTTCTTTCTATCAAAACTAGAGCTTTTTTTCTCTCCACTAGTAGATGAACTTTCAGATGTTTTTTTTCCAAAGTATTTTGGATTATTTGTAAATCCTGTTGGTTTCGAGTTATCTTTTTTTGTAAAACTAGATTTCCCTTTGTAACCGAAACTTTTTTTCTCTCCATCTCTTGATGATGAACTAGATCTTCCATAACTAGATGGTTTTGATTTATCCCCAAAACTAGATTTTCCTTTGTAACCAAAACTTTTTTTCTCTCCATCTCTTGATGATGAACTAGATCTTCCATAACTAGATGGTTTTGATTTATCCCCAAAACTAGATTTTCCTTTGTAACCAAAACTTTTTTTCTCTCCATCTCTTGATGATGAACTAGATCTTCCATAACTAGATGGTTTTGATTTATCCCCAAAACTAGATTTTCCTTTGTAACCAAAACTTTTTTTCTCTCCATCTCTTGATGATCGGTCAGGTCTTCCTTTACCAAATGATTTTTTTTCATCTCTGAATTTTCTTTTTTTATTGTAAGGAGCTTTTCCTCTTTTTCCTCCTCTTGAGTCTCCTCTTGCGCCACGAGGTGCAGGTTTAAAATTTGGATCAATTAATTTACTAATTTCATTCCACATCGATCTATCATCTGGGGTAAGAAAAGTTAAAGCAGAACCTTCTGTTCCTGCTCTAGCAGTTCTTCCAATTCTATGAACATAATCTTCTGGTACTTGTGGAAGATCAAAATTAATTACATGTTGAATTAAAGGAATATCTAAACCTCTTGCAGCAACATCTGTTGCAATTAATATTCTCTTAAGGCCTTTTCTAAATGAGGTAATTACACGATCTCTTTTACTTTGACGAAGATCTCCATGAATAGCATCCGCTGAATGACCCTCTTCTTTAAGACGCTTAACCATTTTATCAGCACCTCTTTTAGTTTTAACAAAAACTAATATTGATCCTTTTCTTGCTATAAATTGGTCTACTAGTTGATCGTATTTATTCTCTTTAAAAACTTGAAGAGTTTCTTGTTTAATTTTTGCAATAGGTACTGATGTTGACCCTGTTGAAATTCTTTGAGGCGTATTTAGATATCTCTCAGAAATTCTAACAATATTCTGAGGTAGTGTTGCAGAAAATAATAAAGTTTGATGATCTTTTGGAACAAATTTTAAAATTAATTCTATTTGAGGGGTAAAACCCATATCTAACATTCTGTCAGTTTCATCTAGTACTAGATATTTGGTAGCTGATAGATTTAAACTTTTTCTTTTTAAGTGGTCATTAATTCTTCCAGGAGTTCCAACTATTATTCTTGATCTATTACCTAGTTGTCTAAGTTGTTTTTGCATTGCCTCTCCACCAATAAGTAAGGCAGTTTTAATGTTAATTTTATCACTAATAATGCTTTTAATTGCAGCCATTACTTGAGTTGCAAGCTCTCTAGTTGGACACATAACTAATGCAAATGCATTTTTATCTAATATTAATTTATTTATTAGAGGAATGCTGAATGCCAATGTTTTTCCAGTTCCTGTTTGAGCTGTTCCTAAAATATCTTTTCCCTCTAAAGCAACAGGAATTGCCATCGCCTGAATTGGAGTTGGTTTCGTAAACTTCATTTTTTCCAATGAATTCTTTAACGAATCTTCTATTTTTAGTAATTTAAAGTTTTCCATTTAGGTATTTAGATTTTTTAAAATTTAAGGAGATATGCTCTTAATCCTTTAATACGTCTAATTTATATAGGGATATCTATACGTTTTTATAACAATCACAAGAAGTGAATTTTTAGAATAATTAATTTAAGCAAGCAAATATTGATTTTTTTTAAGTTTTCAAATGACTCAATTAATGTATAAGAGCGTCAAATTATGAGTAACAATATTCGAAACATCACAATTATCGCTCACGTTGACCATGGTAAAACAACTATGATTGATAATCTAATGAAACAAAGTGGTTCATTTAGAGAAAATGAAGTTGTAGATGAAAGATTGATGGACTCTGGGGAGTTAGAAAAAGAAAGAGGAATTACTATTCTAGCTAAACCTGCTTCTATTGATTGGCAAGGTACTAGAGTTAATATTATCGACACACCAGGTCACAGAGATTTTGCAGCTGAAGTAGAACGTGTTTTAAGTATGGCTGATGGTGCTTTATTATTAATTGATTCTGCTGAAGGTGTAATGCCACAAACAAAATTTGTGTTAGCAAAAGCTCTTAAGCAAGGTTTAAAGCCCATTGTTGTAATTAACAAATTAGATAAAGCTGATCAAAGAGCTAATGAAGTTTTAGATGAAACATTTGACTTATTTGTAAGTTTAGATGCAAACGAAGAACAGTTAGATTTTCCAGTTATGTATGCAAGTGGCAGATCTGGATGGGCAGATAAAGAAGTAGATGGACCAAGAGAAAATTTACACCCATTATTAGATTTAATTATAGAACATGTTAAGCCAGCAGATCTTGATAAAACTAAACCTTTCGCAATGCTATCTACTTTATTATACGCAGATAGTTTCTTAGGTAGAAGTTTAGTTGGAAAAATATCTCAAGGAACGGCAAAAGCTAACCAAGCTATTAAAGCAATAAATCTTAAAGGTGAGAAAGTTGATGAAGGTAGATTAACTAAAATTTTTAGATACGAAGGAACTAAAAAAGTACCCATTGAAGTTGGTGAAGCAGGAGATATTGTTGTAATTGCAGGTTTAGAAAAAGCTAATGTAGCAGATACAATTTGTGATCTTGAAGTAAACGATCCACTTCCAGCAACTCCAATAGATCCTCCAACAATGTCTATTACTATAAGTGTGAATAGTTCACCTTTAGCTGGGACAGAAGGTAAAAAATTAACAAGTACTCAAATCAGAGATAGACTGGTTACTGAAGCACAAAATAATGTTGGAATTTCTTTTTCTCAAAA
The DNA here is from genome assembly GCF_059417945.1 of Candidatus Pelagibacter sp. PS_17. NCBI lineage: Bacteria > Pseudomonadati > Pseudomonadota > Alphaproteobacteria > Candidatus Pelagibacterales > Candidatus Pelagibacteraceae > Candidatus Pelagibacter > Candidatus Pelagibacter sp. PS_17. Next base: position 1,113,197 of record NZ_CM182073.1, read on the forward strand.
TGCAAACGTAGATGCTTTTGTAATTAGTGGTCGTGGTGAGCTAATGCTTGAAATTCTACTGACACAAATGAGACGTGAAGGTTTTGAAATGACTGTAAGTCCTCCAAAAGTTTTGTACCAAAAAGATGATAATGGTAACAGACTAGAACCAATTGAAGAGATTACTGTTGATGTAGATGAAGAGTTTTCATCAAAGATTATTGACTCAATGAATAGAAGAAAAGGTAAATTACTTGATCTTAAAGATACAGGAAAAGATAAAAAAAGATTAATCTTTCATGCACCAACAAGAGGCTTGATGGGATACACAAGTAGATTTTTAACTTTAACAAAAGGAACTGGTGTAATTAATAGAATCTTCCATGGTTATGGAAAATTTGAAGGTGAAATGGATGGCAGAAAAAATGGTGCTTTAATTTCAATGGCAAACGGAAAAGCTGTTGCATTTGCAATATTTAACTTGCAGGCAAGAGGTGAAATGTTTGTAACTCATAATGATCCCGTTTATGAAGGAATGATTGTCGGATTAGCCCCAAAACCAGGTGATATGATTATTAATGTCATGAAAGGTAAGCAGTTAACGAATATGAGAACTCAAGGAACTGATGAAAATGTTGTACTTACACCAGTAAGACAAATGTCAATTGCTGAACAATTAAGTATGCTAAATACTGATGAAGCTTTGGAGATTACTCCAAAATCTCTTAGATTAAGAAAAGCTATTCTAAATCCTAATGACAGAAAAAAGAATGAGAAATCTGGAACGCCTCTTTAATTAAAAGTTTTTCCAACAAGATATAATCCTAAAGCAACCGAAGGTCCTATTCCAAAAGCAAATAATAAAGTTCCAATTCCAACTGTTCCACCTAAATACCACCCAATAGACATCACTGTTATTTCAAGAAAAGCTCTTACAGTTGCAATGGGTAAGTTAGTTTTTTTTTGTAAACCAACCATTAGTCCATCTCTTGGTCCTGCACCTAGGTTTGCAACAAGATAAATCCCCCCACCAAGACCAACCGTAAGTACAGCAATTGTTGCTAAAATTAATTGATTTAAATAATTTTCGGGGGTTGGTATAAATTTTATGCAGACATCGATCATTAAACCAATAATTATTGCATTTAAAATTGTTCCAATTCCAGGTTTTTGTTTAAGTGGCAACCAAAGAAACAAAACTCCAATACTAATTAATACTGTTATTATTCCAATTGAAAGATCAACATTCAATGCAATACCTTGTGCAAGAATAGACCAAGGGGAAGCCCCCGCAAAAGAAACTATTAATAATCCCTCACCTAGACCAAATAAAACTAATCCAAGACACAAAAAAAAGAAAGTTGAAATTTTTGGTTTAAGATTTAATGGTTTTTCAGAACTCCAATATACTTTAGGAATATCTTTAATTTTCAAGAACATATTTTCAATAAATTACTTCTTTTAAAACTAAAGTCTATTATTGTTACTCCTTTATGAAAAAATTTTTTATTATAATATTTTTCTTAGCATATTCACTCAGCTCTAATGCTCATATGGCGCATTATAATAAATTTAATAAAATTGAAATGGAGATTTTAAAAGATGGTGAAGTTATTGGTTATAATTATTATTTTTTTAAAAAGGATGGAGATAAGACAATAGTTACAAATCAAATTAAATTTACAGTGAAATTATTTGGTGCAACAATTTTTGAAGTTGAAGGGTTTGGAGAAGAAAAGTATGTTAAAGATCAATTAATTTCTTTTAATTCTAAAACACTTCAAAATGATAAAAAAAAATATGTAAATTTAGAATTTAATAAACAAACAAATAAATTTGATATTCAGGGTTCTTCCTATAGTGGTATAGCATCAATAAATAACGTAGTTGGAAACTGGTGGAGCCATAAAATTTTACAAACTGATAGTCAAATTAGTCCAATATCAGGTAGCATCAAAGAACAAGTAGTAACCTTTGTTGCTAAAGAAAAAATCGAACTCTACGGTAAAACTTATGACGTGGATCATTTTAAATTAACCTCAAAAGACATGTCTTTGCCAAAAGATAAAAGACTTAATTTTGATATATGGTTTGATAAAAAAAATTCATTAATTTTAAAGGTTGCTTATTCTAGATTAGGAAATTGGGAATATAAGGTTAAAAAGTTTGAATAAAACTATTTATTTATTTTATTAAAAAGATCTTGAGCACTTATCCATCCCGACTCTAGTCTAGGTCCAACAAACCAATCCGCACAAACTCCTAGGTTTAAGGAAGAATTCCAATAACTTTTAATTCTCAAAGGTTTTGAGTTAGATGAATATTTCCAGCCATGGTTTAATGAAAATAAAACTTTGGTTTTTTTGATACCTGTAAGTTTAAAAAACTGCTCAATCATAATCTTTGTGTTTAATTTTTTATTTTCTCGATTTTTATCAATTTTTTTATTTGCCCATGAGTAAGTGCTCTGCAAAGTCCAAAGATCATTTTTACTTTTAAATCTCATTTTACTATTTTCGTTGCCAGCCCAACCTAAAATTTTATCATTAAAAAAATAACTGCTAACATTAAGTTTACTTTTTTTTGTTGCCATCATGACTGTTATATTTGCATCCATTTTTATTTTTTGATTAATAAATGAATGTTTAATATATTTTTTTGAAAGTTTTTTTAATTGAGGAAATGGACAGGTTAATATCAATGATTTATATAATTTTTTTGACCCATCAGAAAAATATATTTCCCAAACTTTATTTTTATTAAAAATTTTAATTACTTCACTATTAAAATTGCAGTTGATATCTTTTAATAGATATTTGCTGATTGCGTTGTTACCTTTTTTTCCAATTATTTTAGTATGTTTTTTGTCTTCTTGCTTATCAGTATTTAAAAATAAATGTTTTCCTGGCCATTTCTTAACAATTTTTTTTAAAATTAAACTTTTTATAAATTTTTTAAATTGAATACTTTTTGGTGAAATATACTGAACACCATGATCAAAGCTTTCATTCTTATTAAGCTTTTTATTAGACGATCTTCCCCCAACTCCTCTCGCTTTGTCATAAACATCTAACGAATATTTTTTACTGAGAGAATTTGCAATTGTTGCGCCAGAAATACCTGAGCCAATAATACAGAAATCCTTCATTTACCCGCAACTACCATGCCTTCTATTAACATCGTAGGAGCATTGGTAGAATATTTAAACTCAAGATCATCAGCCAAAGTAATATTTTTGAATATATCTTTAAAATTTCCAGCAATAGTTATTTCACTTACTGGATATTTAAACACTCCATTTTCAACCATAAACCCTGTAGCACCAACTGAATAATCTCCTGTAACTAAATTACTTCCATGACCGATTGTTTCTGTAATATATAAAGTTCTTTGATTTAATTTTAATAAGTCCTTGTAAGAAATGGAACCTTTTTCAAAATATAAATTACTTGTTCCGCCACTTCTACCATTTGACTTAAGGTTTAGCTTTTTTCCATTATAGGTATCAACTAAATAATGTTTTAAAACACCTTGATCTACCAACTTTAATTCTTCAGTTTTCACTCCTTCAGAATCAAAATACCTTGACCCTAATCCTTTAACTATATTGGGTTTATCAAAAATATTTATTGCAGAGGTAAATATTTCCTCATTAATTTTGTCTTTTAAAAAAGATGTGCCTCTTGCAATTGAGGAAGCAGATATTGCACTTGCAAAAGTACTCAATATTCCTTTTGAAATTCTTCTATCAAAGACAATACTAATTTTTTCACTTTCTATTTTTCTTGGATCTAATTTTTGTAGTGTTTTTTTTGCTGCCATTTCACCAATTTGACTGGGTCTTAACATATCATTTAGATGACAAGTGCTGGTAAATTCATAATCTCTTTCCATTTTATTATTAGAATCTTTTGCTACAGCCACACATGATGCTGAAAAAGAAGAAGATTTATAACCATTTAAAAAACCATCACTGCTTGCTAATATAAAATTCGATTTTGACTCAGAAAAACCAGTTTCTGTATTAATAATTTCTTTTTTTTGAAATGCAGCCTCTTCTACTTCTTTTAAATATTCAATTTTTTCATCATTCTCTATATGGTCATCATCATATAAATTTAGATCATTAATTTTATTAGCTAGTAAATCTTTATCTGGTAATGAATTATATTCATCCTCTGGTGTAATTTTTGTTGTCTCAATACATCTTTCAACCAATGTCTTGATATTTTCTTCAGTAAGATTTGAAGAAGAAATGCTGGATTTTTTTTTGCCGATATAAGTTGTAAGACTAACGCCTAGGCTATCTGACCGATCAGATTCGTCTAATTTTTTATTTCTAAAATTTACTGTTTCTGAGATGGAGTGCATCACAGCAGCAGTCGAATCTGTTGCTCCAAGTTTTTTTGCTAAATCTATGCAAAAAGAAGCTGTCTTTTTTAAATAATCTTGATCTTTAACCATATGATTTATAATTGAGTTCCACCAACAGTCATTTTATCAATTAAGATCGATGGTTGTGCCACACCTACTGGAACACCTTGCCCTGCTTTTCCACAGGTTCCAATACCTGGGTCAAGCATCATGTTGTTGCCAACTAATGAAACCTCTTTTAAAATTGAAGGTCCATCACCAATTAACGTTGCACCTTTAATAGGTGATCCAATTTTACCATTAATAATTTCATAAGCTTCTGTACAGTTAAATACAAATTTTCCTGAAGTAATATCTACTTGCCCACCACCAAAACTTACTGCAAATATTCCTTTATCAACCGATTTAATCATCTCTTCTTGAGAATATTTTCCATTTAACATCATGGTATTTCTCATTCTTGGTAGAACAACATGCTTGTAGCTTTCTCGTCTTCCACTACCTGTTGATCTTGTGTTCATCAATCTAGCATTTAGTCGATCTTGCATAAAATTTTTTAATATACCATTTTCTATTAAAACAGTTTTTTCAGTAGGTGTCCCTTCATCATCTATTGTTAAACTTCCTCTTCTATTATGAAGAGTTCCATCATCAACAATAGTAACACCCTCACTAGCAACTCTTTGACCCATTAAATTATGAAAAGCAGATGTTTTTTTTCTGTTAAAGTCACCTTCAAGACCATGCCCTATAGCTTCATGAATAAGTATTGCTGGCCAGCCCGATCCTAAAACAACTTTCATTTCTCCTGCTGGTGCAGGTTTACTTTCAAGATTTACTGAAGCAATTCTAAATGCTTCATCACATACTTTTTTCCAATTATCATCTTTAAGATATTCATCATAAGATTGTCTTCCACCAATTCCATAAACTCCTGTTTCTTTTTTTCCATCTTTCTCAAGCATAACTGAAACATTAAAACGAATTAAAGGCCTAACATCTGTTAACACTTCACCTCCAGATCTTATAATTTCTATAGATTTATGCTCACCTGCAAAACTAGCAGTGACTTGTTTTACCATTCCACCTTTAGCTCTCGTATAGTTATTAACTTCTTTTAAAAGATCCAATTTAGATTGTAGTGATTTTTCTTCTATCGGATTCACATCTTTATAAAATTTTTCATTAGTTTGAGGAATTTCATGATTGTAAATACCTTTTTGAGATTTCAATGTTGAGCTTAGATTGCTAGCTGATTGTTTTAATGATTTTTTTGAAATTTCATTTGAATGAGAATAAGCTACTACTTCACCAGTAACCGCCCTTAAGCCATATCCTAGATCAGAACTATAACTAGAACTCTTTATTTTATCATCATCAAGTACAATAGATTCACTTTTAGAGTTTTCCAAGTAAAGCTCACCATCATCACAACTATTTAATGTTTCTGATATAATGCTTTCAGCATCTTTTCTTGATAAATCTGTTTTAGTAAAAAAATCATTCATACATAACAAGTAATAGTTATAATTATTTTTTCAATTGTCGTATTTCGCACATATACAATCTATCGGATTCTATATAATTTTAGGAATAAATTAAAAAAAAGGACAATATAATGAAAAAATTTGATGAATTAATGAACGTTTCTAACGAGATAAAAAATATTTCGGTTGATGAAGCTAAAGAAAAACTAAATGACCCAAATGTTCAATTTATAGACGTAAGAGATAAAAATAGTTTTGAGTCAGAGACTATTGGTAATGCTGTAAATTTAGAAAGAGGCTTATTAGAGTTTTATTTAGCTGATGGTAGTCCTTTAGAAAATGAAATGTTTAAGAAAAATCCTGACAAAGAATATGTAGTTTTTTGCGGTCTTGGAGGTCAAAGCACACTTGCAACAAAAACTATGCAGGACATGGGAATAAAAAATGTGAAAAATATGGCTGGTGGAATGACAGCTTGGAAAGATAAAAAATAGATTGTGAAAGTTTATTTTAATAATTCATGTAAAATTTGCCGTGCTGAGATAAATTTGTATAAAAAACAAAATATTAAAGACATAGAATGGGTAGATATTACAAATAATAAATCAGCAGAAATAGAAACTCAAAGAAATGCTAAGAACCTTTTGCGTAGACTTCATATTAAAGATGGGGAGAAAGTAATTGGAGGGGCAGAAGCTTTTTTATTGGTGTGGAAAAAAATTCCTAAATATAAGTTTCTTTATAGTTTCTTTAAAACTCCAATAATTTTTACTTTATTTTCATTTTTTTATGAGATTATTGCTTTCTTTTTATTTTTAAAAAATAAGAAACAACTTTTGAAATAAGTTTTTAATGTTGAGATGAGGCACTGAATAAAATATATTTTAATTATGAAAGTTTTCATACTATTTGTATTTATATTTAGTTTTGTTTCTTCTGCTCAGTCATCGCAGAAAGTTATTTTAAATAATCTTTTTGACCAACTTCAAATTATTGATAATTCAAAAAATGCTGCTCTATTGGAGCAAAAAATTTGGTCTGTCTGGAATGAACATCCTAATGATTTTAAATTAACTGAAAAGTTAGAGTTTGGAACAGAGCTGATGCAATACGGTGATTATAATTATGCATTAAAAGTTTTTAGTAATATCTTGGAGAATGACCCTAAATGGTCTGAAGCCTGGAATAAAAGAGCAACAGTATATTTTTTAATGAGTCAGTTTAAAAATTCATTAAATGATATTGATAAAGTTTTAGATATAGAGCCTAGACACTTTGGGGCTTTATCAGGACAAGCAAGAATTTTCATAAAACTTCAAGAATATGAAAAAGCAATTAAGAGTATTGAAAGTGCATTAAAATTCCACCCCTCATTTAAAAGTCGTGAACTAATACCTGAAATTGAAAGATTGATTAAAGAAGATAGTATCTAATTTAATCTTTTTTGGCTCTTTTTCTTGAAATTAACTGAGTTAACGAGTCAACCATTAGATCTGATGCTTTAAATATTTCATTTGATTTGAATTCATGAGATAAATTTTTTTCAGGATCTGATTTATCTTCAATGACTATTCCTTCGTCAGGAGAATTATTTTTTATATAAATTAATAACAGCCACTCTTCATCGGGTGCTTCATCCCATTTGATAAAGATTTCACCAGTTTCAAATCTTTGATCAATGCATCTAAAAATAGACATATGTCTAGTGATGTGCCGTTTATTTAGTTGAAAAACCAAACTACTGGCACTTCTGTAAAAGCTTTCAAGAGAAAGTTCAATTTTCTGCCTTGCAATTTTATAATCTTTCTCTTTTTGGAGTAAAGTATCTCTATCCTCATCACCTTGAATTTTTACTCCTAAAGCTTCTACTCTCTCTCTAATTTTTTGGTCTCTTATAATTCTATATTTATCTTTTAATTTCTCTATCCTAGCTTGAAGACCAGCATAATCATCTCTTTTTTCTTTTAATGAAATCTTTTCAAGTTTTTCTAATTCTTTAATCTCTCTTATCCTAAATTTCTCAATCTGTTTTTCTAATTGTAATTGTTTTAAAAATTGTTTTTGTCTTTCAGCATGTTCAATTCTAAGTAATGCTTGCTCCTTACGTAAAAATAATTTTATGTCTCTTGCTCTTTCCTTTTCAAGTTTAATTTCTTCTTTTAATGCTTTTTCTTTAAGTTTAGTTTGCTCCTCTTCTTCTTTTACTTTTTGTTTTTGGATTTGTAATTTTTCTTGTTCTTTTTTTTCAATTTCCTCAAGTTGTCTTCTTCTTTTTTCTTCAGCTTTTAAGGTTTTATATTCAGATATTCTATTGGCGATACTATCAAAAAAAGCTTGAATGTATTTTTCTAAATTAAAATTAATTTTAAAGTTAAATTCTGGTTTTAAAGAATTCTGAAGTGTAACTACTCTTGATATTAAGGTTACTTTTTTTCTAGTGTTAACTTTTTGTTTTTTCTTTTTTGTTTTTATATTTTTACTTATTTTTTTTTTTATAAATATTTTTTTTTACTTTTAAATCTTTTTTATGATTTTTATTTGTAATTTTTTTAACCTTCTTTTTTACTAAAGGTTTTTTTTTAGCTGAATTTTTTTTTATTTTTTTCATACTTTAAGAAAATTAGATTTATCAATTAATTACTGATAAATATAGTCTCTTGTTTCAAAATGTTGTTAAAAAATTTGCTAGCTATATTTAAGCTGCCTTAAGTGATCCTAATGTAAAATTAAGCTTACCGAGATCTTCCACAAGTTGTTTTTTATCTTTTTCGTTTAAAAGACTAACCGGTGGTATAACATTTTTGTAACAATCGTCTTGATCTGACATAAAAGAATGTAATCCTGATATTAAATTGTATTGGTCAAAAGTACCCCTAACCTTGCATAGTATATCATTTACAGTTTGTTGTTTTTTTTCGTTAAAATCATCGTAAACTTTTCTAGATAAATTAGCAGTTACATTGCAAGTTGCCGTAATAATTCCATCACATCCAAGCTCAAGACCCTTTAGGAGTTTCAATTCTGATCCCGGCATAACAGAAAAATTATCAATCCTTAAATTTTCATATAGGTTATAGGAGCTATCTTTGACACCAACTATTTGTTTTGGAAATTTCTTAACAAGCTCCTCAACACACTCAACGCTAAACTTGTAGCCACATAACTTTTCAAAATTATATAATATAATCTTACTGTCTGGTACAGCTTCAACTACTTTTGAGTAAAATTCTATTACCTCACTATCACCATACTTATAATAAGCTGGTGGCATTATTAAAAAATCGCTAAAGTTTAAAGAGTTAGCTACTTTCATTAAATTTATAGTTTCATTTAAAGAATTTAGCCCAGTTCCAATTAAATATTTTTCTTTATATTTGCTATTCGATAATTCATTTAAGAGGCTAATTTTTTCACTTATAGATATAAGTTGTGCTTGCCCAGTGCTTCCAAAAATAGCAACACCATGACAACCTTGATCTATTATTCTTTCTGCATGATTTATAGTCTTTGCTATATTTAGACTTAAATCATCATTAAAAACTGACATTCCAGCTGCGTAAATACCTTTAATTTTACTCATATGCTAAACTTATATAAATAAAAATTTTAGTAAAGATGATAAAGTATTAAATGAAAATTTTAGTAGTACAAAATAAAATGGGAATTGGAGATATGGTAATCTACTTACCTTTTATAGATGCTATTTCAAAAAAATTTAATACTCCTGTAAGTATTCTAGTTAAACAAAGTTCAAAAACAGATCAATTCTTAAGAGATAATAAAAATATTGAAAAAATAATCATTCTTGAACAAGGTAACAATCTCAAGGGTGCTAGACACCAAGGTTTTGGTGGATTTATAAACTTGGCAAAAGAACTAAGAGAACATAACTTTGATAAAATTTTTATTTTTAATTCATCACTTAGATTTTATTTAGTTGCAAAATTTGCTGGCATTAAAAATATTTATCAATATCCCTTACTTGTAAAAAAAAACCAGCATATAATAGATGCTGCAAAAAAATTTATAAATAAAAACTTAAATTTAATTATAAAAGATGATCCAAAAATTATTATCAATGATCAATCTGTTCAGGATGCAAAATTAAAATTTAAAATCAATAATGATCAAAAAAATATTTTACTTGGCATAGGTGGATCAGGACCAACTAAAAGAATTCCAGCTAAAATATTTATAAAACTAATTCGTTTAATCTCTAATGCTTATAAGTGTAGGTTTTTTTTAGCTACTGGTAAAAATAAAGAAGAACAAGAAATTTTAAAAGAAATACTTAATACAGAATTTAAAGACAAATGTATTCCTTTGGATGACTTAAGTATAAGAGAAACTTTACCAATAATTAAAAATTGTGATATTTCTATTTGTAATGATTCTAGTTTTAGTCATCTTTCGTCAGGACTTGGTATTAAAACAATTGTTTTAATGGCAGACACACCATTAATATATGGGAATTATACCTCAAGAATGTATCCAATTATCCCTGATGGAGAAAATACAGTAAAACATAATACTTTAGGTAAAGAGAAAATTAATCCAGACAAAATTTTTAATCAATTAAAAAAAATTCTTAACTAAGAAATATCTTTTAATACAATCTCTTTAGCTTCATTTACAATCATCGATAACCTTGTGGTCTCTGGTGAAATATCTGGATGTATCTTTTTCTGAATTTTTATGTATGCATTTTTAACATCATCTTTACTAATATTTTTTTTTATATCTAAATTTAAAATTTTGTAGGCTTCCTCTATAGATATTTTAGAAGAATTTTTAACATTTTGATTTTGGTTAAATGAAAATCTCCCAGAGTTTCTAAGTGTTTGTATAAGTCTGAATAAACCAATTAATTGAAATATTGAAAACCCTTTTAACTTAACTAAAGCTAAGCTCAGTAATGTTAAAGGAATGCTTAATAAAAACTTGCCAGCAACTACAAATAATACTGCTAAAATTATCAAACCTAAGAAAATTAATTTTCTTAAATGTTTTGATATTTTTTTTGATGAAATGTTAGCTGCTAATTTAAGTAAAAAGTAAGCAATTCCCAAAAAAACTAGTGTATAAATAATAATATTCATATATTTAATTTCTATCCATGAAAATACCACATCTTAAAAAAAAATCAGAAATAAAAACGTGTCATAATATTAGTTGGGAAGATGATTATAGTTGGATACATCAAGATGACATCCTGGAGGTTTTAAAAGATAGCAAAAAATTAAACCCTGAAGTCAGAAAATATCTTGAAGAAGAAAACTCTTATACTGATTTTTACTTGTCAGATACCAAGACCATTCAAAAAAAATTATTTGATGAGATCAAAGGAAGAATAAAATTAGATGATGAGTCTCTACCTTTTAAAGATTTTGATTATGAATATTGGTCAAAAACAACTACCAAAGGAAATTATTCCATAAAATTAAGGAAAAAAATCGGAACTAATAATATTGAAGAAATTTGGAATGGAGATGAAGAAAAAGAAAAACTAAAAGTAGAATACTTTGGTGTTGGCGATTTGGAGGTTAGTTTTAATGACAAATATTTGGGATATTCTTTAGATACAAAGGGTTCTGAATATTACACAATATATATTAGAGATATAAATACAAAAAAATTAGTTACTGAAAAAATTGAGGAAACATCAGGTAGCATAACATTCAGTTTAGATGATCAGTTTGTTTTTTATTCAAAACTTGATGAAAATCATAGACCAAGAAAAATTTATAGACACAAATTAGGTACTAAAGTTAGCGAAGATCAATTAATTTTCGAAGAAAAAAGTGAAGCCTTTACGGTTGGAATTGGTTTAAGTGCAGATGATAAATATTTCTTTATCAGCTCTTCAGACCATAATACATCTGAACAATATTACTTTGATGTTAATGAAAAAAATCCCAAACCAAAATTAATAAAAAAAAGACAAAGAGGAATTCTTTATTCGGTCAATTCTTGGGATGGTAAATTTTACAATCATACTAATGAAAATGCTGAAGATTTTAAAATAGACATAAGTAATAGTTTGGAAAAACCAGACTGGAAAACCTTTATTGCTGCAAAAGATGAGGTTCTAATTGGAGGTTTAACATTCTTAAAAAATTGGATCATTAGATCTGAAACTTCAGATGCTTTAGATAAATTATTTGTAAAAAATATTACAACTGGAATAGAAGAAGAGTTAATTTTTTCTGATGAAACCGTATATGTTCCTGGTGCCTCTTTGATGCAAAGAGATAAAAATACAGACGAAATATACATAAGTTATTCTTCACCTAAAACACAATCTAGAGTTTATTCTTATAACTTAAGCACAAAAGAAAAAAAATTAGTTAAAGAACAAGAGATCCCATCTGGTCATAATCCTGATGACTACATTGTAGAAAGAGTAGATTGTAAATCACACGATGGAAGACTGGTTCCTCTTACAATTACTAGGCATAAAAAAACTAAAATGGATGGAAGTGCTCAATTGCTGCTTTATGGTTATGGCTCTTACGGAAGCTCTATGAGCCCTAGTTTTTCTGCTACTAGATTAAGTTTGATTAATAGAGATATCATCTGGGTTACGGCCCATATTAGAGGGGGTATGGAAAGAGGCATGAAGTGGTGGAAAGAAGGAAAGCTGCTAAATAAAAAAAATACTTTTGAAGATTATATTGCTTCTGCAAAATACTTAATTGAAAATAAATATACTTCAAAAAATCAAATAATAGGTATGGGTGGTTCTGCAGGTGGTCTTCTTATGGGTGCCGTAGTTAATCAAGCCCCTGAATTATTTCTAGGAATTATTATGGCAGTACCATTTGTAGACTCTTTGACAACTAATCTAGATCACTCCTTACCTTTAACAGTCGGAGAATTTGATGAGTTTGGAAATGCAAAAGATAAAAAAGATCACTTTGATTATATTTATTCTTATGCTCCCTATAATAATATTAAGAAAATGGATTATCCTCATATGTTGATCACAACAAGTTTAAGCGACAACAGAGTATTGTTTGATGAACCAGCAAAATTTACCGCCAAACTAAGAGAATATAAAACTGATAATAATTTATTACTTTTAAAAACTGAAATGAACGCAGGTCATGGTGGTAAATCAGGTAGAGATGGGGCTATAGAAGAAATTGCACTAGATTATGCATTTGCATTAAAAATTTCTAAAAAAATTTAGTTGTCCTATCTTGAAATTTTTAGCTTAATTCCTAAATATCATATGTAAGTCGCCTAATGGGGCTTACTAAATTAACCTTGCTAACAAAGGAGGAAACTATGACAAGTAGGGATCTATCTATATTTAACACTCTAAGACCTTTTTCAATTGGATTTGACGATATGTTTGACCAATTTGAAAATATGCTGGGAAATGGAGGGTTAACCATGCAGTCCAATTATCCACCGTACAACATTAGAAAAACTGGAAAAGACAACTACGCTATTGAAGTTGCTTTAGCTGGTTTTAATAAAAATGATGTAGAGGTGGAGTTTGAAGACAATTTATTAACTGTAAGAACAAAACAAGTTGATAAATCTGAGGACAAATCTGATGATGGTGAAATTATTCATAAAGGTATTTCACAAAGACAATTTGCAAGATCATTTACAATCGCTGAGGATGTGAAAGTTAATGGTGCTGAATTAAAAGATGGTCTTTTAACAATTGCCTGTGAAAGAATTGTACCTGAATATAAAAAGAAAAAACTTATTGAAATAAAATAAGTAAAAACCTTACTTGTGGGGTACATTCCCCACAAGTATTAAGTTTTTAGAAACAACCGTTTGAAACAAAACCAATCACTATAGAATTAGAATCTACTTCAAATCTTCTTTCGCAAAGTATTCCATATTTTTTAGTGTTGTAAACAAGCTCTAAGTTGCCTTTATCATTTTTAAAATCTTCATCTGGTTTACCTAATTCCATTTGCAAATTGCTTGAAGTTTTTCCAATGTATTCACTTAACTTAGCATTTTCTTTTTCAACAATTGCGTCTGTTTTTTTTTTGATTGTTTGACAGCCGGCAACAAGAGTTAAAAGAAATAAGCTTATTAAAATAAATTTTAATTTATGCATGCTTCAATGATAACACTCAAAATATGGCATAAATATAAACTTATAAGTTGAAATATGTTGATAAACTTAGATTTTTAAGAGTAATTTCTTAATTAATCTAATATTAGTCCATCTTAATCTTAGGAGGATCAATGTTAGAAAAATATTTCGACTATAAAAAACACAAGACCGATTTTAAAACAGAAGTAATAGCTGGTGTAACAACATTTTTGACAATGGCTTACATTATGTTTTTAAATCCATTTATACTATCAGGTGAATTTGCTGGACCAGAAAAAGGGTTCTTTGAATTTGGAGCAGTATACACGGCAACAATTGTTGCAACAGCGCTTGCTTGTTTCATAATGGCATTTTATGGAAAAACATGGCCGATAGGTTTGGCGCCAGGTATGGGAATTAATGCATTCGTTGCATTTGGTGTTTGTGCTGGAATGGGCTATACGCCTCAAGAAGCTTTAGGAGCTGTACTAGTTGCTGGGGTTTTATTCTTAATCATTTCATTAACACCTATCAGAGCGTGGTTAATTAATTCAATTCCAAGAAGTTTAAAATTAGGAATTGGCGCTGGTATAGGATTATTCTTAGCAATAATTGGACTTCAGATCATGGAAGTTGTTGTTGATAACCCAGTAACATTAGTTCAATTAGGTGACTTGAGTGATCCCCTTGTTCTATTGGGTTGTGCAGCATTTATTTTGATGGTTGTTCTTGAAAAAATGAAAGTTAAGGGAAATATCATTATTGGTATTTTACTATTCAGTATTATTGCATGGGCTACTGGACTTGCTAAATTTAATGGAATTGCAAGCTCACCACCTCCAATGACTTATCTATTTGATTTTGATTTATCAGCAGCATTAACAGCTGGTATGACAACTGTGGTGTTTACTTTATTATTTGTTGATTTCTTTGATACTGCAGGAACATTAACTTCAGTAGCAAACGTTGCTGGTAAAGTTGATAAAAATGGTAAAGTTAAAGACATTGAAAAAGCGATGATGGCTGACAGTGTTGGAACTGTAGCGGGTGCAATGATGGGAACAACAACTGTAACAAGTTATGTTGAGTCTGGTGCTGGTGTAAAAGCTGGTGGGAAAACAGGAATGACTTCTTTAGTAATTGGTCTTCTGTTTTTAGCTTGTATATTCTTTGCTCCTTTAGCAACAAGTTTACCTAAGCAAATTGATGGTGCAGCTTTAGTATTTGTTTCTGTTCTTTTTGTTAGAAACATAACTGATATTGAATGGGATGATATTGGTGAAGCAGCTCCTGCTATTCTTGCTATGATTGCTATGCCGTTAACATATAGTATTAGTAATGGTATTGCTTTAGCATTTGTATCATACGCATTAATCAGATTATTTACTGGTAAGTTTTCTTCAACTTCACCAGCAATATGGATTATTGCAATCTTGAGTGTTGTTAGTTTTGCAGTTGCTTAAAATATAATTTTTAGGGCTGGAATTATTCCAGCCCTATTTATTTTTCTTAATTATTTCTTCCATAGACATCTCTTCATAATGTTCAGTTGGCTGAACAATCCATGGATCTGAATCAAGTTTAACTGGACAAAAATCTGGCTCAAATGTAGATGATTTTTTTTTCCACAAACAGGCTGTTTTAACTTCATTTATATAATTTCTAGTTGGTTCATAATTCTTTAACCACTCAATACTTTTGTTTAAAGTTAATCCTGTATCAGATAAATCATCTACTAATAAAACTTTATTAAAATCTTTATTCTCAGCTAAAGAACTAATTTCTCTTGCAAACATTAATTGACCCTGTTTATCTTCCATTCCTTTTCCTGAATAACTTTGGATAACTATATAAGCTATAGGTAATTTTAAAATTCTAGAGAGGATATCTAGTATAGGAGCTGCCCCTCTCATAATGCCTACTAGTACTGTTGGCTTATAATTATTGTGAATTTCTATTGCTAGTTTTTCTACAATTTTTGTATACTGATCAAAAGTGATAATTAATTTCTCTGCCATAAAATTCATTATCATATAAAAAATTATTTAAAAAGGAGAAATAATGAAAGCCTACTGGATCGCTTTATACAAAAGAATAGATAGCCAAGAAAATTTAAAAAATTATGGGGCAAAAGTTACTGGAATAATAAAAAGTTATGGAGGAAAACCTCTTGTGAGAGGTGGAAAATTTGAAACTTTAGAGGGTGAAACTTACCCAAGAACTGTAATTTGGGAATTTCCAAATCATGAGCAAGCTATGAAATGTCACGATTCTAAAGAGTATCAAGATGGTTGGGCTATAGCTAGAGATACTACTGAACGAAACCTACAAATAGTAGAAGGTTTTAGTACTGAATAGGTTCTGGATCTATACTTCTCCAAAGATACCAAGTTGCAACTGAACAGTATGGACTAAATCTTTTGTTTAATAATTTTACATAAGATTCAGGTGGTAGATATTTTTTTTTATAATTTTTTGAAATTCCTCTTAAAAGACCAATATCTTGTATAGGCCAAATATTTGATCGATTATAAGTAAACAATAAAATCATTTCAGCTGACCATCTTCCAATTTGTCTTAACTGAGATAAATAAATAATAGCCTCTTCATCTGACATCTTGGGAATTAATCTAGGATTAAATGATTTATCTAATATTTGTTTAGCTAAACTTTTTATTCCCTTAACCTTTTGTCCACTTAATCCACAGCTTTTAAGTTGGACAGAAGAAAGTTTAGAGACTGTTTTTGCATTAATCTTATTTTTACATTTCTTTTTGAATTTCAAAAAAACTGAGTTGGCTGCTGCAACACTGATTTGCTGCCCAATGATACTCTTGCATAATGAAAAAAATATATCTTTTCTAGAAGTAAGCACAGCCTCTGAAGGAGATTTATATTTATCTATCAATGATGACATTACTTTATCTTTATTGGATAAATATTTTTTTGCAGTATTCCAATATTTTGGTTTTTTATTCATGTCTAGTTGTTGATGGTATTTTTTGTTTATGATAAATTTCTCTTCTAAAAATTATAAGAGAGGCAAGAACTACAAGTGATGCACCAATAAGTGTTTTTATAGTTGGTATCTCATTCCAAATAAAATAACCAAAAAATATAGCAAATACCAAAGCTAAGTATTTTAAAGGTGCCACCAAAGATACTTCAGAAAGTTTATATGATTGAGTTAAAAATAAATTTGCAGAACCTCCTGTTACTCCAATTAAAGCTAAAAGAATAAAGTCTTGAAAATTTGGCATTTTCCATCCCATTGGAATTGTGGCCAACCCAGCAATTGAAATAGTAATTGTAAAAAAAATTGAGATAAGCCAAATAGGTTCTGTTGTTGATAGCTTTCTAATCGTAATGGTTACAAAAGCCATTCCAATACAAAATATTAGAGGAAGGAAATAAAGATAATTCATACCCTTAAAGCCAGGCTCAGCAATTATAATAACACCTATAAATCCAATTAAGACAGCTAACCATCTAAAAATACCCACTTTTTCACTTAATAGAAAAATTGATAATACAGTAATAAATAATGGTGCCGCATATGACAAACTAACAACGACTGCTAAAGGAAGTTCTCTTAACGCAACAACTATTGCTATCAAGGCCATTAAACCCATAAGACATCTGAATAAATGTTCTTTTGATCTTTCAGTTGTATAAAAAGTTTTTAATTTACCTTTTGGAATTAAAAAATATGTGGGCAACAGACCAAAAAAACCCCTAAAAAATAAAACTTCCCCAGTTGGATAGTCGCTTGACCATTTTACCAGCAAATCCATAACAGAAAAGGTGCATACAGATAGAAACATGTACAAAAAACCTAATTGATTTTTAGTTAGCATAGCAATAATTTGTAAATCAAATTAAAGTATAATCAATGGAAATAGCAGTATTAGGATTGGGATGTTTTTGGGGGCCAGAAATTAAGTTTAGTAAACTTGAGGGAGTTATTAAAACTGAAGTTGGCTATTGTGGAGGTGACAGCAAAACAGTCACTTACAAAGAGGTATGTACTGGTAATACAAATCATGCAGAAGTTGTTAAGTTAGATTTTGATCCTAAAATTATCTCTTATGAAAAGATTTTAGATTTCTTCTTTGAAATTCATGACCCTACAACCTTAAATTCACAAGGACCTGATTTTGGGACGCAATATAGAAGTGAAATATTTTACCTAAGTGAAAGACAAAAAGAAATTGCTGAGAGTGTTATAAAAAAAGTAAATTTAAAATTATCAGGAAATGTTGTAACAAAATCTTCTTTATTAAAAAATTATTGTCCAGCAGAAGAATATCATCAGAGATATTTGGAAAAAAGATAATATGTCTTTAGTTGATACAAATTGGTTAGAAGAAAATTTAGATAAAGTAAAAATTATTGATTGCTCATGGCACATGCCTCAGACAAAACGTAATGGTTTTGATGAATATAAAAACAATCATATTAAAAACGCAATTTTTTTTGATTTAGATAAAAACTCTAAAATAGATACTGATCTACCTCATATGTTAACAGATGCTAAGTCATGGGAAAATATTGTGTCAAACATGGGAATTAAAAATGATGATCAAATAGTTATCTATGATAATTCGGATGTAATTAGTTCGTGTAGATGTTGGTATAATTTTATCTATTTTGGTCACAATCCAGAATTAGTCCATGTATTAGATGGAGGATTTAAAAAATGGATTAAGGAAGATAAAGCAACCACTAGTGATATAATTAAGATTATTCCCTCTAACTATATTGCAAATGAAAAAAGAGAGTTAGTAAAAGATATAAACCAAATTAACAAAAATATTTTAGAAAATAATTTTAATGTTATTGATGCAAGAAGTTTAGAAAGATTTGAGGGTAAGGTTCCAGAGCCAAGAAAAGGATTGCGAAGTGGCTCAATCAAAAACTCTTTTTGTCTACCTTTCTCTGAACTTATAAATAAAGATCATACATTTATTAGTAAAGAAAAGATTCATGAAAAGTTTAAATTAACTGGATATAAGATAGGTAAAAACATTGTGTTCACTTGTGGTTCTGGTGTTACTGCTTCAGTTTTGGCTCTTGCTTATTCTTTAATAGATAATAAATATATGCCTACTATTTACGACGGATCATGGAGTGAATATGGAAAAAATTAAAATATGAAAAGATCTACAAAAATCGGAACTGCAATCCTTGCCTTCTTTTTAATCATTACAATAGTAATTGTTGGAAGAACAATGATAGGAAATCATTTTAAAAAAAAATTTAGCAAAAGACCTCCTCCAGGAATAATAGTAACTGAAGTTGTAACAAAAAATTTCTCTCAAAAAGTTTCAACTTATGGGACAGCAATTCCTTTTAGAACTAAATCATACAAAATTGAAAAATACGAAATAGATAACCCAATAGAATTCAATAGAAAATTGAAAAAAGGTGATTTAATAACGAAATTAAAAACTAGAAATTTAATAGCATCTTTTGATGGAGTGGTGACTAAAAGAGATTTTTCAAATGATATTAAGGTTTCTGAAAGTTCACTTTTAATACAACTAGAAGATACTTCGACAATTTATGTAGATGTGGATATTCCTGAGCTTTATTCAAGTTTTATTAAAGAAAATTTAAATGTTGATGTTAAATTTTCAGGTAATAGTGAAAAAATTTATTCAGGTGTTGTTGACTCAACAGCTGGTAGGATTGATGTGGACACAAGATCTTTAGCTATAAGAATAAAATTAGAAAATGATAATTTTGAGATTTTACCAGGTTCTCTTTTAGAAATTATAGTTAAATATAATGAGAGAAATTCGATGAGTATTCCAGATACAAGCTTAATCATGGAAGGTAACAAAACTTATGTTTATAAAGTTGCAGAAGATAATATCGCTAATAAAGCTGAAATTGTTATTGGAATAAGAGACTCTGGTTTTATTGAAGTAGTTTCGGGTTTAGCTAATGGAGATAACATTGTAGCTGAGGGTTTAAAAAAAGTTAGACCAAGAGGCGAAATTAAACCAATTAAAAAATAATGTTTATAACTGATATAAGTATAAGAAGACCAGTTGTTGCTTGGGTAATGTCTCTTATATTAATTGTTTTTGGAATATTTGTTTTTTCACAATTGCCAGTAAGAGAACTGCCTGAGGGCTTACAACCACCTGTAGTTCAAGTTAAAGTAGACTACAAATCTGCATCAGCTCCTATAATTGATCAGGAAGTAACACAAGTAATTGAAGATGTAATAGGTGGAGTGGAAGGAATAAAAAATATTAACTCAACATCAGAAAATGGAAGCAGTTCAATTGATGTTGAATTTAATCCTGATATAGATCTTGATAATGCTGCTAATGATATAAGAGAAAGGGTTGCAAGAGTTGTCGATAGATTGCCAAGTGAAGCAGCAGCACCTCAAATACTTAAACAATCAGCAGGATTTTCAACTACTATGTGGCTGGCCGTATCTTCAGCAACCTGGAGTGATTTAGAGCTTGGAGATTATGTTGAAAGATATTTAGTAGATCAATTTTCAAGTGTTAAAAATGTTGGAACAATCTCAACTGGTGGCTTAAGAGATTTAAGTGTTAGGATCTGGATAGATCCAATTAAACTTGCTGCAAACAATTTAACTATTCAAGAAGTTGAAGGGGCAATAAGGAAAGAAAATGTCAGCCTACCTGCAGGAACATTAGAAGCTACAAACATAGATTTAATACTAAATTTAGATAAGTCATATAACGATATAGAAAAACTAAAAACATTACCTATTAAAAAAAATCAAAATAGTGTTGTAAGACTTTCAGATATTGCCAATGTTGAGTTTGGTCCAGTTTCAGAAAAAAATCTTTTTAAAGCCCAAAGTAAAGATGCTTTAGATTTAAACACTGTAGGAATTGGTATTTATGCGAAAAGTGGTGCCTCAACAGTAGAGCTTTCTAAAGAAATAAGTAAAAAAATTGAAGAAGTTAAAAAAACATTACCAGATGACCTAAATATAGAAATAGCTTTTAACAGGGCAACATATGTGGGCACCGCTATCGACGAAGTATACAAAACTTTAATCATTGCTTTTATACTTGTAGTTATTATTATTTATTTATTCTTAGGTAATATAAAAGCTGTAATTGTACCCGCAGTTGCACTACCTGTAAGCTTAATAGCGTCGTTTTTGGGTCTTTATTTGTTTGGTTTATCAATAAACATATTTGTCTTATTAAGTTTTATTTTAGCAATTGGAATAATTACTGACGACTCGGTCATAATGACAGATGCAATTTATAGAAGAATTGAAAATGGAGAGAGCCCATTAATTGCAGCTTACAAAGGGTCAAAACAAATCAGCTTTGCAATCATTGCAACAACTTTAATTCTAGTTGCGGTATTTATTCCTTTAATTTTCATAGATGGAATTGCAGGAACATTATTTAGAGAAACAGCAATAGCATTATCTGTTTCGGTTGCGGTGTCCTCTTTTGTTGCTCTTACACTATCACCTATGTTAGCAAGTAAGTTTTTAAAGAAAGAGCCAAAACAAAATTTTATAGTTACTAAATTTGATAAATTTTTTAAATCATTGTTAAAATTTTATGAAGAAACATTGGGGTATTGGCTAAATAAGAAAAAAATTATAATTTCATTTATTGTCTTCACTATTATTATTTCTGGTGTTTTGTTTAGTATTACAAAAAAAGAATTATTACCCTTAGAAGACCGAGGGGTTTATCTTGTTCTTGGATTTACAGATGAAGGAAGTTCTTTTGAATATACTGAAAAAAGAGCAGAAGATGTTGAAAAAAGATTAATTCCCCTTCTTCAAGCTGAGGATAGTCCATATAAAAGATTTATAATGAGAGTGCCAGGCTTTGGTAGTAATAAAAATTCTTTTAATAGCTTTATAATAATTGCATTATTGGATGAATGGGCTGAACGAGATAAAAGTTCACAAACAATAATGAGAGAAGCAATTGGAAAAATTGTGACTGTTCCTGAAACCGTCGCTTTTCCAATATCACCTCAATCTATTAGGGTTTCAAGTTATAATAAACCTGTTCAAATGGTTATATTGGGTAGCACTTATGAGGAGTTAGAGGAAATACAGTCTAAAGTTATCGATAAATTAAGACAAAATAAAAATTTATCTAGAATAGAATCTGACTATTCAAGAGACAAGCCAGAAGTCAAATTAGTAATTAATAAAAATAAAGCTAAAGATTTAAGTGTGTCTACTGACTCAATTGGTAAAACTTTAGAAACTCTTTATGGTGGAAAAACTGTAACGAAATTTAATAAACTTGGTAAAGAATACCCAATTATACTCCAACAATACTTGGCTGATAGACGATCACAAGAAGGCCTTTCTAAAATATTTGTTAGATCTGAAAGCTCTGGTAAACTTATTTCTTTATCAAATTTAGTAGAATTCAGTGAAATTGGGTCTGCAAAAAAATTAGCAAGATATAATAGGCAGAGAGCTGTAACAATATCTGCAAATATATCCGAATCCTATACTCTTACAGAAGCAATTGCATATTTAGAAGAAACAATGGAAGAAATTGGCTCTTCTAATCAAATTGCATGGAAAGGTAAATCAGAAGAAATAAAAGAAACTAGTAATGAGCTATTTATTATTTTTGGATTAGCATTTCTAACTGCGTACCTAGTAATGGCTGCAACCTTTAATTCATTTATTCATCCATTTATTATTATGTTAACTGTTCCACTTGCTTTGTTTGGAGGTTTGGTCTTTATATTATTCCTGAACAGTTCTATTAATATCTTCTCACAAATAGCGCTTGTCATACTAATTGGAATATCAACTAAAAATAGTATTCTAATTGTTGATTATGCCAATCAGTTAAGAACAGCTGGAAAAAATATAGAAACATCTGTTAAGGAAGCTTGTCAATTAAGATTTAGACCCATAATGATGACGTCAATAAGCACAATGATAGCAATGATGCCTTTAGTTATAGGAAATATTGGACCAGGCGCAGGTGAAGCTTCAAGATTAGCAGTGGGTGCTACTATTTTAGGTGGAATGATTATATCAACATTCTTTACATTATATGTAACGCCAACCATGTATTTGGTATTAGCAAAGAATACGAAACGAATTGATGCGGTTGATATTGAGCTAAAAAAACAACTTCGTTAAAATATAATATATTTATTTTTATTTAATCTTTTCTGGCAATCTTGTAATTGTGATTTATATTTATTAGATTGTTTTTCTACTTTTTTAGCTAAGCCTATAACTTTCTGGTTATTCTTATAATCTTTATAACCACCCCACCCTTCATGATACGCAAGATACTGTCTAAAGGCATCTTTCTTAGAAATTTTTAAAAGAGATTCAGTTTTATCGGTATACCAACCAATAAAATCAACACTATCTTTAAATCTTGTTCTTGTTGCTAATTTATTTCCTGTTTCATTTTTATACTGCTCCCAAGTTCCCTTTACTGCTTGTGAATATCCAAATGAACTAGAGGGCCTCTTAAATGGTATAATCTTAAATAATTTTTGCCTTGGCGGTTTAGCTAGCCAATCAAAGTCTGATTCCATCTTAATTATAGCTAACTGAATATAAATTGGGGTTCCCCATTTTTGTTCAGTTTTCTTTGCATGTTTATACCAAAGATATCTTTCATTAAAAATTGAGCAACTATTTGAGGTATTTTGAGGTATTGAGGAGCAGCCAGCTATAAAAATAATTAATAGTATTAAAAAATGATTTTTAAGTTTTGACATACCTAATTACAATCTTATAGATAAGTATAACTAATATTACACCTACAATATTTCCAAATAAATCACTCATCTCAAATCCACGATTTGGAATGATAATGTGAAATAGTTCTAAAAAAATTGATAATAGAATTAAATAAACACTTAAAAGATTAATCTTTTTTGTATTATGAAAAGAAAGTACCCCTAAGCTTGTAAGTAAAAGAAAAGCATAGAAATGGTTTGATGAAATTATAAAATCTTGAGTAATTTGTGGTTGTTTATAACAATCATTATACAAAAAGCATCCGAGAATACTGCCTGGGAATAAATAAAATATTATCAATATTATATTAGAAGAATAAAACCCAATTCTAGAAAAGTTTTTTAATTTATTCATAATAATCTTATTTATTTTATTTATTTTATTTATTTTATCAGTTATCAGAATATATCAAATGACTCATTTAATTTTAGTAAGACATGGTCAAAGTGAATGGAATCTTGAAAAAAGATTTACAGGCTGGGTAGATGTTGACCTTACAGGGCAAGGTAAATTGGAAGCCTGTAAAGCTGGAGAGTATATTAAGGAAACTAAAATTGATATTGATTATTTTTATTCATCATTTCAGTTAAGGGCTATCAATACACTAAAATTTATTCAGGACACATTAAGAGATAAAAGAGAACCAGTTAAAGCTTGGCAATTAAATGAAAGACATTATGGAGCTTTAACGGGGCTAAATAAAGATGAAATGAAAGAAAAGCTTGGTGAAGATAAAATACATGCTTTTAGAAGATCTTGGGATATTAAACCAGATCCATTAAATAGAAATAATCCGTATCACCCGTTAAATATAGAGGTTTATAAAAGTATTCCAAAAGAAAATATTCCTGACACCGAGTCCCTTAAAGATACCTACGATAGAGTAATGAAATTTTATATTGATGAAATTCAAATGAAACTAAAAAATGATAAAAACATTTTAATTTCAGCTCATGGGAATTCTATAAGAGCGTTATGCAAATTTTTATTTAAATTAGACAATCAAAGGATAACATTACTCGAAATACCAACAGGCAATCCACTTTTGATAAATTTAGATTCAAAGCAAAATATTAAAGAATGCACTTACCTAGATCAAGATAGAGCTAAGGACTTGTTAGTTTTTTAATAATTTTTTGTAAATATTGAGATCTGTTAAATGTCTAAAGTCTTCAAAACTCTCAAAACCATATAAATCGTCTTTATCAATTAATTTATTCCAAATATTTGAAATGGAAAAATTGCCTACCTCATAAGAATCAAATAAACTCTTATTTATGATTTGGCACCCTGTATAAATTAAGTGATTAAGTTCATCTTTTTTTATAATATTTTTTTTAAGATTGAAATCACCCTTCAAATTTTTGTCAAAACTCAAGTTTTCATTAGCTAATAAAAGTATATTTTTAATTTTATTTAAAAAATAAAATTTCTCCATATCTTTAATATATTTTTTGTAATTCTCATTCCATACGGTATCTGGATTAAATATCATAAAATCTGTTTCATTAGATGAATTTATTAAATTTAAAATTCCACCTCCCGTATCTAAAATATTTGAGCCATCATTTATTATTTTAATTTCTAAATTAAATTTCTTATTATTAAGAAATTGTTCAATTTTTTCACTTAGGTAAAATGTGTTAATTAAAATTTTATCAATTCCCAAAGAATGTATTAGATTAATACAATTTTCTAATAAAGTTATTTCGTTTATCTTTAGTAGAGGCTTCGGGGTTGTCAGTGTTATTGGGTTTAAGCGCTTACCATATCCAGCACATAAAATTAATGCGGTTTTAATCTTCATTTCTGATTTCTTATTTTTTTGGAAAAATTAAGCTCTAATAAGCTTTTCAGCTCAGAAAATTTTTTATTGTTCGAAATTCTTAATTCAATTAACTTCCAAGCATAGGGAATTAATTTCAAATATTGCTTTTTCTTATCTCTCATTGCCAATCTTGTGAATATTCCAATAATTTTCATATTTCTTAAAATGGATAATATTTCAAAATCACTTAATAACGTAGCCTTGTTAACTCTTTTTTTATTTAGTTTTAGATAATAACGATAAATTTTATTTTTAAATATTTCATCTGTTCTAAATCTAACATCATCAATTAGGGAAGCTAAATCATAAGCCCTGTTTCCAATTAAAGCATCCTGCGAGTCAATAACTCCTATTTTATTTTTGTACTTCATTAAATTCGATGCATGAAAATCTCTATGAACTAAAACTTTTTCTTTTGATTGAAGGAGTGTTAATAAAAACCTAATTTGTTTTTTTATATCAATTTTAAACTTGGTTAGTTTATTTTTTTTTATAAATTTTTTTGCATACCATTCACAAAATAAATTTGCCTCATTGAATAATTTAACATTATCATAAATAGGTATTTTGTAAGTTTTACCTTTAAAGTTTTTAGATCGATTTTGTTTAATTTTTTGAATCACTCCAAGTAAATCAATAGATTTTTTATAGAGAGTTTCTTTTTGGTTTTTATTTTTTTTTAATAAACTAAAAACTGAGTCGTCTCCAAAATCTTCAATTTCTATATAATTTTTTTTATAATTTTCGCTATAAAGTTTAGGTGCTAAAACTTTATTTTTAATTAGAAGACTATTTATTGCATCATATATTAGCAAATTTTTCTCTTTTTCCTTAGAAGCAAAAACTATGATTGATTTTTTTTTTAATAATGACTTTCTATAAAAAGATCTAAATGATGCGTCACCTTTAATTTTTTTTAATTTATTATTAGTTTGTAACATCTATTATTTATTTTTAACGCCCTTAATTGTTAAATATCTTTTACTTAAATCATCATTGTATTCAAAATGTAAATCAATTTTGGAATCAATAGTTTCTTTTATTTTCTCAGGCCATTCAATTAATGTCACAACTTCTTCTCTATTTTCAAATAAACCAATGTTTTTTATCTCACTATAGTCAGTCAACCTGTACAAATCGTAATGCTGTATTATAAAATTTCCAACATCATATTCATTTACCAAATTAAAGGTAGGACTAGTAACTTCAGTTAAATTGATTTTATTTAATTGTTGAAGATTATTAATGAGGTGTCTTATAAATGTGGTTTTGCCAACACCTATTTCTCCATGAAAATAAGCTACATCTCCTTTTTGTAGTGTTCTTGAAAAACTTTTAGCTAGCTCAGATGTTTTATCTTCTAGGGAGATATCTATTTTTTCGCTATTAGTAGCGATAAGCATCTGGTTTGAATGGACCTTCTGTTTCAACACTTATATAGTCAGCTTGGTCTTTTGATAGTTTCGTAAGTTTAGCACCTACTTTTTTTAAGTGAAGCATTGCCACTTTTTCATCTAATGATTTTGGTAATACATAAACTTTATTTTCATAATTTTTATGATTATGCCAAAGTTCAATTTGAGCCATTACTTGATTTGTAAATGATGCACTCATTACAAAACTTGGATGCCCTGTTGCACAACCTAAATTTACCAATCTACCTTTGGCTAAAAGAATAATTCTCTTTCCATCAACTAATTCTATTTCATCAACTTCTGGTTTTACTTCTGTCCATTTATAATTTTTTAAGGCTTCTACTTGAATCTCATTATCGAAGTGTCCAATATTACAAAGGATTGCTCTATCTTTCATATTTCTCATATGATCTGCAGTAACAATATCTATATTACCTGTAGCAGTAACAACAATATCTGCCTTACTTATAGCTTCATCCATTAAAACTACTTCATAGCCTTCCATTGCTGCTTGGAGTGCACAAATTGGATCCGCTTCTGTAACCATTACTCGAGCACCACTTTGTCTTAAAGATGCAGCACTACCTTTTCCAACATCCCCAAAGCCTGCTACAATTGCAACTTTACCAGACATCATTACATCTGTGGCTCTTCTAATTCCATCTACTAAACTTTCTCTACAACCATATAGGTTATCAAATTTTGATTTTGTAACTGAGTCATTAACATTAATTGCTGGAATCATTAATGTTCCATCTTTTTCCATTTTGTTTAATGCTTTAATTCCAGTCGTTGTTTCTTCTGAAACACCTTTTACTTCCTTTAACAAATCTTTGTAATCACTGTGCATCATTGCAGTTAAATCACCACCATCATCTAAGAGCATATTTGCTTTCCAGTCTTTTTTACCTTCTATTGTTTGTCTGATGCACCATACAGCTTCCTCTTCAGTTTCACCTTTCCAAGCAAAAACTGGTATTCCTGCTTTAGCTATTGCTGCAGCAGCATGATCTTGTGTTGAAAAAATATTACAAGAAGACCATCTAACCTCTGCTCCAAGCTCTACTAAAGTTTCAATTAAAACTGCTGTTTGAATTGTCATATGAAGACATCCCAATATTCTTGCTCCTTTTAAGGGTGCTTTTCCTGAGTATTCTTCTCTTAATGCCATTAGACCAGGCATTTCACTTTCAGCTATTGAAATTTCTTTTCTTCCAAAGTCTGCTAACGATATATCTTTGACTTTAAAATCATCCATTGCTCAGTTTTATATAATAAAAATTTAATTAATCAACTTATGATTAAACTTTAGGGAAGACAATCTCAACATTTGCACCTTCTTGGGTTACATTGTTTGAGGCATTAATGGTAGCACTATGGAGTTCAACAAGGTTTTTTACTATATTTAAGCCTAAACCAGAATGCTCTCCAAAGGTGTCCGGTCTATTACTATAAAATCTATTAAATATTTTTTTTGTATCTGTTTCCTTAAATCCTTTACCTTCATCAATAACTTTAAAAATAATTTTATCTTTATCTCCTTTGTAAATTTCAACTAAGATTTTTTTGTTATCATCACTAAATGAAATTGAATTATCTAATAAATTTGCAATAATTTGTTCAATTCTATTTTCTATTCCATTAATAAAATATTCTTCTTGATCATCTTGATCATTTAACATTATTTTAATTCCTCTTTTTGCTTCATAAATATTATTAAAATCATCTACTACAGATCTTGCAATTAATTTGAGATTAATTTTTTTCATTTTTTCTTTACTTAATGCAACCTCATCTTTTAGTATTTGAGAATAATCAGTGATCAATCTTTCAATTCTTTGAACATCATGATTGAGAATACTAATTAATTTACTTCTTTGAGATTGATCATCAGTCTCATTCAATATTTCTGAAGCACTTTTTAATGATGTTAAGGGGTTTCTTATCTCATGAACAAGATCAGTTGAAAAATTTTCGGCATGTGAAATTCTTTTTTGAAGTTCACTTGTCATATCATCTAACGAATTTGACAAAGTTCCTAGCTCGTCATTTCTACTTTTAAGTTCATTAATATTTGTTTTTTTTTTGCTCTTTTCTTTTATAATTTTTGTATATGCTACTAAATTCTTTATAGGTTTTAGAAAATATCTATTTAAAACAAAAGAGAATATAAATATTACTATAATTATAAATATTGCTGTTCTTAGAATAAATGTTTTTCTTTCATCAATAGCAGATTTTACATCATTAGCATTTTCTGAAATTGCTAGGTATCCAATATTAACTCCATTTAGTGTAATGTTTTTAACTGTTGTTAGTAAAAATTGATCATAGCCTTCCTGTATAAAAGTAAAGGGCTTTCCATAATCTTTTGACCACGAATAATTAGTAAGAACATCTTTGAATGAAACAGTTTTTTCTTTATTTATGTTTTTTGTTTCAACAATTTTTTTGCTTTTTTCTTCGTCTAATATTTCTAGCTCAACTATATCTAGTCTACTAGAAAAGGATCTTGGGTCTAAATCTAGCGTATCAGTATCACCTACTAAATTAAATTGATTATCAAATAAGATAACTCTATCTAAGTTTTGAAATAAAAATCTTGTTGAAAATAAAAATTTTCTAATATCTTCTTCCTCAAATTTTATATTTAACCTTAAAATATGCTCAATTGTATTGTTAATTATTTGAATATGTTTGGAGGTTTTATTTTTTATTAAATTAGGTTTTGCATTGCTAATGTAAAGCGCTGTTAAAATTCCTATAATTAAAAAAATAACCAAATTAATGAATAAAAATTTTTTTAATATAGATAAACTTTTTAGAAAATTGCTGAACATTAACTAACGTTCCATCTGTATCCACTGCCATATCTTGTTTCTATAGCTGTAAAATCAGGATCAACTTTTTTAAATTTTTTTCTAATTCTTTTAACATGACTATCAATAGTTCTATCTTCAATATCAGTATCTTCTCGATAGGCAATGTCCATAAGCTGAGCTCTTTCTTTTATTATTCCCGGTCTCTTTGCTAATTCTTTAACTATTAAAAATTCTGTAGTAGTTAGTTTATCTGGTAGTTGCTTGTTATCCCATTCACATTCAAGTTGTGAAGGGTCAAGTTTTAGCTTCCCATGCGAAATAATATTTTTTGTGTCTTCAAGATTATTGTTAATATCTTTTTTTCTAAGTTGAACCCTTATTCTTTCTATTAAAACTTTAATGGAAAAACCTCCTGACTTTTTTATAAAATCATCTGCACCCAATTTTAAACCTAATAATTCATCTATTTCATCATCTTTTGAAGTTAAAAAAATTACAGGCAAGGAAGTTTTTTTTCTTAACTTTTTTAAAAGCTCTTCACCATCCATTTTTGGCATTTTTATATCTATAACAGCAAGGTCTGGTGGATTTCTAGTTAACCCAATTAGAGCACTTTCTCCATCAATATAAGTTTGAACTTTAAAGCCTTCTTTTTCAAGAGCTATACTTATACTTGTGAGTATATTTCTATCGTCATCAATAAGAGCTATTGTTTGAGTTTGCATATTCTACTTTAAAAATACTAAATTGTTCTAATTTAGGCAATGAAGATAAATTAATGAAGTATTCCCCAATTGTCCCCTGTATTCACGTCTACCGTCAATGGTGTTGAAAAAGTGTGTAAATCACTTTTTGTAACACTCGTCATTTCATCCTTGATTATTTCAGTTATATTTTTGACTTCTTTTACTGGAACCTCAAAAATTAACTCATCATGAATTTGTAATAATATTTTTGATTTATTATTTTTAATACTTTCAAATTTTTTATTAAGTCTAATCATTGCAAGTCGCATGATTTCTGATGCTGATCCTTGAATAGGAGCATTAATAGCTGCTCTTTCTTGAAAATTTCTTACATTGAAATTTTTATCATTAATTCCATTAAAATGAGATCTTCGACCAAAAATATTGGTTACATATCCACTTTTTCTGCAAAACTTAATTGTATTATCCATATAAATTTTTATTTCGGGAAATTTTAAAAAATAAGCATTTAAAAATTCATCTGCTTCATGATTTGAAACGTTGATTTGTTTTGCAAGTCCATATTGTGAAATACCATAAATTATTCCAAAATTAATAGCCTTAGCCTTCCTTCTCATGTCTTGGTCTACTTTTTTAATATTAACGTTAAATACTTGGCTTGCTGTAAGAGAATGAATATCTTCATTGTTATTAAACGCTTTTTTCAGCTCCTTAACTTCTGCCAAGTCAGCTAAAATTCTCATTTCAATCTGATTATAATCTGCAGATATTAATGTGAAGCCCTTTTCTGCTATAAAAGCTTTTCTTATATCTTTACCATCTTCTGATTTAATAGGAATATTTTGTAGGTTTGGATCACTGGATGCCAGTCTTCCTGTTGTTGTTGCTGCCAATAAAAATGATGTGTGAACTCGTTTAGTATTTGGATTAATGTGTTCAGGTAAGGCATCTGAGTAAGTGTTTTTAAGCTTGGACACTTGTCTCCAATCTAGAATTAATTTTGGAAATTCATGTCCTTTAAATGCTAAGTCTTCTAACACACTTGCATTTGTGGCAAAACTACCTTTTCTAGTTTTTTTAAGTACAGCAATTTTTAAATCATTATAAATAATTTCACCTAATTGTTTTGGTGATGCAATATTAAATTCTTTTTTTGAAATTTTAAAAACTTCTTTTTCTAGTTTACTTATTTTTTTTTCAAATTTTTCAGACAAAACCTTTAAAAATTTATTATCAATTTTAATTCCTTCAATTTCCATAAATGCTAGTATCTTAATTAAAGGTTTTTCAAAGATTTCATAAATATTAGTTAATTTCTCTAATTTTAAATTTTTACTAAATATTTTGTATAATCTGTAAGTAATATCAGCATCTTCAGCAGCATACTCCATTGCCTTATCTAGCTCTACATCACTAAAGTTTATTTCTTTTTTACCTGTACCAACAATTTCTTTAAATGAAATTGTTTTATGCTGTAGATGAATCTCAGACAAGGTATCCATATTATGTCTATTTTTTCCAGCATCTAATACATAAGACATCAGCATTGTATCCTCCATTGAATTCATATTTATTCCCTGTTTATACAATACAATAAAATCAAACTTAATATTTTGACCAATTTTTTTTACACTCTTGTCTTCTAAAAGTGGTTTGAGTTTTTTAATTACAGTTTCCTTTTTTAAACATCCTTTAAACTTATGACCAATTGGAATATAACAAGCCTTGCCAATTTTAGTGCTTAATGAAATTCCCACTAAATCAGCCTGATGTGCATCTAAAGAACTAGTTTCTGTATCAATTGCTAGCTCTCCAGCTTCTTCTGCTTCGTTAATCCACTCATCTATTTCTTTTTCATTAGTAATTAGATGATAATTTTTTTTACTTATATTTTGATGTTTTTTTTCAGGCTTTGTCTCTTTTGCTGTCTCTTCTAACAGCGGTTCTCCGTATGCAGAAATGACAGAACTAAGAAGTCTATTAAACTCCATTTCTCTTAAAAATTTATATAGTTTATCTTTATCAATCTTCTTTAGATGAAATTCCTCTAACTTTCTTTCAACTGGAGCATCCTTCATTAGTGTCACTAATTTTTTGCTAATTATCGCTTTATCTTTGTTCTCTATAAGTGTTTCTCTTCGTTTATTTTGTTTTATTTCTTGAGCGTTATCTAATAATTTTTCTAGGGTTCCATACTTATTAATCAGTTCTGCTGCAGTTTTTACACCTATCCCAGGTACTCCCGGAACATTATCGCTACTGTCTCCAGCTAAGGATTGAACATCAATAACTTTTTCTGGGCCCACTCCAAATTTAGTTACTATATCTTCAGGTGTTATAAATTTATTTTTCATAGGATCGAATATACGAACGTCTTTTCTATACAATTGCATTAAGTCTTTATCTGAAGAGACTATTGTCACCTTTGCACCCTTTGCTAAAATTTGTTCTACATAAGTGGCTATTAAATCATCTGCTTCATAATTTGGAAGATCTACAGATGGTAAATTAAAAGCAACTACAGACTTTCTTATGTATTCAAACTGTGGTGCTAAATCATCTGGGGCTTCTGATCTATTAGCTTTATAGTCTGAATAAATTTCATTTCTAAAAGTTTTTCTAGCAGCATCAAATATTACAGCAAAGTGAGTTGGTTTTTGAAGATTTTCATTTGATTTTGAATCCTCTAATAGTTTAAATAGCATACTGCAAAATCCACTAACTGCACCTACTGGAAGACCGTCACTTTTTCTAGTTAGGGGTGGTAATGCATAATAAGCTCTAAAAATGTAACCCGAACCATCTATTAAATAAAAATGATCTGTTTTTTTTATTTTATCCATTAAATAATATTATCTTAAATATTTTAAATACTATAAATGTATTACCACGCATGGAGCAAAAAAATATACTTTCTGTTAAAAATTTAAAAAAAATTTATTCAAACAAACAAGCTGGGGACAACCTTGCGTTAAACGATTTAAACTTAGACGTGAAAGAAGGAGAAATTTTTGGCCTTCTTGGTCCTAATGGTGCTGGGAAAACAACATTTATAAATATTTTAGCTGGAACAGTAGTAAAAACAGCAGGACAAGTAAGTGTCTGGGGTTTTGACTTAGATAAAAACCCAAGACAAGTTAGAGCTTCGGTTGGAATAGTTCCTCAAGAAGTAAATCTTGATCCATTTTTTAGCCCAAGAAAATTATTAGAATTACAGGCTGGTCTTTATGGAATTAAAGAAAAAGATAGAATTACAGATACAATTCTAAAATTAGTGTCCTTAGAAAAACAAGCTAACAGCTATGCTAGAAGTTTATCTGGTGGAATGAAAAGAAGATTGTTAATGGCTAAAGCTTTAGTTCATCAGCCACCAATAGTTATTCTAGATGAACCTACTGCTGGTGTTGATGTGGAGTTAAGACAAAATTTATGGAAAAATGTAAAATTATTAAATGAACTTGGTGTAACAATCATTTTAACAACTCATTACCTCGAGGAGGCTGAGGAAATGTGTGGAAGAATAGCTATATTAAATAAAGGAAATATTGTTGCCCTAGACAGCACTAAGAATTTATTAGATAGAATTCAAACCAAAAAAGTAACCTTTAAAACTGATATAAAGATAAATATTAACAATGATGATCTAGAATCTTTAAAAATAGTTTCA
Organism: Candidatus Pelagibacter sp. PS_17; assembly: GCF_059417945.1. Classification (NCBI taxonomy): domain Bacteria; kingdom Pseudomonadati; phylum Pseudomonadota; class Alphaproteobacteria; order Candidatus Pelagibacterales; family Candidatus Pelagibacteraceae; genus Candidatus Pelagibacter; species Candidatus Pelagibacter sp. PS_17. Next base: position 1,147,307 of record NZ_CM182073.1, read on the forward strand.
CACTTAGATAATGAAGTTTGTGTTTCTTATGAAAAAAGTAAAATTAATATGGAAGAATTAATTAATTTAATTAAGAAAAATAACGTCAAAATTATAGATATTTCAACTGACGACGGTGATTTAGAGGATGTTTTTTTAAGATTAATAAAAAACTAGATTATCACATTAATAAATAGTAATTTGTGGATATGGATCTATTAAAAACAAATACAATTCAAAATGTATTAAAAACATTTATTCTAATTTTTATAGGAACAATGGCTTTAACTATTTCAGCTAAATTAAAAATACCATTTTATCCTGTGCCTATGACAATGCAAACTTTTGTAGTTCTTTTTTTAGGAATTGCTTTCGGGTATAAAATTGGCCTGGCATCTGTAGCTGTTTATCTTCTGGAGGGTATTCTAGGTATGCCTGTATTTTCTAACTCACCAGAAAAAGGTATTGGAATAGTTTATTTTACTGGTCCAACAATGGGATATTTAATTGGATTTTTATTTGCTTCTTTTTTTGCGGGCTATTTAAATCTTAATAAAAATATTTTTATAATTTTTGGAAAATTAATATTTTCTGTTTCTGTAATCTATGTGTTTGGAGCTATTTGGTTGGGAACTTTAATTGGATGGGATAAACCAATTCTTCAATTAGGAGTGACACCATTTTTATTAGCTGAATTATTTAAAATTTGCTTATTGGCTATATTGGCTAAAAAAATTATCAAATTTAGAAAATTTATCTAGGGGATCTTTTAGATAAAATTCTTTGTAACGTTCTTCTGTGCATTTTAAGTCTTCTAGCAGTCTCAGATACATTTCTATTGCATAATTCAAAAACTCTATGAATATGTTCCCACTTAACTCTATCAGCTGACATAGGGTTTTCTGGTGGTTCAGCTTTTTTCTCTGGATCGGCTAGTAATGCTTTCTCAACATCATCTGCGTCTGCTGGCTTTGCTAAGTAATCAATTGCACCTTCTTTAATCGCAGCAACAGCCGTTGGAATATTTCCATATCCTGTTAACATTATAATTCTACTGCTTGGATTAGAAATTTGAATTTGCTTTACTACTTCAAGTCCATTTCCATCAGCTAGTCTTAAGTCGACAACTGCAAAAGCTGGTTTTTTCTCTTTAACAGACAGTATTCCTTTTTGTACACCCTCAGCTTGAAAAACCTCAAATCCCTTTTTTTCCATGGCTCTTGCAAGCCTGTCTCTAAAGGGATTGTCATCATCAACAATTAATAAGGATTTATTATCAAAATCACTTAATTTTTTTAAATTAGCTGCTTCAACCATATTATTAATATGGTGCCTTATCTGATAATTTCAACACCCATTATTTGCTTTACATTAATTAAGTATTGCCTTAATTGCATGATTTATATGAAAGTTTTTAAGTATTTAAGAACTTTTTTTTATTAAATTTTTTTTGGAGACATATGAAATGCAAAAATTTAAAACAGTTGATGAGCTTATAAATCAACTAAAACCAGAAAAGCCTATTTATTGTATTAGAAAAAAATCTATACAGTCTGCTTCTACTTATTTTAGAAATAAATTTCCTGGTAAAGTTCTATATGCTGTTAAAACTAACTCACATCCTGAGGTTTTAAAAACAATAGTAGAAAGTGGAATTGAAAACTTTGATGTAGCTTCAATTCAAGAGATTAAAGACATAAGAGCTATCTCCCCTGATGCAAAATGCTCATATATGCATACTGTTAAGAGTAGAGAAAGTATTAAGGAAGCTTACTTTAACTATAATATTAAAACTTTTTCTTTAGATACTAAAGATGAATTAATAAAAATTATTGAAGCAACCAATCAAGCAAAAGATCTTGAACTATTTGTAAGAGTTGCTGTTTCAAATGAACATGCTCAAATAGATCTATCTAAAAAATTTGGTGTATTAACCTCTGAAGCTACTGGTTTATTAAGACTAACAAAACAATATGCAAAAAAAATTGGCTTAAGTTTTCACGTTGGTTCTCAATGTATGCACCCAATTTCTTATGCAAAAGGAATTGGAGAGATTGGAAACATAATAAAAAAAACAAAAATTATTCCTGATTATATAAACATTGGTGGTGGATTTCCTGCAATCTATCCTGATTTAGTACCTCAACCTTTAGAAAATTATTTTGAAGAAATAAAAAAAAGTTTAACTAATTTAGAACTAGAAAAACTTCCAGAATTATTATGTGAGCCTGGAAGAGCAATAGTTGCAGAAAGTGGTTCTACAATTGTCAGAGTAAATCTTAGAAAAAAACAAAAACTTTATATAAATGATGGAACATACGGAACTCTTTTTGATGCTGGTACACCAAATATGGTTTACCCATCTCGTTTAATTAAATCTAGCAAGATAATATCAAAAAAATTAACTGCTTTTGATTTTTATGGCCCCACCTGCGATAGCATGGATTACATGAAAGGACCATTTTTACTTCCAAATAATATTAAAGAAAATGATTATATTGAACTAGGTCAGCTTGGAGCCTACGGTCTAACTTTTAGAACTCAATTTAATGGTTTTTATTCTAATGAAATTTATGAAGTAGAAGATGAGCCAATAATGACCATGTATGGTAAAGACAGCAATAAGGCTATACTAGTTGCCTAATGTCAGAAAACAAAAATTTAACTCATAATAGCAAAAAAAGCTTCTTACAAAATCCAGTTGAACACATAGATATTACATCGTTTGATGCAAGAAAGATAATTTCCTCAATGGAAAAAATGTCTTTTGTTTCAAGAGAAACAGCAAATGCAGCCAACATTTTTAATGAAATGATTCAAGATAAGGATTGTACAATTTTTTTAACACTTGCTGGTTCCACTTCTGCTGCGGGATGTATGAATATTTATAAAGATTTAGTTAAATACAATATGGTTGATGCAATTATTGCTACAGGAGCTTCAATAGTTGATATGGATTTTTTTGAAGCTTTAGGCTTTAAACATTATCAAGGCTCACAATTTCAAGATGACACTGAATTAAGAAAAAATTATATAGATAGAATTTATGATACATATATTGATGAAGATGAATTACAGGAATGTGATCGAAAAATATGTGAAATAGCAGATACACTTGATCCTAGAAGTTACACATCAAGAGAATTTATTTATGAAATGGGAAAATATTTAAAGGAAAATTCTAAAAAAAAAGATTCTTTAATTGAAACTGCATATGACAATAATGTTCCCATTTTTTGTCCTGCATTTACAGACTCAAGTGCTGGTTTTGGATTGGTCACTCATCAAGAAAATAATCCTAAAAACCATATTACGATAGATTCTATTAGAGAGCTTCGTGAATTAACTGAAATAAAGATTCAATCAAAAGGATCTGGCTTATTTATGATTGGTGGAGGAGTTCCTAAAAACTTTGTTCAAGATACTGTTATCTGTGCTGAACTTTTAGGAAAAGAAGTTGAGATGCATAAATATGCAGTTCAAATTACAGTAGCAGACTCTAGAGATGGTGCTTGCAGCAGCTCTACATTAAAAGAGGCAAGCTCATGGGGTAAAGTAGATATTGCTAAAGAACAAATGGTTTTTGCAGAAGCAACTAGTGTCCTTCCTTTGATTGCAAGCGATGCTTATCATAAAGGTGATTGGAAAAATAGAACGAGAAAAAACTTCTCAAAAATATTTAAATAAAATTGAAATATCTTTCTAATAAAAATGGTTTTCTAGGAATTGACAATGATGTTAATTTTAAAGAGAAAGTAGTAGTTGTTCCATTTGGTTTAGAAAAAACTGTAAGTTATGGTGGTGGCACTCGTAATGGCCCTAAAGAAATCATCAAAGCATCTCATCAAGTTGAGCTTTATGATGAAGAGTTACATTGTGAACCCTATAAAAAAATTGGGATTAAAACTTTAAAACCATTTAAAATTGATAAAGACATTAAAAAAGCTCTTAAAAAGATGTCTGATATAAATCAAGAAATATTAGATAAAAAATTATTTCCAATCACTTTTGGTGGGGAGCACTCAATAACACCTGGATGTATTGCTCCATTTGTAAAAAAATACAAAGATATATGTTTACTACATTTTGACGCACATGCAGATTTAAGAGAGAGTTATAATGGTGAAAAATTTTCACATGCTTCAGCTATTAAGAGATGTCTTGATCATAAAAATGTTTCCATAATTTCATTTGGGATCAGAAATATATCTCAAAGTGAAATACCATTCTTAAAAAAAAACTCATCTAGGATTGATATCTTTTGGGCAAAAGACAAAAATAAATGGGACCTAAAAAAATTTAAAAAAATGATAAAGAATAAAACAGTTTATTTAACATTTGATGTTGATGGTTTAGATTCAAGCATAATGCCTGCAACAGGCACACCTGAACCAGGTGGATTATTGTGGGATGAAACTTTAAATATCATACGGATAGCTGCTAAAAACTCTAATATTGTTGGTGCAGATATAAATGAACTTTCACCTATAAAAGGTTTTAATTCTTACAATTTTCTTGTAGCAAAACTTGCTTATAAAATATTGTCGTACAAATTTTTATACTAAGCTTTTGAAGCTTTAAAAGTTCCTAATAATAATCTAAATGGAATTAACATTGCTAAAGCAACAAATATTTTAACAGCTAAATCACCTAGAGATAAAGTGACCCATGGTATTCCCGTTGCATAAAATGAGATGGAGAAGAATAAAAATGTGTCAACAGTAGACCCGATTAACGAGGAAGTTAATGGAGCAACAAACCATTTCTTTTTTCTTAAATAGTCAAAAATTTGAACATCTAACAACTGTGCAACCATAAATGCTATACCTGAACCTATAGCAATTCTAACTGAAATTAAGTCTGCAAAATTTGTTGAAAAGAAAAGAGTAAATACAATCCCTATAATAAAACCAACATAAACAATTTTCCTAGCTACAACCTTGCCATAAGATCTATTTGCCAGATCCGTAATTAAAAAAGCAACTGGATAGCTAAAAGCACCATAAGTTAATATTTCTTCTAAACCATAATAATTGATTGGAAATTGTACTAAATAATTTGAAGTTAAGACAACAACTCCCATTATAAATGAGAGTAGTATAAAAAACTTTTTCATTAAGCTGATTTACTAGGAGATGCTTTTGGTGCTTTTTTAATAAAAGGTGATTTAATTAATATACTTTTTTTTAATTTTTTTAGTCTAGGTGAAATATTTTTATTTTTTACAGTCTTTAAAAACTGATCAAAAGTACCTTTTTTATCAACGCTTCTAACACCAGCATTACTAACAGTTAAAGTTAGACTTCTTTTCAAAAGTTCACTTGTAAATTTAGCTTTTTTTAAATTAGGTAGAAATCTTCTTTTAGTCTTATTGTTAGCGTGACTAACATTGTGACCTTTCATAGGAATTTTACCAGTTAATTCACATTTTTTAGACATAATATTTAGTGACTATATAAGATGTGTTCATGATCTCGTCAAGTTTATTAGGATCAATTAGTCAGCTTCTTTCCTATTATTTCTTTAAAATTCTTAATACCTTCGTCAATTAATATTTCTTTAAGCTCTTTTTTTATCTTTCCTACAATGTTTGGTCCTTGAAAAACCATTCCTGTATATAACTGAACATAGCTAGCTCCTACCTGAAACTTTTTATAAGCACTTTCTCCCGAGTCCACACCTCCTACACCTATAATTTCAATCTTGCCCTTAAGCAGTTTATAAAACTTACTTATTAGTTTATTGGCCTCTTCCTCTAGTGGCTTGCCTGATAGCCCACCCTTTTGATGCTTTAAAATATTATTCAATTTTTCTCTATTTTTAGCTGTTGTGTTTGAAACAATTATTGCACTAACTTTATGTTTAATTAAAATTTTACTTATTAGTTCAATTTGTTCGTCTGAAATATCTGGAGAGATTTTTACTACAATTGGAATTTTTGATTTAAGTTTAACTTTTTCTTTTTCTATTGCATTCAACAATTCATCAAATTTAGTCTCATCATGAAAAGCTCTTAGATTTTCTGTGTTAGGCGAAGAAATATTAACTGTAATATAGTCAGCGATATCATAAAAGTTTCTTAGTCCAATCAAATAATCATTTAATCTATCTTCACTATCTTTATTGGGACCTATGTTGATTCCTAATAAACCTTTATGTGAATTAGATCTAATTCTATGGCTAATATTTTCTGCTCCTAAATTATTAAAACCTAACCTATTTATAAGAGCCTGATCTTCAACCAACCTAAAAACTCTTGGCTTTGGATTTCCATATTGCTCAAGTGGGGTAACCGTTCCTACTTCAACAAAACCAAACCCAAGTTTAAACAGTGGGTTATAAACTTCAGCATTTTTATCAAACCCGGCAGCCATTCCTATTGGATTATCTATATTCTTACCAAATAAATTAGCCTTAAATATTGGATCTCCTTTATTTTGATCAGCTATGTTTGGTAATATGTTTAGTTTTAAAGATTTAATTGCTAAATTATGAGCAGTTTCAGGATCAATTTTGAAAATTAGTGATCTGAATTTTGAAAACATTATTTTATTTTTTCTTTAATTAACTCTTTAGTTTCGTTTACTCCAAAAAAACTTATAAAAAATCCCATTCTTGGTCCATTTTCATCTCCAAAAACAACCTCATAAATTAATTTAAACCAATCACGCAAGTTTTCTGCGTAACCATTTTCTTTTCCCGTTGAATAAATTAATGTCTGAATATCCTCAGGCAACATCTTATCATTGCAGCTATCAAGAGACTTAACCAGTGCTTCTAATGCGACTTTTTCATTTGCATCAGGGGTTTTGTATTTTTTTTGTAATTTTATTACGTCATTAAAATACTTAATCGCATAACCTATAAGATTATCAAAAATTGGGTGTTCTTTTTCTAAAAGGTTTTTTTTATATTTTTTTACAAACTTCCAAAGTAACTCCTTAGAGTCTGCATTGCTCGTTTCTACTAAATTTAAAAGCATTGAAAAGCTCATAATAGTATCTTCTTTAGGAATTAATCCATTATGCACATGCCAAACAGGATTCATTAATAGCTGTAACTCATTTTGTGTTTTAGCTTTTTCTATAAAGTCCAAGTACTCATCGACTGTTTTAGGAACTATTTCTTTATATAGTTTTTTTGCTCTTTTGGGATTTTGATACATATACAATGAAAGACTTTCGGGTGATGCATACTCCAGCCACTGATCAATTGTAATTCCATTTCCTTTTGATTTGGATATTTTTTCTCCTTTTTCATCTAAAAAAAGCTCATAAGCAAACCCAGATGGGTTTGTTTTTCCAATTAACTTGATTATTTTTGATGATAATATTGCACTTTCAATTAGATCTTTTCCATACATTTCAAAATCTATATCAAGAGCGTACCATCTCATTGCCCAATCTACTTTCCATTGTAATTTGCAATTCCCATCGAAGATACTTACCTCAAGTTTTTTTCCATTATTATCAAATATAATTTTGGATTTTTCTTTTAGTATTTCTAAAACTGGAATTTCTAAAACCTTACCGGTGTCTGGACAAATTGGTAAAAATGGACTGTAAGTTTTTTGTCTTTCTTTCCCTAGTGTTGGAAGAATTATATCCATAATACCTTGATAATTTTCTAGGATTATCTGTAATGTGGGATTAAAAAAACCACTCTTATAAAGAACTGAAGAGCTTTGAAAATTATATTCAAAATTAAATTTATTTAAAAAATCTTTTAACATTTCATTATTGTGTTCGCCAAAACTTGAAAATTTTTCAAATGGATCTGGCACTTGAGTTAAAGGCTTATGAAGATTGTTATTTAAGAGCTCTTGATTTGGAACGTTTTCTGGAACTTTTCTAAAGCCATCCATGTCATCAGAGAAGGTTATGATTTCCGTTGGTATATCTGTGAGTTGTTTTAAAGCATTAACCATCATCGATGTTCTTGCAACTTCACCAAATGTACCTATATGGGGCAGCCCACTTGGACCATAACCAGTTTGTAAAATTATTTTACCTTTTTTATCAATAAAGGACTTTCTTTCACGCAGTAATTTTTTAGCCTCAACAAAGGGCCATGCGTTAGTTTTATCTAAATTATCTTTTTCAATCACTTTGTTTAATAACAAATATCTTATATTTGGTGTTTTTATTAATTCTTATAGAGTTGAAATTTATTTACCATAAAATAATGTTCTTTCAAAATGTCTAATTATAAAACTGTTTTTTTTACCTTGGGTGTTTTGCAAATTATTCTTGGAATTTCCATGATGATTCCAATTATAGCTCAGTTTATATATTCGGAAATTGACTCCTCTTTTATTGGAGGCTCTATAATTTCTATAATATTTGGTGTTTTATTTTTTTTAACAAATTTAAATCATGATAAAAAATTAAATCTACAACAAGCGTTCTTATTAACTGCTCTTTCTTGGTTAAGTATTGCAATATTTGGTTCTTTACCTTTTATTTTTTCTACTCTTGAACTTTCAATTACTGACTCTTTCTTTGAAAGTATGTCTGGAATCACCACGACAGGGTCGACAATTATCTCCAACTTAGAGAGTGCTCCAAGATCGATACTTTTGTGGCGAGCAATGCTTCAATGGTTAGGTGGAATTGGTATTATTGTAATGGCAATAACCTTAATGCCAATAATGAATGTTGGTGGAATGCAATTGTTTAAAATTTCAAGTAATGATTCTTCTGAAAAACTATTACCAAAATCAAAAGAAATTTCACTTAGACTAATTTACGTTTATTTAGGTCTAACCGTGCTTTGTGCTTCTACATATAAAATTTTTGGTATGAATATTTTTGATAGCTTAACTCATTCAATGACCACGATAGCAACTGGTGGCTTTTCAAATTATAACGAATCTATTGGATATTTTAATAGTCTACCTATCGAAATATCATCCATGGTTTTCATCATATTAGGGAGTTTACCTTTTATTGCTTATATAAAATTTTTAAATGGAGACAGAAAAATTCTTATCTCTGATGTTCAAATAAAATCGTTTTTAAAAATTATTATTTTTTCAATTATTATACTTTTTATTTATTTACTTTTTCACAACAAAGATTTTTCTCAAATAAATATTAGGACTATTTGTTTTAATGTTATCTCTATATTAAGTGGAACGGGATATGTTACTGGAGAATTTGATGGATGGGGTAATTTTCCACTCATTTTCTTTCTAACTTTAATGTTCATTGGTGGTTGTGCTGGTTCTACCACATGTGGAATTAAAATTTTTAGAATTCAAATTTTATACCTTTTTATTATTAATCAATTAAAAAAGATTATTTATCCAAAAGGCATATTCATAATAAAATATGATAAAAATAATGTTGATGATAAATTTATGGCTTCCATCATTTCTTTTATCTTTCTTTATTTGGTTATATTTTTTTTAATAACTGCATTTTTATCCTTAAGTGGTCTAGATTTTGTTACTTCAATTTCTGGAGCTGCAACTTCTATCTCAAATGTTGGTCCAGGATTGGGCTCTACAATTGGCCCTAATGGCAATTTTTCAAGCTTACCGGAAATATCTAAATGGATTTTAAGTCTTGGAATGATATTGGGTAGGTTAGAATTATTTGCTATACTTGTATTGTTTCTTCCATCATTTTGGAGAAATTAACTATGATTGAAATTAAAAAACAATCCTTATCAGAAACTTTTGCTGTCTACTTTGATAAGAGAATGCTTAGAATATTATTATTAGGTGCAATCTCTGGTTTTCCCTGGGTTTTAATTGGGAGCAGTTTAAGTCTATGGCTCAAAGAAGAGGGCTTAAGCAGATCAACAATTGGTTGGGCAGGACTAATATTTGCTGTTTATGCTTTTAATTATTTATGGGCCCCCCTTATTGATAGATTTCAAATACCCTACCTAACAAAAAAACTTGGTCATAGAAGAGGCTGGATAGTTTTAATGCAAATTGCAATTTTAGCTTGTCTTGTTACTTGGAGTTTCATTAATCCTACCGAAAACCTTGCGCTACTAATTACAGTTGGTTTAATTATTGCTATAGCATCAGCAACACAAGATATTACAGTTGATGCTTTAAGAATTGAACAAATAGGCGAACACGAAAGTAAATCAATGGCCGCTGGCGCTGCTATGGCTGTTGTTGGCTGGTGGAGTGGATACAAATTAGGTGGTGTAATAGCTTTATTTACAGCAGAATATTTAGAGAATATGGGTGTTACAAATTACTGGCAAATTACATTTTTAATTTTAGGAATTCTAGTAATTTTAATGAATATAGGTTTGATGTTTGTCCATGAGCCTCTTTATACTGATAGACAAAAAAAACAAAAAGAAACTGATAAACTTATAGAAAGTAAACTTGGATCAAAAAATATTATAACTAATTTTATAACATGGATAAGCAGCACATTAGGTGGCCCTATAATAAGCTTTTTTAGGAAAAATGGTTTTACAATTGCTGTTGGAATTTTAAGTTTTATTTTTTTATTTAAGATTGGTGAGGCCTTTCTTGGACGTATGTCGATAGTTTTTTATAAAGAAATAGGCTTCTCTAAAGGTGATATTGCAATTTATTCTAAAACTTTAGGTTGGATTACTACAGTTATGTTTACATTGCTGGGTGGACTTTTTGTAATTAGATCTGGTGTTTTAAAAGCAATGTTTGTTGCAGGAATATTAATGGCTGCAACTAACTTATTATTCACAGTCTTAGCATGGAGTGATAAATCCGAGTTATTATTCGCAGTAGCTGTCATATTTGATGATATAGCAGCAGCATTTGCAACAGTTGCATTTGTAGCATTTATTTCATTACTAGTAGACCGAACATATACTGCAACCCAATACGCGTTACTTGCATCAATAGGAACTGCAGGCAGAACTACACTTGCATCATCATCTGGAGCATTAGTAGATTGGCTTAATGGAGATTGGGGAGTATTTTTTATCATTACTGCCATCATGGTAATACCTTCTTTGATTTGTTTATGGTTTATAAAAGATAAATTAAAACTTCATGAAAGATAGTTATTTTTATAAAAAACCATTATCAAATATCTATAAAAAGCCCAATATATTTTCTGAGGTTACCTCTCAAATTTTGTACGGAGAAAAATTTAAGATTATATCTAGGAATAAAAGTTGGATAAAAATAAAGACTTTATTCGATAATTATACTGGATACATAAAAAATAAAGATTACACAAAAGACCACCAACCAACTCATAAAATATTTACTTTAAAAACAAATATTTATAATAAACAAAAAAATAAAACAAAAAATTTTTTACCCTTTGCATCAAGAATTTCAATAATTAATGAAAATAAAAAATTCATAGAGTTTGAAAAAAATAAATGGATTAAAAAAAGTAATATAAAAAAAATTAATCATATAGAAAAAGATTATTTAAAAGTATTAAAAATATTTTTAGGAATTAAATATCTATGGGGTGGTAAAACTTATAGAGGTATAGACTGCTCTGCTATTTTACAATTATTTTTTTACTATAATAATAAATTTTATCCACGAGACACAAAAGACCAAATAAAATATTCAGCAAAAAAAAATAGAAGTAAAGTTTTTAAAAAAGGTGATATTATTTTTTGGAAAGGTCATGTTGCTGTCTGTATTAACGCTCAAAAATTAATTCATGCATATGGTCCTGAAAAGAAAGTTTTGATTATGAATATAAAAGAGACAATAAATAGAATTGAAAGAACAGCAAAATTAACTGTAAAAAAAATATCCCCTATAAAATACTAATTTCTTCCAAAATCTGGCTTATTAATATCTTGTTTTAACTTAATTATTTTTTTCCTAACCTTCTTAGTATTAACTAATTTTTTAATAATAGATTTATTATTTTTAAATTGAATATCTCTTTTAAATGAACGTAAATTTTTAATAAACAGATCAATAACTTTTGAAATATTTTTTTGATTATTAAAAAAAATATCTCTCCACATAATTTCATTAGATGCAGCAATTCTTGAAAAATCTCTCAAACCACCGGCACTAAATTTTATTAATTCATATCTTTGTTGTTTTTCAAAGTCTGTAGCTGTTTTAACCAAATTATATGCAATTAAATGAGGCAAATGACTGGTCATAGAAAAAACCGTATCATGTTTTTTTGAGTCCATAATTGCAACTTTTGAACCAATTTTTTTCCAGAACTTGGCAAGTATCAGAAGATGTTTTCTGTTGGTATTTTTTTCTTTTATTAATATGCACCATTTATTAAGGAATAAATTTTTTACTCCATTTTCTGGGCCACTAACTTCTGAACCTGCAATAGGGTGACTGGATGTCCAAAAAATTCCTTTTTTTAATTTTCTTTTAATTAAATCCATAGACTTTTCTTTAGATGATCCAACATCTGTAATAATAGTTTTGGGTAATAAATATCTGTTTATCTTTAAAATTATTTTTTCATATTCTCCTAGTGGAGTACAAAATATTATCAAATCTAAGTATGGGATAATTTGCTTTAAATCATTTGTAATTTCACATGGTAATTTTAATTTTTTGATTTTTAAAATATTTGATTTTGATTTTTCATAGACAAATATTTTTTTAGCTATTTTTTTCTCAGAAATTGCTCTTAATAATGAAGAGCCAATTAAACCACAGCCTATAATTAAAATATTTTTCATAATCAATTAAAGATAGCCTTAATTGTTGTTATGAATCTCATATTCTCTTTTGTTGATCCAATTGTTAATCTTAATTTGTTTTTAATATTATACCCATCATCTGTAGATCTTAATATAATTCCTTTTGACTGAAGTTTGTTAAAAATATAGTTAGCTGAAAATTTACATCTATCAAAATTTAATAATAAAAAATTAGCCGTTACTTCATTTGAGAGAATTTTTAGTTTTTGTAAAACATTTCTAACTTTATTTGCTTCTCTAATATTGTGTTTCACAGAATTATTAATAAATTTTCTATCTTTTAAAGCTTCTATTGCTGCCATCTGTGCAACTTGATTTACATTAAATGGAGGTCTAATTAAGTTCATTGCAGATATAATTTTTTTTGGCCCATGACCCCAGCCAACTCTTAAGGAGGCCAGTCCATATATTTTTGAAAAAGTTCTTATCACAACAACATTATCTTTATTTTTAAATAAATCTAAACCAGATTTATAATCTTTATTTTTCATATATTCAAAATACGCATCATCTAAAACTAGTAAAATGTTTTTATTTAATTTCTTTCTTAAGTCTATTAATTCTGCTCTAGTTAAGTATGTTCCTGTTGGGTTATTTGGATTAGCAATAAATACTAGCTTGGTTTTTCTTGTTACTTTCTTAATAATTTCATTTATCGAAACTTTAAAATTTTTTTCCTTAGAAAAAACAACTTTTGCCCCCACTATTTGTGCATATATCCTGTACATTAAAAAGCTATATTGAGGAACAATCACTTCATCAGAGGGTTTTAAGTATAACTGACAAATCATTTGAATAATTTCATCTGACCCTGCACCACAAATTATTCTCTCAAAATCACACTTAAATTTCTTTGAAATTTCTTTTCTTAAGTTTTTTGCTTTACCGTCTGGATACTTTGATATTAACAATTTTTTATTCTGTAAAATTTTCTTTACTCTCGGGCTTACACCAAGAGCTGACTCATTTGCTGATAATTTTATAATATTTCGTATTTTTGCTATATTTGACTTACCTGGTTTATAGGCCTCGATATTGAATTTTTTAAATTTTGGAACTGTCATTGTATTAATTTAATTTACCTTATAAATAAAATATTATCCTTTCATATAGAATAAGTCATTTTTTAAAAAAATTGACATAAGAAATGCTATCTAGTACAAAAAATATGCGCTGATTTAACTGAATTGCGAGCGCTTAAAAAAAACTGCTAAATAAGTTTTTTTGTCTCACAATTCAAATTTGGCTAATATTTATGAATAAAAATGTGAACATAAAAAATATTATAATTGATAAGCCATTAAAATTAGATTGTGGTCAAATTATCAATAATTATTCTCTAGCTTACGAAACTTATGGCTCCCTAAATGAGAAGAAAGATAATGCTATTCTTATTTTTCATGCTTTAACTGGTGACCAATTCGTTTCTGGAATAAACCCAATTACTAAAAAAGATGGTTGGTGGTCATATGCTGTTGGACCTGGTAAGGTCATTGATACTGATAAATATTTTGTAATTTGTGCCAATGTTATTGGTGGCTGTATGGGCTCGTATGGTCCCAGTGAAATTAACCCTGATACCAATAAAAAATATGGTACTACTTTTCCAGTTATAACTATTAATGATATGGTTAATGCACAATTTAATCTCTTAAATTTTTTTAATATTGAAAAATTATTTGCTGTTATGGGTGGATCAATGGGTGGTATGCAGACACTTCAATTTGTTAATAACTTCCCTGATAAAGCAAAAGTTGCTATTCCAATAGCCTGTACAGCTAGTCATTCGGCACAGAACATTGCCTTTAATGAACTTGGTAGACAATCAATTATGGCTGATGCTAATTGGGAGAATGGTGATTATTCCAATCAAAATAAAAATCCTAATAAAGGATTATCTGTTGCAAGAATGGCTGCTCATATAACTTATTTGTCTAAAGATGGTCTTCAAGAAAAATTTGGAAGGAAGTTACAAGAAAGAGATGATTTGAAATTTGGTTTTGATGCTGACTTTCAAATTGAAAGCTACTTAAGATATCAAGGATCTGTATTTGTTGATAGATTTGACGCCAATAGCTACCTATACATAACAAGAGCAATGGACTATTTTGATCTAGTAAAAGAACATCATGGTAATTTATCTAAAGCATTTGAAAAAACTAAAACTAAGTTTCTTATTATATCTTTTACTTCTGATTGGCTTTATCCAACCTCTGAAAATAAAGAAATTGTTATAGCCTTAAATGCTATAGGTGCTGAGGTCGGATTTGTTGAAATTGAATCTGACAAAGGGCACGATTCATTCCTTTTAAAAGTTCCTAAATTTTTAAATACTCTAGGTGACTATATTAAAACAGCTTATTCTAAAAACTAAACATGAAACAAGAATTTAAAATAATCTCCGATTTAATTGAAAAAAATACTAGAGTTTTAGATGTGGGGTGTGGAGATGGCATATTAATGGAATATCTTAAATATAATAAAGAAATAGACATAAGAGGAATAGAAATCTCAAAAGATAATGTTCAAAAATGTTTATCAAAAGGACTAACTGTTATCGAAGGTGATGCAGAAAAAGATCTATTACAATTTCCTGACAGTTCCTTTGATTTCGTTATTTTAAGTCAAACATTACAAGCATTTTTAAATCCTGAAATAGTTATCAAAGAACTATTAAGAGTTGGCAAAAAAGCTATTGTTACAATACCTAATTTTGGTTTTTGGAAGGTTAGACTTCACCTATTAATTAAAGGAACAATGCCAATTACAAAAAATCTACCTGATGAGTGGTACAATACTCCCAACCTTCATATGTGCACTATAAAAGATTTTTATAATTTTTGTGAAAATAGAAAAATTAAATTAGATAAATCATTAGCTCTACATAACGAAAAGATATCTTCTATTAATAGACTTAATCTAAATACTAAAAATTTATCTGCAGAATTGGGTATTTTTTTAATTGAAAGTTAAATGGAAATTGAAATAATACGCTGTCTACAGGATAATTATTCTTATCTAATTATTGATAAAGCTAAAAATATTGCATGTGTGATTGACCCTAGTGAAGCAAAACCTGTTATCAAATATTTGGAAGATAAAAATATACATTTAAAATATATATTAAATACACATCATCATTATGATCATGTTGGGGGAAATAAAGAATTAAAAGAAAAATATGGAGCTAGTGTTATTGGATACAAAGGAGACAAAGATAGAATTCCAGAAATAGATATACTTGTTGGTGATCAGGACATTTGGCACGAAGAAAATTTCCAGGCTAAAATATTTCATATACCTGGTCATACCCTTGGCCATATATGTTTTTATTTTTATAATGAAGAGTCTGTTTTTACTGGAGACACCCTCTTTTCACTTGGTTGTGGCAAGATTTTTGAAGGAACATACTCACAGATGTATAATTCATTGATGAAAATAAAAGCTCTGCCAGAAAAAACTAAGGTCTATTGCGGACATGAATATACCAAACAAAACTCTAAATTTTGTATTGCTCACGACCAAGATAATGAAAGCCTTAAAGTTAAGATTAAACTTATAGATGAAAAATTAGAAAAAAACCTACCTACTATTCCATCTACGATTAAAGAGGAATTAGAGTGCAATATTTTTCTTAGATCGGGTACAGAGGAAAGCTTTTCAAAATTGAGAGATTTAAAGGACAATTTTTAGCTTATTCGCGCTTGACTATAATTTGGTCAAGACTATATTGCTGATTATAAAAAACAGATTAAACAATGTCATACGCAATAATACAAACAGGTGGAAAACAGTATAAAGTTAAAGCTGGTGAAATCCTTAAAATTGAAAGATTAGAGGATTCTAAACCTGAAACTAAAATCGAATTTAAAGAAATCCTAGCTTATGGAGATGATAAAACTATTGAAGTTGGTTCTCCAGTAGTTGAAGGTGCAAAAGTTGAAGCCGACCTTGTAGAAAATGGTAAAAATAGAACTATTTTAATATTTAAAAAAAGAAGAAGACAGAATTCAAGAAGAAAAAATGGTCATAGACAACAGTATTCATTAATTAGAATTAGCAAAATTTTTTCAAAAGATGGTAAAGTTTTATCAGAAGCTGAGAAAATGGTAAAACCAACTAAAAAAGTTGAAAAAGTTGAGACTGAAGTAGCAAGCAAATAAATTAGGTAAATTATGGCAACAAAAAAAGCAGGTGGATCATCGAGAAACGGAAGAGATAGTGCCGGTCGTAGACTTGGCGTTAAAAAGTATGGTGGTGAAGTAGTAATTCCTGGAAACATAATTGTAAGACAAAGAGGCACAAAAATTTTTCCTGGTGAAAACGTGGGGATGGGTAAAGATCATTCAATTTTTTCTGTTGTTGAAGGAAAAGTTGTTTTCAAAAAGGGTAAATCAGATAGAACATTCGTTTCAGTAAAGCCCAATTAGTAGTACAACTAAAAAACTAAGAGTTGTATTATGAAGTTTCTAGATCAAGTTAAAATTTATGTAAAAGCAGGCAATGGAGGACATGGATCTCCTAGCTTCCGTAGAGAAAAATTTATTGAATACGGCGGACCTGATGGTGGCGATGGAGGTAAAGGTGGCACCATATATCTTAGGTCAGAAAGAAATTTAAATACTCTTATCGATTATAGATTTCAACAACACCATAAAGCAGGAAGAGGAGTTAATGGCTCTGGACAAAATCGTACAGGTCACAGTGGAGAAGATTTAATTTTAAAAGTTCCAATAGGTACGCAAGTTTTTGAAGAAGATAATAAAACCTTAATTTATGATTTTAAAAAAGAAGGTGAAGAATTTATTGTAGCTAATGGTGGTAAAGGTGGTCTAGGAAATACTCGATTTAAAAGTTCCACTAATAGAGCTCCCAAAAAATTTACTAAAGGTGCGCCTGGTGAAGAGTATGTAATCTGGCTTCAGTTAAAAACTATTGCTGATGTTGGTATTGTTGGACTACCTAATGCAGGTAAATCAAGCTTATTAGCTTCCATTACAAATGCGATGCCTAAAATTGCTAACTATAAATTTACAACATTAAATCCAAATCTTGGTGTTGCAAGTTATGATGATAAAGAAATAACTCTAGCTGATATTCCTGGATTGGTTGAAGGTGCGCACGAGGGTGTAGGTCTTGGTATTCAATTTTTAAAACACATAGAAAGATGCAAAACTTTAATGCATTTAATAGATATTACTGATGAGGACCTTGAAAATACGTATAAACAAGTTCGAAATGAGTTGGGGAGTTACAGTAAAGATTTACTAGAAAAAAAAGAGATAATTGTATTAAATAAGACAGACTTATTAGAAGAAGAAGAAGTGAAAGAAATTTTAAAAAATTTTTCTAAAAATAAAGATTCTGAGGTGGTTACACTCTCAACATTAGAAAAAGGCTCAATATCTAGAATTAAAGCTAAATTGCTCTCCTATGTATCTTAAAGATTCTAAAATAATTGTAATTAAGATTGGTTCATCCTTGTTAATAGATGACAAAAAAAAAGTAAGGAGAAAATGGCTCACTGAATTTGCTAAAGATATTCAGGAATTAATAAAACAGAATAAAAAAGTTATTATTGTAAGCTCTGGAGCAATAGCAATGGGTTGCAAAAAACTAAATATTAGCAAAAAAAACCTTAAGATTGATAAAAGTCAGGCTGTTGCTTCTATTGGGCAAATTGAACTAATGAACTTATTTTCAGAAACATTTGTTAAATTAAAAATTAATATTTCTCAAATTCTTCTCACTCTAGAAGATACAGAACAAAGAAGAAGAGCCCTTAACGCAAAAAGAACTTTTGATAATTTATTTAAACTGGGCTTTGTACCAATAGTAAATGAAAATGATACTATCGCTACTTCAGAGATTAAGTATGGTGATAATGACAGATTAGCATCTCGTGTTGCACAAATATCAGGTGCAGACTCCCTTATTTTGCTTTCTGATGTAGATGGTCTTTATACACATAATCCAAAAATATATAAAAATGCAAAATTAATAAAAGAAATAAGAAATATAGATAAAGATATAGAAAAAATAGCGACCAAAAGTATTAGTGAGCATGGTACGGGTGGCATGAAAACTAAAATAGATGCTGCTAAAATCTGTCAATTATCAGGATGCCAGATGGTAATAGCAAATGGCTTAATAAACCGACCTATTAAAAAAATAACTGAAGAGAATAATTGTACATGGTTTTTGCCTAAGGTTTCAAAATTAGATGCTAGAAAAAAATGGATTATCAGCTCTGTTTCACCTAAAGGTGCGCTGATTATTGATGATGGTGCGAAACAAGCACTTTCAAATGGTAAAAGTTTATTAGCAGCAGGAATAAAAAAAGTATCTGGGCGATTTAGTAAAGGAGATCATATTAAAGTTTTAGATAAAAATAATTACGAATGTGCAAGAGGACTTAGCTCTTTTTCATCTAATGAAATAGAAAAAATAATGGGTCACCACTCGAAAGAAATAGAAAAATTACTAGGATATATTTCCAAATCAGAAGTAATTCATAAAGATGATATAGTAGAGGTATAGAATGAGCAGATATATGAGATTAATAGGTCAAAATGCAAGAAAGGCATCACTTGATAAAGTTAATTCAAAAACTAAAAATAAAGTTTTAAAAAAATATGCTTTCTTATTAGGCAAAGAAAAAAAATCTATATTTAAAGCTAATCAAAAAGATATTCAATTTGCTCTAAACAAGGGCCTAAAAAGCAATCTGATAGAAAGATTAACTATTGATGAAAAAAAGCTAATAGGCATAAAAAATTCTATAAATAAAATTGCTAAATTGAAAGATCCTGTTGATGCTACTTTAGAAAAATGGAGCAGACCAAATGGTTTAACAATTAGCAGAGTGTCTATACCTATTGGTGTTATAGGTGTTGTTTATGAAAGCAGACCCAACGTTACATCTGATGTTGCAAGTTTATGCTTTAAATCTGGAAATGCTGTAATTTTAAAGGGTGGCTCTGAAGCTATAAATACTAATAAAATTTTAGCAAAACTATTTCGAAAGTCGCTTAAGGAAACTAGAGTGAATGAAAACTTTATTCAATTTATAGACTCTAAAGACAGAAAAATGGTCGACTTTATGCTTTCAAAAATGAAAGATTATATTGATGTAATAATACCTCGTGGTGGAAAAAATTTAGTAAAAAGAGTTCAACAATTTTCTAACATCCCTATTATCGGTCACTTGGAAGGTCTTTGTCATACTTTTATTGATAAGGATGCCAATCTAAAGATGGCTACAAACGTTACCTATAATGCAAAGCTAAGAAACACTAGTATTTGTGGCGCTACTGAAACAATTTTGATGCATGAAAAAATTGTTAAGAAATTCTGTAACCCAATTTTAAAAAAGTTAGAAGAAAATAACTGCAAAATTTATGGAGATCGTTTTTTGGAAAAATATTACAAGGGAAAGATTTATCCAGCAAAAGAAAAGGATTGGTCTACTGAATATTTATCATCAACAGTGTCTGTAAAAACAGTTAAAGATTGTGACGACGCTATTAGCCATATTAACAAATATGGGACTATGCATACTGACTCTATCATTACTAAAAATAAAAAAACTGCAAATAAATTCTTAAAAAATGTTAAAAGTTCAATAGCAATGCATAACACATCTACTCAATTTGCTGATGGTGGTGAATTCGGTTTTGGTGGTGAGGTTGGCATTTCGACAAATACTTTGCCTCCAAGAGGACCTGTTGGATTAGGGCAGCTCGTTTCATACAAATACGAAATTATTAGTAATGGTAAAACCAGAAAATAACTTAAAACAAAAAAAGACAAAAATTGGAATCTTGGGGGGAACTTTTGATCCTGCTCACAAAGGTCATTTAGAAATTTCTAAACAGGCTAAAAAAATATTAGAATTAAAAAATATTATATGGGCAATTACTAAACAAAACCCATTTAAAAATACAAGTAAAACAGATCTAAAAAATAGAATAAAATTTGCAAAAAAAATTATTGGTAAAAATAATTTTATTAAAGTAAAATTTTATGAGGAAAAAGTTCTCTCCAATAAAACAATTGACCTCATCAATTACTTAAATAAAGATAAAAAATTTGAGATCTATTTTATTATGGGTGCTGACAATCTAATCAATTTTCATAAATGGTATAAATGGAAATCCATTATAAAAAAATGCAATCTACTTGTATTTGATCGACAGGGATATAAAGCTAAATCGCTAAAGTCTGTGACCTATAATGGTGTAAATAAAAATAGATTATCTTTTATTAATTTTAAAAAGGTTAATATTTCATCTTCTCAATTAAGAAAAATTTGATAAGGTTAAATAAATTAATGGAAAAAAACATAGACCTTAAAGATTTAATCCTAAAAACCCTAGATTCTAATAAAGCCCTAGATATTATTTCAATAGATCTTAAAAATAAAAGTTCAATGGCTGACTATATGATTATAGCAAGTGGAACTTCTTCTAGACATATTCAAGCTTTATCTGAAATGGTGCTAGAAAAATTAAAGACCAATGGAATAAAAAATTCTAAAATTGAAGGAAAAGAAAGTGGTGATTGGAAATTAGTTGATGGTATAGATTTGATTGTTCATATATTTCATCCCGATAAAAGAAAATTTTATGAATTAGAAAAAATATGGTCAGAAATCATTCCTAAAGAAAAAGTGATGATATGATTTTGACTAAAAGATTTTTTCTTTTTTTTATAATACTATTATTTACTTTTCAAAAAAGTTTTTCTGAAAACACCGACTTATATAAAAAAATTGATTTGTTTGGTGAGGTTCTTGAGAAAATTAGCAAAGAATACGTTGATGAAGTTGATCAATCAAAAAGTATGGACTCAGCCATAAATGGTTTATTGCAATCTCTTGATCCCTATTCCGCATATATGACACCTGAAAGTTTTGAGGGTATGCAAACTGAAACTAGTGGAGAGTTTGGTGGGCTTGGTATTGAAGTTGGAATGGAAGCAGGTGTTGTAAAAGTAATATCACCAATAGATAATACTCCAGCATCAAAAGCAGGATTAAAAGCTGGTGATTATATTGTAAAAATTAATAATACCCAGGTCCAAGGCAAAACATTAATGCAAGCAGTAGACTTAATGAGGGGACCTGTTGGATCAAGTATTGAAATAACAGTTAGAAGAAGAGGTGTAAAAAAAGCATTAATTTTTAATATAACGAGAGAAGTTATTCAGGTTCAGTCTGTAAAATCTGAACTTATAGATAATAACATTGGCTATATAAGATTAACTTCCTTTAACGAAAATAGCAGTGAACAAATTAAAGATAAAATTAATAAATTAAATAAAAAAAAAGATCTAAAGGGTTATATCTTAGATTTAAGAAACAACCCAGGTGGCTTGCTTTCTCAGGCAATTAAAATTTCAGACTTTTTTTTAGAAAATGGTGAGATTGTATCAACAAGAAGTCGACAAGCTTCAGAGAATAGAAAATGGTTTGCTAAAAAAGGTGATCTAACAAATGGTAAAACACTAATTATACTTATTAACTATGGATCAGCTTCAGCATCGGAAATAGTAGCTGGTGCATTAAAAGATCATAAAAGAGCTATTATACTTGGAGAAAATAGTTATGGAAAAGGTTCTGTGCAATCAATAATCCCTTTGAAAAATAGAGGTGCTATTAGATTAACAATTGCAAAATATTATCTCCCTTCAGGAAAATCTATTTCTGAAGTAGGTGTAACACCTGATATAGAAGTTGCAGAAGGTTCGGATGATTTTAAATTTAACTCTGAAACTGATAATCAATTGAATTTTGCAATAAAACTATTCAACGGATAAATGCCAGATAGTAAAGTGAATTTACCTCTTAGAAGTGGGGTTGGAATTGTTGTCCTGAACAAAGATAATAAAGTTTTTGTTGCAAAAAGGATTGATAATCAAAAAAATTTTTGGCAGATGCCCCAAGGTGGTGTTGATAAGGGTGAGGACTATTTAACTGCTGCTTACAGAGAGCTAGAAGAAGAAACTAGTATAAAAAATGTTGAACTAATCAAAGAATGTGATGGATTAATCTCTTATGAATTACCAAAAAACTTACTAGGTATAATTTGGAAAGGTAAATATAGAGGTCAGGAACAAAAGTGGTTTATAATGAGATTTTTAGGACAAGATAATGAGATTGATATTAAAACTAAACACCCTGAATTTTGTGAATGGAAATGGATTGATCTAGAAAATATAACTGACCTAGTTGTAGACTTTAAGCTACATGTGTACAAAGATGTTAAAGAAAAAGTAAAAGAAATTCTTAATTAAGAGTTTTTAGCACATCAATTTTTTGATCAACTAAGTATTTATTTTGATCTGTAATGTCACTATTTTTTGAATTTTCTTCTGCTTGAGCAAGTAGTTCACTAATTTTATCTTTATCAATATCTTTAATATTAAAAATAGAACTTGTTAGAACTGATAAATTATTATTCTTAAATTCAACAATTCCATCCTCAACATAGTAATTATCCTCACCTGATTTAGAAAAG
Organism: Candidatus Pelagibacter sp. PS_17; assembly: GCF_059417945.1. Taxonomy (NCBI): domain Bacteria; kingdom Pseudomonadati; phylum Pseudomonadota; class Alphaproteobacteria; order Candidatus Pelagibacterales; family Candidatus Pelagibacteraceae; genus Candidatus Pelagibacter; species Candidatus Pelagibacter sp. PS_17. Next base: position 1,170,478 of record NZ_CM182073.1, read on the forward strand.
ATTTTAATAATCCCTGGCTTTAGAAATGAAATAATTGAGATATGGTCCTTTAAAATCCCCATTTCTCCCTCAAAAGCAGGTACAACAACTTCTGTTACATCTTCTTTTGAAAGAAAAGATTTTTCTGGGTTTACAATTTCTATTTTGAACTCTTCACTCATTATGCAGCAGCATCTTTCGCCATTTTTTCTGCTTTTTCTACAGCTTCTTCAATTGTGCCCACCATATAAAATGCAGCTTCCGGTAAATGATCATACTCACCATTACATATTGCAGCAAAACCTTTAATTGTAGATTCTAAATCTACTAATTTTCCTGGAGAACCAGTAAAGACTTCAGCAACAAAGAAAGGTTGTGATAAAAATCTTTGTATTTTACGCGCTCTAGCTACTGTTAATTTATCTTCTTCAGATAATTCATCCATTCCTAAAATTGCAATAATATCTTGCAGAGATTTGTAAGTTTGAAGAATTTTTTGCACTTCTCTTGCAACTCTGTAATGCTCATCACCAACTATTCTAGGATCTAAAATTCTAGAAGTAGAATCTAGAGGATCAACTGCTGGATAAATTCCAATTTCAGCTATCTGTCTCGATAATACAGTTGTTGCATCTAAGTGAGCAAAAGATGTAGCAGGTGCCGGGTCAGTTAAATCATCTGCTGGTACATAAATCGCTTGTACAGATGTAATAGAACCCTTGTTAGTAGTCGTAATTCTTTCTTGAAGATTACCCATGTCAGTTGCAAGTGTAGGCTGATATCCCACTGCTGAAGGAATTCTTCCTAATAGTGCAGAAACTTCAGAGCCTGCTTGAGTAAATCTAAAGATATTATCAACGAAGAATAATACGTCTTGTCCTTCTTGATCTCTAAAATATTCAGCCACAGTTAAACCTGTTAAGGCAACTCTTGCTCTAGCTCCTGGGGGTTCATTCATTTGACCATACACTAGTGCAGCTTTTGATCCTGGACCTTCTGGCTTAATAACACCTGAATCTATCATTTCGTGATAAAGGTCATTTCCTTCTCTAGTTCTTTCTCCAACACCAGCAAACACAGAAAATCCACCATGAGCTTTTGCTACGTTGTTAATTAATTCCATAATAAGTACTGTCTTACCAACACCCGCACCACCAAATAAACCAATTTTTCCTCCTTTGGCGTACGGTGCTAATAGATCAACTACTTTAATTCCTGTAACTAGAATTTCTGTCTCTGTTGACTGATCACTAAATTCAGGTGCAGCTCTATGAATTGGCCATTTCTCTTTTGTTTTAACTTCACCTTTTTCATCGATAGGTTCACCTATTACATTTATAATTCTTCCTAAAGTTTCTGGACCAACTGGAACTTGTATAGGAGCACCTGTTGCAGTTACTTCGTCTCCTCTTTTTAGTCCTTCAGTAGCATCCATTGCAATTGTTCTAACACTTGACTCACCAAGGTGCTGAGCAACTTCTAAAACTAATCTGTTGTCTCCATTTTTACATTCTAATGCTGATAAAATTTCTGGTAGTTCTCCATCAAATTTTACGTCTACTACTGCTCCAATGATCTGTGTGATTTTTCCTTTGCTCATAATTATAAACTTTCCGCTCCTGATATGATTTCAATTAGTTCTTTTGTAATAGCTGCTTGACGACTTCTATTATACTCAATAGTTAGCTTGTCAACCATTTCACCTGCGTTACGGGTTGCATTGTCCATTGCACTCATTCTTGAGCCCTGTTCGCTAGCTGAATTTTCTAACATCGCTTTAAAAATCTGAGTAGATATATTTTTAGGCAATAAGTTGCTTAAAATTTCATCTTCGTCTGGTTCAAATTCATAATTATCCTCAGAAGAATTTTCTTCTGCTTCAGATGTTTTTAAAGGAATTATTTGTTGTTCTTGAGGTATCTGAGTGATTACATTTTTAAATTTATTATAAAAAATTGTACACACATCAAATTCTTCTTTTTCAAAGTTTTCAATTATCATTTTTCCCACTTTTTCAGCATCTAGATAGTTGATAGTTTTTGAATCTTTAAAAGACATTCTCTCTACGATATCATCTTTATAAACTCTTTTTAATTGATCATACCCTTTAGATCCAACGGTTATAATTTTTAAAGTTTTTCCCTCATCAGATATTTTTTGAAAATATGTTTTGGCTTTTTTAATAATATTTGTATTAAAACCACCACATAGACCACGATCAGATGTTAACACAATACATAAATGAACCTTATCTTCTCCTGTTCCTGAAAGAAGCTTAGGAGCATTTTCCTTATCAGAAATGCCACTAGATAAATTAAGAATAATGTTATTCATTTTTTCAGAATAAGGTCTTCCCTTTTCAGCATTTTCCTGCGCTCTTCTAAGTTTAGCCGCCGCAACCATTTTCATGGCTTTGGTAATTTTTTGTGTAGACTTTACACTCGCTATTCTTTTTTTTAAGTCGTCTAGTGTTGCCATATTTTAAGAATTAAAGTTCTTCTTAAGTTCCATGATAGTATCAACTAATGATTTTTCAGTATCTTCTTCAAGCTTACCTGAACTTAAAACAGATTCTAAAATTTCTGGTTTTTCAGATTTACATTTTTCAATAATCTTAGATTCGAACTCAGCAATATCTTTAAGTTCCACATCATCCAAATAACCTTTAACTCCACAGAAAACTGAAATTACTTGTTCAGCAACTGTCATAGGGGAATATTGTTTTTGTTTTAAAAGTTCAGTTAGTTTTGAACCTCTATTTAAAAGTTTTTGTGTAGATGCATCTAAATCAGATCCAAATTGTGCAAAGGCAGCCATCTCTCTATATTGAGCAAGCTCTAGCTTCATTGAACCAGAAACTTTTTTCATTGCTTTTGTTTGTGCTGCAGATCCAACTCTAGAAACTGATAGACCTACGTTAATCGCTGGTCTAATTCCTTGGTTAAATAATTCTGTTTCAAGAAATATTTGACCATCCGTAATTGAAATAACGTTAGTTGGAATAAAAGCAGATACGTCTCCACCTTGCGTTTCAATTATAGGAAGAGCGGTTAACGAACCTCCACCATGCTCATCACTAAGCTTGGCTGCTCTCTCAAGTAATCTGCTGTGTAAATAAAATACATCTCCCGGATAAGCTTCTCTTCCTGGAGGTCTTCTTAATAAAAGTGACATTTGTCTATAAGCTACAGCCTGTTTAGATAAATCGTCATAAATGATTAATGCATGCATACCATTATCTCTATAATATTCACCCATAGTACAGCCTGTATATGGTGCTAAAAACTGAAGCGGCGCTGCATCTGAAGCAGTAGCAGCAACAATTGTTGTATATTCCATTGCACCAGCTTCTTCTAAAGTTTTTTGAATTTGTCTAACGGTAGATCTTTTTTGACCTATAGCAACATAGATACAATAAAGTTTTTGCTTCTCATCACCAGATTCATTTATTTTTTTCTGGTTAATGATCGCATCGATAGCAACTGCAGTTTTTCCAGTTTGTCTATCCCCAATAATTAATTCACGCTGTCCTCTTCCAACTGGAACTAGACTGTCAATTGATTTTAAGCCTGTTTGCATTGGTTCACTAACAGATTGTCTTGGAATAATTCCAGGAGCTTTTACTTCAACTCTACTTCTTTTAGTTGCTTTATCTAAAGCACCTTTGCCATCAATTGGATTTCCTAATCCATCAACAACTCTTCCTAATAATTCTTTTCCAACAGGTGTATCAACAATACTTCCTGTTCTTTTAACAACGTCACCTTCTTTAATTTTTCTATCGTCTCCAAAAATTACAACTCCAACATTTTCACTTTCTAAGTTTAGAGCCATTCCTTTTGATCCATCAGAAAATTCTACCATCTCTCCAGCTTGAACATTGTCTAATCCGTACACTCTAGCAATACCATCTCCTACTGACAAAACTTGACCAACCTCAGTCACTTCTGCTTTATCGCCAAATTTTTTAATTTGCTCTTTTAATATCTTTGTTACTTCTGATGGGTTTATATCCATTTATGCCTCTATCATCCTATTTTCGATTTGTTGTAATTTATTTTTAATGGAAGTGTCCACCATTGTGCTTCCGACTTGCACAATCAAACCCCCAATTAAACTTGCATCGTGTTTGTAGTTTAATTTTATTTTTGAACTAAAGTTTTTAGTCAATTCTTCTTTTATATTGTTAATTTCATTTTCAGTAAGATCTTTTGCAGAAGTTAATTCTGCTTTTAATTCACCTCTTTTAACTGAACATGTCTCAACAAAGCTTTTTAGAATTTTATCCACATAAAAGAATCTTCTTTTAGATATTAGAAAGCTTAAAAATTTAGTTAATAATTCATTTAATTTATATTGTTCTGAAATTTTACTTAGAGCATTTAATTGGTCTTCTTTGTTATTCGTTGGATCCTTGATTAAAGATTTAAAATCTTCACTTGAAGTAATTAAATTAATAATTGAAGCAGAATGAACCTCGATCTCACTTAAATTATTAGCTTCTACAGCTAATTCATAAAGTGCCAGGGAATATCTACCTGCTGATGTTTCAGAAAAACCTTTATTTTTGCTCAATTTATTGTTCCTTATAAATATTAGAAGATTTATTAAAATTTTGTTTTAATTAACATATGACTCCTAGCTCTTCAAGTCACACATTGTCTAAAAGTCTTGTTTTTTCTTTGTTAATTGAAGTTTATTGGGTCAACATCAACCGTTAGTTTCATTCCAGCTGGAAATTTGAATTTTTCAATGACTTTTGAAAGGGAATTTTGAACCTTGAGAGATTTTCGACCCCTGATCAAAAGTCTTACTCTAAACCTTCTTTTTAATCTAAATATAGGTGCATTTACAGGACCAAGCACTCTACCATCAACAGCACTTTCTATAAAACTTTTAAATTTATAAGCCTCTTTTTCTAGTTCTCTTTCATTATTACCGGTAATTATTAAGGCAATAAATCTTTGAAACGGTGGAAGGTTATTTTCCCTTCTAATTTCAAGTTCTTTATCTAAAAAAATATCAGGATCTTTATTGGTAATGTCTGTTATCATTTTGGTATTTAAATTATAAGTTTGAAAATAAACAGTTGCTGGCTTTCCTGTTCTTCCTGCTCTACCTGAAAGTTGATGATATAATTGTAAATTCTTTTCAGCACCTCTTAGGTCGTGACCTTGTGATGATAAATCGATATCAACAACAACAATACAATTTAAACTTGGAAAGTGAAATCCTTTAGAAATTAATTGAGTTCCAATTAAAATTTGAATTTTATTATCTATAATTTTTTCTAAAATATCTGCTGAACTTTTTTTATTCATTGTATCGCTAGAAAATATAGTTGTTTCCTTGGTGGGAAAAATTTTTTTTACTTCTTCTGATATCCTTTCAACTCCAGGCCCACTAAAAATAAAATCACATTTTCCTTCTTTTGAGCAGTCCCTATTTAGTAAAGTTTTGTATCCACAGTAATGACATAATAAATTTTGTTTGTTTTTGTGATAAACCAAATTTATTGAACAATTTGGACATGAATAACTAGTAAAACATTTTTTACATAATACATGAGGTGAAAATCCTCTTCTATTTAAAAAAAATAATACTTGATCTTTTTTTTCAAGATGAAATTTTACTTTCTCAATTGTTTCTCTAGATATCCAGGATTGTGATTCTAACTTTGAATTATTAAGATTAATTATTTCATATTTTGGTAAAGATGCATTTAAATATCTTTGATCAAGTTTTGATAAGCTATATTTGCCTTTTTTAATATTGTCATATGTTTCAATAGAGGGTACGGCTGTTATTAAATTGATTGGAATATTTTCAAAGGATGCCCTAGAAATTGCCATATCTCTTGCATTATAAGTTACTCCCTCATCTTGCTTATAAGATTGATCATGTTCTTCATCAACAATGATTAATCCTAGTTTTTTAAAAGGTAAAAATAATGAAGATCGAGCACCAATTACAACTTTAATTTTATCATTTGCTATTCCACTCCAAATAATTTCTTTATTTTTTTTTGTAATTCCTGAGTGCCACACAGCAGGCTTGAAACCAAAAAATTCTATAAATTTATTTTGAAATTGTCCTGTTAATCCGATTTCTGGTAATAGAATTAAACCCTGAAAACCCTTATTAATTATCTCTTTTAAAGCCTCAAAATAGACCATTGTTTTACCTGAGCCTGTAGTGCCTTGTAAAACATGAACTCTAAATTTTTGATTTAATACATTCATTTTTTTTAATGAATCTTTTTGCTCTTTAGAAAGTTTTATTTCATTTTCTTTGATGTCTATTTTGAATTGCTCATAAGCTTCAATTGGTAACTTTTCTATGGCGCCACTACTTAATAATAACAATTTTAATGCCATGCCTTTAGGAGTCATATTGTATTCAGAAAACCAATTTAAGAATTTAATTGTATTTTTCTTTAAGGGTGGAACATCTAATTTTCTTAAAACCTTTTTAATAGCAAAATTTTTGTTTGTTTTTTTTTCAAAATCATCCCATACAACTCCAGTCACCTCTGACTTGCCAAAAGGCACTACCACGTAGTCTCCAACCTTTAAATTTAAATCTGAATTATAGGTAAATGGATGATTAAAAATATTTGGTATAAGAATCGGTACTTTCATATTTTTATAATATGAAAATACTTTAAGAGTGTATTGCTCTTTTATCTACTGATAAAGCTGCTTCTTTTACAGCTTCTGAGAATGTTGGATGCGCATGACACGTTCTTGCAATATCCTCAGCGCTAGCACCAAACTCCATTGCTACTCCAATTTCTCCAATTAATTCACCTGCATGAGGTCCAATAATATGTGCTCCTAAAACTCTATCTGTTTTTTCATCAGCTAAGATTTTCACAAAACCTTCTGCTTCATCAATTGCTTTAGCTCTTGAATTTGCCATAAATGAAAATTTACCAATTTTATATTTAGTATTTGCTTCTTTTAATTGTTCTTCTGTTTTCCCAATTGAAGCAACCTCTGGTGTTGTATAAACAACTCCAGGAATAATATCATAATTAACATGTCCTGATTGTCCTGCAATATTTTCTGCAACTGCAATACCTTCGTCCTCAGCTTTGTGAGCAAGCATCGGTCCATCAATTACATCTCCAATAGCATATACATTCTTAACATTTGTTTGAAATGTTTTGTCAGTTTTAATTCTTTTCTTTTCATCTAATTCAACACCAATTGCTTCTAAATTTAAGTTAGTTGTATTAGGTTTTCTACCAACAGATATAAGAACTACATCACAATCAAAATCTGCTTTTTTTCCATCTTTATCTGATGTTGAAACTATAGCACCATTAGCATTTTTTTTAATTCCTTCTACTTTTGTCTGCATATGAAAATTAATTCCTTGTTTCTTTAATATTTTCATAAACTCTGTAGATATTTCTCTATCCATACTAGGAGTAATATGCTCTAAAAATTCAACCACATGAACCTCAGCACCTAATCTAGACCAAACAGATCCCATCTCCAACCCTATATAACCACCACCAACTACAACCATTTTTTTTGGCACAGTTTCTAAAGTTAATGCTCCTGTTGAAGATACAATTATTTTTTCATCAAATTCAATACCTGGTAATGCAACTGGAACTGACCCGGTGCTAATAACTGTTTTATCTGTTTCAATTATAGTTTCTTTTTTTTGATCATCTAATATTGAAATTTTATTTGCAGATTTAAAGCTTCCTGTACCCTTAAAGTAAGTGACTTTATTTTTCTTAAATAAAAATTCTACACCTTTAGTCAAAATTGTTACTGCTTTATCCTTATTTTGCATCATTTTTTGAAGATTAAGTTTTACCTCACCCACTTCTATGCCAAGTTTAGAAAAATTTTGTGCCTTATGATAATTTTCAGAAATATTTAATAAATTTTTAGAAGGTATGCACCCTACATTTAAACAGGTTCCACCTAACGAACCTCTTGATTCTATACATGCGGTTTTAAGTCCTAATTGTGCTAATCTTATCGCACACACATAGCCTCCTGGACCACCACCTATTACTACTGCTTGAAATTTATCTGACATTTAAATATTTAAAAATAACCTTCTTGGATCCTCTAAATTTTCTTTAACCATTTTTAAGAATGATACTGACTCTTTTCCATCTATAATTCTGTGATCATAAGATAAGGCAAGATACATAATAGGTCTAATTTTAATCTCACCATCAACTACCATTGGTCTTTCGACTATATTATGCATACCTAATACACCAGATTGAGGTAAGTTTAATATTGGAGTAGATAACATTGAACCATACACTCCACCATTACTAATTGTAAAAGTTCCACCCTGAAGGTCTTCTATGGTTATTTTTCCATCTCTCGCTTTTTCAGAAATAGTTTTAATATTTTTTTCAATATCAGCAAATGACAATTGATCTGCATCCCTTAATACTGGTACTACTAATCCTTTTTCAGTTCCTACTGCAAAACTCATATTATAATAATTTTTATAAATAATTTCATCTCCATCAATTTCAGCATTAACTGATGGATACATTTTTAGTGCAGCAACACATGCTTTTACAAAAAATGACATGAACCCTAATTTAATTCCGTATCTGCTTTGGAAATCTTCCTGGTTCTCTTTTCTCATTTCCATTATGCCAGTCATATCAACTTCATTGAAAGTTGTTAATAATGCTGCATTTTCTTGTGCTTGTTTTAATCTTTTTGCAATTGTTTGTCTAAGCCTAGACATTTTAATTCTCTCTTCTTGACCGTATTTAATTTTTCTTTCTGATGGTTGAGGGTTCTCTCCCATCATACTAATTAGGTCACCTTTAAGAACTCTACCCTCTTTACCAGAGCCACTAACTTTTTTTAAATCAATTTTATTTTCAACTACAATTTTTCTTACTGCTGGTGAAAGTATTTCATTATTATTATTTGAAGAATTAGTTTTCTCCTCTTTAACCTCATTGGTTAATACCAATGGCTCTTCCTCTTCAGGTTCTTTAAGAACTTTAGGAGCTTCTTTTTTAATTTCTAAATTAACTACATTATTTTCTGTTTTCTTAGGTTCAATTTTTGTAATTATCTTTTTTTCAGATGGTTGAGCTCCATTTTGACTTATCATACCAAGAAGAGCACCTACTTCGACTGTTTCTCCATCTTTAGAATTTATTTCGGACAAAACCCCATCAATTGGAGATGGTACTTCTAAATTAACTTTATCAGTTTCTAATTCTACAATTGCCTCATCAGCTACCACTGTATCGCCTTCTTTCTTAAGCCACTTAGCAACTGTCGCTTCAGTAATGCTTTCTCCGAGAACTGGTACTAAAATTTTTTCACTCATTTTTATTCAAAAACCTTGTTAATAATTTCTTGCTGTTGTGAAATATGTCTTTTTGCAAACCCTGTAGCTGGAGACGCGTCTGGACTTCTTCCTATATAAGAAATTTCCTTATTATTAGCGTTAATAGTTTCTAATGTCCATTGTATATAATCTCTTACAGAAAACCATGCTCCCATATTTTTTGGTTCTTCCTGGCACCAATAAAATTTAGCATTTTTTGCATACTTTTTGATTTCTCTAACTAAACTTTTAACTGGAAAAGGATAAAGTTGTTCAACTCTGTACAACACTACATCGTCTTTCTTAAGTTTTTCTCTCGCTTCTAGTAGATCAAAATAAACTTTTCCTGAACATAAAATTACTTTTTTTATTTTTGAGCTTTCTTTTAATTTTATAAATCCATTTTCTTCATCTAGTGCGTGATCCCATAAGATTCTGTGAAAAAAAGTATCTTTATTAAAGTCTTCTATATTGGAAACACAATATTTATTTCTTAACAAAGATTTTGGTGTCATAATTATTAGAGGTTTTCTAAACTCTCTATGCATTTGACGTCTCAAAGCATGGTAATAATTTGCAGGTGTTGTGCAATTCAATACTTGTAAGTTATCATTTGCGCATAGTTGTAAAAATCTTTCTAGTCTTGCTGAAGAGTGTTCTGGTCCTTGGCCTTCATATCCATGAGGTAAAAGCATTACTAGCCCAGATGCTCTAGTCCATTTTCTTTCTCCTGATGCAATAAACTGATCAATAACTACTTGTGCTCCATTTGCAAAATCTCCAAATTGTGCTTCCCAAATAGTTAAAGTATTAGGTTCAACTAAACTATATCCATACTCAAAACCTAAAACTGCTAATTCTGATAAAAAACTATCAACTATTTCGTATCTCATTTGATTTTTTGAAATATTATTTAAAGGTATATATCTAGAGTTATCTTCTTGATTCCTCAAAACTGAATGTCTTTGACTAAATGTTCCTCTACCAGAATCTTGTCCAACTAATCTTACTGGATAACCTTCTTCTAACAATGATCCAAATGCTAGTGCTTCAGCGGTTGACCAGTCAATACCTTTTCCATTAGATACCGATGCTTTCCTAGCATCTAAAATTTTAACAATAGTTTTATGTAATTTTAATTTTTCTGGAGTTGCATTAATTTTTTCAGAAATTTCTAAAAGTTTTTGTTGATCATAGCCACTTACACCTCTTTTATCTTTTCCTTTTTCTGGTTTATATCTTGACCATGTTCCCTCATACCATTCTATTTTTGGTTTATAGTCTTTTGCATTTTTATATTGATCATCAAGCAAATTTTTAAAATCTGTTTTAAATTTACTTAACTCACTTTCTGAAAGTGTATTTTCATTTACTAATTTTTTCCCATACAGCTCAACTGGTGTGGGGTGAGACCTAATCTTTTTATACATCAATGGCTGTGTAAAAGAAGGTTCGTCTCCTTCATTATGTCCGAATCTTCTATAACAGATTAAATCAACCACTACGTCTCTATTAAATTTTAATCTAAATTCTGTTGCAATCCTTGTTGCATAAACAACTGCTTCTGGATCATCTCCATTCACATGAAGTATTGGAGCGTCTACCATTTTTGCAACATCAGATGGATATGGTGATGACCTTGCAAATCTTGGGCTTGTAGTAAAGCCTATTTGATTATTAACAATAATATGAATTGTACCACCTGTATTATGGCCTGGTAAACCAGACATGGCAAAACATTCAGCCACAACTCCTTGTCCAGCAAAGGCTGCATCTCCATGAATCAGAATTGGTATAACTTTATTTCTTTCTTTATCTTTGTGAAAAAATTGTTTTGCTCGAGTTTGTCCAAGTACCACAGGGTTGACTGCCTCTAAATGTGAAGGGTTATCTGTAAGACTAACATGCACAGAATTGCCATCAAACTCTCTATTTGATGATGCCCCTAGATGGTATTTTACATCTCCCGCACCTTCTTCCCCTAATGTTTGAATATCTCCTGCAAATTCATTAAATATTCTTTTGTAAGATTTTTGTAATACATTTGCTAATACATTGAGTCTTCCTCGATGGGACATACCAATTTTAACTTCTTTAACTTCAGCTTGCCCACCAATTTTAATTATTTGTTCTAGAGCAGGTATTAAACCTTCTCCCCCATCTAAACCAAATCTTTTTGTTCCCACATATTTTTTATGTAAAAATTTTTCAAAACCTTCTGCTTGAATTAGTTTCATTAAAATAGCTTCTTTACCATTTTTTGTAAATTGAAGAGAGTTCTCATCTTGCTCAATTCTATCTCTAAGCCATTTTCTTTCTGTTGGGTTTGATATGTGCATATATTCATAACCAATTGGACCACAGTAAGTTTTATTTAGGAAATTTAATATTTCTTTTATAGAAGAGTGTTCTTTATTAATTACGCCATCTAAATAAATTTTCTCATCATAATTTTCTTTTTTAAATCCATAATGCTCAGGATGAAGTTCATCTAGATATTCTGTTTCCATCATTCCTAGAGGATCAAGCTTAGCTAATAAATGTCCTCTTTGTCTATATGCTCTAATTAACGCAACAGCTCTAATTGAGTTAATATTGCTTTTGACTAAATCTTTTGAATTAACTTTTGCAATGTTGCCTTCATTAGAAAGTTTTTTTTCATCTTCTTCAATCCTTTTTTCAACTTCATCAATATCAATTTTTTTTTTTATATTCCATGATGGACCATTAATTTCTTTGGCAATCATACTTAAATCTTCACTCATACCCTCAAAATAATTTTGCCAGCTTTCAGGAAGATCTTTGTCTTTATTTATAAACTTTAAATACATTTGCTCTATAAATGCACTATTAGACTTGCTAAGAAATGAAGTTTTTTCGAATTCGAGATTTTTTGATGATGACATCTATTCTATTGATATAATATCAGATAAATAATTTTCAATTAGATAATTTATTAAATAATGTTTTGCCAAGTTCTGATGGTGATTTTGCAATTGTAATTCCACATTCTTCCATTTTTTTTATCTTATCTTCTGCTCCACCCTTACCACCTGAAATAATAGCTCCTGCATGACCCATTGTTCTTCCTGGAGGTGCTGTTATTCCAGCAACAAATCCAACCATAGGTTTTTTTATTTTATGGTTTTTAACAAATTCAGCTGCTTCTTCTTCAGCAGAACCGCCAATTTCACCAATCATAAGAATAGATTCCGTCTCTGTATCATTTAAAAATAAATCTAAACAATCAATAAAGTTTGTTCCATTTATCGGATCTCCACCAATTCCTATACAAGTAGATTGTCCTAATCCATTTTCAGTTGTTTGTGCAACTGCCTCATAAGTTAAAGTTCCTGATCTTGAAACAATTCCCACAGAACCTTTCTTGTGAATATTTCCAGGCATAATCCCAATCTTACATTCATCAGGAGTAATTATTCCTGGACAATTAGGTCCTATCAATCTGCTTTTTGAATTATTTAGCTTTTGTTTTACACGAAGCATATCTTGAATTGGCACACCTTCAGTAATACAAACTATAAGCTCAATGGATGCATCAATTGCTTCTATAATAGCTGCCGCTGCAAATTTTGCTGGCACATAAATCATAGTTGCATCAGCGCCAACTTCTTGTTTTGCTTCAGCTACAGTATTAAATACTGGACGGTCAAGATGTTTTTGTCCTCCCTTTTTTGGAGTAACTCCACCCACAAGATTAGTTCCATATTTTAATGCTTGTTCTGAATGAAAAGTTCCATGTGTACCTGTAAAACCTTGGCATATAACTTTTGTATTTTTATCAATTAAAACTGACATTCTATTTTATAGCCTCTACTATTTTTTGTGCAGCATCATCTAAATTTTCTGCTGAAATTAATTTTAATCCTGAATTATCTAAAATTTCTTTTCCTTCTTTAAAGTTTGTTCCTGCAAGTCTAACTACTAATGGAACACTTATATTTATTTCTTTGGCAGCATCAACAACACCTTGAGCAAGGACATCACATCTCATAATTCCCCCAAAAATGTTTATTAATATGCCTTTAACATTTTTGTCCGAAAGAATAATCTTAAGAGCAGCTGAAACTTTTTCTTTTGAAGCTCCTCCTCCAACATCTAAAAAATTTGCTGGCTCTTCACCATATAATTTAATTATATCCATTGTTGCCATTGCAAGACCTGCTCCATTGACCATGCAGCCAATGCTTCCATCTAGCTTTATGTAAGCAAGATCGTGTTTACTCGCATCTATTTCTGTGGGATCTTCTTCATTTAAATCCCTAAGCTCGATTATTTCAGGATGTCTAAATAAAGCATTAGAGTCAAAATTAACTTTTGCATCTAAACAAATTATTTTTTTTTCTTTAGTTAATATTAGTGGGTTAACTTCAACCATGTTGGCGTCTGTGCCTAAAAACATTTTATATACTGATTTTATCAGCGCTATTGCTTGTTTTTTTGCATCATCTGCTAAAGCATAAATTGCAATTATTTTTTCACAGTCAGCATCAGAAATTTCATCAGTAATATCTATTTTAGTTGTTATAATTTTTTCTGGAGTTTTTTCTGCAACTTCTTCAATGTCCATTCCACCTTGATCGCTGGATATAAATACTATTTTTGAACTTGCTCTATCTACTAAACAAGATAAATAAAATTCTTTATCAATATTAGAGGACTCTTCTACATATAATCTTTTTACTTCTCTTCCTGCTGGGCCAGTTTGATGTGTTACGAGTGTTTTTCCAAGCAATTCTTTTGCAGCAACACTTAATTCATCAATTGTGTTTAAAATTTTTACCCCTCCAGCTTTACCTCGTCCACCAGCATGAATTTGTGCTTTTAAAACAAATTTTTCTGTTTTTAATGATTTTGCTTTTTCAATCAACTCATCAACTGTAAAAGCAAAAACTCCTTCAGGAACTACCGCTCCATATTTTTTTAAAATTTGCTTGGCCTGGTGTTCGTGAATATTCATTATTTAGAAAGATCTGGATCTATTTTAGATGCAGCTTCCCATAATGCTTTCACAGCATCTATAGAGTGCATAAATTCTTTTTTTTCTTTTTCATCTAAATCTATTTGCTCTATTTTTTCAACACCATCTTTACCAATTATTACTGGTACACCAGCATAAACATTACTAACTCCATATTCACCATTTAAATGAACTGCACATGGAAGTAATTTTTTTTCATCTTTTAAATATGCTTCTGCCATTTGTACACCTGAAGCTGCTGGTGCATAAAATGCAGAACCTTTTTCTAGATATTTAACAATCTCAGCTCCTCCATCTCTAGTTCTTTGATTAATTTCTTCTAACCTTTCTGGAGATATTTTTCCTTCTTTAACTAAGTCTAATAATGGTTTACCTGAAACTTTTGTAAATCTTGGTAGAGGAACCATTGTGTCTCCATGACCTCCCATAACCATTGCTTCAATTTCTTTTACCGGAACATTAAGCTCTAGAGATAAAAATAATTTAAATCTTGAGCTGTCCAAAATTCCTGCCATTCCAACTACTTTATTTGCTGGTAAGCCTGAAAATTTTTGAAAGGCCATCACCATAACGTCTAGTGGATTTGTAATGCATATTACAAATGCATTGGGTGCATTTTTTTTAATACCCTCTGCTACTTGTTTAATAATTTTTAAATTAATACCTAATAAATCATCTCTGCTCATTCCTGGTTTTCTTGGAACTCCTGCAGTGATTATTATTACATCTGAATCTTTTATATCTTCATAATTGTCTGTACCTGAAAATTTTACATTAAAACCATCAACAGAGGAAGATTGAGCTATGTCTAGAGCTTTTCCTTTAGCTATACCACTTGCAACATCAAAAAGTACCACCTCATCAGCTACTTCTTTAGTTCCTATTAAGTGAGCAAGAGTGCCCCCAATTTGACCTGCTCCTATTAAAGATATTTTTTTCATTTCTCTCCTTATTTCATTGTTGGCATGACAAATTCTGCATTAGATCTTATTCCAGAAGGCCATCTTGATGTTACTGTTTTAAGCTTTGTATAAAATTTAATTCCTTCAGCTCCGTGCATTGCACTATCTCCAAATAATGATCTTTTCCATCCACCAAAACTATGGAATGCCATTGGTACAGGTATTGGAACATTAATTCCAACCATACCAACTTGAATTTTACTAGCAAACGTTCTTCCAGCATCACCATCTCTTGTGTAAATGCTTACTCCATTACCATACTCATGGTCGTTAATTAACTTTGTTGCTTCTTCAAAAGTTTTAACTCTTATGACTGATAAAACAGGTCCAAATATTTCTTCTTTATAAATTCTCATATCCTTTTTAACGTGATCAAATAAACAACCCCCTATAAAAAAACCATTTTCATATCCTTGAAGTTTTATATTTCTTCCATCAACAACTAATTTAGCACCTTCTTCAACTCCAAGATCAACATAACTTTTTACTTTTTCTAAATGTTCTTTGGTAACTAGTGGACCCATCTCAGATGTTTTATCCATACCAGGTCCTACTTTTAATGCTTCAGCTTTTTTTGATAAACGAGCAACTAGCTCATCACCTATATCTCCTACAGCTACTGCTACTGATTGTGCCATACATCTCTCTCCTGCAGACCCATATGCAGCACCCATTAATCCATTTACCGCACCATCAAGGTCACAGTCAGGCATTACAACTAAATGATTTTTTGCACCACCTAAAGCTTGAACCCTTTTTTCATTTTTTGCAGAGTTTTCATAAATATATTTTGCAATTGGTGTTGAGCCTACAAAGCTTACAGCTTTGACATCTTTGTTTGTTAAAATCGCATCAACAGCTTCTTTATCTCCATTAACAACATTAAAAACACCATCTGGTAGTCCTGCTTCTGTTAGCAATTCTGCTAATCTTAGTGGGCAAGATGGATCTTTTTCTGACGGTTTTAAAATAAATGTATTTCCACATGCAATAGCAATAGGAAACATCCACATTGGCACCATTGCAGGAAAATTAAAAGGTGTAATTCCAGCAACAACTCCAAGTGGTTGTCGCATAGACCAACTATCTACATTTGTTCCTACATTTTCTGAAAATTCTCCTTTAAGTAAATGTGGAATACCACACGCAAATTCAACAACTTCTAGTCCTCTTGTTAAAGAACCTTTGGCATCTTCATAAACTTTCCCATGCTCTGAAACTATTAACTTTGTAAGTTCATCGGCATTTTTTTCTATTAACTCTTTAAATTTAAACATTACCCTTGCTCTTTGAAGTGAAGGTTTTAAAGACCAAGTTTCAAAAGCTTTTTGAGCTACTTCTACAGCTTTATCTAGATCAGTTTTACTGGCTAATCTTACCTCAGACTCTTGTTCACCAGTTGCTGGATTAAAAACTTTACTTTTTCTGTCAGAAGAGCCTGAAATTAGCTTTCCGCCAACAAAATGTTCTAATAAATTCATGAATGGTGTTATTTAAAGGGGTAATTAGCTTGTTGCAAGCATTTTTTTCAATTCAGCTATAGCTTTTGCTGGATTTAATCCCTTTGGACAAGCATTAGTACAATTCATAATAGTATGACATCTATAAAGTTTAAGCTCATCAGCTACTTTTTTTAATCTCTCTTTTTTTTCATCATCTCTACTATCAACTATCCATCTATAAGCCTGAAGTAAAACTGCAGGACCTAAATATTTATCACCATTCCACCAATAACTTGGACAAGATGTTGAGCAGCATGCACACATGATACATTCATATGCACCGTCTAATTTTACTCTATCTTCTTTAGTTTGTAATATCTCAGTGGTTTCAACTTTTGTATTTGTTTTTAGCCATGGCTCGATTGATTCATACTGTTTGTATAATCCACTTAAATCACCAATTAAATCTTTTTTAACTTTTAAATGAGGTAATGGATAAATATTTATATCACCTTCAATTTCTGAATGAGGTTTTGTACATGCTAAACCATTTTTACCATCCATATTCATTGCACAAGATCCACAAACTCCATGTGCACACGATCTACGATAAGCTAATGATGGGTCAATTTCGTTTTTAATTTTATTTAAAATATCTAATACTTTTGAAGGACAATTATCCATATCCACTTCATAGGTATCTACTCTTGGGTTTTCTCCATTTGAGGGATCCCATCTGTAAACATTTACTTTTCTAATATTTTTTGACCCAGTCTTATCTTGGTAATAGTTACCTTTTTGAACTTCTGAATTTTTAGGTAAATTTATTTGAACCACTAGTAAACTCTTTCTTGAGGTGGAAAGTATTGAACTTCATTTGTTAAAGTTGTTTTAGTAACTGGTCTATATCCAATTTTTGAATCTTTTCCATTGCACCAAGCAATAGTGTGTTGCATAAATTTTTCATCATCTCTTTTTGGGAAATCTTCTCTTGCATGCGCACCTCTACTCTCTTGTCTATTATAAGCAGAATCCACTGTTGTAATTGCTTGTCTTATCAAATTATCAAATTCCAATGTTTCCACTAAATCAGTATTGAAAACAAGTGACTTATCTTTTACAGAAATTGATTCCATTCCATCATATGCTTTTCTAATATTATCAACACCTTCTTTAAGCGTTTTTTCTGTTCTAAAAACAGCACACTTTGATTGCATAGTTTTTTGCATTGAAAGTCTAAGTTCTGCAGTACTATTTTCACCATTAGAGTTTCTTAATTTATCAAATCTTTCTAAACATTTTTCTGTTTCAGTCTCTCCTATATCCTCGTGTGGAGTTCCTGGTTTTACAAGTTCTGCAGCTCTCTTGGCTGCAGCTCTTCCAAATACAACTAGGTCAATTAAAGAATTAGATCCTAATCTATTTGCTCCATGAACAGAAACACAGGCAGCCTCACCAATTGCCATTAATCCTGAAACTGTCTCAGAATCATTTCCTGTTAATACTTCAGCTTTATAGTTTGTTGGGATACCTCCCATATTATAATGAACGGTGGGCACTACTGGTATTGGCTCCTTAGTTACATCAACATTTGCAAATAATCTTGCTGCTTCCGTTATTCCTGGAAGTCTACTTTCAATAATATTTTTGTCTAAATGACTTAAGTGTAAATGAACATGATCCTGTTCTTTACCCACACCTCTTCCTTCGTTAATCTCAATTGACATTGATCTACTTACTACATCTCTAGATGCTAAGTCTTTAGCTTTTGGTGCGTAACGCTCCATAAATCTTTCACCTTTTGAATTAACTAAATATCCACCTTCACCTCTAACACCTTCGGAAATTAAAGTTCCGTGCCCATAAATTCCTGTTGGGTGAAATTGTACAAATTCCATATCTTGTAATGGTAAGCCTGCTCTTAAAACCATTGCATTTCCATCTCCAGTACAAGTGTGTGCTGAAGTTGCAGAATAATAAGCTTTTCCGTAACCCCCTGTTGCAATTATTGTGCTGTGCGCTCTAAATCTATGAATTGTTCCATCATTTAAATTCCAAGCAATAAGACCTTTGCATTCACCATCCTTCATTAATAAATCTAAAGCAAAATATTCAATAAAAAATTCAGTGTTATGTTTTAAAGCTTGTCCATAAAGAGTATGAAGTATTGCGTGTCCAGTTCTATCTGCAGCTGCACATGTTCTTTGAACAATTCCATTACCATAATTTTTTGTCATTCCACCAAAAGGTCTTTGGTAAATTTTGCCATCATCAGTTCTGCTAAATGGAACTCCATATTTTTCTAACTCTATAACAGCAGCTGGAGCTTCTTTACAAAGATACTCAATACTATCTTGGTCACCTAACCAGTCAGCACCTTTAACAGTATCATACATATGCCAACGCCAATCATCTTCACCCATATTCCCTAAAGATGCAGAAATTCCTCCTTGAGCAGCTGAGGTATGACTTCTTGTTGGAAATACTTTTGAAATGCAGGCTGTCTTTAAACCAGCTTCACTTAAACCAACAGCAGCTCTTAGACCTGATCCTCCGGCACCAAGTACGATGACATCGTATTCGTGGTCTATTATTTTATATGAGCTCATTAGTTTAAATTCAATATTACAGTTATTGTTATAATTGGCATTATTATAGCAAAAATATTAAGTACTTTGTTTGCGGCATTTTTGATTTTTTCATTCTGAATATAATCTTCAAATACTTCGCTAATACTTAGGGCAGAAAAAAAGTAAGCAAATACTAGTGTTAAAGAAACTAAAATTTTAGATGGTTGAGTGGTAAAGAAATTAACAACCTCAATATAATCTTTATCAAAAATTGAAACTAAATTTAGAATAAACCAAATCATTAAAGGTACTAAAATTACTGAACTAATTTTCATGAACAGCCATTTTTTTGTTACAGAGTTCATTTTAAATAAAATTCCTTCCTAATAGATAAAATAGAATTGTAAAAAAAATAGATCCAAAAATTACAAATAAACCTGTAATCTTTGTGGTCTTTAGTTCAAAACCATAACCAAGATCCATTACTAAATGTCTTATTTCACTCAATACCTGAAAGCTAAAAGACCAAGTTAAACAAATAATAATAAATTTTCCAAAAATAGATTGCAAAAATAATTTTGTTAGATCGTAGCTAGATTCTCCTAACAACAAAGAAAATATCCACAAACAAATTACTGTTATTGCAAATATATTAACTATTCCTGTAATCCTATGAGAAATAGAAACCAAAGAAGATATGTGCCATCTATAAATTTGAATGTGTGGTGATAAAGGGTTGTTATTATCCATTATTCTTCCTAATTAAAAGCTCAGCTATTTCTACTGCATTCAGTGCAGCACCTCTTAATAAATTATCTGATACTATCCACATATTGAGTGTATTTTTTTTTGTTTTATCTTCTCTAATCCTAGAAATATAAGTTTCATTTTTACCTTCTGCCTCTAAAGGAGTAATGTAGCCTCCATCTTCTCTTTTATCATACACCTCACATCCCTCTGCACTATCTAATAAAGAGTGTATTGTTTGTAAGCTAAATGGTTTTTCAAATTCAATATTTACAGATTCAGCATGAGAAACTAGCACTGGAATTCTTACGCATGTTGCAGTTAGCTCAATTTTGTCATCTAAAATCTTTTTTGTTTCGTTAACCATCTTTAATTCTTCTTTTGTGTAACCATCATCTGCAAAAACATCTATGTGAGGAATTGCATTAAATGCAATTTGTTTAGTAAAATTTTTAGAATTTATTTTCTTTTTATCTAATGATAATTTAGTTTGTTCAATCAATTCATCCATTGATGCTTTACCACCACCAGATACAGATTGATAAGTTGATATAACTACTCTTTTTATATTAAATTCATCATGTAAGGGTTTTAGAGCTATTACCAATTGTGCTGTAGAACAGTTTGGATTAGCAATAATATTTTTTTTTAAAACATTAATTGCTTCTGGATTCACTTGTGGAACAATTAAAGGTACATCTTGATCCATTCTGAAAAAGCTAGAATTATCAATTACTGTAGTATGTTTTGCTGCTTTTTCTGCATATTTTTCTGATATTTTTCCACCAGCTGCAAAAAAGGTAATTTCAGCTTTTGAGAAATCATAAGTCTCTAAGTTAAAAATCTCATGCTCCTTACCATTAAAATTTACTTTTTGACCAGCACTCCTTGAAGAGGCAACTAAAAATAATTGGTCTATTGAAATTTTTTTCTGCTCTAATACTTCGAGCATTTTTCTTCCAACATTACCTGAGGCTCCTACAATTGCTATATTCATGATATTATTTTACTTTTATACTAGATGAAGGGTAAATCACAAACGTTTCCATTAATGGTATTATCGTTTATTTGAATTTTAAAGCCTTGAGATGCTTCCCAGTGGGATTTCTTGATCATTGCTATGCCTATAACCTTTTGAAAATGAGGTGAATAACAAGCCGATCTTAATTCACCAATCGCATTATTATTTTCATCATATATGTTTTTTGATCCCGTAAGACTAATTTCTTTTATATCAATTTTAACTCCTCTTAATTTTTTTTGGGGTCCTTTTAATTTTATTTCTTTCAATTTTTCTTTTCCTAAAAAATTTATATCACTATCTAAGCTAACATATTGATCAAAACCACATTCAAATGGATTGTCGTTATTATCAAAATCATTACCATAAGATAACAGTGCACTCTCAATTCTCTCTATTAAATTAGGACATCCTGGCCCTACATTAAATTCTTTTCCAACTTCAAAAAGATGGTCATACAATTTTTGTCCTGACTGTGTGTTTTCAACGTATACTTCATATCCTCCTTGTTTAGACCATCCTGATCTAGCTATAAGGTGCTTTGTGCCTTCAAAATCAAAATAATCAAACCCAAAGAATTTAAGCTCAGTAATTTTTTTTCCAAAAACTTTTTCCATTAACGCAAAGGATTTTGGACCTTGTATTGCCATAATATCAACTACTGGTTCTACAATTTTAACATCAAATTTGTGTCCTGATGCTAAGCCTTTGGCAAAAAAGATTACATCTGAATCTGCTATTGATATCCACCATTTATTTTCATCAAGTTTTAAAACAACTGGGTCATTAACTAAATTTCCATTTTCATCTATTATTGGACAATAATAACATCTGCCTATTTTAGATTTTGATAGATCCCGACATGTCATCAATTGTACTAACTCTGCCGAGTCTTTTCCTGATATTTCTACTTGTCTTTCTGCAGCGACATCCCATATCTGAACATGTTCTTTTAAATGTTTGTAGCTATTCTCTATTGATCCAAATGCAGCAGGTAACAACATATGATTATATATTGTGTATGCTGTAACTCCTTGCTTCTCTATTCTTGAGGTATAAGGAGTACTTCTTAATCTTCTTGATTTTGCTATTGAAAAATTTTTCATTTTTTTAAAAATTCAGAGATCTTTTCTCTCATTTCAAAAGCTTTTTCAAACATAATCATGTGTCCACAATCTTTTATTATATGAGTTTTTGAATTAAGAACGAACTCTGCAAATTTCTTACCTTTTTCAATATTGACCATCTTATCTAGCTCACCAAAGATAAATAATGTGGGACACTTGATTGACTTCAAAGCCTCAGATCCATTTTTATAATTATTACAAGCTATAAGATCGATGGCTAAAACTTCTCTAATATTTCTTGGAGAATTAATAATTTTTTCTACAGGATTACCTCCAATGAATTTTTTATAATTCTCATAGCTCCATTTCATCATTAACTGAACTGCTTTATCATCTCCATTTTCAGCAAGATCAATTAAATCTTGATTAACAGGCATTCTGTAAGAACCACCTATAAATATTAAATTTTTAACTCTTTTAGAATACCTTAATGAATATTCCAATGCTTCCAAACACCCTTGGGAATGACCTATTATTGTTAATTCAGAAACATTAAGTTTTTTAAAAACTTTTTCTAACCAATCTGAAATTTCTTCTATTGATTTTAAACAATCACCTTCAGAATTTCCATGTCCAGGTAAATCTATTGCTAAAACATTATAATTTTGATTTGATAAATACTGTTCTGTTAAGGACCAAACAATGTGTGAGAGACCACTTCCATGCAGCAAAACTATTGTGGATTTTTTTTTATCAATACCTTGGCCTGAATCTGATGCAAAGACTTTTTTGTTGTCTACTTGAAAGATCAACTTAATTCCTTAACTTTCTTTCTAAGTTCAAATTTTTGAATTTTTCCTGTTGAAGTTTTTGGTAAATCACAAAAAATAACACTCTTAGGAAGTTTAAATCCTGCCAATGTTTCTCTACAAAAATCTATTATTTCTTTTTCTGTTGCTGGCTTATCTTTAATTAATTCAACAAAAGCACAAGGTGTTTCTCCCCATTTTTCATCTGGTTTAGCAACTACAGCTGCTAAAGAAACTGAAGGGTGTTTTGCAATTGCATTTTCAATTTCTATTGAAGAAATATTTTCTCCTCCAGAGATAATAATATCTTTAGATCTATCTTGAATTTTTATATATCCATCAGGATGGGTCACAGCTAAATCTCCTGAATGAAACCATCCACCTGCCATTGACTTATCTGTTGCTTCTTTATCCTTGTAATATCCCTTCATTACAATATTCCCTCTAATCATAATTTCACCCATAGTCTTTCCATCTTTAGGTACTGGCTTCATTGTTTCTGGATCCATTACAATAGCGCCCTCTGTGTTTGGGTAACGTACACCTTGCCTTGCTTTGATTTCATTCTTTTTATCTTTTTCTAAAGAATTCCAATCATCATTCCACGCACACTGCAACATATGACCATAAGTTTCTGTTAATCCATAAACATGCATAACCTCAAAGCCAAGATTTTCCATTTTTTCAAAAATAATACTTGGTGGAGGTGCACCTGCAGTTAAAACATTGACTTTTCTTTTTAAGGCTTTTTGATCTTCCTTAGGAGAATTAACAATCATATTTAAAACTATTGGAGCTCCACCAAAATGTGTTACTTCATATTTATCAATTAGTTCAAACATCTTTTTAACATCAATATTTCTTAAACAAATTACTCTTGCGTGCAGCATTGCTAATGTCCAAGGATAACACCAACCATTGCAATGAAACATTGGAACAACACATAAAAAATTTAATTTGTTAGGCATATTCCAAGCTGTAACACTACCTGTTGCCATCAAATATGAGCCTCTGTGATGATAAACTACTCCTTTTGGGTTTCCAGTAGTTCCTGAAGTGTACCCTAATGAAATCGCTTCCCATTCATCTTTTGGTTTTTTCCATTCATAATTTTCATTACCTGTGTTTAAGAAACTTTCATATTCAAGTTCACCTATTTTTTTAAAAGAACTTGTGTCTATGTCCTGGTCGTCAATATCAATAATTGTAATCTTATTTTTAACATTTTTTAAAGCCTTCTCAATTACATCATGAAATTGTCTATCTACAATTAAAACCTTTGCATCACTATGTTGTAAAATATAACTTATAGTATTGGGGTCTAGTCTTGTATTGATTGCATTAATTACTGCCCCCACCATAGGTATTGAATAATGTGCTTCAAAAATTTCTGGTGTATTGAAAGCCATTATAGAAACTGTATCTCCAGTTTTCACACCCAATTTATCTAATGCGCTAGCAAACTTAACACATCTTTTATAAACTTCTTCCCAAGTATACGACCTACTTTCATAAACTAAGGCTTCATAATTTGGATATATATCTTTAGTTCTTTCTAAGAATGCTAAAGGAGAAAGAGGAACATAATTAGCCTCATTTTTATCTAAATTTGTATCGTAATGACTCATATTAACTAAATTTAAAATTCATTATATAGTCACTTCCTGATGTGGCTGTTTTAAAATGACTTTCGGCTCTTGGTAAAACTCTTTTAAAATAAAAATTTGCAGTCTGTATTTTATCTTCATAAAAGTCTTTGTTTTGTTCATAATCTTTAAAACTTACCTCTAAAACTTTTATCCACGCATGTGCTATGGACACAAACCCCAATGCTTTTAAATAGTCATTGCATGCTGCGCTTGCATCGTCTTTTGAGTTTTGCACTTTTTCTTTAATCCAATCAGTAAAAGTAGATAATACCTCTAGATGCGTTTTTAATTCTTTTATAAAAGGTTTTAATTTTTCATTTTCAGTACTGCAATCATTCTTGATCAGTTCTAAATATTTGTCGATTATATCACCATTTTTATTTACCAATTTTCTAAAAACTAAATCAGCTGCTTGGATAGAATTTGTTCCTTCATAAATTGGGGTGATTCTATTATCTCTATACAACTGTTCTATACCTTGATCTTTCGTATAGCCATAACCACCATGAACCTGCATAGCCTCACTGGTTATTTCCATTCCCATATCACTAAACATCGTTTTAACCACAGGTGTCATTAACGACACAAGATCTGAAGCTTCTTGTTTAATTTTTTCATCTGGGTGATAAAGGCTAACTTCTGTTTGTTGAGACAGCCAAAAACATAAAGCTCTTTCGCCTTCAATAATAGATTTCATATTAAGCAAAGATTTTCTAATATCTGCATGTTCAATTATAAAATCTGCTCCATTAGTTGATTTTGTATTATTTGTTTTTCCTTGTTTTCGTTCTTTTGCGTAACTCAAAGAGTTTTGATAGGCAATTTCAGAAATCCCCAAGCCTTGAATTCCTACAACAATTCTCTCTAAATTCATCATAGTAAACATTGCGTTTAAGCCTTTATTCTTCAATCCGATCATATAACCAGTTGCATCATCAAAATTTAATACACATGTAGCAGAACCTTTAATTCCCATTTTACTTTCTATAGACCCTGTAGAAACTCCATTTCTAGTTCCACTAGATCCATCTTCATTTACTAAAAATTTAGGTACTAAGAATAAACTTATTCCTTTTGTGCCTGCTGGTGAGTCAGCTGCTCTTGCAATAACTAAGTGGATAATATTTTCAGTTAAATCTTGATCACCTGATGTAATAAAAATTTTCTGTCCACTTAACTTAAAAGTTCCATCAGATTGCTCAATAGCTTTAGTTTTTAAAAGACCTAAATCAGTTCCACAAACTGGTTCAGTAAGGCACATCGTGCCACTCCATTTTCCTTCAACCATTTTTGGAAGGTATTTTTCTTTTATTTCATCTGTAGCGTGATGAGAAATACAATTATATGCACCAATACTTAACTCACTATAAAGTTTAAATGATAAACTTGCAGATGATAACATTTCGTCAAAAAAAGCACTTACTGTTTTTGGCATTCCTTGTCCTCCATATTTTGGATCACAAGAAAGTGAAGTCCAACCATCTTCTATATATTTAGAATAAGCTTCTTTGTAGCCTGGCGGTGTTCTAACCACACCATTCTCTAGAACTGTTGGATTTTCATCACCTGATTTTGCTAATGGTAATATTAAGTTTTGATTAATCTTGGCTGCTTCTTCTAAAATATCTTTTACTAATTCTGAATTAACCTCTTTATACTTTTCAAGATCATTATAATTTTTATTATTTCTTAATTTATCAAAAAGAAACATCATGTCTTCGACTGGAGCAGTATAATTTGGCATTCCAGAACTCTAGAATAATTATTTAATTATTGCAATTTTGAAATGATTGCATCACCCATAGCTGATGTTGATACTTCTTTTTTTCCCTGAGAAAGAATATCTTTTGTTCTAAGACCATCATTTAAGACATCTTGTACAGCTTTTTCTAAAGCATCAGCTTCACTATCTAAATCTAAAGAGTATCTTAAAGCCATTGCAAAACTTAAAATTGAGGCTATTGGGTTTGCAATTTCTTTTCCAGCAATATCCGGTGCAGAACCATGAATAGGCTCATACATAGCTCTCATTTCTCCATCTTTATTTTTTGCACCTAAAGAAGCAGATGGTAATAAACCTAGAGATCCCGTTAACATTGAGGCTTGGTCTGAAAGCATATCTCCAAATAAATTGTCCGTAACAATTACATCAAATTGTTTTGGGTTTTTTAATAATTGCATTGCACAATTATCAGCAAGCATATGACTTAATTCTACATCTTTATATTCTTTGTCGTGTAGTTCTTGAACTTCTTCTTTCCAAAGTTGTCCAGCTTCCATTACATTTGACTTTTCACATGAAGTAACTCTATTTGATCTCTTTCTTGCTAAATCAAAAGCTACTTTTGCAACTCTAACTATTTCGCTAGTTGTGTATGAATGGGTATTAATCCCTTTTCTTTCACCATTTTCTATCGGCTTAATTCCTCTTGGTTCACCAAAATAAATTCCACCTGTTAATTCTCTAACTATCATAATATCTAATCCAGACACGATTTCTGGTTTTAAGGTTGAGGCATCAACTAATTGTTCAAAACAAATTGCAGGTCTTAAATTTGCAAATAGTTTTAATTCTTTTCTTAATTTTAATAAGGCTCTTTCAGGCTTTTTTGAAAACTCTAAGTTATCCCATTTTGGTCCACCAACTGCACCTAACATAACAAATTCACTTTCTAGAGCTTTGTAAAAAACTTCATCCGTGATTGGTGTCCCATGTTTGTCATAAGAACAGCCTCCAGCTAAATCTTCATCAATTTCAAAATCTAGAGATTTATTTGAATTCAACCATAAAATAACTTTTTTAACTTCTTGAATAACCTCGGGTCCAATACCATCCCCAGGAAGAAGTAAAATTTTTCTTTTTTTAATTTTTATCATTAAATATCCATGGTTTATTATTTTTTAGATTTTCTTCAAAAGTTATAATTTTTTCTTTTTTGGCTAACGATAGTGCAATATCATCAAGTCCTTCTAACAAACATTTTTTCTTAAAAGGATCAATATCAAATTTGATTTCACTATTTCCAAAAATTATTTTTTCTTCATTTAAGTCTATTGAAATTTCTTCTTTTCTTTTTGAATACTCTGATAATTCTTTTATTTTTTCTTCTGGCAGAGTAATTGGTAAAATTCCATTTTTGAAACAGTTGCTGTAAAAAATATCGGCATAACTAGAGCTTATCACACATGTTATTCCAAAATCTAGAAGTGCCCAAGGTGCATGTTCTCTTGATGAGCCACAGCCAAAATTTTTTCCTGCGATTAATATTTTTGATTGATTGTGAGGTTTTTGATTTAGAATAAAATCTTTAATTTCATTTCCATTATCATCGTATCTCATTTCAAAAAATAAGTTTTTTCCTAACCCTGTTCTTTTAATCGTTTTAAGAAATTGTTTTGGAATAATCATATCTGTATCAATATTTACTATTGGTAAATATGCTGGGATACTAGTAAGTGAATTAAATTTTTGCATTTTAGTTTTGATACTTTCTAACATCATCTAAGTTTCCAGAAATTGCAGCTGCAGCTGCCATTCCAGGACTTACTAAATGTGTTCTTCCACCTCTACCTTGTCTTCCTTCAAAGTTTCTGTTTGAAGTTGAGGCGCATCTTTCTCCTGGTTTTAATTTATCAGCATTCATGGCAAGACACATAGAACAGCCAGGCTCTCTCCATTCAAAACCTGAAGCTATAAAT
Organism: Candidatus Pelagibacter sp. PS_17; assembly: GCF_059417945.1. Taxonomy (NCBI): domain Bacteria; kingdom Pseudomonadati; phylum Pseudomonadota; class Alphaproteobacteria; order Candidatus Pelagibacterales; family Candidatus Pelagibacteraceae; genus Candidatus Pelagibacter; species Candidatus Pelagibacter sp. PS_17. The sequence goes on from NZ_CM182073.1 coordinate 1,198,764, forward strand.
ATTTTATCTAAACCTTCCTGCTCTGCTTGTTCTTTAACCAAACCTGAGCCCGGAACAACCATTGCCTGAACATGGGACGCTTTCTTTTTATCTTTTAATATTTTGGCAGCTTCCCTTAAATCTTCAATTCTACCATTTGTACAACTTCCTATGAAAACCTTATCAATCTTAATATCTGTAGCTAGTGTATCAGCTTTTAAGCCCATATAATTTAATGATCTTTCTAAAGAGTTCTTTTTATCTTCATCTTGTTCATTTTTAGGATTTGGAACTTTGCCATCTATAGTGATTACATCTTGTGGAGAGGTTCCCCAAGTAATCATCGGTAAAATATCTTCTGCAACTAAGTTGATTTCTTTATCAAATTTAGCTCCATCATCAGTTTTTAAACTTTCCCAATATTTCATAGCCTTATCCCAATTTTCATTTTTTGGAGACATCGGTTTACCCTTTAAATATTCAAATATTTTTTCATCAGGAGCAATTAACCCTGCTCTTGCTCCTCCTTCAATAGTCATATTGCAAATAGTCATTCGTTGCTCTACGCTTAAAGATGAAATTAGACTGCCGGCATACTCAATAACTGATCCTGTTCCTCCCGCAGTTCCAATATTTCCTATAATTTGTAAGATTACATCTTTAGAGGTAACTCCAATAGGAAGTTTTCCGTTAACATTGATTCTAAAATTTTTTGCTTTTTTTTGAACTAATGTTTGTGTTGCTAGAACATGTTCTACTTCTGAGGTCCCAATTCCAAATGCCAAAGCACCAAATGCACCATGTGTTGCTGTGTGGCTATCTCCACAAACAATTACTGTACCAGGTTGTGTAAAACCTTGTTCTGGACCAATTATGTGAACAATTCCTTGTCTCTTGTCATTCATGCCTAAATATTGAACTCCAAATTCCTTACAATTGCTTTCTAAGGTATCTACTTGAATTTTAGACTCTGCATCCGCTATTCCTTTAGATCTATCAGTAGTTGGAACATTATGGTCTGCAACTGCTAGTGTTAAGCCAGGTTGTCTAACTTTTCTATTAGAGTTTCTTAATCCTTCAAAAGCTTGTGGGCTTGTTACTTCATGTACTAAATGTCGATCAACAAATAATAGTGCTGTACCATCATCTTGTTGATCTACTAAATGATCATTCCAAATTTTATCGTAAAGAGTTAAAGGCATTGAAAAAAAAATTATTTTTTTTCTTCTGATTTTTCTATTTTTGGTTCTGCTTGAACTTCTGCTTGTTTTACAGGTTCTGCTTGAACTTCTGTTTGTTTTTCTGCTTCTGCAGCTACTGGTGCTAAAGTTTCTTCTGTTACCATTTCTGGTTTAACATCAACTTCTATACCAATTTTTTTTCTAATTTTTTCTGCAATTCTAGCTGATTTACCTGTTCTGTCTCTTAGGTAATATAATTTTGCTCTTCTAACTTTACCATGACGGATAACTGTAATTGTATCTATAACAGTACCATATAGGGGAAATGTTCTTTCAACACCTTCACCAAATGAAATTTTTCTAACTGTGAATGAAGAATTTATATCTCTGTTTTTTCTAGCTATACACACACCTTCAAAATATTGAATTCTATCTTTTTTACCCTCTGTAATTCTAACACCAACTTTTATTACATCTCCTGGAAAAAAATCTGGGATTTTCTTCTCTGATAGTATTTTTTTAACGTTTAGTTGATTTATTTCTTCAATTGTTTTCATATTAGTATTTATCAAATTAATTTTTCTTATATTTTTCCCATAAATCTGGTCTTCGGACGCGTGTTATAGCCTCTGATTGTGATAAACGCCAGTCTTTAATTTTGTTGTGATCTCCTGATAATAGCACTTCTGGAACGCTTTTTTCCTCCCAAATTTGAGGTTTTGTGTATTGAGGATACTCCAAAAGTCCGTTCTCAAAACTCTCATCAGTCTTTGATTGTTCATTTCCCAAGACACCTGGAAGCAATCTTAGAACACTATCTAGTACAACAAATGCTGCTGTTTCACCTCCAGATAAAATAAAATCTCCTATGCTAAGTTCTTCTATATTCCTTGTAGATAACAACCTTTCATCAACACCTTCAAAATGACCACAAATTAAACTAATAGATTTTTCTTTAGACAGTTCTAGTGCTAATTTCTGATCAAGCTTTTTTCCTTTTGGTGATAAATAAAAAATTCTTTCTCCTTCTTTTTTATTTTCATCAAGAGATTTTGCTAAAATATCAGCTTTCAACAACATTCCAGATCCACCTCCAAAAGGAGTGTCGTCTACAGTTTTGTGTTTATCCTCAGCAGCATCTCTAATATTTACAACTTTTAAATCCCAAATTTTATTTGTTAAAGCTTTTCCATATAGCCCTTTATTTAAAGGGCCAGGAAAAAAATCAGGATAGAGTGTGAATATCTGAGCTTGCCACATAAATCCAACTATTTAGCTTCTTCCTTTGGAGCTTCTGCTGCTGGTGCTGCTTCTGCTTTAGGAGCTTCTTCTTTTGGAGCTTCTGCTGCTGGTGCTGCTTCTGCTTTAGGAGCTTCTTCTTTTGGAGCTTCTGCTGCTGGTGCTGCTTCTGCTTTAGGAGCTTCTTCCTTTGGAGCTTCTGCTGCTGGTGCTGCTTCTGCTTTAGGAGCTGCTGCTGGTGCTGCTTCGTCTCCTTCTTTTTTTCTTTCTTTTTTAGGAATAGCTTTACTTGGATTACTACCGTTTGCAGGCATTGCTATAATACCATTTTCACCTAAAATTCTTGCAACTCTAGTAGTTGGTTGAGCACCTTGACCTAACCAATATTTAATTCTTTCTGCTTCTAGTCCTACTCTTTCTTTTTTATCTTTTGGTAAAAGTGGATTAAAGAATCCTACCTTCTCAATAAATCTTCCATCTCTTGCACGACGACTGTCAGCTATAACTACTTTATATACTGGTCTTTTCTTTGTTCCACCTCTTGATAGTCTTATTTTTATCATTTTTTTTCCTTTTTTTATTTAAGTTGATTTAGTAGCTCTGGAGGTATTCCTTTATCAGACATACCCTTCAGGTTTCCTTTTGACATCTTCTTCATCATTTCAGACATCATTTTAAATTGCTTAAGCAATTTATTGATAGTGGCCGCATCTGTTCCAGAGCCATTAGCAATTCTTTTTTTCCTAGAACCATCTATGATTTTAGGATTCCCTCTTTCTTTTTTGGTCATAGACAAAATTATTGCTTCGTTTTGAGTAATAATACTTTCATCAATTCCCGCAGCATCCATCTGTGACTTCATCTTTGAAACACCTGGCATAAATGACATTATTCCTTCTATACCACCCATTTTTTTCATTTGTCTTAGTTGGGATAGATAGTCCTCCATAGAAAATTGTCCCTTTTTCAAATTTTCTTCAGCTTTTTTTAAATTTTCTTCACCAAGATCTTCTGCTGCTTTTTCTACAAGGGAAACAATATCTCCCATTCCTAGTATTCTATTTGCTATTCTATCTGGATGAAAAACTTCTAAGTTTTCTATTTTTTCTCCTACCCCTAAAAACTTAATTGGTACTTGAGAAACATATTTCATACTAAGAGCTGCACCACCTCTTGCATCACCATCAGCTCTAGTTAAAACAATACCTGTTAAGTTTACCGTATTTTTAAATTCTTTTGCAACTTCTGCAGCAACTTGCCCTGTTAAAGAATCTGCAACTAAAAATGTTTCAGTTGGATTGATTATATTCTCTATTTGTTTAATTTCGCTCATCATCTGAAGGTCAATTTGAGTTCTACCAGCTGTATCAAACAATATAATTTCTGCTCCATTTAAGCTTGCAGCACTAACTGCTCTTCTACAAATGTCTGCTGGTAATTGTCCTTCAATTATAGGAAGTGTTAAAATATTATTTTGTTCTCCTAAAGACCTTAATTGTTCTTGGGCAGCAGGCCTGTAAACATCAAGGCTAACCATCATTATCTTTTTCTTTTTATTTTTTTCTAAGTATTTGGCTAATTTTGCTGTTGTTGTAGTTTTACCAGAACCTTGAAGACCAACTAGCATCATTGGAACTGGCGGAACTGCATTTAAATTAATATCTGTGTTGCTTTCGCCTAAAAGGCTTACTAGTTCATCATAAACAATTTTAACAACCATATCTCCTGGTGAAGTTGATCTGATTATCTCTTGACCTAATACTTTAGGTTTAACTTTTGTTATAAAATCTTTAGCTACATCTAAAGAGACATCAGCTTCTAAGAGGGCCTGCCTAATAGCCCTTAAACCCTCATCTACTTGCTTTTCGTCAAGTGAAGGTGCTTTTTTTAAAGAAGAAAAAATTTCTTCGAATTTATTTGTTAAGTTTTCAAACATATTTATTACGCACAGCAGTTTCGCACTAGTGGGCGAATATCGCTGACTAGTGTTGATCTCTTTGTTTCCAAAGACACCACAAATTTAACGTTTTTGTGGAAACGAAATCAACCTATAATAGAGGTTCAAAAAGTCAATAAATAAGTTAAATATCTGTATATGGATATTAAAGCATTTAAAATGGATGGTTTAGGCAATGATTTTGTAATTATTGATCAAAGAAGCCAAGATTTTAATTTAGATAAAGATCAAATAATTAAGATATGTGATCGTAGTTTTATTGGATGCGATCAACTCATCCTAATTAAGAAAAATAAAGAAATAGATGCAAATGTAGAATTTTTTAATTCAGATGGAAGCATATCTGGTGCTTGTGGAAATGGCACTAGGTGTGTTGCAGATCTTCTATCAAAAGAAAGTGGTAAAAAAGAAATAACGCTCTTAACAACTTCTGGCTCACTAAAATCAAAAATTTTAGGAAATAATTTAGTCGAGACTGAAATTGGTATACCAAAAGTTAATTGGCAAGAAATTCCATTAAGTAAGCAGCTAGATACTCAAGACTTAAAAATTGAAATTATAGATAGAAATACTACCAAACATATTGGTGGAATAGCCATAAATGTTGGCAATCCGCACATAATTTTTTTTGTAGATGATATTGAAGCATTTGACTTAAAAAATATTGGTCCGAAAATTGAAAATCATCCTCTATTTCCTGAAAAATGTAATGTGACCCTGGCCAAAGTTATAAATAGAAATTTAATAAAAGTAAAAGTTTGGGAAAGAGGAGCTGGACTTACCAAGGCTTGTGGGACGGCAGCTTGTGCAACAGCTGTTGCAGCTAACATTAATAATCTGGTAGAAAAAACTACAGATATAGAGTTTGCATTAGGTAGTTTAACAATTTCTATTGATGAAAGAAATAGTATTCATATGAAAGGACCTGTGTCTGATATTAAAAATATCAACATTAAGTTGTAATGGGAATTTTTGATAAATTTAAAATTGGTTTTAAGAAAAGTGCTTCTACATTTACATCTGGTTTAAGAGATATAATTGTAAAAAAAGAAATAGATGACAAAACATTAGATCAAATTGAAGAATATTTGATTCAATCAGATGTTGGTCTTGTTGCAGCTGAAGAAATTAAAAAAATTATTGCTCAAGAAAAAATTGACCCCAAAAAAGATATTATGAATGAGGTAAACTTGATTCTTAGAAACTATATAGTTACTTTAATGAAACCTTTGGAAAATGAGAATTTTTTTAATAAAAAAGAAAAACTTAATGCAGTCCTAGTATCGGGAGTTAACGGGGTTGGAAAAACAACAACTATTGGAAAAGTTGGTAAAATTTTAAAATCTAATGGTAATAAAGTTATGTTTTCTGCCTGTGATACGTTTAGAGCAGCTGCTATAGAACAATTAGAAAGTTGGGCTAATAAAATTGATGTGCAAATTACAAAATCTACTCAAGGATCCGACCCGGCATCAGTTGCCTACAAGGCAATAGAAGAGGCATTAAAGAACGATTTTAACCATGTTTTGATCGATACGGCAGGGAGATTACAAAATAAAAAAAATTTAATGGAAGAATACAAAAAAATTGCCCATGTAACAAAAAAAATAGATCCAGATGCTCCTCACGATGTAATCCTAGTGCTTGACGCAACCTCTGGCCAAAATGTTATCAGTCAAGTTGAAGAGTTTAACAAAATTATACCTCTTACTGGTTTGATAATGACAAAATTAGATGGTACTGCAAAAGGAGGAATTTTATTAGCCCTTGCTAAAAAATATAAGCTTCCAATAATTGCTCTTGGACTTGGTGAAAAAGAGGATGATTTACAAATTTTTAATGCAGAAAAATTTGCAGAAGCATTTACTCAAATTAATTGATTAAATTATTCGAAATTAAAGGTTTATAATAATTACATTTATAATTTTCTTTTAATTGTGAGTGACCACAGTTTTTTGCGATCGATGAAATTATAAATTCAAATTTTCCACTAGAAGGATATTGATTTAACTTTTTATTAGTAATATCGAATTGAAAATTTTTATTAATATTTTTAATAGCACTAATCATAACTAATGTATTATTATCTTTTAATAAATAATAAGCAAAATCTTCAGGGAACACTGGAAAATCATACTCTTCTAAAAAAAATTTAGCCTTTGAAGGAAACCACTCGTATGAAATTAGAGGAAGTGAAGTTTTTGTTTTATAGTTATAGATATAAAGATCCTGAGGAAAATCAGTTATATAATTAGATTCTTCCCCTCGTGCTAAAATAGGTTTTTCTCTAGTTTTAAAATAAAGACTAAAATTTTCATCATGTGAATTCATCTGACCTATATGAAAAAAATTATCCGCAGAATAATCTTTTTCATCCGCATAAGTAAAATTAGCTACAAAGATTATAATAAATAAAGTCCTAACAATTTTTTTCATACTTATTGTATAAATATGAAATTTGTAAATTATTTGTTTAGATTGTGGCTTAATTTATTTAAACTTTTCTCTTAACTATATATACCCCACCAAAAACAAGGGCTGTCCCTATATAATGATAATACTCGAGTTGCTCATTAAAGAATAAAACTCCATAAATAGCACTATAAACTGTAAAAATGTAAAGAGTAAATCCAGTTATAGATGCCCCAAGTTTTTTTTGTGCCATTGTATACAAGGTAAAAGCTATAATTCCCGGTGAAATAGCTGCAAATAAAACCCACATAAAAAAATCAGAATTAAATACAGTTCTTACAAAAAAAGCTTCTTCGATTAGATAAAATGGGAGCAAGCTAACCACTCCAAAAAATGCAATCAAAGTAAATCTATCAAAAATTTTTAGATTAGTTTTCCAATAAAATAGATAAATAGAATAAAGAGCCCAACCTATTGCAGAAGCTAGCATCCAGAGGTCACCAATTGTGAATTTAAGACTAATTAATAAAGATAAATCACCTTTAATAATAATGGCAAAAACACCTATTAAACATGAAACTAGTCCAATAATCCTAAGAAGATTGATTTTTTCCTTAAAAAATAAACTTGAGATTATGATTATAAAAATTGGAGAAGAGGAATATATAATTCCCATGTTGGTAACCGTTGTTGTTTGACCAGCTAAAAATGGAAAAGCTCCACAAACTCCACAACCCATCGATCCAATGAAAAATATTCTTTTATATTCTTGTTTTACAAACTTAAAATTTTTTTTTAAAGAACTGTAGGTGAATGGTAGTAATATTAAAAAAACTGCAGTCCATCTCCAAAAAGCTAAAGATATTGGAGGAACATACTCAACCCCACCTCTTGCAACGATTAAGTTGCTAGCCATAAAAATTGGTTGAATAAATAATAATAAGAAAGGTAAATAGCTATTTTTAGAATTATTCACTTAAAAGAAGATTTAATTCTTGTCGAAAAAAGCTTCGTAGAACATCATAAAAATTGCTACTGCCATTAAAATAAACACTGGCAATATATCCCAAAATCCTATCATCGAAGATCTAGTTAAAGTTGTTGCAAGGCCAATAAGAAATAATGTTGCAAGGCCTGACCCGATTAGAGTTGTTATTTTATTTAGCATATTTTTTACAATTTTTTTCTAGCCAGTTGGCTACACCTAGAAATCTTAAATCATCTAGCTTGTCTCCAATTAGCTGTATACCTAATGGTAAATTATTTTCTCCAACAAGTAAAGGTAATGAAATAGATGGTAGACCCATATAAGTCCAAACAGTGCAAAATTCTGGACTTCCAGTACTCTTAAGACCCTTCGGTGCAACCCCTGCTGATGATGGAGTTAACACTCCATGATAATCTTCAAAAACTTCTTTATAAGATTCATAACTTCTCTTCATAAAATCTATCGCTTCAGCATATTCTTTGGCTGAATACTTTAAGCCTCTTTCAATTGCACTAACCATTTCTTTAGAAAGGTGTTTTTTAGATTTTTTATAATAACCTTGAAAATTATTTGCCATATCTGTTTCATGAATTATTTTATGATATTTTGGAATATCATCAAAATAAGAAGGGGTATCAAATACTTCAATATTTTTTTTAAAAGTTTTTAAAAAGAACTCAAAAGATTTTTGTGATTCTTTATCAATATTTTTCCAGTTTTTAGTTTTATAAAAAATAAATTTAGGCTCATATAGTGGTCCTTTTTTACAAACATTTAACATTTCATCTGCCGCATAATGAATAGTTGATGAATCGTATAAATCTTTTTTTATAAGTGATTTTGCAAACAGAGCAACATCTTCTACTGTTTTTCCAAATACTCCGATGTGATCTAATTTATCAGATTGTCTCATCACACCACTTCGTGAAATCAATCCATAAGATGGCTTATAACCAACAACTCCACAGTAGGAAGCAGGTCTAATAATTGAGCCATTAGTTTGTGATCCAATTGATAGTGGCGCCATATGTGCTGCTATAGCTGCTGCAGAACCACTTGATGACCCCCCAGGTGTTCTTGAATTATCATGTGGGTTAGTAGTTTTGCCTGGGTGAAAATATGCAAGTTCAGTAGTTACAGTTTTTCCCATTACTATTGCTCCCTCAATCTTAAGTAGATTAACAACTTCAGAATCTTGTGAGCTTGGCATTTTTTTTCTAACAGGAGAGCCACATTCAGTAGGCATTTCAAAAGTACCTATTATATCTTTAACTGCAATTGGTAGGCCGTGCAAAGACCCAAGAGGTTTTCCTGATTTTCTGTATTCATCTGCCTCCGCCGCTTTTTCTAAAAGCTTTTTTTTATCAAAATATTCCCACGCCTTTACATCTTTTTCAAATTTTTCAATTCTCTCAATATATTGATTACAAACTTCCACAGATGAAATCTGACCCGATTTTAGGTGATCAACCAATTTATTAGTTGTTAGAGTAAATATATTTAGCATTTAAAATTATCTAGTTTGCAAATAATGTTTCTGGCAGCCACAAAGCAATACCTGGAAACATATACATAAGAAACATAGCAAATATTACTATTCCTAGGAACGGCATAATTCCTGCAAATATTTCCATCAATTCAACATTCTTCTTTTGAACGCCCTTTAAGTAATAGGCTGACATTGCCATAGGAGGCGTTAAAAATGATGTTTGTAAATTTAAGGCAATTAACATTGCAAAGAAATATGGATTAACATTAAATACTTCAAGTAGGGGTAAAAATATTGGAACAAATATAATTAAAATTTCAGTCCATTCTAATGGCCATCCTAAAAGAAAAATTATTACTTGAGTAATAATTAAAAATTGCCATGTTGATATTTCAATTGATGTAAAAAAATGTTCAAAAATTTCATGACCACCTAAATAAGAAAATACAGAAGAAAAAGTCCAAGAACCAATAAATAACCACATAATCATTGCTGTAGTTTTTGCTGTTAGAAAAACAGACTCTTTAAAGCTTTGCCATTTAAGTGTTTTGTAAAACCAAGATAACAATATAGCACCAAACGCTCCTGCTGCTGCTGCCTCTGCTGGCGTTGCAATACCTGCTAAGATTGTTCCAAGAACCAACATAATTAATCCAAAAAGAGGGACGAAAGAAACTAATACTTCTTTTAAAATTTCAGCTCTTGGCGGAATATCTTCTGCTCTTGGCTTAGGTGCAATTGATGGTTGGAGCCAAGCTCTACCTACTGCATAAGCTATATAAAGTCCTGCAAGTAAAAGTCCTGGAAAAATTGCTGCAGCAAATAATCTCAAAGGAGATAGCTGAGCTATTACCGAATAAACAATTAACATAATACTAGGTGGTATTAAAATACCCAAACATCCACCCGCACAAATTACTCCTGAAGCAAATTTTTTATCATATCCTGCTTTAACCATCGCAGGCCAAGCAAGGAGACCCATTAGGGTTACAACAGCACCAATAATTCCAGTTGCTGTTGAAAATAAAGTACACGTTATTAGAGCAGCTACTGCCATTGAAGCTGGCAATCTGTGAGCCGCAAGTCTTATTGCAAAAAATAATTTTGATACAATTCCGGCTCTTTCAACTAAATATCCCATAAATAAAAATAGTGGGACGGCGGTGAGCACGTTATTGTCCATAACGGTGTATGTATTTTTTACAAATAATGAAAATATCCTATTATCAAATATGTGATCCATTAAAGCAGGATCGTAATAAGCATAATATCCAAAACCTATTCCCATTGCCATCAAGGTGAAGGCAATTGGAAAACCTAATAGCACTGCAAATAAAAACAGCCCCATCATTAAGATGGCGACTTCTGGGTTTGTTAGACTAAATAACATCTTTTTGATCCTCGTCTTGTGCTGTTCTCATTAAGATTTGTTCTGTTTCTTCTGCAACAACCATTCTTGCTGGCCAATGTCCAGTTTTAATACAAATAATTGCTCTAAACACTTCAGCAATTCCCTGAATAACCAAAAAAACTCCCGCAGCTGGTATTAAAGATTTTACCATATAAATATTAATTTGGGCTGGGCTACTCCAACTAGTTTCTTTTATCTTCCAAGCAAGTGCTGCATATTCATACCCATAAAATGCTAAGGCTATTACTCCTGGGAAAAAGAAGATAAAATAAAGCACTAAATCAATCCAACCTTGTGTTCTTGGTTTAAATAATCTGTAAATTACATCCCCTCTAACATGAGATTCAGTTGCTAAACAATAAGCGCCTGACATCATCAATATTGCGCCGTACATCTGCATACTAAAGTCAAAATTCCAAAGTGTTGGCTTATTAAATACGTAGGCCATCATAACTTCATAACAAGTTCCACCCATCAAGATAACAATACACCAAGAAAAAGCCTTACCTATTGAAGTGCTTAAAGTGTCAGCTAATTTTATGTAGGCTCTCATCATGGTTTAAATAGGATACTCTAATTTTGTTAAAAACTGTACTATAAAAAAAAGGGGGCCGAGACCCCCTTTTTAAAATATTAAAAAGTTAATTAGATTTTAACTTTTCCAATTGGACCAAACTCATTTTCATAAGCTAGTTTGTAATTAGGCTGATTCATCAGCAAGTACTTCATTACTTTCTTAGCATATGCTTTTTGAGAGTCGATTACCTTCTTGAAGAATGCATCTTTTGCAGAGAATTCTCCAACAATTTTATCCCAACCTTTTAACTGTTCAGCTAAAATGGCATCAGACGTTTGGTAAACGTTAACCTTATGTGTGTTCATCAAATCAGCTAAACTGTCAGAATATCTAACAAGCGCTTTGAAGTAGTTATCCGTATTCGCAGCATAAGCAGCGTTTTTTAAGATAGCTTGATGAGCAGGTGAAAGGCTGTTCAGTCTCTTCGTGTTCATAGGAATTTCAAACATCTCTTGAGATTGGTGGAAACTTCCTAAGTGATAGTGTTTAGAGACATCTTGCATTCCAAACTGTGAGTCTGATGTTGGGTTGTTAAACTCAGCAGCATCAATCAAACCAGTTTTCATTGCTGGTTGAATCTCACCACCTGGTAATTGTCTTACGACCATTCCCATAGCAGTTAAAACGTTAGTCGCTAGACCAACTGTTCTATACTTCATGCCTTTAACATCAGATACTTTAGTTACGTTCTTTTTGAACCAACCAAAAGGTTGTGCTGGCATAGGCATATGAAAGAAACCTGTGTAGTTAAATCCAACACTAGCTACTGCTTCTTCATATAGTTTTCTTCCTCCACCATACTCCATCCATCCCATAACTTCTTGAGATGACATTCCGTATGAAGGACCAGTTCCAAAAAGTGAAGCTGCAGCGTTTTTACCGTACCAATATGCAGTCACCCAGTGACCCATATCAACGATTCCATCACTTACCGCTGCTCCGATTTCTGAAGTTTTAACGATTGCGTTTACAGGCTGAAGATCAATTTTAAGTGATCCACCTGACATATCGCTAACCATGTTACAGTAGTCTTGCGCCATTTCAAAAAAGATGTTTGCACCTGAAGGCCAAGCGGCTTGCATCTTTAATGTAACGTGTCCGTCTGCAGTTGCAATATTAGGCATTGCTACAGCTGTTGCTGCTGCTGCACCTGTGACTGCTGCTGCTTTAAAGAACTTACGTCTTGAAGGCGTTGTAGCCTTCAGAGATTTTTTATCTTTAATCATTATTTCTCCTCTGTTAGTTAATTAACTGTAAGGATTTAATTATAATTCAGGATTAGAGTCTATAGTGAAAATGACGCTATAAGATCATTTTACAATCTGAGATAGAAATAGTTTTGAATTTATATTAGTTTTTCATCTTCATAAACACAACATCTCTCAGCAGGAATATGTAGTTTTACGCTATCAGAAGGTACTTCAGTTTCTCTATTGATTTTAGATTTGATTGTAAGATTTCCAACTTTAGCTGTTAGCAATTTATAATTTCCAAGATCTTCTACTTTATCTACAGTTGCAGCTAGCACATTGTCTTTTTGATTTTCTGCTAATTTTATATATTCAGATCTTATTCCTAATTTAATATTTTTATCTTTTAACTTTGTTAGATCTGTTGTTGTTTTTATTAACGTGTCATTAATCTTAACACTATCATTAGATAATGCCTCTGTTTTAAACAAATTCATCGCAGGAGATCCTATAAAGTATCCAACAAAAGTAGTTTTTGGTCTTTCAAACAATTCTTTGGGAGTCCCTGTTTGAACCACCTCACCCTCACTCATAACAATAATATTATCAGCAAAAGTCATAGCTTCGTTTTGATCGTGAGTAACGTATACAAGGGTCGTTTTGTATTGTTCATTTATTTCTTTAAGATTTCTTCTTAATTTAAATTTTAGATCAGGATCTATAACTGTTAATGGCTCATCCATTAGAACTGCTGCTACATCCTCTCTTACAAGTCCTCTACCAAGAGAAATCAATTGTTTTTGATCGGCAGTAAGTTTTCTAGCAGGCAAATTTAAGAAAGATTTTAAATTTAATGTTTCTGCAACAGAATTAACTCTTTCATCAACTATTTCTTTAGAAAAATCTCTACATCTCAAAGGGAAAGCCAAATTATCATATACAGTCATAGTGCTGTAAATTACTGGGAACTGGAAAACTTGCGCAATATTTCTATTTTCAGTTTTAAGATCCGTAACATCTTTGTCGTCAAATAATATTTTTCCTGATGAAGGCCTTACTAACCCTGATACAATATTTAACATTGTTGTTTTACCACATCCAGACGGGCCTAAAATTGCATATCTCTTTCCATCTTCCCAGGTCATTGAAAATGGGTTTAGTGCATAAGTTGGATTTGCATCGTTTGGATTATATGAATGAGATATCTTATTTAAATTAATTTTAGACACTACTACCTCCAAATGGAGATGAAGCTAAATTTCCAGTTTCATCAAATGCATAAGCTTTGTTTGATTTAAAATTAATTTTAACTTTATCTCGAATTTTAAAATCCATAACTTCTTCTATACTAGTTATAATTTTTGCATTTCCTCTAGTTAGATGGAGTAGGGTTTCTGAACCACTAATTTCTGCAAGCTCTACTTCAAACTCAAATCCATTATCATTTAATTCTACATCTGATGCTCTTATGCCAAAATTAAAATTTTTATCTTTTATTTTTGATAAATGATCTGGAATATCTATTTCAATATTTTCAAATTTTATTTTATTAGAATCTATCTCAGCTTTTAAAATGTTCATTGGTGGATCATTTGAAATAGCTGCAACTTTTAAATTTTTAGGGTTTTCAAATATTTCTTTTGCAGCACCCACTTGAAGCACTTTACCCTCATCAAGAACAATAACTTCACCATTAAGTTCCATTGCTTCTCTAGGATCTGTTGTTGAAAAAATTACAATACTCTCTTCTGATAGGCCATTAATGAATATGTTTTTAAACTCTTCACGCAACTGCTCTCTTAATTTGTAATCTAAATTAACCAATGGCTCATCTAATAATAAAATTTTTGCATTTTTTACCAGTGATCTTGCAACTGAAACTCTTTGTTGTTGACCGCCTGATAATTCTTGAATTTTTCTTTTTTCATAGCCCTCTAATCCTACTAATTTTAAAGAATTAAAAACTTCTTCATTAATCTTTTGAGGATCTAAACCTCTCTGTTTTAATGGAAAGGCTATATTTTCAAAAACATTTAAGTGAGGGTAGTTAATAAATTGCTGATAAACCATAGCAATATTTCTTTCCCACACTGGTATCTCTAAAAAATTCTTACCTTCAAATTTAATTGTTCCACTGTCTGGCATAAGTAATCCAGCTATTGTTTTTAATAGAGTCGTTTTCCCAGAAAGTGTTCTTCCTAAAATTGTATATAATTTTCCCTTTTCAAAATTAAAAGAGATTTTTCTCAACTGTAACTCTTCAGTTAATTTATATGATAAATTTTCACCAACTAAATTCATTATTTAATTGCTCCAGACAAATTTCCTTTTGACAAATATCTTTCAACAATAAATGCAACTACGATTAATGGTGCTACAGAAACTAATGCTGAAGCAGATAAGCTCCACCATGGTGTAATTGAAGAATTTAAGGCAACTATTTTAACTGGTAATAATTGTACTTCGGTAAAAGTTAGAATAAATGCAAAAAAGAAATCGATCCATCCAAATATTATACAAAACATTCCAGCAACAATTAAACCTGGTATTGAATTTGGTAATACGACTTTAAAAAATGCTTGGTAAGGATTGCATCCATCTATTAATGCTGTTTCATCTATTTCTCTCGGTACCTTGTTAAAGAAGTCAACCATAATCCAAACTGCTATAGGCATTAACAAAACAATATAAACGACTATCAGCCCGATTAGACTATCTAATAAATTTACAGCTCCTAAAAATAAGAAGAAAGGTATTGATAAAACAATTGGTGGCATAATTCTTTGAGAAATAAAAAAGAAGGTAATGTCATTATTTTTTATGGGACCTGCTTTAAAAGTATATCTTGAAAGTGCATAAGCAGATAAGGTTCCAAGGATTATACTTATTAAACTTGCAGTACATGTTACAAACAGACTGTTAAAATAAGGTTCAACAATATCTACCCCTCCTTCTGCTGGTGATTTAATTAAAACCCTCCAACCTTCTAGGTTTGGTTCAAAATCAACCCATGGAATATAAGTAACACCTCCATTAACTGAATTAAAATCTTTGAAGGAAGTTGTAAGTGCCCAAAGAAAAGGTGCCACAACAAATACCGTCCAAATTGTTATAAAAAAATATTTTAAAAATGTATATAGTTTTCCCATATTTAATCTTTTAGTAATAATTTAGTTAATACTTTTGCAATAACAGTTAAGCTTATGATCATTATTATTAAATATGTGAATGACATTGAAGCTGCATATCCCATTTGAAACTCTCTCAAACCTTTAATAAAAATATAAAAACTTGAAGTCTCAGTTGAGGTTCCTGGACCACCAGAGGTTAACACATAAACTGTATCCATTATCTTTGAGGCTTCAATCAATCTAATAATAATTGCACCGATAGATATAGGTGCCATTAATGGAAATGTTACATAGATAAATTTTCTGACTGGGCTAGCTCCATCAATCGCAGCTGCTAAAAATGGTTCCTTTGGAAGTGATAAAAGGCCTGCTAACAATAGTAAAAACATAAAAGGTGTCCACTGCCAAACCTCAACTATAATTACAGTAAATTTAGCTAAAGTGGGATCTGTGAGCCATTTTGGTGAAAGACCAAAGTTGCCCAGAATATCATTTACAGGACCTAGAGATTCATGAAAAAAAGTTCTCCAAATAACAGTCATGATAACTGGTGTGGTCATCATAGGTATTAAAAATAATACTCTAAAAAACCTTTGAAACTTAATTTCCTTCCAGACCATGTGTGCTAATGCAAAACCAATTACATATTGAAGAACAACAGTTGTTACTGACAAAAAACTTAATCTAAAAAATGATTCCCAGAACCTTGGGTCATCTGTAAATAATCTTATATAGTTTTCAAGGCCTATAAAATTTAAACCATTATAACTATTCCACCCTGATAAACTTAAACGAACTACAAATATTATCGGGAAAATTAAGATACCTATAAGAACAAATAAACCAGGAAATAGAAAAATGTATTTATGTTTAAAGTTCATGACTTTGAATATTGATTATATTGCATGTATATGGCCACCTAATTAAAGGTGGCCATATAAAATTATTTTTATAACTTATTGTCTTCCATTTTGACACCAACAGCATAATCCTCTTGTACTGCTGATTTACCAACTCTTTTGACAATTGCTTCCCACTCTTTAGCAACTTCATCCAAAGCTTCTTGAGGAGATAGCTGACCAGCTAAAGCCTTAGAAGTTCCAGTTGCAACTGCACTAGTGAACTCAAATACACCACGAACTCTTAAAGGGAAAACTCTATTCTTACTTTTTTCCATGTCTTTAAGTGTTTTAGTGTAAGATTCTGCAATCTCTTTATCCCAACCCATTGTATCTATGTAAAGATTTGGATCGAAATCAGAGTTTTTAAATGGATTAACACCAAAGTTACCAATAGCTAAGTCAGCTTGGTGGTTTGCTCCATTAGAAAAGAAACAAAGATAATCAAACGCCATCTCTTGAACTTTACTTTTCTTAGCAACACCTACTGCCCAACCCCATACAATGTACGGTGCTTGGTTGTATTGGTTCTCCCATTTGCCAGTAACTCTGTTCCAAACTTTGTCTGCGCCTGGAAGAGGAGCTGTACCTACTTTATTTTTAATAGGACTATCATCTTGCATTGCTGCAATAAAAGCATCATCCCATGAAAAACTAAATAGAGTTTGTCCACCACCAAATGATCCAATTTCATCACCTAGTCCAAAGTTAATTCCTCCTGGAGGAACATACTTAGTAGCTTCTACCCAGTCAGTTAAAGCTTCAACAAACCCTGGATTGTTAACATTTGGTTTCATAGTTTCTAAATCAAAAAAGAAACCACCTGGAGTTCTAGGATTTTTAGCATACGCTACTGATCTACTGAAAAAAGCTGCGAACATTAAGTCGTCTTTTTTCATAACTTCAGCTGAACCGTATTCTTTTTCTCCATCTCCATCCCAATCCCAACCATTAAAGTATTTGGCCATTTCGCCATATTCTTTCCAAGTTGTAGGAACTTTTAACTCTTTACCAGTGTCTGCTTTGTATTTTTTTTGCATTTCAGGATTATCTATTACGTCTTTTCTGTATTTTAGATAATGTCTGTCTCCATCAACTGGATATTGGTACATAGTTCCATCCCAAGAAGAAACACCCACATGAGATTTTGTAACGTCTTTCATCTCTTTTGTGTTCATGTATTTTTTTGGAACTGGTGCTAAATACTGTCTCCAGTCATTTATAAAGTTAGAAAAACCAAATACGATATCGTATGGGGCTTGACCAGCTTTAAAAGGAACCATAGCTTTTGCATACAAATCACCTGCAGGTGTATGTGTTACATCAACTGTTGCGCCGGTTAGTTTTGCAAACTGTTCAGCATGAAGAGCTGTAGGCTGTCCGATTACTGGAACTGCGTGCGTATTTATTTTAAGAGTTTTTCCTTTATAATTTTTCTTAGAAATTTCTTCATAAGAACAATCACCTGGAATATCTCCTGTCGCTTTGATATGTGGAAATTGATCACTCCACTTATCTGCATAAGCTGGACTAAATATCAGAATTCCTGATATCATAGCACTTAAGCAAGTTTTTATTATTTTCATTACTCTCTCCTTTTTTTATTATTATGGAACTAAAACAGCTCTTCCCTTAACTTTACCCTCGTTAAGATCATGAAGTGCTTTATTAGCATCGCCTAATTTATATTCTTGCATAGAAAGCGTAACTAACCCTTTGTTAGCTAACTCCATCAGCTCATATAACTCAGACCACGTTCCCACTAAATTTCCAACAATTGTTTTTTCTGAAATAATTACATCGACAGCTAGAACTCTGATTTCTTCACCATAGCCAACGATATAATAGTATCCACTTCCTGCTGTCATTTTGATACCCATTGCAGTGGATCCTTTTTCACCAACAAAATCGATTACAGCTTCACCACCTTTACCTTTGGTAAGTTCTAAAACTCTTTCAACTTCATTGCCATCAATCAAAACTCCTTCATCACCACCAAGTGACATCGCATGTTTTAATGCTTCAGCAGATTTTTCAACAATAATAATATTTGCAGCACACATTGCTTTCAAACATTGAATTGCTATATGACCCAGTCCACCAGCTCCAATAATTACGCAAGTCTGACCTGGTAATAAATGTCTAGTAGCTTTTTTAACAACTCTATAAGCGGTAAGCCCTGCATCAGAAAATGGTGCAACATCTTTTGGCGCTAATATTGTTGGTAGTTTAATTAAGTTACGAACACTAGTTTTAAGCAGTTCAGCATATCCACCTTCTTTAATGTTTAGTCCTGGAAAGGCACCTTCTTCGGCATGCTGATCTAAGCCTCTACGACAGCTTAAACAAGTTCCATCTGTTCCAGAAATGATTGGGTGCAAAATTACTGGATCACCCTTTTTAAATCCAACGACATCCTTGCCCACTTCTTCAACCCAACCTGCATTTTCATGACCCATAACCATGGGTAATAAATCTCCTTTAGGATCTTGAATATGTTCCCATACACCTTCGATAATGTGTAAATCAGTTCTACAAACTCCTGCAGCACCAATTTTAACAATAACATCTGACGATTTTTCTAATTTTGGATCTGGCATTTCTTGCTCAGTCACCCAAACTTTTTCATCCATTTTTGGATTATATTTATGTAGAACTTGTGCTTTCATAATTACTCTCTATTTTTTTTGTTTGTTAATTTTTTTAATAACAAACCCTATCCAATATTCAGGTCAACTAAGAGTCAACTGCACAAAAAAGTGTTCAAAAAGTTAACAAAATACAACTTCTGGTTGGTTGTTCATTTTTAATTATGTCCTAAAATAAGAAATGCCAAATTTAACATCTGTTGAAAAAGAATTCTCTAACCTCACTAAGAAAAGAGGTTTTTTATCTTCTTTGATTGATAAAGATATAGCTGATAGCTGGAAGAGATGTATTTCAACAGGATTGGATCCGCTTAAAAAACCAAAGAGAACGATTCTTTCTTCTAAAGAGCTTGATGAGCTTAAAGAAAAAAATGAATATATTAGAAGACTGATAAACCCTGAGCTTGAACTTCTATATTCACAAATAGCTGGAACAAACTTTATGGTAGCATATTCTGACAGCACTGGCTCAGTTATGGATACTATTTACGATAAAACCTGTCTTAAAACTGATGTTGGAAAAATTGTAATACCTGGTTCAATTTGGAGAGAAGAAATTGGAGGTACTAATGGATTAGGACAGGTTGTAACTCTCAATAAAGACTCCATAGTTTCAGGTAAAGAGCATTTTTTTGAGTCACATGGAAAATTATCTTGCTTTGCAAGTCCAATACTAAATCATGAAGGTAAAACAATAGGTATAATAGATGCTTCTACTGATGTGCATTCAAGAGAGCAGCACACACTGGCGCTAGTTAAGCTTGCTACAAAAAGCATTGAAACAAAATTATTTATAAATCAATTTAAAGATGAATTAATTTTATCTTTCCATCCACGCCAAGAATATCTTAGTACTAATAGTGTTGGTTTGCTTGCAATTAATGGTGATGGATTTGTTGTTGGTTCTAATTCAAACGCACGAATAATGCTACATGGACTAGCACCATTAAAGAATGAGAATTTTAATAATATTTTTACAACTTCATTTTCTTCAATAGCAAATGAACTTTTACAAAATAAAATCCTAAAAATTTCTGATCATTTAGGTTCGTATGTCTTTATAATAAAAAGTCAAAATTTTAAGAAAAAAATATCCAAAGAAACAGGAATAAAAACTTATGCGTGCAATAACTGTAAAGGTTCTAAGTTTAAGGAAGAAAGATGTGTTTTAATTAAATCTGCATTTATAGAAACTGGAAATATTAGTGCAGCTTCTAGAAAACTTGGTGTATCAAGAACCACAATTTACAAACATCTAAAATAAAATTAATTTTTATAATTTCTTATTAAGAAAAATAGGTAGGAAAAGAAAGAAGTTAATAAAAAAAATATCATAGCAAATCTAAAGCCTGAAATTTCTGAATAGCCTAAGTTCATTGTGAGATCAATAATAACACCAATGATCCATTGAAGCGCAAATGCTCCAATAAAAAGAAGCAGATTAAATGATGTCAGTGCTTTTCCTGCATTTGAAAGTGAAAAAGCCATACCTACTGCTGGTTGGGTTAAGGATAAAAAAACAGAACTTACAGCAAAAAAAGCCCAGTGATATGCTCCTGCTTTAGGTCCAAGATAAATTATAAAAGCTAGAACAATTAAATTTAACGGTGCACCAAACTTCAATAATCTTATCGCATCTGAAACATTTTTTGAAATTTTAGGAACTAAATAACCCCAAGATAGGAATGATATTAAGAGAGAAAAATAAATTAAGAAAAGACCATTTGCACTTTGTTCAGGTGTATATCCTGAGACTTTAATCATCCATGGTCCTGCCCAAAGTGTCTGAATAGCAAACAATCCACCATAATTAAAAAATCCCATTGGAACTAAGCTTTTAAAAAAACTATTGTTCCAAATTTCTTTTAAAGAACCATTATCATTTGAGTTACTTTGAATATTTGCTTTATTCCAATTCGGTATAAAAAAAATAATTAAAATAATACAAAATATGGTTAATAGAGCTAAAGTGATAAATACCATTCTCCATCCAATTATCGGTAAAAAAAATTGTACAGGCAAACTAGAAGAGAGCATTCCAATTGCTCCCACCATTAACATCCATGAGTTTGCTCTTTGCTGTGTTTCGTCTTGATACCAAATTCTATAAGCGGTTAATGGTCCCATCAAACAAGCACCCACACCTATTCCAATTAAAATCCTTGATAATAAAAGAGTAATAAAATTTTCTGATAAAGAAAATGAGATCATGCCCAATACGGCTATAAGTAAAAAATATGATACTATTTTTTTTGGTCCTTTATTATCCAATAAATAGCCTAATGGAATTTGAACAGCAGCAAAACCTAAAAAATATCCACCTCCCAAAAGTCCTAAGTCACCAGCTGACAAATTAAATTCTGATATAAGATTAGGTGAAATTGTTGCAGTGATTGCTCTTAGTAAATTAGAGATATAATAACCAAGCGCAAATACTAAAAATATGGTTATCGCTTTTTGTTTTGATAAAATAACTTTATTCACAATTAGAAATTATAAAGAAATTAATTTACTTTATTTTTGCAATTTCCAGTTTTGAAAAACTCATCAATATTGTCTATAGCTAAATTGGCCATGGCAATTCTTGTGTGCTTAGTGGCACTCCCAAGGTGAGGCAAAATAAAAACACTTTTAATCTTCAGATAGCCTGGATTTAAATTTGGTTCACCTTTATAAACATCAAGTCCTGCTGCATAGATTTTTCTTCTATTTAATGCATCTATTAAAGCTTCATCTTCAACAATGTCTCCACGAGCTACATTTGTTATAACCGCACCTGTTGGAAAATATTCTAATGTTTCTTTATTAATTAAATTTTCAGTTTCTTTTGTTGCGGGGCAACAAATTGACAATACATCTGAAACTCCAAAAAGACTTTTAATGCTATCATGATAAATGGCACCTTGTTCTTTTTCGTCACTTAATTTTGATCTGTTGTGATAGTGAATAATCATTCCTAAAGATTTTGCAATTTTTGCAATCTTTTGACCTATTCTCCCCATTCCTAAAATTCCAAGCCTCGTACCAGTTAACTGCTTTCCTATCAAATAATCTGCAGACCATTTCCAGCTACTTTCTTTTGCAGCCTGAATGCCCTCTGGAACTCTTCTACATGCTCCAAGAATTAATAAAATTCCAATCTCAGCTGTGGCATCAGATAAAACTTCTGGTGTATTAGTCACAGCTATTCCTCTTTTTTTTGCTGCTTCTAAATCAATGTTCCCAAATCCAACTGCAAAATTAGAAATTACCTTAATACTGTCTGGAAGTTTGTTTATGGTCTCTTCATCCATTTTATCAGTTAAAGAAGTTAATATTGCATCATGACCTTCACTTAATTCAATAAGTTTTGACTGAGAATATAGCTCATCATTACCATTAAGCTTTGCATCAAATGTTTTTGAAGCTTTTTCCTCAGATTCTTTTAACAATCTTCGTGTAATTATAATTTTTTTCATAAAAAATTATTAACTTAATAATCTTAATATATCCATCAAGTTTTTTATTAGCATTACTTTTTTTAACATTTTCCCAATTAAATAATCAAAATTGTAGCAATATATCTCTATATTTTTTTAAACAATTTAGTATGGTAATAAGATGCCAATCGATGACTATAAAAAAATATTTGAAATAATAGATAGCACTAATAGAGTTAATTCAAATTTAAAAATAAATTCTCCTCAAAAATTTAACCTTTTACTTTGTAATATTAATAAACTTATGACGAAGAGATTAGAGGATTTTGGTGGAGAAAGTTGCTTAAAATGGTTTTTAAAAACTATGAAAAGATACCATGTTCTTCTACAGATCATGAGTTTATATGGGAAAAATTCATTTGCTTATAAAGAACAAATAATAAAAAATTTAAATGAATATTCTAATAAAACTATTTTACATATTGTTAATGAAGCTTTAACTAAAAAATATATTATTCATATAAGTAATAACTCGGTAACAGATAGTAAAAAAAAATTAATTGGACCTTCTCCACTACTTTTATCTTCATATATACATTGGAATATTAAACATATATCCAACTATTCTAGTGCTATTAAACAATTACTTAAATAGACTTTTTTTCTAAAAACTAACTTGAACTTTTCCAATTGGTAAAATTTCACCAATAAATTTTTCTTTTTTTTTAACAGGAACTATAGATGTGGTTGACCCTGTCGTAACCCAAAAATCGTCATTTAAAGAAATCCCACTTTTTTGTAATTCCTTAATTAGCCAAAATAATGCATTTATTGGATTTCCCAAAACATTTTTTGTATGCCCCAAATAAACTTTTTTATTATTAAGATTTGTTATTTTGGTTTTTGAATGAAAATCCAAAATATTCTTTATCTTATATATTTTGGATTTTATAAGTGAAATATTTAAACCAAAATCAACTACTGCCTGTCCAACAAAATGAATTTTTTTTAATTTTTGTCTATAACCAACCAACTCGATAGCTGGTGTAATACCATTGATGTATTTTTTTAATTGTTTTTTTTTATTAATTTTGATGTTAAATATTTTTTTACTTATTTTGTAAGCAACTTCTAATTCAATACCTAAAGTATTATGAGGTAATTTAAGTTTTTCTTTGTTCTTGAAGGTTTGCTCTTTAAAGACAAATGAATAAAAAGGTTCTTTAGTCTTTAAAACCTTCATTATATCCTTATTTGTTGCTCCAATTTTAAAACCTATTGGATGCCATTCAAGTTTTGCTTCAGCAAAATTTTTAATTTGTTTTACTAAATTAATATTCTTTAAAATATTAATTGGTAAAGGTTTAATTAAAATATTTTTTTTTCTAGCAAAAGCTAAAGAGCTTGAAAAAGTATTTATCTGCTTAAAAATTTTTTTAGAATACATTCCTAAATAAATTTAAAATTTACTTTAGATATTTTTTTTCCATACCTGCTGCAACCGTATATTTGGGATCTACAAAATTTCCCAATCTAACCTTGCCAACTTGACTCAAAATCATATAAATATCCCAAGTGTCAAAATTATAGTCTTTAGCAAGCCACCTAACTAGCTCTCTATAGGCTATTCTAGTTGCGTCTTCTAAGGGTCTTGTACTTCCTATGGCCATTAACATATCTTCCGTTTCTAGCCTTGGCCAATCAATCGTATAATTTTTTATAAGATCTACTCTTATTGTTGTTGTGGTCGGATATTCAACAGCAACTCCACATACCTCACCATCACCTTGGCATGCATGTGCATCTCCTATAAATAATCTAGCTCCAGGGCTTCTGACAGGTAAATAAGTTATACTTCCAGGTCCCATATCTGGAAGATCCATATTTCCTCCATGATTATCTGGTGTTAACGAATTGATAGAATCTATCTCCGGAGAGCAACTCAAAGTTCCAATGTGTGGCTTATATGGCAAGGTTATTCTATCTGACCAATAAACATTTTTTTCATCTAAATTTATTTTTCTTACTTTCTCAGGTAATGGATCGTTTAATGTTGCAGTATAACTTGTTCCCGTTAAGGCTCCAAACTCCTCTATCATACAGCAAGTTCCTAAAGGATTACTTCCTCTTGGTACCATCTTATCAATATATACAGCTATAGCATCTCCCTTTTCTGCACCTTCTATCATTATGGGACCATTTTGAGGATTTAAAAATGGCATTACTAGTTTTTCAGAAGGCTTATCTGTTTCTTTTTGAATTTTTCCCTCAAATGCATCTCTAGTTTCAACAACTACCGTATCACCTGGTTTAATGTTCATTACTGGATCTGAATACGGTCCCATTGTATATTGATATTTTCCCTGCACTTCTTCAGTGAGGTTATGAATTTTACCTTTACTGTCTCTACCCACACCTTTTGTCATCATTATAGAATTTTTTAACCAACTCATATTTCCTCCTTTTTATTAGTTATGTAAACTTAACAAATCTCTTGCCTTTTCAACAGTATTTATTTCTGAAGACTTTAACTTTTTTATTAAAATTCCTTTTTCTAATAGAATGCAGTCAGAATTTAGCTGACTAATTAATGAAATATTTTGTTCAACAACAATAAATGTTTTTTTTGAATTTTTTGATAAATTTGACAAAATATTTCCAATAAATTTTACGATTGAAGGCTGAATTCCTTCTGCCGGTTCATCTAAAATAATTATTTCTGGATCAAAAATTAAGGCTCTAGCTATTGCAAGTTGCTGTTGCTGTCCTCCACTTAATGATGATCCGTCTGCATATCTTTTTTCTTTTAAAATTGGAAACAAAGAATAAATTTCTTCTAATTTATCTTGAATACTAAATGAAAGTTTTTTTCTAGTATAAATTGGAAGCATTATATTTTGCTCAACTGTTAAGGTGCTAAAGATTTCACGTCCTTGGGGTACATACCCTATTCCTGATTTTGACCGGTAATCTGGGCTTGAGTTTGTTATGTCTTTATTTTTAAAGGTAATTTTTCCCTCTCTTACATCTATAAGTCCCATTATGGTCTTCATCAAAGTTGTTTTGCCCATTCCATTACTTCCAGTAATAGAAAGAATTTGACCCTGATCAACTTCAAAAGAGAGATTGTTAACAATTACAGTAGAGCCATACCCAGATGACACATTTTCGATTTTTAATATTGAGTTTTTTGTCATTAGCTTAATCCTAAATAAATATCATTTACCCCTTTGTCTGAAAGAACTTGATCAACACTTCCTTCTATGAACATTTTTCCTAAGTGTAGTAATGAAACCTTTGAGGCTGTCTGTTTTACAAAATCCATATCATGACCCACGACTACAAAAGTAATACCCTGTTTGTTTAGATTTTTAACAATTTCTCCAGTTAATCTTGTTTCATCAACAGATAAGCCAGCTGTTGGTTCATCTAAAAAAACTAAATCAGGTTTAGAAATAGTCGATAGCGCTATATCAAGCCATTGTTTTTTGCCATGAGATAAATCGCCAGCTAAATTATTTTTTTCTTTTTCAAGAGAAAAATCATTTAATAAATCATTTATTTTAAGAGAGTCCTCTCTGTTGTTTGCTAATGACAAGTTTTGAAGAACAGTCAATTCTGAAAAAATAGATGGGGCTTGAAATTTAACTCCCATTCCTAAATTTATTCTTTCATGAAGTTTTAACTTTTCAATATTTTTACCTTTATACAAAATAGTTCCAGCATTTGGAGAGTGAAAACCAATAACTAGTTTAAAGAATGTACTTTTTCCAGCTCCATTAGGGCCAATGATAAATCTTATTTCTCCTGGATCTACTGTCAAAGAAACATCATCTACAGCAGTAAAGCCACCAAACTTTTTAGTTACTGATTTAGTTTCTAAGATTGAAGCCATTTAACTTTTTCTATTAATTTATTTTTTAACATTAGAATAATTCCATCGGGAAAAAACCTCGTAGCAATTACTAAGATTAAGCCCATTACTATTATTGCAAATTGCTTACCATTTATTGCTAAAGTTTGAGAAAGCCACACAAAAAATATGCAACCTATAAAAACTGAAAAGAAATCTTTTTTCCCGCTTGCAGCAACGTAAACAACTGGCAACGCTGCTGAAACTAAACCCATTGAGTCAGGAGTTATATAGCTTCCCCAATTAGTATAAAGAATACCACTAATCCCCGCCAATACAGACGCGATTGTAAACCCAATTAATTGTATTTTTTGAACATTATGTCCAAGACTTGAAACTCTATCTCTGTCTTCTTTTGAAGCAAGAAATATCAATCCCATTTTAGAACTTTTGAACTTATATAAAGAAATTAAAACTAATATTGATAATATTAAAATGAAGTAATACTGAGTCACTCCCTCAACTAAACCAAAAGGAATATTTTCAAAACCTATTATTGGCATGCCTTGCATACCGTTAAAACCATTTAATCTTGCAGCACCAATAGTGTATTCTGGACCTGCTGTTTGTTGCATAAAAGTTTCAAGAACCAAAGTTATTGCTAGAGTTACTATTCCAATAAATACGTCATAAATTCCACCATAGAACAAAAAATATCCAACAATCAAACCAAAAACTCCTGTGAGCATTAAGGCTAAAATAATTGACCACAAACTAACACCAGCAACTCCCAAAAAATTTATACTTATTACTGAAAACCCATATCCTGCTAAACCAAAAAAAGCTGTTTGACCAAAACTTAAAATACCTCCCATTCCCCAGATTACGGCAAGACCTAATGAAATAAAAGTCCAACACATAAAATAAGAAAAATTATCAAGATAATAACTATCAATAAATAATGGCAATGTTCCCAAGATTAAAAAAGTTATAATTTGTAATTTATTTTTTTTATAATTAACTTTCATTTTTATTTAGATTTTGTTTTAAGTATTAGACCACTAAAACCATTTGGCAGATATCTTATGATTAATATTACAGCACACAATATTGCTATTAACCCAATTGTTGATTTATAAAAAAATGTAACTGATGTCTGAACTGTTCCTAGAAATGCAGCAGCTGGAACTAATCCTACAAAAGGGCTTGCACCGGCTGTAACAACTGTAATAAATGCACTTACAATAAAGGCTTGTCCTATACTTGGCACAATAGTCATTGTTGGAGCATACAATGCACCTGTTAGACCAGCTAAACCAGCACCAATTGCAAAAGTTGTTGAGTAAACATTTTTAACATCTACACCCATTGATGATGATATTGAAGGGTTTTCAATTGTAGCCCTTGCTAGTGTGCCAAAACTTGTCCTCATAAACAAATAATATAAAAGAAACAAAATAAATAATGCAAAGAAGATTAGAAAGATTCTGTATTCTGAATAAGAAAATTCTCCTAACTGAAAATTACCCATAGGAGTCTGTAGTCCTTCATAAGAAGGTCCAAAAATAACTAAAAAAGATTGTGAAACAATTAAGCTTATTCCCCACGTGGCAACAACTGAATCTAACGGTCTTCCATATAAATATCGAATTACAAATTTTTCTAATATTAAACCAAAAATTATAGTAACTATAACTCCAAACGCCATTGCAATAGGTAAAGGTAAATTAAAAACTTTTCCAGAAACGACCGTGCCATATGCTCCAACTGTGATGAATTCTCCATGTGCAAGATTAATAATTTTCATCATTCCAAAAATTACAGCCAATCCGATAGCTGCTAAAAGCAAAAATGCTAAAGAGTCTCCAAACTGGTAAAAAATATTAAAAAGAAAAACCATAGAATTTTATAATTATTTGAATTTAAAACTTAGCGGTAATAATATTACCGCTAAGTTTAATTTTATATGTTAGTTTTTTGGTGGATTTGATGGAGTATACTGAGAGTAATCAGCTTTATTTGCTAAATCACATCCATTATCTCCTAACCAGTATGGTTTAATATCCTTCCAAATTTTAGGTATTGTTACTTCATGACCTTTTCCAACTCTCACTAAGAAAATCGTATGACTTCCATGGTGACTTTTTGGATCCATAGTCACAACACCTGAAGGACCATCGTGAGAAATGCCACTCTCTAAAGCTGCAACTACTTTCATCGTATCAGTAGTACCTGCTTTCTCCACTGCTTTGGCATACATATTTATTGCATTATATGCGTTGGCTGATTCCATATTGATATATGGTTCATTTGGATATAGTGCTCTGAATCGTTCCACATAGTCTTTACTTTTATCATGAAACTCTCCTGATTTAATTACTTCATGAACTTCTTGAATGTAATTTACAGTTACGTACATGTTCTCTAACGCTGGAGGAGCAAATCTTCTATGCTCATACGCTTGTCCTACATTGATTGAAGTAGCCATTGGAATCCCCAAACCAGCTGAAGCTTGTTGTTCATAAAATGAAGCTTGTTTAGCTCCAACTAAAAGAGTCATCAAAACATCTGGTTTTGCTTTTTGGATTTTTTGGATTGTTTGACTATATTGAGAAACATCTAGAGGTATAAATTCTTCACCTACCATTGTTCCACCAGCATCCTTAACTATCTGTCTAACCCATTCAGCTGAAATTTGACCAAAGTTATAGTCAGCCGCTATTGTGTAAACATTTTTTCCATACTTCTCCATCATCCAAGGTACCAAAGTACTGAATTGTTGTTCAGGAACTGCTCCAGTCATAAAGGTAGTTTTACTACAAACACCACCTTCATATTGGTTGTTGTAAAAATAAAGCATTTTATTTTTTTCCATAATGCCTCTTATTGACTCTCTAGATGCACTAGAAAATGCTCCAAATACAACATCAACTTTATCCTTCTTGATCAGTCTTTTAGCAAACTCTTGAAATCTTCTATTGTCTGACTGAGTATCGTATCTTACTATTTCAAGTTGCTTACCTAAAACGCCACCATTAGCATTAATTTCTTTTACTGCTAATTCATAGGCATGTATTTTTGGAACCACTGCTATAGCAAAGTTTCCTGTTTCATCTTCTAAAATACCAAGCTTAATTGTTTCAGCAGACCATACAGTACTGAAGAACAATAAAAAACCAGATACTAGAAGTGCAATTGTTTTTTTCATATATTACCCCTTAGTTATTATTTTTAAAGATTAAAACAAAATGAATTATCAAAAAATAGAGAAAATATTATATGAAAATAATACATGAAAATAATTTCATTTTTTACAATAAATTTTCTTATCAATGTGGTTAAATAAAATGAATGTTAAAAAAAAATTATAAAGTTGCAGCAGTTCAATACGAACCTTCTCAATTTAAAAAAGATTACAATGTTAGTTCTCTAATAAACCTTTGTGAGGAAGCAGCAAAAAATGGGGCAAAACTTATTGTGACACCAGAAATGGGGACAACTGGATATTGCTTCCTGAACAGAAAAGAAATTAGTTCATTGGTCGAACAAATACCAGGGCCTACTACAGAAAAATTTTATGAGATAGCAAAAAAATTTAACTGTTTTATTGTTATTGGTTTACCCGAAGTAGATAAAGAAACTCAACTATATTATAATACAGCAGTACTTATTGGACCTAAGGGTATAATTGGTAAGCATCGTAAAAGTCACTCTTACATAGCTGAACCTAAATGGTCAGCTCCTGGACAAGATCATTTAGTCTTTGATACAGAAATTGGAAAAATAGGTATTTTGATTTGCATGGATATACATTTTATCGAGACTGCTAGACTGGTTGCCCTACAAAAAGCTGACATTATAATTCATATAAGTAACTGGCTTGGAGAAAGAACGCCTGGCCCATATTGGATTAGTAGAGCTTTCGAAAATAGCTGTTACTTAATAGAGGGAAACCGATGGGGATTAGAAAGAACTGTACAATTTAGTGGTGGAAGCTGTGTAATTAATCCTGACGGGTCCATAGCTTCTGTAATTGATAAGGGTGATGGATTAGCTTATGCAAACATTGATATTTCGTGGTCTAGAAAAAGACAAGTTTTAAATGAAAAAATATTTGATGATAGAAGGCCTGAAATGTATTTAAATTTACCTACAAATCCTTATTTATGGAATCCGCTAGATTTTTTTGGACTGTATGGAATGGATCCTTTGCCTAAAGGAAAGGAGTCGGTGGTTTCTATCGTACAAATGAATACAACAAATAATATAAACCAAAATTTGAAAGAAATTTTTAAACATTTGCAAATAGCTAAAAATAATTTAAGTGAATTAGTGGTTTTTCCTGAATTAGCTTTGACTGGTCACTTAAATAAAAATAAATCTGCTATTAGTAAAAAAAGCCCTGAAATCGTACAATTAGCAAATTATGCAAATAAAAATAATTTATATATTTGTTGTGGGTTTGCTGAAAAAGAAAAAAAAGAATCTTATAACTCTTCAATACTATTTGGCCCTGAGGGAATTATAGGTGTTTATAGAAAAATTCATTTAAACAATGAAGATAAGAAGTGGGCTACTGAAGGTAATGAATGGAAGTATTATGACACCAAAATTGGAAGGATTGGTTTAATGATTGGGTATGATGCTATTTTTCCTGAGTCTGCACGTTGCTTGGGGTTATATGGATGTGATTTAGTTTTATGCGCATCCGCACAAAAGGGAACTTTCACTCATGGCCACGAGGGAAGTAATATTAGACAAAACTATCCTATTCCTATGGGGGCTGACCCAAATCACTGGAATCATTTTAGAATAAGAGGTGGTGAAAATAACATATATTTCTTGTATGCAAATATTTTTGACAAAAAAAATACTTATCTTGGTAAAAGTGGAATTTTTGGACCAGATCCTTTTAAATTTCCAAGAGAAGAAAGTTTAATTCACAAAGATGAAGATATAACTCATTTAAAAATAGATACATCTAACTTGGACACAAATTATCCTACTAATGTTGTAAGAGATAAATTCATGATGAAAATGAGACAACCACACCATTACATTCCATTAGTAGAACACCATCAAAAAAATAAATAAATAAAATTACTTATTTTGTAATATTTTTGGTTTTGGACCGCCAGTATACCAATCTAATATCTCAATGGTATGTAAAATTGGAGTTTTGGTTCCATTAGAAATTTGAGTAATACAACCTATATTTCCTGTTGAAATAAAATCTGGTTTCAAACTTTCAATATTTTTTACTTTTTTACTTAATAATTCTTTAGCAATTTCAGTTTGCAAAATATTATAAGTGCCAGCAGACCCACAACAGATATGTCCTTCTGGAATTTCCATAATTTCATTATTTGTTTTTGAAAGTAATGACATGGGTTGACTGTGTACTTTTTGTCCATGTTGCATTGAACATGCAGAATGATAAGCAATTTTATATTTCTTGTCTTTTGTTTTAAAGTTTAATTTTAAATTAGTATCTAAATATTCAGAAACGTCTTTTGTTAAATCAGAAATCACTTTTGCTTTCTTTTTCATTTCTTCATCATCTTTAAAAATAAAACCATAGTCTTTCATGGTCGTTCCACAACCAGAAGTATTTGATAAAATAGCATCTAAATTGCCTTTTTGATGTTCATCATACCAAGTATTAATATTATTTCTAAAATCTTGGTGGGCATCATCTTCTTTTCCTAAATGATGGTTCAATGATCCACAACATCTAATCTTTTTAGGCACAACCACTTCAACTCCATGTCTGTTTAAAAGTCTAATGGTTGCCTCATTAATTTGAGGAGAAATTTCTTTTTGAACACATCCAGTTAAAAGAGCAACTCTTGCAATTTTATTTTTTGCACTTACAGAATAAACTTCTTTTTGTTTTATAGTTTTTTTAGGAAAACTTGTCGGCATCAAATTCATCATATCTTTTATTTTTAATGGCATTAAAAATTGAAAAGGTTTAGCTAATTTAACCATATAACTTGCTAATCTGAAGTATCCTGTATTTGGTAACACTACTGATAAAAAATTTCTAATTGTTCTATCAAAAAAAGATCTTTCATAGTTTTTTTCAATATATTTTTTACCATGATCAATGATGTGCATATAATTTACTCCAGCAGGACAAGTGGTCATGCAGCTATAGCAAGACAAACATCTATCTATATGTTTTACAGTTTTTGCTGTTGGCTTTTTTTGATTTTCCAACATATCTTTAATCAAATAAATTCTTCCTCGCGGTCCATCTAATTCGTCACCAAATATTTGATGGGTTGGACAAGTTGCATTACAAAAACCACAATGAACACACTTTTTAAAAATTTTTTCTGTTGCAGCATTGTCACTGTCTTTTAATTGTTTTTCAGTAAAGTTTGTTTGCATTAAATTCCTCTATACATTTTTCCAGGATTAAAAATTCTTTTAGGATCAAAACTTTTTTTGATCTTTTCTGATATTAAAAGTCTTGTATCGTCTACTGTAAAAATTGTTTCTTCGTAATCATATTCATCCGATGTCTTTATGATAGTTAAATAACCACCTAATTCTTTGGTCAATTTTTTAATATCGCTAACCTTAGAGTTCTTTTTTGATTGAACCTCTATCCAATATAATGAGCCACACCAATCAATGTAATATTTATACTTATTACCTAAGAATTGCATCAACTTAGGGCCTTTCGAAGGAGGCACTACTACTCTTAAAAGGTTATTCTTTGTTGATTTGAATATTTCAAGATTATTTATTTTTTTCCAAAATGGTGTTGATTGATGAACATCTAAAACTGTTGTATTCAGCTTACTAAGCTCCAGTTCATTTGTTAAAGCTTTTAATTTTTCATCTATTGAAATTTTATCTCCTTCTATTCTTAGTGCTAAAAATGAACCTTTGTATTTTAAGTCATTAAATTTAAAGACCATCTCTTTGTTTTGGTCATAATTTTCATCTTTGGGTTCTTCAGGAATATAAACAGCTCCAGAGACTTCGCTGCTTGAACTAGATATCTTATCAAATAAATTTTTAACTAATTTTTTATCATCAGTATGTATAGTAATTGTATTAGATAATTTTTTTTTAGGTAGAACCTTCAATGTTATTTCAGTTAAAGCAACTAAAGTTCCAAAAGATCCTGTTACTAGTTTTGATAGGTCATAACCTGTAACATTTTTTACAACTGTCCCACCTGATTTAATTATATCTCCTTTACCATTCACACCTCTAAAACCTAATATGTGATCTCTTAAACTTCCTACTTTAAATCTTCGAGAGCCAGCAAAGTTACAAGCTAAATGGCCTGCTATGGTGCCCTTATTTGATTTTCCATTTTCAATAAATCCAAAATCAATAGGCTCAAAAGCAAGTTCTTGATTGTTTTTTTCTAACTCCTTTTCAACTAACTCTAATGGCGTGTTAGCTTTAACCTTAATATATAGTTCTTCAGGCAAATACTCAATTACACCTGACAACTTAGACATAGATAGTTTTTTTGCAGATTGAATGTTGTTACCAATAAAATTTTTTGAACCTGTGCCAATTATTTCTGTTGGTTGGTTTTTTTTGTAAAGTTCCTGAACTAGATTTGAAACTTGCAGCTCATCTTCTGGATAATAAGTATTATTAGAATCTTGGAAGATCTGGGAATTTTTCTTCATTTCTGTGGACATGTACCCTTCCTTCCTCTGCACATTTTCTTAATATTGGATAAACTTTTCCTGGGTTTAGTAAATTTTTTTCATCCAGTGATTTTTTAATATCTAATTGTTGTTGAATATCTGTATTATTAAACATCTCACACATTAGTTCTCTTTTTTCTACTCCTACCCCATGTTCTCCAGTGATCACTCCCCCTAATCTAACGCACGTCTTTAGTATCTCGGCTCCAAATTCCTCTGTTTTTCGCAGTTGTTCTTTATCACTTCCATCAAACATTATTAATGGATGTAAATTTCCATCTCCTGCATGAAAACAATTTGCTACAGGTAATTTGTATTTTTCAGAAAGTCTTTTTATTTCAAGTAAAGCTTCCGCAAGTTTTCCTCTTGGTATGGATCCGTCCATACAATAATAATCTGGTGCCATAGCTCCACATGCTGGAAATGCTGCTTTTCTACCTGCCCAAAATGATAGTCTTTCTTTTTCATTTTTACTCAATTTTAAACTTGAGCAATTATTTTTTTCACAAATACTTCTGACTTGTTTTAATAATTCATCTACCTCAGATTCGGTTCCATCTAATTCTACAATCAATAAAAGTTCCGCATCTCTTGGATATCCTGCTTTACTAAAATTATCTGTTGCTTCTATCAAAGCTTTATCCATTATTTCCATACCTGCTGGAACAATTCCACTTGAAATTATTTCTGATGCTGCGTTTCCACCTTCTTCAATTGTTGGAAAGCCTATTAGCGCTGCTTTAACTACTTGAGGGTTTTTTAAAATTTTTACTGTCACTTCAGTAATCACTCCTAATAATCCTTCTGAACCACAAATTAATCCCATTAGATCATACCCTTCTTGATCAAGAGTTTTTCCACCAACTCTACAAACTGTTCCATCCATCATTACCATTTCAACACCTAAAATATTATTAGTTGTTGTTCCATATTTTAGAGAATGGACGCCTCCAGAATTTTCAGCAACATTACCCCCTATTGAGCATGCAAGTTGACTTGATGGGTCTGGTGCATAGTAAAAATTTTTATGTTGTACGGCATGTGTTATTCCTAAATTTGTTACACCAGGTTGGGTTACTACACATTTATTTTCAAAATCAATTTCTATAATTTTATTAAATTTTCCAAGACTTAATAAAATTGCATCATTTAAAGGTAGGGCTCCTCCTGAAAGACCAGTGCCGGCCCCTCTTGGTACAACTTTAATATTTTCTTTATGACAAAATTTTAAAATATTACTTACTTCTTCAGTGTTTTCTGGCATCACAACAGCCAATGGTGTCTGTGTGTAAGCTGCTAATGCATCAGTTTCATATGGTTTAATATCATCTGCATGACTTAAAACATTTTCTGGATTGATAATTTTTGCAAGATTTTTAAAAATATATTCTTTTTTATTAATCGTTGCTTTGTCAATCTTTGGCAGAACTAATTCACTCATTAGTCTTAGCCTAGCATTTTTTTGATATTTTCCAATGCGTTAGATATGTTGTCTTGTGAAGCTGCATAGCTAAATCTTACGTAATCTTGGCAAGTTTTACCAAAAGCTGTTCCTGGAACTATTGCTACTCCTGCTTCATGCATACATTTTTTTGCAAATTCTGAACCATTCATTCCTGTTCCAATAACTTTAGGAAATGCATAAAAGGCTCCTCCTGGTAAACTGCATTCCACACCTGGTAAACTATTTAAACCTTCGTGAATCAATTTCCTTCTTTGATCAAATTTTACCATCATTTCATGGATTGCATCATCTGGTCCATCTAAAGCTGCAATTCCTGCAAATTGTGAGGGAGCATTAACACATGAAACACTATTAATAATTAGTCTGTTTACATGTGGTATTAATTCTTCTGGCCACACACTCCATCCCATTCTCCAACCCGTCATGGCGTAAGCTTTACTCCAACCATCTAAAACGATTAATCTATCTTGCAGATCGGGGTAATTAAAAAATGTTGGCATTTCCTTTCCATCATAAATTTGTCTACTATAAATTTCATCGCTAAGGATTGCTACATGAGGATGTTTTTTTAACCCTTCTGCTAAAACATCTATTGCAGATTTTTCAACAAAACTTCCCGTTGGATTATTCGGGTTAATTAATATTAGCAATCTAGTTTTATCTGTAATTAAAGATAGAATTTTTTCTGGATCAAATTTTAAATCTTTATCTTCTGTTAAGTCATAAGGAACTGCTGTTGAACCTGTATAATTAATCATTGACTCATATATTGGGAATGCTGGTGTTGGATGTATAATTTCCGCACCTGGTTCACCAAAACATTGTATAGCATAATACATTGTTGGTTTCCCACCTGGCATTATCAATACTCTTTCAGGATCAATATCCTTATTGTAAAGTTTTTTAATTTTTCTAGTAACAGCTTGTCTGCACTCTAAAATTCCATTTGATAAAACATATCCATGATGACCTTCATCTAATGCTTTTTTTGCAGCATCTACTACGTGTTGGGGTGTCTTAAAATCAGGCTGACCTAAACCTAAGTGGATCATTGGTTTGCCTTGTGCTTCTAATTTTTTTGCTTCAGCTAAAACACTAAATGCAGATTCTGTTCCTAGTCTTTGTAAATTTTTTGCTAATTTCATAATAATTAAATTCTAATATCAATATTCTATAATTTAATTTATTTTTTATATATATAATTTTGATAAGTAAAAACTATTTTCTATAAATTAATTTTGACGCGTCTAATTCTTTCAAGGTCTTACAACCCATTAATACCATATTTCTATTGATTTCATCATGCATGTTTTGCAATAGACGTTCCACACCTGGTTGACCCCCAGCACTTAAAGCAAATAAAAACATTTTCCCAAAGCTGCATGCTGTTGCACCAGCTGCTAAAGCTTTTAAAACATGAGTTCCACGTCTTACTCCGCCATCTAAAATAATTTCTAATTTATCCCCTACAGCTTCTCTAATTGCATTAACTTGATCAAAGGGTGATCTTGAGCCATCTAATTGTCTGCCCCCATGATTTGAAATCATTATTGCTGTACAGCCAATATCTATTGCTCTTTTTGCATCTTCAATTGACATCACACCTTTAAGTGCAAATGGGCCATTCCATCTTTTTACACAATATTCTGCATCCTTCCAATTCATGGCCGGATCATATTGTTCATTAATATATTCGATGACTGATTTTGAAATATTGGTTCCTTTATCTGTTTTATTTTTAACATTGGATAATTCAAATTTTTTATGAGTAAAATAATTAAATACCCATTCAGGTCGCATGGCAAAACTCATTAAGCTTTGAAGTGTCAATTTTGGAGGAGTAGTAAAACCAGTTCTGTGATCTCTTTCTCTGTTTCCAGCAACTAATGTATCAACTGTCAAACACATACCATTAAAACCAGACACTTTGCATCTATCTATTAGATCGTCAGTAATTGATTGATCTTTGTGAACATATAATTGAAATAACTTTGGTCCATTTGAAATATCAGCAACTTCTTCAATAGTATTATTGGCCATTGTAGACATACTATAAAAGGTCCCAAATTTTTCAGCAGCTCTTGCTGAGGCTTTGTCACCTTCATGATGGTAGAGTCTTTGCATTGCAGTTGGTGAAAGAAAGATTGGCATATCAATTTTTTTTCCAAAAACAGTCGTTGAAAGATCTGGTTTACCAACACTAGCAAGAATATTTGGAATTAAATCACAATCATCGAAAGAATCTGTATTTCTTTTTAAGGTTTTTTCATCATCTGCACCACCATCAATGTAGTGAAAAATTGGAGAAGGTAATCGTTTTTTTGCTAATTTTCTAAAGTCATTAAAATTATAGCAGTCTTTTAGGTTCATTGATTAAGTTAAAATGTTTTAAAAAAGTTAAACATATAACTATTAGCACCAGGATTTTTTGTTCCTAAGCTTGCATTAGAAAGATGATTATAAGAAAAACCAAGTTGACTATTACTAACAAAGTCTACTGAAATTTGTAATTCACTTTTAAATTCTAGAATATGACCAAGATCTTTACCATCACCCTTACTGTATAATCCTGGTGCAAAGCTTGGTATAAAATTAATTTTACCTAGCTTATATTGTGCCTGAACACCTGTATAAATATATGCAGCAGAGTCTGCAGTCACTAATGCACCTGTTATGGGAGAAATATTACCTAAAAAAGTATCTCTATTTAAATCCTCATTTTGATGTTGAAATCCAATTAATGTTGATTTTTTACCAGTATCACTGAAATCAAACATTCCAGAATAAACATTAAATTTAGAACTATTTTCTTCAGCATAAACAACTGAAGATAATAGGCTGAAGAAAATGATAAAAATAAATCTTGATATCAACTTGTAATGTTTCATTTAAATTTTGTTATTTTTATTTAATATTATTTTTTTATATATTATTGCACCGCCAAACAAAAATAACAATAATGGTAATAACCATAAAACATATGTGTTTTTGTTTAATTGGGGGTCAAAAATTACCCAGTCACCATATTTTTCTCTTAAAAATTGATATATTTGTTTTTCTTTTAATCCTTCATTAATTTTTCTATCAACAATTAATTTGATGCTAGAAGCAAACTCTGATTCAGAATCGTATACTGACTGACCTTGACAAATTAAACAACGAACATTCTTTAAAATTTTATTCTTTAAAATATCATTTGTTTCAGCTGATTTTAACTCTGAAAAGTTTGCAACTACAAATAGGATTATAAATATTTTTAATACTTTCATTTAATAATTAATTTAATTTCACTAACAATTTCTTGATTGATTGGACCAACAAATTTTTTGATTATATCTTTATTTTTATCTATTAAAAAAGTTTCTGGAACTCCATAAGCTCCAAATTCAACTCCTAGAGTTCCATCTTTATCAATTAAAATTCTTGAATATGGATTGCCAAGGTCATTGATAAATTTTTTTGCATTATTAAAATTGTCCCTATAATTTAATCCAATTAGTTTAATTGATTGGTTTTTACTTAGTTGCATTAATAAGGGGTGTTCTGTTCTGCAAGGTACACACCAGGAAGCCCAAATATTTACAATATAAAAGATGTTCTCTTCAAAAATTTTCTCTGAATTTACATAATTGTTTGAATAAAAGTCTTTTGCTTTAAAGGTTGGGATATTTTTTTTTTCATTAACCTTGGGTGTGTAGTTATTTGGAGTATTTAATCCTTTATAAAAAATAACAAAACAAAAGCTTAAAAAAATAACTACAACAAATAAGCTAAACTTATTTTTCATATCTCCTTTTTAAATAAACTCATTAATCCACCAAGACTTAACAATAAAACTGATACCCATATCCAAACCATAAATGGTTTTATTTGATATCTAATATTAAAATATTCATTACCCTTTACAAGGTTCATTACTAAAAACTTATCCTCTAATAGTGTTGTTCTTATATCTGCTTCACTAGTAATAATTATAGGCTGATTATAAATTCTAATCTCAGGTTTTAATTCTATAGTTTTGCCATTTTTGTCTTTTATTTCAAAAGAGGCAATGATGGAGTTAAAATTACTTTCTTTTCTTTCTTCTACCTTTTTAAAAAAAATTTCACCTTTATTATAATCATATCTTTCACCAATTTTTATGTTGGTTATAATTTCTGAGGATAAAATACTATTAAATAGAATGCTTAATATTAATAAACTAAAACCAAAGTGTGAAACAGTTTGAGAAATATTATTAAATTTTTTAATAAATAATTCTTTTAAAGTTGTAAAGAAAAGAAAAAAAGCAGCTGAAATTAAAACTGTATAAAAAAGTAAGTCAGCAGTTAAATTTTTTATAATAAAAAAGGTTAACATTACTGAAATTATAAATGTGATAATTAGTGAGTTCTTATTTTCAATTTTTGATTTAATCCATTTAAGTCTTGGTCCAAGAGACATGAATAATAGAAATGGTATTAAAAAAGGAACAATTAATTTATGATAAAAAGGAGGCCCTACTGATATTTTTTCACTAGATATTACATCTAGAAAAATTGGATATACCGTACCTATTAAAACAACAGCTAAAAAATACATCATAAACCAATTGTTTATTAAGATAGAAGTTTCTCTACTAAGCCAAAAAAAATTATTTGAGCTTTTATTATTTTCTTTGTGAAATATAAAAAATATTCCTAACGATAAGACAATTAGTGCAAATAAAAATATTAATATAAAAATACCTCTTGCAGGGTCATTAGCAAATGTATGTACAGAATTTAATATTCCGGATCTTACTAAAAAAGTTCCACACATACTTAGGGTAAATGTTGTAATAGACAGTATAACCACCCAAGATGTTAGTGATGCTCTTCTTTCTAACACTACAATGCAATGCAATAATGCAGTTAGTGTTAGCCATGGCATTAAAGAAACATTTTCAACTGGGTCCCAAAACCAAAAACCTCCCCATCCTAGTTCGTAATATGCCCAAATTGATCCAAGCATAATTCCAATAGTTAGAAAAATCCAAGAAACTAAAACCCATTTTTTAATATGCTGTCCCCATTCTTTGGTGACATAATTTTGTGTAACTGCGGCAAGGGATGATGAAAATATTATAGAGGTACCAACATAACCTAAATATAAAATTGGAGGATGAATTGCTAAAGCTGGATCTTGTAAAATTGGGTTAAGACCAAGACCTTCATTAGGAATTGGAAATAAATAATTAAAAGGATTAGATGTTATTAATACAAATAAGAAAAACCCGATAATTATTATTTGCTGAAATAATAAAGTTAAAATTCTATATTTTTTAGGCTGCTCTCTTGATTTAATTAAAAACAAAAAAATAAATAAAGTTAATACTAATAACCATAATAACAAACTTCCTTCATGGTTTCCCCAAGTTCCTGAGATTTTATAGAATAATGGTTTGGTTGTGTGAGAATTATTAAAAACAGTCTCATTACTAAAGTCTGAGTTTATAAAAGATACAATCAAGCTCAAAAAACTCACAATTACAAAAACTAACTGTAGAAATGATAGAGATAATATATTTTGGTTAATCTGCTTATTAGTTTTATTGAAGTCTTTAATTGAAACTCCACAAAGCAATACCGAAAGTAACAACCCTAAAATTAAAGAATAATAACCTATCTGATTAGCTAGCAATTTATTTATCTCCTAAGGCTTCTTTAACTTCTGGGGGCATATAATTTTCATCATGTTTTGCTAAAATTTTAGTAGCTGTAAAATAATTCTTATCTTTTAAAAAACCTTCAGCAACCACTCCTTTTCCTTCAGCAAATAAATTAGGGACTGCCCCTGTATAGACAATATTAATTTCATTTTTAAAGTCAGTAATGACAAAATTAACTTTATCAGAATCTATAAAAATCGATTGTTCTTTAACCATCCCACCCACTCTTATTTTTTTTTTATTTAATTCTATTAAAGATTTTATTTCAGACGGAGACTGAAAATATACAACGTTTTCTTTTAATGATTGTAAAACTAAAAAAACTGTTAAAATTACTGAGGCTAAGATTAAAGCTAAGAATATAAATCGTAATTTAACCTTTTTACCATACATGGTTTATTAGTTAAATATTTGATGTATTGGATAATATTTCTCTATTAATATTTTGTGATCTTGCAGCTCTAGCTTTCTCAACATTTAGAGAACCAAATTTAGAAGCAAATCTTTTTTGCTCTTTTGAAAGTTGTAATTTAGTTACAAAGTACAGGGCTGTAAAACTAATCAATGTAAATGAAAAAGCTGACCAAACGTAAGCTCCATATCCATTCATTGAAATTATTTCATTTATCATAATCTATCTAATCCTTTATTTTTAACTTTTATCAGTTCGGTATTATATTTCATCAAAAAAATGAGTAATGAAAAAAGGGCAAATGCCGCAGTCATAATGCCCAATGGGACTAACATTGATGGGTGAATTGCTGTGTTGGTTGATAAAATATTAATTGAAGCTGGTTGATGTAACGTGTTCCACCAGTCTACAGAAAATTTAATGATGGGAACATTTACCACTCCTAAAATTGCAATCAAAGATGTAACTTTTATTACTTGTTCTTTGTCCTCATAAATTCTCCAAGCTAATAAATACATTCCATAAAACAAGGCTAAAATTAACATAGAAGTTATTCTTGCATCCCAAGCCCACCAAGTACCCCAAGTTGGTTTTCCCCAAATTGATCCTGTAACTAATGCTATAATATTAAAGATGAATCCAGAAGGTGCTAAACTTTTAGCAATTAATGCAAAATTTTTATTTTTAAAAACAAAACTTCCAACAGACAAAAAAGCTAAACTTGTAAATATTCCAAGTGATATCCATGCAGCTGGCACATGAACATACATAATTCTTACTGCATCACTTTGTTTATAATCCTCAGGTGAAAGTATAAGCGCTTCTGATAAACCAATTGTTAGGACAATAATAAATA
Source organism: Candidatus Pelagibacter sp. PS_17 (assembly GCF_059417945.1). Taxonomy (NCBI): domain Bacteria; kingdom Pseudomonadati; phylum Pseudomonadota; class Alphaproteobacteria; order Candidatus Pelagibacterales; family Candidatus Pelagibacteraceae; genus Candidatus Pelagibacter; species Candidatus Pelagibacter sp. PS_17. Next base: position 1,241,244 of record NZ_CM182073.1, read on the forward strand.
AAAATAGAACGTACTTTGGTGCTTTAGAGGTTATTGCAAAAATTTTATTAGGTTCAAAATATTTAAACATTCTTAAATTATATATATTAAAAAAAAGATAATTTAATTTTTTTTATGGAAGATCATCCTGATCAAGAATGCAGAGGGAGTCAATAATGATAAAAACGTTATTTAACACTCTTGATCAGAACATGAATATAGATAGCAACTATATATGTCGAAGATTTGAATTAATTGTGTTTGAAAAAAGAATTAATTAGAGGGCTTAAAGTAGCTAGAGCCTCTTTTACCAGAAAAAATCTCTTCAATTAAAGGATGTTTAATTGGATCTTCTGAATCGTCCATTAATAGATTTTGTTCTGAAACATATGCTTCATATGTAATTTCATCATTTTCAGCTAACAAATGATAAAAAGGCTGATCTTTTCTAGGACGAACATTCTTTGGAATAGATTGATACCATTCTTCAGAATTATTAAATTCGAAATCAACATCATAAATTACACCTCTGAACTCAAAGTGCTTATGTTTTACAATGTCTCCTATTGAAAATTTTGCTTTTTGAATTGCCATTGTTATTAATATGGGGGTTTAAAAATAAAAATCAATAAAAAACATTTATATTTTTTTTATTATGTTAATATCTGTCAAGTGAATAAATCTTTTCTTAAATTTGCAACAGACTTTGGGCCTTTAGCCATTTTTTTTTATTATTATTATAATAATGATAAGAACCTAGCAGTTGCGATTCCTCCACTCATAGTTGCAACATTAATTGCACTAGCAGTTGTTTGGTTTTTTGAAAAAAAAATACCTATGATGCCATTAATAAGTGGTATCTTAATTACATTTTTTGGGGGTCTAACAATTTATTTTAATGATCCAGTTTTTATCTATGTAAAACCAACGATCATTAATATTTTATTTGCCCTTGCTTTATATTTTGGAAAATATTTTACAAAAGAACCTGTCCTTAAAAAAATTATGGGTAAATCAATTGCTCTAACTGATATGGGTTGGGAATTATTAAACAAAAGATGGATGTACTTTTTCTTCTTCCTTGCAATCCTTAATGAATGTGTCTGGAGAACGCAAACAGAAGAGTTTTGGGTTAATTTTAAGGTATGGGGCATGTTACCAATAACCCTTGTCTTTACAGCATTTCAAATATCATTGATTAATAAATACAAGCTTGATGAATAGAAACTTAAAGCTAGTTGTAAATAATCCTCACAAACAAATAGAAGAAAGACAATTTTTTGAAAAAAATGAACTTAAAATCATTTTAGATCTATATGCAAAAATGGTCTCTGAAGGATCATGGAAAGACTATGGTCTAAACATTTCTAACAGGCAGGTTAGTTTTAGTGTCTTTAAAAATGCAGCAGAGAATGCTTTGTATAAAATTTGTAAAAACTTTAAACCTAGCAATAAAAATTTAAAGTATTTAATTACAGATTCTAATGGGAAAGTTTTAAAAAATTCCTTTGATCTAGAAATTTTACTTAAAAATACTAATTGGAAGAACCTTAAGAAATAAAAAGACTATCGTCTTTGACCAAATAATCTTAACAACATTATAAACAAATTTATAAAGTCTAGGTAAAGAGTTAAAGCACCCATTACAGCTTTTTTACCCATCAACTCACCCGTATCGCTTGATACATACATGTTTTTAATTTTTTGAGTGTCATAAGCAGTAAGACCTACAAAAATTAAAACACCTAGAATTGAGATTACAAAATCCATCATTGAAGATTTTAAGAACATGTTAACAACTGATGCAACAATAATTCCAATTAAGCCCATCATTAAAAATGATCCTAATTTTGTAAGATCTCTTTTAGTTGTGTAACCATACAAACTCATTGCACCAAAAGTAATAGAGGTAATAAAGAATACTCTAGTGATACTCGCTCCAGTATAAACTAAGAATATTGAGGATAGTGATAACCCCATTAAAGACGCAAAAACCCAAAAAGTTGTTTGAGCAGTTGAAGCTGTCATTTTATTAATTCTAGCACTCATGTAAAAAACTACTCCAAGTGGAGCAAGCATTACAATCCATTTAAAACCTGAAAGAAATATTGTATTTCCTAAGCTTGTTAATGCTGTAATTGATCCATTAGCATCTGTTACTACAGATAGTTTGAAAAATATTAAAGATATAAGTCCTGTTAACAAAATACCAGAAGCCATGTAGTTGTAGACTTTTAGCATGTAGGCTCTTAAGCCCTCATCCATTACTACTGTTGATTGCTGAGCTTCTTTTACTTTATTTAATATGTTTTGCTTATTGAATTCCATGACACATATATAATAGCCTTTTACTATTATTTCAAGATGTCTTAATAAGATTAAATAATTATGAATTATAAAAAATTAGGAAATACAGATTTAAAAGTAAGCACTATTTGTCTCGGTACTATGACTTGGGGTGAACAAAATACCCAAAATGAAGGTTTTGAGCAGATGGATTATGCTTTAGATCAGGGTGTAAACTTTTGGGACACTGCGGAAATTTATTCTGTTCCACCAAGACAAGAAACGTTTGGTCATACTGAGACTATTATTGGTAATTGGTTTGAAAAAACAAAAAAGAGAGACAAAGTAATTTTAGCTTCAAAAGTTTGTGGCCCAATGAGAGAGTATGTAAGAGGTGGTGGAAATCAATTTGGAGAAAAGAATATTACAGAAGCACTTGAAGGAAGTTTAAAAAGATTAAAAACGGATTGTATTGATTTGTACCAATTACATTGGCCAGAAAGAAAAACAAATTTTTTTGGCAAACTAGGTTATGAACATGATGATAGCAATGAGTGGACTAGGTTTGAAGATATTCTAGGAAATTTAAAAAAATTTATTGATCAAGGAAAAATTAAATACGTTGGTGTATCGAATGAAACACCGTGGGGATTATCTAAATATTTAGAGCTTTCAAAAGATAAAAATTTACCAAGAATGCTTTCAGTTCAAAATCCTTATAATTTATTAAATAGAACTTATGAAATTGGACTTGCAGAAATGTCTATTAGGGAGCAAGCCGGATTGCTAGCTTACTCTCCTCTCGCGTGTGGTTATTTATCTGGAAAATACAGAAATAAACAATTGCCAAAAAATTCTAGAATGGAAAGAGATGGTGATTTTTGGTCTAGATATAATAATCAAAATGCTGAAAAAGCTATTGAATTATATTATGAAATATCAAAGAAACACAATCTGGATTTAGCTCAAATGTCTTTAAAATTTTTAGAAATTCAGCCGTTTGTAACATCGGTTATCATTGGTGCAACGACAATGGAACAGTTGAAAACTAATATAGAAAGTATAGGTATAGATTTAAGTGAAGACGTAATTAAAGAAATAAATGAAGTACAAAAAATTTACCCTAACCCATGTCCATAATTAAAAATTTTATAATTCTAATTCTTGTAAGCTTATTTGCTGTTAGCGTAAATTCACAAGAAGTAAAAAAAGTTGGTAAATTTAAAGACTGGGAAACAATTATTATAACTGAACAAACCGGTAAAGTTTGTTTTGCTCAATCAGTTCCTGTGTTGCAGGCCCCAAAATCTAACCCTAGAGAAGCAAGAATGTTTGTTTCATTTAGACCTGCCGAAAAAATAAATGATGAAATAAGCGTTACTGGTGGCTATGAATTTAATAATCAAAACTCAATTATAGCTACTTCAGGTAAATCTAAATACAAATTTGATATTGCTCAAGAAGGTTTTGCTTGGATTGCTGATAACAAACTTGAAAACAAAATGATTAAGACCATGAAGAAAGGATCAAGAATTATGATCACTGGTCATAATCAAAAAGGCTCTCAAACTATAGACCATTATTCATTGTTAGGATTTACGAAAGCCTATAATGCTGCAAAAACTAGCTGCAGTTAATTAAATGAAATCTAAAAAGAAAATTGTACTCGCATATTCTGGCGGACTAGACACTTCTATTATTTTAAAATGGCTTCAAGAAAATTATGATGCAGAAGTTATTTGTTATACTGCAGATGTTGGGCAAGAAATTGATAGAAAAAAAATTATAAAAAATGCCAAAAGACTAGGTGTTAAAAATATCATTATTGAAGATTTAAAAGATACATTTGTAAAAGACTATGTCTTTCCAATGATTAGAGGGCATGCAATTTATGAAGGTGTTTATTTATTGGGTACTTCAATTGCAAGACCTTTAATTGCAAAACGTCAAATTGCTGCCGCTAAAAAATTTGGAGCTTATGCAGTTTCTCATGGTTCAACTGGCAAAGGAAATGATCAAGTGAGATTTGAATTAGGATATCATTACTTTGGTCCAAAAGTAAAAATTATTGCACCATGGAGAATATGGAAATTAAACTCTAGAACAGATTTAATTAAATATGCAAAAAAAAACAATATTCCAATTCCAACAGATAAAAAAGGTGCTCCTCCTTTCTCTATTGATGATAATTTATACCACACATCAACTGAGGGTAAGGTTTTAGAAAACCCAAAAAATTCAGCTCCTGAGTTTCTTTTTCAAAGAACAGTATCTCCTGAAAAAGCACCTAACAAAGCTTCATTTGTAACTATAGGATTTAAAAATGGAGACCCCATAACTGTTAATGGTAAAAAACTATCGCCTGGAAATTTGTTAGAAAAACTTAATAATGTTGCCGGCAAAAATGGAATAGGTAGAGTTGATTTAGTTGAAAACAGATTTATTGGGATTAAATCTAGAGGTGTTTATGAAACGCCTGGTGGAACACTTTTAATGTCAGCGCACAGAGCAATTGAGTCTGTTACTTTGGACAAAGAAACTATGCATAAAAAAGATGAAATTATGCCTAAATATGCTGAACTTATTTACAATGGTTACTGGTACTCAAAAGCAAGATTTAAACTTCAAAAAATTGTCGATCTTAAAAAGAATAAAGTTAATGGCTCTGTTAAGCTTAAATTATACAAAGGCAATATCACTATAATGTCTAGACAGACAAAAAGTAATGCTTACTCAATGAAAAAAGTTTCTTTTGAAGAAAATAAAACCTTTAATAAATCAAATGTAGAAAGATTTATTAACTTTCATAAACAAAAGCTTCGTTCATAAATTAATGAAAATAAAAGTATTTGCTGACACAATTTGTGGGTGGTGTTTTATTGGTCAGACAAGATTAAATAAAGCATTAAAAAATTTTCCTGAGACTAAGTTTGAGATAGAACATGTTCCATTTCAACTAAATACTGACATGCCTAAAGAAGGAATTGAAAGAAACAAGTACTTAGAAATAAAGTTTGGTGGGAAAGAGTTTGCTCAACCAATGTATGATCGAATGACAGAAGAGGCGAATAAAGAAAATCTTAATTTTAATCTAGATAAGATAAAGAAAACACCCAATACAGTATTTTCTCACTTATTAATAAAATTAGCCGAACAATCTAATGTACACAACGAAATTAAAGAAAAAATATATCAATCATACTTTATTGAAGGTCTTGATATTGGAGATAAAGAAATCTTAATTAATATTGGTAAAGAATTTAATATTAATGGAGATACAATCAATGATTTTTTTAATTTAAAAAATATTGAAGAAATTAATTCATATATTTCTGTTGCAAGAGAAAAAGAAATTAATGGAGTACCCTTCTTTGAAATAGGAACAGATTTTATTTCAGGCGCCCAAAGCTCTGCAAATTTAGAAAGTGTAATAAAGTCCAATTTAAGCTAAAAATTAAAGGACACTTTATCCTTTGCCTTTAACATATAAATATCTATTCTAGCTATATGGAAGCTCTAAAAAATTGGATGAAAGATGCTGCTAACATTTTATTTGATGATAGCAAAAATGATCTGAGGTCTTTACCAAGATCTGTTAGATTACAAATTTTATTAGTTCTGAGTTTCGTTTGGACAACTGTTTTTAGTTTATACATATTTTCTTATACAACTTTTGCATTTGGTTGGGCCGGTTTATACGTTGCTCATATTGGATTGATATTTGCAGTTTACATGACATTCAAACATTTTCATAAAGCAGAGGCGCAATCTAGCAGTGTATTCAAAACTAAAAACTTTGATCCATTTAAGATTATGGTTATTGTTTTTGTAATTGTATTCATCTTTGTATTTTCTAAGGGAATAGAAATTTTAACAAGTCCAAACCCTAGCTCTTATTCAATTCCATATGATGGACCAGTAAAATCTGTGTTTGAAAAGTGGCTACCATTTAGTAAGGATAAGTAATGGATAAAATAGCAAAAATTTTACAGCTTGCACTAATGTGCATTATTTTAGTGAGCACTGTAATTGCTGTTGGTATGGAAATTAATAATATGTTTCTAAATCAATCTGTAATGCTAGCAGATTTACTTTTAATGTTTCTTTATTTAGAAGTCTTAGCAATGGTTCGTGTTTTTTGGAATCAACAATCAATCAGTATAACTTTACCTCTTTTAATTGCCATCACTGCTCTCGCACGATTTATTATATTACAAGGAAAAGAAATGGATCCATCAGCATTAGTCTATGAAGCTATAGCTATAGTTCTAATTGCATCTGCAATAGTTATTTTAAGATTAAGACACAGTGATAAATTGGGTCTAAAGAAAAGAAAATCTAAATAGTTTAAAATGATTTTTGAAGCTTCAAGGGCTAAAGCCGTTGATAAATTAAATACTTTTGTTGAACAAAATCTTTCAGATTATTCAAAACTAAGAAATTTTGATTTTGGGCCTAGTAATAGATCTAATGTTTCTTGTTTATCCCCCTATATAACTCACGGAATAATTAATGAATTAGAAGTAATTAATAAATCTCTTAAAAAGTTTTCATTTGCAAATAATGAAAAATTTATTCAGGAAGTTCTTTGGCGTGTTTATTGGAAAGGTTGGCTAGAACTAAGACCTGATGTTTGGTCAGATTACTTAATAGAATTAGATAAAATTAAAAAAGAATTTAAAAACAATCAAAGTTATTTGGATGCAACTGAAGGAAAAACAAATGTAGATTGTTTTAATCAATGGGTAAGTGAACTTAAAGAAAACAATTATCTTCATAACCACACAAGAATGTGGTTTGCTAGCATTTGGATTTTTACACTAGAATTACCATGGCAGTTGGGAGCTGAGTTTTTTATGCAACATCTATATGATGGGGATGCTGCATCAAATACCCTTGGTTGGAGATGGGTTGCTGGCATTCAAACTCAAGGCAAGCATTACCTTGCAAGTGAATGGAATATAAATAAATTTACAAATAATAGATTTAAAAACATAAAACTTAATGAAAATGCCAAACCTATATCCAATGATAAGATATATTCTGTTATTAGCAAAGGCTTTAAAAATTCTGAGATTTTGGAAGATAAAACTTTATTAATATTTGAAAATAATATGACATTTGAATTTTCTGATTTTAAAGAACATAAGTTTAAAAAAATTTTGTTAGTCTCAAATAAAACAGATAGAACTATCAAATTAAGTGAAAAGGTGTTGAAATTTAAAGCAAATCTTTTAGAGGATCAAAAAATAAGATTGAAAGAAAAATCAATAAATTGTGAAACTATTAACATTAATGATTTAAAAAATATTACCGAAGAAGTTTATGCGCTTTATCCAACCGTTGGTGAAAATTTAAATTTTATTCAAAATAATCAATTAAAAAATATAAGATTTTTATATAGAAAGTTGGATCAGTTTTCTTGGCAATATTGTAATAAAGGTTTTTTTAATTTTAAAAACTATATTCCAAAAATTATTGCTAATTTTAATTAAAACCAACGTATCATTCCAATTATACCTGCTGTTGCATAAAAAAATTGCAACACAAGTATTCCCTTGTGACCTCCTCTATATGCCCAGATACCAATTAAAATGGCAGACAACAGCAACAAACAAAATCCTAAAAACTCTATTCCAATGTTTAAGGCTACAAACATAGAATAAAGGATTGCCGTAATAACCCCTGCCCATTCAAAAAATTTATTATTCATAATAGCCTTTTAAAATTCTCATAAAGTATCTTAGAATAATTATTCATATCAGGCATATTATTTTTTGCAGCTTGATCAAATTTATCTAAAGCTCCCTCACCTAATTGACTTTCAAGAGCTTTTTTATATTCAGGCACACACCCCCACTCATTAACTGTTGTGTCTTTAATTTCTATATGAAATTGAATTGCATATGCGTGATTTTGGTATTTGAAAATTTGATATTTAGTAATAGGAGATGATGCTAGTAAAGTTACATCCTTATTATTATCTATTCCTTGCACTTCATATGAATGCCACTGCAAACTTTTAATTTGATCTGGAAATTTTGAAAATAAAATATCCTCCTTTTTTTCTTTAGTAAAATTTATATCCATTATTCCAATTTCTGCTGGATTTGATTTAACTACCTTACCACCTATTACCTCACCTAATAACTGACACCCAAGACAAAAACCTAAATAAGGTTTTTTTAAATTAACAACAAATTCTTTAATTGCTTTTTTTTCTTCAATTAGCCATGGATATTCTTGTTCCATAAAAGTATCCATTGGACCACCCATACAAAACATTCCATCAAATTTTCTTAGATCACTTGGGATTTTTTCACCTTCATCTAGCTCTATAGTGGTTAAGTTAAAACCATCAGCTAACATTAAATCTTTGATATAGCCTGGGTCTTCAATCTTTATATGCTGTAAGACAATTATGTTCATTACTATATTTATAGCATTTTAAAATAGTCTACTGAACAATACTTTAAGCTAAAAAGGTTTTTATTCCGTCTAAAATATACTGAACACTTAATCCAACTAGAATAATTGCTATTACTCTTGAAATTACACTAATAACTTTTTTATTTATTATCTGAGAAAATTTTGAAGCAGTAAAAAAAAATATAAAAGTTAAAAGCAAAACTGAAGCTAAAGCAATCATTCCAACAGATTGGTTTGTAAAATTACTTCCCATATCTGAAACAGAAACAATAACAGATGTGATTGCAGCTGGTCCTGCTATAATGGGTGTTGCTAAAGGAAATACACTTACATTTTCAGAATTAAAATCAATGTCATCTTCTTTTCGTTGTTGTCTTTTATCAAACAACATTTCCATGGAAATTATTAATAAAATGATGCCTCCACCAATTGTAAATGCTGGAAAAGATATATTCAAATAATTTAATAAAGTGCTTCCAAGAAATGCAAAGAATAGCAATATGATTGATGCAATTATTGTTGCACTCAATGCAGTTTTAACTCTTTGTTGGCTGCTCATATTTTGAGTTACTGCTAAGAATAAAGGTGTATTTCCTAGTGGATCAATAACAATAAAATATAAAAAGAAAGTTTGAATAAATATTTCAAGCATTCACTTTTCTAGCATAGTTACCTGGATAAATTCAGTAAATATTAAAACAAATAATAAATTAAGACGTACCTACTTACTTTTCCAATTGCCACTAAAATAATAAAATCTAAAAATCTAACTCTTAATAAACCTGCAACTAAAGTCAGTGGATCACCTATTATTGGAACCCAAGCAAATAATAATGACCATTTACCAAATTTATTAAACCATTTTGAAGAGCTTTCTATTTGTTTGTCTTTAAACAGAAACCACTTTTTTGTACTAAGATTTCTTGAATAAAATCCCAAGACCCAGTTAACAACTGATCCCAAGATATTCCCAAAACTAGCAACAATTAACAATAATAAATTATCAAAATTTGATGTTGCAATTAATCCTGCCAATGTGAGCTCAGATGAAAATGGTAAAATTGTTGCAGCTAAAAAAGATATAGCAAATAAAGATAAGTAAATCACTTAGAACACTTTTTGGAGCAATACTTTACCTTATCCCAATTAAGCTTCCATTTCTTACGCCAAACAAAAGGTCTTTTACAAACGGGACAAACTTTTGAAGGTAGATTTTCTTTTTTCATTAAATAGTATTTTGTTTAATAAATTTATCAGCTTCAGATAAAATCATTTTCTTTCTTTCATCTTTCATTTTATCAAAAACATAAACCATCATAGACAATCTAGGGTTCTTTAAAAAAAATTTTCTATTTTTATCTATAAACCTCCAATAAAGACCATCCATCGTATTACACCATTCCCCTTTTTTAAAATCCATCATTTTCATAAAATAACTTGATCCACAAATGTATGGTTTCGTTGCAAAAATACCTCCATCACTAAATAAGCCCATTCCATAAACATTAGGAACCATCACCCAATCAGAAGAATCTACAAACATTTCCATAAACCACTTATAAACAATTGTTGGTTTCACCTCACAAAGGTTCATTATATTTGATAAAATCATCAATCTTTCAATATGGTGAGACCAGCCATGATTAACGGCATTTTTAATTGCATGATCCAATGGAGGCAAACCTGTTGTGCCTTCATACCAAGACTTTTTCATTTTTCTCTCATGGTTAAAAAAATTTTTTGTTTCCATTTCATCAGAGTAACCTTGATAAATTCCACGCATGAACTCTCTCCAGCCTATTATTTGACGAATATAACCTTCAAGTGAGTTCATTCTAATTTTGTGTTTTTTATGAAATTCTAAAATTTTTTGAATGATAATTTCAGGGGTTATCAATCCTAAATTAATGTACGGGCTTAATGCGCTATGAAATAAAATATTGTCTTTTTGATTAACAGCATCTTCATAATCGCCAAATAAATTTGATTTTTCTTTAATAAAAAAATCTAAAAGTTTGACCACATCATTGTATTCTGTTGCTAACCAAAAATCATTTGTGCTACCAGGATGATCTTTAAATAATTTTTCAATAATTGGTTTTAATTTTTTAGTATGATTAGTTTCGTTAATTTTTGGAAATTTTGGTATTGATATATCTTTTGGTAATTTATTTCTGTTATCTTCATCAAAACTCCATTTACCCCCAATAGGATTTCCATCTGCTCCCATTAATATTCCAGATTTTTTACGAACTTCTTTGTAAAATGTTGCCATAAAAGGTTTTTTTGATTTTACTAAATAATTTTTAAACTCATCTCTTGAGTTTAAAAACATTGGAGTTTGAACAATATTCCAGTTAATTTTTTCTTTTTTTAAGAATTGTGAAATTTTCTTTTCAAAAGATTTATCCTCAACCTCAAAACTTGAAATTTCAGTAATTTTTTTTTGATTAATGATAATTTTTAATTTTTTAAAATAAGTATCTTTAAAATCTTTGTCCTCAATTTTAGAATATTCAAGTTTGTATTTATTTGCTTTAAGCATATCTGCATAAGACCTCATAGAAGAGAGAAATAGCAGGATCTTTTGTTTATGATGCTTTTCATAAGTACATAGTTCATAGTCTTCTGCCATGTAAAAAGAGTGGTCCTTTTTGAAGCGGTCTACGTATTTTAATGGAAATAATTGATTGCCAAGTATAAAAAACAATTTCATAGTTAAATATAACTAAATAAAAATTATATGTCAGAAAAATATCTTATTTTTGGTGCGACAGGTTCTGTGGGTTCCAGCTTAGCTGAACAATTGAAAAATTCAGGAAATGATATTCACCTAATAGCAAGAAATGAAAATGAAGTTAAAACTATTGCAGAAAAATTAGGCTGCACTTATACGGTTGCTGACGTTTTAGAAGAAGGATTTATAGAAAAAGTAAAATCAGACATTAGTGAAATTAAGGGTATCGCTTACTGTGTGGGATCTATTGATTTAAAACCATTAAGGATGGTTACAGAAGCAGACATGAATAAATGTATGAAACTAAACCTTTATTCAGCTATTGAAGCGATAAAAGGATTTCAAGAAAGTTTAAAAAAGAACAAAGGCTCAGTTGTTTTATTTTCAACTGTTGCTGCTCAAAGAGGTTTTACTAATCACACAATTATTGCTTCTGCTAAAGCTGCAGTTGAGGGACTAACTGTTACACTTGCTGCTGAGTTTGCTCCACATATTAGAGTGAATTGTATTGCACCCAGTTTATCAAAATCTAAAATTGCAGAACCAATGTTAAAAAATCCTGCAATTGCAGAAGGAATTGCTAAAGCTCATCCTCTTAAAAGATTGGGTGAAGGAAAAGATTCTGCAGCGCTTGCAAAATTTTTAATTACTGAAGAGAGTTCTTGGATTACTGGACAGATAATAGCTGTTGATGGTGGTAGATCAAAACTTTCTTAAAGTGAAAAAATATTTTTTATTAGTAATTTTTTTTCTTTTCTTTGCTTCAAAAAGCTATTCCAATAATTATACATTCACTAAAATTATAGAGTTAGATGAACCTTGGGGATCATCCTTTATTAACAATGATGAAATCATTATTACTGAAAAAAGTGGAAAAATTAAAATTATTAATCTTATTTCAAAAGAAGTTACAGAGATTAAACATAATCTTAATTTTTTAGAAGTCGGCCAAGGTGGGTTATTAGATATTATTTACCAAGATAATACTCTGTGGATTTCTTATTCAGAAGATAGGGGAAATTTAAAAACAAGCACATCAATTGCAAAAGCACAATTAAACAAACAAGAATTAAATTTTAAAAATATTTTTCAAGCAAACCCTCCTATAGATTCTGGTTATCATTTTGGTTCAAGATTAGCGATTAAAGATAATTATATTTATGCATCAGCTGGTGAAAGAGGCCAAGGTATGATTGCCCAAGATCCCACAAAACATCCTGGTAGTATTATTAGAATTCATACTGATGGTCGTATTCCTAAAGATAACCCAAAGTTTACTGGTAAACCAGATTGGTTGCCTGAAATTTATCAAATAGGTGTTCGTAATCCACAAGGTTTAACACTCTCTGATTATGATGGAAAAATATATTTAAGTAATCATGGAGCAAGAGGTGGTGATTGGTTTGGAGAAGCTAAAAAAGGAGAAAATTATGGATGGAAAATTTTAGGCTGGGGTGGAAAAAATTATTCTGGAATTCCTATTGGCCCAAAATGGAAGCTAGGTTTTACTAAAGCAATTCAATATTGGGTACCTTCCATAGCTACAAGTGCTATTACAATTTACAAAGGAAATGAGTTTAAAGAGTGGAATGGGCATGCGCTAATTACTTCTTTAAAAGATAGATCTTTAAGAAAACTAATATTTAATGATCCAACTAATGTGAAAGAAGATGTTATATTTAAAGATAATGTTGGAAGAATAAGAGATATTCAAGTTCATCCATCTAATGGTAAAATATTTTTCTTAAGTGAAAATGCTTTATGGTTAATGGAAAAAAAATAATCTTAATTAGATAATATATTTTTTAATGAATTTATCTCTCCAATTTTAAAGATTACAGCATCACCTTTTTTAAAACCATACTCCTCAGCACTAGCTTTAAATCTTACTGGTGGTTCCATAATAGGTTCCAGCGATAAAACAAAAGTTCCCCAGTGTGTTCCCATAACCTTTTTACTTCTTAAATCTTTTGCTACATTTAAAGCTTCTTCTGGTGTTGTGTGATAAATCGATTTATCAAACATAGGCTTAAAGTCATAAGCTCCAATATTAATCATTGTTAAATCAATTGGACCATATTTTTCACCTAATTCTTTGTAAATATTTCCATAGCCAGTATCGCAAGCAAATAAGATTTTTTTACCCTTATATTCAATTAAGAAATTGCCCCAGAGTGTTTTGTTCATATCTGTAAGGCTTCTCTTCGACCAATGGACAGCTGGGAGTAATGTTACTTTCAGATCATCATTAACTTGAATTTCCTCATACCAATCCATTTCATTTACATCTTTAAATTTATTTTTTGTAAAGTATTTTCCAAGATTTAGTGGTGCCAAAACTTTTGTATTCTTAAACGGATATTTTCTAATGGTTCCCATATCTTGATGATCATAGTGATTATGTGTTAATAACAATAAATCAGTCTTTGGAATTTCATTTAAATTTAAGGCAGGCTCAGTAAATCTGTCTGGGCCAAAAATTAAAGGTCCCGCATTTTTTGAAAACACTGGATCAGTTATAATTGTTGTATCTCCAAGTTTAATTAAGTAAGTAGCATGACCAATCCAAGCAATATAATCTTCATTTTTATACTTTTCCAAATCAGATAAAACTTTTTCTTTATCAACAACGTGTTCTTTAGGGACCGTCATGTCTATTTTCTTTTTCAATTTAATGAATTGTGTGTAAGAAAACTTCGCTTGACTAGTTCTAACAGGTGATCCTTCTGGATTTCTAAAAGTTCCATCTGGTAAATGATGATAAGGTTTTTTTTCCATAGCAATTAGTGATGAGTTATATGCAATAATTATAAATATAAAAATTATAAATTTTGCCACCTATATTGATATTTTTATTTTTGAGATCTTTTAAAACACTCAATAGTATTTTTTAACAAGCAGGCAATAGTCATTGGCCCTACTCCACCTGGAACAGGTGTTAAAGCTCTTGCAACTTTTGAAACTTCTTCGAATGCAACGTCACCGACAATACCGTTTTCAGTTTTATTAATCCCAACATCTATTACAATTGCATCTTTTTTAACCCAGTCCGCTTTCACAAGCTCTGGAATGCCAACAGCAGCAACTATAATATCTGCCTCCAAGCATTCTGCTTTTAAATCTTTAGTCTTTGAATGAGTAATTGTTACTGTGCAATTTTCTTTTAAAAGTAACTGCGCCATTGGTTTACCGTTTAAATTTGATCTACCAATCATAACAGCTTTTTTTCCACTCAAATTTGGTTCAATTTTTTTAATCATTAAATAACATCCTAAAGGAGTACAAGGAACTGAACTTTCATAACCTGAAGAAAGATTTCCAACATTCATTGGGTGAAACCCATCAACATCTTTTCCTGGTAAAATAGTTTCAATAACTTTTTGCTTATCGATATGTTTTGGTAAAGGTAGTTGAACTAAAATTCCTGAAATACTTTCATCTTTATTTAATTCCTCAATTTTATCTAATACTGTTTTTTCTTCCACAGCTTCAGGGTATCTAATTACTTCAGATTTTAACCCTACTTCATTCGCAGCTTTCTCTTTCATACGAACATAAATTTGACTAGGGGCCATTTCTCCAATTAAAATAACTGTAAGCCCAGGAATTTTATTGTGTTTAGCTTTTAGCTCTACGACCTCTTGTCTTAATTGCTCTCTAAGTTCAGCTGCTATTTTTTTCCCATCTATTAAGATCATGTGTTCCTCTAAAAAATCATTGGCGCAATGTACAACTTCATACACATTTCTATAAACCAAATCAATAAAAGTAATATAACTGGTGAAATATCTATTGATCCTAAATTAGGTAAAAAACTTCTTATTTTATTAAGTGCAGGATTTGTTAATCGATAAGTCACCTCTAAAATAGAATAAACAAATCTATTTTGAGTATTTAAAACATTAAATGCAACAAGCCAGCTGATAACTACATTTGCAATTACCACATAAGAATAGAGCTTTAATATTTGAAGAACCAAATAAAAAATTGCTATCATTTTTTCTCGATATAAATTGACTGACTTGGGAATGCGAATGAAGCTTTGTTTCCTTCTACTATTTCTTTAATTGCAATCGCTAATCTTTCTTTAACTAAAAGAGAGTCGCTCCAACTGTTGCTGGCCGTAAAACATCTAACTAATAAATCTATTGAGCTATCAGAAAACTTTTCAATTCTTACCGCAACACCAACACTTTGGCTAAAGTCCTCGCTTTTATTAATATAGTTTTCTATTTCTTCTCTTACTTTTTTTAACTGTGCAACAGTGGTATCGTATTGAA
The DNA here is from genome assembly GCF_059417945.1 of Candidatus Pelagibacter sp. PS_17. Lineage (NCBI taxonomy): Bacteria > Pseudomonadati > Pseudomonadota > Alphaproteobacteria > Candidatus Pelagibacterales > Candidatus Pelagibacteraceae > Candidatus Pelagibacter > Candidatus Pelagibacter sp. PS_17. Next base: position 1,256,955 of record NZ_CM182073.1, read on the forward strand.
GAGTAATGGACCATCTTATTCTCCAATTGGTTGTTTCACTAATATTAACTACTGAGTTTTCAGCAAATTGAAAGTTTGGAATTATTGCTAAAGATTTATCAAATTTTCTAATCACTGTTGATCTAAATCCAATTTTTTCGACAATACCTTCAATTGTTCCTTCAACTAAAATCCAATCGCCGATCTTAAATCTTTTTTCAACTAAAACTAAAATTCCTGATATTAAATTTTTAAATAAGTCTTGTGCACCTAAAGCAACTGCAACACCAAATAAACCCAGTCCAGCAATAATTGGTCCAATTTTTATTCCCCAAAGTTCAAGAACAGCCGCTAAGCCTAGAATGAAAATCAAAATTTTTAATGATTTAATAATCCAGCCAATTAACTCTCTAGTTAACATTTTATCTAAACCACTTAAAATATAAGAGATGGGTTCAACAATTTGATGTATCACCCAAAAAATAAAAATAGTTATTAAAGTTCTATTAATTGTATCAATAGCTACTTTACCATCTTCTCCAAAAGACATGTAATAACTTGCAATAAAAAAACCTAGAACAATGGGAAGAAATCTTGCTGGCCCAACCATCGCATGGACGAAAGTGTCATCTAGTTTATTGGTTGTTCTTTTAGAGATACTTTCTAATCTTTTAATAATTACTTTACTGATAATTCCTCTAAAAATTAAAAAAATAAAAAAAATCCCAATTCCAATTAATATTTGAAAAATATCAATACCGTGAATTCCCTTTGACCAAACTGAAAAAAATAGGTCACTAAAATTGTTAAAAATGTCCATAGCTAAATTTTATATAGCAAAAATTCCTCTTCTCCAGGGTTAAAAAGAAAAATTTTTTTCCACTTTATTTCATTAAGAATTGAAGAGGTTTTTTCTCCAATGCACATTAAATTAGTATTCATCCATAGGGTTTCTAGCTGATAATTTTTAATTACTTTTAAAAAATTAATCGCACTATTTTGCGAATAAATGTAAGTAATTTCAGGCATTTTTAATTTTAATTTTTCGATAAAGCTTTCATCGTATTTTTCAATTGGGTTAGCTCTGTAATTAATTAATCGTTCTATCGTATACCCATTCGAAATAAGCTCTTTGTCCAAATCACTAGAAATTATTTCTCCACTTATATAAATTAGCTTTCCATCAGAAGGTTTAAAATTTTGCAAAATTAATTCCTTAAGATTACTAACATTTCCTTCAGCTGCAAAAACATTTTGAAAACCAACACTTCTGGCTTTTTTTTCAGTAGCACTTCCAACACAAAAGCATTTTAATTTTTTATCAATGTTCTTAATGTCCAAAAATTTAACAGCATTAGCACTGGTAAAAATAATTGCTTTAAACTCCGAATAGTTTGGTGCTTCGTATTTTAAACCTTCAATATTAATTAAAGGTAAATGAGATATTTCATGACCCAATGATTGAAATTTTAATATCATTTCATGACAATCTTCTAGAGGTCTTGTAAATAAAATATGCATATTATTTTTTGTAAGAATTATTAGACATCTTTTTAAGAGTTTTTCCCATCTCTATTCCCAATTCTTCTGCTTTATCTACACTTTCAGATGATTTTAAATAAAATCTTTTACTGCCGTCTAGTGAAAAAAGCTCTACTTCAAGATTAATTTTATTCCCCTCAATATTTGCAAATGCTCCTACTGCTGTTTCACAATCTCCTTCTAAAACCTTTAAAACATTTCTTTCAGCTTTTATTGAGCTATGTGTTGATTGATGATCAACTTGTTTTAATAATTCAATTAAACTTTCATCGTTATCTCTACACTGCAAGGCAATAACTCCTTGTCCAGCACAAGGTATAATTTCTGAAGTAGAAAAAGTTTGAGAGATATTTTGATTTAATCCTAAAGAATCGATTCCAGCATAAGATAAGATAATTGCATCATATAAATTTTCCTTAAGTTTTCTTATCCTTGTATCAACGTTTCCTCTAATTAATTTACAATTAAGATCATCTCTTATTTTTTTAATCTGAAATTCTCTTCTATATGAGGATGTTCCAATAATTGAATTTGATGCTAAATCTTTTAGATGTTTATTGTCTTTGCTAATTAAAATTTCTCTAGGATCATTTCTTTCTAAAAAACAATCTGTTAACAATCCTCTAGTTTCTTCAGAAGGCATATCTTTTAATGCATGTACCGCTATATCTATTTTTTTTTCTAATAATTCAACCTCTATAGTTTTTGAGAAAAGTCCCTTACCCCCTACTTCTGATAATCTTTTGTCTTGAACTTGATCACCCTTAGTTACAATTTCTTTAATGATTACTTCTTCAATTCCAAAATCTTTTGAATGTTTGAGAATTTTTTCTCTAGCCTTTTCAACATAGATTAGTGCTAATTTGCTTCCTCTAGAGCCTATAATAATTTTTCTATTTTTCATTTAATTGCTTTATACTTCATACTTATATTGAGAATGTATTATTAATAAAAACTAATTTAATGAATAAAAAACCCATAATCTTAGGAATTGAATCAAGCTGTGATGAAACAGCGGCCTCTATCATAACTGAAAATGAGCAAGGTATGCCAACAATTTTATCAAGTATTGTTTCAAGTCAGGTGGATGTTCATAAAGAGTTTGGCGGTGTTGTGCCAGAACTTGCCGCAAGATCCCATATGGAAAAAATAGATTTAATCACAAAAAAAGCATTTGATGAAAGTGGAGTAAAAATGGAAGAACTGGATGCAATAGCAGCCACAGCAGGACCTGGTCTTATGGTCTGTCTGTCTGTTGGTTTAAGTTTTGGAAAAGCAATGGCCTCTTCGCTAAACAAACCTTTTATAGCTGTTAATCATTTAGAAGGACATGCATTAAGCCCAAAACTAAATTCTGAATTAAATTATCCTTATTTATTACTTTTAATCTCTGGAGGTCACACTCAATTTTTAAGTGTGCAAGGCTTAGGAAATTATAAAAGATTAGGAACAACTATTGATGATGCTGTAGGTGAAGCCTTTGATAAAACGGCAAAATTATTAGGAATAGAATTTCCAGGTGGGCCACAAATTGAAGTGTATGCAAAAAAAGGTGATCCCAATAAATATGAGCTACCAAAGCCGATTTTTCATAAAGGAGGGTGTAATTTATCATTTGCGGGTTTAAAGACTGCTGTTTTAAAAATATCAAAACAAATAAAAACTGAACAAGAAAAATATGATCTTGCAGCATCTTTTCAAAAAACAATTGAAGAAATACTATATAAGAAAAGTAAAATTGCTTTTGAAGAATTTAAAAAAATGAACACAACAATTAAAAATAAATTTGTAGTTGCAGGTGGTGTTGCTGCAAACAAGAGAATTAGAGAAGTTCTAACTAATCTTTGCAAAGAAGAAGAATTTGAAGCAATATTTCCACCTATTAATTTATGTGGAGATAATGCGGCAATGATTGCAATGGTTGGATTAGAAAAATTTAAGTTAAAACAGTTTAGTGAATTAGATAGTCCTGCAAAACCTAGGTGGCCTCTAGATGCAGATGCTGCTTTTTTAAAGGGTGCTGGAGTAAGATTGTAATGCAGTATTGGTTAATGAAATCAGAACCTGACGTTTGGTCAATTGATCAGCAAAAAAAAGCTGGTGTTAAAGGTGCTCCTTGGGATGGAGTAAGAAATTATCAAGCTGCAAAAAATTTAAGAGGAATGAAAAAAGGAGACCTTTGTTTTTTTTATCACTCAAATATAGGTAAAGAAATTGTTGGTATAGTTGAGGTTATTAAAGAAGCTTTTTTAGATAAAACTGACAAAGATGGACGATTTGTAGCTGTTCAAGTAAAGTTTAAAGAAAAATTAAAGAAAAGTGTAACTCTAGAAGAGGTTAAAAAAACCAAGTCTCTTAGCCATTTATCACTTATTAAACAAAGTAGATTATCTGTTATGCCGATAGACTCTAAAAGCTGGAAAATTTTAAACAAGATGAGTAATATTTAGAAATATATGCCAAAAAAAAAATCAATATCAAAAGTTAAAAAAGTTTCTAAAAAAACTAAGGCTAAAAAAAAAGTAAAGCCTTTTAAGAAAAAGGTTTTAAAAAAAATCGAAGAAAAAGAATTAATCATAAAAACTAAATCTGAGTGGGTAAAAAGTGCTTTAGTAAATAAAACAAAATACCAAAAAAAATACTCAGACTCGATTAAAAATAACAATGACTTTTGGAAGAATGAGGGGAAAAGAATTACTTGGATTAAACCATATAAAAAAATTAAAGACGTTAAGTACAGTAAAAAAGAAGTTAGAATTAAATGGTATGAAGATGGGACTTTAAATGCTTCTGCTAATTGTATAGACCGTCACCTTAAAGATAAAAAAGATAAAACCGCTATTATTTGGGTGGGGGATGACCCAAAAGATACAAAAAAAATTTCATACAAACAATTACATAATGAAGTTTCAAAAACTGCAAATGGTTTAAGAAAATTAGGAATTAAAAAGGGTGATAGAGTTACAATTTATTTAACTATGATTCCAGAGCTTGCTGTAACAATGCTTGCTTGTGCTAGAATTGGTGCCGTTCATTCTATTATTTTTGGTGGTTTTTCGGCAGACTCTATTTCTGGCAGAGTTAATGATTGTGAATCAGAATATATTATTACAGCTGACGAAGGAGTTAGAGGTGGAAAAACTATTCCTTTAAAAGAGATCACAGATCAAGCTTTAAGAAGCTGTCCAAATGTTAAAAAATGTATAGTTGTTAAAAGAACTGGTAATATAGTTAATTGGGTTAAAGGAAGAGATGTTTGGTTTGACGATTTAATTAAAGATATGTCAACTAAATGTGAGCCTGAGGAAATGAATGCAGAAGATCCTTTATTTATTCTCTACACATCTGGTTCTACTGGAAAACCAAAGGGGGTTTTACATACAACGGGTGGTTATATGGTTTATGCATCTATGACCCATCAATATATTTTTAATTATAAACCAAAAGATATTTATTGGTGTACAGCTGATATTGGCTGGGTTACTGGCCATAGTTATATAATTTATGGCCCTCTTGCTAATGGTGCAACAACAATAATGTTTGAAGGAATTCCAACCTACCCTGACAGCTCAAGATGGTGGGAAATCATTGATAAATATAAAGTTAATATTTTTTATACAGCGCCCACTGCTATTAGAGCTTTAATGAGAGAGGGAGATAAACCTGTTAAAAAAACCTCAAGAAAATCTTTAAAATTATTAGGTACTGTTGGAGAGCCAATAAATCCTGAAGCTTGGATGTGGTATTATAAAACAATAGGAAATTCTAAATGCCCAATAGTTGATACATGGTGGCAAACTGAGACAGGCGGAATATTAATTAGTCCACAAACAGGTGCTATGAATTTAAAACCTGGTTCTGCAAGTAAACCCTTTTATGGAATTAAGCCCTCTATAGTTGATAAAGATGGTAAAGAAATCAAAGGAGCTGGTGAGGGAAGACTGTGCATTTCTCAATCTTGGCCTGGACAAATGAGAACTGTGTACGGTGATCATCAAAGATTTATTGATACTTATTTCTCTCAGTTCGATGGAAAATACTTTACTGGGGATGGGGCTAGAAGAGACAAGGATGGCTACTACTGGATAACTGGTCGTGTAGATGATGTAATTATTGTCTCTGGTCATAACCTTGGAACTGCTGAAATTGAGAGTGCATTTGTTGCTCATCCAAAGGTTGCCGAAGCTGCTGTAGTTGGATACCCACATGACATTAAAGGTAATGGCCTATATTGTTATGTAACTCTAAATGTTGGGGAGATAGCTGACCTAGATCTTGAGAGAGATTTAAAACTTTGGGTAAGAAAACAAATCGGTGTACTAGCGACACCTGACATTATTCATTTCTCACCTGGTCTTCCAAAAACAAGGTCTGGAAAAATTATGAGAAGAATTTTAAGAAAAATTGCAGCTAATGAACATGAACAATTAGGGGATACAACAACTTTAGCAGACCCAAGTGTTGTGCAAAGTTTGGTGGATAATAGAAAGAATATTTAAAATTCTATTAATTTCTCAAATTCTTTTTTAATAATATCCCATTTCAATATCATAGAATTCAATACGATTTTTCGATCTAAAGTTTTAAGCTCTTCAGCTATTGGTGCCCATTTGTATAATGACAAAGCACTAGGATTAAAGGGTAAATCTTTATAATAAATTTCCCAGTTTATATTTTGAAGTCTTTCATTAAAAGTTTTTTTTGCTTCCTCAATAATATCAAGTGGCATCCTATTAGAAATCTCATCATCTAAAATTTTAGAAAAAATCTCTTTAGACTGGTTGATGTTTTGATAATTAAAATTAACTTTTAAATAAGAAAACGTAAATAATGTCAGATCCTGTAAAGCAACAGAATAAATATTCCATCTGGCAATATCAAGAGATGCCATGAACACGTCATTGTCAAAATGAAGAACATACCTTGTTCCCATCCTGGTTTTTAAATAACTATATAAAGTTACTTGTGTTACCCAAGCAGATTTTGTCTGAATAAAGTGTTCAAGCTCATCTAAATTCTTAATTTTTTTCTTTGGAATAAAAGCCCTAAACATGGCAAACAAGTAAACTTTAAAATCATCAAACGATATGTCTTTCCAAGAGAGTTTATATTTTTGCATAAAAATTCATATATATGGTCATTATACCTTAAAAAAGTAAGTAAATAAGCACCTAATATGAACAATTTTAAGTCTTTTAAAAACTTACAGAATGGTTATGGTTTAGGGTAGTTATAACTAAAAATAGAGAGGTATAAATGTCAAACGCAACAAAACACTGGGAAAAGACTAGATCATTGTTATTCGTAACACTGGCTATTTGGTTTGTTTTCTCAATCGGCATCTTCCTTTTTGCAGCTGAAATGAATGAGGTTACAGGACCTTTCGGTTATCCATGGACATACTGGTTTACATGTCAAGGATCTCTTGGAATTTTTGTAATTTTATGTTTCTGGTTTGCTAATAGGCAAGAGAAAATCGATGAAGAATTTGGCTTCAACGAAAGGGGAGATCAATAATGATTAAAGGTAAATTTATAGACAATTTGCCAAAAGTTTACGGAATCTATACAGGAGGTTTTATAGGTTTCATAATCTTAATGGCAATTGGTGAACAGATGGGTATGACTGCTAAAGCAATAGGTGTTGCTTTTGTAGCCTTTACAATATTCATCTATGCATTGATCGGTTATCTATCAAGAACAGCTCAAGCAGACGCATATTACGTGGCTGGAAGACAAGTGCCCACTGTATTCAATGGAATGGCGACGGCGGCAGACTGGATGTCTGGTGCTTCATTCGTTGCAATGGCAGGTGGTATTTACTTCAAAGGCTATGGATATATGGCTCTACTTGTCGGTTGGACTGGTGGTTACATATTAGTTGCAACTTTATTAGCACCATACTTAAGAAAATTTGGCTGTTACACAGTTCCAGATTTTGTAGGTACAAGATACGGTGGTAATTTAGCGAGACTATGTGCAGTAATAGTTTTAACTGTTGCTTCATTTACGTATGTGACTGCACAGATAAACGCTACAGGTACTATTGCATCTGTTGCTCTAGATATCGACTTTAAATACGCTGTATATATTGGACTAATAAGTATTTTACTTTGTTCAATGTTAGGGGGTATGAGAGCGGTAACTTGGACACAGGTTGCACAATATATCGTACTAATTATAGCTTACTTGCTTCCAATTTTTTGGATCAGTAACAAAATGGGTGCAGGTTTCTTCCCTCACTTTATGTTAGCTGATGAAGTAGCTAGAATTGGTGAGTTAGAACAACAGTTTGGTTTTGTTAAAAACTCTGCTGCTGATCTAGCAACGGTACCTAAAGGGTTAGCTGGAATAACTAAAGCACACTCTGCAGTAAATGCAACGCCTTGGGCATTTATTTCATTAGCATTGGCGATGATGATGGGAACAGCTTCATTACCGCACGTGATGATGAGATACTTTACTACTCCAAGTGTAAAAGCAGCTAGAAAATCAGTTGGTTGGTCGTTATTCTTTATCTTCCTTCTGTATTCTTCTGCACCAATGTTAGCAACACTATCTAAACTATCGTTGATCGATCCAACACTACCAACAGGTATTATTGGTAAATCATTTGCTGAAGTTCAATCAATAGATTGGTTCCAAAACTGGAATCAAGCAAACTTGATGTTCATCAGTGACTTTAACGGCAATGGAACTCTTGAGTTAAACGAGTTTTTCATGGGTGGTAAAGCGGTTGTGTTAGCAACACCAGAAATAGCTGGATTACCTTATGTAATCTCAGGACTGGTTGCTGCTGGAGGTATGGCTGCTGCCATGTCAACAGCTGATGGTTTGATTCTAGCAATTGCAAATGCGATCTCTCATGACGTTTATTACAAAATGATTGATCCAAAAGCAGAGACTGCAAAAAGACTTCTTGTTGCAAGGGTATTACTTGTAATAATTGGTTTTGCTGGAGCAACTATTGCGGCAATGGAGATCCAAGGTATCTTAGGTTCAGTGATCTGGGCTTTTGACTTTGCGATGTCTGGATTGTTCTTCCCACTTGTACTTGGTGTATGGTGGAAGAGAGCTAACAGAGAAGGTGCTATTGCTGGTATGGTTTTAGGTCTTGGTTCTGCTATTTGGTACCTTGTATGGGTAAGAAATGGTGGAAGTGGGTTCTTAGGACTTACTCAGCTAACATTTGGTATCTTCGGAGCAGCTGTTAGTTTTGTTTCAATGGTTGTAGTGAGTTTAATGACTCAAGAACCAGATAAATCAATTCAAAAAATGGTTGATGAAGTTCGTATACCAAGTGGTAAAACTGTTACTGGTAAGTAGAACTAATAAACTTTAATTTTAAGGGGCGATTAATTTCGCCCCTTTTAATTTAATCTCATTTCTAATATAACTCATTAAATGTCAGCAAACTTCCATCCCTTAATTTATTTTATAGATTACTTATTTGGTATGATTATGTGGACTTTAATAGGAAGAGTTGCGATGAATATTTTTCAAAAAGAAGACTCAGAGTTCTTTTTTATGAAGATTTTTGTCAAATATACCGATCCACTAATAAAAATTTTTAAACCAATAACCCCTTCTTTCATTATAGGACCTCTGGTACCATTATATGTAGCATGGTTCTTTTATATGATTAGATTTTACTTTATGCCATGGGTCTTAGGTTATTCTGTAATGGGAATGTTGTCATTTCCTCTAGAAAGTGAAATTTCTAAACAAATTTATCAATTATTTAATTCAATTAAATTTTAAAAATTGATACTAGTAGAGCTAGCAATCAATGAAAAAAATACAAATATCTCCTTCAATTTTATCTGCTGACTTTAGTCAATTAGGAAATGAAATAAAAAGACTTGAAGAAGGTGGTGCAGATATGATCCATGTGGATGTGATGGATGGTCATTTTGTTCCTAATTTAACCATGGGTCCACCAATCATAAAATCATTAAGAAAATTTACAAAACTACCATTTGATGTTCATTTAATGATTTCACCTGTGCATAAGTATATTAAAGATTATGCAGATGCAGGTGCAGATATTATTACTATACACCCAGAAGCAACTGAAAATTTAGCAGTCTCTATTGAACATATTAAAAGTTTAGGAAAAAAAGTGGGGGTTTCTTTAAATCCAGAAAGTAAAATTAATTTAATAACTGACTTATTAAATGAGATAGATTTAGTTCTAATTATGAGCGTAAACCCTGGATTTGGAGGACAAAAATTTATGCCAGAAGTTTTAGAAAAAATTAAAGAATTAAAAAAAATAAGAGATCAAAAAAATATAGATTTTGATATCGAGATTGATGGTGGAATCAATTTTGATAATAATAAACTAGCAATAGAAGCTGGAGCAAATATTTTAGTTTCTGGGACAACTATATTTAAAAATAACAATGGAGATATAAAAAAAAATATAGACCTTTTAAAATCAAGTTAGAATAATGATTTTAAACAATTCATTTAGGCTTATTAAAAAAAAAATTCGTCACTTTTATTTAAACTCCTATCTATATAATAAAAAAATTACACCCTCTTCTATTGAGTTACTAGAATATCAGCCAAGCCCTAGCTTGTTAGATGGCCTTATAAAATATGATAAAAAAAAGATTAACATAGAAAATTATTCGTTAAATGAAATTTGGGATAATCCAAATTTAAAAGAAAAAGACCAACAAAATTTAAACAGTTTTTTTTGGCTATTTAGCCTAGATCTTAGATCTTCAAAAAAAGATACTCAAAATGTCATTAATCAATGGATTAATACAAATGACAGGTACAACTCTAAAAATTGGAAAATTGATATAATTGGAAAAAGAATAATAGCTTGGATTTCAAATTCTAGGCTTACCTATGAAGATGGCAATATAGATTATAAAGACAAGTTTAACGGCACTATAAAGAAGCAGATCAATCACCTTATTAATGAAATTGAAATCTCTGAATTAATCGATAATAAAATTATAGGGTGTGCAGCTATCATTTTAACTGGTCTATCGTACCCTCAAAATAATAATTATTTAAATACTGGGTTAAGTTTACTAAAAAAACTAGCCAAATATTCATTGGATAATGATGGCTTTCCAAAATCAAGGAATATTAGACAGTTAAGTTTTTACTTAAAATATTTTATATTAATTAGGGAATGGTTCAAAGAATCTCAAAATGAAATACCAGATTTTATAAATGAAAATATATATTATTTAGGTCAGGCTTACGCTTTTATTTGGCAAAACAATAAAATAGATTTTCTCTTTAATGGTAATCATAAAACAAATAACCATAATTTTGACCTTTATTTAAAAAGACTTGGATATAATTTTAAAAATCAAAATAATGAGCTGGGTGGCTATGTTGTCCTTAATAATAAAAAAAATTCTTTAATAATGGATATTGGATCGAGCCCAAATAAAAAATTATCTTCAGATTATCAAGCTGGTGCTTTATCTTTTGAGATTATATCAAATAATAAAAAATTAATTAGTAATTGTGGTTATTTTCAAAAAATTGATCATCAATTAAATGAGATATCTAAGTCAAGCGCAGTCCATAGCACACTAATTTTAGATGATAAATCCTCTTGTAATTTTAACAAAGTAAGAGGTAAAAAATCTAAAATTAATCAAGAATTAAGAATATTAAAAAAAAAAGTAGTATTTGAAAAAAATTATTGGAAAATTAATGCTTCTCATGATGGCTATTCAAAACCACTTGGTATTGTTCATGATCGAGAAATAGAATTTTACCCAGAACAATTAAAATTCATTGGCCATGATAAAATTATTTCTAACAAGGGTATTAAAAACTTAAAATTTGATATTAGATTTCACTTGGAGCCAAATATTCGATTAATGAAAACTCAAGATGAAAAATCAATACTTATTGATCTTGATGGAGAAGGTTGGAAATTTAGCTCAGAAAATTCTAAGATAAATATTGAAGAAGGGTTATATTTTGGAGAAAAAAATTCTTTTACAAATAATCAAAATATATTTATTTCAGGAATGACTAATGAAGAAAATCAAACTATAAGATGGGAAATCACAAAATTATAATGAAAAAAATAAAAAAAGCTCTTATTTCAGTATCTGATAAAAAAGATTTAGGCAGTCTTTTAAGAGTTTTAGCGAAATACAAAATTGAATTAATTAGCTCTGGAGGCACCTTTAAAGAAATAAAGAAACTTAAATTTAAATGCCAAGAAGTTTCAGAGTATACGGGCTCACCAGAAATTCTTGGTGGAAGAGTTAAAACACTACACCCAAAAATTCATGCTGGTATATTAAGTAAAAGAAACGACAAATCTCACACTAAAGAACTAAAAGCTAATCAATATGATAAAATTGACCTTGTTATTGTTAACTTTTATCCTTTTGAAAAAACTTTAGATCAAACAACCAATCATTCAAAAATAATAGAGAATATTGATGTTGGAGGTCCCACTATGGTTAGGGCAGCTGCCAAAAACTATAACGATGTTACTGTTATTACATCCTCAGATCAATATGAAACCTTAATTAATGAATTAGAAAATAATAAAGGATCAACATCTATTGAATTTAGAGAAAAGATGTCCTTAGAGGCCTTTTCTGAAACAGCTTATTATGATGCTGTAATTTCTAACTATTTTAATAAAATTAAAAAAAACAATTTTCCCAAAAAAAAAATTATTTATGGAAATTTAATTGAAAAATTAAGATATGGTGAAAATCCACATCAAGAAGCTGCAATTTATTCTAAAGCTCAAAATCTTAATATTAAACAAATTCATGGTAAGCAGTTAAGTTATAATAATTATAATGATATTTTTTCTGCATTAACAATATCAAAATCTTTACCAAAAAACTCCGGAACCGTTATAGTTAAACACGCTAATCCTTGCGGTGTTTCAATCGAAAAAAATAGTTTAAAAAGTTATAAATTGGCTCTTGCTTCTGATCCAGTTAGCGCTTTTGGTGGCATAGTTTCTTGTAATTTCAAAATAAATAAAACTCTAGCATTAGAGCTAAATAAAATTTTCTTAGAAGTTATTATTGCTAATGGTTTTCAAACTGATGCTTTAAAAATTTTAAAAAAGAAAAAAAATATAAGAATTATTGATGCATCAGAATTTATGATGAAAGATTTAATAAGATTTGGCTCTGTGAACGAATCTATTTTAACACAATCTGAGGATTTAAAAGTTTTTAAACCTAAAGATTTCAAAGTCGTTTCAAAACTAAAACCAAATAAATCTCAGTTAAAAAATTTAATTTTTGCATTTAATGTTTGTAGATATGTAAAATCAAATGCAATTGTTCTTGCAAGCCAAGAAGCAACAGTTGGTATTGGTTCAGGACAACCTAGTAGACTTGATAGCTGTCAAATTGCTATAGATAAAATGAATAAATTCCAAAACTTAAATGAAGATGTTGTAGCAGCCTCTGATGCATTTTTTCCATTTGTTGATGGTATTGAAAAATTAGTACAATCAGGAGTTTCAGCTGTAATACAGCCTTCTGGATCAATTAGAGATAAAGAGATAATAAAATTTGCAAACCAAACTGGTACTATTTTAGTTTTCTCAAAAACGAGACATTTTAGACATTAAAAATTTGATCAATTTTAGCTGCTAAAATAAAATCATTTTCTGACAGTCCTTCAATAGCGTGAGTAGTAATTACAATTTTAGCATATCCCCAACCAAAAGAAATATCTGGATGATGATTTTCATTTTCAGATATTTCACTAACTTTATTTATAAAATTTTGACTATTAACAAAATTCTTAAAAATAAAATTTTTCTCTAAAAAATATATTTCTTTTATATTTTTTTTTACATCCCAACCATCAACTTTTTTTTGATATTTATGAATTTCACTAATATCAAAAGGTAAAATTCCACCCTCACATGGTACACATTTTTTATTAAGTAAATCACTCATTGATTAGTATGTTTTAAAATTTTGGAGCGGGTCAAGGGAATCGAACCCTCTACCTAATCGTTGGCAACGATTCGCTCTACCAATGAGCTAGACCCGCTTATAAAAGACAATATAAATAGATGGTTTTTTCAAAGCAAGCAATAATAAAGTTTTTAATTAATATCAAAATTTTCTAAAAAAGATCAAAAAAAACACTATTTGCTAAAATTGAAGTTAAGCCTATCTAGGTATTTTTACTCATAACCAAGTTCGATTAAATCTTCTTTGAAGATTTTTGTTAAATTTGATTGTTGATCTTTATCCAAAATTTTTCTCCAGTCATTGTCAGGACCCAAATTAAAAAAAGGAATTTTTTTCTCATTTTTTTTTGAAGGCACAGCTTCAACAAAACCATTTTTCTTTTCGTCACTTTTTAGTTTGTTAAAAGAAGTAGAGTTGACTGAATTTTTTAATTTATCTCTATTTAATTCTTCTTTTATATTTAAAGTTTTGTTTATAAATTCAATAATATCTTTAAATACTACATACGTTTCCTTTAATAAATCTTCATATTGAATTATTTTTATTGGAATTTTTTTTTGAACCCTCCAAGATTTATAATTCATGTTCCAGGAGCTTATAAATTGAAAATCGCTATAACCATCCTCTTTAACATTTCGAATATCATAAATATAATTTTTTGAGTTAGTCATCCATTTTAAAGATGTTTCATAATTCATCTCATAATGATTTTTTAATGACGTTATTACATTTCTGGGGTCTCTAACAACGTAGATACATCCTGCAGAATTTTGTTTATTCGTAAAGTCATAACCGTTTACCTTGCCAAAAACATTATGAGTTTTAAAAAATCTTATTTTTTTATCAGCGTTAATTTTTTCCTGTGATTTAATCCATAGTTTTGTAGTGTCTGCCACATTTTCTTGATCATAGTTAAAACCTACAAAATGTCTCTTTTCTGGGAACTGTCCTATATTTTTTAAAATACTTTGATCAAAAATCCCATTTTTGGAATAATAATAAGTACTAATCAAAGTTCTTAACCAAGTATTTCCACTTTTTGGGTAAGATGCTATCCAGAATATCATTGTACAATTATTATAGATGAATAATAGTTATTCTAATAATAAAATTTTATGAAAAATTTACCAAAAACTATCCCTGTCTTTCCGTTGAGTAACTTTATTATATTTCCACATACAACGGTTCCATTAAATATATTTGAACCAAGATATATTGAAATGATTAATGATAGTATGAAAACAAACAAGATGATTGGTTTGATTCAACCAAAAAATAATGATGATAGTTCAATCCCTGGTCTTCATAAGGTTGGCTGTTTAGGTAAAATAACCAATTTTAAAGATACATCAGATGGTAGGTATATGATTGATCTAAATGGTATAACGCGGTTTGAAATAACTAAAGAAATTAAAAGTTCAAAACCTTATCGTATTTGCGAAACTAGTTATGATAATTTTGAGCTTGATTTAACTCCTGAAAAAAAGAAATTAAAATTTTCTGATCTAGAATCAATATTTAAGGATTTAAAATTATTATTTGAAAAAAAAGGATATATTATAAATTGGAAATCGTTGGAGAAACAAGATTTGAATGAAACGATAAATGCTCTAGCAATGGCATCTCCTTTTTCACTAGAAGAAAAACAAATTTTATTAGAAAGTAAAAATTTAGAAGCAAGAAAAGATAAGATTTCTGAAATATTGAGTACTTACAGTTTTGATGATTTTCACAATACAACTATTCAGTAAACTTAAAAATTTATTCCTGCATCAGCTAGTTTAATAAAATAATTATTTAGATTTTTGTTTTTTCCAATTCTTTTAAGAATTTTGCTAAAGCTTTTATTTTGAACTTTTTTATCTAGGTGAAAGGATTCATATATTAAATCTATACCTTTAGAAAAAATAAAATTTTTATCTTTCGTTTTTTTTTCAAATTCATCAAATATCTGTGAATCTAATTGCATACCCAATTCAATTTTGTCTTCGATAATTTTAGTTAGAATTTTAAGATCTCGTATTGTCATATTAAATCCTTGTCCTGCTAATGGGTGCACTCTGTGAAGCATATCTCCAAAAGCTAAGATATTTTTATAATAATAGTTTCTTAAATTTGAAGAACTCAACTCAAAACTATTTAATTTATCAATTTTATTAATTAGATATTTAGGGTTATTTTTATTAATTAAATCTATTACATCGTTATTATCAAATTTTTTATTCTTAATATCTATTGAGTATACTACAGATGTTTCAGTGCTAGAGATTGGTAAAAATGCAATTGGACCTTGCTTTGTAAAAATTTGAGTTGCTGTATTATTCTCTATTTTTTTATGTTTTAAAATAGTGGTATAAGCAAGATTATTATAATTTTTAATAATTTTTTTATTAAAGTATTTTTTTGCTAAAAAATTATTTGCATCACAATTTATTATTAAATCATATTCTTTTTTATTTAAAAACTCCTCATTAATATTTTTGCTTAATATTATTTTTTTAAAAAGTTTACTTTTAATAAGGTTACTATTTAACGATTTTAAAAGTTCATCATTTTTTATAATATAAAATAGATCATTTTTATCATTTTCAAATTTTAATAAATTTTTTGTATCAATTTTAACAGTATAAATTTCTATTCTATTTATTTTCCAGTAATTATTTTTTGAAATTTGAAAAATTTTTTCTTTGAAAAATTCAAAATTACTTTTAGATATTCCTATTGTTCTATTGGAGGAAAAATTACTATTTCTACTTTTATAATAATAATGAACATTTATTTTTTTATTTATAAGGCTTTTAGCTAAAGATAGAGCAGTTAGACCTTCACCAATAATACAAACATTCATAATAATTTTAATTTTAACAATAAAAATTAGATGATACAAAGTGATTAATTAGACTCATTTATTTATGGAATTTAAAAAATTAGCCAACAATACAATTAATTTCGGTATAAATAGAATTATAGAAACTGCTGGAATTGCTTTTGTTATAATTGGTCTTCTTTTGCTGGTTTCCCTTGCAACTTTTTCTCCCGATGACCCTAATTTTATTTTCCCAGATAATACAGAAATTAAAAATTTGCTTGGTTTTAATGGAAGTTATACAGCTGATCTTTTTTTTCAAACCTTTGGACTCATTTCTTTATTAATTCCATTTACTCTCATATTTTCCGGCATAAATATAGTTCTGAATAAAAAAATTTTTTTGATATTTGAAAGTATTTTTTATTCAGTTCTTTATTCTTCATTTGGTTCTTTATTTTTTTCTTTTTTTTACCCTACTGCCTTCAACCTTTATATTAATGGAAATGGTGGTTTTATTGGAAAATATTTAGAAACAACTTTTTTAACTTCTTTAATTAATATTAATTATCAAATTTCTTATTACTTTTTAATTTTAATTATTTTAATTTTATTTTTAATTAGTATTCATTTTAAAATTATTTATTTTTATAAATTAATAAAAAAACTTTTTAAATTAATCTTTATAAAAAAAGAAAAGAATTATACTAATGAAAATGAGATAATTAGTGAATTTATACCACAAGAAGAAATTACAAATTTAATTCAAGAAGATTTACCTTTTATAAAAAGTGAAAATAAATCTCCTAGTAAAAAAATTCGCTTCAAACTACCTACTATTGACTTACTTAAAATCCCAACACAAAAAGATAGGGAAAAACTAAAAGATGAAGATTATATTGATAGTGAATTTTTAGAAAAAATCTTATTAGATTTTGGGGTTAGTGGGAATATAAAAAAGGTTAGTCATGGCCCTGTAGTAACACTAAATGAATTTGAGCCGGCAGCAGGAGTTAAAGTATCAAAAATTATTAATCTCTCAGATGATATTGCTCGAAATACTAGCTCTGAATCTGCAAGAATTGCTACTATTCCAGGACGTAGCACCATCGGTATAGAGCTTCCAAATTCTAGTCGTGAGAATGTTTATTTAAGTGAAATACTCTCTAACTCTGATTTTAATAAAAAAGATATTCGATTACCAATTGCACTTGGTAAGAACATTTCCGGTGTTCCTATTGTTGGAGACTTAGCTTCTATGCCTCACTTATTAATTGCTGGAACCACTGGATCAGGTAAGTCTGTTTGTATAAATACTATTATCTTGTCTTTACTCTACAGGCACACGCCAGACAAATGTAAGTTCATACTCATCGATCCTAAAATGCTTGAACTATCAACCTATGAAGGCATACCTCACTTATTATGTCCTGTGATTACTGAGGCAAAAAAAGCAGCTTCTGTCTTAGGTTGGGTTGTTAAAGAGATGGAAAATAGATACCGACTTATGACCAAAGAAGGAGTCCGTAATATTGATGGCTATAATGCTAAGCACACTTTGGCCATGCCCTATATTGTTGTTGTAGTTGATGAAATGTCTGACCTAATGCTTGTTGCTGGTAAAGAAATAGAAAATTATATTCAAAAATTATCACAAATGGCAAGAGCTGCTGGAATTCACATTATAATGGCCACACAAAGACCAAGTGTTGATGTTATTACAGGAACTATTAAAGCAAATTTTCCAACCAGAATATCTTTTCAGGTAACCTCAAAAATAGATAGTAGAACAATTTTAGGCGAACAAGGTGCAGAGCAACTACTTGGTAAGGGAGATATGCTTTATATGTCTTCAGCAAATAGGATTGTTAGAATTCATGCTCCATTTGTATCTGAAACTGAAATTGAAAAAGTTAATAATTATTTAAGAAGTCAAGCAGAGCCAGATTATATAGATGAAATCCTAAATTTCGCTGATGAGAAAGAATTGAGTGGAGAAACTTCTAGCTCTGGAGATAAAGATGAGTTGTACCAGGCTGCACTTGATATCATTAAATCAGAGGGCAAGGCATCTACTTCATTTTTACAAAGAAAATTGCAAATAGGGTATAATAGAGCTGCAAGAATTATTGATATGATGGAAGCGGACGGAGTTGTGAGTAAAGCTAATCATGTTGGTAAAAGAGATGTGCTTTAATGCGTAAAATAATAATTATCTTATTGTTTTTCAGTTTTTATCTTCCAGCCAACTCATCATCAAAAGATAAAATAATTTCGCAAATGAAACTTACTAATAATTTAAGTTTCAATTTTATACAAACAATTAATGATAAAAGTGAAGATGGAAAATGTATCATTGAATATCCTAAAAAAATTTTTTGTGAGTACAGTAATCCTAATAAAAAAAATTTAGTATCAAATGGAAAATCTTTAGTTATTAAAACCAGTAACAAGGGAAGTTATTATCGCTACCCACTTAACAAAACTCCTTTAGAATTTTTACTAGATAAAGAATATCTAATTTCTAAGATAGAAAAACTGGAGCCAAGGGATATCGACAATAAGTATTTAAATTTTAAAATTTTTGAGAACAATAACGAAATTAATATTTTTTTTGATAAGAAAGATTTAAATTTAATTGGATGGCAAACTGAAGATATTTATCAAAATTTATCAATAACATTTATTTCTTCTATCAAAAAAAACCAAGAGATAGATGGAAATATTTTTAAATTACCTGAAAATAATTAATCATCTAATTAAGGTTTCAGACTTAAAATTTTTCATACCTCTAGCTAGGTAATTTTTTAACGCATTTTTGTGATCGAGAGAACAAGTGTGAAGCCAAACTCTTACACCACCCATATTAAATGAGCACTTAATTGCCTCACTTAATAAATATCCTCCTAATTTTTTTCCAAAATATTCTTCTAAAATTCCAAAATAAGCAATTTCAGCTTCTTTGCTTTGTTTATTAAATAAGAGTTCAAAATAGCCAGCTATTTCACTTTTATCTTTAAGAATGTATGTAAATAACTGGTCATTAGAAACATAATCTGTCCATTTTAAGTTTGTCCAAATAAGTCTATCAACCCATTGACAATTCTTACCAATAGATTTGTAAAAAAATTTATTTAATTGAAAATCTTTTGGGTCTACAAGCTCTACGGAGTAATTCTCTGCAGGCCTCTTAACTTCTTTTAATTCATCTAGAGATCTTATCTCTAAATAACTTCGATAAATTTTTTCTGTCACTCAACCATTTTTCCAACTTTTTCTCCTCCAAATAAATGGAAGTGTAAATGTGGAACCTCTTGACCGCCATCTTCACTCAAATTTGTTAAAGCTCTATAACCTTTACCTGTGTCTGTTGAGATATTTAATATTTTCGAAACTTCTGTAATAGCTTTACTTAACGCAACTATCTCTTGATCTGAAGCTCTAGCATTAAAATCATCTAAATCAATGTATTCACCTTTTGGAATAACTAGTGCATGTATTTTTTTTTGAGGACTTATATCATGAAAAGAAAGGACATGTTCATTTTCAAATATTTTTTTACAAGGAATTTCTTTTCTCAAAATTTTTGCAAAAATATTATTTTTGTCGTAACTCATTATCTATTATTCTTTTCTTCAATACCTGATTGTTTTTTTCTGTCTTCCAACTCTTTTAAGACGTCTTCAAACTTAATATCGGCTGCCTCAAGTGCAACTAATATATGATATATTGTATCTGCTGCTTCATGAACTATATTAGATTTATCATTTAGGGCCTCTTTTAGTTCATCAAATTCTTCTTCCATTTTATTTATACATTTTGACAGGCCACCTGATAATAACGATGAAGTATAAGATTTATCTTCATCCTTATTTTTTCTGTCTCTAATTGTATTTACTAAATTTAATAGATTTTCTGACATCTCTAAATTCTAACGGGAATTCCTTTTGAATTCAAATATTGTTTAGCTTCATTAATTGAATGTGTTCCGTAATGAAAGATTGAAGCTGCTAGTACAGCGCTAGCATTGCCAAGTCTTATACCATCAACTAGATGATCCAGGTTACCTACTCCGCCAGAGGCAATCACTGGTATATTAACTGTTGAAGATATTTTAAACATTAAATCATTATCATAACCAATTTGAGTGCCATCTCTATCCATAGAAGTAACTAATAATTCTCCTGCTCCATTATCTTCCATTTTTTTTGCAAATTCTATTGCATCTATATTTGTGTTTTTTCTTCCACCATGAGTAAAAACCTCCCATTTATTGCCATTTTTTTTAGCATCTATTGCAATAACAATGCACTGTGATCCAAATTTTTTTGAACTTTCAATTATCATTTCAGGGTTTTGAACTGCCGCAGTATTGATTGAAACTTTATCTGCGCCACAATTTAGTAATTTATTAATATCTTCAACTCCTCTAACCCCACCCCCAACCGTTAACGGCACAAAACATTTTTTAGACGTTCTTTCAACCACATCATATATTGTGTCTCTATTTTCATTGGAAGCAGTAATGTCTAAAAAACAAATCTCATCAGCACCTCCATCACTATAAATTTTAGCTTGCTCAACTGGATCGCCAGCATCTTTTAAATCTACAAAGTTAATTCCTTTAACAACTCTCCCATTTTTAACATCTAAACAGGGTATAATTCTATTTTTAAGCATCTAATTCTTTTACTAATTCTTCCAATTTAATATCACCATCATAAATAGCCTTACCAACTATTATTCCTTCAATATTTTTTAAACCTTTTGCTTTTTTAATGTCATCAATTGAAGACACTCCTCCTGAAATAATTACTGGGCAATTAGATACATTTGCAACATTAATTGTTTCTTCAAAATTAGGACTTTGTTTGGTACCATCTCTATTTATGTCTGTATAAATTAATCTGCTAGCACCATAATCGTTTACTTCTTTTAAAAAATCTAAAGTTAATTGATTAGAATTTTCCTTCCATCCTGAAACTGACAAGTATCCATCTTTAGCATCTAGACCTAAGGCAATTTTATTTGGAAATTTTTGACATGCTTCTTTTAAAAAATTTTTATCTTTTATAGCTGCGCTTCCTAAAATAACTTTTTCAACTCCTGCATTTATATATTTTTCAATACTATCAATGCTTCTAACGCCTCCACCTACTTCAATTTTTAAATCAAATTTATGAACTATTTCTTTAATAATATCCAGGTTAACTGTCTCTCCTGTTAAGGCACCATCTAAATCAACAATATGTAAATTTTTAAAGCCATAATCTTTGTATTTACCAGCTTGATCAACCGGTGATATTTCATATTCAGTTTTATTATTAAAGTCCCCTTTAATTAATCTTACACATTTCTTATCTTTAATATCTATAGCTGGAAATATTTTCATATTTATAAATTTAAAAAATTTTCTATAATTTTAAGTCCTAATTTATCACTCTTTTCAGGGTGAAACTGGGTTCCAAAGATATTTTCTCTTTCAACTGAACAGACAATATTTGATGAATAATTTGTTGTTGCTGAAATTACACTTTTATCATCTGGAATAAATTCGTAGCTGTGTACAAAATACATATGTGACTTATTTTCTATGTTCTTAAAAATCTTACTTTCTTTAACAATATTAATTTCATTCCAACCAATGTGCGGAAGTTTGAATTTATTATTTTGATTATCAATCTTTGAAACTTTTCCTGAAATCCAACCAAGCCCTTTTGTTTCAGTTTCTTCATATCCAAGATCTGCAAACATCTGTAAACCAACACAAATTCCAAGAAGAGGTTTTTTATTAGTAACTGTAAACTCATTTAGTGTTTCTACTAAGCCATTTATGGCATTTAATGCATCAACGCAGCTCTTAAACGATCCCTGTCCCGGTAAAACTACTTTATCGCTTGATTTAATCTTATTTAAGTCTGATGTTACTTCAATATTAACTTTATCTTTAGCGACTTCTTTAAAGGAATTTATTACAGAGCTGATATTTCCTGAGTTATAATCAACAATTGTGACATTCATTAAACTTATAATGAGCCTTTAGTTGATGGAATGCTCTTCTTATTTCTAGGGTCTATCTCTAAAGCTGTTCTTAATGATCTTGCAAGAGCCTTATAACAAGACTCAATTATATGATGGCTATTATCTCCATAAATATTTTCCATGTGCAAAGTTATTCCTGCTGATTGAGAAAAAGCTTGAAACCATTCTTTAAAAAGTTCTGTGTCCATCTCTCCAAGTCTTTCTACTTTTAATTTAACTTTCCATATTAAATAAGGTCTATTTGAAACATCAATTGCAACTCTTGTTAATGTTTCATCCATTGGAATCATTGCATGAGCGTATCTCTTAATTCCTTTAAAATCTTTCAATGCTTTTTTTAAAGCCTCACCTATAGCAATTCCAGTATCTTCTGTTGTGTGGTGAAGATCTATATGAGTGTCACCTTTTGCTTTAACTTTTAAATCAATAAGTGAATGCTTTGATAATTGTTCGAGCATATGATCTAAAAAACCTATTCCAGTATCAATTTTATATTGACCTTTGCCATCAATATTAACTTCAACACTAATACTGGTTTCTTTTGTTTTTCTGGAAACTTTTCCAATTCTGCTCATAATATATAATATGTATATAGGGATTAATTAACTATATCAATATTTGCAATCTACTACTTGAAGAATAAAAATTAATATCCATTTATAATCTATGACTACAATAGTACTTATTAGAAAAAACAATGAAGTAGTGGTTGCTGGAGATGGCCAGGTTAGTATGGGCAATACAGTTATAAAAAGTACTGCTGCAAAAGTTAGAAAAATTGAAAAAAGAAATGTAATAGCTGGATTTGCTGGATCAACTGCAGATGCTCTAACTTTGTTTGAAAGGCTAGAAGCAAAACTTGAAAAACATGCTGGTAATCTTCCAAGAGCAGCTGTCGAGTTAGCAAAAGACTGGAGAACTGACAAATATTTAAGAAGACTTGAAGCTTTAATGGCTATTGGCGATAAAGAGAATAGCTTTATAATCTCAGGAACTGGTGATGTGTTAGAACCAGAGGGTGATGCCATAGGTATAGGATCAGGTGGAAATTATGCTTTGGCTGCTGCTAAGGTTTTATTAGATACAGATTTGAGTGCTGAAGAAGTTGCTAAAAAAGCAATTCAAGTTGCATCTGAAATTTGTGTATTCACTAATAATAATATTAAAATTGAAAAAATTTAATGGAAGACACAAACGTTACACCTTTTCCAAAAGAAAAAACTGAAAAGAAAGATAACTCTTTAGTCAGTTCTTTATCACCTAGAGAAATAGTTTCTGAATTAGACAGATATGTTGTTGGACAAAATAAAGCTAAAAAGGCGGTGGCTATTGCTTTAAGAAATAGGTGGAGAAGACAAGCTTTAAAAGGTGAAATGAAGAATGAAGTTTTACCTAAAAATATTTTAATGATTGGGCCAACTGGAGTTGGTAAAACAGAAATTTCTAGAAGACTATCTAAGTTAGCTGAGGCTCCTTTTGTAAAGGTGGAGGCTACAAGATTTACTGAGGTTGGATATGTTGGGAGAGATGTTGAACAAATTATAAGAGATCTTCTTGAAATTGCAATTGCAATGGAGAAAGTAAAAAAAAGAAAAGAAGTTCATACGAAAGCACAAAAATTAGCAGAAGAAAAAGTTTTGGATGCTCTAGTTGGAAATAAAGCAAGTCTTGCTACTAGAGAAAGTTTTAGAAAAAGATTAAGAGATGGTGATTTAGATGATAACGAAATTGAAATTGAAGTAAATAATAGTGGCTCTCAAGCTGCATTTGAAATTCCTGGAATGCCTGGAGCAAACATTGGAATGATAAATATTGGAGAGATGATTGGAAAATCTGTTGGTAATAAACAGAAAAAGAAGAAAATGACTGTCAAAGAATCTCATGAAATTTTAATTAATGATGAAGCTGACAAGTTAATAGAAGAAGATAAAATTATAAAATCAGCAAAAGATTCAACAGAAAATAATGGAATAGTTTTTTTAGATGAAATAGATAAAATTTCAGGAAGAACAGATAGATCTGGTGGAGATGTTTCTAGAGAAGGAGTGCAAAGGGATTTGCTTCCTTTAATTGAGGGAACGACAGTAAGTACAAAGTACGGTACAATTAAAACTGATCATATCTTATTTATTGCATCTGGAGCATTCCAGCTTGCTAAACCTTCAGACTTACTTCCAGAGTTACAAGGTAGACTTCCAATAAGAGTTGAGCTTGAAGCTTTAACCAGTGATGACTTTAAAAGAATTCTTAAAGAACCAGACTATAGTTTGATAAAACAATATGTTGCTCTTTTAAAAACAGAAAACGTTGAGCTAGAATTTTCTGATGATGGTATCGATGCAATTGCCAATATGGCTTCAGAAGTTAATAACACTGTAGAAAATATTGGTGCTAGAAGACTTCATACTATTATAGAAAGAATATTAGATGATATTAGTTTTACTGCAACAGATAGAGCTGGTGAAAAAATTATAATAGATTCTGATTATGTAAGACAAAACCTAGATGAACTTGTTAAGGATATAGATTTATCTAAATTTATTCTTTAAATTTGTTTTTATTTTTAAGATAAATATAAAAAGCTCCACTACCACCATCTTCAATCTTAGCATCTGCAGTTTCAATAATAAACTGTGTTAAACTTTTATTTTTTTCAATAAATTCTGGAACTGAATATTTTAATATACTTAAATCCTTTGAGAGGTAAGGATTTTCTATATTTTTAGATCTTAGTCCCTTACCTGTAATCACTATTATTTTAGTAACATTTTCATCAAAACATTTTTGAATAAATTGTTCTATGGCCTTATTTGCTTCTTCAATAGTGTAACCATGCAAATCTATTTTCTTTATCTTCTCGTATCTTATATTTTTTTTAAGAATAAAATCTTTATTGGGAATTTTCTCTTTAGTGTTTAAAAAATTTTCCCAGTCCTGTATGTTTTTGTCTGGGTTATTTATATCTTTTTGTTTTACAGAATTTTTATTAAGAATTTTTTTTTTATTATTTAGGAAGTTTTCCCAATCTTCTTTATCTTTGTCTGTTATCTTCTTAATCAATTAGGTAATAGTATTAATTAATAACCAATTTGGATTTGATGATTTAATGTCTTTTGAAAAAACCCAAGTATCATAAACAGTTTTTATTTTATCACTATCCCCTGATACAATATTTTTATCTTTATCTTTTATACATGTTATAATTTCACTAACAAAATCTACTGTAACTTCTAAGCTATCTTCAATTTTTTTGTGCGTTTTAATTACAGCTGACTTAATCCCTATAAAAGTTATTTCAGCAAAATGACCTTTGTTAGCTCTATCTTCAAGCGCCTCTTTAAACTGATCATAAATTTTTTTACTTAAAAGTGGTTTGCTTGCTATCAGCTTATTATCACTATCACTAAAATCTGTAATAATTGTTTCATAAGCAATTTTAGCGCCTTTTAAAAATTCTTTTTGTGACACCTCATCAAAATTTTCACTAACTGGTTTTGGGGTTATATTTGTTTTTTGAAATTCCTTTTCAAATTGTGGTGGAATTTTTCCTTCGAAACCAGTTTTTTTACCAAGTATTCCTCTAAGACGAAGAAAGATAAAACCAGCAATCATTGCTAAAAGAATAATATCTATGTATTCAAAACTATAACTCATAAATTTAATAATATTTACTATGTTGATTAATTACAACTAGCAATTTAGACTAAGGACAAATGAACACATTTTTATTATTATTAGTTGGTATTCCAATCGTTGAGATTTATTTATTTATCAAGCTGGGTTCTCAAATTGGAGCCTTTAACACCATTTTACTTATCTTTATTACGGCTTTTTTTGGGGTTATCTACGCCAGATATGAGGGCTTTAACACTCTAAAGTCCGGAATGTCTCAAATGGTAAAAAATGAACTGCCAGTTTATGAAATTATTTCTGGTGCAGCTTTAGCATTTGCAGCATTACTTTTGATTTTACCTGGTTTTGCTACAGACTTCTTGGGTTTATTAATAATATTTCCACCAACAAGAAAATTGATATTTAAAAAAGTATCAATTAAAAAAAAGCCTATAAATAAAAAACAAGATTTTATTAATGGTGAATTTGAAGATATAGAGGATGAAAATGACAGAAAATTATAAAATTATTGGAAGTTTTATTAAAGATATGTCGAGTGAAACACCTGACACTTCAACACATATATTTGTAAGAGATAAAATTTCTAAATACAAATTAAACATTGATATTAATTCAAAGGCAGTGAAAAATGGAATTATTGAAGTCAACACAATCATAAAATTTTCAGACCAACCTGAAATTTTAAAAAAAGCACATTTTGAGATAACTTACACATCTATAGTTAAAGTAGATGAAAAGGTTTCTGATAAAAAAGAAATGGAAAAAATTATTCTATGTGACGTGCCTAATAAAATTTACCCTGACTTAGAGAGAATATTTTTAAATTTATTAACCGACTCTGGCTATCCTGGAATAAAATTTGAAAAAAAAATTAATTTTACTGAATTATACAAACAAAGAGCTAATTAAAAAAATTCTTCTTTAAACTATTTTTTAGATATTCTTTATGAAGTTTAAGTTCTGTCTCTGATGGTTTAACTACTTTTTTATAATACTGGTTTGTGTCATTGGAGTTTATTATTATTTTTTCATTATCTTCATTTTTAAAATTTAAAGTTGGTTCTTTTTGATCAAGAAGATTAATATAAACTTTAGCTAATAGATCACAGTCAATAAGGGCAGTATGTTGTGTTCTTTTTGAGTTATCTATTCTGTATCTTTTACACAACGCATCAAGACTTATTGGAGAGCCTGGAAATTTATCCCTGGCTAAAGTAAGTGTGTCCACAACATTTTCACTATTTAATTTTGCCTTACCTAGCAATGATAATTCATTGTTTAAGTGAGATAGGTCAAATTCAGCGTTATGTATTACAAGTCTCTTATTTTCTATAAAACCCAAAAACTCATCAACTATATCTCCAAACTTTTTGTGAGTAGATAAAAATTCATCCGTATAACCATGAACTTCTAGGGCTTTTTCAGAAACTTTTCTTTCAGGATTAAGATAACAATGAAATCTATTTTTGGTTGGTATCAAATTTTCTAACTCAATACATCCGATTTCTACAATTCTATGTCCATCTCTAGCAGATAGTCCTGTTGTTTCAGTGTCTAATATCACTTCTTTCATTTTATATAATTTTTTTTAGTATTTTTTTTACACTTTGCTTAACAAGCTTATTGGTAAAATTATTTTTAATAACATGATTGGCTTTTTTCTTTTTATAACTAAGTGGTAACTGTATTTTTTTAAATTGATTATATAAATTTAAATTAAAATTATCTCTTTTTTTTAGTCTTTTTATAATTTCACTTTTTTTTGACTGAACAAAAACTATTATATCACTTTTTTGGTTTAATTTATTTTCTAATAAAAGAGGAATGTCTAAAATTATAGCTTTTCTTTTTTTATTTTTTTTTAAAAAAATACTTAATTTCTTTCTAACTTCTGGATGAATAATTTTTGTAATTTTTTTTAAATTTTTTTCACTGTCTTCTATTGCTTTTATAATTTGTATTTTGTTTGCTGGAAATACTGAAAAATATTTAGGTAAATTTTTTTTTAATTTTCTAAAACAATTTTTGTTTTTTTTATATATGCTTGCTACTTCTTGATCTGCATTAAAAACTGGATAACCAAAAAGTTTAGCAATATGACTTTTTCCAGAACCAATATCTCCTACAACTGCAATTTTAATCATACATCTAAAAGATTAATTGTTTCATTGTCTACTTCTGGAACAACTTTATGCCAGATAAAAAAGGCTTTTTGAGCTTGATAAATAAACATCATTTTACCATTTTTTGTTATTCCACCATATTTTTTTGCATTTTTTAAAAAGTTTGTTTCTGGTGGATTATAAATTACATCATAAAAAAATTTATTTTTGCTTATTTGTTGATAATTAATATTAATTTCATCTTCTTTTTTTAATCCAATACTTGTTGCGTTTATGATTATATCAAAATCTAAAGTTTCTCCCCATTTAATTATTTCAATTTCCGGAAAATTTCTCTTTAGTTCTATTGCCTTTAATTCTGTTCGATTACTTAAATAAATTTTTTTAATTTGCATTTTTTTAAGCGCAGTAATAATTGAAGGAACAACTCCACCCGCCCCCAGTATTAGGGCTTTTTTATTTTTAGTTTCTTGTTCTATTTTTTCTAAACTAAGTTTAAAACCTTCAATATCAGTGTTATCGCCTAAAATTTTATTATCCTTTTTATAGATTGTGTTTACCGATTGAGAAATTTTTGCTTCTTCACTTAATTCATCTAAAAAAGGTATAACTATTTTTTTGAATGGTACTGTTACATTTATTCCATGAATTTTTTCTTCTCTTATATTAAAAATTAATTCTTTTATCTCATTACTATTTAAGAGCTTTTTTCCATAAACTGCATCAATTTTATATTTTTTTATCCAGTAATTGTGTAGTTTTGGTGACAAGCTATGGTCAATTGGATTTCCTATAACTAAAAAATTTTTTTTCATTTTATAATTTTAAGATATTCTTTAATTTTTTTGACTGGAAGGCCCATAATTGTATCTTCATCTCCTTCTATCTTTGAAAATAAATTTCTTCCTTCTCCTTCAATTTGATAAACATTATAAGCATACAGATCCTTATCAGAAATTTTTTTTAGGTAGTTCTCTAATTCTAAAAAAGTCATATTTTTCATGGTTAATGAGGCTTTATCAGTGTAATTCCATATCATTGATCCACCCCTTGATATACAAACTGAACTTATCAATTGATGAGTTTTTCCATTCATCCTTTTTAAAATTTCTAGTGCCTCTTCTCTATCATTTGGTTTTGAGATTATTTTGCCTTCTAAATCTATTACGCTATCTGCACCAAGTACAATTTCTTCTGTAAATTTTTGGCTAATTTTATTGGCCTTTAATTCTGCTAGATTTTTTGAAATAATCGTTGGAGTTACTTTTTCTTTTAACAAACTTTCTTTAACACTATCCTCATCCACATTAGATGGCTCCACCCTAAATTGAATATTATTTTCCTCTAAAATTTTTTTTCTCACACCACTTTTTGATGCAAGTATAATTTCTTTAACCATTATTTTTGTTTATTTCATATATCTTAATTATTGATGCTGCCGTTTCTTCTACTGATTTTCTAGTAACGTCAATTGTTGGCCATTTATATTTTGTGAATGTTTTTTTAGCTTCATTAATTTCTTTTTCAATTTTGCTAATATTTGTATAGTTTGTATTTTCTTTTTCTTTAAGAGCATTCATTCTGTTTTTTCTAATATCAACTAAGCGCTGAGGTTCGGTTGTTAAACCCACTACACAAGAAAGTTTGGGGTTCTTTTTTAAGCTTTCTGGTATTGATTGTTCATTTACTAAAGGAATATTCAAAGTTTTATAACCTCTATTAGCAAGATAAATTGATGTTGGTGTTTTGCTTGTTCTGCTTACCCCCAATAATATCAAATCTGCTTTATCTACATCTTCAACAAGGTTTCCGTCATCATGAGCCATTGTAAATTGGATGGCCTCTATTCTTTCATAATATTCTTCGTTCAAAGCATGTTGCCCGCTTGGGACGTGAGATGCTTTTTGATTTAAAAGTTTAGAGAAGTTCATTATTAAATTTCCTAAAACACTAAAACATGGAATTTTCTTTTCATCTCCTTTGTTTGCTAAAAATTTTGCAAGTGAAGTGTCAACAATCGTATATAAAATTATTGCATTATCATTTTTTTTTGCCTCATCCATTATTTTTGAAACTTGATTTTCTGTTCTTGTAAAAAAATAAGATTTAACATCATATTTTATGTTTTTGAATTGAGCCTTAATTGCTAGAAAAACTCTATCTAGTGTTTCACCTGTGGAGTCAGAAATAAGGTATATTTGATATGTATTACTCATGAATAAAATGTTGATAATTAAGTATTATTTTTATCATCCTTCAAAATAAACTTGTTTGTTATTTTTCTTTGTAAAAATCCATTTTTATAAACATTAATAAACATGTTAAGCATTAATATACATTTTATCTAATAATATTAAATAAACCCTTAATTTAAAACTATGTGCTAATTCTATAAATTATTAATTGTTGATAAATAGTGTATAAAAACTGGAAAACAATTAATTACCATTATTCACATACTATATAACTAATACTATAATTAAATATTTACTTATTATTATGACACCCATCCAAGAAACCATAATAAACAAAAAAACTAATAATTCTCCAATATGGTTAATGAGACAAGCAGGTAGATATTTACCAGAGTTTAGAGAAATTAGAAAATTAAATCCAGATTTTATAAACCTATGTTTAAACGAAAACCTATCTTCAGAAATAACTTTACAACCTCTTAAAAGATTTGACTTAGATGCGGCTATAATTTTTTCAGATATTTTAATGATCCCATATGGATTAAACCAAGAAGTAAAATTTGAAAAAAATTTTGGTCCAAAACTGGGTTTATTAGATTTAGAAAAAATATCTAAGATTGATGAAATTGATTTTGTAGAAAAATTATATCCAGTTTATAAATCAATCAAAAAAGTTAGTGAAGACAATTTAATAAAAAATAAAAATTTAATAGGATTTGTGGGTGCACCATGGACATTGTTAGTTTATATGATTAATAAACATTCCCCAAAAAAAGAATTAGTAAAAGATTTTTTTAAAGATGAATTTTTAATAAATAGGGTTTTAATAATTTTAGAAAAGTTTTTAAAATTACATATTGACCAGCAAATTAAAAACGGTGCAACTGTAATTCAAATTTTTGACAGTTGGGCGGGTCTCCTGGAAGAAAAAGACCTACCAAACTATGTTTATGTTCCAACACTAAATTTAGTGAATTATATTAAATCATTAAATATTCCTGTAATTTGTTTCCCCAGAGGAATAAAAAATTATAAAAATTATTGCGATATTGTTAAACCTGATGCAGTTAATATTGATTATGATGTTGATCCTGTTTCAGTATGTAAAGAAATAAAAATACCAGTTCAAGGAGGACTCGATCCTAAAATTTTATTAACGGACAAAGAAAATTTGAAAAAAGAGACTTTAAAATATTTAAACACCTTTAAAGATCATCCCTATATATTTAATTTGGGTCATGGGGTATTACCCGAAACCAATCCAGATATGGTAGAGTATTTGGTTAAAATAGTTAAAGATTATTAAATGAAAAAAGCAGTAATTTTATTTAACCTAGGTGGTCCTGATAAAATTGAAAATGTAGAACCATTTTTATTCAATCTGTTTAATGATCCAGCAATTCTAAATTTACCAACTATATTGAGATATCCTCTAGCAAAACTAATATCCAATAGAAGAGCGCCCGTTGCTAAAAAAATTTATGAGGAGCTTGGTGGTTCATCACCAATACTAAAATTAACGATGGAGCAATCAGAAGCACTCGAAACAAAACTAAACCAAACTGAAATGGACAATGAATATAAATGTTTTATTGTAATGAGGTGTTGGAACCCAAGAGCAAATGATGTGATCAAAGATGTTCAACTATTTGATCCCGAAGAAGTTATTTTAATGCCTCTTTATCCACAATACTCTGCCGCAACCTCCGGGTCTTCAATTAAAGAATGGAAAGATATTTGTAAAAAAAATAACTACAAAGTTAAAACAAGCACAATTTGTTGTTACCCTACAGATCAAAATTTTATCAACGCACACACAAAAGAAATAAAAAAAAAAATTAAGGATCTTAAAAATTTTAAACTAATATTTTCTGCTCACGGCCTGCCAGAAAAAAATATTAAAAAGGGAGATCCATATCAATGGCAAGTAGAACAATCTGTCAAAAAAATTGTCGAGAGTCTGAATATTGAAAACTTGGATTGGATATTAAGTTATCAAAGTAGAGTTGGTCCACTGAAGTGGATAGGACCGTCTACTGAAGATATAATTATTGAAAATTCTAAACTTGGCAAGCACATTGTTTTGGTACCTATCGCATTTGTTTCTGAACATTCAGAAACATTGGTTGAACTAGATATAGAATATAAGGAGATGGCAGATGCTAATGGATGCAAAAATTATACACGTGTTCCAGCTCTTGGCACTAATGTGGATTTTATTAAAGCAATGTCGGAATTAATAATAAAAAAAAACGAATATAAATTAAGTGAAAACCTTTATCCTCCAAAAATTCAGTGTCCTTCAAATTTCAAAAAGTGTCCTTGTTTAAATTATGAATAGTTATTTACTGTTTAAAAGTCTTCACCTGATAGCTGTAATTTCTTGGATGGCTGGCCTTTTATATCTTCCAAGAATTTTTGTTTACCATGTTGAAAATATTGATCATAAAATTTCATCTTCAATATTTAAAACAATGGAAAGAAAATTATTTTATTTCATCATGATGCCAGCAATGATTTTATCTTGGATCTTTGGATTAATATTAATCTCTGTTGTTGGACTTGAGGCCATCTTAACCCTTTGGTTAAAACTAAAATTAATATTAATAACTTTATTAACAATTTATCATTTCTATTTAGGTAAATTGCTCAATGATTTTAAACTAGATCAAAATACTAAATCCTCTAAATTTTTTAGAATAATTAATGAAGTGCCAACAATATTGCTTATTTTGGTTGTTTTTATTGTTATATTTAAACCGATCTAGACTTGAAATACTCGTTAGAGTATATATATTCAATCCATCCAATAACCCTAATCACAATCCCTCAACATGAATATTCAAGAACTAAAACTAAAATCGTCTGAACAATTAATAGCTCAAGCAGAAAAGCTTGGGATTGAAAATGCTAGCACACTTAGAAAACAAGAAATTTTATTTGCTATATTAAAAAAAGTTGCAGAAAAAGAAGAGATAACTGGAGCAGGAGTTTTACAATTATTACAAGATGGATTTGGCTTTTTAAGAGCAATGGAATCAAACTATTTGGCTGGACCAGACGATATCTATGTTAGTCCAAGTCAGATAAGAAAATTTGGTTTAAGAACAGGAGACACCGTCGAAGGACCTGTTAGAGCGCCCAAAGAGGGGGAAAGATATTTTGCGTTATTACAAGTAGAAAAAATAAATTTTGAAGAGCCAGAAAAAGCTCGTCACAAAATTGCATTTGACAATTTAACTCCACTCTACCCAAACAAACAAATGGTGATGGAAGTTGAGACAACCAAGATTGAAAAAAAACCAGATTTAACCCCAAGATTAATTGATCTTGTGAGTCCAATTGGGAAAGGTCAAAGATCAATAATTATATCTCCTCCTAAAGCGGGTAAGACAATGATTTTACAAAGTATTGCAAACTCAATTGCAAAAAACTATCCAGAAAGTTACTTGATGGTTTTATTGATTGATGAAAGACCAGAAGAAGTAACGGATATGAAAAGAACGGTTAAGGGTGAGGTTATCAGTTCTACTTTCGATGAGCCTGCATCAAGACACGTTGCTGTAGCTGAAATGGTAATTGAAAAAGCAAAACGATTAACTGAGCATAAAAAAGATGTAGTAATTTTATTAGATTCGATCACAAGACTGGGCAGGGCTTATAATGCAGTAATTCCAAGTTCTGGAAAAGTATTAACAGGTGGAGTTGACGCGAACGCACTTCAAAGACCAAAAAGATTTTTTGGTGCTGCAAGAAATATTGAAGAAGGTGGATCTTTAACAATCATCTCAACAGCCTTGATTGATACGGGATCAAGAATGGATGAAGTAATTTTTGAAGAATTTAAAGGAACCGGAAATAGTGAAACAGTTTTGGATAGAAAAATTGCCGAAAGAAGAATTTATCCAGCAATCGATATAACCAAGTCTGGGACAAGAAGAGAAGAATTATTGTTTGATAAAGACGACCTTTCAAAAATGAATGTGCTAAGAAGAATTATCAGTCCTATGGGAACAATGGATGCTATTGAATTTATTAATTCAAAACTTAAAGAAACAAAAAGTAATGCAGATTTCTTTAGCTCAATGAATAAACCAGCTTAGTAAAAATTTATTACCAATTGATTTAAAGTTTTACAGAACTACAAAATTGAAGCTATAATATTAGCATGACAATTTATGCTCTCTCTACTGGTCCAGGAATTTCTGGGATAGCAATTGTTAGAGTTTCTGGAGAAGACACCAAGAAAGTAATAAAGCTAATAACAAATGCAGAGCTTCCTAAGCCAAGAGTAGCTACATTAAGAAAAATCAACAAAATCAATACTTCTGAGCTAATTGATGAGGGTATAATATTGTGGTTTCCTGGCCCTGAGAGCTACACAGGCGAGGATATGGCTGAATTTCATATCCATGGTAGCAAAGCAGTAATTGACGCCCTACACCACTCTATTTCAAAAATTGAAAACTGTCGTCTAGCTGAAGCAGGTGAATTCACAAAACTCGCATTTCAAAATGGAAAAATAAATTTGTTGAAAGCAGAAAGTATTGCAGATTTAATTTCAGCAGAAACTGAAATCCAAAGACAACAAGCAATAAAAATTATGAATGGAAATTCTGCAGATAAGTTTAATGAGTTAAGAGAAAAACTTTTAAAAATTTTATCACACGTTGAAGCAAAAATAGATTTTCCAGATGAAGACCTGCCTGAAGATATTTTGAAAAATATAAAAAAAATTTCTAATGAAGTAATTTTAAATATAAAAAAAATTTTAGACGATCAGAAAGTTGGTGAAAGAATTAGAGAAGGTTTTAAGATCGCAATCATAGGCCCAACAAATGCTGGAAAATCTAGTTTACTAAATCACCTCTCTAATCGAGATGCAGCAATTGTTTCAGAAATAGCTGGAACAACAAGAGATGTAATTGAGACCCATTTAAATATTGATGGTTATCCAGTGGTTGTTTCTGATACCGCAGGAATTAGAGATTCTAAAAATGAAATAGAAAAAAAAGGAATAAAATTAGCACTTGATAAAGCAGAAAATGCAGACTTAAAGTTAATTGTTATAGACGCTAAAAGCATGGATTTTAAAGGAGTTTTGAAGGAATTGATGGATGAAAATGCAATACTTGTAGTCAATAAATCTGATCTTCTAAAAGAAGATTTAAATTCTGAAATAAAAAATTATGAACATGTTTTAATTTCAGTAAAAAATAATCTCAACTTAGAAGATTTAATTTTAAAGATTAAAAACAAATTAAAAAATAAATTTATCACAAGTGAAGATATTTTAATTACCCGTGCAAGACATAGACAACATCTTCAACAAAGCTTAAATTATTTGAAAAACTTTGAAGAAAAAAATGAAGCTGAAGATTTTGATAAAGCTGCAGAAGATCTTCGTTTAGCAACCCGACATTTAGGAATGGTAGTTGGAAAAGTAGATGTTGAAGAGATATTAGGTAGTATTTTCAATGATTTTTGCATCGGCAAATAATCAATATTTAAAGGGTTTTTTTAGCTAATTTTCTCCATTTTAGTTGATATCTATCACTAATTCTTCAATTTTAATCATAAACACGTAGCCTTAATTAACTTAAGAAATATTTATTAAAAAAATACTGTCTGCTTGTAAATATTAATATCAGTTATAAATTTAACTTATGAAAAATGATTTATCATTTGAAGTAGTGGTTATTGGAGGAGGACATGCTGGCTGTGAAGCGGCTGCAGCGTCTGCTCGTCTTGGAATTAACACTGCCCTATTCACACACAAAATTGAGACTATAGGAGAGATGTCTTGTAACCCAGCGATAGGTGGTCTTGGCAAAGGTCACCTTGTTAGAGAGATAGATGCTTTAGACGGTGTGATGGGAGAGGTTGCGGATAAATCAGGAATACAATTTAGATTATTAAATAGAAGCAGAGGACCTGCAGTACAAGGACCTAGAACTCAATCAGATAGATCATTATACCGTAAATATATGCAAGAAAAATTACTAAACTACTGTAATTTAAGCATTTTTTCTGATCCTGTAATAAGATTTATTTTTAATAAAAACACTATAAGTGGTTTTAAAACGAAATCAGGTAAAAAAATTTTATGTGGTAAGCTAATCTTAACAACTGGCACATTTTTGAATGGTTTAATCCATATCGGTGATGAGAGAACACCAGCTGGAAGGTTTGATGAGAAGCCCTCAACAGGATTAAGTGAACAACTTGAAAAATATGATTTCAAAATAGGAAGACTGAAGACAGGGACACCACCAAGACTTGATGCTAGAACAATTAAGTATGATAATTTAGAAGAACAGTTTGCAGATGAAGATCCTTATTTTTTTTCTTTCTTAACTAAAAAAAATTTAAACAAACAAGTCTCATGTCGGATGACTTATACGAATGAAAAAGTTCATAAGATAATCCAAAAAAATTTAAAAAAAAGTGCTATGTATTCAGGTAGCATACAGGGGGTTGGCCCAAGATACTGTCCTTCAATAGAGGATAAGATAGTAAAGTTTGCAGATAAGGACCGTCATCAGATATATTTAGAGCCCGAGGGCTTAAATGACCACACAATATACCCAAATGGAATATCTACATCTTTACCTGAAGATGTTCAGCAAGAAATTTGTAATAGTATCAACGGTTTAGAAAACGTTAAGATAATTAGACCAGGTTATGCCATAGAATATGACTATATTGACCCCAGGGAACTATTTTTAACTCTTGAAACTAAAAAAATTCAAAATTTATATCTTGCTGGACAAATAAATGGGACGACTGGTTATGAAGAAGCTGCAGCCCAAGGATTAATTGCTGGAATTAATGCTGCGTTATCTTTTAAGAAAGAAGAACCATTTATTTTAGATAGATCAGATGCCTACATTGGAGTTATGATAGATGATTTGGTAACAAAGGGTGTTGCAGAGCCTTACAGAATGTTCACTTCAAGAGCAGAATATAGACTAAGTCTTAGAGCAGATAATTCCGACCAAAGGTTAACAAATAAAGGAATTGAAATTGGATTAATATCAAAAGAAAGAGAAGATATTTTTAAAGATAAAGAACATAAATTAGGGATAATATCAAAAATAATGTCTGAATCATCAATCTCCCCAACAAAAATAAAAAAATTTGATATTAAAATAGCAAAGGATGGTATTTTAAGAAAATCTAATGAAATATTGACTCAAAAAGGTGTTGATATGAAAAAAATAAGAGAAATTTGGCCAGAAATTCCTTTTTTTGATGAAAAAATAGATGAGCAAATTGAAATAAATGCTCATTACAGAGGTTATCTTAAAAAACAAAAAGCAGATATATTAGCATTTAAAAGAGACGAAAATTTAGTTATACCTGAAAATGTTAATTATGATGATCTTTCTGGACTATCAAATGAGGTAAAAGCCAAATTTAAACAAATAAAACCAAAAACTATGGGGCAAGCACTGAGAATTGATGGAATAACTCCAGCTGCCGTATATATTTTGTTGTCACATGTAAAAAGAAAGTCTATTAAGCTAATAGCTTAATGGAAGAAATTTTTAAAAATTATCCACTACTAAAAAACCAAAATGTTCCACGTGAAACATTAATTGAGTTTGATCTATTCATATCTATGCTTCAGGAAGAAAATGAAAAAATTAATATAATAAGTAAAGAAACAGCTAAAAATGAGGTAATTAGAGAGCGTCATATAATTGATTCAGCGCAAATTATTGAATTTGTTGATTTAAATAGTAATATTGTAACAGATATAGGTTCAGGTGGAGGTATGCCAGGTATAATTATATCAATTATGATTAAAAATCAAAAAAATTTAGCCAAAGTTCATTTATATGAAAAAAGTCACCACAAAAGCTCTTTTTTAAGAAAAGTATCAAGAGATTTAAAATTAAATACTGAAGTTATGCAAGAAAATATTTTTGAAGCAGAAAATTTAGACTCGGGTACAATAATGGCAAGAGCTTTTAAACCTTTACCAATAATTTTAGATTTAGTTTATAAAAATTTTAGCAGTTATAAAAATTTAATTGTATTCATGGGAAAAAACGGAGAAAAAGTTTTAGAAGAAACTTTAATGAATTGGGATTTTGATTTTGAAAAAAAAAAAGTATTACGAGCGAAGATTCATTTTTATTAAATATAAAAAATATAAAAAAAAAAATTAAAAAACTAAATGCAAATTATTTCTGTGATAAATCAAAAGGGTGGGGTTGGAAAAACAACAACAGTAATTAATCTTGCAGCAGGTTTAGCGCAACAAGAGAAAAAAGTTTTAGTAATAGACCTTGACCCACAAGGAAACGCTACTACGGGTCTTGGTCTTTCCAATTTAGAAGGCTCGACAGATACTATTTATGGGGTGCTAAATGGAACAAGAGTCATTTCTGATGTGATTAGAAAAACTGAGTTTAAAAATTTAGATATTATCACTTCGAATGTAGATTTATCTGGGCTTGAGGTTGAGACAGCTGATGATAGCATGAGAGCATTTATTTTAAAACGTGAATTAACCGCTTATTTAAATGATTCTAGAACAACTTATGATTATGTGCTTATAGACTGTCCACCATCACTAAGCTTGCTTACCGTTATGGCTCTTGTGTCTTCTCACTCACTATTAGTTCCACTGCAGACTGAATTTTTTGCTTTAGAGGGTTTAACCCAGCTAATGAAAACCATAGAACGGATAAAAGTTAATTTAAATCCTGAATTAAAAATTAGAGGCATACTTTTAACAATGTTTGATAAAAGAAATAAGCTATCCACACAAGTTGAAAAAGAAGCAAGAGACTATTTTAATGAAAAAGTTTATCTAACAGTGATTCCAAGAAATGTTAGACTGTCTGAGGCACCGTCCCATGGCATGCCAGTTTTAATGTATGATAAATCTTGTCCAGGTAGTAAATCATATTTTAACTTTACAGATGAATTTATTAATCAAGAACAAAAAATAGGGAGCGCCGCATAATGGATGCAAATAAAATAAAAAAAGGCCTAGGTAGAGGTTTGTCATCTTTAATAGGTGAAACAAAAGCGGAAATAAATATCAATAAAGTTTCGATATCTGATATCGTAAGTAATAAATTTCAGCCAAGAAAAACATTTGATGAAGAAAGTTTACAAGATTTAACTAACTCAATAAAAGAAAGAGGCATTATTCAGCCAATTATTGTCAGAAAGTCTAATGAAGGTAGCTCAAAGTATGAGATAATTGCAGGTGAGAGAAGGTGGTTGTCAGCACAAAAAGCAGGGCTACACGAAGTTCCAGTAGTTATAACGAACATAGATGATTTAAAATCTTTAGAATTTGCAATTATTGAGAATGTTCAAAGAAATGATTTAAATGTAATAGAAGAAGCACAAGGTTATCAGCGTCTTATTGAAGAGTTTTCATATGATCAAGATAAAGTAGCGCAATTTATTGGAAAAAGTAGAAGCCATATTGCTAATTGTTTAAGATTACTTAACCTTCCTCAAGCAGTTTTAAAGTTAATTCAAACGCAAAAATTATCAGCAGGACATGCAAAAATTTTAGTAGGTCTGGATAATGCAGAGTTTGTTGCAAATAAAATAATTGAAAAAAATCTCTCAGTTAGACAGTCAGAAAATTTTGTTAAAATATTTAAAACTAAAAAGCACTCTCTTAAAACATCTAAGGATATTAACCTACAAGTCTTGGAGAACTCAATTAGAGAAAAAATTGGTCTTAATGTTTTAATTAAAAATAAAAAAAATAATTCAGGATCTTTATTATTAGAATATAAAGATTTAGATCAGTTGAATAAAATAATTGAAATTATTCAATCTAATTATTAGTTTTTTTTGAATTATTAATTATAAAATCTGTCAATATATTTTTAGCAAGCGCTGAGTTTTTTTTAACTAAAAGTTCAATTTCATTAGTTTTATAAATTAACTGCTCTAACCCATCTTTTTTCCAAGACCTTATTTGCTGAGTAACGAGAGGTTTATCTTTCCAAAAAATTGGTGGTTTACACGTAGAAATTGCTTGTTCAATATTGTTTTTTTCATCAATTAAATCGTAAATTTTAACTAGTCTTTTTAGCTTAGCTAATAATGTTCTAATAATTATGATATTATCTTCGTCTGAATAGTTGTTTTCACCTAAAATAGTGACTGTTTTCCTAGTATTTTTAGCTAATGAGTGATCCACGAGTTCCGAAGCACTATAATTATCTGCAAGGTTAGTTAACTTAATTATTTCTTGAATGTTCAAATTTTTTTTATTTAATGAAAAATTTTCAATCTTTTCTAATTCATTATTCAGATTTTTTCTATCGCCCCTGCTTCTTTCTACTAAGACATTAATTAATTGCTGAGATATTGGGATTTTTTTATTCCTAAAAAAAAGACTAATAATTGAGTTTAAAGTTTGATTATTATCTTCATAAAACGGGATACATACAATTGATTTTTCTTTTTCAAATAGTTTTCGTAAGCTAGATTTTTTTTCTAAATTTTTTGAATTTAAGATAATTTGTATATCTTCAGGGTTTTTCTCTATCAACTCTTCTATGATTGTTTTAATTTTATCCGTAGTTCTATTAATAATTATGAGTTTTTCATTATCAAAAAATGATTTAGTAAGAACGCTATTAAAAAAAATATTAATATCATCTAGTATCTCTTTTTCTTCATATCTATGAATTTTATCTTTATAGTTTTTTTCAAATAAATTTTTAATATTCTCTTCTTTTAGACCTTCATTATCACCATAGAATAGATAAAATTTATAATTATTTAGTTTTATTTTGTTTAATTCAAACGACTTTAGTATCATTGAATATTGGATAGTTTAAAAATTAATTTATCAGAAGCTGCCTCAGCTAAATTATTTTTAATTTCTTCTTCATATTTTTTCAAATCAAATTTATTAGAAATG
The DNA here is from genome assembly GCF_059417945.1 of Candidatus Pelagibacter sp. PS_17. Classification (NCBI taxonomy): domain Bacteria; kingdom Pseudomonadati; phylum Pseudomonadota; class Alphaproteobacteria; order Candidatus Pelagibacterales; family Candidatus Pelagibacteraceae; genus Candidatus Pelagibacter; species Candidatus Pelagibacter sp. PS_17. Next base: position 1,298,143 of record NZ_CM182073.1, read on the forward strand.
TTATTATAATTAAAACTTTCCAAAATTATAAAATTGCTTTTAAATTTATTGTTCATCAAAACTTCTACATTAACAGAAACTGAATTTTTAAAGGATGTGGCGTCCCCAGCAGTATTTTTTGCTAAAGTTATTTTTTCTGAAGTGCTAGAGATTCTTAGTATAAAATCTTTATCTTTTTTAGCTTGAGCATAGTTATTTAGTTTTTCTTTGATTTTTAGATTAACTGTTCTATCTCCAACAAAGTTTAATTCGCTTACTGAAAAATTATAATTTACAGAATTCTTTTTGGAGTAAATTGCTTCATACCCACATGATGATAGTAGTAATAAAAGAAGAAGTATAATTTGTTTTCGGAACATTTTTTATAGTATAATATTTATAAGCCTGTTGGGTACAAATATTGATTTTTTTATTGTTTGGTTTTTTAAAAATTTTTCAATTTCTAGATTTGTTTTTACGATCTCTAAAATTTCTTTTTCAACCACATCTCTTTTTATCTTTAAAATAGCTCTTTTTTTACCATTAACTTGAACAACAAAGTTAATATCTTCTTCTATTAAATCTTTCTTTGAAATTTTTGGCCAATTTATTTGATTTTCATTAATGTTATTCAAGCATTCATTTGAAAAATGTGGAATAAATGGATTCATTAGAATTAAAATTTTTTTATAGTTTTCAATTAAAATCTCTCTTTTTATAGGTTTATCTATTTCTTTGATTAGAAAATTATACATTTCATAAAAGTTAGCAACAATTACATTATAATGAAACTTTTCTAGGTTTTGTGTTATTTTATTAATTAGTTGATTAGTAAATTTAGTTAAATCTTTACCCTCATCATCTTGGTCATTATTTTTTATTTTATCTAAAATTTTAGAATTTAATGTCCATAGTTTTTGAACAAATTTAAATGACGCTAACATTCCCTGATCAGACCATTGTACATCTTTTTCTGGAGGACTGTCTGATAAAATAAATAATCTAACAGAATCTGCCCCATAATTTTTTATAATATTTTCTGGATCAATAGTATTTTTTTTAGATTTTGACATAGACTCTGTTGGTCCAACAATTATTTTTTCAGAAGGATTATCTTTTTTATAAAATTCTTTACCATCTTCAGAAGACACTTCTTCTGGACTTAACCATGTATTGTTTTGGTCTTTGTAAGTTTCGTGACAAACCATACCTTGTGTAAATAGACCATCGAATGGTTCTTTTAATTTAAAAGTATCATTTTTATAGGAGAGAGCTTGCATAAAAAACCTTGAGTATAATAAGTGTAAAATGGCATGTTCAACCCCACCAATATACTGATCAACTGGCATCCAATAATCAACCTCCTCTTGTGTAAAGCCATGATTGGTATTGTGAGAAGAGCAAAAACGTAAAAAATACCAAGAAGAATCAACAAAAGTATCCAATGTATCGGTTTCTCTTCTATATTTTTTTCCACCTAAATTAAAATATTTCCATTCATTCTCAGAATCTAAGGGGTTGCCTGCACTACTTAATTTATCAATTTCTGGAAGTTTAACAGGCAGCATATTTTTTGGAATTTTAATTGGCTGATCATTTTCATCATAAGCCATTGGAATAGGGCAACCCCAATATCTTTGTCTTGATATTCCCCAATCCTTTAATCGATAATTAGTTTTTTTTGTCCCTAAATTATTCTTTTCAAGAAATTCTATTGTCTTAATAATAGATTCGCTTGGCACCTTTAAACCATCAAGAAAATTTGAATTATAAAGATATCCTTCACCCGTATAAGCTTCATTATTTATTTCAAAATCTTTATCTTTTTCAGGCTTAACAACGGGTGTAATTTTTAAATTATATTTTTTTGCAAAATCTAGATCTCTTTGATCATGTGCGGGACAACCAAAAACAGCACCTAACCCATAGTCCATCAATACAAAGTTTGCAAAATAAACTGGAACCTTCATATTTTTATCTAGTGGGTTAACTGCAATTAGATCTGTTTTAAAGCCCAATTTTTCAGCAGAGGCAATAGATTCTTCAGTAGTTCCTGTTTTAGAACATTCTTTTTTAAATTCTTGAAATTTCTTATCTTCTTCATAATATTTTGCTAAAGGGTGATCAACTGAGAGAGCAAGAAAGGAAAAGCCAAATAAAGTATCGGGTCTTGTTGTGTAGCACTTAATGCTTTCAATGGGTTTTTCACTTTCCACTTTAAATTCGACCTCACAACCAAAAGATTTTCCAATCCAATTTTTTTGCATAACTTTTACTTTATTGGGCCAATTATCTAAGCCATCTAATCCTTGTAAAAGTTCTTCAGAGAATTTTGAGATGTTAAAAAACCATTGATTTAACTTCTTCCTTTCAACAATAGCTCCTGACCGCCAACCCTTACCATCAACTACCTGTTCATTTGCAAGGACAGTTTGATCAACTGGATCCCAGTTAACATAATTCTCTTTTCTATAAACTAATCCTTTGTCATACAGGTCTAAAAAAAATTCTTGTTGATGTTTATAATACTCTGGTGAGCAAGTTGAGATTTCTTTATCCCAATCAATTGATAGCCCAAGTTTTTTAAGCTGAGATTTCATGGTTTTAATATTTGATTCAGTCCAAGTTTTAGGATCTAAATTATTTTGTCTTGCAGCATTTTCCGCAGGCATTCCAAATGAGTCCCATCCCATAGGATGAAGAACATTATAACCTTGCAAAGCTTTAAAACGAGCTAACACATCACCAATTGTATAATTCCTTACATGGCCCATATGAATTTTACCTGATGGGTAAGGAAACATCTCCAAACAATAAAATTTTTTTTTGTTTTTATCAACTTTAGTTGAAAATGACTTTTTTTCTTCCCAAAGTTTTTGCCACTTATCTTCTACTATTTTGAAATTATATCTATCCACAAAAATTTAATTTTTTATTTTAAACTTATAGTCTAATAATTTTGAGCACCCTTATATTCTTTGGAGGTTTCTGATTTTTTTTGAGCTTCGTAAAGTGCTGCTGTTTTTAAAATTTTAGTTTTTAATTCAGTATTAATATTTCCTTGTTTTTCAGAGGTCACACAATTAGATCCTGACATACATTTTTTATTGAAAACTTTAATATCTAAAGCATCGGATCTAATTTCATTTGTCAAAAATCTAATTGAAATTTTAATACTCTCATTTGAGTTTTGATCGGTTGAGTACCAATCTGTAATTATAATGCCTCCACTATAGTTAACTGATGCTAAAGGCATAAAATCTATAGTATCAAGTGATGCTCTCCATAGCTCATTAGAACTTGCAAATTCAAAAACACCCCCACCTTTGAAAGACTTACTCATACTATCTGATAGCCTAAACCCTCTTCCTTCTTCTAGGTTTTTTTTAACCCTAAGTTTTGGGTCATCAGGGTACTTTCGAGCATCGGCCCCAGGAAGTTTGCCATTACATGAAATTAAAATAATAGATGATAAAATTAGAACAAAGATAGTTTTTAGGTTTTTAAAAGAAATCATAATAATTAGTTGTTAATTTAATAGTTTTATACAATATATTCTGAAAATTACTAAAAGTATAAGTAAATAGCCACTTTTAAAGTGATGTAAAAATACAACACTTATAATAAATGTAAATAAAAAAAACTCATTTTTATAAAAAATAGGTCTTAATTTGATACATATTCGCTGTTTATTATTAATAATAACAATAACAACAAACAAAGGAAAAATATGAATAACTTTAAAAAAATAGGTATGACTGCTTTAGCAGCTTCACTTGTTTCTACATCAGTATTTGCTGGTGAATTAGCAGTGTCTGGTTCAGCGTCAATTAACTGGGAAAACTACAGTGGAACTGCAAAAAACTCTACTAAATCTTTCTCAATGGGAAACCAAATTACATTTTCTGGTTCAGGTGAATTAGACAATGGAATGAATGTTTCATTATCATTCGTGATTGATGAATTTGACAATGCTGAGACGGCTGCAAATGCTGCGGCGAATACAGCAGATTCAGGTTCAATTTTTGATGCTCACTCAGTAACAGTTAGCTCTGATGCTATGGGAACTCTTGTATTTCATGGTGAAGGTGGAGACTCTGCACAAGCGGCAGTAGGTGATACTGCAGCTGGAAACATCTGGGATAACTTTGATGGAAAAGGTGGAACTACAGTTAGAGAATCAAGAAGTGGTGATAACATCATTCATTATACTCTTCCTTCAATGGTTGATGGTGTAACTGCAGCAGTTTCATATACTCCAGCAACTGGTGAAGACGAGTCTGACTCTGCTTATGCTTTAACGTATACTGGTATTGAAGGTTTATCAGTAAGCTACGGAGCAGGTTCAAATGATGGTCAAGCAGCTGGTTCTGGTGGATCAACTACTAACACTGATACAACGTCTATAAAAGCATCATATGCTTACGGACCAGTAACAATTGCGTATTCTGATCACGAAAGTGACAGTAATACAGCTACTGCTGACCAAGACGCTACATCATTTAAATTGTCATACACTATATCTGATGCACTTTCAGTATCTTATGCAGAAGAAGAAATCGACAGTAATGGTACTTCGGAAACTTCGGATGCTGAGTACTCTAAGATTGTAGCATCGTATACTTCAGGTGGAATGACTATTAGTGCTAATTATCAAGAAGCAGATAATACAAGTTACACTACTGCAACAAGTGAAGATTACGAATACGCAGGTGTAAGTTTATCATTTGCATTCTAATTTAATTTAGATCACAAATTAATAAAAGGGCCCCTTTTTAGGGGCCTTTTTTTTGTTCAAAGAAAGAAATACCAGCAAAACCAATGCAGCTTGTATGGTTTAGCTTTTTTAGGTTATGATTTGAAATTCCACCAAGAGCTATAACTGGTTTTTTTGTTAAAAGAGAAAGCAATTTGAATCTATAAACACCCAAAAAGTTATTATTCTTTTTAAATATTGAAGACAGTAAAATTACATTTATGTTTTGAGATTCCTTAATCTTTATCTCATGAATATTATGAGCTGAACCCAAAATAATGAAATGTTTTTTAAAAGAATAAGAAAGATGTTTTTTATCTTTATTAAATGAAGGAATATAAGCACCATCCAATTTAAGTTTTATGGCTAATTTTATATTGTTAGATAATAAAAATTTATTACCCTTTTTTTTACAATAATTTTTTATCTTTATAATTAGTTTTTCATCTACTTTTTGATCATAATTTCTAAATATTATGATTGTTCGTTTATCTTGTTTATCTATGTGACTTTGATTAAATTTATTTATAAAGTAATATTTCTTTAAAATTTTATTATGCATAACACGATTAAGAACTTAATTTATATAGAAGAGCTTATTAAATCTAAAGTAAATCATGATGAATTGCCTAAAATTATTGCAGTATCAAAAACCTTTCCAATAGAAAATATTTTGCCATTAATTGATCATGGACATCTTCATTATGGGGAAAACAAGGTTCAGGAGGCCCTAGATAAATGGACTGATATAAAAAACCAAAATAAGAACATTAAACTTCATTTAATTGGAAGGCTTCAAAGTAATAAAGTTAAATTTGCATTAAAAATATTTGACTATATTCACTCAGTAGATAGTGAAAAATTAGCAACTAAAATTGCTGATGAGCAAACTAAACAAGGAAAAAATCCCAAGATATTTATTCAAGTTAATATTGGTAATGATGATCAAAAATCTGGAATAAATAAAGAAAGATTAGGTAACTTTTATAAATTCTGTAAAGATTTAAATTTAGATGTTATTGGCACAATGTGCATTCCACCAAATGATCAAAATACTAGAAAATATTTTTTTGAAATGAATAAAATAAATCAAGAATTAAATTTTAAGGAACTCAGCATGGGTATGTCAGGAGACTATTTAGAGGCGGTTAAAAATAATGCAACATACGTTAGAGTGGGCTCAAAAATATTTGGTAATAGAGCTTAACCAATTTTAATTTTAGTTTTTTTATCTATTAATTTTAATAATATTTCAAAATCCTTTTTTTTTAAGGCAACACATCCAGCGGTTGGTTTGTAATTAGTAGTTAGGTGAATAAATATAGCACTTCCCTTATTTGGAACTTTTTTTTCATTATGACTAATTGAAATTATATAATCGTACTTATGATCCTTTCTATGCAGGTTTTCCCTAAGATTTTTATTGTTTGTTTTAATTTCTTCATTATATTTTTTATGTTTTGGGTCATCACACCAACCCATATCTTGTTTAATGATCTTTTTATTAATTTTGCAACTTGGAATACCAACACGTTCTTTTCTAAAATATAATTTTCTTAAATTAAATAATCCTTTAGGCGTTGAATAATCACCCTCTTTTTTCTTAGAATTTAAGCCTTTTTTTCCAACACAGCATTTCAATTTAAAGTCATCAATTATAAGAGTGTTTTTATTTGGTACATGAATTATCATAAGTAATATTAAATATAATTATGCAAAATGTTTTTATTTTAAACTTTAATTCACTATATGAAATTTTAGACGAGATAAAAGAAAATTTATCTTTTACGATTATAAAAATTGAGAATAAAGAAGATTTTAAAAAGAAATTTGATCTAAATAGATTAGATTATTTAGTAATTTCAAAAACAGATCATAAACTATTATTCAATAATAATATAACTGATAAAAATTTTTTAGATTTTAATGATTTGCCCTTATCTTTTAAAAAATTAATAGAGTTAATAAATATTAAATTAATTAAATTAAAATTTACCCAACAGTCTAATATTACAATTAAAGACTATGAATTAAATCTAAATTCTAAATTTTTTTCTAAAGATAATTTAAAGTTGAGATTAACAGAAAAGGAAATTGAAATTATTTTGTATTTAAATGATAAAAAAATTAAACACAATGTTGAAGACCTACAAAAAAATATATGGGGTTATGCATCAAATATGGAAACCCATACGGTAGAAACACATATTTATAGATTACGAAAAAAAATAAGTGATTTATTTAAAGATGAAAAATTTATATTAAGCCATAAAAATGGCTATTTTATTGATTAAAATACGTTAATTTAGTCTAGCACCAACTTTTTGGATTATTTTTGAAGACATTTCGGTTCCTTTTTCGAGACATTCTTTTGTTGAGATATTATTAATCAACCCATGAAGAAAACCAGCTGCAAAGAGGTCTCCAGCACCCGTTAAGTCTACAACCTTTAAATCAGGTTTACTTTGGCACTCTAAAATTTCTTGATTTTTAATAGCAATACTTCCTTTTTCACCACGTGTAATAATTAAGAGTTTTCCTAGTTGTTTGCCAAATTCAATAACATCATCAAAGCTTTTAGCATCAATTAATGATTTAATTTCTTGTTCATTAGCAAAGGTAATATCAAGTTTATTTTTAACTAAATCTAAAAAGTTACCTTTATGTCTTTCCACACAAAATTGATCTGATAAGGACATTGCTTTAGTGTTAGAGATCAACATGGCTTTATCAAAAGCTGACTTTGGTTCACCCTCATCCCACAAATATCCCTCTAAAAATATCAATTCACTATCTTTAATTGCTTTTTCATTAATATCACTAGGGCTAATTTTTCCAGCAATACCTAAAAATGTAACCATAGTTCTTTCTGCATCTGGTGTGATTAAAATTAAACAAGTCCCAGTTGGTGAGATTTCCTTTTTTTTATTATAAAAATATTGAACTTTTTCTTTGGTTAGACCTTCTTCGTATTTTTGTCCCAAATCATCATCGTTAACTTTACCTATAAACCCAACATTATTTCCTAATTGTGATAACCCAACAATAGAATTTGCAACTGACCCACCAGAAATAGTTTCTTCTATCTTAAGAGTTGATAAAAGTTTTTGAAATTCAGTTTCATCAACTAATTTCATTGTGCTTTTTGTTAATTGATTATTTATTAAATATTGGTCATCAACTTTACAAATGACGTCAACAATTGCATTACCAATTCCTAGTATTTTCATATTAAGCTTTTTTTATTTTAACTGGATTTTTTCGATTAGGATAACAAGTCGTGCAAATTTTACAAGTCAAACCATAACATTCCCTTGCCTTACAAAATTCTCTTCCATAATAAATTATTTGTAAATGTAATTTGCTCCATGTTTTTTCTGGAAATATTTTTTTTAAATCTTTTTCAGTTTGAATAACATTTTTGCCATTCGTTAAACCCCATCTTTGAGCCAATCTATGAATGTGGGTATCAACTGCAAAAGCTGGAACCCCAAAACCTTGAGACATAACCACACTTGCAGTTTTATGGCCTACACCAGGCAGTTTTTCGAGCTCTTCAAAGCTTTTGGGTACTTTGCCCCCATGCTTTTCAAGAAGCTGTTTAGACATCAAATAAATACTTTTAGCCTTAACTCGAAAGAGACCAATACTTTTAATCAATTTTTCTATTCGTTTTTTGCCTAATTTTACAAAATGCTCAGGTCTATTATATTTTGGATATATATTTTTAGTTACATTATTAACATTTAGATCAGTACATTGTGCTGATAAAAGAACTGACATCAAGAGAGTAAATTTACTAGTATGATCTAGTGGGATAGGGGTTGTTGGATAAAGTTTATTTAAAATTTTTAGTATTTTTTTTGCTTTATCTTGTTCATCCATTATTTAAAGTTCAATAAATCTCTCATTGAATAAAGTCCTGGTTTTTTATTAATCAACCATTTTGCAGCAGTTAGAGCTCCATCTGAATAAAGTGCTCTATCAAAAGCTTCATGATTTAATTTTATTATTTCTTTGCCACTAGAAAATGTAACTTCATGTTCACCAATAATTTCACCTTTTCTAATTGAATTGAAATTAATTTTTTTTCCATAAGGAAAAGATTTTTTATTTAAAAATTTTTTACCCATTAAGTTATAAAGGTTTTTATTTTTTCCATCTGCAATTCCTTTTCCCAGCATTAAGGCTGTTCCTGATGGGTAATCTTTTTTGTGTTTGTGATGAACTTCAAATACCTTGCTTAAATATTCTTCATTTAGTGACTTTGAGGCAATTTCAGTTAAATACATTAATAAATTAACACCAAGGCTCATATTCCCAGCTTTTAAAATTGGAATGGTTTTTGAAAATTTTTTAATCAAGGCCTCTTCTTTTTGATTAAATCCCGTTGTTCCAATTACTACTCTTTTTTTTAATTTAGATGCAATTTTTAAAATATCTAAAGTACAGTTTGGGACTGTAAAATCTATTATTACATCAGTTTTTTTAAAAGTTTGTTCTGTGTTTACATCAAGCTTGATGCCAGCAATTTTTTTATTGATAGCTTTGTTTTCTGTTAGAGCAGTTAGTTCAAAGTTTTTATTATTTTTTGAGGATTTAATAAGCTGTTGACCCATTCTTCCCAAGCAGCCAGAAATAGCTAAATTAATTTTTTTCATCTAGGAAAATATTAACCTTTTTTAGTTAATTAGTCTTTAGTTTTTCCAAAAACTTTTTGCTTTTTGAAAGAATTGTTTGATACTTGGATTGGACTTTTCATTTTCAATTTCTCTAAATTTTTCAAGTAAAGCTTTTTGCTCTTTATTTAAAGAAATAGGAACTTCAGTATTTACTTGGACATAAAGGTCTCCATTTCCACTACCTCTCATATAAGGCATACCTTTACCTTTTAGCCTAAATTGTTTTCCATTTTGAGTTCCATCAGGTATTTTAATTTTAGCTTTTCCACCATCAATTGTTGGTATCTCTATTGTGGTTCCTAAAGCTGCATCAGCAATGGATATAGGAAATTCAAAAAATAAGTTTTCATCAGATCTTTTAAATAAATCATGTGAATGAACATTTACAAAAAGATAAAGATCACCATTTGCTCCACCTTTGGATCCTGCTTCACCTTTGCCAGCTAATCTAATCCTAGTTCCATCATCGACACCTTTAGGTATTGTAACTGATATTTTTTTGGAAGCTTGCTTGTTACCTTGACCATTACAATCTGTACATGGATTTGTTATTTCTTCACCAGAGCCTGCACATTGAGGACAAGTTTGTTGAACAGTAAAAAAACCTTGATTAGATCTTACTTTTCCATTTCCACCACAAACCGTACATCTGTCTGGAGAATGACCAGGTTTAGAACCATTACCACTGCAAGTATTACATTTTTCTGTAGTTGAGAATTTTATATCTTGTTTTTTACCCTCATATGCTTCTTCAAGGGTAATAGATAAATCATATCGAAGATCAGACCCTCTATTATTAGTTTTTCGTCTTCCTCTTGATTGTCCACCACCAAAATCTCCAAAAAAATCTTCAAATATATCTGAAAAATCAGCTCCACCAAAACCACCACCAAAGCCTCCTCCCTGTCTACCTCCACCACCCTCAAAAGCAGCGTGGCCAAAGTTGTCATAGTTTTGTTTTTTTTCTTTATCTGAAAGAATGCCGTAAGCTTCACCAGCTTCTTTAAATTTATCTTCTGAGGCTTTATCACCTGGGTTTTTGTCTGGGTGATATTTTACAGCTAATTTACGGTAAGCAGATTTTAATTCTTCAGGGCTTGCACTTTTGCTAACCCCTAAGACGTCATAAAAATCTCTTTTAGCCATAAGTTACTTTAAGATGATAGTTGCTGTAAGTCTTAGGCGCTTTTTTCTTTATCTTCTTCTTTGCCTTCTTTGCTTTCTTCTTTAACTTCTTCAAAGTCAGCATCAACTACATTATCGTCTTTTTTTCCTTCATCATTTTTATCACCTTCTTTTGGTGAACCTTCTTTTTTCTCTTGAGATTTATAAATTGCTTCACCTAACTTCATGGAGGCTTGAACTAAAGTTTCGGTTTTCTTCTTAATTACTTCGGTATCAGTTCCTTTAATAGCTTCTTTTAAATCAGTTGAGGCATCTTCAATTGCTTTTTTATCAACATCAGAAACTTTGGCACCATGCTCTTTTAGATTTTTTTCAGTAGAGTGTAAAAGAGTGTCTGCTTGATTTCTAACATCAACAGATTCTCTTTTCTTTTTGTCCTCTTCTTTATTTGCTTCAGCATCTTTTACCATTTTTTCAATCTCTTCATCACTTAAGCCACCTGAGGCCTGGATTTGAATTTTTTGTTCTTTTCCAGTTCCTTTATCTTTAGCAGAAACACTCACAATTCCATTTGCATCAATATCAAAAGTTACTTCTATTTGAGGCACTCCTCTTGGAGCAGGCGCAATTCCAACTAGTTCAAAGTTTCCTAACATTTTATTGTCAGATGCCATCTCTCTTTCACCTTGAAGCACTCTTATCGATACGGCAGGTTGATTGTCATCAGCTGTTGAAAATACTTGGCTTTTTTTTGTTGGTATTGTTGTATTTTTTTCAATTAATTTTGTTGAAACCCCACCTAATGTTTCAATTCCAAGCGATAAAGGTGTTACATCTAAAAGAAGGACATCTTTAACGTCTCCTTGAAGAACACCAGCTTGGATTGCAGCACCCATTGCTACAACTTCATCAGGGTTTACACTTTTATTAGGTTCTTTACCAAAAAAGTTTTTAACTTCAGCTAGAACTTTAGGCATTCTTGTCATTCCACCAACCATTACAATTTCATCAATTTCACTTGCAGTAAGCCCTGCATCTTTAAGAGCAGTTTTACATGGTGGTAATGTTCTTGAGATTAAATCTTCAACCAAAGCCTCTAATTTTGCTCTAGTCATTTTTAGATTAATATGTTTTGGACCAGTTTTATCAGCTGTTATAAAAGGTAAATTAACATCTGTTTGCTCTGTAGAAGATAATTCAATTTTTGCTTTTTCAGCAGCTTCTTTTAATCTTTGAAGAGCCAATTTATCTGATCTTAAATCAATTCCAGAATCTTTTTTAAATTCACCAATTAAATAATCAACGATTGTATTGTCAAAGTCTTCACCACCTAAAAATGTATCACCATTTGTAGATTTAACTTCAAATACACCATCACCTAACTCAAGGATAGAGACATCAAAAGTTCCACCACCTAAGTCATAAACAGCTATTTTTTTATTTTGTTTTTTATCTAAACCGTAAGCAAGAGAAGCGGCTGTTGGTTCGTTAATAATTCTTAAAACTTCAAGGCCAGCAATTTTACCAGCATCTTTTGTTGCCTGTCTTTGAGCATCATTAAAATATGCAGGAACCGTAATTACAGCTTTCGTTACTTCTTGGCCTAAATATTTTTCAGCTGTTTCTTTCATCTTTTGAAGAATAAAAGCTGAAATTTGAGAAGGTGAATATTTTTCCCCTTTAGCTTCAATCCAAGCATCTCCTTTTTCTGAATTCACAATTTTAAAAGGTGCAGCTGCAATATCTTTTTTTACAGTAGGGTCTTCAAAACTTCTTCCAATTAATCTTTTTACGGCAAAAATAGTATTTTCAGGGTTGGTTACAGCTTGTCTTTTTGCAGGTTGACCCACAAGTTTTTCCCCATCCTCAGTAAAAGCTACAACTGAAGGAGTTGTTCTTGCACCCTCAGCATTTTCTAAAACTTTTGGCTGACTACCTTCCATGATAGACACGCATGAATTTGTTGTTCCTAAATCTATTCCTATAATTTTGCTCATAATTTAATTCCTTCCCTTCATATAAGTGTTAATTTTTAATCTACAAGTTCTTACAATTATAATTAATTGTCTGAATTTTCTTTATTTTCCTCGCTTTTTTGTTCATCTGGAGTTTTAGTTTTTTTTGAAACTCCGACTAATGCTGGTCTTAAAAGTCTATCTTTCATCATAAAACCTTTTTGAATTTCTTGAACTATTGTTCCAGGTTCTTTTTGATCGTCATCAATTTCCATCATAGCTTGGTGTTGATTGGGATCCAATTTTTTACCAATAGAAACAACAGGTGTAATTCCATTTTTTGAAAAAATCGACACCATATCTTTACTAATAATTTCAAAATGCTCTAAAGTTTTTTTTAAAGCTTCAGTATCTTTTAATACTTCATCACTTTCTAAAATTTGTTTTGACCTTTCAAGATTATCAATTAAATTTAAAGCTTCTTTTGCAAAAGAAAATCCACCATAATCAAAAGCATCATCTTTTTCCTTTTCAAATCTTCTTCTTTGATTTTCCATTTCAGCAAAAGTTCTAGTAAGTTTATCTTCTAACTCCTTAATTTTTTCTTCAGGTGTAACCTCTTTTGCCTCTTTAGTTTTATCGGCTGAAATTTCTTGTTCTACTTGGTTTTGCTCCTCAGCATCACTCTCTTTAATTTCTTCATTTTGGTTTTCAGAATTAATGTTTTGATCTTTTTCCATGACAACTTATATGGTATGAAATTTGATAATTGCTAGATGTTAAAGAATAAAATTATAAAATTGTTGGTAGGCACTAATAATAAAGGAAAATTAAGAGAAATTAAGGATTTATTGCCTAAAAATGTTGAAATATATTCTCCACAGGACTTTAAAATAAAAAGCCCTCCTGAAAATGGCAAAACATTTAAGGAAAACTCCTTAATCAAAGCTAAATTTTTTTCTAAAAAATCAAAAATGATATGTCTGTCTGATGACTCAGGTTTAGAAATAGATGTTTTAGATGGAGACCCTGGAATTTATTCAGCTAGATGGGGGGGTAAAAAAGGCGACTTTAAAAAAGCAATGTATAGAGTTTTTAAGGAGTTAGATAAAAAAGCCAAAAACTGGCGAGAGAAAAAAATTAAGGCCAGGTTTATTTGTGCCTTAACTATTTATAATAAAAATAAAGAAATAATAAATTCTATTGGAAAGGTTGAGGGTTTTATTTCACCAGTTATAAAAGGTAAAAATGGTTTTGGTTATGATCCTATTTTCATACCACTTGGAAAAAAAATTACATTTGGTGAAATGAGAGCATCACAGAAATATAAAATAGATCATAGATTTAAAGCTTTTAAAAAAATTAAAAGATTTTTTTAAATTCTCCATCTTCAGCTTTATAAAAATTTAAAATATGATTAATTTTATTGTTTTTAATTTCAAAAACTCCAACCTTTCCTTTAAACAAAGTTTTTTTAGTAAACATTTTTTTATCAATAACAGATTCGTTTTGAAGAATTAAATAATACACAAGCCCAACCAAGTCATAACTTAAAAATGATAATTGATTAGGGTGCTGATTATATTTTTCAAAATATTCATTAGAAAATTTATCATAATTATCTTTATTTGCAGAGGGAAAATACAAGGGTTGTGAGCTTGTCTCTTTTAAAAGAGACTCATCAAACCATTGATTAAGGGTAATAAAATATTTTTCTTTAGGAGTTATATCCGTATAAAGCAGGGAAGTTGTTACGCTTTTTAAACTTTCATCAAAATCAGAAATTACCACTGAGTCAAATTTTACACTACCAAGAGTATCTCTCTTTTTTAACCTTTCAATTAAGAGCTCTTTATTGCTTTGTTCCGATTTCTCTAGTCTATTTATTTCATCTTCAAGGTTTTGTTTTCTAATTTCATAACGTGTAATTTTTTCAATTTGTTTGGTAAGTTTAGTCGGGTCAGTATTATAAATATAATTTTCTAATATTTTTATTTTAGAATTAGAAATAGCTTTTTCAATTTCATTTTTAAAACTTACATCTGGAGTAAGAAAAATAGTTTTTTTTATTTCGTTTAATTCTATAAACTTCTTAATTGCATTTAGTTGTGAAGTTGCATTAATTCCAGCGTTAATAATGTTTTTGGAAAAATTATCATTTTTATTCGTTAGAGCCAAGAATGTTAATTCACTTAACTCATCCAGGTAAATTAGACTTTCGTTAAAAACTGGACCAACAACAATTTTTATTCCTGAATTAGCCAACTCTTTGGCTACCACTAAAGTTACCTCAGGGTTTGATTGTGTATCTTTTGGTATAATCTCAATTGATGCATTGTTTATTGTATTGATTGCAAGACGTGTAGATTTAATTATAGATTGTCCTATTTCAGAGTTCTTTCCAGTTAAAGGGACAAGAAGACCAATCCTAATTTTCTCATTTGCCAAGAGTGCTACTGGAGTAATTAAGAAACCAAAAGCTAAAAAAAGTATAATTTTAATAATTTTGTTCATTTTAATGTTATTATTATAACTATTATAATTTGATGATTCTACATACTGAAAATATAAATAATAAAGTTAAAAGTGGTCTTTATATTGTATCTACTCCTATTGGGAATTTAAGCGACATCACTTTAAGAGCCCTAGAAGTATTAAAAAAATCGGATTATGTACTGTGTGAGGACACACGTATTTCAAAAAATTTATTAGAACGGTATGAAATTAAATCAAAACTTATTGCAAATCATAAATTTAATGAAAAAAAAAATTTATCGAAAGTAATTGATATTTTAAAATCAGGATCGGTCGTTTCTTTGATTTCTGACGCTGGAACTCCATCTATCTCAGATCCAGGAGCTATATTAGTCAATGAATGTGCTATTAACGAAATAGATATCTTTCCAATTCCGGGTGCGTCAGCTGTTTCTTCTGCAGTTTCCATAAGTGGATTTAATGAAAAATATTTTTTTTATGGTTTTTTTCCAGATAAAAATAGCAAATTAAATGAAGATTTCGAAAGGCTTGCAAATTTAGAGTGCTGTATTGTTTTTTTTATTTCTCCACGAAAATTTAATAGATCGATAAAAGATTTAAAACGTTACTTTGCAAATAGAAAAATTTTGGTTTGCAGAGAAATGACCAAATTTTATGAGGAATATATAAGAACAGATGTGGAGACACTTGAACCATTTAAATCTGATCCCAAAGGAGAGTTAACAATTGTTATTTCTGAAAAGGTAAAAGAAAAAAATTCATCGATAATATTAAAAGAATCTGATAAAATAATTATTCAAAAATTAATTAAAAAACTAAGCATAAAAGATATTACAGACTTAATTAGCCAAAATACTAATGTATCCAAAAAAGAAATTTACAATTATTGTCTAAAAATAAAAAATGAAAAATAAAATATTTTTAATAAGTTTAATTTTTTTAATCTTAACAGGATGTGTTGGGATTAGCTCAAAAGGAGTTTTTGGAACAGGTGTTAGTGTTGCGTTTGATCCAAGATCTTTAGGGACCCAAATAGACGATTCTGTAATGCAAAAAAATTTAGCTGCAAGATTAGCCTTAAGAGACAAGAGCTATATCTTAGCTGTTAGCACAAAAGTTTTAGATGGAAAAATTTTTGTAACAGGAAAAGTAGATGATCCTGAAGAAAAACTTCAAATTACTAAACTTGCATGGGAAACAAAAGGTGCTAGATCAGTTAAAAATGATATTAAAATAAAAGAAGATTTTAATTTTCAACAATCTGCTAAAGATTTATTAATTACATCTCAACTTCGTACAGCTTTAATATTTAACAAAAAAATTAAAGCAACCAATTATCAAATTGATACTTATAAGAAAAAAATATTTATTTATGGGATTTCTTTAACCACAGAAGAAAGAAAAGAAGTAATAAATGAAGCAAAAGAAATACTAGATGTAGAAGATGTTATTGCAAGTATTGTCTTGGTTGAAGACTTAAGAATTCAAAAAAATTAACTTTTTTTATAATCAATTACATCAGCAGAGTAGGCAGCAACTGATGCTAAATTTATGATTTCTGAAGTAGATGATCTTAAAGGGGCTATTTCAATGGGTTGACCCAATCCAATTAAAAGAGGACCAATAACTTTTGTGTCACCTAAGCTTTTCATCATTTTATAAGAGATAGCAGCACTGTGTTGGCCCGGCATTATTAATATATTTGCATTTCCTACAATACTTGAGAAAGGATATAATTCTTTGTATTCTTCATTTAAGGCAACATCTGGCTGCATGTCCCCATCAAAATCAAAATCTACATTTTTATCTTTTAAAATTTCAACAGCTTTTTTTATATGTTTAGTTCTACTTGTTAGAGGTTGACCAAAAGTAGAGTGAGAAACAAAAGCAACTTTTGGAACAAAGCCAAACATTTTAACTACTCTAGCTGATGAAATTGCAATTTCTGCAAGCTCCTCTGAACTTGGATATTCATTTACACTCGTGTCTCCAACAAAAATAGTTTTTCCTTTAGCAACAACCATATTTAATCCAAACATGATTTCACCTGGTCTAGCATCTACAACTTGTGTAACTTTATCAAAAGAAGCTCCAAATCTTCTAGTATTTCCAGT
Source organism: Candidatus Pelagibacter sp. PS_17 (assembly GCF_059417945.1). Lineage (NCBI taxonomy): Bacteria > Pseudomonadati > Pseudomonadota > Alphaproteobacteria > Candidatus Pelagibacterales > Candidatus Pelagibacteraceae > Candidatus Pelagibacter > Candidatus Pelagibacter sp. PS_17. Next base: position 1,315,250 of record NZ_CM182073.1, read on the forward strand.
GACAGCACCATCTGCATCACCACAAGCAACCATACAAGATGCCCATACAACCCTATCATTTCTAACTAATCTATCACAATCTCTTTCCAAAAGACCTTTCTCTCTTTGCAATTTTTCAAATAAAAAGTTTACGTACTTCTCTCTTTTTGGTGTGTCTTCAGAATTAACTATTTCGATATCAAAATTTTCATTGTAGCCAATTTCTTTTATTCTTTCTTTAATTTTATTTTTTTTACCAATTAAAATTGGTGTACCTAATTTAGAATTTTTAAATGCAATTGCCGCCTTAAGAGTGTTTTCGTCTTCTCCATCTGCAAAAACAATTCTCTTTTGATTTTTTTTGATATGAGAGTTAATACCTTGCATAATAGTTACTGAGGGATCTAGCCTTTGTTTGAGTTGGTCTCTATAAGCCTCAAAATCTTTTATAGGTTTTTTTGCAACACCACTATCCATAGCAGCTTTTGCAACAGCTGCAGGAATTACACTAATCAGTCTTGGATCAAACGTGGATGGAATTATATAATCTTTTCCATATTTAGGACGATCTCCTCCCATTGCGGCAACAACTTCATCTGGAACATCTTCTCTTGCTAATTTTGCAATTGCGTTTGCAGCTGCAACCTTCATTTCTTCATTAATAGTTGTAGCTCTTACGTCTAATGCTCCTCTAAAAATATAAGGAAAACCAATTAAATTGTTTACTTGATTGGGATAATCAGATCTTCCAGTTGCAATAATGGCATCATCTCTAACTTCCATTATTTCTTCAGGTGTTATTTCAGGATCAGGATTTGCGCAGGCAAAAATTATTGGGTTCTTAGCCATAGTTTTTACTAACTCTTTTTTCAAAGCTCCTTTGGCAGATAATCCTAAAAATACGTCAGCTCCATTTATAGCTTCTTCTAAAGTTCTTTTTTTAGTTTCTACTGCATGGGCAGATTTCCACTGGTCCATTCCCTCAGTTCTACCTCTATAGACCACTCCTTTACGATCAAGCATGATTACATTTTCACTAAGTACACCACTATTTTTAAACAAATTTGTACAAGCAATTGCTGATGCACCTGCTCCATTTACAACAACTTTAATGTCTTTTATTGATTTGCCACTAATATCTAGGGCGTTAATTAATGCAGCTGTAGTTATAATTGCCGTTCCATGTTGATCGTCATGAAAAACTGGAATATCTAAAATTTCTTTTAATTTTTCTTCAATTATAAAACAATCAGGAGCTGCGATATCTTCTAAGTTAATACCACCAAAACTGCATGCAAAGTTTTTAATACTATTAATAATTTCATCGGAGTCTTGAGAGTCAATTTCTAAGTCAATAGAATCGATATCAGCAAATCTTTTAAATAAAACTGCCTTTCCCTCCATGACAGGTTTAGATGCAAGTGCTCCTAAATTACCCATTCCTAAAATAGCTGATCCATTACTTATCACTGCAACTAAATTTCCTTTAGATGTATAATCGTATGCTGTCTCTGGATCGTCAGCGATTGCTTGAACTGGAACTGCAACACCAGGAGAATAAGCTAATGCCAAATCCCTCTTAGTTGTCATTGGTTTTGAAGAATTTATTTCTATTTTTCCTGGCTTATTTAAGCTGTGGAATTCTAGAGCCTCTTTATCAGTATAATGATCTATTTTAGTTTTTTTCATTTATGTTAATTAGATATACAAATGGAGCAAATTTAAGACTAATATGATTTATGAACCTTATTAAGTCAACAAGCACGTTTAGCTTTTTTACAATAATTAGTAGGTTACTGGGCTATTTAAGAGATATTTTAATAGCAGTATTCCTTGGAACTGGAATTTTGGCAGATGCTTTCTTTGTGGCGTTTAGAATTCCCAACACTTTTAGAAGGTTATTTTCTGAAGGAACATTTAATGCAGCTTTTGTTCCAAGCTACTCATCATTATTGAATAAAAAAAAAGAAGCACAAAATTTTGCTAATAGTATTTTTAATCTACTCACCCTAGGTCTAATAATTTTAGTTCTGATTGTAGAGATATTGATGCCTTTATTTGTTTATCTAATTGCACCAGGTTTTGAAGGCGATTATGATAAAATGGAACTAGCTATAACCTTAACAAGAATTACCTTCCCATTTTTAATTTTCATAAGTTTGGCATCATTTTTTTCTGCAATTTTAAATTCACATAATAAATTTGCAATAGCGTCCGCTGCGCCAATTATTTTAAATATACTTTTAATTGGAGTTTTGTTATTTGCAAAAATATTAGACGATAATCTTGTTTATTATTTATCTTATGCTGTAACCATTTCAGGCGTTGTACAATTTATTTTTCTATACTTTTTTGTAAAAAAAAATTTTTCACCTAAGATTAAATTTAAAATTAACATTAATAAAAAAATTAAAAACTTTTTTAAAAAATTATTACCTAGTATTTTTTCATCAGGTGTTACTCAAATAAATATTTTAGTAGGAACAATTATTGCATCTTTTCAAGCTAGTGCGGTTTCTTACCTTTATTATGCTGACAGAGTTTATCAAATAAATTTAGCCATTGCTGGAATTGCAATTGGTACAGTTATTTTACCCCAACTATCCAAATATGTTAAAAGTCAAAATAAAGATAAAATAAACTTAATTCAAAATAAAGCTTTAGAACTTAGTCTATTCTTGAGTATCCCAGCAACAGTTGCATTATTGATTGCCTCAGAAGAAATTGTTTCTTCATTATTTGGCTATGGTTCTTTTGATGAGCTAAGTGTTAAGAATTCAGCAAAAGCTCTATTTTATTTTGCAATTGGCTTGCCTGCTTTTTCATTAATAAAAGTTTTTTCGACATTTTTTTTCGCAAGACATAATACAAAAATACCGTTTTATATTTCATTATTATCTGTTTTATTAAATATATTTATAAGCGTTATCTTTTTTAAACAAATTGGTTTTATAATCATACCAATCGCAACTACCATTTCATCTTGGTTTAATGCATTGCTATTGTTTATCTTTTTAAAAAAAGAAAGTTTTTTCAATTTTAATCTTATCTTTATAGATAGATTAATTAAAATTTTAACAACATCAGTGATTATGGGAATATTTTTTAACTATATAATTTATTTTTTTAATAATGAATTATCCTATCAAGAAAATTTTAAAGCGATCTATTTAGTGGGTGCCGTTATTGCTGGTCTTATATTTTATTTTTTCATTGCAGTTTTAATCAAGGCTTTTAAAAGAACGGATATTAATTTAAACTATTGATATGATTAAAAAAATTTTTTCTGGAGTACAACCTACTGGAAACCTACATTTAGGAAACTATCTTGGAGCAATTAAAAATTTTGTAAAACTCCAAAATGAAAAAGAAAATGAGTGTATTTTTTGTGTAGTTGACCTTCATGCAATTACAGTAAAACAAGATCCTAAGGAACTAAAAAAGAATATAAGAGAAACTGCAGCAACATTTATTGCAAGTGGAATAGATCCTAACAAAAGTATAATCTTTAATCAATCAATGGTTCCAGCTCACTCTGAAGCCGCATGGATATTAAGTTGTGTTTCAAGAATTGGTTGGCTTAATAGAATGACTCAGTTTAAGGAAAAAGCTGGAAAAGATAAGGAAAAAGCTAGTATTGGCCTTTATTCCTATCCTGTATTAATGGCTGCTGATATTCTGCTGTATGACGCAACCCATGTTCCTGTTGGTGATGATCAAAAACAACACTTAGAACTTTGTAGAGATATAGCACAAAAATTTAATAACGATTTTAATGCAACAGATTTTTTAAAAGTTCCAGAGCCCTTAATACAGAAAGAGTTTTCTAGAATAATGAGTCTTAAAGATGGTTTAAAAAAAATGAGCAAATCAGATCCTTCAGATTTGAGCAGAATTAATCTTACAGATAATAGCGAAGAGATTTTAAATAAAATTAAAAAAGCAAAAACGGATCCTTTGCCACTTCCTTCAGATATTAAAGATTTGAATGAAAGACCAGAAGCTGAAAATTTATTAGGGATCTATTCAAGTTTAAAAAATCAAAATTTAGAAAAATCTATTATTGAATTTAAAGGAAAAAATTTTTCAGAGTTTAAGGAGAAGTTATCAGAGACTTTAATTGAAACTATTGACCCAATCTCAAAAGAAATAAAAAAACTATTAAATGATGAAGGTTATTTAGATAAAATTCTTTTAGAAGGTTCTAATAAAGCTAATAAAATTGCTTCAAAAAAAATAAAAGAAATTAAAGATTTAGTAGGTTTTTAATAAGATTATATTAATTAGTTTAAATTTTCTCAGTAATCATTATATATAAAAAGATGTTTATTCAAACCGAAGTAACACCAAACCCAAATTCACTAAAGTTTCTGCCTGGAAAAACAGTTTCCAATAATGGCTCATTTGAAGTGATAAAAAAAGAAGAAACTGACAATGAATTAGTAAGAAATATTTTATCAATTAATGGGGTTACAGGCGTATTTTTAGGAGAAGATTTTATATCTATAAATAAAAATGAAGAAGTAAATTGGGAAGATATTAAACATATAGCTATTTCACTGATTAATGATTTTTATTCTACAGGAAAAGAATTTGTAATTGCCAATGAGCTACTTGGAGAAAAAAAAGAGGAACACACTGAAATCGAAAAGCAAATTATAAGTATCTTAGAATCAAAGATTAGACCTGCTGTTGCAAAAGATGGTGGTGATATTAAATTTAAAGAATTTAAAGATGGAATTGTTAAAGTAGAATTACAAGGAAGCTGTTCTGGCTGTCCCAGCTCGACAATGACCTTAAAACAAGGAGTGCAAAATCTTTTATGTCACTATTTGCCTGAGGTTAAAGAAGTGGTTGCAATATAGTTATGAGAAAAAAAATAATTATTAGAAAAAAACTTACATCTTTTTTTGAAACTGCAAAAGATTTAAAAAAAAAAAATAAACTAGAAGCACAAAAAAGTGGACTAGATAATCTTTCAAGAACTTTTTTATCAAGTTTAATCATTATATCGATTTTTTTTATAGCTCCATTAGCCATGAATCTTACAAAAGAAAAAATGATATTTTCTAAGGATTATGAAAATAATTCAAAGAATAATTTAAAAAAATTATTAGAAAACAAAACAACAAAACTAGATGAACAATTAAATAAAAAGTTTTTATATGAAGATGTTTTAACATTCGATGAACAGCCCTCAGATGCCATACTATTAAGTGCTGCAACAATTGAAGAACTTTTTAAATCAACAAATTATAATTTAAAAGATGTTAGAGAAAATAAATTAGTAAAGCCTATAAATTTAGATCTATTACCAAAAGAAATTGGAAAAATAGAAAATACTAAAAAAAGAAAAGACTTATTTATTCAGATAATTTTGCCTTTAGTCATTGATGAAAATAATAGTATTAAACTAGATAGAATAAAGCTCTTTAGTATTTTAAATAAAAGCAAAAATACAAAGACAGAACAAGAGTGGTTAAACATAAAATTTAAACAATATGGAGTTGTAAATAAAGATTTATCAACATTGAAAATTAGAATGGATGAAGTGCCCGTTTCAATGGCAATTGCACAAGCTGCAAAGGAAACTGGTTGGGGAACATCAAGGTTTGCTCAGGAGGGAAATGCATTGTTTGGTCAGTGGACGTGGAGTGGTGAAGGAATAAAACCAGCTGATGCAGAAGATGATAGTACACACAAAGTTATGAGATTTAAGGTTTTGCAAGCGTCCGTAAAAGCTTATCAAAGAAATTTGAATACACACTCGTCTTATAAAGATTTTAGAAGTGCAAGAGCAGAATTGCGAGATGAAGGAAAAGAATTAGACAGTATGATTCTTACCGAATACTTAGATAAATATGCAGAAACAGGAAAAGAGTATGTTAAAATTTTACAACAAATTATTAGACAAAATGATTTAACAGATTTTGATGATGCAAAGTTATTACCATCTAGCAAAGATTTAGAAAGTTTAATTTAATTTTGATTCACTGAAAATTGAACGCCGAACCATCTCCATATTCCATCATCATTAAGTGAACAATTAACTCTACCTCTTCTGAATGTAAATTTTTCTCTAAAATTTATGTTTAGTATATTTTTATTAAAAGTAATATTTGACTTATCCCATCCCCTACCCTCATCAGAGAAACAGTTAATATTTTCTATATTTTTTTGATTTTCAAAAAATTCAACAGATAGTTTTGGTGGATTGTTATTGATAATATACTTGTCTTCAGGGTTTAAAGATTTGTATGGAAGTGGACCAAGATTAATCAAAAATTTAAATCTTTCTAAGTCACCATATTTTTCATTAATTGGGAATCTGGGTAATTCATGAGGATCTTTATTAATATCAATGACACCAGAATGTTGTCCAAAAGCAAAATCAAAATTATTGGAAATAAAATCTTTAATAGTTTTGCTGTATTCACCAAATGGGTATGAAAAAAAAATTGGGTTATAACCTAAGTTCTGATTAAAAATTTCAATTGAAGCATTAATATCAGCCAAAAAATTTTTTGTTTCCATATCAACCAGGTAATTATGAGAATGTGAATGATTGCCAATGTAAGCATATGGCTCTTTTTCTACTTCTTGTATTTGTTGCCAACTCATATAGCCAGTTTTACCTACGGTTTCAGTTGAAACAAATAAAATAAAAGGAATTTTCTCTCTTTTCAAATATGGCCACGCAATTTTATAAAATGATAAGAAAGCATCATCTACAGTGATAAGTATTTCTTTTTTATTTTTTGGAAAATTAAATTCTTTTTGTAAATATTGTGGATCAAAAAATTTATAATTTGAGGTATTGATTATAGACATTTGTTCTTTGAAAATATCCATTTGTATATTTGTTGAAGGATACTTATTTTCATCAAATCGGTGATACATCAAAGAAAGAATGCCACTATCTTCAGAATAATATTTGATATTATTTTCTTCTGCTTTAGAATTGATAGCAAATAACATTATTATAATGAAAAATTTAATAGTAGATGCCACAAGAGATAAAATTTTTTTAACACTCATAGTTAGTGAAAATATTTATACTTGTACTCATGAAAATAGTAAAATTAATTTTGAAAAATTAATGATCTTAATTAATGATTTTTTAAAGGTAAATTCCTCTACTTTAGATCAAATTGATATTATTTATGTTAACAGAGGACCTGGCAGTTTTGCAGGAATTAGAAATTCATTAGCGACGATTAAAGCTTTATTTCTAACAAAAAAAATCAATTATTATTGTTTTAGTTTTGAAGATTTTAAAGGATTTAAAGAAGTTAAGTATGAAGAAGTCCCTAGTTTATGTGAAAAATTTAAAATTAAAAAGAATTTGATTAATCCTATTTATTTAAGTTAAAATTAAAAAATGTCAGAAAATATTGAACAAAAATGTTTAGCTAAAGGAGTTAAACTAACGGATCAAAGAAAAATTATCGCAAAAGTAATGTCAGAGTCTAATGACCATCCAGATGTAGATGAACTATATAATAGAGTTTCAAAGATTGATCCAAAAATAAGTATTGCCACAGTATATAGAACAGTAAAACTTTTTGAGGAGTCTGGAATTTTAGCTAAACATGATTTTAAAGGAGGCAAAGCTAGATACGAGGAATTAAATGAAGGACATCATGATCATTTAATTGATGTTAAATCAGGAGAAATTATTGAATTTGTGGATGAAGAGATAGAAAAGCTACAAGAAAAAATTGCTGATAAATACGGTTATCGATTGGTTGATCACAAATTAGAATTATATGGGGTTAAAAAAAAATCCTAACACAATGTTAAAAAAAATTTTTATTAAAACTTTTGGTTGTCAAATGAATGAATACGATTCAAATCGTATATTTGATACTGTAAAAAAAATAGGCTTTGAAAAAACTGAAAAATATGAGGATGCAAATTGTTATCTTTTAAACACCTGTCATATTCGTGATAAAGCAAAAGAAAAAGTTTACCATGAAATAGGAAGAGTCAAAAAAATTTTTAGAGAGAAAAAAAAACCAATTGTAGTTGTTGCTGGTTGTGTTGCTCAAGCTGAAAATCAAGAAATGTTAAAAAGAGAACCTTATATTGATATTGTAATTGGTCCACAGTCTTACCATAAAATAAATGAGGCAATATTAAATCATTTAAAAAACAAAAAAAAAGAGGAAGAAACAGAATTTGATACAATTTCTAAATTTAATTATTTAAGTCAGATTAAAAATAAAGACAGTAAAGTCTCTTCATTTTTAACAATCCAAGAAGGTTGTGATAAATTCTGTCATTTTTGTGTAGTGCCTTATACTCGTGGACCAGAATACTCCAGACCTTTTGACCAAATCATAAATGAAGCAAAAGAATTGGTTCAAAGTGGTGCAAAAGAAATTATCTTGTTAGGTCAAAATGTAAACGCATACAGTTATGATGAGGAAGGTAAAAAATATAGACTATCAGATTTGTTAATCAAGCTTGATAGCTTTGATAAACTTGAAAGAATTCGATACACAACATCTCATCCCAAGGATATGACAGATGATTTGATTAATGTTTATAAGACATCATCTAAACTGATGCCCCTTGTACATTTACCAGTACAAAGTGGATCAAATAAAATTTTAAATCTAATGAATAGAAAACACACCATTGAAGAATACCTGCTAGTTTATGAAAAATTAAGGAAGATTAACCCAAAAATTGAGTTTTCTAGTGATTTTATTATTGGATACCCAGAAGAAGATGAGCAAGATTTTAAAATGACAATGGAACTAATTGAAAAAGTAAAATTTATTAACTCTTATTCGTTTATTTTTAGCCCAAGACCAGGAACCGTTGCTGCAAATTTAACACTCGTGGATCAAAAAAAATCTAAACAAAGATTAGAGATAATTCAGGAGAAATTATTTAATAACCAAATAAAAAAAAATAAATCTTTAGAAAATAAAATTTTAAATGTTCTAGTAGAAAATAAAATGAAAGATGGGATTAAGTTATTTGGAAGAACAGAATATATGACATCAGTAATTTTTGATGGCAATATAGAAAATATTGGAAAACTTGTGCAGGTCGAAATAATAAGTAGTAATCAAAATAGTCTTTTTGGAAAATTAACTGAAAGCTCTAAAAAAAAGGTAGCTTAAAATTGAATAATACAGTTTCAAAAAAAATTAATTCAACATTAAAATTTGTATACTCTGATAATAACTCTTTAAGCGTTATCTTTCATGATAATGATTTATTAATGGGAGTTGTTGGTGAGTTTAATGAAAATTTAAAAGAACTTGAAAAAATTACTAATACAAATCTTTATTCAAGGGGAAATTCTATTTTAATAAAATCAACCCCAGAACAAAATGAAATTACAAAAAATGCTATTCAATTTCTTGCAAATCAATTTATTAACAATGGCAGTATTGAGAAAAAAGATATAATCTCATCTATAGATAAATTTATGATTGAAGAAAAAGTAAAAAATCAAAATGTTTCTGATATAATTAAAACACCAAAAAAATCTGTTATCCCTAGATCAGAGAGACAAAAAGAATATGTTAGAGCTTTAAGACAAAGTGATATTGTCATATCTGCAGGACCTGCAGGGACAGGTAAAACTTTTTTAGCAGTAGCAGTTGGATTAACTATGTTGCTTGATAAAAAAATTGAAAGAATTATTCTATCAAGACCAGCAGTAGAAGCTGGTGAGAGACTTGGTTTTTTACCAGGAGATATGAAGGAGAAAGTAGATCCTTATTTAAGGCCTCTATATGATTCTCTCTATGATTTATTTGATTTCGAAAAAATACAGAGAATGATTGAAATTGGTGATATTGAAATAGCACCACTTGCTTTCATGAGAGGAAGAACGTTAAAGAATTCTTTTGCAATTTTAGATGAAGCCCAAAATGCAACAGATACTCAAATTAAGATGTTTTTAACACGTATAGGTGAGAATTCTAAAATTGTTATAAATGGTGATCCTTCTCAAATAGATCTTCCAAATAAAAACATGTCAGGCCTAAGTAGATCTAAGAAATTACTTGGGCACTTAAAAGAAATTTCTGTTGTAGATTTTGATCATTCAGATGTGGTGAGACATCCTTTGGTATCTAAGATTGTAAAAGCGTACTCTGACCAAGAAAATGATTAAAATTGATGTAGTTTCGGAGTGCACTCTCTGGAGCAAAAAAATCAAAAGAAATAAAACTTTTTTTAATTCTATTCTAAAATTTTTTCCAAAAAAATATAAATTTATTGGTAAAAAAATAAATCTAACAATTTTACTTTCAAATAATAAGAATATTAAAAAGCTTAATAAAGATTTTAGAAATAAAAATAAACCTACAGATGTATTATCATTTCCATTTGAGAAAAAATTTAACCCAAAAAAATCAAATTATCTTGGTGATATAGTAATTAGCTATGAGTTTATGAATAAACCAAAAAATATAAGCATTTTAGAGTTTAAACAAAAAGTCGTTAAAATTTTTATTCATGGATTTCTTCATTTATTAGGACACGATCATATAAAACTAAAAGATTTTAAAAAAATGATTAAAGAAGAAGATTTAATTTATAAATTCATCAAAACAAAAGTTGCTTAACTTGCTTAAAAAAAATTTTTTAAACATATTATATGTATTTTTTTTAGGTGCTATCAGCTCTTACAGCTTGCCACCTTATAATTATTTTATAATTAATTTTTTTACTTTTTCGTTATTTTTTATTTTTCTTTTTACACAAAAAAAAAATAATCCAAATAATAAATCTTTCTTTAAATATGGATGGTTTTTTGGTTTTGGTTATTTTTTATGTAGTTTATATTGGATTGCAATTTCCTTAACTTTTGATGAAAGCTTTAAATTTTTAATACCAATAGCTATAGTTTTATTTCCTGCTTTTCTTGCAATATTTTATGGATTAATAACTTATTTGTTTTCTGTTTTTTATTCTAGAGATGTTGTTAGTACATTTTTTATTTTTTCAATTTTATTTGGATCTATTGAATTTATTAGAGGGTCCATTCTTACTGGTTTTCCATGGAATTTAATTGCTTTTAGTTTTTCAGAAAGTATTTATTTTATTCAAATTCTTTCAGTAATTGGGACTTATTCTTTCAATTTAATTTGTATATCTTTGTTTACTGTTCCAGCTGTATTTATCTTAAGAAAAACCAGAAAAGAAATTATTGTCTGTTTTTTCTTTATAATAATTTCTGTAGGTTTTTTAGTTTTTGGCAATTTAAAATATAATCAATTTAATACTACAGCTGATATTAAAAATAATTTTACAATAAGAGCCGTATCACCCAATATTAGTTTAGACCGATTTTATTCAAAGCAGGATGAATTAAAGATAATACAAGAACTAATTACCTTGAGTAGTCCAGAAAAAAAAGAGCCAATGATTTTTTTATGGCCTGAAGGAATTATTCCAGACAGTTATTTAAGAGATATGGATATATATAAGGAATTATTTTCAAATAGTTTTTCGAGTGATGATTTAATTATCATGGGTCTAAATAGTGTAAAAACTAAAAATAATGAAAATTTATTTTTTAATTCAATGGCGATTTTTAACAATAAATTGGATTTAATTCATAGTTATAACAAAAATAATTTAGTGCCATTTGGAGAGTTTACTCCATTTGAATCAGTACTTAGTTTAATAGGACTTAAAACAGTAACCAATGATTACCAATCTTTTTCAAAAGGTGAGAACCAAAAAGCACTTTTAATAAAAAATGACAAGATAGAATTAAAATTACTTCCCTTAATTTGTTATGAAATTATTTATTCAAATAGATTATTTAAAGACAAAAACTTTGATTATATAATTAATATTTCAGAAGATGGGTGGTTTGGAAATTCTATTGGCCCAAAACAACATTTTGCACACAGTATCTTTAGATCAATTGAAAGTGGAAAATATGTAATTAGATCAGCAAACAATGGAATATCTGCCATTGTTAATCCAATAGGTATTATAGAAAAAAAAGTTGAGTTTGGCACTATTGGATATGTTGATTTTAAAGAGAGTAAAATCCTTAAATCAACACCTTATATGAATTATGGGGATAAGATATTTTTTATACTTATTTTATTATATATTTTTTTAATTTTTTCATTTAAGAAAATTATAGATGAGTAATTTAAAAAATTTTTTATTTACAAGCGAGTCTGTTTCTGAAGGACATCCGGATAAAGTGTCAGATCGTATTTCTGATATGGTTGTGGATAGCTTTCTTTCAGGTGATCCTTTTTCAAGAGTAGCATGTGAAACTTTAACCACTACAAATAAAGTTGTTTTAGCTGGAGAAGTAAGAGGACCGAGCATCAAAGAAGAAGATCTTATTCAAAAAGTAAGAGAATGCATCAAGGATATTGGGTACGATCAAGATGGTTTTACTTGGAGAGAAGATACAAAAATAGAAAGCCATCTTCATGCACAATCTGCTGATATAGCCATGGGTGTGGACTCATCAAGTAATAAAGATGAGGGAGCGGGTGACCAAGGAATAATGTTTGGTTATGCTTGTAACGAAACTGAAGAATTAATGCCAGCACCAATTCATTATTCTCATAAGATTTTGAGATTAATGGCGGAGGATCGAAAATCTGGAAAATTAAAAAATATTGAGCCAGATTCAAAAAGTCAAGTCACGTTTGAGTATGTGGATGGAAAACCAACCAAAGTAAAATCAGTTGTTATATCCTCACAGCACTCAGCAGATGTAGATCAAGCTAAAGTTAGAGAATTATTAAAACCTTATTTATTAAAATCAATTCCAGAAAAGTTTTTGAAAGATTTTAATGAAGAAGAATTATATATAAACCCAACCGGAAATTTTGTAATTGGTGGCCCAGATGGGGATTGTGGCTTAACAGGTAGAAAAATTATTGTAGATACTTATGGTGGAGCAGCACCGCATGGTGGAGGAGCTTTCTCCGGTAAAGATCCAACTAAAGTTGATAGATCAGCTGCTTATGCAGCAAGATATATTGCTAAAAATATTGTTGCTTCTAACATTGCTGAAAAATGTTTAATTCAATTAGCATACGCAATTGGAGTTTCTAAACCTTTATCAATTTATGTAGATTTATTTGATAATGATTTAGAAAAAAATAAATTTGTAACAGAAAAGATCTCAGAAAATTTTGATTTAAGCCCAAGAGGTATAAGAGAAATGCTTGGCCTAAATAAACCTATTTATGAAAAAACAGCAGCTTATGGTCATTTTGGAAGAGTGCCTGAAGCTAACGGCTCATTTTCATGGGAAAAAACTGATAAAAAAGACGTTTTTTCTAAATAGTTGCTATTGAATTAAAAAAAAATCTTTATATATTGCCCTTACATTATTGAAATTACAGAATGGGCTTTAGCCCATTTTTTTTTGGAGCTAATAAACTTATGTTAAATAGAAGATCAGATAAATTAGAATTATTAAGAATTGCTGAAGCAGTTGCTTTGGAAAAGTCTATAGATAAAGAATTAATTATAGATTCCATGGAAACGGGAATTGCAAAAGCTGCCAAATCAAAATTTGGACAGGACAATGAAATTAAAGTTTTAATAGACAGAGAAAGTGGTGATATTGGAATTTTCAGAAAATTAATTGTTGTAGAAAAACCAGAAAATACAAATACAGAAATTAATCTTCAAGATGCAATCATTTTAAATGAAGCAAACAAAGATAAAAAAATTGGTGACGAAATTTTACAACCGCTTCCCTCTTTTGATTTTGGAAGAATAGCTGCACAAACAGCAAAACAAGTTATTAGTTTTAATGTAAGAGAAGCAGAACGTGAAAGACAATACAATGATTTTATAGATAAAAAAGACTCAATTCTAAGTGGAATTGTTAAACGTCTAGAGTTTGGAAATGTGATAGTTGATTTAGGTAGAACTGAAGCAATTATTCAAAAAAATGAAATGATCCCTAGAGAAAACATTAAAGCTGGAGATAGAGTTAAAGCTTACTGTTATGATGTTAAAAGAGAAGCTAGAGGACAACAAATATTTTTATCAAGAGCACATCCAAAATTTATGGAAAAATTATTTGTTCAAGAGGTTCCTGAAATTTATGATGGTTTAATTGAAATTAAATCATCAGCAAGAGATCCTGGAAGTAGAGCAAAAATCTGTGTTAAAGCAGTTGATACTTCATTAGATCCAGTAGGAGCTTGTGTTGGAATGAGAGGATCAAGAGTCCAAGCAGTGGTTAACGAATTACAAGGTGAAAAAATTGATATTGTTAATTGGTCTGAAGATCCAGCAATAGTAGTTTCAAATGCATTGTCACCGGCTGAAGTTCAAAGAGTGAACGTTGATAGTGTTGCAAAAAAATTAGATGTAATTTTAACAGAAGAAAATTTAAGTAAAGCAATTGGTCGTAGAGGTCAAAACGTAAGACTTGCTACTAAATTATTAAATTACGAAATTAATATAATGACTGATGCAGAAGATTCAGAAAGAAGACAATCTGAATTTAAAGAAAAAACTGAAAACTTTGTTAAAAATTTAGAGCTGGATGAAACATTAGGACAATTACTTGTTGCTGAAGGTTTTTCTTCAATCTCAGATATTAAAGATAGTTCACCAGAAAATTTAATGAAAATTGAAGGTATAGAGGAAGACACTGCCAAGGCTTTGATTGAAAGAGCAAAAGAGTTTTACCAAAAAGATCAAGAAGATATTACTCAAAGAATTAAAGATTTGGGACTTCAAGATGATCTTATAAATCACAAAGGACTGACTCCTGGAATGTTGGTTACTTTAGGAGAACAAAAGATTTTAAAATTAGAAGATTTTGCAGACCTTGCCTCTGATGAATTAACAGGTGGTTATGATGTTGTAAAAGGTGAAAGAATTAAGATTCAAGGATACCTTGAAGATTTTGCTTTATCAAAAACAGAAGCAGATGAATTAATTATGTCCGCAAGAAGCATAATTTACAAAGATTGAGTAATGAAATATGGAAAACAAAAAAACAAAATTAACACTGTCTGGCATAGCCAAGAAATCGATAGAGAATATAGAGTTAGCAAAAACTCAAAGTAAAAATTCCGTTGTAATTGAAAAAAAGCCCAGCAAATTCGCACCTAGAAGTAGCTTTACTAGACCTGCTAGTGTTAGGTCAAAACCAGCAGTATCAACAACAAGTAGTTTCCCTCCAAGAACCACATCAGTACCTAAACCGGCTTCTCCAATAACTAATGATTATGAAAAACGTAAGTTAGCTGAACAAAGAGCAACTAGAAGATTGAAAGGGGATACAGGTAAACCTGAAACTAAAAAAAGAGAATTAAAATTAACAGTATCAAGAGCATTAAGTGATGAGATCGAAGCAAGATCAAGAAGTATGGCTTCGCTTAAAAGAGCAAAATTAAAAGAAAATAGAGAACTAACTAAAGAAGAAATTCAAGAAAGTTTAAAGCCTGTAAAAAGAGATGTAAATATTCCTGAAGCAATAACAGTGAGAGAACTATCTAACAGAATGGCTGAGCAATCAAGCAATGTAATTAAACATTTATTTGGAATGGGTGTTACGGTTACTATCAATCAAACATTAGCAGCAGATACTGCCGAATACTTAGTAAAAGAATTTGGTCACAATCCGATTAGAGAAACAAAAGCAGAAGAAATTATTCAAAAAATAAAAGAGTCTAGATCTGAAAATTTAAAGAATAGACCACCAATCGTAACTGTGATGGGCCACGTGGATCATGGAAAGACCTCGGTATTGGATGTTTTAAGAAGTGCGAATGTTGTCTCTGGTGAATTTGGTGGAATAACACAACACATTGGAGCTTACCAAATACAACACGAATCTAATAAACTGACTTTTATTGATACACCAGGTCATGCTGCATTTACAGAAATGAGAGCTAGAGGATCAAAATTAACAGACGTTGTAGTATTAGTAGTTGCTGCAGATGATGGTGTTAAACCTCAAACAATAGAATCTATAAAACACGCAAAAGCTGCGAACGTTCCAATAGTTGTAGCAATTAACAAGTGTGATCTACCTGAGGCAGATCCACAAAAAATAAAGAACCAACTTTTAGAATACGAACTTATTGCAGAGGATCTATCGGGAGATACTTTAATGGTTGAAATTTCTGCAAAAAATAAAAAAAATTTAGATAAGTTAGTAGAGTCGATTGTTCTACAAGCAGAAATTTTAGACTTAAAAACTGACTTTGAATCTAAAGCTACAGGAATTGTTTTAGAATCTAAAATTGATATTGGCAGAGGAGCTGTTGCAACAGTTGTAGTTACATCTGGAACAATTAAAAAAGGTGATTTCTTTGTTAGTGGATTAAAATGGGGAAAAGTAAGAGCTTTAATTAATGATAAAGGAGAAAATGTTAATGAAGCACCACCATCAATGCCAGTTGAAATTCTTGGAATTAATGGAGCGGCTAAATCTGGAGATGATTTTATTGTACTAGATTCAGAAAAAGAGGCAAAAACATTAAGTCAGAATAGAGCAGAAGAAAGCAAAACTGGTGGAAGTCCTTTAACTTTTGCTACTCAAGACTCGGCTTTTGCTGATAAGTCAGCTGCAGAATTAAATATTATCGTAAAATCAGATGTTCATGGATCTGCAGAGGCAATCAAAAGTGCGATTAATCAAATTACCCATGATGAAGTAAAACCTAAAATAATTTTATCTGATATTGGAATGGTAACAGAAACAGATGTAACTTTAGCAAAAGCATCTAACGCTGCACTAATTGCATTTAATGTTAAACCAAGTAAGGAAGCAAAAAAATTAGCAGAAAATGAAAAAATTGTAATCTCTTCTTATAATATTATTTATGAAGTTTTGGATTATATTAAATTAAGAATGTCAGGACTTCTTGCTCCAGATGTTCAGGAAAAAATTATTGGTACAGCTCAAATTTTAGAAATTTTCAAAGTTTCAGGTACAGGAAAAGTTGCAGGCTCAAAAGTAACTGAAGGTGAAATAACTAGTGGCGCAAGTGCTAGGGTAGTAAGAGATGGAGCAATTATTTATACGGGTAAAATAAGTACTATTTTTAGAGAAAAAGATCAGGCAAAACAGGTTAGTAATGGCCAAGAGTGTGGAATAACGCTTAAGGACTTTATCGATTTCCAGAAAAACGATACAATAGAGGCCTTTAGTACGACTACAACGGATAGAACAGTATAATGGCTGATAGAATAGGAAAACCAGTATCACAGAGACAATTGCGTGTTGGAGAGATGATTAGGCAATCTTTAGGCATGATTTTTGCCAGAAATGAAGCTAAGGTCCCAAATTTAGAAACTAACACTATAACGGTTACTGAAGTAAAAATGAGTCAAGACCTTAAAATTGCAAAAGCTTACGTATTACCATTAGGTGGTAAAGATTCGGAGTTAGTTATTAAAAAATTAAAAGAATATTCTTTCTTAATTAGAAAAGCTTTATCTAAAAAAATAATTATGAAATATTTACCAAAAATACTTTTTGCTAAAGACGACTCATTTGAGTACGCAGAAAAAATAGAAAACTTAATAAAACAAACAAATAAATAGGAAAATAAATAGTATGACGAAAAAAGCAGAAGAATTAAAAATGCACGAGAAGGACACTGGTTCTTCAGAAGTACAAATTGCATTATTAACAGGAAAAATTGAAACTCTTTCAGCACACATTAAACAATTCAAAAAAGATAAACACTCTTCGGTTGGATTATTAAGAGCAGTAAATAGAAGAAAAAAATTGTTAGAATATTTAAAGAAAAATAAATTTGATTCTTACAAAAATGTATTAACTCAATTAAATTTAAGAAAATAGACAGAAGGAAACGGAAAATAGATGTTCAAAGTATACAAGAAGGAAATTGAAGTAGCAGGTAAGAAGATAAGTTTAGAAACAGGTAAAGTAGCAAGACAAGCAGACGGAGCAATCATTGCTTCATGTGGTGAAACAGTTATTTTAGCAACAGTAGTAGGAGCCAAAAAAGTAAATCCAGATATGGATTATTTTCCTCTGTCTGTAAATTACCAAGAAAAATATTATGCAGGTGGTAAAATTCCTGGTGGATACTTTAAAAGAGAAGCAAGACCAACTGAAAGTGAACAATTGATTTCAAGATTAATTGATAGACCCATCAGACCTTTGTTTCCAAGTGAATTCAAAAATGAAGTTCAGTTATTACCAACTGTAATCTCATATGATAAAGACAATCAACCAGATATTTTAGCAATTACAGCTTCATCAGCTGCATTAGCCATTTCAGGAATGCCATTTATGGGACCTGTAGGTGCTTCAAGAGTTGGTTTAGTTGATGGAAAATACATATTAAACCCATCAAAAGCTGAGTTAGAAAACTCTACTTTAGATTTAGTTGTAGCTGGTACTAAAGATGCTGTGCTGATGGTTGAGTCAGAAACGTCAGGTTTAACAGAAGAAGTAATGTTAGATGCAGTTAAGTTTGGTCACGAAGGTTTTGTTCCAGTAATCGAAATGATCGAGGAACTTGCAAAAGAATGCAGGAAACCAGAATGGACTGTTGAGAAAAAAGATTTATCGGAAGTTAAGAAAAAACTTGAAGAAAACTTTACAGAAGATTTAACTAAAGCTTTTGCAACAATAGACAAACAAGAACGATCAAATCAAATTTCAGAAATTTCTGATAAAGCAAAACAACTTTTTGCAGAGGATGAAAATTATTCTGATTTTAACGTTAATGATGAATTAAAAAATCTTGAAAAGAAAATTGTTAGAACTGACATTCTTAAAAATAAAAAAAGAATTGATGGCAGAGGTTTAGCTGATGTAAGAGCTATTGAGTGTGAGGTTGGTGTTTTACCAAGAACTCACGGATCAGCTCTATTTACTAGAGGTGAAACACAAGCGATTGTAGTTACTACTTTAGGTACATCTGATGATGAACAAAGATTGGAAAGTTTAGATGGACAGCATAGAGAAAGATTTATGCTTCATTACAACTTCCCTCCTTTCTCAGTTGGTGAAACTGGAAGAATTGGAACTGGAAGACGTGAAGTTGGTCATGGAAAATTAGCATGGAGAGCAATTAACTCTTCATTACCTCCAAAGGAAGAGTTTCCATATACTTTCAGAATAGTGTCAGAAATTACAGAATCCAATGGTTCTTCATCAATGGCAAGTGTTTGTGGTGCATCTCTTGCACTTATGGATGCTGGAGTGCCAATTAAAGAGCCAGTTGCAGGTATTGCAATGGGGTTAATTAAAGAAGGCGATGACTTTAGTGTCTTGTCAGATATTTTAGGTGATGAAGATCACCTAGGAGATATGGATTTTAAGGTTGCCGGAACTAAAGATGGAATTACTTCGCTTCAAATGGATATTAAAATTACAGGTATCACATTTGAAATCATGGAGCAGGCCTTAAAACAAGCAAAAGAAGGAAGAATTCATATCTTAGGTGAAATGAACAAAGCTTTAAGTGAATCAAGAGCTGATGTTGGTGAACACACTCCAAAAATGGAACAAATTACTGTTGATAAAAAAGATATTGCAGCTGTAATTGGAAAAGGTGGAGCAACGATTAGAGAAATTGTTGAAAAATCAGGTGCTAAACTAGATGTGAACGATGAAGGTGTGGTAACTGTTGCTGCTCCGGACGAAGAGTCTAGAAACATTGCTATGCAAATGATCAAAGACATCACAGCAAAAGCTGAGCTAAATAAAATTTACTCAGGTAAAGTAATGAAGATTATGGAGTTTGGTGCATTTGTAAATTTCTTAGGCAAACAAGATGGTCTTGTTCACATTTCAGAACTTGCTACTAAAAGAGTAGAAAAAGTTACTGATATTGTTAAAGAAGGTGACGAAGTAAAAGTTAAAGTGATTGGTTTCGATAGAGGTAAAGTTAAACTTTCTATGAAACAAGCTGCTGAATAATTTTAAATTAAAATTCTAAACCCCTGGAATGAAAGTTCTGGGGGTTTTTTTATGGGGCTTTTATTAAAAACCTTACACACTCTTTTGTTTTGCTGGAAAGTATTCTACTTCTGAAAAACGATCTGTTGGAAAAATCCAATAAAATTCTAAAGTTTCTTTCCCATTATTTTTTAAGGCGTGCTCTATATTTCCAGCTATATAAACTACATCACCCTTTTTAATTGTCTCAAGTTCACCTGATTTATTTAAAATTCCTTTACCATTGGTAACCACATATATTTCTGCTGGTGAGTGATAATGAAGTGTTAAATCTCCACCAGGCGCTATTTCAGCAAAACCAAGGGATAAACCAGAACTACCATCAAAATCTGCATCAATTAAAAATTTCCACCTTACTCCAGGATACTTTTCAGTTGATGACCATTCTTGATTCAAAACAGAAGCAAGATTTTTTACAAAAATCATTCAAAATCTTAGCTTATGTCTTATTTTTTTTAAATATAAATTATTAAGTCTAAAAAATTCTTCCAAATTTTTTTAACTAAATTTAACTATATTTTAGGTAATATTTTTAGGATCTGGCATTCCAACCTTGTTATATCCAGCATCTACATAATGAATTTCACCAGTAACACCATTTGCAAGGTCGCTTAATAGATATAATGCTGAATTTCCAACATCATGAATATCTACGTTTCTTTTAAGGAAAGAATGATCTTCGTTCCACTTGTATAAGAATTTTGCATCTCCAATAGCAGAAGCTGCTAAAGTCTTAATGGGTCCAGCACTTATAGCATTCACTCTCATGCCTTTAGCACCTAAATCTCTTGCAAGGTACTTAACACTTGCCTCAAGAGCTGATTTACAAACACCCATTACGTTATAATTTGGAATAGCTTTAGTAGATTCGTAAGTTAAGGTTAACATGCTTCCACCTTCTTTCATTATTTTAGATGCTTCTTTTGCAACTTCTGTAAATGAAAAACATGAGATTAACATACTTCTTAAAAAGTTTTCTCTAGTAGTGTTTAAATACTCACCTGATAATTCTGATTTATCTGAAAATGCAACTGCGTGAACCACAAAATCTATTTGTCCCCATTCAGATTTAATATCTTCAAAAAGTTTTATTACTTCTTCTTTATTCTCAACATCACAACTAAATGTAGCTTTTGAATTTAATTTTTCTGCTAAAGGGATTACTCTTTTCTTTAATGCATCACCAAGATAAGTGAATGCAAGTTCAGCTCCAGCTTCTGCAAGTTTCTGCGAAATACCCCAAGCGATAGACCTTTCATTGGCAACGCCCATGATTAATCCTCTTTTGCCTTTCATTAAACTCATTTAAACCTTTTCAAAAATTAAAGTTGCATTTGTTCCGCCAAAACCAAAGCTGTTAGACATAACAGAGTTTAATTTAACATCTGTTTCAGTTTTAGTAACGATTGGGAATTTTTTTGCTTCATCATCCATGTCAGTGATGTTAGCTGAAGCTGTGATAAAATTATTTTTCATCATGATTAAACTATAAATTGCCTCATGAACAGAAGCAGCACCTAATGGATGACCAGAAAGGGATTTAGTAGAGCTTATTTTTGGTACCTCAGCACCAAATGCTTCTCCAACACCTCTAAGTTCTGTTATATCTCCAACAGGAGTTGAAGTTCCGTGAGTGTTTAAGTAGTCCATTTTATTCTTAGCAGTTGCTAAAGCCATTTTCATACATCTAACAGCACCTTCACCAGATGGGGCTACCATATCATACCCGTCAGAAGTCGCGCCATAACCTGTTAATTCAGCATATACGTTTGCACCTCTTGCTTTTGCATGCTCGTATTCTTCAAGCACCAAAACACCACCACCACCTGCTATTACAAAGCCATCTCTAGTCTTATCATAAGCTCTAGAAGCAGTTTCAGGCGCATCATTGTATTTAGAAGATAATGCAGTCATCGCATCAAACATTGCAGTCATTGCCCAGTGTAATTCTTCACTACCACCTGCAAACACAACGTCTTGTTTACCCATTTGAATTAATTCACTTGCATGACCGATACAGTGTCCGCTAGTTGCACACGCAGAACTCATCGTATAATTAACTCCTTTAATTTTAAAAGGTACAGCAAGAGTTGCTGAAGATGTACTAGCCATAGTTCTTGGAACAATAAATGGTCCCATTAATTTTGGTGTCTTAGCTCTAGTCTTATCAACTGATAGAACTACATTTTCAATTGAAGGACCCCCAGAACCCATAACTATTCCAGTTTTAAAATTACTTATATCCTTATCCTCTAATCCTGAATCCTTAATAGCTTCTTTCATTGCAATGTAATTATATGCAGATCCAGAGCCCATAAATCTGATAGTTTTTCTATCGACATGATCTTCAAGTTTAATATTTGGTTTGCCATGAATGTGGCTTCTTAAATTATGCTCTTTATATTCCTCGCAAAAAGATATTCCAGATTTTGAATTTAAAAGAGATTGATAAACTTCTTCTTGATTATTCCCCAAACAAGAAACAACTCCCAAACCTGTAACTACTACTCTTCTCATTATTTAAATAACCCCACTTTTAAACTTTCTGCTGAATATATTTTCTTGTCATCGGCAAATACTAAACCATTTGCCAAACCAACTGTTGTTCCACCTGGTGCCATAATTTTTTTCATATCAATTTCATATCTTACATTTTTAACATTTTGTAAAACTTCACCAGTGAATTTTACTGTGCTCACTCCTAAAGCTCTCCCTTTGCCTGGATTGCCAAGCCAACCAAGATAAAAACCAACTAACTGCCACATAGCATCCAAGCCAAGACAACCTGGCATAACAGGGTCTCCTTTAAAGTGACAATCAAAAAACCAAAGGTCTTCTTTGATATCAAGCTCCGCTTTTAAAGAGCCTTTACTAAAAGCACCATTATCCTCGTTGATTTCTGTTATTCTATCAAACATGAGCATTGGTGGAAGTGGTAATTTTGCATTACCAGGGCCAAAAAGTTCCCCATTTCCGCAGCTTATTAGCTCATCATATGTGAATGAGTTTTTTTTCATAAATTTCAGTCTCTTAATACTTGATTTATGATGATTATAATATAGAAATAGTTTAGAATTATTATAAACAACAATGAATAATATTAATATATACAAAGAAAAACTAAGAGAATCTGGCTTAAGACCAACTAGACAAAGGTTAAAAATCTGTGAAGTATTGTTTTCACCTGAAAAAACTTTTCATTTTACGATAAATGATTTGACCAAAATTATTGAAGAAAAGTTGAGTGAAAAAATTTCCCTAGCAACAGTTTATAATACAATTCATGCATTTAAGAAAAAAGGATACTTAAAAGAAATTTCAATTAATAGTGATAAAAGTTATTTTGACACTAACGTAACTGAACACCATCACTTTTTTGACGAAGATACAAATGAGTTGATTGATTGTAGCAACGAAGAAATTGATTCAGTGAATATAAAAAGAAATATCACAGGAAAAAAAATAAAATCAGTAGAAGTATTGATTAAAGTTGCAACTGATAATCAAACTCAAAAATAATTAAATAATTTCAATAATTTAATAATTACATTAAAATAATTCTAAACTGTTGACTTACAGTTTAGAATGATTATATGTACACCATAATCATTAAGGAGAAAAATATGTCATTAAAAGGAAGTAAAACAGAAGAAAACTTAAAGGATGCATTTGCAGGTGAGAGCCAAGCAAACAGACGTTATTTATATTTTGCTCAAAAAGCAGATATCGAAGGCTATAACGATGTAGCATCTGTATTTAGATCTACAGCTGAAGGTGAAACAGGTCATGCACATGGACACCTTGAGTATCTTGAAGAAGTTGGAGATCCAGCAACGGGACTACCAATTGGTGAGACTAAAGCAAATTTAGCTTCAGCAGTACAAGGTGAAACTCATGAATATACAGACATGTACCCAGGTATGGCAAAAACAGCTAGAGAAGAAGGTTTTCCAGAAATAGCTGATTGGTTTGAAACTTTAGCAAAAGCTGAAAAATCACACGCAGGTAAATTCCAAAAAACATTAGAATCTATTGCGTAAATAAAACTTAATTTATGGTGGGGTTTTCCCCCACCATTAAATCCTAAAATTTTAAATATGAGTAAAGAAGGCAGTATAGACGCACCCATTAGACACCCAATCAATTTTGAGCATCCAGATTTTTTAGATCCTAAAAAATTAGATGACGAAATGAGAAGAGCATTCGATATCTGCCATGGATGTAGAAGATGTTTTAATTTATGTGACTCGTTTCCAAAATTATTTGACATGATAGATGAGTCAGAAAATGAGGATGTAGAAAGTTTAAAAAGTGAACAGTTTGAACCTGTAGTAGATGCTTGCACATTGTGTGATATGTGTTTTATGACCAAGTGTCCTTATGTACCGCCACATGATTTTGATTTAGACTTTCCTCACTTAATGTTGAGATACAGAACAGCTCAAAAAAAATTAAATAAATTACCTGCAGTACCGGCACAATTAGCTCGAATTGATAGAAATGCAAAAATTGGTGTAATGTTATCATCACTTATAAACTGGGCGTCAAACATTAAAAATACATTTTTTAGAAAAATATTAGAATTAGTTGCTGGAATTGATATGAGGGTTAAGCTTCCAACCTACAATTCAGAAACATTTACAAAATATTTTAAAAAAAATAATATTCCAGTAAACAGTGAAGCTCCATCTAAAGATAGAAAAGTTGTAATTTACTCAACATGCTTTGTTAATTTTAATAAAAAAGACACTGGTGTAGCTGCATTAAAAGTTTTAAAAAAAAATGGAGTAGAGGTTCAAGAGGCTTACCCAGGTTGTTGTGGAATGCCTTATCTCGAGCAAGCAGATTTACCAAAAGTTGTGGAGCAAGCTAAAAAAGTTTCCAAAGATTTATTAGAGTGGGTAGATAAGGGTTATCAAATTATTACTCTAACAGCCAGCTGTGGTCTAATGTTAAAATTTGAATGGCCATTGCTATTACCAAACGATGAAAATATTAAAAGACTTTCAAAAAGTGTTAGTGATATAGATGAGTATATCGTTGATATTGCACAAAACGAAGGCTTAGCAGAGGGCTTACAAGAAATTGATGGTGGGGTTACAGTTCACAACGCTTGTCATGCAAGAGCACAAAATATGGGTATTAAATCTAGAGATATGCTTAAATTCATTCCTAATATAAAAATGGATGTTGTTGAAAGATGTGCTGGTCACGGAGGAACTTTTGGTGTGATGAAGGAAACTCACGATCTAGCTATAAAAGTTGGAACACCAACAGCAAAACAAATTAAAAATAAAAATAATAAATACATGGCTTCAGATTGTCCTTTGGCAGGTAAGCATTTGAAACAATTAGAAACAGACACAAATATTTCAAATGATGAGGCACTTCATCCTATCGAATTAATGGCAAAAAGTTATAGATTGTAATTATGAGTAAAGAAAAAAGACTAATAGAAAAAGAAGACTTACTACCATCTGATGTTTACGCAAAAAGTAGAAAACAAATCAGAAAAGATTTAGTTGAGTTTAAAAAAGATAGAAGAATAGCACTTGGTCCTTATGCTACTTTTTATTTTGAAAGTTTTGAAACTATGGTTGCCCAAGTTCAAGAAATGCTTCACATCGAAAAAGGTGGAGATGAGCAATTAAAAGATGAATTAATAGCCTACAATCCCTTAGTACCAAGTGGAAAAGAACTTATAGCAACATTAATGTTTGAAATTGATAATCCAATTTCAAGAGCTAAATTTTTAGGTAAAGTTGGAGGTATTGAAGAAAAGGTATTTATGAAAATTAATAATGAAATTGTTAAAGCAGTTCCAGAAGCAGATGTTGACAGAACATCAGCAGAAGGAAAAGCTTCTTCAGTACAGTTTATCCATTTCAAATTAAATGATGATCAAATTTCTAAATTTAAATCAGATAGTGCAACTATTGAACTTGGGATTGATCATAAAGAGTATACTCACACAACAAAACTATCAGAAAATAGCATTAAATCGCTATGTGATGATTTTATCTAATAGAACCCCAAATATTTTCAGTTTTGACCCAGCCTGAATAATCTTCAGTTTTTACGTTACACCATATATTTTCACATTTTTTTAAGATTAATAGTCTTCCCTTTTCTAGTTTGGCTATTGGTTTTGAAAAGTTAGATGGTTTTTTATATAAAATTTTATCTTCTAAAATAATAATAGAATTTGATTTTTTAATCTGAGAAATGTGGATCCATCCACTATTATTTTTTAAATCTACAATTCTCCTAAAATTTTCTTTTTGATCTATTTGTTTTATCGGTAAATTTATTTTTTTATAAATATATTTGATTTTTGAATCAAAACTTGGTCCATATCGAACATTTACTTTACTTTTTTTTAAAGAAAGAAACTTTTCTTCAGCCATTGAAAATTGACCAAATAAAACTGATAGACACAAAAACCAGATAGCTATTTTTTTTATCATTTACAAAAACAGTTTTTTCTTTTTTTAAGTTTAACTTTTCTAAAATTTAATTGTAATAGATCTAAGATAAAAATATATCCATCAAGGCTTTTTCCAATACCAAGTATTTTCTTTAAAACTTCATTTGCTTGTATTGTTCCAATTATACCAGCAACAGTGCCAAGAATACCTTCTGACTCGCAATTTAATAAGTCATCTGAAATATCAGAGTCTTGAAAAAAACATCTTAAACATGGAATTTTTTTATTTTTAAAATTAAAAGTAAATATATGACCGTCAAATTTACTTATGGCTCCGGTTACAAGTATTTTTTTAAATTTATAACAAAAATCATTTAATAAAAATTTTGTTGAAAAATTATCAGAACCATCAACTATATAATCATAATCTTTTATAATTTTCTTAAAGTTATTTTTATTAAGTCTTATTTTGTAAATTTTAATTTTAATACTTGGGTTTATTTTTTTAATTTTAACCCTTGCTACTTGAACTTTAAATTTTCCTATATCGCTGGTGTTATAAAGACTTTGTCTGTGTAGATTAGATAAACTAACTTTATCATCATCAACTATACCTATCGAACCAACTCCAGCTCTTGCAAGAAATTCTGCAACAGGAGATCCTAAACCACCCATTCCAACAATTAAAACTTTTGAAGATATAATTTTTTTTTGTCCAATAGTGCCAATATCTTTTAGTACTATTTGTCTTGAGTATCTTTCTATTGATGCTTTTTTTAATTGGCTATTCATTTACCTGTTGAGCCAAATCCACCATCACCTCGCAATGTATCAGGTAAATTATCTGTTTCTTCAAACTCCATCTTAATTACAGGCATTAAGACCATTTGTGCTATTCTATCTTTATTGTTGATAAGGAAATCTTCTTTACCATGATTAAAAAGTATAACTTTAATTTCTCCTCTATAATCACTATCAATTGTCCCCGGAGTGTTTAAAACTGTAATACTTTTTTTAGCAGCCAAACCAGATCGAGGACGAATTTGAACTTCATAATCCTCTGAAAATGCCATTGAAAGCCCTGTAGGAACCAAATACGAGCTATTAGGAGCTATTCTAATAGGCTCCTCTATAAAAGCCATCAAATCCATACCTGAAGCACCATCTGTTTTGTAAGCAGGTAATTCTACTTTAGGATTTAATTTTTTGATTAATACTTTAGCCACTGAATTTTAATTTAATCCTTTAATAACTCTATCTACTATTTCATCAGCAATTTCAGATTTACTTTTTATTGTAAGCCTTTCATCATCCATATTTTTATCTCTATAATAAATCGAAACTTCATTAAAACTAGAGTCAAATCCAATTGCTTTATTGGAAACATCATTTGCTATTATCCAATCGCAGTTTTTTTCATCTAATTTTTTTTTTGCATTTTCTTCTATATTATTAGTTTCTGCAGCAAATCCAATTACCAACTTTGGTCTAAGAGAATTATGTTTTGATACATAATTTAAAATATCAATATTTTTTTCTAGTTCTAGATTTAATTTTTCTTGCTTTTTAATTTTGCTATTACTTATTTCTTTAACTTTATAGTCAGCAACAGCTGCTGAAAAAATTGCTACATCTGTTGGTAAATTATTTTGTGTAGCTTTAAGCATTTCATCTGCAGTTTCTACTTTAATTAAGTTTATATTGTTGCCTACTTCTAAATTTGTAGGTCCAGAAATTAAAGTGGTTTGAAATCCTTTTTTAGCAAATGCTTTTGCTAAAGCATAACCTTGTTTTCCAGAAGATTTATTTGTTATAAATCTTACAGGGTCAATATATTCATTAGTTGGTCCAGCCGTTACTAAGGCTTTTAATTTATAATTTTTATTTAATTCACTAAAGTATAAATTAATTTCTTGAACAATATCATCTGGTTCAGTCATTTTACCTTCACCAAATTCTCCACAGGCCATATCTCCAATTTCAGGACCTATAATTTTATAACCAAATGATTTTAATTTTTTAAGGTTTTCTTTCGTTGATGGATGGTCCCACATTCTAACATTCATTGCTGGTGTTAAAAAAATATCTTTATCTGAAGCCAAAATTACAGTTGAAGCAAGATCATCTGAAGACCCTGTGCTTAATTTTGAGATTGTATTAGCGGTAGCTGGAGCTACAACAATTAAGTTTGCCCATCTAGATAGTGAAATATGATCCATTTCAGCCTCATTTTCAGAGCTAAATAAATCGTCATAAACTTTTTCTTGAGATAGTGAGGCAACGGACAAAGGAGTTACAAATTCTTTAGCACTTTTAGTAAGAATAGTTTTAACCTTTGCACCTAATTTTTTTAATGATCTGATTAATTCTAAACTTTTGTAAGCAGATATCCCACCACATATTATTAAAAGTATTTTTCTTTCAGATATATTATTCATTGTGAGAATTAAAATACTACTAGACCAAAAATTACAAGCAGTAATAAACCAACAATAGACTGATTTCTAAAGGCAGTCATTTCAGATCTCTTTTCATTTAAGGCAGTAAATGAATTTGAATTTTGGGGGATCTGTCCACTTGCTAAAAATGATAAAGCTTGATTGGCTTTATCCATAATCTCTGGAAAATCAGGCAATCTTTTAATTACTTCAGTAGTACTTTTTAAACTTTCATTTAAGGTATTAATTGGATCTTTTGTTTCTCTTAACCAACTTTCTAAAACTGGTTTTGAAGTTTCCCATATATTGGTATTAGGGTTAAGTTTTCTCGCAACACCCTCAACCACTACCATTGTTTTTTGTAACATTAATAATTGAGGTTGAGTTTGCATATTAAATTTTTCAGTAACTTCAAAAAGTTGTTTTAATAATTTTCCCCCAGAAATATCTTTTACAGATTGACCAAAAATTGGTTCACCAATTGATCTTAATGCTTGTGCTAAATCATTAACAGGCACATCTTTAGGAACTAGACCAGCAACCAAATGTACCTCAGCAACTTTTTTGTAGTCTCTTTGAATAAATCCAAATAAAATTTCAGCTAAAAATCTTTTGCTAAGATTGTCTAATCTTCCCATTATTCCAAAATCTATAGGAACAATTTGCCCATTATCGTCAATAAATATATTTCCTTGATGCATATCAGCATGAAAAAAACCGTCTCTAACAGCATGTCTTAAAAAATGCTGAATTACATCAGAGGCTATTCTCTTAGTATCTATATTTCTTTTTTGTAAATCTTCTGTTTCACGAATAGAAACGCCTTCTACCCAATCAAGTGTCATGACATTTTCGCTTGTAAAATTCCAATAAATAGCAGGAACTCTAAAACCTGCATCATTCTTTGTATTTTCGGCATATTCATTTGCAGCTGCTGCTTCAAATCTTAAATCCATTTCTAAATTAGTTATTTCTTTAAGAAGAAAAACCACTTCTACCAATTTCAGCCTTTTTGTTTTTTTTATAAATGACTCAACCATAAAAGCAAAAAGCATCAAAGCATCTATCTCTTCATTAAATACTTTTTTTATATTTGGTCTTAAAATTTTAATAGCAACATCTTTTATGGTTCCATTGTCATTTATTTTTGCTTTATGAACCTGTGCTATTGAAGCTGCTGCAACTGGTTCACTTAAATCAATGATTGAATTGAAAGTATCATCTCCTAGGTCTTTTTTAATTATTGCCTTTGCTTCAGTTAAAGTAAAAGCGGGCAATCTATCTTGTAAGCCCTCTAACTGTTTTGCTAAATCATCTCCGATAATATCAGGTCTAGTAACCAAAAATTGTCCTAACTTAATAAATGTAGTTCCCATTGATTGTAGCGACTTAGAGAGTTTTGCTCCTTCATTTTCGTTTAAATTATTTTTATTAGGTGGAGAAAAAGAAAATGAAAGTATTTGGAAGAGAATCTTAATTGCTAATGGTGGTTTTTTAAACTTAGAAAGAATAGTTAATATATCAGAACGAGCTAATTTTCTTCCTAATTTAAATAAGATGAATATTTTTTTTAACATTAGATTTTCCAGCCTGAATGAATAGCTACAATTCCACCTGATAAGTTTCTATAACTGCAGTTAACAAATTTATTTTTATTCATTAAATCAATTAACTCTTCTTGATTAATAAACTCTTCAATACTTTTAACCAGATATTCATAAGGTTCTTTTTGTCCAACTATAGCTTTTCCAACTAAAGGAATAAGTTTTGAATAATTTTTATATATAAAGTCTAAATTAGAGTTTTGAATTTTAGAAAATTCTAAACATAAGTAACGACCTCCTGGTTTTAAAACTCTATAAGCTTCTGATAAAGCTTTATTTAGATCTTTAGTATTTCGTAGTCCAAAACTAATTGTATAATAATCACAAGAATTATCTTTAATAGGCAACTTTTCAGCTGGAGCAATTATCCAATTGATATTTTTATAAGTATTTAACTTTTCTTTGCCTTTACCAATCATCCCTTTATTTGGATCAACACAAAATATTTCACCATTTTTATCAGTTGCATCTAAAAAAAGTTTACCAAGATCTCCAGTACCGCAGGCGACATCAATTAAAGTTTTATTATTTGAAGGGTTCATCCAACTTAATAGATCTTTTTTCCAAATTCTATGAACACCCAATGACATAAAGTCATTCATTAAATCATATTTGTCATAGACATTATCAAAGACACTTTGGACAAGGCCCTTTTTGTTTTGGAGATATTGCTGCATATTAAATTTATTATTTATTGATAATATAGTCTCAAATGCCAGAATTACCAGAAGTAGAAATAGTCAAACAATCGCTATCTAAAAAATTAGAGCATAAAAAAATCAAAAAAATAATAATTACGAATAGAAATTTAAGGTTTAAAATTCCTTTAAAATTTGAAGAATTATTAAAAAATAAAATTATTAAAAAAGTAACTAGATTTTCAAAGTATTTGATCTTGAATTTTTCTGATCAATCTTTTTGTTTAATTCATTTAGGGATGTCTGGAACTGTTCATTTAATAAAAAAAAATAATATTAGTAAGTTTACCAATACTAGTTTTTATAATTCACCAAGTCTACCAAAAAAACATAATCATGTTGAAATTCATTTTAAAGGTTTAAGAGTTATATACAATGATCCTAGAAGATTTGGATTTTTTAAATTTATAGAAAACAAGAAGGAACTTGAAAAAAGATTTAGTCATTTAGGACCTGAACCATTTTTTAAAAATTTTAACTTAGAATATTTAATTGGTTATTTCACAAATAAAAAAAAGGATATAAAAAGTTTCTTATTAGATCAAAAATTTGTATCAGGAATTGGAAATATTTATGCTAGTGAAATTTTATTTTTATGCAAAATTAATCCAATTACCTATGCATCAAAGTTAACCAAGCAAGATTGCAAAAAAATTATTACTTATTCAAAAAGTGTACTTAATAGGGCTATTAAAAAAGGAGGGTCAAGTATTCGAGATTTTAAAAACATCACTGGAAAAAGTGGAAATTTCCAAAAAGAATTTAGGGTTTATCAAAGAGAAAATCTAAGCTGCTTAAGAACTAAATGTAATGGGAAAATTCAGAAAATATTTATATCTAATAGGTCAACATTCTTTTGTAATACATGCCAAAAATAGGGAATTATTCTATTGACCAGTATAAATTCTCAAGCTATACCACTGCGCTTATGGCAAACACAAAATCAGCGATTAAAAGAATTAGAAGAATTGCTACACAAACATTGGTTAATAAGGCTCGTAAGAGCAAGTACAGAAATGCTATAAAAAAAATGAACCTTCTTTTGGTAGAAAAGAAAAAAGATGAAGCTCTAAAATTCTTGCCAAAGTTGAACTCTGAGTTAATGAAAGTTGCAAAAACTGGAATTATAAAGAAAGCAAATGCTTCAAGAAACATTTCGAGAATAACAAAGAAAATTTCAGGCTTATAATAAATTTATACGACTATTTTAAATTTCAACTAATAATACTTACATCATATAAGAAATCAAATTTTTAGATTAACTATATATAGATTTAGTAAAACAATAAGAAACATAATTTATAAATCACACAATCATAGATTTTAAATTTGTAAAACTTAATCGTTCAATCAAACAACACTGTGGCAAAATAATTTTTAAGATTTAAAACAGACCACCTCTTGGTTGTAATATTATATCAGCTTAGAGAGAATATTCCCGTTTGAAATGAATCACCTATAGATTTAATTTATTTTTATTTTTACTAAATTATTTATTGCAAATATTAATTTTATTTATTTTTGCTTTTACAAAATTATTTATTGCAAAAAAATTATTTTGCTTCTAACTGACCTTATTCCTACAAATTTTT